>JAUXXJ010000012.1 GCA_030681195.1 Rhodocyclaceae bacterium
CAAGCACCTACACCTATCGGTTGTTCTTTTGTTAAAGATCTGTCGCCGCTTCACCGCTTCAAAACCGCGCTTCAGCACCAACGAAGCCCGCAATTATAGCTACTCATTTCCCACCGTCAAGAACTTTTTGAAAAGTTTTTAAAATTAACTAAAAAAGATCAGATTCAGGTGATCGATACCCGCGCGAACTTGCGCTTACCGACTTGCAGCACCACAGTCACACCCGACTCAAGGAGGAGTGCTTTGCTCTCCGCCTTGCTTCCATCCAGTCGCACACCACCACTTTCGATCATGCGCAAGGCTTCCGATGTACTCGCTACCAAGCCAGCTTGCTTGAGAATCTGGGCAATCGGTGCGGCCTGCAGATTGAACTCGGGCATGCTATCGGGCATGGCACCACGCTGGAAGCGGGCTTCAAAATCCGCCAGCGCCTTCTCAGCATCTGTTTTAGAGTGGAAGCGTTCTACCAACTCCAGCGCGAGCAGTACTTTTATATCGCGTGGATTGCGGCCCTCGCGCGCACCTTGTTTCAGTGCCTCGATTTCCTGCGAGGTCTTGAATGACAGCAATTCATAGTAGCGCCACATCAAGTCGTCGGAGATCGACATCAGCTTGCCAAATATCTCTTGGGGCGCTTCAGCAATCCCGATATAGTTGCCGAGGGACTTGGACATCTTGTTAACGCCATCCAGCCCCTCCAGTAGTGGCATTGTCAAAATGCACTGCGGGGCTTGTCCGTAGTGCTTTTGCAATTCGCGCCCGACGAGCAAGTTAAACTTTTGATCAGTCCCGCCGAGCTCTACATCCGCCCGCAATGCCACGGAATCATAGCCTTGGCACAGCGGGTAGAGAAACTCATGAATGGCAATGGGTTGATTTCCAGCGTAGCGCTTGGCGAAGTCATCTCTTTCAAGCATCCGCGCCACAGTATGTTGCGCCGCAAGCTTGATCATGCCCGAAGCCCCCAAGGCATCGAACCAAGTTGAGTTGAAGCATACCTCGGTTTTTTCGGGGTCAAGGATCTTGAAGACCTGATCGCGATACGTTTGCGCGTTCTCCAGGACTTGCTCTCGTGACAAGGGCGGGCGCGTCGCGTTTTTTCCAGTCGGATCGCCAATCAGCCCTGTAAAGTCCCCGATCAGGAAAATAATCTGATGCCCCAACTGCTGGAAGTGCCGCAGCTTGTTAATCAACACGGTATGGCCCAGATGCAGATCCGGGGCTGTAGGATCAAAACCCGCCTTGATCCTCAGCGGACGCGCGGTGGCAAGCCGCTCGTATAGCTCAGTCTCTAGCAACAGTTCATGCGCGCCACGTTTAATCAGTTCAAGTTGCGATTTTGTATCCATCATCCGGGATTACCCATTGTTTTCTTGTTGATTTATATGATAGTCTTGCAGCTTGGGCTTGGTTCTTCGGCGGAATAAAGTGTTTCGCCAAGGGCATGCCACTCAAGACAAGAGAAGATCTTCTGGCATGCCGACAATTTTAAACCAGCGAAAACTTGCCCTAACGCACAATCACAAAAAGCCATGGCTACTTTCTCTGGCCGCCATCGTGATGATTACGGGGGGTGCTCTTGCTTTTGGTACTGCGCCAGATACCGTCACCTATAGCGGGCAACGCTATTCGGTAACCGAGCCTTTGAGCGATACTTTACCGATTCAGATTGCCAACACAGAAACCATAAATGCGCGGGAACTCAGAATTCAGGCAGGCGATACAGTGGCTGAATTGCTTGAGCGCTCAGGAGTTTCGGGCAAAGATGTACTGCCTTTCCTTCGCTCCAACCAAGAAGCTGCCAGTATTTTTCGACAACTGGCCCCCGGCAAGGTTGTTTCCTCGCAGGTTGGTGCAGACGGCACGCTACTAGCCCTCAGTTTCCCCCTCAATGGCAGCGATAACGCCTATTTGAATGTTCGCAATACCGCGAATGGATTCACAGTCAATACGCTAGAAGCGGATTATGAGTCCAGGGTCATCCACCAGTCTGCGGTTATTCGTCACTCCCTCTTTGGTGCCACTGACAGCGCGGGTATTCCTGACAGCGTCGCCCTTCAGGTTGCGGAAATCTTCAGCGGAGTTATCGATTTCCATCGCGATCTGCGCAAAAATGATCACTTGTCCGTTATTTACGAACTCAAAACTCGTCAGGGGAAACCTGAAAAACTCGCGCGCATCTTGGCCGCTAAATTCGTCAATGATGGCAAACCCCATCACGCGTTCTGGTTCAAGGTTACGGGTGGAACAGAGGGTTATTACGACCTGAACGGGAGCAGCCTTAAAAAGGCATTTCTACGATCTCCGCTTGAATTTTCGCGCATCACATCGGGGTTCTCCAGTGGCAGATTCCATCCCGTATTGCGCGAAATGCGTGCCCATCGCGGCATTGACTATGGCGCACCAACCGGCACTCGTGTCAGGGTCACCGGAGATGGTGTCGTCGAATTTGCCGGGGTGCGGGGAGGGTATGGCAATGTGGTTACCGTTCGCCATCCTGGTGGGAAAACCACCGTCTACGGGCATCTATCGAAGTTTGCGCAAGGCATGAAAAAAGGGGCGCGGGTTCAGCAAGGGGATATCATTGGCTACGTCGGGGCCACGGGACTTGCTACGGGGCCCCACTTGCACTACGAGTTCCAGATCAATGGGGTTCATCTGAACCCACAAACTGTCGCACTACCGCCCGCAACCCCGCTGCCGACAACACGGCTGGCTGAATTTCGTCGCCAGGCAACTGACCACCTAGAGACTTTGGAAATGCTCGGGGTCTCACCGCTGACAATGCTTGACTAAGCAGCCAAGCATTGTCAGCTGTAGATCAGGCCGAAAAAGACGATCCACACCCGCACGTGCTGGTTGCATTCGGGTTCTTGATCACGAATTGAGATCCCTGCAAACCCTCGGTGTAATCAATTTCCGCGCCGACCAGATACTGGAAGCTCATTGGGTCGATCAGCAACGTGACGCCATTTTTTTCCATCACAGTATCGTCTTCGGCAGCCACCTCATCAAAGGTGAACCCATACTGAAATCCAGAACACCCTCCGCCAGTGACAAAAACTCGGAGCTTGAGCTCAGGATTCCCCTCCTCGGCAATCAACTCTTTCACTTTACCAGCTGCACTATCTGAAAAAACGATTGGGACAGGCATCTCATTGGGGGCATTCATATTTTTCTCCTGGAGAGTACATCAGAGTTGCGATGGTCCGGCGTAATTGGCCGAATCGTGATTATCTGATACGGCCTGGCAAATTTTCAATGGCCAGACGCAAGTTTTAATTCAACGGCCCGCACGGCCATTTCATCTTGGTAAATGAGCCGCCCCTGCACAACTGCGCCAAGCTGCATTTCAATCGTCCGGTACTCGACATCGCCTGTCACCCGCGCATGTGATTGCAACTCAATGAACTCGGTCGAGCAAATCGGGCCATTCACCATGCCATTCACCACCAGGTTCGGCACATTCACAGCCCCCTCGATACGGGCATGCTCACTAAGAACCAAGGTCCCCGACGCCTCTGCTGCAACAGAGACATTGCCATGCACCTCGCCATCAATGCGTAACCCGCCACTGAAAGTAATGTCACCTTTGATGATCGTACCGGCGCCAATCAGACTGTCGATCCGGTTATTCGGCTTATTGGATTTGCTAAACATTGGTATCTCCTAGAGGCTCACGCTCTGGCTGGCCAACAGCTTGCCACCTTCTGAAATAACGAACTCAACCTTCCCTGGAACAAAGTCCTCAGGCACTTTGAACTTGCCTTCGATACGCCGAAAATTGCGTAACGCGATTTGATACTGGCTGATATCCGGGTCAGCTCTGCTTGCCGGCAGAGTGATCTTAGCACCAGTGACTGATCGGGGTGAAATGACCAGTTGCAAATCGAATGTCGATTCCTTGCCGCGCCGGTCGCCTTGCAGCGCAATCAAGAAACTGAATTGGTATGTTTTCGGAGCAAGCGGGCGGACACTAATTCGATCCAGGGAGACGCCCCCGGGTGCGCCTGATGAGTGAGATGCCGGCTCGACCTTGGCCAGGCGCTCAAAAACCGCCAGATCCTCTTTGAGTCTGGCATTTTCCGCAACAAGTAAGCCGTTCTGTTCGGAGAGTAGCTTTTGCGCTGAGCGCTCAATCTGCAATGTGCTTTCGCTGCCGGAGAGAAGGCTGCGCATTCGCGCCACCTCTTCCTCTAGTTCTGCATTGGTTGTACGTAACAGCTCAACCACCTTATCCAGCTCGCCGCCATCATAGCCAACAACACGCCTGCCCGCATCGTAAATCGAGACCACAGCCACCACGATCAGGCCGGCAAGTACCGTGAGCGTTAACGCCTTGACATACCAAGGCAGATGGGGGCGTATCGCCAGTTGCGGGGCGGTAATGCCATACCGGCTGCGCAAGCGGCGCAGCTTTACGGCAAATCGGGAACTTGGGTCAATCCAAGACATGCGTCAAATCCAACCCTCCGGTTCATGCTCACACCCTCGAATCTCAGGGAAACGGCGAATGGTATCAACAAAAAACCGCCCGAAGGCGGTTCTTTGCTGCTGGCGCTTAGCGCTTCGAGAACTGCTTGCGTCGACGTGCCTTGTGGAAACCGACCTTCTTACGCTCGACCTCACGTGCGTCCCGCGTTACAAACCCGGCCTTCGACAGGGCGGGCTTCAGGGTCGCATCGTATTCGATCAGCGCACGGGTAATGCCGTGACGCACTGCGCCAGCCTGCCCAGACTCGCCGCCGCCGATCACATTAACCATGATGTCGAAAGTCGCTGAATGCTGAGTCAGCTCAAGCGGCTGGCGCACGACCATGCGACCTGTCTCACGTGAAAAGAACTCATCGACCGGCTTGTCGTTAACCACGATCTTGCCGCTGCCGTTTTTCAGGAAAACGCGTGCTACCGCCGTCTTGCGACGCCCTGTGCCGTAATAGTAATTCGCTGCCATGTTCATTTGTCCTGTCAGATATCCAGGGTCTTAGGCTGCTGCGCCTCGTGCGGATGAGCGCCGCCGGCATAGCACTTCATTTTCTTCAGCATTGCATAGCCCAGCGGGCCCTTCGGCAGCATGCCCTTGACCGCTTTTTCAAGAACGCGGGAGGGGAAACGCTGCTGCAGCTTGATGAAATTGGTTTCGTAAATGCCGCCAGGGAAACCGGAGTGGCGGAAATACTTCTTGTCCTCCGCCTTGTTGCCGGTGACACGCAGCTTTTCAACGTTCACGACCACGATGTAGTCGCCGGTATCTACGTGCGGCGTGTATTCAGGCTTGTGCTTGCCACGCAGACGGTGGGCAATTTGAGCAGCCAGGCGACCCAGTACCTTGTCGGAAGCATCGACAACGAACCAGTCACGCGTGACTTCATGCGATTTGGCGGAAAAAGTCTTCATAGGAAATCCTGCGGTGCATTTCAAACAGTGACGCGCACTTTGTAAATTGGCAAAAAATACCAGTCCAAGACGCGGAAAGCCGAGCATGATATCCAATAAAGTCCGGCCGAGTCAAACATTTCTTTTCCCCGACCGACAAAAGTGCTTTGCCGTCCCGCCAGCGCCGACTTTTGTCAAGCTTCAAACTCTCTACAATGACAGGCAACAATCGACTCTCGGGAGAATGAAATGGAATGTACGGTCAGATGGCACGAAGGCATGAGCTTTATTGCACAAACCGGCAGCGGTCACCTCGTGCCGATGGATGGTGCGCCGGAAGCGGGCGGCCATAACTGGGCGGCGCGCCCAATGGAGTTGTTGCTGGCCGGTGCAGGCGGTTGCACCTCGTTCGATGTCATTTCGATCCTGAAAAAAAGCCGTCAGGACATCCGGGCTTGCGAAGTCAAATTAGATGCCGAACGCGCCGCAGAGGACCCCAAGGTCTTTACGCAGATTCACCTGCACTTTATCGTTACGGGACGGGAGCTGAAGCCAGAAGTAGTGGAGCGCGCCGTCAAGCTTTCCGCCGAGAAATATTGCTCCGCCTCGATAATGCTCGGCAAAACCGCCGAGATGAAGCATTCTTTCGAGATCGTCGAGGTCTGACCCGTCAGATTCGGTGGGCGGTTGTCGTCATCAGCTTGGCGGCAAGCTTCATCGCGAGCTTGGCGAGGCCCGGCAGTTCTTGCGCCCCTAACCCGGCAGCCATGTTTGCATGGCGAATTTCGTCGGTTTTCATCTGCTCAATAATCGCGTGCGAGCGTCCATCGGCGGCCGGTAACTGATCCAGATGACTGAGCAGATGTGCCTCGACCTGCCGCTCCGTTTCGACGACAAACCCGAGGCTGATGGCATCCCCCATACGCCCGGCAACCGCACCGATGGTCCATGCCCCGGCATACCAAAGGGGGTTCAACAAGCTCTTGTGGCCACCTAGCTCGGCAATCCGCCGCTCTGTCCAGTTGAGATGCTCGGTCTCTTCCCAGGCTGCCTGCTGCATCGCGACCTTGGTTCGATCATCGCGAGCCGTCGCCGCCTGTCCGGCATATAAGGCCTGCGCACAAACCTCACCCACATGGTTGATCCGCATCAGCGCGGCCACATGGCGACGCTCACTTTCTGTCAGGTCGGCTTCAGGCATCTGTTCGCCCGGCATCGGGCGCGTCGTCGGTGCTGCGGCAAACACCGTCCGCAAGGCCTGATCAACTTGTGAAATTAGGGGATCGAGTAAGCTCATAGCGCCTCAGGATGCTTGCCACGACGCAGGGCATCGCGACCCTCATCGGGGGTGTAAATCGCCACACCATTTGGGCAGAACAAATCCCGCGACAAGGCCGCATGGTGACGATTCACTGGTTTGTTTTCAATCGGCCGCCACTCGCTCAGCCGAGCCTTTGTCCAACGCCCCTCGCGGTGCCCCGACGCATAGAGACGGAATTCACGCGCATCACAGCGTATGCCCTCGAAGCTGATGTTGGTCGCACCGCCACTGGTCTGGACCACCAAGACATAACGCACCACGCCATCCTTGCCCACCTGCAGCGTCGAGGCATCGATCATGAAGCGATGCGCGGTCATCTCGCTGACATAGAACGGCAACAGGTTCTCGGTCTTGGGAAATTCCGGCGGGACGGCCTCATCTTCCGTCCACTTGGGCGCATCCGGGTCGCTGAGGTCGCGAAAACGCACATCAGCCATCGCCACCGTCGTCAGCAGCAGCAGGGGCCACAAAGTCCATCCATGCCATTTCATGGTAATTCCTCCTCATTCTGCGGCTTGGCTTCATAACCCATCATGAACTTCGTCCACTCAAACCCAGGCCAATGCGGCATGCGCTCCGCTGCCTGGAAAATCAGGCGCGACAATTCCGTCAGTGCCTGAGCATAGACCATGCGTTTGAAGTCGATGACCGCATCCAGCGGCACCCAGTAACTGCTCCAGCGCCAGGCATCGAACTCCGGCTTTTCCGTTGCCCGCAGACTGACATCGCTGTCGCGGCCCACCAATCGCAGCAGAAACCAGATCTGCTTCTGCCCCCTGTAACTCCCGCGCCATTCCCGGCGCACCCACTGCCGGGGAACGTCATATCGCAACCAATCGCGCGTACGCCCAATAATGCGCACATGCTCGGGCCTGAGGCCGACCTCTTCGTACAACTCGCGGAACATCGCCTGCTCGGGCGACTCTCCCTTTTTGATGCCACCCTGCGGAAACTGCCAGGAATGTTCGCGAATTCGCTTGCCCCAGAACACCTCGTTACGCTGATTGGTCAGGATAATGCCGACGTTCGGGCGATAACCTTCCCGATCGAGCATGATGAAAGACCTCAAATGTTTGACTGGTTGGAATTGTTCCACACTTCCCCTGACCGAGGAAAGCCGAGCAAGGTCGAAGGGACAGTTAAAATCCTCGTTTAATCGTCAGCCACGGAATTTCGTCATGCGCGCCAGTCAATTCTTCATCGCCACCCTGAAAGAAGCCCCCGCCGACGCCGAGGTCGCCTCCCACAAGCTGATGACCCGCGCCGGCATGATTCGCAAGCTGGCAGGCGGCATCTACAGCTACATGCCGATGGGGCTGCGGGTCATCCGCAAGATCGAGGCGATCGTCCGCGAGGAAATGAACCGCGCCGGCGCCATCGAATTGCTGATGCCGCTGGTGCAGCCCGCCGAACTCTGGCAGGAAACCGGTCGCTGGGACAAGATGGGGCCGGAGTTGTTGCGCGTGAAGGACCGCCACGACCGCGACTTCATCATCCAGCCCACCTCCGAGGAGGTGGTGACCGACATCGCTCGTGGCGAGATCCACAGCTATCGCCAGTTGCCGAAAAACTTCTATCACATCCAGACCAAGTTTCGGGATGAGCGGCGCCCGCGTTTTGGCGTGATGCGCGGCCGCGAATTCACCATGAAAGATGCCTACTCCTTCGACCGCGACGAGGCCAGCGCGGAGAAAAGCTATCAGGCCATGTATGCCGCCTATGTGAAGATTTTCGAGCGGCTGGGTCTAACATTCCGCGCCGTACGTGCTGACACGGGGGCCATCGGCGGCTCGCTATCCCATGAGTTTCAGGTGATTGCCGACACGGGTGAGGATCTGCTGGTCTACTGCCCCGACTCCGACTACGCCGCCAATATCGAACTGGCCGAAGCATTGCCGCTGCTTGCCGTCCGGCCAGCGCCGACTTTTGCAATGGAAAAAGTCGCGACGCCCGATACCATCCGCTGCGAGGACGTCGCCAAGCTGCTCGGCCTGCCGATTGAGCGCACCGTGAAATCCATCGTGATCGCCACGGACACCCCGCTGGGCGCCGAAGTCTGGCTGCTGCTGATTCGCGGCGATCACGAACTGAACGAAGTCAAAGCGGGCAAACTGCCGGGCCTCGAAGGCGGATTCCGCTTTGCCACCGAACAGGAAATCATCGAACACTTCGGCTGCCCGCCCGGGTATCTCGGTCCGCTCAACACGAAGAAGCCGGTACGCATCGTGGCTGACCGCACGGTCGCCAACATGAGTGATTTCGTCTCCGGTGCCAATGAAATCGGCTTCCATACCCGTAGCATCAACTGGGGGCGCGACCTGCCGGAACCGGAATTCATCGCCGACATCCGCAACGTCGTGGCTGGCGACCCGTCACCCGACGGCAAGGGCCAACTGGCCATCCAGCGCGGCATCGAGGTCGGTCATATCTTCTTCCTCGGGACGAAATACTCGTCGGCAATGAACTGCACCTACCTCGACGAAACCGGCAAGCCGCAGACGATGGTGATGGGCTGTTACGGCATTGGCGTCACACGCCTGGTCGGCGCGGCCATCGAGCAGAATCATGATGAAAAGGGCATCATCTGGCCCGACAGCATTGCGCCCTTCACGGTCGCCATCTGCCCGGTGGGCTGGGGCAAGTCTGAAGCCGTGCAGCAAGCCGCCATCGAGTTGTACGAAAAGCTCATCGTCTCCGGCATCGACGTCATTCTCGACGACCGCGACGAGCGGCCCGGCGTCATGTTTGCCGACTGGGAACTGATCGGCGTGCCGCATCGCATCACCATTGGCGACCGCGGCCTCAAGGAAGGCCTAGTCGAATATCAGCACCGCCGCGACAAAGAGGCCACCAAGGTACCGCTGGCCGACATCGCGGCACTGGCGCGTCAGAAGGCATGCGGCGTTTAGGGCTGCTTTTCTGCCTGCTCTGGACAGCGAATGTCTGGGCCGGCGCGCAACAATACGAGCCGCTGGCCGCCAGCGTGCAGGCGGCCCTGCATGCAGCCGTAGCGGACAAGTCCGCACCCGAGCCACGCTTCGACAGCATCGATGAAAAGCTCGACTGGTTGACGGAAATGTCACGGCGCCTCGAAAAGCGCATGCCGGATCGCCGGGGCCGTCTGGAATTTCTCAAGACAGTGCGCTACGAAGCCCAACGCGCCGGACTTGATCCGCATCTGGTGCTGGGGCTGATTCAGGTGGAAAGCGGCTTTCGCAAGCACGCCGTATCAAGCGCCGGCGCGCGTGGCTACATGCAGGTGATGCCCTTCTGGGTCAAGCTGATTGGCAGTCCCGACAGCAATCTGTTTCATCTGCGCACCAACCTGCGTTTCGGCTGCACCATCCTGCGCCACTACCTCGATATCGAGAAAGGTGATCTCTATCGCGCCCTCGGCCGCTACAACGGTAGCCTCGGTCGCCCGGAGTATCCCAACATGGTCCGTGCTGCCTGGGAAAAGCACTGGGCCTGGGGCCCGCGCGTCATTCAGGCGCGGCAGTCAAAAGTCGGCGCTGGCGGGACGGCAGCCAATAACGATTAGCGGGGCATCCCCGGCATTCCCCCGCCCATCAGGCCCTTGGCCGCCCGCATCATCTTCGCCATGCCGCCCTTGGAGAACTGCTTCATCATCTTCTGCGTCTGCTCGAACTGGTTGAGCAGACGGTTCACCTCCTGAACCTGCACGCCCGCACCCGTCGCTATTCGACGTTTACGGCTGGCCTTGAGCAATTCCGGCTTGGTCCGCTCCTGCGGCGTCATTGAATTGATAATGCCCTCAATGCGCCGAATGGACTTGTCCTCGACCTGCCCACCCGCTTGCTGGGCCATCTGGGCAAACTGTGCCGGCATCTTTTCGAGCAGCGCGCCCATGCCGCCCATCTGGCGCATCTGGCCGATCTGATCCTTGAAGTCGTTGAGATCGAAGCCCTTGCCGGACTTCATCTTCTTGACGAATTCCTGCGCCTTGTCCTGATCGACGCCGCGCTGCGCATCCTCAACCAAGCCAAGAATGTCGCCCATGCCAAGAATGCGGCTGGCCATGCGCTCGGGGTGGAACTCCTCAATACCCGTCAGCTTCTCACCGACACCGGCAAACTTGAGCGGCTTGCCGGTGACATGGCGCACCGATAGCGCCGCACCACCACGCGCATCGCCATCAAGCTTGGTGAGGATCACGCCGGTCAGCGGCAGTGCTTCGTTGAACGCCTTGGCCGTATTCACCGCATCCTGGCCCAACATGGCATCAACGACAAACAATGTCTCGATGGGCTTCAACTGGGCATGTAGCTCGCGGATTTCCGCCATCATCGCTTCGTCGATCGCGAGGCGGCCCGCAGTATCGACAAACAGCACGTCATGGAAATGGCGTTTGGCGTAATCCAGCGCAGCAGCGGCAATCTCGGCCGGCTTCTGGCCGACTTCCGAGGGGAAAAAGTCGATCCCGGCCTGCGCAGCCACCGTCTTCAACTGCTCAATCGCCGCCGGACGATAAACGTCGCAACTCACCACCAGCACTTTTTTCTTCTGGCGCTCCTTGAGCCACTTACCCAACTTGGCCGTGGTCGTCGTCTTGCCGGCGCCCTGCAGACCGGACATCAGAATGATCGCTGGCGGCTGGCAGGCGAGGTTTAGCTCGGCCTTCGCGCCGCCCATCAACTCGGTCAGTTCGCGATGCACCACGCCGACCAGTGCCTGCCCCGGGGTCAGGGAACCGATCACCTCCTGACCCACCGCCCTTTCCTTAACCCGTGCGATGAATTCCTTGACGACCGGCAGCGCCACATCGGCTTCCAGCAGCGCCATACGCACTTCGCGCAGCATTTCCTGAATGTTTTCTTCGGACAGGCGAGCCTGTCCGCGCAGGTTTTTAACGACCTTGGCGAGTTTTAGCGTCAGATTATCGAGCATGGTTTGAGCGTGCTTCCGTGGCAGTAATTCAGGAAATAAGCGTCTGGAGCCTTGGTGTAGACTCGCGTCATGCAAATGATACTGCACCCGCCCTGGCCCCATCTGCTGGTCGCCGCCCTATATTCAGGCTTGGCCGGACATTTCTGGCGCTCGCGCTGGCGTGGCGCGCTGCTTGACCAGCCCATTCGCGGACTGGCGATCTGGGAGCGAGCGGTGCTGCTCTTCGCGCTCGTGCTGCACGGCCTCACGGTTGCCGCCGAATTATTCCCCCAGAACGGGACCAGCATGCGCTTCGGTTTTTCCGTCGCCTTGTCGATGATGACCTGGCTGGCCGTCGCGCTTTACTGGATCGAGAGTTTCTACGCCCGCATGGAAGGGCTACAGATGCTCGGCCTCCCGCTGGCGGCGCTCTGCGGCCTGTTGCCGTGGCTGGTACCAGGTCAGCATGAGATCCCGAATGCCGACTCGCCTTTCTTCCGCATGCACTTTCTGATGGCGATGTTCGCCTACAGCCTGTTCACCCTGGCCGCCTTGCACGCCATTCTGATGGCGGTCACCGAACAGCACCTGCATCGCGGCCGACTGACGCCCCTATTTGCCGGATTGCCGCCACTCCTGACAATGGAAGCGCTGCTGTTTCGACTGATCTCGATCGCCTTCGTCCTCCTGACCATGACACTCTTATCCGGCTCCCTGTTTTCCGAGCAAATCTTCGGCAAACCGCTACCGATCAACCACAAGACCGTCTTCGCCGTGATTTCCTGGCTGATTTTCGGCGCCCTGCTGGCCGGCCGTCACCGCTACGGCTGGCGTGGCCGCATGGCTTTACGCTGGACCCTGACCGGATTCGGTGTTCTGTTGCTCGCCTATGTGGGTAGCCGATTTGTTCTTGAGGTCATCCTGGGACGGCCGCTTTGAGGAAGTTCGGCCTTTTCCGGCTTTACAAGGCGTCAATGCCTAGGCATCATCCCGATGCTGATTGATTAAGGAGCAGGCATGGCTTCGCCAAACAAGGCTGATGGGCAAACAATGTTCTCTTGGGAGGGCAAGGATAAGCACGGCAAGATCGTGCGCGGCGAGTTGCGTGCGGCTTCCGAAACCATTGTCCGTACCACCGTGCGCCGCCAAGGCATCATGGTCAGCAAGGTCAAGAAACTTTCATCTCGCGGCGGTGGCAAGGTCACGGATAAAGACATCGCGCTATTCACGCGCCAACTGGCCACGATGATGAAGGCCGGTGTCCCCCTTCTCTCAGCCTTCGATATCGTGGCCAAAGGGGCAGCCAACGGGGCGGTCAGCAAGCTGCTGATCGACGTGAAGACCGACGTCGAGACCGGCTCATCGCTAAACCAGGCCTTCCGCAAGTACCCACTCTACTTCGACCAGTTGTACTGCAACCTGGTCGAAGCAGGTGAGCAAGCGGGTATTCTTGACTCATTACTTGACCGACTTGCGACCTATAAGGAAAAGACTCAAGCAATCATCTCCAAAATTAAAAAAGCGTTGTTTTACCCAATATCCGTATTGGTCGTCGCCTTCCTCGTCGTCGCCCTGATCATGATTTTCGTCGTACCCACGTTTAAGTCGGTATTTGCCGGTTTCGGCGCCGAGCTTCCAGGGCCAACACTCGTCGTCGTCGCGATTTCGGATTACTTCGTAGCCAACTGGTACATCATCTTCCCTGCCATCGGCGGCGCAATATATGCCTTTCTATACACATGGAAACGATCTGTGCCAGTGCAAATATTCATGGACAAGGTCTCGTTGCGTCTACCGATTTTCGGGGCAGTCATTCGTAAGGCAACGATGGCGCGCTGGACCCGCACCCTTTCCACAATGTTTGCGGCGGGGGTTCCTCTCGTTGAGGCACTGGATTCTGTCGGTGGTGCCTCTGGTAACTACGTCTATCGCGAAGCCACTAAGCAGATCAAGGCAGAAGTCAGTGTCGGCTCAAGTCTTACCGTAGCAATGCAAAATGCCAATATCTTCCCGAACATGGTGATTCAGATGATCGCCATCGGTGAAGAGTCTGGGCAGCTTGATCAGATGAGCGGGAAGGTGGCCGACTTTTATGAAGCCGAGGTCGACGATGCCGTCGACGCGCTGTCGAGTCTGATGGAGCCGATGATCATGGTGGTATTGGGCGGTCTCATCGGTGGCATCATCGTTGCCATGTACTTGCCGATCTTCAAACTCGGCGCTGTCGTCTAAACCACCATGCCACCTATTGAACCCACGACGCTCGTCGTAGGAAGCGTCGTTTTCGGTCTGCTGATCGGCAGTTTCCTCAACGTCGTCATCCATCGTCTGCCTATCATGATGGAGCGCGACTGGCAGGTTCAGTGCGCAGAGCTTGCGGGCAGCCCCCCGGCCAACACCGAGCCGTTCTCTCTGGTGGCCCCACGCTCTCGTTGCCCGCATTGCGGCCACCTGATCGGTGCGCTGGAAAATATCCCGATCCTGAGCTACTTGCTGCAAAAGGGACGTTGCAAGGGGTGCGGCAAGGGCATCAGTCCCCGCTACCCATTGGTCGAGGCACTGACCGGACTTGTCTTCGGCTATGCCGCCTGGCGCTTTGGCTTCAGTCTGGCAGGGGTCGGTGCCATGCTCTTCCTGGCCATCATGATCGCCCTGACGTTCATCGATGCCGACACCCAACTGCTGCCCGACGACCTGACCCTGCCGTTGCTCTGGGCGGGACTGCTGATCAACCTTTTCCACACCTTCACGACCCTGTCCAACGCAGTCATCGGTGCAGCCGTCGGCTATCTGGCGCTTTGGTCTATCTATTGGCTGTTCAAGCTCGCCACCGGCAAGGAAGGCATGGGCTATGGCGACTTCAAGTTGCTCGCCGCCATCGGGGCTTGGCTAGGCTGGCCCTTGTTACCGCTGGTGATCCTGCTGTCTTCTCTGGTCGGTGCCATCATTGGCATCGCGCTGATCGTGCTGGCCAAGCGTGGCCGCAATGTGCCGATGCCCTTTGGCCCTTACCTGGCCATCGCTGGCGTCATTGCCTTGTTTTGGGGCGCCGAGATCAATCGAACCTATCTAGGACTCATGTAGGCTTGATTTTGCCCTGATGGCCCCCCATTTAGCCGGGTCGGCAGATCAAGGCCCGATATAATTCTGCAAATTCTGGAGAATCCCATGCCTATCTACGCCTATCGTTGCAGCCAATGCGGCTTCGAAAAAGATGTCCTGCAGAAAATGGCCGACGCTCCCCTGACCACGTGTCCCGAGTGCAAAACCGATAACTTCAGCAAGCAGTTAACTGCGGCTGGCTTCCAGCTCAAAGGCAGCGGTTGGTATCAGACCGACTTCAAGGGCGGCCAGTCTGCGCCCAAAGCTGATAACCCGCCCCCTTGTCAGGGTGGTACGGGATCCTGCCCCTCCTGCAACTGAGTACCCCAATCCTTGAAAAAGTATTTCATTACCGGACTACTGATCTGGATCCCGCTGGTGATCACGGTCTGGGTGCTGACGGCCATCGTCGGCACCATGGATCAGTCGCTAGAGCTACTGCCTGAGATCCTTCACCCAAAAAATTTGCTGGGCTTCAACATACCAGGGGCAGGCACACTGCTGACCCTGCTGGTGATCCTCCTGACTGGACTGATCACGGCGAATTTCGTCGGCCAGAAACTGGTGAAATTCTGGGAGGCCCTGCTTGCACGCATCCCGGTCGTCAAATCGATCTACTACAGTGTCAAGCAGGTTTCCGACACGCTCTTTTCGGGGAGTGGCGAGGCCTTCCGCAAGGTGCTGTTGGTGCATTACCCCCATCCCGAGGCCTGGTCGGTGGCTTTTCAGACCGGCACCCCGGCACGGCAAATCAGCGAATTGCTGGTCGATGAGTACGTCAGCGTCTTCATCCCCACCGCGCCCAGCCCGGTCAACGGCTTTTTCTTCTTCGTCAAGAAGAGCGAAACCATCGAACTCGACATCAGCGTCGACGATGCCTTGAAGTACATCGTCTCGATGGGCGTCGTACCGCCCCAACGGCGCTACCCGAATCTTGCCGGGATCGCCCAAAACGAATAATCACACCGGCGCTCGCCGTCCCGCCAGCGCCGACTTTTCATTGACGGGAACCACCATGCGTACTCACTACTGCGGCCAACTCAATGCCGGCCACATCGACCAGATTGTCACCCTGTGCGGCTGGAACCATCGTCGTCGCGACCACGGCGGCGTGATCTTCATCGACCTGCGCGATCGCGAAGGCATCGCCCAGATCGTCTGCGACCCGGATCGTCCCGAGATGTTCAAGCTGGCCGAGGCCGTGCGCAACGAATTCGTGCTGAAGATCACCGGCAAGGTCCGTCGTCGTCCCGCCGGGACCGAGAATGCCAACATGCCCTCGGGCGAGATCGAAATCCTCTGCCACGAAGTCGAAATCCTCAATGCGGCGGTCACGCCACCGTTCCAGCTCGACGAGGACAACCTCTCGGAGAACGTGCGCCTGGTCAATCGCGTCATCGACCTGCGCCGCCCGCAGATGCAGAAGAACATGATGCTGCGTTACAAGACCGCACGCGCCTTCCGCCGCTTCCTTGACGACCACGGCTTCATCGACATCGAAACGCCGATGCTGACCAAGTCGACCCCCGAAGGCGCCCGCGATTACCTCGTGCCCTCGCGTGTGCATCCCGGCCAGTTTTTCGCCCTGCCGCAAAGCCCGCAGCTGTTCAAACAACTGCTGATGGTCGCCGGCTATGATCGCTACTACCAGATCGTCAAATGCTTCCGTGACGAAGACCTGCGCGCCGACCGCCAGCCCGAATTCACCCAGGTCGATATCGAAACCTCGTTCATGGACGAGACGGCCATTACCGGCATCATCGAAGAGCTGATCCGCTACGTCTTCAAGGATGCCATCGACGTCGAACTGCCCAATCCCTTCCCGCGCATGACCTATGCGGAAGCGATGCGCCGCTTCGGTTCCGACAAGCCCGACCTGCGCGTCACGCTGGAACTGGTGGATGTCGCCGATGCCGTTGCCGATGTAGCGTTCAAGGTCTTCTCCGGTCCCGCCACCAGCGGCGGTCGCGTCGCAGCACTGCGCATCCCCGCTGGCGGCACGCTGACGCGCGGCGAGATCGACGGCTATACCGAATTCGTCAAGATCTACGGTGCCAAAGGCCTTGCCTACATCAAGGTCAATGACGCTTCGAAGCTTAACGAAGAAGGTCTGCAATCCCCCATCGTCAAGAATCTGCACGAAGCCGCGCTGAAGACCATCGTCGAGCGCACCGGTGCGCAATCCGGCGACCTGATCTTCTTCGGTGCCGACAAGACCAAGATCGTCAATGACGCGCTTGGCGCCCTGCGCAGCAAGATCGGCCACGAGAAAGGCTACCTCAATGGCAAGGCCTGGGAACCGCTGTGGGTGATCGATTTCCCGATGTTCGAGTACAGCGAGGAAGACAAGCGCTGGACCGCCTGCCACCACCCCTTCACCTCACCGAAGGATGGCCACGACGAGCTGATGAAGACCAACCCGGGTGAATGTCTGGCCAAGGCCTACGATCTCGCCCTCAACGGCTGGGAAATCGGCGGCGGCTCGGTGCGTATCCACAAGGCCGATGTGCAAGCCCGCGTCTTCGAAGCCCTCGGCATCGGTGAAGAAGAGCAGCGCATCAAGTTCGGCTTCCTGCTCGACGCCCTCAAGTACGGAGCCCCCCCCCACGGCGGTCTGGCTTTCGGCCTCGACCGCATCGTCACCATGATGACCGGTGCTGAGTCGATTCGCGACGTGATCGCCTTCCCGAAGACGCAGCGCGCACAGTGTTTGCTGACCGACGCCCCCTCGGACGTCGACGAGAAGCAGTTGCGCGAGTTGCACATCCGCCTGCGCCAAAAGGTCGAAACGCAAGTCGAAGTTGGCAAAACCTGATGCGCACTTTCCTGCTCCTGCTGCTGGCCTGCGTCATCGGCACTGCGCAGGCGCAGGAGATAACCCCGGGCGATTTGCCGCCGGAAGGACGCGAGACACTCATGTTGATTCACCAGGGCGGCCCGTTTCCTCACAAGCGTGACGGCATCGTTTTCCAGAACCGCGAACGCCTGCTGCCACAGCATCCGCGCGGCCACTATCGCGAATACACAGTGCGCACACCGGGTGTGAAACATCGCGGCGCGCGGCGCATTGTCTGCGGCGGCCAGCCGGTAACACGCCCCGAGGCCTGCTGGTATACCGCCGATCACTACCAGAGCTTCCGCAAAATCAGCCCATGAATTACGCCGAACTCCTGACCCGCCTCGACCATGCCAGCGTCTATCACATGCCCCTCGATGGCGAGGAAGCCCTGATCGCGGCGGCCGAGCAGAATAGTTTTTTTGTCTTTCGTATCGACCTATCCGGCGTGCAGGACAAGAAGGAAATGCTCAACAGCATCGGCAAGGCCATGGCCTTCCCCGAATGGTTCGGCCACAACTGGGATGCCCTGCTCGACTGCCTGGCCGATCTGGGCTGGCGTCCGGCTGAAGGCTACCTGGTCATCCTCGAACATTGTGACGGCATCCACGGCCGCGCCGAGGCCGACTTCGTCGAAGCCCTGCAGGTCTTCGAAGCCGCCGCCAACGAATGGCGCGAACAGGGTATTCCCTTCTGGTGCTTCGTCGACATGCAAGCCGATGGCATCAACTGGCTGTCGGATATCGCTTAAGGCAATGCCGGGCACCAGGGGAACCAAACGCCCCGTCTCCGTGCTGGTCGTCATCCACGACCCAGACCTCAATATCCTGCTACTGGAGCGCGCTGCTCACCCCGGCTATTGGCAATCAGTCACCGGCTCGCAGGAGGGGAACGAAACCTTGGCCGCAACAGCAATGCGCGAAGTCGCCGAAGAAACCGGGATCGACTGCGCACCGTTAGACCTGCGCGATTGGCATCTCTCGAACCGCTTCGAAATCTTTGCCGAATGGCGCGACCGCTACCCGGTAGGCGTGACGCACAACACCGAACACGTCTTCAGCCTGTGCATCCCCGCCGGGTCGCCCGTCACCACCGCACCGGCCGAGCACCGCAACTGGCGCTGGCAGCCCTGGCGCGAAGCCGCCGCCGCCTGCTTTTCCTGGACCAACCGCGATGCCATCCTGATGCTCGGTCTGGCAAACGTGGTTTATGAGTGAGCCGATCTACCCATTAGCCCCACCTTACTGCAATGCAACATCCATGATGTACTGCATTGAATGACAAACAGGTGAACAGCCATGACCAAGAAGCGGAAGACGATCGAACTGGCATTGCAGGGCGGCGGAGCGCATGGGGCGGTAACCTGGGGCGTGCTGGAACGCCTGCTCGAAGAGCCTGAGCTGCATATCGAGGGCGTGAGCGGGACCAGTGCCGGCGCGATGAACGCGGTGGTATTGGCCGACGGCATGGAAGCCGGCGGGCCGGATATGGCGCGCACCAAGCTGGAGCAGTTCTGGCGTGCGGTCAGTGAGGCGGCAAAGACCAGCCCGATCCAGCGAGATATCTGGGCCCGTATCAGCGGCAACTGGAGTCTGGAGTCGTCGCCGAGCTATCGGTTCTTCGACCACTTGTCACGCCTGTTCTCGCCGTACGAGCTGAATCCACTCAACCTCAACCCCTTGCGCGATCTGGTCGCGAAGCTGGTCGATTTCGACTGCGTCAATCGCTGCACCGCACACAAGGTATTCGTGACCGCGACCAATGTGCGCAGCGGTCGCCCCAAGATCTTTCGCCAGCCCGATCTGACGGTGGATGCGGTCATGGCGTCGGCCGCGTTGCCGTTTATGTTCCAAGCGGTGGAGATTGCCGGTGAAGCTTACTGGGATGGTGGCTATGCGGGTAATCCGGCGCTCTTTCCGCTGGTCGACGAATGCGATGCGCGCGACCTGGTGCTGGTGCAGATCAACCCCTTCAACCGGCCCGATGTGCCGCGCACTGCGCGCGACATCATCAACCGCCTCAACGAGATCACCTTCAACACCAGTCTGCTCAAGGAAATACGCGCGATCATGTTGCTGCGTGAGGTGATCGAGGCGGAGGACCTGGATCACGAGCGCTATCGCGACATGCGCCTGCATCGCATTCACGGCGACGAGGACCTGGTGGATCTGAAGGCGTCGAGCAAGGTCAACGCCGAATGGCCGTATCTGATCCACTTGCGCGAACTGGGCCGCAGTCGTACGGAGCGCTGGCTCAAGGAGCATTGGAGAGACCTCGGTGAGCGCTCGACCTTCGATCTCGACTGGATGCTGCAAGACAGCATCAAGCCGGTGGGGGGCGGTCTGGGGGACAAGTCGTGATCGGGCTCCTCGGCGTACTGGCCGCGCTCGGCCTGCTGATCTGGCTGGCCTACCGCGGCGTCAGCGTGTTGCTGCTGGGCCCGCTGATGGCTTTGCTGGCGGCCATCTTTGCCGTCGGCACGCCGTTGCTGGCGACGTATACGCAGGTCTTCATGGCCTCGGCCGGCAACTTCATCATCCAGTACTTCCCGTTGTTCCTGCTCGGCGCACTGTTCGGCAAGCTGATGGACGACAGCGGCGCGGCCGAGTCGATCGCGCAGGGCATCGTCGACCGCCTGGGGTCGGCGCGGGCGATCCTGGCCGTGGTGCTGGCCTGCGCGGTGCTGACCTATGGCGGCGTGTCGCTGTTCGTCGTCGCCTTCGCGGTGTATCCGATTGCCGCCGCGCTGTTCCGCCAGGCGAACATCCCCAAGCGCCTGGTGCCGGCGACGATTGCACTGGGTGCGTTCACCTTCACGATGACCGCACTTCCCGGGACCCCTGCGATCCAGAACGCGATCCCGATGCCGTACTTCGGCACCACGCCGTTCGCCGCGCCGGGGCTGGGCGTCATCGCGGCCGTCGTGATGTTCGCGCTCGGTCAGTGGTGGCTGTCGCGCCAGGCGGCGCGCGCCAGCCGTGCGGGTGAGGGCTATGGCGAGCATGACGAGAAGCCGGTCGAGTTCGACAAGGACCAGCGCGAGCGGTCTGCCGGCGAGAGTTTCGATGTCGCGATGATCGCGCCGGATGAAACATCCCGTGGTCTGCCGGGATTCGGTCTGGCCATCGCTCCGGTCGTCGTGGTGATCGTGCTCAACTATGTGTTCAGCAGCCTAGTCTTCCCGGCGCTGGACACCACTTATCTGGCCGATGCGCACTACGGAGAGACTTCGATCGACTCGGTTCGCGGGGTGTGGGCGATTATTTGCTCATTGACGATTGCCAGCCTGTTGCTGATTGCGATGTGCTGGCGGCGTCTGGCCAACCTGCGCCGCACCCTGGACGACGGCGCCAACGCATCTGTGTTGCCGATTTTCAATACGGCCAGTCTGGTCGGTTTCGGCGCGGTGATCGCAGCCTTGCCGGCATTCGCGTTGATCAAGGCATTTGTGGACGATCTGGGCGCGGGTAACCCACTGGTGTCCCTGGCCCTGTCGGTGAACCTGCTGGCCGGCGTCACCGGCTCGGCCTCGGGCGGCATGAGTATCGCGCTGCAGACGCTGGGCGCGGAATATCTCCAGATCGCTGCGTCGGTGGGGATATCGCCGGAGCTGTTGCACCGGGTCACCACCGTGGCCACCGGTGGCCTGGACAGTCTGCCGCACAACGGCGCGGTCGTGACCTTGCTCGGCATCTGCGGCCTGACCCATCGCCAGGCCTACAAGGACATCTTCATGGTTGCGGTGCTGTTCCCCATCCTGGCGCTCGTCCTCATCGTCGTGCTGGGGTCGCTGTTTGGATCGTTCTGATACGACGTGCGGTGTTCGGGTGACGACAGGGCCGCTAGAATGCCGCTTTTTGCGATTCCCCGACAGGACTCCACCATGACCGACGCCCTCCCCGCCACCACCAAGGCCAAGATCCTCGGCGAAGCACTACCCTACATCAAACGCTTCTTCGACAAGACAATCGTCATCAAGTACGGCGGCAACGCCATGACCGAGCCGAAGCTGAAGGACTGCTTTGCGCGCGACGTGGTGCTACTCAAGCTGGTGGGCATGAATCCGGTGGTGGTGCATGGCGGCGGCCCGCAGATCGAGGACCTGTTGAAGCGCGTTGGCAAGCAGGGCCAGTTCATCCAGGGTATGCGCGTCACCGACGAAGAGACCATGGACATCGTTGAAATGGTGCTCGGCGGCCAGGTCAACAAGGAAATCGTCGGACTCATCAACCAGCACGGCGGCAAGGCAGTTGGCCTCACCGGCCAAGACGGCAACTTCATTCGCGCCAAGAAGCTGCTGCTGCCCAACAAGGACAAGCCGGAAGACATGATCGACATCGGCTCGGTCGGCGAAATCACCGCCATCGACCCCTCGCTGATCGCCTTTCTCGACCAGGGTGACTTCATTCCGGTGATCGCGCCGATCGGCGTCGGCCCGCAGGGCGAGACCTACAACATCAACGCCGACGTCGTCGCCGGCAAGATCGCCGAGGTGCTCAACGCCGAGAAGCTGGTGATGATGACCAACACCCCGGGCGTGCTGAACAAGGCCGGCGACCTGCTCACCGGCATCACGCCCAAGGAAATCGATGCGATGGTCGCGGACGGCACGCTCTCCGGTGGCATGCTGCCGAAGATCGGCTCGGCGCTCGACGCGGCGCGCAGCGGCGTGAAGAGCGTCCATATTATTGACGGCCGCGTCGAACATGCCCTGCTGCTGGAGATCCTCACCGACGAAGGCGTGGGTACGCTGATCAAGTCGAAATGAGTTCGCGCCGGGTCTGGTTGTTTGATCTGGACAACACGCTCCACGACGCCAACCCGTACATCTTTCCGGCCATCAGCCGGGCCATGGGCGAATACGTAGCGCAAAAAGTCGGCGTTGGCGAGACGGCGGCAAGGGAACTGCGCGACCACTACTGGCGCTGCTATGGTGCCACGCTGACCGGATTGATCCGCCACCACGGCGTTAATCCGCATCACTTCCTCGCCGAGACGCACAACTTCCTGCCTGAGCTGCCGCGCCTGCTCGTGCATGAGCGGGCACTGCGCCACATGCTCAAGCGACTGCCCGGCCGCAAGATCATTTTCTCCAACGCGCCACAGCGCTATGTCGAAGCCGTGCTGGCGCTCATTGGCATCCGCCAGCAGATCGACAGCATCTGGACGATTGAGCGTCTCGGATTTATCCCCAAGCCGCACCTCACCGCCTTCCGCCGCCTGCTGCACCGCGAACGGCTCGACCCGCGCCGCTGCATTCTGGTCGAGGACACTGCCGCCAACCTGCGCGCCGCCAAGCAATTGGGCATGAAAACCGTGCTTGTCTCACCGACTGCGCAAGCGCCCACTTACGTGGATGTGCTCATAAAATCAGTGCTTGAACTTTCACGACTGGGATTGACCAAATGACGCAAGCGGGCGAAAGAAAATTACAGATTCTGCAAACCATTGCCACCATGCTGGAGAATCCGGCCGGGGAAAAAATCACCACGGCAGCGCTCGCCGCCCGCCTCGATGTTTCCGAAGCAGCGCTTTACCGGCATTTTCCAAGCAAGGCGCGCATGTTCGAGGGCCTCATCGAATTCATCGAAAGTGCCTTGTTCTCGGTGGTCGGGCAGATTGCTGCGGACGAAGAAAATGGCCTGAAACAGGCGGAACTGATGCTTGCGGCGAGTCTGCGCTTCGCGGCAAAGAACCGTGGCCTTGGTCGCGTCATGGTCGGTGACGCGCTGGTGCATGAGAACCCGCGCCTGCAGGCACGCATCAACCAGTTGTTCGAGCGCCTGGAATCTTCCCTCAAGCAGGCACTGAAAATTGCAGTTGCACAAAACACCTTGCCGACCGAGCGCGATTGCGCCGCGCAGGCGGAACTGCTGGTCGATTACCTGCAGGGCCGCCTGCAACGTTTCGTCAAAAGCGGCTTCAAGGACGACCCACTCGCCCTCTGGCCGACACAGAAAATCTTACTGCTTGGCTAGCAATTTCGCCGCTTCAAGGGCTGCGTAAGTCAGGATGCCATCGGCCCCGGCACGCTTGAAGCACAGCAGCGACTCCATCATCACCGCATCGTGGTTGATCCAGCCATTGGCCGCTGCGGCCTTCAGCATCGCGTATTCGCCGCTGACCTGATAGGCATAGGTCGGCACACCGAATTCGTCCTTCACACGCCGCACGATGTCGAGGTAGGGCATGCCCGGCTTGACCATCACCATATCGGCGCCTTCCTGAATGTCTAGCGCCACTTCGCGGAGCGCCTCGTCACTATTGGCCGGGTCCATCTGATAGGTATTTTTGTTGCCCTTGCCCAGATTGCCGGCCGAGCCCACCGCGTCGCGGAAGGGGCCATAGAAGCTTGACGCATACTTGGCCGAATAGGCCAGGATGCGCGTGTAGATGTGCTGCTCGGCATCCAGCGCGCTACGGATCGCACCAATGCGGCCGTCCATCATATCCGACGGTGCCACCACATCGGCACCGGCCTGCGCATGAGTAAGTGCCTGCTTCACCAGCGCTGCAATGGTTTCGTCGTTCATCACATAGCCGGTTGGATCGGCGGGGTCGATCAGGCCGTCCTGCCCGTGGCTGGTATAAGGATCAAGCGCCACATCGGTAATGATGCCCAGTTCCGGAAACTCCTTCTTGAGTTTCGCCACCACCATCGGCACCAGGCCCTTGGGGTTCCAGGCCTCTTCGGCCCCCGGCGTTTTCTTGCTGCTGTCGATCACCGGGAACAGGGCCAGTGCCGGAATGCCCAGTTTCAGGGCTTTTTCGGCGACAGGCAGCAGGCGGTCGAGCGTCAGGCGCTCGACGCCGGGCATCGAGGCCACTCTTTCGACTTTTTTCTTACCCTCCAGCACAAACACCGGGTAGATGAAATCGGCCGCCGTCAGCGTGTTTTCACGCATCAGGCGCCGCGAAAACTCGTCACGGCGCATGCGGCGCATCCGGGTACCAGGAAATACACCTTTAATAATCATGGTCTTATCTCTCGAAAATTACTTGAACTTTTTTGTCGAATATCTATCATAGAGTATGGAGGGCAACCTCCCCCGCTTTTCCTCCCTGAGCGGGTGCCCCGGTGCTAATCGGGGCATTTGACCCCTGGCTTTCTCCCCTTTAGCCAGGGGTCATTTCTTTTTCAAGCCATGCACCGATCACCTTCTCGGCCTCCTCGATACCGGTTTTCTTCAGGCTGGAAAACAACTGCAGTGTGAATGGTACGCCGGGAAAGTCGGCGCTGGCGAGACGGCGTGCCGCCGCCAGGGTTTTGGCCTGCTCCTGACGGGTCAGTTTGTCGGCCTTGGTCAATAGGCAATGAATCGGCCTGCCGGTCTCGCCGAACCAGCCAATCATCTTCCGATCAAGCTCGGTAAAGGGACGGCGCGCATCCATGATCAGCACCAGCCCGACCAGCGCCTCGCGCCGCGTCAGGTAATGCTCCAGCAGACCCTGCCACTGACGGCGCACGGTTTCAGGCACTTGGGCATAGCCATAACCGGGCAGGTCGACCATCGCGGCACCATTCTTCAGGCGGAACACGTTAATCAACTGGGTGCGCCCCGGCGTCTTGGAAACATAGGCCAGCCGCGTATGGTCAGCCAAGGTGTTGATGGCGGAGGACTTGCCGGCATTGGAGCGTCCGGCAAAGGCAATCTCCGCCCCGCCGGCCTGAGGCAGCATGTAGGGATCGGCAACAGAAATCTCGAATTCAGCGTGGCGGAACAGGTTGGATGTCATTAAAGTGGGCGACAACATGAATGTAAGCTGATATAGAATAGCGCGTTTGCAAATCCTGCTGTTCTTCAGGAGCCTCACGATGACCCGTTTTTCGCTCATGACGATGTTTTCTGTCGCCGCTCTGGCCTTGTCGGTAACTGCCCATGCCAGCGACGCCGCCAAGCCCGCCCCCTACCAGGGTGATGCCGCCAAAGGCCAGCCGCTCGCGTCGGCGGTTTGTGGTGCTTGCCATGGTCCCGATGGCAACAGTCTGACCTCGGCCAACCCCAAACTGGCCGGCCAGCACGCCCAGTATCTGTTCAAGCAGATGAAGGATTTCAAGGCCAATGCCGAAGGTAAGACCGAGCGCATCAATCCGATCATGAACGGCATGATCGCGCCCTACACCGAAGAACAGATGAAGGATTTTGCAGCTTACTTTGCCGCTCAGAAACAAACCGGTGGCGAAATGAAGGATCGCGAGGCCCTCGCACTCGGCCAGAAACTCTGGCGTGCCGGTGATGCCAGCAAGGGACTGCCCGCCTGTGCCGCCTGCCACGGCCCCGCCGGTACCGGCCTGCCTGCGCAGTATCCCCGTTTGGCCGGTCAGTTCTCCGAGTACACCGAAGCGCAGCTGAAGGCCTTCCGCGTCAGCGAGCGTGCCAATGATATGAACAAGATGATGCAGATGGTCGCCATCAAGATGACCGATGCCGAGATCAAGGCAGTCGCTGACTACATCGCCGGGTTGCATTGAACGGCACGCAAGTGACGTTTCACACCGAAAGGGGTGGCTGCCAGCCACCCCTTTTTGTTGATGTACTCGGCTGTCTGGCCCGGTAAGATGCGTGCATGAAGCATCTCGGCATTCGCGACCGTATCCTGCTGGCAGCATTTGCACCTGCCGTGCTGGTTGCGCTGCTGGTGACTGGCGAGATGGTGATCAGCCAACGGCAAAGCGCCCTCGAATCACAGCATCGCCGCATCGCGGCAATGGCCCGCCAGGTTGCCACGATTGCCGAATTCAACCTGTTCGCCGGCAACATCGGGGGGTTGCAGCGCCAGCTTGAACTGGCCGTCAACGAACCGGACATCCTCGCTGCCGCCTTCCTCACGCCCGAAGGCACGGTCATCACCAGCACCGTCCCGGTTTCGTCCATTCCTGACGCAGACCAGATCTACGCCGGCTTTGAAACACCCGCCACGCCCTACGGTATGCAAAGCCATTGGCATGCCCAGCCGATCCACTCAACCCAAACTGGCGAGTTCGACCTGTTTTCGATGCCGGAGCAGGACGCCCCGCTGCTTGGTCAACTGATCGTACAGATCTCCACGGACAGTGTTCAAGCACAGGTGCGGCGTGACGCGCTGCGGGCGATTGGCATCGCGATGGGCATCCTGATTCTCGGCATTCTGCTGGCACTGGGCCTGGCGCGCGGCCTGATCATCACGCTTGGCGAAATCAGCACCGTCGTCGAGAGCATTGGCCGCAATCGCCCCCGCCGGCGGGCACTGCATACTGGCCCCGATGAACTGGGCCTCTTGGCACAGGGCATTAACAGCATGGCCGACGCCGTTGCGCAAACCCAGGATGACCTGGTGCACCGCATCAACGAAGCCACCACCTCGTTGCGCGCCGAGCGCGATGCCGCCGCACAGGCAGCTGAATCGCGCAGTCGCTTCTTTGCCGCCGCCAGCCACGACCTGCGCCAACCGGCTCACGCCCTCGGACTCTTCGTCACCCGGCTGGAGCGCGATGCGCGCCACAGCCCGCTATTGCCGCACATCGAACAGCTCGCCCACACGGTCAAGAGCCTGCAGCAGATGCTTGATGAACTGCTCGACTACTCGCGCCTGTCCGGTGGCGTGTTTCGCACCAGTCGGCGCCCCATACGGGCCAGCGACGTGATCACCGCCCTGGCCGAGGAATTCGATTCGATCGCCCATGCCAAGCACCTAGCCTTACGCCAACGCGTCACCGATTGCTGGCTGCTAACCGATCCGTCCCTGCTCAATCGCATCCTCATCAACCTGGTCAGCAATGCCTTGCGCTACACGCAGCAGGGCGGCGTGCTGATTGCCTGCCGCCGTGGCGCCACCCATGCACGCATCGAGGTCTGGGACACCGGTATCGGCATCGCCGAGGATCAGCAAACGGAGGTCTTCGAGGAACTCGTGCAACTTGGCAACCCGGAACGCGACCCGAGCAAGGGCCTCGGCCTCGGCCTTGCCATCGTGCGCCGCACCGCCGACCTGCTCGGCCATCCCCTGAGCCTGCGCTCACGGGTAGGTCACGGCTCCTGCTTCAGCCTGACAATTCCGCTCGCCATCGCACCCGCGGCCCTGGCAAAGACCTTTGACGTCGAGCAGAACTGGATCCTGCTGCTGGCCACCGACGCAGCCACCAACGATCAGATCGATGACTGGGGGCTTTCGCCGACGCTCGCCCCCAGTATCGATACTGCCTTGGCCCTGATCGCCCACCTTGGTACACCCACGCTGATAATTACCGACAGCCAGGGCGACCTCACGCAATGTCTCGCCGCACTGGATCGTCTCGATACTGCCGCCGGTCAGCCACTACCCGCCCTGTTGATCCATCCCGGGCCGGTGCCTGACACGACACCAGGTAGCCTGCGCCGCCTATTGCCGCGTCCCTACCGTCCGGCCCGTCTGCGGGCGCTCATTGACCATCTGCTGAACGAGATGAATGAGGGGGGTGAAACCGCATCACTGCCTGCGTCTCCGGCCGCGTAGCCGGATCGGGCGCGGTCAGCTTCCAGGCATGGCCATAGACAATCTCGAAGCGCGCAGGCAACACCCCATCCACGCGCGGCCAGGCCGCCAGGACCTGACGCCAGCGTTGCCAGGAAAGCTGGCCCAGCAAGACATCACGCACCCCGAGATGGCGCTGGTCGGCGAGAAAAGCACGCGGGCTGCGATAGGTCAGCGTCAGCATTTCCATTTCCATCACCGGGTCTGAAAAACCGGCCGCCAGCAGCATGTCGCCAATGTCGTGCATGTCCTGGAAAGCATGAATCGGCGCGCCGGCCGTGCGCAGTTCCTTCAGGGTATCGGGGCCAAGCAACGCAAACTGTAGCAGCCCGCCTGACGCCAGCGTGCGATGCATCTCACTGAAGGCCGTCTGCAGGCCATCGGGCCCGAGCCAGTGCAGCATCAGGTTGGACCACACCAGATCGAGGCTGCCGCTCGCCACCGGCAAGGCCCGGACATCGGCATTGACCAGCCGTACCTGCCGACCACGTAGCCGCGTCAGCCAACCGCTGCGCGCCCGCACGGCCGTCAGCATCGGCAGGGCATAATCCACTGCCAGCGGCAATGCGGCTGGATAACGTCGCTGCAAGTCGGCGATGCCATCGCCAGTGGCACAGCCCACGTCGGCTACCCGTTGCGGCGCCAACCGTACGCAACCGAGTCGCTCGCCCAAGCGTCGCCCCACTTCGCGCGCCAGCACGGCCGCGCTGTCGTAGGATGCAGCCGCTTTGGCAAACTTCTTTTGCAATGTCATGGGCCGATCATCCGTAATGCACGCGTGCTTGTCAATTTTCGATTCGCTATGGCCCAACACCTGCCTGCTGTGCGGCATGGCGAGTGGTACTGCCGCAGTCTGTCCTGGCTGCCTGTCCGACCTGCCGCGCCTTGCCACACCGCGCTGCCCGATCTGCGCCACGCCACTGTGTGTCCCGGCACCCGCCTGCGGCGCCTGCCTGAGCCATCCGCCCACCTACGATGCCACGCACGCCGCCTGGCGCTACGGCTACCCGCTCGACGCCCTGATCCACCTGCTGAAATTCGGTCACGGACAAGCCCTGCGCCGTTTCGCCAGCGCCGACTTTTTGGCCAGCCAGATGCGGGTCGATGCCCCCGGCGACGCAACCCTCCTCATACCGGTGCCGCTCTCGCACCAACGTTTGCGCGAACGCGGCTTCAACCAGGCGCTTGAACTGGCCCGGCCGCTGGCCAATATCCTGAAACTACCGCTCGACGCCACCAGCCTGACGCGCGAACGCGATACGCCGCCGCAAAGTCTGCTGCCCTGGCGCGCGCGCAAGAACAATGTGCGCCACGCCTTTTCCTGTAGCACCGATTTTTCGGGACAATCCGTCATCGTCGTCGATGACGTGATGACCACGGGCGCCACGCTCGATGCCATCGCCCGTATCCTCAAGGATCATGGCGCAACCCGTGTCACCAACTGGGTCGCCGCGCGCGCGGTGAAGGCTGACGCTACTTGAGTTTCTGTTCGACAGCCGCGGCCATATCGGGCGGCAGATTACCCGCCGCCTTGGCCTTGGCATAGGCCTCCTTCGCCCCGGCGGCATTGCCGGCCTGCTCCAGCGAGAGGCCAAGCCCAAACCACCAGCGGCCTTCGTTGGGGCGCACCTGCAAGGCAGACCTGAAGCGTTCGGCTGCCTCGGCAGGACGCTGCTGTTTCTGCAACAGGTAGGCAAACAATCCCTGATAGTCGGCATCGTGCGGCGCATGCACGGCAAAGCGTTCGAGCGTCTGTATGGCACCCGTCGAATCCCCCTGCTCGAACTGCAGGCGCGCCATGATCGTCGCCCAGCCGGTCTGGGTCGGATCAAGCTCCAGCCCCTCATGGGCCACGCGCTGCGCATCGGTCCAGCGTTTGGCGCCGACCAACACCGACAAGAATGCCTGACGCGCTCGGGTGAATTCTGGATTCAGGGAGAGGGCGCGCTGGAACAGGGACCCGGCCGCCGCCTGATCGCCGCGCCGCACCGCCTGCATGCCGGCACGATATTCGTTTTCGGCGTCTTCAAGTGCCCCGCCCTTGGCACGTTTGTCGATCTGCGTATCGACTTTCAGTTCGACAGGCGTCTCTAGCAAGGGTTGACGGGGGGCTGACTTTTCCGCCGCTGGCGCTTTGACATCGTTCACGGATGCTGCCCGGGGTGCCGGCTTGGCTTGCTTGCTTTGCCCGATCAGGGCGGATAGTTTCATGTCGCCTTCGTCAGTCTGAACCACTGGCGGCTCGGCAACCAGCGCCTTCGCCGCTGGCAGGCTGACTGGTGCAATCTCCGGCACCGGTGCGGCAGGCTGCATGACCAGCGCCACCACAAGCCCCGCCACGATGGCGCCGACACTGGCACCTGCCGCGAGCATCTGCCAGCCCTGGGTCGCCACACGCTTAGCCGGCGGCAGTGTCCGCATCCGCGATGGCAAACCCGCCCGCTCATGGTCGCTGGCCGCCCGCACATCCAGATCGCGCAACATCTGATTGATGACGCTCATGGCCTTGCTCCCCTCCTTACCATGCTTACCATGGCCACCACCCCAGCTTGGATACGGCACCCTCGGTGTCCTGCGCCGCGCTCTTGATGTGATGCGGCAGGATGTGCAACTGTCCCTCGCCAAAGGCCAAGAGCATGGCTTTGTGCGACAGAATGTTGATCAGGCGGGGCGTACCGCCCGCAGCCTTGGTCAACAATTTCACCGCGACCGGCTCGAAAATCGGGTCGCCGCTATGGCCGGCAATGCGCAGGCGTTGCTCGACATAGTTATTCACCTCGTCGCTATCGAGATGCTTGAGTTGATGATGAAAGGCAATGCGCTGGCGCAACTGGCGGGCCGAATGAACAGCCAGCATCTCATCGAGTTCCGGTTGGCCGAACAACACAATGTGCAGCAGCTTGCGCTTCTCTGTTTCGAGATTCGAGAGGAGGCGCAGGCTTTCGAGCGTCAGGCGTGGCATGGTTTGCGCCTCGTCGATACACAGCACGACTTTCTTGCCGGTCCGCGCCAATTCCAGCAGGCGGGTATTCAGGCGCTTGACGACGTGTGCCGCTTCAGGCGCACCATCGGCAGTGCCAAGATCATCGGCCACCTCGCGCAGGAAAGCACGCGGCTCCATCTGCGGATTGGGTAGATAGGCGGCCTTCCACTCCGGCCCCAGTTCGGCGAGAAAGTTGCGGCACAGCAGCGTCTTGCCGGTACCGATCTCGCCGACCACCTTGACAAATCCCTCGCCGCTGGCCAGCGTGAAATGCAGCAGGTTGATGCCTTCAAGGTGGCTGCGGCTCGGGTAAATAAACTCCGTATCGGGCGTGATCCCGAAGGGAAGCTGCGTCAGACCAAAATGGGCGAGATACACGGTGGGCGATGCTACTGGAGCGGCACGCTGACGGGCGGCAGATCGAACTTGCGCAGGCGGTCGGCGCTTTGTTCGAGATCACGCACCCAGGACCGATCATCGCTGATCACCGTTGGCTTGAGCAGAATCACCAGTTCGCGCTTGGTCACCGTACTGCCACGCTGGCCGGCCAGTGCCCCGGCCGGGGCATTCAGGGTGCCGGGCAGCCCCGTCCGGTCGCTGCTTTGTCCCTGCGTCATCAAGCCGCCAATGGCGACGATATTGCCATCCTGAACGCGCACGATACTATCGGTCTCATTCACACTCGACGATGCCAGCGGCAGCGTGAATGATCCCATCGTGCCCAGATCGATCACCTTGTTCTTTTCTTGCACCGTACTGACGGCCGGATGGACATGCAGGATGATCTGGCCGTCATCATCGATCTGCGGTGTGACATCCAGCGAGATGCCGGAGAAATAAGGCTGCAGCGTCAGACTCGGGGTTGCCGTGGTGCCACCCGCCGTGCTGGTCGTCGTGGTGGTCGTCACGTTGGTGACGAACAACTCGTCGGTACCGACCTTGAGTACCGCCTTCTGGTTGTTCAGGGTGGCAATGCGCGGACTCGACAACACCGATACCGTACCCTGTGTTTCCAGGAAGTTGAGCAACGCGGCAAAGTTCGCCGCCTGGAAAGCCAGGCCGACGAACCCCTTGCCCAAGGCCGAGGCGGCAATCAGCCCAGCCTTGCCGGCCACGAAGGTGCCGCTACTGGAGTAGATCTCATCCGTACGACCGCTGGCATCCACGATCCCGCTTGGCAAACCCGTGAGCGCCTCGCCCGGCCGGGTGCGCAGGATCGTGCCCGGCTGCACCACACCGGTCGAAAAACGGTTGTTGGTGCCATTGAATGAGGCCCAGTTGATGCCAGCCTGGTATTGCTGATTCAGCGACACCTCAAGAATCTTCGCTTCGAGCATCACCTGCCGTTCGACCATCACCTGAGTCGCCTTGAGATACTGTTCGACAGAGCGCAGCTCGCTCGGGTAGGCACGAATCACCACCACACCGGAAATGCTGTTAACCACGACGCTGCGCCCCTCACCCGCGACGATGGTGCTCAGGGCCGTGCGCATGTCATCCCAGAAATTGGTATTTGAACTGGTCTGGACGCGGCTGGTGGTACTGCTCTGCGGTTGCGTGCCCGAGCCACCGCCGGCGGACATCGGCGCGGCACCGGTCCCCGGTGTGGCTCCCGACGTATTGTTGCCACCAGCAATGGAGCTCGACGTCACACGCAGCTGCGACTCGCCGGAACGTACGCTGGCCAGGTAATTGACCTGAAACACGCGCGTCTGCAAGGTATTTGGCTGAATCGAGATGCGGTTGCCCTTGACCGAGAATTCGTAGCCGTAGAGTTCGCGAATTCCCTCCAGCGCCTCCTTGACCGTGACATCCTTGAGGTGCACCGTGATATTGCCCGTCACTTCCGGTCCCACCAGCATGTTGTAGCGCGTGCCGGTGACAATCGCCATGAACACCTGTGCCGCCGGTGCGTTAACCACCGCCAGGTCGAAGCGCGGCTCACCGTTGCCGTTGCCATTCTCGTGGGCTGGCATCTCGACACTCAGCGGCATCAGCACCCCCGCTTCGGCCGACTTATTGGCCTTGCGCTGCATCGCTGCATCGGTCAGTTCGGATTCAATCCGTTCGCGCACGACATCCGGGCGTGGCGGTGCCGAGTTGCATGCGGCAAGGACAATCGCCAGGGGAATCAGCTTGAGATACGTCACTTTTTACTCTCCCCTTTGATGGCATTCATGCCAATCGATTCGGCCGCCCCGGTTGCTGTGCCGGCGCCGACTTTCATCGTCTTCTCTGCTGCCGGCATCAGACGCAGGGTTTCACGACCCTCCGCACCGAGCAGCACCACATGGTCTTCTGCAACCTTGACGAGGCGCGCCTCGCCATGCATTTCACCCAACCGGACCACTTCACCGTTGATCACCGCCGCCGGCCGGCCCTTGCCATCCCGACTGAGAATCACCGATTGCAAACCGGTGACCGCAGGCGCGGCGGCAACCGCGCCGCTTCCTGCTGCCGGTGCAACGAATTGCGGGGGCGGACGCGTCGGGTCAGCCAACTGGCCCCAGGCCGGGGCAGCCAGCACCAGGGACAAGGCAAGGATCAAACGGTGAGCCATATCGACTCCAGGCTCAAGGTGAATACGGTCAGGGTCAGTTCGCTGACAGGGTATTGACTGCTCAGGCTCATGCCGCCCCAGAGCAGTTTCTGCGGGCCGGTTTCAAGCTCATTCACATACGCCAGCAGGTCGCTGTAGCTGCCGGAAATCTTGACCTCGATCCCGTGCTTGAAGATGTTGCCGCCCGTTGCACCATTCGCTGGCGCTGCGGGCGTCGTGCCAGCCTCCGGGCTGGTCGGTGGGGCAATCAGCGGTTGTGGCGGCAGTGTGGCCATGCTGACCAGAGACAGCCCGCGATGCCGACCCAGCAAGGTTTGCAACAGCACGGGCGCCTGTTTCGGTGAAACCAGCACGCCGTCAAAGCCGTGGATATCACGCTCGGCATCTGCCAGCGCCTGCTGCACTTGTTCGAGCGCCGCCCGACTGGCGGCATCCGGATCGATATCCCGCTTCACCAGGGCGAGCAGTTGCACCTGCAACTCGGCCTGTTCGCCTTGTTGCTGGGTAATGGTCTTCATGAGCTGGGCCTTTTGCAACTGCGCCGGCTCGATCCAGTAGGTATAGCCCCCAAACAGCACGGCAAACAGCACCGCACTGATCACCATGGCTTTCTCACGCTGCTGTAATGCGGCAAAGCGTGCACCCCAGCCTTGCCAGGTCTGGCGTAGCGCGTCCATGCCCATCCCCATACCCATCCCTATACCCTTGGTCCCGGCCATCAACCCGCCCCCCCAGCAGCACTTGCCGCAAAAGTCGGCGCTGACGGCGCGGCACTGCGGTTATCCGCTGGCGTCGCCGCCTTGCCCTCGCGTGTCGGGGTCAGCATGAACTCATGCCACGGTGGCGGTGCGACATCGCCCTTCGCCGCGGGGCGTTCGAGCTTGAGCGCTGCAAAGGTCTGTCCTTCGAAGGCCGCCTCCTTGTTCAGGCGCCGGATGTATTCTGGAATCAAGGCGGGATCGGTGGCATTGCCACGAATCTCCATGCCACCACCGGCGGCCTGGATCGAAAAACCGGTCAGCCACAGGCCGCTCACCGTCTGGCGGGCGAAGCCGCGCAGGTATTCCGCATAAGAATGCGCATCGGGGCCGACACTACTGCGCAGGGTCGCCAGCACTTCACCGCGTATCGACAGCAATTGTTGTTGGGCCGCCAGCGCCTGCTCAATGCGTGGATCGGGTTTGCGACTAGCCACCCGCCGACCCGTGACCAGGATCTGATCGCGCACCGCCTTGACCTGTGTTTCGCCAGACGCAACCTGGGCGCCCAGGGCCGGCAGGCTGCTACGCTCCGCCATGCCCAAGGCACCCACCGCCGTGGCGAGGAGCACCCCGCCGATCACCACGTTCTCGAGCGCCAGCCAGTCGCGCTTTCTTTCCAGGGCGGGATCGTAGAGGTTGATCTGCAGGGCCATCGCGTCGTCTCTTCAATCTCGCAAGGCTGCGCCCAGCGCACGCCAGTTTTCATATTGCGCCGACGCCTCTGCCAGCCCCGGTGCCGCCTCAATATCGAGTACCTCAGCCAGATTGGCGCTGGCAACCGGCAACGACAGATTGGCAGCGAGATACTCGACGAAGCGCTCGCCGCCGGGCAGCGGGCCGACCAATAGGCGGCTCATGGGAATGGCACTGTAATTGCGATCAAAATTGTCCAGTGTGCGCTGAATGTCGAGCAGCACCCGTTCATAGAGCGCCTCGGCTTGGGCACTGACCAGCTCAGGGCCGCTGACATCAAGATGGCGCACGGCGTACAACTCACCCTGATAACTGATCGTCAGCCGCCCACCCTTGCTGTCGAAGGCCACGACGACCAGGCCACGATTGGGCTCTTCGAACAGACGGGCAATGTTGCGCTGGGCCAGTTCGGGAATGTCGATCGCCACCAGCGGCACCTTGCAATCCTGAAACAAATGCACCCGCGACTGCACGGCCTCGCGGCTGGCCACCACCACCCACAATTGCGGACTGTGCGTGCCAACGGTGGGGATCGCAATAACGTCGATGCCCGCCGTTTCGATGGGGAAATCGACCATCTCCTTGACCCGCCAGCGCATCGCCTCGCGCAACTCCTCGCGCGGCATGTCCTTGGTGTTGCTGGGTGCATCGACCTGCAGAAACTGGTACTGGCCATGCCAGAGCAGGGTAGTGCAGTGGTTGCGGGCAATTCGCTTGGCATTCTTCAGGCGTTTCAGGGCGTCCAGTTCGCCGCCCTCGCGGGCAAAACTGTCGCAGGCGCGCACCTGCGGCCGCGCATCCGTGCGCCGCAAAATATCAGCGACGATGATCCGATCGGTGCCAAAAATCACCGATGTCCATCCGTCACCCGCCACCTGTTTTTGCCAAAACGCCATATTCCGGGCCACCATTACCGTGTGCCAGGAGTCTAACGATGGTCTTATATAGAGGATTGCCTGAAAAGGCCGGGAAACCCCGCCTAGATAGGGGAAAAGTCGGCGCTGGCGGGACGGCAGATCCTCGCCAGCGCCGAGAATTGACGCTACTTGAACCCGATGATCGGCTGATCGACCGACAGGCTCTCGCCCGCCTTGGCCAAAATCGCATCGACCACGCAGTCGCGCTCCGCCTTGAGGACGTTTTCCATCTTCATCGCCTCGATCTTGGCCAGCACCTCGCCGGCCTTGACCTCCTGACCGGGCGCGACAGCCACCTGCGTCAGCAGGCCGGGCATCGGCGAGAGCAGGAACTTGCTGGTATCCGGCGGCGCCTTGTGCGGCATCAGCGACTGAAGATGGGCCGCGCGTGCCGTCATGACCATGATGTCGGCCTGCGTGCCCCAGTGGAACAGGCGGTATTTCAGCCCGCGCCGCTCCACCTGCATACAGAAAGGCTCGTTGTTGATGGTGCCCCGGTAGAGCGGCTCGCCGAACTGCCAGTCGGTGCGGATGGCGTAATGTTCGCCGCCAAAGGTCACATCCCAGCCGCCATCCTTGGCCACCACGCTGACTTCGTGATCGGTGCCATCCTCCAGACGCACGACAAAGTCCGCACCCGGCTTGTACTCGTGGCCCGGCATCTGGCCGCTGATCGCCGCATTGCGGGCGAGGTACTGGCGGTGCATGGCGGCCGCGACGGCCACCAGCAGGGCCGGATCGTCGTGCGGCACCATCGAGGCATCAAAACCCTTGGGATACGACTCGGCGATCAACCCGGTGTTGAAATTGCCCGACAGGAAGCGCGGATGCTGCATCAGCGCCGCCTGGAAGGAAATGTTCGAGGCCACGCCGCGGATCACGAAGCCGTTCAGCGCATCGCGCATGCGGGCGATGGCGCTGTCGCGCGTCGGCCCATGCACGATCAGCTTGGCGATCATCGAATCGTAGAACATCGAAATCTCGCCGCCTTCATAGACGCCGGTATCGACGCGCACGTGGCCCGCTTCATCGGCGGGTGGCCCAAACTTGACGAGACGACCAGTGGAAGGCAAAAAACCGCGGAAGGGGTCTTCCGCATTGATGCGGCACTCCATCGCCCAGCCGTTCATCGGAATTTCTTCCTGCTTGAACGGCAGCTTCTCACCGGCGGCGACGCGAATCATCAGCTCGACGAGGTCAAGGCCAGTAATGCACTCCGTCACCGGATGCTCGACCTGCAGGCGCGTATTCATTTCGAGGAAGTAGAAGCTCTTGTCCTTGCCGCCGACGACAAACTCGACCGTACCGGCCGACTGGTAGTTCACCGCCTTGGCCAGCGCCACCGCCTGCTCGCCCATCGCCTTGCGGGTGGCCGGGTCGAGGAAGGGACTCGGCGCCTCTTCGATGACTTTCTGGTGGCGGCGCTGGATCGAGCACTCGCGCTCATGCAGATAGACACAGTTACCGTGGCCATCGCCGAGCACCTGAATCTCGATGTGGCGCGGCTCCTCGACAAACTTCTCGATGAAGACGCGGTCGTCACCAAACGCATTCTTCGCTTCGGTCTTGCACGAAGCAAAACCTTCAAAGGCTTCCTGGTCGTTGAAAGCAACGCGCAGACCCTTGCCGCCACCGCCAGCCGACGCCTTGATCATCACCGGATAGCCGATGCCTTTGGCGATTTCCACCGCAGACTCAGGCGTATCGATGGCGTCGTTGTAGCCGGGAATCGTGTTGACATTGGCGGCCAGCGCCAGCTTCTTCGATTCGATCTTGTCGCCCATCTTGGCCACCGAGTAGTGCTTGGGGCCAATGAAGATGATGCCTTCTTCTTCAAGGCGGCGCGAGAAGGTGGCATTCTCAGAGAGGAAGCCGTAGCCCGGATGTACTGCCTCGGCGCCGGTCTGCTTGCAGGCGGCGATGATCTTGTCCATCACCAGATACGATTCCTTCGAGGGTGCCGGGCCGATGCAGACGGCCTCGTCGGCCATCTCCACATGCAGCGCATCGCGATCCGCTTCCGAATAGACGGCGACGGTCTTGATGCCCATCTTCTTGGCAGTTTTCATCACACGGCAAGCGATCTCGCCGCGGTTGGCAATCAGAATTTTCTTGAACATGTTTTTCTCTCCCCGGCGCTCAGAGTGGAATGTTGCCGTGCTTGCGCCACGGATTACTGATGGATTTGTTGCGCAGCATCACCAGCGAGCGGCAGATGCGCTTGCGTGTCTCGTGCGGCTGGATGACGTCGTCGATGAAGCCACGGGCGCCCGCCACGAAGGGGTTGGCGAACTTGGCCTTGTACTCGGCCTCGCGGGCGGCGAGTTTTTCCGCATCGTTCTTGTCCTCGCGGAAGATGATCTCGACCGCGCCCTTTGGGCCCATCACCGCGATCTCGGCCGACGGCCAGGCGAAGTTCACATCGCCGCGCAGGTGCTTCGAGGCCATCACGTCGTAGGCGCCGCCGTAGGCCTTGCGCGTGATCAGCGTGACTTTCGGCACGGTGCACTCGGCATAGGCATAGAGCAGCTTGGCGCCGTGCTTGATGATGCCGCCGTACTCCTGCGAGGTGCCCGGCATGAAGCCCGGCACATCGACGAAGGTGATGATTGGAATATTGAAGGCATCACAAAAACGGACAAATCGGCCGGCCTTGATGGATGACTTGATATCGAGGCAGCCGGCCATCACCATCGGCTGGTTGGCGACGATGCCGACCGTCTGACCTTCCATGCGCGCGAAGCCGATGACGATATTCTTGGCGTGATCCGGCTGAATCTCGAAGAAGTCCGAATCATCCACCGTCTTGATGATCAGTTCCTTGATGTCGTAGGGCTTGTTGGCGTTGTCCGGTACCAGCGTGTCGAGCGAAAAGTCGAGCCGGTCGGCCGGGTCCTGTGTCGGCCGGATCGGCGGCTTCTCTTTATTGTTGAGCGGCAGGTAGTTGAAGAAGCGACGCAGCAGGATCAGCGCATCGACATCGTTCTCGAAGGCCAGATCGGCCACGCCCGACTTGCTGGTGTGCGTCACCGCGCCACCCAGTTCCTCGGCGGTCACTTCCTCGTGCGTCACGGTTTTGACCACTTCCGGGCCGGTGACGAACATGTAGGAGGTGTCCTTGACCATGAAAATGAAGTCGGTCATCGCCGGCGAATACACCGCGCCGCCAGCACAGGGGCCCATGATCAGCGAAATCTGCGGGATCACGCCGCTGGCCATCACATTGCGCTGGAACACATCCGCGTAGCCGCCGAGGGCCGCGACGCCTTCCTGAATGCGCGCGCCGCCCGAATCGTTGAGGCCGATCACCGGGGCGCCGACCTGGATCGCCTTGTCCATGATCTTGCAAATCTTCTCGGCATGCGCTTCGGAAAGCGCGCCGCCAAACACCGTGAAGTCCTGCGAGAAGATGAACACCATGCGGCCGTTGATGGTGCCGTAGCCGGTCACCACGCCGTCACTGGGGATCTTGGTCTCCGCCATGCCGAAGTCGTTACAACGGTGCTCCTTGAACATGTCCCACTCTTCAAAGGTACCGTCGTCGAGCAGCAGTTCGATGCGCTCGCGCGCCGTCAGCTTGCCCTTCGTGTGTTGCGCGTCGATGCGCTTCTGGCCGCCGCCGAGGCGGGCCTGTTCGCGCTTCTGGTCTAGTTGCTGGATGATTTCATGCATGGGTTAGCTCTCCTACAAAAATTCAGAAATACCGGTTCATCAGATTCAAGAGGCGGTGAGCGGCGACGGTGGGCGTCATGCCCCCATCGGCCACCGCCTGGGTTGTGTTCGGCAGCGCGGTCTTGACGGCAGGATGATCGCGGAAGCGATGGCGCAGGCCGCTGTCGATCAGTTGCCACATCCAGTCGAGCGACTGACGACGACGCTTTTCAGCCAGCTCGCCACTGGCCGTCAGGGCCTCGCGATACTTCAGCAGGGTCTGCCAGACCGCATCGATGCCCTGACCGTGCAAGGCGCTGGTCTGCAGCACCGGCGGTTGCCAGTGCGCGCTGGCCGGATGCAGCAAGCCAAGCGCCGAACGCATCTGCATGGCCGCGCGCTCGGCCGCCGTGGTATCGAGGTCGGCCTTGTTGCAGATCACCACATCGGCCAGCTCCATGATGCCCTTCTTGATCGCCTGCAGGTCGTCGCCGCTGTTCGGCAGTTGCAGCAACACGAAGACATCGGTCATGCCGGCCACCACGGTCTCGGACTGGCCGACGCCGACGGTTTCGACAATCACCACATCAAAGCCCGCCGCTTCGCAGACCAGTAACGCCTCGCGCGTTTTCTCGGCCACGCCGCCCAAGGTGCCGGAAGAAGGCGAGGGACGAATAAACGCCTGCTCCCGCTGGCATAACTGTTCCATGCGCGTCTTGTCGCCGAGGATGGAGCCGCCGCTGCGCGAAGACGAGGGATCGACAGCGAGTACCGCGACCTTCAGGCCCTGGTCAATCAGATGCAGGCCGAAGGCTTCGATGAAGGTCGACTTGCCGGCACCCGGCACACCGGTCAGGCCGATGCGCAAACTACGGCCGGTGTGTGGCAGCAGCGCATCAAGCACGGCCGCAGCGCGTTCCTGATGATCGGCACGCGCCGACTCGACGAGGGTGATGGTCTTGGCGAGCGCACGGCGGCGCCCGGCAACCACACCCTCGACGAGGTCGCGGTCTTGCGGCATCAAACCGAGTTCGGCCATTCGCAACACTGCCGTCCCGTCAGCGCCGACTTTTTAGACCGAACCCGGCAGATGCGCAGCACGAATCGCGCGCAGCACTTCGCCCGCGCACTGCGGAATCGGCGTGCCCGGCCCGAAGATGCCTTTAGCACCGGCGGCGAACAGGGCTTCGTAGTCCTGCGCCGGAATGACACCGCCGACGAAGACCACAATGTCATCCGCCCCCTGCTCCTTGAGCGCCTTGACCAGTTGCGGCACCAGCGTCTTGTGGCCGGCTGCGAGCGTGGATACGCCGACCGCATGCACGTCGTTCTCGATGGCCTGACGCGCGGCTTCTTCCGGCGTCTGGAACAGCGGGCCGATATCGACGTCGAAGCCGAGATCGGCAAAGGCCGTGGCCACCACCTTGGCGCCTCGGTCGTGGCCATCCTGGCCGAGCTTGGCGATCATGATGCGCGGGCGACGTCCCTCGGCGGCGGCGAAGTCCTCGATCAGTTCGCGCAGCTCGTCAATGCCGGGGCTGTTGCCATAGGCGGCGGAATAGACGCCGGACACCACCTGATTGGTCGCACGATGGCGGCCCCAGACTTTTTCCAGCGCGTCGGAGATTTCGCCGACGGTCGCTCTGAGTCTGGTTGCCTTGATGGCGAGATCGAGCAGGTTGCCTTCACCGGACTGGGCGGCGGCGGTCAGCGCATCCAGCGCGGCCTGCACAGCAGCACTGTCACGGCTGGCTCGAATTTCCTTGAGGCGCGCCACCTGCGACTCGCGCACGGCGACGTTATCGACATCGAGAAAGTCGATGGCGTCTTCCTTCGCCAGCTTGTACTTGTTCACGCCGACGATCACATCCTGATTCGAATCGATGCGCGCCTGCTTCTCCGCCGCGCACTTTTCGATCTGCAGCTTGGCCCAGCCGGTTTCGACGGCGTGGGTCATGCCGCCCATCGCCTCGACTTCCTGAATCGTGTTCCAGGCCATGTCGGCCATGTCCTGCGTCAACTTCTCCATCATGTAGCTGCCGGCCCAGGGATCGACGACGTTGGTGATGTGCGTCTCTTCCTGAATCAGGATCTGCGTATTGCGCGCGATGCGCGACGAGAACTCGGTGGGCAGCGCGATGGCCTCGTCGAGCGCGTTGGTGTGCAAGCTCTGCGTACCGCCAAACACGGCGGCCATCGCCTCGATGGTGGTGCGCACGACGTTGTTGTAGGGGTCCTGCTCGGTCAGCGACCAGCCCGAGGTCTGGCAGTGGGTGCGCAACATCATCGACTTCGGGTTCTTGGCACCGAACTCCTTCATGATGCGCCACCACAAGAGGCGCGCCGCACGCAGCTTGGCCACCTCCAGATAGAAGTTCATGCCGATGGCGAAGAAGAAGGACAGACGGCCGGCGAAAGCGTCGATGTCCATGCCGCTCTTCATCGCCGTGCGCACGTATTCCATGCCATCGGCCAGCGTGAAGGCCAGCTCCAGCGCCTGCGTCGCGCCGGCTTCCTGGATGTGATAGCCGGAGATCGAGATCGAGTTGAACTTCGGCATGTTGCTGGCCGTGTAGCCGATGATGTCGGCGATGATGCGCATCGACGGCTCGGGCGGGTAGATGTAGGTGTTGCGGACCATGAACTCCTTGAGGATGTCGTTCTGGATCGTGCCCGAAAGCAGATCCTGCGCCACCCCCTGCTCCTCGGCGGCCACCACATAGCCTGCCAGCACCGGCAGCACGGCACCGTTCATGGTCATCGAGACGGACACCTTGTCGAGCGGAATGCCATCAAAGAGGATCTTCATGTCGGCCACCGAGTCGATCGCCACGCCGGCCTTGCCGACGTCGCCGACGACACGCGGGTGGTCGGAGTCGTAGCCACGGTGCGTGGCCAGGTCGAAGGCGACCGACACGCCCTGCGCGCCGGCGGCGAGCGCCTTGCGGTAGAAGGCGTTGGAAGCCTCGGCGGTGGAGAAACCGGCGTACTGGCGAATGGTCCACGGTCGCGCCGCGTACATCGTTGCCTGCGGGCCACGCAGGAAGGGCTCGAAGCCCGGCAGCGTGTCGGCGTAGGGCAGATCGGCGACATCGGCCTGAGTGTAGAGCGGCTTGACCGTCAGCCCCTCGGGCGTCGTCCAGTTCAGTTTGCTGACATCGCCATCGGGAGCCGACTTGGCGGCGGCCTTGTTCCAGGCATCGAGGCCGGGCACATTGACTTCAGGTGTCTTGCTCATGGATTCCACTCCCGCCTTGTTTTCGGCTGATGTTTGCATTCAAAAGTCGAATGATGCTTGACATTCGGAATTTCGGATAATACTGTATCCATAATTATGAATGCAAGACACCCCACCGAAAGCCTTGGCTCCCCCGCCCTCTATGAACAGGTCGCGGAACGCCTGCGCGCCCGCATCTACGCCCACGAACTGCCGCCCGGTGCCTGGATCGACGAACAGACGCTGGCGGACGACTTCGGCATCTCGCGTACGCCCATGCGCGAGGCACTCAAGGTGCTGGCCTCCGAAGGGCTGGTCATCCTCAAGCCACGGCGCGGCTGCTATGTCGCCGAAATGTCGGAACGCGACATCGACGAAATCTTTCCCATCCTCGCCCTGCTCGAAGGTCGCGTCGCCGAGGAAGCAACAGGCCGCCTCACCAGCGCCGACTTTTCACGTCTCGAAACAATCCACGCCGAACTGGAACGCCACGGCGCCACCAACGACGCCAACAAGTTCTTCGAAGCCAATCAGACTTTCCACAACACCCTGCAACAACTCGCCGGCAATCGCTGGCTCTCGCAGCTGATCGACGATACACGCAAGTTCCTCAAACTGACGCGCCGCGACTCGCTGCGCCTCGACGGGCGCATCAGCCAGTCGCTGGCCGAACACCGCGCGATCATGGCCGCGCTCAAGGCCCGCGATGCCGGTGCCGCCGCACGGCACATGCACGATCACATCCTCTCCGGCCGCGACGCGCTGGCAAAACTCCACGCCCAGCCTTAAACTTGCGCCACTGTTTGTTTGTGGAGCACCTCATGTCCGGATTTCTACGCCCGCTCGTTTTGGCCTTTTTCGCTTTGATGCTTGCCTTGCCCGTCGTCGCCGAACCAAAAGTCGACGTGACCAAAGGGAACAAGACGGCCGCCGCCCTGAAGAATCGCGTCGTCATTCAGGTGAACGAGGAGGATGCCAAGAAGTGGATTGCGGTGCTGGCCAACATCCGCAACATTCAGGCCGACCTCGGCGCGAAAAATGTCCGCATTGCCGTGGTCGCCATCAGTTACGGCCTCGGCATGCTGACGGCAGAGTCGCTCGCCGCCAACGATGTACAGGATGCTCTGGCCACCGGTGTCGAGTTCATCGCCTGTGGAAACTCGATGCAGGCGCAGAAAGTGGCAAGGGAAGATCTCGTCGATGGCGTGACGATTGCCACGGCCGGCTACGTCGAGATCATGAAGCGCCAGCAGCAGGGCTGGGCATATTTACGCCCATGACTACAGCAATGATCGACTGGCAGACCATCGACACCGTCCTGCTCGACATGGATGGCACGCTGCTCGATCTGCATTTCGACAACCACTTCTGGCAGACCCACGTCCCCCTACGTTATGCCGAAGCCAAGGGACTGCCGCAGGACATCGCCCGCGACGAACTGATGGCGCGTTACCATGCCCGCGCCGGCACACTGGCGTGGTATTCGGTGGATTTCTGGGCAACCGAACTCGAACTCGACATCATGGCGCTCAAGGAGGAAGTGGCGCACCTGATCGCCATCCATCCGGCCGTCGTCGACTTTCTCGCTGCCACACGCGCGGCCGGCAAGCGCATCGTAATGGCCACCAACGCACACCACAAAAGCCTGACTTTGAAGATGGCCAAAACTGGGCTGGAACCGCATTTCGATGCGCTCATCAGTTCGCACGAACTGGGCGTCGCCAAGGAGGCGCGCGGCTTCTGGGAGAAGTTGCAAGCGCTTGAGCCTTTCAACCCGGAGCGCACCGTGCTGGTGGATGACAGTCTGCCCGTGCTCGACGCGGCACGTGATTTCGGCATCCGCCATCTGGTCGCCGTGCGCACCCCCGATACCCGGCAGCCGCCGAAAGACACGCGCGACTACCTCACCATCGACAGCTTTGCCGAACTGATGCCTGCCTGATCCATGCCGGCCACGCACACCTTTCCGCTGGCTGGTCCGCTGTTGCGGGGATCGCGCTGTCCGCGTGTCGCGCTGATCGGTCAGCCGCGCGCCGGCAAGAGCTGCATCTTCAAGGCCGCCTCGAGTACGGTGGTGCATCACGAACGCCTTGCCGGCGTCGGCCCGGCGTATGCGGAATGCCAGGTCGAGGTCGGCCTCGAACAGATTTCCCTCGTCGATCTGCCGTCCCTCGACACGTTCCACGAACTCGCCGGCAACATGCCCAACGCAACAGTGGTGCTCAAATACCTACTGTGGGGCGACCACTGGCCGACCATCGCGCGCCACGAATCGCATCAACCGGAAACCGCTTTCGCCGCGCCGGACGTGCTGCTACTGGTGATGGATGCCACCGCGCTGGAGCGCGATCTCGAACTCGCATTGGAACTCGCGCAGATCGGCAAACCGCTGGTGATCGCCCTCAACCGCATGGACGAGGCACGCAGCAAGCGGCTGTTCATCAACGTACGCGCATTGTCGGAAAAGCTCGGCGCCCCGGTCGTGCCCACCGTGGCGCACATGGGTATCGGTCTGGCCGACCTGTTCAGCACGGTTATCCGCGCGGCGCACGAAAAGCGCGCACCCAAGCCGCAGCCGCCCAGTCCACATATCGTCGAACATCTCGCGCCGATCACCGACATCGTCACGCAGGCTGCCGTCGCCACCGCCTTTAACGTGCCCGCCACCTTCTTTGCCCTGCAACTGGCCGAGAATGACGATTACTTCTTTCAGGAATTGCGCTGCCATTTTCCGGCTGAAGCGATCGCCCTGCTCGACGCCCGCGATACCGCCAGCGACATCCTGCCGCGTCCGCTCGGCGAAGAGATTCACGCCGACCGCCATCACCGTGCCGCCGTGCTTTACGAAGCCGTCACCCGTCCTGGCGGCGGCGCCCTGCAGCCACGCTGGCAACGCTGGGCGGATGAGGTCTTCCTCCACCCACGCTGGGGCTTCGCCGGCACACTGGCGATCTTCGCCCTCGTGCTGTTCTTCGTCTTCGAGGTCAGCGCCTTCCTCGACAGCCTCACCGTCGCGCGCCTGATCGCCTGGGCGGAACCGTGGCAGCCGACCGACCTAAGTGGCGTCCTCGCCCGCGCCGTACTCGACGGCGGCATCGGTCTGCTCGGCATCGTCATTCCCTACATGATCCCGCTGGTGGTGCTGCTGGTGCTGCTCGAAGAGTCGGGCATCATGCACCGCGTCGCTTTTGTCGTCGACCGTGGCTTCCACCAGCTCGGGCTGCACGGCGGCGTGGCGCTGCCCTTCCTGATGGGCCTCGGCTGCAATGTGCCGGCGCTTGCCGCTACCGCCGCCGTCACCCATGGCCGCGACAAGACCGTCGCCGCATTGCTGATCACCTTCCTGCCCTGCTCGGCACGCTCGGCCATCCTGCTCGCGCTCGGCGGCAAATATCTCGGCGGCTTTGGTGTGTTCTGCCTGTTCATGCTGACGCCGATTGTCGTCAGCTTGGTCGGCAAACTGCTCAAGCGCCGCTACCCGGAAACCACGCCGGGCATGATCCAGGAAATTCCGTCCTACGCCGTGCCGACGCTGCGCGCGCTGCTCGCCAACACCTGGGAACGCAGCCGCGACATCGTCACCATCGTCCTGCCGCTCTTGGTCGCCGGTAGCGTCGTACTGGCGCTGCTCACGCATTTTGGCGCCGATGCGTGGATCAACCTCGCACTGACACCGATCACCGGCTGGTGGCTCGGGCTGCCGGTTGTACTCGGCGTGCCGATTCTGTTCGGCGTGCTGCGCAAGGAACTCTCGCTGCTGATGGTCTTTCAGGCGCTTGGGACGCAGGAGCTGGCCGGTGTGCTGAGCACCACGCAGATCGCCACTTTCCTCGTCTTCCTGACCTTCTACGTCCCCTGCGTCTCAACCTTCGCGATGATGCTCAAGCTGCTCGGGCGGCGCGAAGCGCTGTTCTCCGTCGCACTCTCAGTGGGTGCCGCGCTGGCGGTCGCCGCCGCCGTGCGCTGGCCACTGGAATTGATACTCTGACGCATGAAGATACATTCTGCGGCTATGTGATAATTTTCGCTTCCGCAACAGGGCGCACGAATAAAGGGGATGTAATCTTGATTGACAGACAAAGTGGCTTCATCAGCTTCGGCAGCATGACCCTACTGGTCGGTGGCTTGGCGCTTGCGGGAGCGCTGCTCTACGGCATGAACTCTGGCTACGAATTACCTATATGGCCCGCTATTGCCGTGGCGCTGGTCAACCTGATTGGTGCCGGCAGGCTAATTTACGAGGTCCGTACGCGCAAGCAACAGCAAGGGCGCCCTGCTGCCCCGCCCAGCGCCGACTAATTATCCCAGCGCGGCGATCACCTCGGGCGGCGCCTGCACCAGTTCGATCAGCACGCCTTCGCCGGCAATCGGAAATTCGTCGTTCGATTTCGGATGCAGAAAGCAGATGTCGTAGCCCGCCGCGCCCTTGCGGATGCCGCCGGGGGCAAAGCGTACGCCCTGCGCGGTCAGCCATTCCACCGCCTTGGGCAGATCGTCGATCCACAGGCCAACGTGATTGAGCGGCGTGGTGTGCACCGCCGGCTTCTTCTCGGGATCGACCGGCTGCATCAGGTCGACCTCGACCTTGAACGCCCCCTTGCCCATCGCGCAAATGTCTTCGTCGACATTCTCGCGTTCGGAGACGAAATTGCCGGTGACTTCCAGGCCCAGTTTGTCGACCCATAGCGTGCGCAGCTTGTCCTTCGACGGGCCGCCGATGGCGATCTGCTGGATGCCCAATACCTTGAATGGTCTACTCATTTTGTTTTATTCCCTCTGACGAATAGAAGAACGCCGATGACGATCATCGGCAATGAAAGCCACTGCCCCATGCTGACGACGGAGGACACACCGAAGATGCCGTGATCCGGCTCGCGGAAATATTCGCCAATCCAGCGCACCACGCCATAGCCGATCAGGAACAGCGCCGAGATCTGCATGCGCGGCCGTTGTTTCGACGAGAACCACCACAGCAGCGCGAACAACAGCAAGCCCTCCCCCAACGCCTGATACAACTGCGATGGGTGGCGCGGCAGACTATCCACGTAAGGAAATACCATCGCCCACGAAATGTCGGCGCTGGCAGGACGGCCCCACAGCTCGCCGTTGATGAAGTTGCCCACTCGGCCCAGGCCCAGTCCAATGGGTACCAGCGGCGCGATGAAGTCGGTGAGTTGCCAGAACGTCAGGCCATGCTTCTTCGCATACAGCCCCATCGCCACCAGCACACCGAGGAAGCCGCCATGAAAACTCATGCCACCCTTCCACACCGCGAGGATTTCCAGCGGATGCTGCAGGTAATAGCCTGGCTCGTAGAACAACACCTGCCCGAGCCGGCCACCGAGTACCACGCCAAGTACGCCGAAGAACAGCAAGTCGTCGACGTGCTGCGGCGTCAGGCCATGCCAGGGCTGCGTTGCGGCGCGCCGCTTGCCGAGCCAGATGAAAGCCAGAAAAGCCAGCAGGTACATCAGGCCGTACCAGCGGATGGCCAGCGGGCCGAGTGAAATCGCGATGGGGTCGAATTGCGGATGGATGAGCATGTCCGCATTTTGCCGCATTACAGAAGGTTTACACTCCGGGCATGCTTTCAATCGCTACCTGGAACATTCACAAGGGCTTCTCGCAGTTCAACCGCCGCATGATGGTGCATGAGCTACGCGAGCGGCTGCGCGCGCTGGATGCCGACATTGTGTTCCTGCAGGAAGTCCAGGGCCGCCACGAACACCACGCGACCAACCACGACAACTGGCCGGCCGAGCCGCAGCATGAATTCCTCGCTGAAGGTGTGTGGGCCAACCACGCCTACGGTCACAACATGGTCTATGACCACGGTCACCACGGCAATGCGATTTTGTCGCGCTTTCCGATCCTCACCTCGCATAATCAGGATGTGACCCGCCTGCGCTTCGAGAAGCGTGGCTTACTCCACAGCACCATCGCCGTGCCCGGTCTTGCCACACCGCTGCATTGCGTCTGCGCCCACCTCTCGCTATTCGGCCGTTCGCGCCGCCATCAGTTGCTCGCCCTCGCGACGCACATCGAGGCCCATGTCCCGCACGACGCACCACTGATCATTGCCGGCGACTTCAACGACTGGCGCGGTCGCGCCTGCGAACTGATCACCCCGCGCCTGGGATTGTCCGAGGTGTTTGCCTGCACCAATACGCAGCCGAGCCGCAGCTTTCCCGCCGCCCTGCCGATTTTTCGCCTCGACCGCATCTATGCGCGCGGCCTGCGGACGGAAGCCTGTGCCGTGCATCACGGCCTGCCGTGGTCCGCCATTTCCGATCATGCCGCGCTCTCTGCACAGTTTTCCCTGCCATGAGCGCGGCCTACCTCCCCGGCAACCAGGTCGATCTACTCGAATCGGGCGGGGATTTCTTTCCGGCCCTCGAAGCCGCCATCGCCAGCGCTGAGTGCGAGATCCATCTCGAAACCTACATTTTTGCGGATGACGAATCCGGGCAGCGCATCGTCGCGGCCCTCATGGGCGCGGCGGAACGCGGCGTGCCGGTGCGGGTGCTGGTCGATGGCTTCGGTGCCCGCGAATTCCCGGTGGGCCTTGGGCGCCGACTGGTCGCTGCGGGCGTGCAAGTCGAAGTCTATCGGCCCGAAGTTGCCCGTCTGCGTCTGCGCCGCCACCGTCTGCGCCGCCTGCATCGCAAGCTCGCCGTGATCGACGGGCGCATCGCCTTCGTCGGCGGCATCAACCTTATCGACGATCTCAACAACGGCAGCATGCCGGGACTGGGACCGCGCTTCGACTACGCCGTGCGCATCACCGGGCCGCTGGTCGCGCACATTCACCGCAGTGTCGTCAAACTATGGCGCCTGATCGGCTGGGCAAGGCTACAGCGCCGCCCGCCGCTGCCATCACTGCCCGCTTGCGCGGAAGAGGCGCCCAGCGGCCTGATGGCCGCCGCCTTCATCATTCGCGACAACCTGCGCCATCGGCGCGACATCGAGCAGGCTTATCTCGAAGCCATCGCCACCGCACGCAGCGAGATCATCCTCGCCAGCGCCTACTTTCTGCCGGGCCGCCGCTTTCGCCGCATCCTGCTCGACGCGCGTGCGCGCGGTGTGGCGGTCACCATCCTGCTGCAAGGTCAGGTGGAATATGCGCTGCTGCACTATGCCACGCAAGCGCTCTACGGCAAATTGCTGGGGAACGGCGTGCGCCTGTTCGAATACCGCAGCGGCTTCCTGCATGCCAAGGTGGCCGTGGTCGATGAAGTCTGGGCAACGGTCGGCTCCTCCAACATCGACCCGTTCAGCCTGCTGCTAGCCCGCGAGGCGAATGTGGCCATCAAGGATGCCGGCTTCGCCACCCGACTGCGCGAGAGCCTGCAACGCGCCATGGCGCAGGATGCCGTCGAGATCACCCGTGCCGACTTCAAACGCAGCGGCTGGCCAGCGCGGATGCTGCGCTGGATCGCCTACGGCATGGTGCGGATGATGCTGGGCATTACGCGCTATGGCGGGCGCGACTACCGGGAGTAGCCAACCTACCCAAGCCGGTTGATCAACTTTATACTGCCATTTCTTGATTGGCATCAATGACAGGAGTGGGTCTTGAACATCCGGCTATTGCGCGTTTTCCTTCTAATTTGCCTTGCCCTGCCCTGGGGTCTGACCCATGCGCGCGAACTGAAAATCATCTTTTCCCAGTACACACCGCCTTATGTGTTCGAGAAAGGGGATGGCATCGTGGTCGATATCGTGCGCGAAGCCCTGAAGGCCAGCGGTCACAAGGTCGCGCCGGTGTATGTCCCGATCGGGCGCGGCTTCGAGTTGTTCGCCGAACAGCGCGTCGATGGCACGGCGATCATCCGTGAAAACTCCGGGCTCAAAGCCAACTATTCCGATGACTTCATGCAGTATCACAACCGCGCCTTCAGCCTGAAGTCGCGCCAGTTCAAGCTCGGCAAACTGGCCGACCTCAAGGACAAGACCGTCGTGGCGTTCCAGAACGCCAGCAAATACCTGGGTGAGGACTTCGGCCGTGTCGTGGCCGTCAATCCCGATTACAAGGAAATGGCCAACCAGGAAACCCAGACGCTGATGCTGCTGCTCGGGCGTATCGACGTCGCGGTGATGGACGAGAGCATCTTTCGCTTCTATCGCGAAAAGCTCATCGCGGAAGGCAAGGCGCCGCGCGCAACGGAATATGAGGTTTTCCAGCTGTTCCCCCCGACACCGTATAAGACGGCGTTCATCGACGCCAGCATTCGTGATGCCTTCAACCGCGAACTGGCCGCCATGCGCCGAGATGGCCGTTACGAAGCCATCTATCGCAAGTACATCGACGAATACTTTACGGTCAAGCAATGAGGATTGGCACGTACTCGCTCTCTTGGCAACTGCTGAAGGCGGTGTTGTCGATATATTTTGCGATCACGCTGCTGGTGACGCTGGCGCAGATGGGCGTCGAATACCTGCATACGCGCAACACCATTCAGGGGGAGCTGGCCAGTGTCGAACGCACCTTCTCTCCCGCACTGGCCACCGCGCTCTGGGAACTCAACACCGAGCAACTGGAAGCACTACAGCAGGGCATTGTCGATTTGCCGGTGATTTCCACCATGCGCGTCATCGATGCCAGTGGACGTGAACTGATCAAGGAATCGGCGCCCAGTGTGCTGGGCAGACAAATCACCCACACCTTCAAGCTCTCCTATCACTTCGCCGGCGAGGATGTGCATCTGGCCGACGTCAGCTTCGAAGCGGCGGGCGATGTCATCTTCGATCGTCTGCGCGTGGGTTATCAGATGATCCTGATCAGCGCCCTGATCAAGAGCACCGCACTGACCCTGCTTTTCCTCTGGGCCTTCCGTCGGCGCCTCGGCATTCCCCTGCAACAACTCACCGATGCGGTAACCGCCATCGACCTCGATTCTCTCGGGAACAAGCACCGCCTGGATCTCCATCAGGCAAAAGAAAATGAATTGACCAAGCTTGAGGAGGCCTTCAATCGCATGCTCAACCGACTGGAGGAAGAGCGCATCGCCCATTACTCTGCGCTGGAGACCATGAACAAGGGCCTCGAAGCGCAAGTTGCCGAGCGTACCCGCGCCCTTGAGCAGGCCAACCAGCAGTTGGAGCAACTGGTGCGCACCGATCCGCTGACCGGTGCCGCCAATCGCCGCCACTTTGTCGAGCAGGCGCAGATCGAAATCCAGCGCGCCCGACGCGACAACACGCCCCTGTCCTTGCTGATGATCGACCTGGATCACTTCAAGCGCATCAACGATACCTGGGGACATGCGGCTGGCGATGAGGTGCTGCGCAATTTTTCCCGCATCGCCTTGGCCCCCTTGCGCGCCACCGACCTGTTCGCCCGACTCGGCGGCGAAGAATTTGCCGTGCTGCTGCCGAACACCGGGCTGGATGGTGCCGTTGAGGTTGCACTGCGCATCCTTGAGGCCACACGCCAGCAGTCCATCGACCACAGCAACGGGCAGATTCGCTACAACGCCAGCATCGGCGCAGCCGTCCTCGCGGTGCAGGAAACCAGTTACGAATCGTTGCTGAAGCGCGCCGATGCGGCCCTGTATCGCGCCAAGGAAGAAGGGCGCGATCAGGTGGTCGCCGAACAAACGGATTAGTCGAACAGCCGCCCGATCTCGATCTTCGGACAGCGATCCATCACCACCGCCAACCCTGCCGCCGCCGCTTTCTCCGCCGCTGCAGGGTGAATCACCCCCAATTGCAGCCAGAGCGATTTCGCGCCGATGGCAATGGCATCATCGGCAATCGGCGGCACGTCGGCTGAGTTGCGGAACACATCGACCATATCCACCGTGACCGGAATGCTTTTTAGGTCCGCGTAGCAGGGCTGGCCAAGAATTTCCTGCTGCCCCGGATTGACCGGAATCACCGTGTAGCCACGCGCCATCAGGTAGCGCGCGACGATATTGCTGGGCCGATCTTCCTTGGGCGAGAGGCCGACCATGGCGATAACCTTGTGGTTTTCCAGGATGCGGCGGATGCCTGCGTCGTCGTTAATGATCATGGATTCTCCTCGATAGTGATCGCCGCAACGTGCGGCACCTTGTTGAGTTGCCAGTGTTCGTGTGCCCACGCCCAAAAGTCGGCGCTGGCGAGACGGCAAGGTGGATTTTGCCCAAGAAATCTCGCAGCGGCTGTCAATGCCCTGCCCGGATCGTGCGCATCCACCGGCGCGGCCAACGTTTGCTTTGACAGCTTCGCCCCGGTGGCATCGACTGCCACCGGCAGATGGGCATAGGCAGGCGTCGGATAACCCAGCAAGTGCTGCAGGTAAATCTGCCGTGCCGTCGAATGAATCAGATCGGCACCACGCACGACATGGTCGATGCCCTGATCAGCATCGTCGACCACCACCGCCAACTGATAGGCAAAGTAGCCATCAGCGCGCAGCAACACACAGTCCCCCACGTCGCGCGGCAAATCCTGATGCTGCCGGCCTTGCACCGCATCGTCGAAGTCGATATCACCCGACACGCGCAAGCGCCAGGCCCGTGCATTTTTTCCGGCCGGCAGGCCGTTGCGACAGGTGCCCGGATATACCGGCGCGCCGTCCGCACCGACCCGCGCACCGTCCAGTTCGCTGCGCGTACAGCCGCAGGGATAAACGGCGCCCATCGTCTTCAGTTGCTCAAGCACATCGCGATAGCGCGCGGTGCGCTGGCTTTGCACCATCACGGGCCCATCCCACTCGAAACCGAAGGCGTCGAGGGTACGTAGGATGTCGTCGGCATGCTCGGGTTTGCAGCGCGGCTGATCGACATCCTCCATGCGCACCAGCCAGCGGCCGCCACGCGCTTTCGCTTCAAGGTAGCTGCCCAAAGCGGCCACCAGCGAGCCGAAATGCAAAGGCCCTGTTGGCGATGGGGCAAAGCGGCCGATCACGGACGCAGCGGCTAAAATGTCCACTCATCCACTCCCACGGAGCGCCTCATGGCCACCATCCAGCTCACCGCCGAAAACTTCAAGGACACTATCAATAGCAAAGACATCGTCATCGTCGATTTCTGGGCGGAGTGGTGTGGCCCCTGCAAATCCTTTGCGCCGACCTTCGAGGCCGCCTCGGAGAAGCATCCCGACATCGCCTTTGCCAAGGTGGATACCGAAGCGGAACGCGATCTGGCCGGCGGCTTCAACATCCGCTCGATCCCCACGCTAATGGTTTTCCGTGAACAGATCATCCTCTACGCCGAGGCCGGCGCCCTGCCCGCTTCTGCCCTCGATCAACTGATCGAACAGGTGAAAAGCCTGGACATGAACCAGGTGCGCGCCGACATCGCCGCCGAGGAAGCGCAGGGTTAATCCAGCTTTTCGCCAAAGGCTGCGTCAAACTGCGCGGCCAGTTCTGCGCGGCTGGGCTTGTGGTTCTGCCCGCCGCGATGAGCAATCTTGATGCTGCCCATCAGCGCCGCCAGACGGCCGGTCTTTAGCCAACTCCAGCCATTCGCGATGCCGTAGAGCAAGCCGGCGCGATAGGCATCGCCGCAGCCGGTCGGGTCGAGCAGTTCGGCCGCCGGCACCACCGGAATATCGACACGCGTGCCGTCCGCGTAAATCTGCGAGCCGTTTCCGCCAAGCGTCACAATCAGCGCTTTGACCAGCGTTGCCAGTTCGTCGAGCGACTTGCCGGTACGCTCGGTCAGCAGCTTGGCTTCGTAGTCATTCACCGTGCAGTAGTCGGCCAGACGGATGAATTCGAGTAGCTCCTCACCATTGAACATCGGCAGGCCCTGACCTGGATCGAAGATGAAGGGAATGCCCTGTTCGTGGAACTGGCGTGCATGCTGCAGCATGCCGTCGCGGCCATCGGGGGCGACAATGCCGAGGGTCACATCGCGCGCATCGCCGATGCGATTCTCGTGCGAGAAGTTCATCGCGCCGGGGTGGAAAGCGGTGATCTGGTTATCATCAAGGTCGGTGGTGATGAAGGCTTGGGCGGTGAAGCTGTCCGGCACCTTGCGCACATGCGTGGCATCCATGCCCAGTTGCTTGAGTCTTGCCATGTACGGATCGCAGTCATCGCCCACCGCCGCCATGATCAGCGGCTTACCGCCGAGCAGGCGCAGGTTGTAGGCGATGTTGCCAGCGCAACCGCCGTATTCGCGGCGCATGTCCGGCACTAGGAAAGCAACGTTGAGGATGTGGATCTGTTCCGGCAGGATGTGGTTCTTGAAGCGATCCTTGAAAACCATGATGGTGTCGTAGGCGAGGGAGCCGCAGATGAGCGTGTGCATGTGGTTGATCCAGTCAGGGATAGAAAAGATAGAGGCGGTAGCCAACGGCCGACAGGCCGGGCGTTTCGAGCTGCAGGGAGACAGCCACTTCGTCGCGCGGCGCGAAGAAGGCTGCTGATCGACCTGATTGAGCGGCCGGCAGATAGTCGGCGGGCGTAAGCACCTTGCGCAACATGGGCGCATCGGCGGTGTCGGTCAGCGTCAATTCGAGATGCGGATAGGCCTGCGCGAAAGGCGCGCGATTGCGCAGGTTAGCAGTGAGATGCAGGCGTTCATTGTCGGCCGGCGCAAGATCCGAGCTTTCAATCGCCATCAATTCGGGACGATGTGGATAAGGCACGGTGCAGCCAAGCGCCTCACAGGTGGCCGTCAGCGGCGCACGCAGTTCGGGCATCAGCACGGCCAATTCGACGCGGAACTGGTAAATCAGTTGCCCGGCACCGAGCAAAAGCAGCAGGACGATGCCGAGTGCCCATGGCCAGCGGCGGGGCGGGGCTTCTTCCTCGGGCTCATCCCAAACTTCTGGTTCGGGCTCAGGTTCAGGCTCGATTGTTTCCGGTTCGGGCTCAGGTATCGGCTCGGGCTCGGTCAGTCTCTCGGGCTTGGGAAAGGGCCAGGGATTGGGCTCTGGATCAAGCACCTGCAGAGCTTCCTCGGGGACAACCAACGCAACAGGAACGACTTCTTCCTGTTGCTCGGGCAGCACCTCAGCCACCGGCATCGCCGCGCCAGTGGGTTCATCGCTCAAGCTATCCAGCGCGCTGAACACCAGATAACAGGCGCCGCAGCGCACCCGGCCCTGACGCGGAATCAGTTGCTCATGGGTAATGCGAAAAGCGGTCTGGCAATGAGGGCAACGGGTCAGCATGCGGCCAGTTTACCTGTCACCTTCGAGGCGTACCCAGCCTTCATGCACCGCACCAACCCGCAAGGGCAGGAATGGCGCATAAGCCGCGATGACCTGCTCGGCCTGCGTTTCCAGCACGCCCGACAGGGCCAGTTTGCCGCCCGGCGCCAAGCGCGAAGTCAGCAGCGGGGCCAGCAACATCAACGGATTGGTGAGGATGTTGGCGACGACGACATCAAAGCGCTGGGCCATCGGTGCGCTCGACGGCGCCAGCCTCAATACAACCTGATTGCGCGCCGCATTGTCGGCCGCAGCGGTCAGTGCCGCCGGGTCGATATCCACGCCTGCTGTCTCGCCAGCGCCGAGTTTTTTCGCGGCAATAGCGAGAATGCCGGAACCGCAACCGTAGTCGAGCACCGAGACACCCGGCGTGATGGTCGTTTCCAGCCACTCCAGACACAGGCGCGTGGTGGGATGGCTACCGGTGCCAAAGGCGAGGCCGGGGTCGAGTTCCAGATTGATCGCCGTGGGATCGGGCGCGACATGCCAGGAAGGCACAATCCATAGCCGGTCGGAAATGCGGATCGGATCGAACTGGGATTGGGTAAGCCGCACCCAGTCCTGCTCGGCCACATCCTCAAGACGCAGAGGCGTGTGCGGATCGAGTCCGATTTCCTGTATCGCCTGCTTGATGCGGTCGATCAGGTCGGGCACCGGTTCAAACAGGGCGATGACCCGGCTGACGTCCCAGATCGGTGTCGTCGGTGAACCAGGTTCGCCGAACTGCGGCGTTTCTAGTTCGGTGCCGGCCTGGGCATCCTCGACGGAGACGGAGATTGCTCCCGCCGCCATCAGCGCATCCGAAAGCACTTCGGCGTGCGCGGCATCGGTTTCGAGCGCGACGGAAACCCACATGGGCGGCTACTTGCGCGTCGCCGCCTCGCGCTCGGCGAGTTTTTCTTCGAGGTAGTGAATGCTGGTCCCCCCCTGCAGGAAGCGCTCGTCGAGCATCAGGTCCTGATGCAGGGGAATGTTTGTCTTGATGCCATCAACCATCATCTCGGACAGCGCAATGCGCATGCGACGGATCGCCTGCTCACGCGTGTCGCCGTAGGTAATGACCTTGGCGATCATCGAGTCGTAGTGACTGGGCACCGTGTAGCCCGAATAAACGTGCGAGTCGACGCGTACGCCAGGACCACCGGGCGGATGCCAATTCGTTATTTTGCCGGGAGATGGCGTGAACTTGAAGGGGTCTTCGGCACAGATGCGGCATTCCACCGAATGACCCTTAACCTCGATGTCGCGCTGGCGGAACCACAATTTCTCGCCGGCCGCGACGCGAATCTGCGCCTGCACAATATCGATGCCGGTGACCAGTTCGGTGACCGGATGCTCGACCTGCACGCGCGTGTTCATCTCGATGAAGTAGAACTCGCCGTTTTCGTAGAGGAACTCGAAAGTCCCGGCACCACGGTAGCCGATCTTCTTGCAGGCTTCGGCGCAGCGTTCGCCGACGCGGGCAATGGCGCGGCGATTCACATCCGGTGCCGGTGCCTCCTCAATGACTTTTTGATGGCGGCGCTGCATGGAACAGTCGCGCTCGGACAGCCAGACGGCGTTCTTGTAGTTGTCGGCCATGATCTGGATTTCGATATGGCGCGGGTTCTCAAGGAACTTCTCCATATAGACCACGGGGTTGCCAAACGCTGCGCCCGCTTCGCTGCGCGTCATGTTCACCGCATTGATCAACGCCGCCTCGGTATGCACCACGCGCATGCCGCGTCCGCCGCCACCGCCGGCCGCCTTGATGATCACCGGATAACCCACGGCGCGCGCAATTTTCACGATCTCCTTGGGATCGTCCGGCAACGCGCCCTCAGAACCGGGGACGCAGGGCACCCCGGCGACCTTCATGGCATTCTTGGCAGAGACCTTATCGCCCATCAGGCGGATCGTCTCGGCCTGCGGGCCGATGAAGACGAAGCCGGATTTTTCGACGCGCTCGGCAAAATCGGCATTCTCGGAAAGGAAGCCGTAACCAGGATGGATCGCCTCGGCATCGGTCACTTCGGCCGCCGAAATAATGGCCGGGATATTGAGATAACTCAGGGTGGATGAGGCCGGGCCGATACAGACCGACTCATCGGCCAGTTTGACGTATTTGGCTTCGGCATCGGCGGTGGAGTGCACCGCCACCGTGCGTACGCCCAGTTCGCGGCAGGCACGCAGGACTCTGAGCGCAATCTCGCCACGGTTGGCGATCAGGACTTTCCCGAACATGGCCATTTTTAGGCGAGGATAAACAAAGGTTGATCGAACTCGACTGGTTGGCCGTTCTCGCTCAGGATCGCCTTGACCACCCCATCGGCATCCGACTCGATCTCGTTCATCAGCTTCATCGCCTCGATGATGCACAAGGTCTCGCCCTTCTTTACGGTCTGACCGATCTCGACAAACGCGGCTGCGCCAGGGCTGCCGGAACGGTAGAAGGTGCCGACCATCGGCGCCTTGACGGCATGGCCCTCCGGCTCAGCCGGGGCGGCCGCAGCGGCAGCCGCTGCCGCTTCAGCAAAAGTCGGCGCTGGCGAGGCGGCATATTGCTGGGAAGCTTGCATCGGCATGCTGACCATCGTATGGGAAGGAGCGGTGAACTGCTTGGCAATACGGATTTTTTCCTCGCCCTCGCTGATCTCCAACTCGGAAATGCCCGAATTTTGGACAAGGTCGATCAGGGTTTTCAGTTTTCTTAGATCCATACAATCTCCAATGAATGCCGATGCCTGCGTGTTGCAGGCAAGATGTTTAATTTTACGCGCGAATACGCGCAAGCGCCGCTTCTAGCGCGAGGGCATAACCCTGGGCGCCCAGGCCGCAGATGGTGCCCACGGCGATCTCGGAAAAATACGAGTGATGACGAAACGCCTCACGGGCGAAGATGTTCGACAGATGCACTTCGATGAAGGGGATGCGCACCGCCGCCAGCGCATCACGCAGGGCAATGCTGGTATGGGTGTAGCCGCCAGGATTGATGATAATGAACTCAATGCCCTCGGCACCCGCCGCCTGGACACGATCAATCAGACCGCCCTCGCTGTTGCTCTGGAAACTCTCGATCTGGATGCCGTCGGCGTGCGCCCGGGCCTCCATCATGCCGTGAATGTCGGCCAACGTGGTGTGGCCGTAAACATCCGGCTCACGCGTGCCGAGGAGGTTCAGATTGGGGCCATGCAAGACCAGAATACGCGCATCACGTCCGGCACTTGCATCACTTTTGGCAGAAGCCTTTTTGCGTTTTGGATTCGACATAGCTGCAAGTTTGCCGCAAATAGGGTCAAGTTGTCCAGTTCTGAGAGGAAAGGACTAGGGGATGGCGGGCTACACAATATCCAGATGTTGTATCCCGCCAGAGAGATCCTTGTCGGCGGTTTCCTTGCCATGCAGTTTGATCATCAGGCGCACTTCGTTCATCGAGTCGGCGAAACGCAACGCGTCCTCGTAGCTGATCTTGCCGGCCTCGTAAAGGTCGAATAGCGCCTGGTCGAAGGTCTGCATACCCAGTTCGCGCGACTTCTTCATGATCTCCTTGATGCCATGCACCTCGCCCTTGCCGATCAGGTCGGAAATCAGCGGTGAATTCAGCAGGATCTCGATGGCGGCAGCGCGCCCCTTGCCTTCCTTGAGCGGAATCAGGCGCTGCGAGACGACGGCCTTGAGGTTCAGCGACAAGTCCATCAGCAACTGCGGGCGGCGCTCCTCGGGGAAGAAGTTAATGATGCGGTCCATCGCCTGGTTGGAGTTGTTGGCGTGCAGCGTACCCAAGGCCAAGTGGCCGGTTTCCGCAAAAGCGATGGCATGCTCCATGACTTCCCGATCGCGAATCTCGCCGATCAGAATGACATCCGGCGCCTGACGCAGGGTGTTCTTCAGCGCCGCTTCCCACGACTCGGTATCGACGCCGACTTCGCGCTGGGTGATGACGCAGTTCTTGTGGTCATGCACGTACTCGACCGGGTCTTCGATAGTGATGATGTGGCCGTAGCTGTTCTCGTTGCGGTAGCCGATCATCGCCGCCATCGAGGTCGACTTGCCGGAGCCGGTGCCACCGACGAAGAGGACGAGACCGCGCTTGGTCATCACCACATCCTTGAGCACCGGCGGCAGACCGAGGTCCTCGAACTTCGGGATGGTGGTCGTGATGGTGCGCAGGATCAGGCCGGTACGGCTTTGTTGCACAAAGGCATTGACGCGGAAGCGACCGATGCCGGCGGGGCTGATGGCGAAGTTGCATTCCTTGGTCGCCTCGAATTCGGCCGCCTGCTTGTCGTTCATTACGGCGCGGGCGAGTTCGATGGTGTGCTGCGCGGTCAGCGGCTGCGCGGTGACCGGTGTCATCTTGCCGTCCACCTTCATCGCCGGCGGAAAACCGGCGGTGATGAAGAGGTCTGATCCCTTTTTCTGGATCATCATCGACAGCAACTGGTGCATGAACTTCAGTGCTTCATCTCTTTCCATGGTGCTTACCCCGGGAAGGTGTCTTTGTTGGCGGCCTTGCTGCGGGCCTCGGCGGATGACACGATGTTGCGCTTGACCAGATCCTGCAGATTCTGATCCAGCGTCTGCATGCCGAACTGCTGGCCGGTCTGGATCGCCGAATACATCTGGGCAATCTTGTTTTCGCGGATCAGGTTGCGGATGGCCGGCGTGCCGATCATGATTTCGTGCGCGGCGACGCGGCCGCTGCCGTCCTTGGTCTTCAGCAGCGTTTGCGAGATGACGGCCTTCAGCGATTCGGACAGCATCGCACGGATCATCTCCTTCTCGGCAGCCGGGAAGACGTCGACAATCCGGTCGATGGTCTTGGCGGCCGATGAGGTGTGCAGGGTGCCGAACACCAGGTGGCCGGTCTCGGCGCCGGAGAGGGCGAGACGGATGGTTTCGAGGTCGCGCATTTCGCCCACGAGAATCACGTCCGGGTCTTCGCGCAGAGCGGAGCGCAAGGCGTTGCTGAAAGACTTGGTGTGCGGGCCGACTTCGCGCTGATTGACCAGACACTTCTTTGATTCATGCACGAATTCGATCGGATCTTCGACCGTCAGGATGTGGCCGTATTCGGTTTCATTCTTGTGGTCGACCATCGCTGCCAGTGTCGTCGACTTGCCTGAACCGGTCGGGCCGGTGACGAGTACGATGCCGCGCGGCTGGTCGGAGATTTCCTTGAAGATTTTCGGTGCGTTCAATTGCTCCAGCGTCAATACCTTGGAGGGAATCGTCCGCAATACGGCGGCGGCACCCCGGTTTTGCACATAGGCATTGACCCGGAAACGTGCCAGGCCCGGCACGGCGAAGGAGAAGTCGCATTCGAGATTCTCTTCGTAGGCCTTGCGCTGGCCGTCGTTCATGATGTCATAGATCATGCTATGGACATCCTTGTGCTCCATCGCCGGGAGGTTGACGCGGCGGACGTCACCATGAACGCGGATCATCGGCGGCAGGCCGGAGGATAGGTGCAAGTCGGATGCCTTGTTCTTGACGACGAAAGCAAGCAGTTCGGTGATGTCCATACGGAGCTCCTGAAGGTTTGGCCGGATATACTTGAAGCCGATATATGACAACAATTTCCGCCAACCTGCAAGCCGTAAATCAGCGCATCGTGGCCGCCTGCGCCCAGGCCGGACGCGCTCCCGGCCTGGTAAATCTGCTGGCCGTGTCGAAAACCTGGCCAGAATCGGCCGTTCGCGCCGCGGCCGGGGCCGGGCAGGTCGCCTTTGGCGAAAGCTATGTGCAGGAGGCGCTACCCAAGATGGCTGCGCTGGCTGAGCTGTCATTGCAATGGCATTTCATCGGCCCCCTGCAGAGCAACAAGACCCGCCCCGTCGCTGAACGCTTCGACTGGGTGCACTCCATTGAACGTCTCAAGATTGCCGAACGCTTGTCGGCACAACGGCCCGAGCATCTGCCGCCGTTGAATGTCTGCGTCGAGGTGAATGTCAGTGGCGAGGCCAGCAAAAGTGGTTGCACGCCGGCAGAGGTGCCCGCGCTCTGCCGCGCTGTGGCTGCCTTGCCGCGACTCAGGCTGCGCGGCCTGATGGCGATTCCCGAGCCGATGAGCGACGAAAAGTCGGCGTTGGTGAAACGGCACTTTGCAGCAGTGCGGGCGTTGCAGGAAAAACTGGTGGCCGAAGGCCTGCCCCTTGACACACTCTCGATGGGCATGTCGCACGACCTCGAAGCCGCGATAATGGAGGGCGCGACCATCGTGCGGGTGGGCACGGCGATCTTTGGCGAAAGGAATTACAGCACATGAAAATTACCTTCATCGGCGGCGGCAACATGGCCACTGCCCTGATCGGCGGCCTCAAGAAGCAGGGCTTCTCGATGGCCGGCCTGCAGGTGGTCGAGCCCTTCGACGAGGCCAGGGAGCGCCTGACCGACACCTTTGGCGTGCGCTGCACCCCGGCCATCGACGCGGCGGCGCTCAACTGCGATGTCATCGTGCTGGCGGTCAAGCCACAACTGATGAAAGAGGCGATTGCCCCGGCAGCCGGCAAATTGGCACAACAGCTGGTCATCAGCATTGCCGCCGGCCTGCGCCTGGCCGACATGGGCCGCTGGCTGGGAGGTCATGCCCGACTGATTCGCGCCATGCCGAACACCCCGGCCCTGGTCGGCGCCGGCATCACCGGCCTGTATGCCGACCCGAGCGTCGATCTGGAAGGGCGTGAAACAGCCGAGAAAATTCTCTCCGCCGTGGGCAAAACGCTGTGGATTGAGGACGAAAGCCTGATGGATGCGGTGACCGCCGTCTCCGGCAGCGGCCCGGCCTATGTGTTCTATTTCATCGAGGCGCTGCAAAGCGCGGGTGCCTCGCTCGGCCTGCCAGAGGAAGCTGCGCGGCTCTTGGCCATCGAAACCTTCGTCGGCGCGGCCCAACTGGCGGCCAACAGTGACGAAAACGTCAGCGAACTGCGCGCCCGCGTCACCTCGAAGGGCGGGACGACGGCTGCTGCGCTCGACACCTTTGCCTCGCTGCGCGTGGCGACCTCGATCGGCCACGGTGTCGCCGCTGCCGCCGCGCGTGGCCGTGAGCTTTGCGACCAACTTGGGCAAGACTGATGCTGGCACAAATCATTTCCCTCCTGCTGGGCACCGCCGCCGATATCCTCGCCGTTGCATTTCTCGCGCGTGTCTGGATGCAGTGGGCGCGCGCACCGTTTCGCAACCCGATCGGCGAATTCGTGCTGGCGGCGACCAACTGGGCCGTGCTGCCCTTGCGGCGCATCATCCCCGGCCTGTTCGGCGCCGACTTGGCTAGCATGTTGGCCGCCTGGCTGGTGCAGATCGTCTTTCTGGGCATCATGGCCGGCCTCACCGGTCTGCTACTGCTAACGCCCGGTGCGATCCTCGGCGTGGCCTGGATGGCGGCGCTGACGGTGGCGCGCATATTCATTTATCTGCTGATGGGCGTGGTGATCATTGCGGCGCTGCTGTCCTGGATCAATCCCCATTCGCCCTTTCTGGCCCTGTTCGACGGCCTGGCCCGGCCCCTGCTGGGGCCGGTACGGCAGCGCATGCCGGCCATGGGCGGTATCGATTTCTCGCCGCTCATCGTCATCCTGCTGCTGCAGGTCGTGCTGATCGTAATGGCTAACCTGCAGCCGGCATCCCTGCTGCTGCCATGACGAGGAACTGATGGCCACCTACGCAATCGGCGACCTGCAGGGCTGCTACGACCCGCTGGCACGCCTGCTCGACTATCTCGACTTCGACCCGGCGGCGGATTGTCTCTGGTTCGTTGGCGATCTGGTCAATCGCGGACCGCAATCGCTGGAAGTATTGCGCTTCGTCCGCAGTCTGGAGGATGCCGCCGTCACGGTGCTGGGCAACCACGATTTGCATCTGATCATGCAGGCCGCCGGCCACGGCAAGGCCAACAAGGAAGACACGCTGACGGCGATTCTCGCCGCCAAGGATTGCGACGAGTTGCTGTACTGGTTGCGCGGCCTGCCCCTGTTTCATGTCCAGGGCAACTGGGGCATGGTTCATGCAGGTCTGTTGCCGGCCTGGGATGTGGCGCAGGCGCAGGCATTATCCGATGAGGTGTCGGCGGCGCTGCTGGCGCCGGATTACCTGAAGTTTCTGGCCAATATGTGGGGCTCGGAGCCGAATGCCTGGTCCGACGATCTGGCGGGCTGGGATCGGTTGCGCGTGGTGGTGAATGCGATGACGCGCATGCGCTTCGTCACGAGCGCGGGGGCCATGGAGTTTCGTGCGCCGGGGGCCAAAGGGCCACCCGAGCGCGGCCCCAAGGATTGCGTGCCCTGGTTTGATGCTTCGGGCCGGCGTAGTGCCGACCACCAGATCGTCTGTGGGCATTGGTCGGCACTGGGGTTGTACCAGACCGACAATCTACTGGCGCTCGACTCCGGCTGCCTGTGGGGCGGCCAGCTTACGGCAGTGCGACTTGAGGATCGGCGGATATTTCAGATGCCCTGTGGTCAGGCGGCGCGTCCGTCGGGCTGGGAGTAGCACTCGGGTTGGCATGCCCCAGATGCCAGGCAATGGCATGGTGGCAGTGCGCAGCGAGATGGCGCCGGTCGACATTTGCGGTAGTGAGCGGAGACAGCACGCGCACCTGAACGGACAAGTCGCTGGCGCGGGCGATGGCGCGCATGCATTGCAGCAGCGTGATATCTCCGTCGTAGGCCGGCGCGCGACTGGGCTTGCCGTCTGCATCGACGTAGCGCAGGGCGAGCGGTACGACTGGCACGCTGGCATCGATGGCGCTCTGAAACAGCGCACCGTGGAAAGGTAGCACCTTGCTGCCATCCGTCGTTGTCCCCTCGGGAAACAGCGCGACGTGGTTGCCACTGGCCAGTTGCGCGACCATCGTCTCGCGCGTGCGCTGCGCTGCGGCGCGCGAGCCGCGTTCGAGGAAAATTGTTTCCGTGTGCTGGCACAGCCAGCCGATCAGCTGCCAGTCCTTGACGTCATCTTTCGCGACGAAGGCAGCCGGTGCCAGCGCATTGATGACGTAGATGTCGAGCCAGGAGATGTGGTTGGCGACAAGCAGGCCATGCGGTATATCTGCCGTCCCGCCAGTGCCGACTTTTATCCCGAGCATGCCAACCAGTTGCTGCGACCAGCGCTGCTTGAGGGCGTGGCGTACGCCGAGGCTGGCCCACGGAAAGACCACAGCTACCGTCGCGACGGCCCACAGCAGATGCAACCCGACGCGCGCCAACCGGAAGGCGGCGCGCAGTTCGACAAACAGCGTACTCAGGCTTGCCTCTCGACGAAGTGCTTCGAGTAGCGCGCATCGACGCGCGACATTGGCATCAGGATCATCAGGTCGGCCGTGTTGAAGTCGGGGTCCCAGGCCGGTTCGCCGCAAATCCATGCGCCGGCGCGCATGTAGCCCTTCAGCAGCGGCGGCACTTCCGGCTTCGCCGCCGCCTCGATCTTGTCGAGCGGCAGGGCATAGCGCGGGAAGACGTGGTATTCAAGCGGCGCCATGTGCGGCTGGAGCGCATGATAGACACCGACCGCGTTGTGGCCACCATCACCCATACCGATGCTGGCGCAACCGATCAGGTATTCGTGGTGATTTTCCTGCATGTAGCGCGCGAGGCCCGACCACAGCAGGGCAATCGTCGCCCCAGTGCGATAGTCGGCGTCGATGCAGGAGCGGCCGATCTCGACAATGCGCTCGCGCAGATGGGCGAGGCGGGTCAGGTCAAATTCAGTTTCGGAGTAGTAGCCGCCGACCTTGCGAGCGGCTTGCGGCGGCAGGATGCGATAGGTGCCGACGATGCGGCCATTCGCCTCGTCGCGAACGATCAGGTGTTCGCAATAGGGATCGTAAAGATCGCGGTCAACACCGGGCGTGCGCGAAGGCAGGTGCGCACCAAGTTCATCGGCAAAAACACGCCAGCGCAGTTTTTGGGCTTCGAGGATTTCCGAGGGGCTGGACGCCAAGGTGACGTGCAGCTTGGGGCGGGCGCGGCGCTCGGGCGCAACAACCTGGACTTCGTTCCGGTTTTCCATGGCCGGCCTCCTTTGTGTGCTGTGGATGTGCCAGCACTGTAGAAGACCGGTGTTACGACAAGTTTTAGCTCAGGTTACGGCGAGGTTACACGTTGAACAGGAAGTTGAGGACATCGCCATCCTTGACGACATACTCCTTGCCTTCGGCGCGCATCTTGCCCGCTTCCTTGGCGCCGGCTTCGCCTTTGTAGGCGATGAAGTCGTCGTAGGCGATGGTCTGGGCGCGGATGAAGCCGCGCTCGAAGTCGGTGTGGATCACGCCGGCGGCTTGTGGGGCGGTGTCGCCGCGATGGATGGTCCAGGCGCGCACTTCCTTGACGCCGGCGGTGAAGTAGGTCTGCAGGCCGAGCAGGTGGAAAGCGGCGCGGATCAGGCGGTTGAGGCCCGGCTCCTCCAACCCCAGGTCGGCGAGGAAAACATCCTTGTCTTCGTCCGGCAGGTCGGCAATTTCGGCTTCGATGGCGGCGCAGATGGCCACCACATCGGCGTTTTCCTTGGCGGCGTGGGTCTTGACGGCGTCGAGGTGCGGGTTGTTCTCGAAGCCGCCTTCCTTGACGTTGGCCGCATAAAGCACCGGTTTGGCCGTCAGTAGGAAGAGCGGGCGCAGGTTGTTCCACTCCTCCTTCGACAGGTCGAGGGCGCGCACCGGCTTGGCCTGATCGAGTTGCGCACGACATTTTTCCAGCACATCGACGAGCAGCTTGGCTTCCTTATCGCCGCCTGACTTGGCCTGCTTGGTGTAGCGATTCAGCGCCTTTTCGACGGTGGTGAGGTCGGCCAGACACAATTCGGTATCGATCACCTCGATGTCGGAAAGCGGATCGACCTTGCCGGCCACATGGATAACGTTGTCGTCGGCAAAGCAGCGCACGACATGGACGATGGCGTCGGTCTCGCGGATGTTGGCGAGGAACTGGTTGCCGAGGCCCTCGCCCTTGCTGGCACCCGCGACGAGGCCAGCGATGTCGACGAACTCGACGATGGCATGCTGCATCTTCTGCGGTTTGACGATTTGTGCGAGAGCTTCGAGGCGCGGATCGGGCACTTCGACGATGCCGACATTCGGCTCGATGGTGCAGAAAGGATAGTTGCTCGCTTCAATGCCGGCTTTGGTCAAGGCGTTGAAGAGGGTGGATTTGCCGACGTTGGGCAGGCCGACGATGCCGCATTTCAAACTCATAATTCTTCCTTTTTGGGTAAGGCCGGACGCGCGTTGATGCGCTGGGTGGCGGCGTTGAAATCGCTCTTGGCCAGCAGCGGCCAGGTGAGCAGGGCACGGTCGAGGGCGGCGTCGATCTCGCTCGCTTCTTCCTTGCGCGGGGGCTTGAGGACGTAATTGACCACGTCATTGCGGTCGCCGGGGTGACCGATGCCGATGCGCAGGCGCCAGTAATCCTGCGTGCCAAGATGGGCGGTAATGTCCTTCAGCCCATTGTGGCCGCCGAGGCCGCCGCCGAACTTGAGACGCAACTGGCCGGGCGGGATGTCGAGTTCGTCATGCACCACGAGCATTTCGGCGGGGGCGATACGATAAAAGTGCATCAGAGCCTGTACCGACTGGCCGGAACGGTTCATGAAGGTCTGCGGCTGGAGGAGCCAAAGGTCGGCGCCGGCGAAACGGCTCTTGGCGACCAGACCTTGGTAGCGCGATTCGCGGCTGAAGCTCGTGCCCAGTTCACACGCCAGCCGCTCACAAAACCAAAACCCGGCGTTGTGCCGGGTTTCGGAGTAGTCGGGCCCGGGATTACCGAGCCCGACAATGAGGCGCAATGCCGCAGAAGACAATTACTTCTTCTCGGCCGGCTTCTTCTCGGTGATGATCTGGGTTTCAGCAGCGGCCGGTGCAGCTTCCTCTTCAGCCACAGCACCGCCACCGCGCACGACCACACCTGCGACGACCGGATCACCCTCGCCGTGATGCACAACCGTGACACCGGCCGGCAGCTTGAGCTGGGAGATGTGGATCGCTTGGCCGGTGGCCAGATCCTTGAGATCAACCTCGATAAACTCGGGCAAATCCTTCGGCAGACACTTGATGTCGAGCTCGGTGAAGACGTGCGTGACCATGCCGCCGGAGAGTTTGACGCCCGGGGCGATGTCGGCGTTGATGAAGTGCAGCGGCACCTTCTGATGAATTTCGTGGGTGGCGTCGATGCGCTGGAAGTCGACGTGCTTGATCTGCAGCTTGTAGGCGTGCATTTGCACGTCGCGCAGCAGGCAGATTTCCTTGGCGCCGTCGATGTTCATGTTGATGACGGAGGCGTGGAAGGCTTCCTTGCGCAGGGCCTGATAGAGCGTGTTGTGATCGAACTCGATCATCTGCGGGGCGGTGGTGCCGCCGTAAAGGATGCCGGGGACTCGGTTGGCACGACGCAGGCGGCGGCTCGCACTCGATCCCTGCACTTCGCGCTTGGTAGCGTTGATTTCAAATTGCATGATGTACTCCAAAAAATGCCCTGCCCGCGACCAGGCAGAACGGTTAAGAAAACTTATTCCATGAACAACGAAGAAACGGACTCTTCGTTGCTGATGCGGATGATGGTTTCGGCCAGCAGGCCGGCGATGGGCACGACGCGGATGCGATCGCAGGCGAGGGCGTCTTCGCGCAGCGGAATGGTATCGGTGATGACCAGTTCGTCGAGATCGGATTCGGCGATGCGCGGGATGGCGCTGCCCGAGAGCACCGCGTGGGTGCAGTAGGCCATGACTTTTTTGGCGCCATGTTCCTTGAGCGCGCGGGCGGCCTTGCACAGCGTGCCGGCGGTATCGACGATGTCATCCATGATCACGCAGCTGCGGCCTTCGACATCGCCGATGATGTGCATCACTTCGGAAACGTTGGCGCGCGGACGGCGCTTGTCGATGATCGCCAGATCGGTTTCGAGGCGCTTGGCGGCGGCACGGGCGCGCAGTACGCCGCCGACGTCGGGCGAGACGACCATCAGGTCGTCATGGCGCTGCTTCCAGATGTCGCCGAGCAGAATCGGCGTGGCGTAGATGTTGTCGACCGGGATATCGAAGAAGCCCTGAATCTGGTCGGCGTGCAGATCGACCGTCAGCAGGCGCTGGACGCCGGAAGTCTGCAGCATGTTGGCGACCACCTTGGCGGCGATGGGCACGCGCGCCGAGCGCGGACGACGATCCTGGCGCGCATAACCAAAGTAGGGCACAGCGGCGGTGATGCGGCCCGCTGAGGCGCGCTTCAGTGCATCGGCAAGGATCACCAGTTCCATCAGGTTGTCGTTGGCCGGTGCGCAGGTGGGTTGGAGGATGAAGACATCCTTGCCGCGTACGTTTTCGAGCAGCTCAACACTGCTCTCGCCATCCGAGAAACGGCCGACGGTACAGCGACCCATCGAAATATTGAGACGCTTGGCAACATCGGCGGCCAACTTCGGGTTGGCGTTGCCGGTAAAGACCATCAGACTGTCGTAGGCCATGGCGTGCTCAGAAAACGTCTCGTAGACAAAATAGGCAGACACAGGGTTTTGTCTGAGTCTGCCCGGGATGTTCTGGCTGGGGAGGAAGGATTCGAACCTTCGCATGCTGGAATCAAAATCCAGTGCCTTAACCAGCTTGGCGACTCCCCAATTTCACGGATGCTGCAGCGCGAAAGGACGCGAATTCTAGGGGGTTTTACGGATTCATGTCAATCCACAAAGCGGATGTTTTGCCAATCCACTGACTTTTAGGGCACAGATGCCCTTGGGCAGGGCGGCAATGGCCTTGGTCGCGGCCACACTTTCGCTAAAACTGACGAAGCAGCAGGCGCCCGAACCGGTCATGCGCGCATTACCAAAGGCGCGCAGGCTATCGAGATGGCGGGCGACTTCGGGATACAGCGCACAGGCAACCGATTCGAGGTCGTTATGGCCGAAACCGACGTGCCAGTCGGCCGGGCGGATGGCGGGCGTATCGCGTTTCAAGTCGGGCGAGCGGAAGATGTCGAGCGTCGGGACATGCGCCTCGGGCATGGTCAGCACGTAGTCGCACGCGGGCACCGTGACATCGGTGAAGCGTTCGCCGATGCCTTCGGCAAAGGTGCTGTGGCCGTGGATGAACACTGGCACATCGGCACCGAGGGTGAGGCCGATGGCTTGCAGGCGCTCACGCGACAAACCGAGGCCCCACAGGTGATTCAGGGCCAGCAGCGTGGTGGCCGCATCGGAACTGCCGCCGCCAAGGCCGCCTCCCATCGGGATGTGTTTTTCGAGATGAAGCGTTGCCCCCAATGCCGTCTCGCCAACGCCGACTTTTTGCAGTTCACGTGCCGCGCGCACGATCAGGTTCTGATCGTCGGGTACGCCCGGCGTCGGCGTGGCCAGCATGATGTGGCCGTCATTGCGCGGTTCGAAGCGCAGCGTATCGGCGAGATCAATGAAGCGAAAGACGGTTTGCAGCAGATGGTAGCCATCGGCACGTCGTCCCACTACATGCAGGAACAGGTTGAGCTTGGCGGGTGCGGGCCAGGTGGCGTTCCAGTCCCCGTTCATCGCAGCTCGCTCCATTCGTCGATTTTCAGCCGCACATGAATATCGTCGCGCTCCAGTTCAATTACGCTGGGCAGGGCGTCCGGTGCAGCGCTTTCACGCTCGACCACGGTGGCGCGCCAGGGGGCGATGTTGCCGGGTTCGCCGAGCAACCAGCGTGCAGCATGGTCGAGCGGCAGGCGAAAGCCGAAAACCTGCTCGGCCAGTGTGCCGGCGTCGGCGGCGGTGAATTCGCGCTTGTCGGCCAGCAGCAAGCGTGCGCCACTGGCATCGCGGGTGATTTCTGCCACGCCTTGACCAAGCGGACTGATGAGCAGGATGTCGTCACGCGTTGCGTCATGGCGCCAGTCGATGCGCACGTGATGACGCGTGTCGCCCTGGCGCACGACTAACCGGCCATTGAACGCGAACGCGACGATGGATTCGGTTGCCGGGCGGGCGGGAGGCGGGAGTGTCGCGCAGCCGGCCATCAGCAGCACGCAGAGGAGCAGCCCGCGCAAGACAGGATGGCTAATCAAGGCGCCAGGCGCTTGATTGTCTCGGCCAGCACTTCGTTGGCCGGATGCTCGCGGCGCGCCTTGTCCCAGGTGGTGCGGGCCTCCGACTGACGGCCGAGTGACCAGAGCACTTCGCCAAGGTGCGCGGCGATTTCCGGATCGGGCCGAATGCCGAAGGCGCGATTAAGCGATTCGAGCGCGGCGTCCGTATCGCCCATGCGGAACTGCACCCAGCCCTTGCTGTCGAGGATGAAGGGATCGTTGGGTGCCAGTTCCAGGGCGCGGTCAATCAGGGTGCGGGCTTCAGGGAGGCGCACGTTGCGCTCGGCCAGTGAATAGCCGAGTGCGTTGAAAGCGTGGGCATGGTCGGGTTTGAGTTCGATCAGGCGGCGCAGACGCGTTTCCATTTCGTCGTGGCGACCGAGTTTTTCGGCCATCAGGGCGGCCTCGTACATTAGCTCGTGCTGATCCGGCTGCTGCGTCAGGCCGGTCACCAGCACGCCATACGCGGCGGCGACATCGCCCATGTCGCGCAGAATCTGCGCTTCGCCGATCAGGAGTTGCACGCGTTCACGCGGCGTGGCGGCTTCCGAGTTGGTCAGGTGTTGGCGCGCGCCCTCGATATTGCCTTGCTTGGCGAGGATGTTGGCACCATGCAGGCGGGCCGCGAGGTAATGTTCGCCGCGCCCGACGGTGCCGAACCAGCGCACGGCATCATCCCAGCGCTTGCCTTCCTCGGCGATCTGGCCGAGGTAGAAACGTGCCTTGTCGGCTTCGGCGTGGCCCATCTCGATCAAGCGCTGCAACTGTTTCTCGGCGGCGGCGGTGTCGTTGAGTTGCAGTGACAGGACGGCGACGGCAAAGATCACATCGCCATTCGGCGTGGCGGCATCCTGCGCGAGCAGACGATCAAATACGCGGCGGGCTTCGGCATAACGCTTTTCGGCCACCAGCGCGCGTGCATAGGTCAGCTGTGCTTCGCGGGCCTGGGGCTGGCGGTCGATGAAGGTGGATAATTGTGTCAGTCCCTCGACACGGTCTTCGGCGAGCTGAAACTGAAACAGCGCGGCGGCTTCCCAGTCGGGCTTGAGCGACAGCACGCGATGGATCAACTGGCGGGCAGCGGCAATGTCCTGCGCCTCGAAAGCCGCAATGGCTCGGGCGTAGTGCGCCTCGGGGAGGTCATGGTAGGGCGTGGTGACCGTTTCGATGATGGCACGCGATATCTTGCGGTCATTGATGCGGGCGAACAGCCGATTCAGATGCGAGAGGTTCTGGGCGATATGCTGGGGCTCGGCCGCCAGTAGCGCAGCGACCTCGCGAGCCAGATCCGCCTGGCGTCCGAGGGCAGCGAGCAGGCGAATCAGGGTCTGGCGTGCCGGGGCGGATTCTGGTTCGAGGGATTGCCAGAGCTGGGCGGATTCGAGCGCAACTTCCAGTTGTCGTCCATGCAGCGCCATCTCGGTGGCGCGGCGTGCCACGCGCGGATCGCGGGTTTCGCGCGCCAGTTCGCGGTACAGCATAGCGGACTGCCCCATCTGGCCGCGCTGCCCGGCGATTTCGGCAAGCAGAAACTGGTAGAGCAGCTTGGGCGTGAGATCGAGCTTGGGTAGGGAGTCCGTGGCTTCTGAGGATTCGTCGGCATCGGGTGCAACAACAGGCTCGGCGGCATGCAGCCCGCTCCCTGCCATGAAAAGGGGAATTGCGAAAAGGAAGGGCAGGATTGGTTTCATCGCAGGGGGCAGGACAAGTCAGGATGCCAGTGCATACAATGGCGGCATGTTAACAGTTTTGCAAGCACGCCATGCCCGAACTCCCTGAGGTCGAAGTCACGCGGCGCGGCATCGCCAACCGGGTCGCCGGCCAGCGGCTCGCGCATGCCGTCCTGCGAGCGCCGACTTTACGCTACCCGGTGCCTGCGGGGCTGGCCAAGAAGCTGGCGGGCCGGCCGCTGGTCGAGGTCAAGCGGCGGGGCAAATACCTGCTGCTCGATTTCGATGGCGGCCATTTGCTGATTCATCTGGGCATGTCGGGCAGCCTGCGCTTCGTCGCCCCGGATGAAAAACCGGCCAAACACGACCATGCCGATTTCGTCTTTGGTGACAACGTGTTGCGCTTTACCGACCCGCGCCGCTTTGGCGCGCTCCTGTGGCTGACGGGCGACCCGCTGCAGCATCCGCTGATCGCCAAGCTCGGCATCGAACCCCTGACGCTGGAATTCACCGCCGACTGGTTGCAGCAGGCCCTGCACGGCAAGGCGCTGGGCATCAAGCCAGCGATCATGGATGGTGCGCGGGTGGTCGGGGTCGGCAACATTTATGCGGCGGAGAGCCTGTTTGATGCCGGCATCGATCCGCGTCGGCCGGCGGGCAGGGTCAGCCGCGCGCGACTGGAACGGCTGGTGCCGATCATCCAGCAGACCCTTGAAGCGGCGATCCGCGCCGGCGGCAGCACCCTGCGCGACTTTTGCGGCCCGGAGGGCATGGGCGACTTTCAGGTGCAGCACAAGGTCTATGGCCGTGTGGGCGAGCCTTGTGTGCAGTGCGGATCGCCGATCAAGGTGATCCGGCAGGGGCAGCGCTCGACCTTCTTTTGTCCGCGCTGCCAGCGGTAGGGGTTATCAGCCGCCCGTCAGCTTCTTGAACTTTGTCATCAACTGATCCTTCGACTCGACATGATTCGGGTCTTCGGGGATGCAGTCGACGGGGCAGACTTCGCGGCACTGGGGGGTGTCGTAGTGACCGACGCACTCGGTGCACTTGTCGGGGTCGATGATATAGATCTCATCACCCTGCGAAATCGCGTTGTTCGGGCACTCGGGCTCGCACACGTCGCAGTTGATGCACTCATCGGTAATCAGTAGGGCCATTGTGTTTCCTCTCGGGTCAAGAACGTTTTGACATCTTCTCGGCCAGCTTTGCAGCGACCAATGGATGCACGAATTTCGAGACATCGCCCCCCAGGCTTGCGATTTCTCTCACCATTGTCGCCGAGATGAACATGTACTGTTCCCCCGGCGTCAAAAACAGGGTTTCGATGTCGGGGTGCAGGCTACGGTTCATCCCCGCCATCTGGAATTCATATTCAAAGTCGGATACCGCGCGCAGGCCGCGCAGGATCACGCGCGCATTGCGTTCGCGCAGGAAGTCCATCAACAGACCATTGAAACCCACTACCTTGACGTTGGGCAGATCCTTGATCATCTCGCGCGCCATTTCGACGCGCTCATCAAGCGGAAAGATCGGCCGCTTGCTGTGGCTTTCGGCAATGCCGACGATGACATGCGCAAACAGCCGCGCGGCGCGGCGCACCAAATCCTCATGACCCCGTGTGAAGGGGTCGAAAGTGCCCGGATAGACGGCGATGCCGTTGTTCATTTGCGTTCCAGCAAGTGATAAAAAACTTGGCCGGCCTGACCTTGCTTGACGGTCTGCCAGTCACCCAGTGAATCGATGCGCTGCTCCGCCTCGGCATAAATTCGCGTATCGGGCCTGGCCAGCGGGAGCAGCAAAGCCGCCACCTTGTCCAGCCAGCCTTGTCGATAGGGCGGATCGAGCATGATCAGATCGAAAAGCTGTCCCTGCCGGGCCGAAGAGGCCGCGAATTCTAGCGCATCCATGCGCTCCAACCGCAGCGCCGCGCTGGCGAAAATCGCCGTGTTATCCCGTAATTGCGCCATGGTTTTTGGGTTCTTCTCGACCAGCACCACCTCCGCCGCACCCCGCGAGGCGCATTCGATGCCGAGGATGCCGCTACCGGCAAACAGGTCGAGGCAGCGCCAGCCGGACAGATCCTGCCCAAGCCAGTTGAACAGCGTCTCGCGCACGCGATCCGGCGTGGGCCGCAAGCCTTCGGCGTCGATGACCTGGATCAGGCGGCTGCGCCAGGCACCGCCGGTAATGCGAATTTTGCTCACGGCGTGACGACTGCGATTATTCGCGCATGGCCGTTACAAAGCGGCGCATGATCGGGCGCATCAGGTAGCTCATCATGGAGCGCTCGCCGGTCTTGACCATCACGGTTGCCTGCATGCCTGGCTGCAAGCGGAGCTTGCCCAGCTTGCTCGTTTCCGCTCCGGGCACGGTTACGCGAATGGTGTAATAGGGCTGGCCGCTACGTTGGTCGGTCAGCACATCGGCGGAGACCACGGCCACATTGCCCGTAATGACCGGCAGCAGGACTTGGTTAGCGTAGGCGTCAAAATGCACATCCGCCGGCAAGCCGGCATGCAGCTTGTCGATGTATTGCGGTGCGATGCGCGCCTCAACGATCAGTTCGTCGTCGCGCGGCACGATATCCATGATGCGATCGCCCGGCTTGACCACGCCGCCGATGGTATGGAAGGCAAGATCGACCACCGTGCCTGCCACCGGCGCACGCAGAACCAGGCGGTTGTGTGCATCCCGCTGTCCGGCAAGTCGTTCGCCCAGTGTCGCTGCTTCCCGTTGCGCATCGCTGAGCAGGGTTTCCACCTCGCGCCGGTATTCCATTTCGCGCTGAGCGCTGCGCATGCGGAATTCGGACAGGCGGGTGTTGATGCCGGCGATATTGGAGAGGTCTTCACTTTGCTTGCTTTGCACCTCGGCGAGTTGACGTTCAACCTCCAGCAGATGGTTACGCGACAGGAAACCTTGCCCCTTGAGCTTCTGGTAAGACTCGAGCTGCTCCCTGAATAAGGCCACCTGTTGCTCGCGGCCGCGTTTGAGCTGGGTCAGGCTTTCAAGCTGCAGTTCGAGACCCTTGGCCGACTCGCGGATGATCCGCAATTCACCGTCGAGCGCGCTGCGCCGCGAACGCAGCAGATTTTCCTGCGCAACGATGGCGCCGCGCGCTTCCGGGTCTTTGGCTGCGGCACTTTTCAACTCTGTCGGGAAGACGATGGTGGTGGCATTCTCGCGCTCGGCACGCAACCGCGCCAGGACGGCCGTGGCCGTGTACCACTGACTGAGGAGTGCATTCAGTGCCGATTTCGTTTGCGTTTCGTTCAATACCAGCAACTCGTCGCCTGCCTTGACCTCCTGCCCCTCCTTGACCTTGATGATTTCGACAATGCCGCCAGTGGGGTGGTCGATGCGCTTGCGGCTGCCCTCTACCGAAACAACCCCCTGCGCGGGAATGCCCTCATCGAGCGGCGCAAGCAGCGCCCACAACAGGAAGCCGCCGAAGCCGGCGAAGAGTATCCACAAGCCGAGGCGCACGGCACCGGCGAAGTCGGTATTCGGCGTGGTCGGCAGCGGTGTTTGCTGGGGTTGCAACCAAGTGGCAATTTTGCCGCTGGCCAGCGTGGCGGGCAGCGTCTGCGGTGCGTCGGGCTGCTGTTCTGTGGGGATCGGCAGGTTCATGCGCCTTCCCCTTTCTCTTCATTATCCTTGTCGGCCGGCTTGGCCTCGCCCTCGATACTTGGGCTGCGCCGGCTGCGTGGCTTTTTCTTCGCCGGCAGGCTGCGCGGTACACCCTGCACGGCAGCTTTCATGATCTCCTCACGTGGGCCGAACGCCTTGATCTTGCCATTGGCAAGTATCAGCACGGCATCGACGGTTTCCAGCACATTGATGCGGTGGGTCATGACGAACACCGTGCGCTGTTCTTCCTTCATCATGCGCAGCGCCGCCTGCAGCGCCAGATCGCCGGCCTCGTCGAGGTTGGCATTGGGTTCGTCCAGCACGATCAGCGCCGGATCGCCGTAAAGCGCCCGCGCCAGGCCGATGCGCTGGCGCTGGCCGCCGGAAAGCACCGTCCCGCCAGCGCCGATTTGCGTCTCGTAACCGTCCGGCAGGCGCAGGATCATCTCATGCACGCCGGCACGCTGCGCCGCCAGCACCACCTGCGTCGAATCAATCTGGCCGAAGCGCGCAATATTCTCGGCGATGTTGCCGTCGAAAAGCTCCACATCCTGCGGCAGGTAGCCCAGCCAGGGGCCGAGCTGGGCACGGTCCCAGGTCACCACGTCGGCGCCGTCCAGCCGCACGGCGCCCGACAGGGGCTTCCAGATGCCCACCAGGGCACGCGCCAGCGACGATTTGCCTGACGCGCTGGCGCCCACTACGCCGACCAGCGCACCCGCCGGCACGCTGAAGCTGATGCCCTTGAGAATCGGCTCGCGGCTGCCCGGCGCCGCAAGCAGCAGGTTTTCCACGGCGACTTTGCCTCGCGGCCGTGGCAGGGCCACGGTGCTCTGCTGCACCGGATGGGCCGCCAGCAGGGCGTTGGTACGCGCATAGGCCTGGCGCGCCAGCACAAAGTTACGCCAGGTGGCGATGGCCAGATCGACCGGGGCCAAGGCACGGCCAAGCAGGATGGAGCCGGCGATCATGCCGCCCGGTGTCAGCTGGTTCTGCAACACAAGATAGGCGCCGACGCCGAGAATTCCCGATTGCAAAACAAGGCGGAAGAAGCGTGTCGTCCCGCCGATCAGCGCCGTGCGTTCAGCCGCTTCGCCCTGGATGGCAAGAAATTCGTTTTGGCGCGCATACCAGCGCTGGCGCAGGCCACCGAGCATGCCCATCGCATCGACCACTTCGGCGTTGCGCAGGCTGGTCGAGGCGTAATGCTGCGCGCCGGCGGATAGCGTGTTGGCGCGGCCAAGCAGGTCGCCGGTGGCGCGTTCGTTGAACCAGGCCATCACGAACAGCAGCGCGGCGGCGAGCAGGGCGAACAGCCCCAGCCAGGGGCTGAGCAACAGAATCACGAACAGGTAGATCGGCGTCCATGGCGCGTCGAAGAAGGCCAGCAGCCCCTTGCCGGTCAGAAACTGGCGCAGGCTGGCAAGATCGGCCAGCGTCTGATTGGCATTGCCCTCCTTGCCGCTCATGCTGTGGGCAAAGGCGGCATCAAACACGCGGCCGTCCAGTTGCATGTCGAGTGCCGCGCCGGTGCGTACCAGCACACGTGAGCGCACGAATTCGAGGGCCGCTTCGAGCGCCAGCAGACCGACCATCAGCAGGGTAAGGAAGATCAACGTACCTTCGTTGCGGCTGGTGAGCACGCGGTCGTACATCTGCAGCATGTAGATCGCCGGCACCAGCAGCAGCAGGTTGATGGCAAAACTGAAGGCCCCGAGCGCGTAGAACACGCGGCGCAGGGTAACGAGAATGTCGGTAAGTTCGCCTTTGGGCAGCATGGGAAAGTCGGCGCCGGCGGGACGGCGTCCAAAGTGTCAGCAGGCGCTAATGTAAAAGACTTGGCCGGGGAGTGGACGAAAAAAAACCGGCGGACGAGCCGCCGGTTTGATTGCAACGCGGGACTTAGGCAACGCCGAAGACTGCGTCGTATGAGATTGTGGCATCGACTTCTTTGTTCTGCGCCAGCGTTCCGTCTGTCGTGGGGATCTGATCGTTGTCCGCATCGGGATTGCCGTCCATGGCGTAGTAGTTGTCATAGCCGCCATGATCAACATTGCCGCCCTTGATTGCCACCCCGGACAATTGGTCGGCACTGGTGACATACGGATCATTGGCGATCACATAGTCCAGAATCTTGCCAATAGAGTTGTCTAGGTTGTCATCAAAAGAGGATGGAGTGTCGATTTTGACCGTATAAACACCATCCTCGTCATATTTCTCGTTGCCCGTTTCGACATCGAAGTACAGCGTGATGTGCGAGATGTCCTTGTCCATTGTCGGGAAATTGTCGACCGGGGTCGGCTCGGGAATATCGAACTGACCAACCAGCTTGACGCTGTCGCCACGGCTGTCGGCGGTGGCACCGACGCTGGTGGCGCGGATGCCGAAGTCGAGGGTATTCAGATCAGTCAGCGAACCAGTGAAATTGAAGGTGATTTCGCCGATGTCGTCCTTGCCTGCGCCGGCGGTGCCAATCTCGTAGGCGCTATCGAACGTCGTACCCGTGCCGTTCATGTTGACGTCTTTGGCCAGGTTGGTGTCAAGCGCACCCAGCGAGGAACCCGTGGCCGCTGCGCCATCAAGGAAGAAGCCGCGCAGGTCGGCGAAGCCCTCAACGACCTTGACGGTCAGGGAAAAACCACTGCTTGTTTCGGTGGCGTAGATTTCGACAGTCATGCCGTTGCCATCGGTAACGGTGCCTACCAGTACGTTTGTGAGTGCCATTTCAGTCTCCTCGATCAAAGGGTTAATTGCGAATTCGGTGCAGTGTTACAGCCTGCCCCGAATGCTAGATAACCCCCGAGACGATAACAATATGACGAAGGTAATGTTCGCCCCCTCAAGCGTAAAGTTCTTTACGTTTTGTTCTTTAATTTGGCGGTCTTTTTTGCCTTGGGCGGCGGCGTTGGATTGCCTTCCTTCACTTTGCTCATGATCTGGCTGACCGCCACGCGGGTGGCGCCGACCATGCGGGCGATTTCGGCATTGCTGATCCAGCGCTCGGTATCGACGCCAAGATCCCGGCATTGCCTGAGCAGCGCATGAATGCGACCCTCAATGCCGCCGCGCATCAACTCGACTTGCCGGTCGGCTTCGATGATGCGGCGGGCCATTTTGCGCATGATGGCCAGGGTGAAAGGTGGGTGGCGGGTCAGGCAACCCATGAAATACCGGCTGGGAATCCTGACCAGTTGGCAGGGTGTCAGGGTGACCACGGACGCGGTGCGCCGATTGTCAAGAAAGACGGCCAGTTCGCCCATCATGTCGCCCGGTCCCAGCAGGGCCAGCATGACCGGCGGACGGTTGCGCTGTCGGCGCTCGTTGCTTTCGCCTGTTACCGGTTCGTCGCTGCCACGCATGATCTTGATATGGCCGGACAGGATGAACAAAACTGATGTCGACACTTCGTTCTGGCGCACGACCGTGCTGCCCGGTTTGAGGGTAAGCCACTCGGAGACGCTTGTCAGTTCGATAAGTTCGTCGTTGGGCAGCTCGGATAGCAGCGGGGTTGCCCTCAAGGTGGTCAGGGTTGGACGGGGGGCGACTGACGCGCTGGTATCCGCCCCGTTATCGTTGACGGGAATCTGTTTTTGCTTGTTTTCGGACACCATGAACCCTCTCCCCAAGGGTGGCGGTTGTTTATCCAAATTGGATTATCGCAGAAATGCCGTCCCGCCAGCGCCGACTTTTCAATCCGCCGCCACGATGACGGTGACCAGATGTTCCGGCTTGATGTGACGCTGGAAGGCGGCTTTCACATCGTCACGCGTGATGGCCGCCACGAGACGTGGAAACTGGTCGAGATAGTCAAGCGGCAGGCCGTAGAAGCCGATCAGGGAGAGGTAGCCAAGCAGCTTGGCATTGCTGTCGATACGCAGCGCCTGACCGTCGATGAGATTTTTCTTCGCGGCGGCGAGTTCCTGTTCGGTGGGGCCTTTGGCGAGAAACTCAGTCAGCACGTCTTCGACAACCTTGAGGGCATCCCCTGCTTGTTCGCGCTTGGTCTGCAGACCGATCTCGAAGGGGCCGGGCAGCACACGCGGCGAGAAGGTGGAATAGACGCTGTAGGCGTAACCGCGCTTTTCGCGCACTTCCTTCATCAGGCGCGAGACGAAACCACCGCCGCCGAGCGTGTAGTTGCCGACCAGCAGCGCGAAGTAATCCGGCCCTGCGTCGCGCTTGACGGCGGGCAGACCGATGCGGATGTGCGATTGCGTGGCCGGATGCGCCACCTTCAGCGTGTCGCGCCCCGGCTGGACGACGGGCGGGAGTGGTGCAATTTCGCGACCGGCGGGCAGGAACTCGGTGAGCTGGATGGCGATGGCTTCGGCTTCTGCGCGCGACACATCGCCGAGGATGGAAATCACGGCATTGCCGGCGACGTAATGGGTCTTGTGAAACTGCACCAGGTCGTCGCGGGTGATCTTGGCGACGCTTTCCGGCGTGGCACTACGGCCGTAGGGGTGGCCGGTGTAGGCCGCAGCGGCGAAGCGCTTGACGACAATGCTGTCGGGGCGGGTTTCGGCATCCTTCAGCGCTTCGATGGTGCGGATCTTTTCGCGGGCCAGCGGGCCTTCAGGGAAAGTCGGCGCTGACAGGACGGCACGCATCAGCGCCAGTGCGCCGGTTTTTTCTTCGGGGGAGGACAGGGTGCGCAAGCTGACGCTGGCCTTGTCCAGATCCGAACCGGAAGAAAGGCGGGCACCCAGATCGACGAGACGCGCGGAGATCTGCTCCTCGTCCAGATCGGCAAGGCCGGCTTCCAGCAGGCTGGCGGTGAGGCTGGCAACGCCCGCCTTGTCAGCGGGGCTGCGGGCGCCACCAGCCACGAAGTCGATGTTGACATCAAGGATCGGCAGACTGCGGCTTGCGACGAAATAGACCTTCGCACCGGTCGGCGCGACCCAATGCTGAATCTGCGGGCCGGCGAGGACTTGGCCGGACAAGACGAACAACAAGGCAATCAGGAAACGCATGGTGGCAATCCTCAGTGGCGCGCCGCAAAACCCGACTTGGGCTTGGCGGCGGTATCCATGGGTTGGGGGTCGAGCACGGCGACGGTCAGCGTGTCATCGGTGAAGTATTTTTTGGCCACGGCCTGGACTTCCTCGGCGGTGACGCTGCGAATCTTGTCGAGCAGCTTGTCAATGTCGCGCCAATGCAGGCCCGAGGCTTCGGTATGGCCGATCTCCATGGCCTGCGCCATCAGCGAGTCGCGTTTGTAAACCTGCGTGGCAATGGTCTGGGTCTTGACGCGCTTGAGTTCTTCCTCGGTCACGCCCTCGTCCTGAATGCGCTTGATCTCGTTGCGCAGCGCGGCTTCAAGTTCGCCCACGGTTTTGCCTGCGGCCGGTTGGCCGGCCAGCATAAAGGTGGTTTCGCCACGCACCGAGGCGTCGTAACCGGCACCGGCCGACTGCGCGATCTTCTCGCCGCGCACCAGTCGCTTGGGGAAACGCGCGGCATCGTTGCCATCAAGCAGTGCGGCCAGCACTTCAAGCGCGTAAGGCTCGCGATCCTTGTCGATGTCCTGCAGCTTGGGCGCTTTCCACGCCATCAACAGGTAGGGCAACTGGGCAGGGGCCTTGACGGTGATGCGGCGCATGCCTTGTTGCGGCGGCTCATTCTGCGGTTTGCGAATCGGTAGCGGCTTGGCCTTGTGCTTGCCGTAGGTCTGCTCGGCGAGCTTGAACACGGCTTGATGATCGACGTCGCCGGCCACGACGACATAGGCGTTGTTCGGCGCATACCAGTCGCGATACCAGTCGCGCGCATCCTGCCAGGTCATGCTCTTGAGGTCGTCCATCCAGCCGATGATCGGACGGCGGTAGGGGTGGGCCATGAAGGCCGCTGCCTTGAGGCCCTCATAAACGCGCGCTTCCGGGTTGTCTTCGGTACGCAGGCGGCGCTCTTCCATGACCACCTGAATTTCCGCCGCAAACTCCTCCGCAGAGAGGACAAGATTGGCCATTCGGTCGGCTTCCAGTTGCATCATCTCGGGCAGTGCACCCTTCGGCACGATCTGGAAATAGGCCGTGTAATCAAGGCTGGTAAAGGCGTTGTCGCGCCCGCCAGCTTCGGCCACGCGCTGGTTGAATTCGCCCGGCTTCATCGTCTTGGTGCCCTTGAACATCAGGTGTTCCAGCACATGCGCCACACCGGAAGTGCCATCCTTTTCGTCCATCGCCCCGGCGCGATACCAGACCATGTGCACCACGGTGGGCGCGCGGCGGTCTTCCTTGACGATCACGCGCAGGCCGTTGGCCAGGGTTTTCTCGAAGGTGGTTTCCGTTGCCGCAAAAGTCGGCGCTGGCAGGACGGCAATGAACAGCGAAAGTGCGAAAAACAGTCTATTTATCATGGGGCTGGATACCATCTGAATTAGAATGGGCGTCGCGCATCATAGCGCGTGCCCCCACTTACGACACGAACCGCCATGTTTGGTTTCCTCAAGAAAGATCAAGCCCCCGAAGGCGCAGTTGCCACACCCAAGCCTTCCTGGACCGAACGGCTGAAGGCCGGGCTTTCCCGCACGCGCGCCACACTCAACACGCCGCTGGGCGAACTGTTTTCCCGCGCCCGGATCGACGACGAACTGCTCGAAGAGCTTGAGTCGACCCTGCTGATGGCCGACTGCGGCGTCGAAGCCACACAATGGCTGCTCGATGAATTGCGCGCCAAGGTCAAGAAGGAACGCATCGAATCGCCGGCCGAACTGCGCGGCGCGCTGATCGACTTGCTGACGCAACTATTGACGCCGCTCGAAAAGCCGCTGGTCATTGACGGCCAGAAGCCCTTCATCATGATGATTGCCGGCGTCAATGGCGCGGGCAAGACCACCTCCATCGGCAAGCTTGCCAAGCAGTTCCAGGACGAAGGCCACGGCGTCCTGCTGGCAGCGGGCGACACCTTCCGCGCGGCGGCGCGCGAACAACTGGCCGAATGGGGTCGCCGCAACGACGTGACGGTGATCGCGCAGGATGGTGGCGATCCAGCCGCCGTGGTGTTCGACGCGATCAGCGCGGCGCGCGCGCGCGGCATCGACATCATGATGGCCGACACCGCCGGGCGCCTGCCGACCCAGCTCAATCTGATGGAAGAAATCGCCAAGGTGCGCCGTGTTATCCAGAAAGCCGAACCGAGCGGCCCGCACGAAGTGCTGCTGGTGCTCGATGCCAACATCGGCCAGAACGCCATTGCCCAGGTCAAAGCCTTCGACAAGGCGATTGGTGTCACAGGTCTCGTGGTCACCAAACTCGACGGCACTGCCAAGGGCGGCGTCCTTGCGGCCATCGCCCGCCAGTGCCCGAAGCCGGTGCGTTTCATCGGCGTCGGCGAAGGCATCGACGACCTGCAACCCTTCAAGGCGCGTGAGTTTGTCGAGGCGCTCTTCAGCGCATGATCAGAGTTACCGAGCTGCGTTTGCCGCTCGAACACACGCCGGAAGCACTGACCGCCGCCGTCCTGCAACGGCTGAAACTCAATCCGGCCGAGCTGTTGGAATTGCACATCCACAAGCGCAGCCCGGACGCGCGCAAGAAGAGCGCGCTGCTGTTTGTCTACAGCCTTGACCTCGACGTGGTCGATGAGACGGCGGTGCTGGTGCGCTTCAAGGACGATAGCCACGTCAAGCCGACGCCGGACATGGCGTACAAGTTCGTCGCGCAGGCGCCGGCAGATTTGCCGTTGCGTCCTGTCGTCGTTGGCTTCGGCCCGGCGGGCATCTTCGCTGCGTTGATTCTGGCGCAATCAGGTTTCAAGCCACTGGTATTGGAACGCGGCAAGAAGGTGCGCGAGCGGACGAAGGACACTTGGGATCTCTGGCGCAAGCACACACTGCATCCCGAATCGAATGTGCAGTTCGGCGAAGGCGGGGCGGGGACGTTTTCCGACGGCAAGCTTTACAGCCAGATCAAGGATCGGCGCCATCTCGGCCGCAAGGTGCTGACCGAGTTCGTCAAGGCCGGCGCGCCCGAAGAAATTCTCTATGTGAATCGCCCGCACATCGGCACCTTCCGGCTGGTCAGCATGGTCGAGAAGATGCGTGCCGAGATCGAGGCGCTGGGCGGTGAAATTCGCTTCGAGGCGCGCGTCGAAGATCTGCGTATTGAGGATGGCCATGTGCGTGGCGTGGTGCTGTCCAATGGTGAAGAAGTTCGCGCCGACCATGTCGTGCTGGCGCTCGGCCACAGTGCGCGCGATACCTTCGAGATGCTGCACCGGCTCGGCGTGTTCATGGAGGCCAAGGCGTTTGCGGTGGGCTTGCGCATCGAGCATCCGCAGGCTTTAATCGACCGCGCGCGCTACGGCAACTTCGCCGGCCATCCGCTCCTGGGCGCTGCCGACTACAAGCTGGTGCACCACGCGACCAATGGGCGCGATGTTTACAGCTTCTGCATGTGCCCCGGCGGACAGGTGGTGGCAGCGACTTCGGAGCCGGGTTGCGTGGTGACCAACGGCATGAGCCAGTATTCGCGCGCCGAGCGCAATGCCAACAGCGGTCTGGTGGTGAATGTCACGCCGCAGGATTTTGGTAGCCAAGACCCTCTGGCCGGCATCGAATTCCAGCGCCGCTGGGAGCAGCGCGCCTTTGAACTCGGCGGTAGCAACTACGATGCGCCGGGGCAGCGCGTCGGCGACTTTCTAGCCGGCCGGCCCAGTACGCAGTTGGGCGAGGTGGTGCCGTCCTACCAGCCCGGCGTCAAACCAACTGATCTGACGATGGCCCTGCCCGATTACGTCATCACTGCGATGCGCGAAGCCATTCCGGCCTTCGACCGGCAGATTCGCGGTTTTGCGCTGGATGATGCGGTGCTGACCGGCGTGGAAACGCGCACTTCGTCGCCCTTGCGCATCACGCGCGGTGCGGATTGCCAGAGCCTGAATATCAAGGGCCTTTATCCGGCCGGCGAAGGCGCGGGCTACGCGGGCGGCATCCTCTCGGCCGGCGTGGACGGCATCGAAGTGGCTGAAGCAGTTTCATCTGCTATCGTGCAGGCCTCATGATTCAGCTCGACCGAATTTCCAAACGCTATCCGCCCGACATGACGGCGCTTACCGACGTCAGTGCCGACATCGGTGCGGGCGAACTGGTCACCATCGTCGGCCATTCCGGTGCGGGCAAGTCGACGCTGCTCAAGCTGATTCCGGCCATCGAGCGGCCAACGAGTGGCACGGTGCTGGTCAACGGCCAGAATGTCGGGGCGCTGTCCGCGCGCGCCCTGCCTTTCCTGCGCCGCAATATCGGTCTGGTGTTTCAGGACCAGAAGCTGCTGTTCGATCGCAGCGCCCTAGCCAATGTTCTGTTGCCGCTGGAAATTGTCGGCTTTCCTCACAAGGAGGCACAGCGCCGCGCCGAGGCGGCGCTCGACAAGGTGGGCCTGCTCAAGCGCGCCCGTGCGCTGCCGATTGCCCTCTCGGGCGGCGAGCAGCAACGCCTCGCCATCGCGCGCGCCGTCGTGCATCGCCCGGGGCTGCTGATTGCCGATGAGCCGACCGCCTATCTGGATGCCGAAACGGCGCAGGATGTGGCGGCCATCTTCATGGAGTTTCACCGTGTCGGTGTGACCGTCATGGTGGCGACCTACGACGACAGCCTGTTCCCCGGCGCACGCCGCCTGCGGCTCGATCATGGGAGGTTGCTCGCATGAACTGGCTGCGCAACCAGTGGCAGGCCTGCCGGCTCGCGCTCAGCCGCCTTGCGACGGCGCCGGTCAATACGCTGCTGTCGGTGCTCGGCATCGGCATTGCGTTGGCGCTGCCGGCGGGCGGTCATCTGTTGCTCGATCACGTGGCGGCGCTAGGGCGCGGCGCGGCGGCGGCACCGCAACTGACGGTGTTCATGTCCGTCGAGGCCGAGCGCAAGGCGGCGCTGGACATCGAGGCGCGGCTCTTGGGTCGCCCGGATGTGGCGCAGACCGAATTGCTGGAACGTGAGGCGACGCTCAAACGGATGAAAGCGTCAGACGGGCTGGCGGATGTGATCGGCGCCCTGCCGAAGAATCCGTTCCCCGACGCGATTGTCGTGACGCTGGCCGACGAGTCGCCGGCCGCTTTGGAGAGCCTTGCCGCCGAGGCGCGCAAGTGGCCGCGCGTTGAGCAAGTGCAGATCGACGCGGACTGGGCCCATCGCCTCGCGGCCTTTGTGCGGCTGGCGCGCACCGGCGTGCTGCTGCTGGCGACGCTGCTGGGCTTAGGTCTGATCACCATCACCTTCAACACCATCCGCCTGCAGGTACTGACGCGGCAGACCGAGGTGGAAGTCAGTCGATTGCTGGGCGCGACCGATGCCTTTATCCGCCGCCCCTTCCTCTGGTACGGCGCCTTGCTCGGCTTGCTGGGCGGAATCGTTGGGTGGCTGATCGTGGCGGGGGCGACCTTGTGGCTGCGTCTGCCGGTGGCCGAACTCGCGCAGCTTTACGGGCTGGAACTGCTGCTGACTTTGCCGTCGGCGAAGAGCACAGGGGTGTTGCTGGGTGCGGCAGCGGGGCTGGGCTGGCTGGGCGCGGCGCTGTCGATGCGCCAACAGCTTTCAGCAAATACGCGGTAGCTGGTCGCCCGACAGCCAGTCGACAATGCGGCGCCCGCCCAGCGCCGTTTCCATTTGTACAAAACAGTGATCGTCGGCAACGACGTGGCCGATCAGCGCGGCATCCTGCCCGAGCGGGTGACTGCGCAGCGTCGCGAGCAGATGCTCGGCATCGGCGGCGGCGCAAATGCAGATCAGCTTGCCCTCATTGGCCACATGCAGCGGGTCGAGGCCGAGGAACTCGCAGGCGGCGGCCACCACCGGCTTGACCGGGATGGCACTTTCCTTGAGATGCACGCCGACGCCCGACTGGGTGGCGATCTCGTTGAGCGTGGCCGCCAGCCCGCCGCGCGTCGGGTCGCGCAGCACGTGGAGGTCGGCACCCGTGGCGAACAGGCGGTCGATCAGCGCATGCAGCGCGGCCGAGTCAGAAACGATCGGCACGTCGAAATTCAGATTCTCGCGCTGGCTCATGATTGCCACGCCGTGGTCGCCGAGCGTGCCCGAGACGAGGACGGCATCGCCGGCCTGTGCCCGTGAGCCACTCACCTGTCGTCCGGCGGGCAGGGCGCCGACGCCGGTGGTGGTGATGAACACGCCATCGCCCTTGCCACGCTCGACCACCTTAGTATCGCCAGTGACGACGGGCACACCGGCGGCCATGCTGGCAGCGGCCATCGAGGCGACGATGCGCGCGAGGTCGGCCAGCGGAAAGCCCTCTTCGAGGATGAAGGCGGCGGAAAGATAGAGCGGTCGTGCGCCCATCACGGCGACGTCGTTGAGCGTGCCATGAATAGACAGACTGCCAATGTCGCCGCCGGGAAAGAACAGCGGCGAAACCACGTGGCTGTCGGTCGCCATTACCAGCCGCTCATTAATTGTCGGCGCTGGCAAGACGGCACCGTCATCGCCCTGCGCGAGGTAGTCGTTGCCGAGATGGCGGGCAAACAGTTCGTCGATGAGCTGTGCCATCGCGCGCCCGCCGGCGCCGTGGCTCATGTCGATGCAGCCCGCCTTGAGATCAAGCGGGCGGACGTAGGCTTTTTTGACCACGGTTTACTCGCCGCTGCTCTTGCGCTCGATCCAGTCCAGCCACTCGGCCATGCCGGCACCGGTTTTGGCGGAAACCTCGATGATCTCGATGGCCGGATTGACGCGCCGGGCGTAGGCGATGGCCTCCTTCACCGAAAAATCGAGGTGCGGCAGCAGGTCGCACTTGTTGAGCAGCATCAGGCTGGCGGCGCGGAACATGTCCGGATACTTGATCGGCTTGTCCTCGCCCTCGGTCACGGAAAGGATGACGACCTTGTGCGCTTCACCGAGGTCGAAGGCCGCCGGGCAGACGAGGTTGCCAACGTTCTCGATCATCAGCAGCGAGCGTTCCGGCAGGTCGAGCTGTTCCAGCGCGTGGCCGATCATGTGGGCGTCGAGATGGCAGCCCTTGCCGGTGTTGATCTGGATGGCGGGGGCGCCGGTGGCGCGGATGCGTTCGGCGTCCTGACTGGTCTGCTGGTCGCCCTCGATCACCGTGACGTGCTGATTGCCGCGCAATTGTTCGATGGTCTTGCACAGCAGCGTGGTCTTGCCCGAACCGGGACTGGAGACGAGATTCAGCGTGAAGACGCGCCGGCCGGCGAAAAAAGCGCGGTTCTGCGCCGCATAGGCGTTGTTCTTGGCGAGGATGTCCTGCTCGATCTGCACCATGCGCTTGGCACTGGTGCCGGGGGCGTGGGAATGCGCTGGTACGTAGGCATGCTCATGCGAGTGGCTGTGACGCGTCCCATCGGCATGCACATGCTCATGCGGGTCGGCGCCCTCGATTTTCACTTCGTCACTGCCACAACCGCATGTCGTACACATGGTTCGTTCCTTTAGGCTACTTCCAATTCCTTGACGCGCATCTCTTTGCCGCCCGTCACCTGCACCTGATAGCCACCGCAGCGTGGGCAGGCGCCATAGACTTCGGCGAGTTCGACGGTTTCCCCGCACGGCAGGCACCAGCCGGTGCCCGGCGTGGCGATGATTTCCAACTGCGCGCCGGCGGCCATGCTATCGCGGGTCACCGCATCGAAGCAGAATTTCATCGCCTCGACCTCGACACCGGCCAACTGGCCGATTTCCAGCCAAACGGTAGTGACGCGCTGGAAACCCTCCCGGCGCGCGGCGTCCTCGATCAGTTGCAATACGCCCTCGGCGAGTGACATTTCGTGCATCCCTGCAGTCTAGCCTATGGCTATCGGGGCGATAGCGTAATACCATACTGAAATACTGTGGAATTATGGGAACTTGTGTTAATATTGGCACTCGTAGCCTTTGAGTGCTAATATTTTTGCCAAGGAGGATCTCAACATGAGCCATGCATTGACGCTTGCTAACTTTCCGGTCCCATCGGCCAGTGGCAGTATTGAGGCTTATATTGCCGCCGCCAACCGTGTGCCGTTACTGACGGAAGACGAGGAAAAGGATCTGGCCCGCCGTTTCCGCGATGCGGAGGACCTGACGGCGGCGCGCGCCTTGGTGACCTCGCATTTACGTCTGGTGATTGCCGTTGCACGCGGCTACCTCGGCTATGGCCTGCCGCACGCCGATCTGATTCAGGAAGGCAACATCGGCCTGATGAAGGCCGTAAAGCGCTTCGATCCCGAGCGTGGCGTGCGCCTCGTGTCCTTTGCCCTGCACTGGATCAAGGCCGAAATCCACGAATACATCCTGAAGAACTGGCGTCTGGTCAAGGTCGCGACGACCAAGGCGCAGCGCAAGCTGTTCTTCAATCTGCGCAGCATGAAGTCGGCGATTGCCCAGGATGCCCAGGTCGAAGCCGGCTTTGCCGGTCTGAGTCCGTCTGAAGTGAACCGGGTGGCGCGCGAACTTAACGTCAAGCCGGAGGAAGTGGTTGAGATGGAAACCCGCATGGGCGGGATGGACGTCTCCCTCGAACCGCTGACCGAAGACGACGAAGACAGCTACGCGCCCATCGCCTATCTGGCGGCGGACAGCAGCATTGAGCCCTTGATGCAACTGGAACGCCAGGAGCGTGATCGTCTGCACGACACCGGTCTGCGCGATGCGCTGGCCAGTCTTGATGACCGCAGCCGCACCATCGTTCAGCGCCGCTGGCTGGTCGAGGATGGTGAAGAAGCCGCCACGCTGCATGAACTGGCTGCCGAGTATGGCGTGTCGGCCGAGCGCATCCGCCAGATTGAAGTCAAGGCGATGCAGAAGATGAAGGGCGTGCTGGCACCGCAGATGTAAGCCTTGCCTGCCGGTCGTACGCCGTAACGGGCCGCCTGTGGGCGGCCCGCTTCATTTTCCGGCCAGCAACTGGCGCAAATCGGCGGCGATATGTGCGGGCGTCTCGCCGTGACGGATCAGCAGCCGCAAGCGTCCCTGTGGATCGTAGGCGTAGCTGGTGGCACTGTGGTCGATGCTGTAGCCGAGCGCTGTCTCACTCTTGACCTTGGTAAAGAACACCCGAAACTCCTTGGCGGTTTTCAGGGTGGTTTTCTCGTCGCCATACAGGCCGAGAAAGCGGGCGTCGAACCAGGGAACGTAACCCGCCAGCACCTCCTGCGTATCGCGTTCGGGATCGACCGTGACGAACAGCACCTGGACGCGCTCCGCGTCCGCACCCAGCAGCGTCATGGCCTCTTTCATCGTCACCAGCGTAGTCGGGCAGATGTCCGGGCACTGGGTATAGCCGAAGAACACCACCACGGCTTTGCCGCGAAAGTCGGCGCTGGCAAGACGGCGTCCGGTATGGTCGGTCAGGGTATCCAGCGTGGCGAGGCGGCCATAGTTCGCCTCCTTGACCTCGGTGGCGTGGAAAGCGCTGGGGGCAGGACTGCAGCCAGCGAGATGAACGATGGCGATGGCGGCGCCGAGCGCCAGCAGAATGAGTGCCATCTTTTGCATCATCGGCCGCACCCGTGAGGGTGTTGCGACCTGCCTTGTCGCCCCGCCTCGCCCGGTCAGTAGGCTCACGGCCACGATTAGTAGCAGCAGGACGATGACGATCTTGATGAACATGGTCAGGCTGCCAAGGCTGCCAGAAGCTTGTCGTGAATACCGCCGAAGCCGCCGTTGCTCATCACCAGAATATGGTCGCCCGGGCTGGAGGCGCTGACAATGCTGGCGACCAGCGCGGCGAGATCCTGGTGGGTTTCGGCCTTGTTCCCCAGCGGGGCGAGGGCGGCGGCGGCGTCCCAGCCGAGATTGGCACCGTAGCAGAACACGTGATCGGCATTGGTCAGGCTGCCGGGCAGGGCGTCTTTCATGGTGCCCAGCTTCATGGTGTTCGAGCGTGGCTCCAGCACGGCGAGGATGCGCGCTTTGCCAACCCGGCCGCGCAGACCGGCGACGGTGGTTTCGATAGCGGTGGGGTGGTGGGCGAAGTCGTCGTAGACGGTGATGCCATTCACTGTCCCCTTGACCTCCAGGCGGCGCTTGACGTTCTCGAAGCGCGCCAGGGCTTCCAGTCCACGGGCCAACGGCACACCGGCATGGCGTGCGGCAAGTAGCGCGGCGATGGCATTGTTTCGATTATGTTTGCCGGCCAGTTGCCAGGAGATGCTGCCGAGTTGCTGCTTGCCCTGATGAACGCGCAGCGCACCGGTGGCGTCGTCGCCACTGGCATGCCAGCCGGCAGGGTCGCTGAAGCGTTCGACCGGCGTCCAGCAACCACGCTGCAGGACGCGTTCGAGCGCAGACTCGGTGGCGTTGCTGACAATCAGGCCATTACCGGGGATGGTGCGCACCAGATGGTGGAATTGCGTTTCGATCGCGGTGAGATCGGCGAAGATGTCGGCGTGATCGTATTCAAGGTTGTTGAGGATGACGGTACGCGGGTGGTAGTGCACGAACTTGGAGCGCTTGTCGCAGAAAGCGGTGTCGTACTCATCGGCTTCAACTACAAAGAAAGCAGATTCGCTGAAGTTGGCCGATTTTCCGAAGTTTTGCGGCACGCCGCCGATCAGGTAGCCCGGTTGCAGGCCGGCATCTTCGAGAATCCACGCCAGCATCGCCGCCGTGGTGGTTTTGCCGTGGGTGCCGGCGACGGCGAGTACCCACTTGCCCTGCAGGATGTTCTCGGCCAGCCACTGCGGGCCGGAGATGTAGGGCAGGCCGCGCTCCAATATGGCCTCAAGCAGGGGGTTGCCGCGCGAAACGGCGTTGCCGACCACCCACAGGTCGGCGTTCAGTCCAAGCTGGTCAGCACCGTAGCCCTCGATCAGGTCAATGCCCTCGGCCATCAGTTGCGTGCTCATCGGCGGATAGACGTTGGCATCGCAACCGGTGACGCGATGGCCGGCGGCGCGGGCGATCAGGGCAATACCGCCCATAAACGTACCGCAGACCCCGAGAATGTGAATATGCATGGCGTAATGATTGGTGGCTACAATGACTGTCATTCTACGGTCACGCGAGACGTTCATGCCCCGCCGCAGTCATCCTAGCCGCATCCAGAATCATCGCTCTCCCGCGCTGCGCTCCGAACTCGTTCAAGCCACCGCGCGCCTGATCGCCGAGGAGGGCATGGATTACGGCCTGGCCAAGCGCAAGGCGGTGCGCCAGTTGGGCCTGCCCGAAGGCTTTCCGCTGCCGGGCAATGCCGAGGTCGAGGATGCCGTGCGCGACTATCAGGCCTTTTTCCAGGAAGACGAGCAGGCCGAACGCATCGCCTGGCTGCGTGCCGCAGCCATCGAGTTGATGCATATGCTGAGCCCGTTTTCGCCCTGGCTGACTGGCTCGGTGCTCGAAGGCACGGCCGGGCGCCATGCGCAGATCGACCTGCTGCTGTTTCCCGACAGTGCCAAGGAGGTCGAAATCTTCCTGCTCGATCGCGGCATCCATTTTCATCACGGTACGCCGAAAAGCGATCGGGTCGAGGCCGTGTTGGTGATTGACGACGAAGACATGCCGGCCAATCTGATCATCCTGCCGCCGCGTGAGGAGCGTATTCACGGCCGCAGCAGCGATGGCCGGACACGCGCGCGTGCCAAGGTCGAGGCAGTCGAGGCACTTTGTCGCGTTGAGGTGGCCTGAACGGGGTGAACTCTCGGAAGGGGAGGCTTGCTGCTCGCTACACTCGATGGTGCTTAGCGGTGTTGGCCTGAAACGATATCGAAGCCGTAAAGTCGGCATTCCAGGTTGCCGTTCCACAGCGGAATTTTGCGTTTGGGCTGGAGGCCGATACGCTTGGGCAGGTTGGCATCGGCTGAGAGGAACCAGCAGGTCCAACCTGCGAAGCGTTGCTTGAGGGCATCTCCAAGCTTCGGATAAAAGGCCGCCAACGCTTCCGCTTCGCCCAAGCGTTCGCCGTAAGGTGGATTGGTGACGAGAACGCCGCTGGTTACCGGGGGATCAATATCCAACAGGTCGGCATGGCGAATCTCGATCAAGTCATCGAGGCCGGCATGCGCCAGATTCTGCTGCGCCCGCGCCACGGCATCGTCGTCGTTGTCGCTGCCCCAGATTGCGAGTCTGTCTGCCATCGTGCGCTGCTCGGCGGCCTCCATGCACAGCCGCTTCCATAGCGCCGGATCGTAATCGGTCAGGCGCGTGAAACCAAAATCCTTCATATCGCGCGCCAGCCCCGGCGCATCGCCGAGGGCCATGCCGGCTGCTTCAAGCAGAAAGGTGCCGGAGCCGCACATCGGGTCGAGCAGGGGTTGTGCGGGCGTCCAGCCAGTCAGGCGCAGAATCCCGGCGGCAAGATTTTCCTTGAGCGGCGCCGCCACCTTGGCGATCTTCTGGCCGCGCATCCACAGCGGTTCGCCCGAGGTATCGACATACAGCGTCGCCTTGCCGTCGGCGAGGAAGAGATGGATGCGCACATCCGGCGCAGCGGTATTGACGTCCGGCCGCCGACCGACATCGGCGCGAAAACGGTCGCACACGGCATCCTTGGTCTTCAGCGTGATGTATTCAAGGCTCTTGAAAGGAGACCGCACGGCAGTGACATACACGCGAATGCTGCGCGACACATCGAAGCACTGCGACCAGGCCACGTCATAAGCCAGCCGGTAGATGTCCTGCTCACTCGAAAAGTCGGCGCTGGCGAGACGGCAGAGCACGCGCGTGGCAATGCGCGAATGCAGGTTGAGCCGATAGCCGACCTCCTTGTTGCCGACAAAACCGACGCCACCATGCGTGGACACGATCTCCTGCCCACCGGCGGCCGCGATGTCCTCGGCCAGCAAGCTTTCCAGCCCACGCGGACAGGTGGCAAACCAATGTTGCAACTGGGCAGATTCGTTGCGCCGGATGACACGGCGGGCGGGTTTGGGATCGCTCAAAATGGTTTCACCACGACAAGGATGCAAACCGCCAGCAGAAAGAAGACCGGCACTTCGTTAAAGACGCGGAACCAGACATGCGAACGCTGGTTCGTGCCGGCCACGAAGGTCTTGAGCACGCTGGCACAGTGAAAGTGATAGACCACCAAGCCGGCAACCAGTGTGGTCTTGGCATGCAGCCAGCCGCCGCTGAAGCCATAGCCGAGCCACAGCCATACGCCGGTAATCACCGCCAGCGCGCCAATCGGCGTGACAAACTTGTAAAGCTTGTGCGACATCAGCAGCAGGCGCTCGCGTTCTGCCGCGCTGTCGGGCAGTACCATCGCCAGATTGACGAAGATGCGCGGCAGGTAGAACAAGCCGGCAAACCAACTGACAACAAAAAAGATATGAAAAGTTTTCAACCAGAGCATGTCGGATTCCTCAGTGCGGTAGCAATACCATCATCGACGGTGGGATAAGCAAGCCACAGTTTCAGTTCGCGCTTCATGCGCGTGTTGGTGAGGCGGCGCGATTCATTCATGAACGACAGTAGTATGGGCGACAAGCGGGTCTGGGCTTCGGCGCGCGTGACGCGTGGCGGACGCGGCAAGCCAAAGGCATCGGCCAGTTTGTCGAACCAGTCGCCCATGCGGATGTCCGAATCATCGCTGATGTTGTAACTGCGGTTCGCACGACCGCGCTCCAATGCGCTGACACAGGCACGGGCGAGATCTTCCGCGTGGATATGGTTGGTGTAGGAATCCTCGTCAGGCAGCAATACGGGATCGCCACGTCGGATGCGTTCAAGCGGCAGCCGCTCGGCGGCATAAATGCCCGGCGCACGCAGGATGCTGACGCGCATCCCCCAACGGCAAGCGGTGTGGCGCAACCGGGTTTCGGCCGCGACGCGCCGCCGAGCACGCGCCGACTTGGCTGTCAGCGGCCGCGTTTCCGGCACGCTTGCGCCGCCACAATCGCCGTAGACGCCGGTAGTGCTGATGTAGGTCAGGCTGCGTGGTAGACTTCGCGACCTTCCGAGCGTTGCCAGCAGGCGCTTTGTACGCGGGTCGCCGGCGCCTTCACTCGGTGGCGGCGCACTGTGCAAAACGGCCTGCGCCAACCCGCGCAAGCGGGACAGCGTCGCCGGCTGATCGAGATCGCCAATGATCTGCGTGACGCCAGCGGCCGACAGTGCCGGATCGGCCGACCGCACCAGCGCAAAAACGCGCCAGCGGCGGGTCAGGGCAGGCAGGGCACGACGCACGACATCACCGCAACCGACGATCAACAATCTTCTTTTTTTCACCGGACGATTATCGCATGGCCTATCAAGTCACCCTCCAACCCAGCGGCCACCAGTTCCCCGTGGCGGACGACAAGACCCTTCTCGAAGCCGGGCTCGATGCCGGTTTCAATCTGCCCTACGGTTGCAAAAACGGCGCCTGTGGTGCCTGCAAGGGCAAAGTACTGACCGGCACGGTCGATCATGGCGCCGCACAGGATCACGCCTTGACCGCCGCAGATCGCGCCACCGGGATGGCCCTGTTCTGCTGCGCCAAGCCGACCTCGGACGTGACGCTTGAGGTGCGCGAAATCAGCGCCGCGCGCGACATCCCAGTGAAGATTTTGCCCTGCCGCGTGCAGTCGCTGGAACTGGCTGCACCCGACGTGATGATCCTCAAGCTCAAGCTACCGACCAACGAGCGCATGCAATTCCTCGCCGGTCAGTATGTCGAATTTCTGCTCGCCGACAACAAGCGCCGCGCCTTCTCACTGGCCAATGCACCGCATGCCGACGACCTGCTCGAAATCCATGTGCGGCGTGTCGCCGGCGGCAATTTCACCGAGCATGTCTTCACACAGATGAAGCTAAAAGACATCCTGCGTATCGAAGGACCGCTCGGCACCTTCTTCCTGCGTGAAGACTCGAAGAAGCCGATCATTCTCGTCGCCGGCGGCACCGGCTTCGCGCCGATCAAGGGCCTGATCGAACATGCCCTGCACATCGGCATCCAGCGCCCGATGAAGCTCTACTGGGGGGCCAAGGATCGCGCTGGTCTTTACCTGAACAGTCAGGCCGAACGCTGGGCCGCCGAGAATGGCATTCCGTTTGTCCCTGTGCTGTCGGAGCCGGAAGCTGGCTGGGCGGGTCGCACCGGCCTCGTGCATGAAGCCGTGTTGGCCGATCACGCCGACTTGTCCGCTTACCAAGCCTATGTCTGCGGCGCGCCGGTGATGTGTGAGGCTGCCCTGAAAGATTTCACCGCCAAGGGACTGCCGAAGGACGAGTTTTTTGCGGATGTGTTCTCTTACGCACCGAAATAGCGCCGTCCTGCCAGCAGGGAGGCCGTCAGGCCGGAAGCGGCCCGAAGAGGCTGTGCCGACTTTTTATTCGCCCAAATAAGCCGCCCGCACGCGCGGGTCGGCGAGCAGGTTGGCGGCCGTATCAGCCAGCGTGATCTTGCCGCTCTCCATCACATAGCCACGCGTGCAGGTTTGCAGCGCTAGGCGGGCATTCTGCTCGACGAGCAAAATAGTGACGCCCTGCGCCGCCACAGTGCGGATGACCTCAAAGACCTTTTCCACCATCAAGGGTGCAAGGCCCATCGACGGCTCGTCGAGTAACAGCAGTGTCGGCCGCCCCATCAGCGCACGGCCGATGGCGAGCATCTGTTGTTCGCCGCCAGAGAGGGTGCCGGCGACCTGTTCGGCGCGCTCCTTGAGGCGCGGCAGCAAGGCGTAGATGCGGTTGAGGTCGGCGGCGATTTCAGCCGTGTCATTGCGGTGATAGGCGCCCATGGCGAGGTTTTCGGCCACGGTCAGGCGCGCGAAGACGCCGCGCCCTTCGGGCACCAGTGCGAGTCCGCGACTGATCAGCGCATGGCTGGGCAGTTGGTCGAGGCGCTCTTTGCGGTAATGAATTTCGCCCGATGCGGGGATCATGCGTGCGAGGGCTTTCAGCGTCGAGGTCTTGCCGGCGCCGTTGGCGCCGATCAGGCAGACCAGTTCGCCTTCCTCGACCGCGAAGGAAATGCCTTTGACGGCTGCAATGCCACCGTAATGCACGTCGAGGTTGAGCGCCTCCAGCAACGCGTAGGGTTGATGGCTATTCACCGACGCTGCCCCCGAGATAGGCTTCAATCACCTTGGGATCGCGCTGCACAATGGCCGGCACGTCTTCGGCAATTTTCTCGCCGTAGTCGAGCACCGCCACGCGGTCGCACAGACCCATGATCAGCTTGACGTCGTGCTCGATCAGCAACACGGTCAGCCCGTCAGCCCGCACGCCCTCGATCAACTGGCGCAGGGCGACGGTTTCGGTGGCGTTCATGCCGGCGGCGGGTTCATCCAGCGCCAGCAGCTTGGGTTCCGTCGCCAATGCGCGGGCAATTTCGAGGCGCCGCTGATCGCCGTAGGAGAGATGTTTGGCGAGCGCGCCGGCACGATGCGCAATACCCACGTAGTGGAGGAGTTCCTCGGCGCGACGGCGGATAGCGGCTTCCTCCCGGCGCTGGCCCGGCGTACGCAGGATGGCGCCGAAGACACCGGCGTGGGTGCACATGTGACGTCCGACCATCACGTTCTCCAGGGCCGTCATGTTGCCGAACAGGCGGATGTTCTGGAAGGTGCGGGCGATGCCGGCCTGCGCGACCAGATGGGGGCTGCCCAGTTCGAGCGCCTTGCCAGCGAACAGGATGTCACCGCGATCACGGCTGTAAAGCCCCGTCAGAACGTTGAAGAAGGTGGTCTTGCCGGCGCCGTTGGGGCCGATCAGGCCATAAATTTCCTTTTCGCGAATGGTCAGCGAGACATCCTTGAGTGCCTGCACACCGCCGAATTTCTTGGAAATACCCCGCGCTTCCAGCAGCAGGCTCACGCCGCTTCTTCTTTCATTTCGCTCATTTCGCGTTTGTGGCGCGACTCCGGCCACAGGCCGGCGGGGCGGAAGCGCATCATCAGCACCAGCGCCATGCCGAACAGCAACATGCGCAGCACCTCGGGTTCGATCAGCATCTTGCCGAACAACGCCTTCTGCGCTGGTTCGACGGTGTAACGCAGGAGTTCAGGAACGAAGGACAACAGCAGCGCACCGGCGATGACGCCCCAGACGTTGCCCATGCCGCCGAGCACGACCATGGCGAGGATCATGATCGATTCGTGCAGCACGAAGCTTTCAGGACTGACAAAGCCCTGCATGGCGGCGAACATGCCGCCAGCGATGCCACCGAAACTCGCGCCCATCGCGAAGGCCAACAACTTGACGTTGCGCGTGTTGATGCCGGCCGCCTTGGCGGCCAATTCGTCCTCGCGGATGGCGACCCAGGCGCGGCCGATACGGGAGTTCTGCAGGCGCAGATTGACGACAATCACGAGCAGCAGCAGCAACAGCAGCACATAGTAATACTTCGTCGGTCCGCTAAAGGGAATACCGAGAAAGGTATCGGTGGCCGAGAAATTCATGCCGGCAACGTTCATGCCGTCGATGCGCGTGATGCCCTTCGGACCGTTGGTGATGTTGAAGGGGGATGACAGGTTGTTCATGAAAATGCGCACGATCTCGCCGAAGCCGAGCGTGACAATGGCGAGATAGTCGCCCCTGAGCCGCAAAGTCGGCGCACCCAGCACGGCACCGGCAATGCAGGCAAGCAGGGCGCCGAGCGGCAGGATCGCCCAGAATGGCATGTGCAGGCCGAAATGCGGCGAGGCGAGCAATGCCCAGACGTAGGCGCCAACGGCATAGAAAGCGACGTAGCCGAGATCCAGCAGGCCCGCCATGCCAACGACGATGTTGAGGCCGAGCGACAGGAAGATGAACAGGATGGCGAAATTGGCGATGCGCACCCAGGCGGTGCCAACCTGCGTGAGCAGATGCGGCAGCAGGAGTAACGCGAGCGCGATCAGGGCGAGGCCGAACCAGCGCGGAAAACGGACATACGGCTTCATGCGCGCTCGGACACCCGCTCGCCCAACAGACCCGAGGGCCGGAATACCAGCACCAGGATCAGTACCGCGAAGGCGAACACGTCCTGATAGTTGCTGCCGAACAACACGACATGCCCCCCGTCAGCGCAACGCTCGCTAAGCATGCCGGATACCACCGGCCAGCGGCACAGGTCGGTGAAGTCGCCGATGTAGCCTGCCCCGAGCGCTTCGACGAGGCCAAGCAGGAGGCCGCCGAGCATCGCGCCAGCGAGATTGCCGATGCCACCGAGTACGGCGGCCGAGAACGCCTTGAGGCCGAGAATGAAGCCCATCGTGTAGTGGGCGATGCCATAGTAGGTGCCCACCATCACACCGGCGACGGCGCCGAGGCCGGCGGCGATGATGAAGGTGCCGGCAATGACACGGTTGGCGTCGATGCCCATCAGGCCGGCGACATGGACGTTTTCCGCCGTGGCGCGCATGGCGATGCCGAAGCGGGTGCGGTACACAAACCAGGTGAGCGCAGCCATCAGGATCACCGACATCGAAATGATGGCAATCTGAACACTGCTGATCGCCGCACCGCCAATGGCGAAACTCGTGTTCTCCATGATCTGCGGGAAGGCGCGCGGATCGCGGCCCCAGATCAGCAGAGCGACATGCTGCAGGATGATCGACATGCCGATAGCGGTAATCAGCGGCGCCAGTCGTGGCGCGTGGCGCAGTGGACGGTAGGCGACACGTTCCAGCGTATAGCCGATGGCCATGCAGACGGGAATCGCCGCCAGCACGCCCAGCAGCACAATCAGGGCGGGTGGTAGCGGCAGCCCCAAGCCGACCACAGCCATGATGACAGTGAACGCGGTCATGGCGCCAATCATCACCACCTCGCCGTGCGCGAAATTGATCAGCTGGATGACCCCGTAGACCATCGTGTAGCCGAGCGCGACGATGGCATAGACGCTACCCGTGGTCAGGCCGTTGATAATTTGTTGCAGGAAGATGTCCACGGCGGCAGATATTACCTTGTTGATAGTCAATCGACGCAAAAATGGCACCCCGGGGTTGCCCTGAGGGTGCCATTGCGTTACGGCAAGCGACGATTACTGCTTGGCGGGTGCCTCGGCCGGTTTGGCCGGCTCGGCGGCAGTTGCCGCCTCGGGAGCAGCGGGGGCCGAAAGGGCAGCGTACTCGTCCAGCGTCAGCGATTTACCGCCCTTGATGATGGCCAGCGGCGTGATTTTGCCGGCGGTCAGGGTGAAGATGGTCATTTCGGCGTCCTTGCGGTCACCCTTCTCGTCGAACTGGATGTTGCCGGAGGCGCCGGTATAGTCAATCGCCTTCAGAGCGGGCAGGTAGGCGGCTGGATCGATCGAGTCGGCTTTCTGCATTGCGGCAATCAGCAGCTTGACCGAATCATAGGTGAAGGGGGCGTAGAGAATCGGGTCAATGTTGTACTTGGCCTTGTAACCCTCGACGAACTTGGCACCCGCTGCCTGTACCGGGATGCCCGCCTGCGAACACACCAGGCCTTCAGCGGCTTCACCCGCCAGCTCGGCCATCTTGTCGGTACAAGCACCATCGCCGAAAGAGAACACGGCACCGATCTTGAGTTCGCGGGCCTGCTTGAGCAGCGGACCACCGGTGGCGTCCATGCCGCCGTAGAACACAGCATCCGGCTTCTTGCCCTTGATCTTGGTCAGCACGGCTTTCCAGTCGGCAGTCTTGTCGGTGCCCTTCTCGCGCGGCAGTACCTTCACACCAGCGGCCTTGAGGGTCTTCTCGACCTCATTGGCCAGGCCTTCACCGTAGGCGGTGGCGTCATCAATGATCGCGACGGTCTTCGGCTTGGCGGTAGCCACCAGATAATTGGCGACGGCGGGACCCTGCTGGTCGTCACGACCCACGACACGGAACACACCGGCAAAGCCTTGCTCGGTAAGTGCCGGGTTGGTGGCGGAGCCGGAGATCATCGGCAGGCCAGCCTGGTTGTAAATGGCGGAAGCGGGGATGGTGGTGCCGGAGTTGAGGTGGCCGACAATGCCGACGACCTTCGCATCAACCAGCTTTTGGGCGACCGTGTTGCCAACCTTCGGGTCGGATTGGTCATCTTCAGCGACGATTTCGAACGTGACCGGCTTGCCGCCAATCTGGATGCCGGCCGCGTTGGCCTCATCGATGGCCAGACGGGCACCGTTTTCGTTATCCTTGCCCAGGTGGGCAATACCGCCGGTCAGCGGCGCCACATGGCCGATCTTGACGATCATCGGCTGCGGCGGGGGAGGCGGAGCCTGTACGACAGGGGCCGGTGGGGGTTCTTCCTTGCCACAGCCCATCATGAGCACGGCAGCAGCGACAGACACGGAAACGAGCTTGATCGTAGGACGCATTAAGGACTCCAGTAACAGGTTGGGGTTGTGGATTAGATTAATTAGGTGGAAGGCGAAATATTCCCGAGCGCATGCGATCTGTCAAGCACGGCTTGCCATCGACATGAAAGGGCGCTTAATATGCCCCCCCTCACATCGTGAGCCATCATGACCAAACAACTGATCATTGCAGAAAAGCCTTCCGTCGCCCAGGACATCGCCCGGGCGCTGGGCGGATTCACCCGCGAGGGCGACTATTTCGAGAGCGAGCACTACGTGCTCAGCTCCGCCGTCGGCCATTTGCTTGAGCTGGCGGTGCCCGAGGAATACGAGGTCAAGCGCGGCAAGTGGACCTTCACGCACCTGCCGGTGATTCCGCCGCGCTTCACACTCAATCCGATCGACAAGACCGCTGACCGACTGCGTCTGCTGACGCGCCTGATCAAGCGCAAGGACGTCTCCGGCCTGGTGAATGCCTGTGACGCGGGACGCGAGGGTGAACTGATCTTCCGCTACGTCGTGCAACACGCGCTGACCGAAAAAACCGCCAAACCGATTCGCCGCCTCTGGCTGCAGTCAATGACCGCCACTGCCATCCGCGATGGCTTCGCCCATTTGCGTACCAATGAGGAGATGCTGCCGCTGGCCGACGCCGCCCGTTGCCGCTCCGAGGCCGACTGGCTGATCGGCATCAACGGTACGCGCGCCATGACGGCCTTCAATTCGCAGGAAGGCGGCTTCTACAAGACCACCGTCGGCCGCGTACAGACGCCGACGCTGGCCATCCTCGTCGAACGCGAGAAGACCATTCGTGCCTTTCAGTCGCGTGACTACTGGGAAGTCGAAGCCGAGTTTCAGGCCGTTGCCGGCACCTATCGCGGCAAATGGTTCGACGAGAAGTTCAAGAAGTCCGAGGACGAGCACGCCAAGGCAGAACGATTTTGGGATCAAGCAAGCGCCGAAACCCTGCGCAAGAAGTGTCTCGGCAAGCACGGCGAGGTTACGGAAGAGGCCACGCCCAAGACCGAAGCGTGCCCATTGCTCTACGATCTGACCTCGCTGCAGCGCGATGCCAACGGCCGTTTCGGCTTCTCGGCACGCAACACGCTGGCGATTGCGCAGGCGCTGTATGAACGCCACAAGGTACTGACCTATCCACGGACGGATTCGCGCTACCTGCCCGAGGACATGATCGGTCCGGCCAAGGACACCCTCCGCGAACTGACGGATGGGCCCCTCGGCAAGCACGCCACCACGGTGCTCGACAACGGCTGGGTGCATCCGACCAAACGCATCTTCAACAATGCCAAGGTGAGCGATCACTTCGCCATTATCCCCACTGGCACGGCGCCGAAAAGCCTGTCCGAACCCGAGCAGAAGCTCTACGACCTGGTCGTCAAACGCTTCATCGCCATTTTCTTCCCGTCTGCCGAATACCTCGTCACCACGCGCATCACGCGCGTTGAAAGCGAGCCGTTCAAGACCGTCGGCAAGGTACTGGTCACCCCGGGCTGGCTGGCCGTTTATGGCAAGGAAGCTGCCGGTGCGGATGAAGAAAATCCCAACCTGCCGCTGCTGGAAAAGAAAGAGCGCGTCTGGGCCAACGATGTCGAAGTAAAAGCCAACGCCACCAAGCCGCCACCACGCTTCAACGAAGCGACGCTGCTCTCGGCGATGGAAGGTGCGGGGAAGTTGGTTGACGACGAAGAACTGCGCGAAGCCATGTCCGAACGTGGTCTCGGCACACCGGCCACGCGCGCCGCCACCATCGAAGGCCTGATCGCCGAGGAATACCTGCACCGCAACGGCCGCGAACTGCAGCCGACCGCCAAGGCATTCAATCTGTTTTTTGCGCTCGAACAGCTCAAGGTGGACGAGATGCGTTCGCCGGAACTCACCGGTCTGTGGGAATGGAAGCTGCGCGAAATGGAGCATGGACGCCTCAAGCGCGAGGAGTTCATGGCCCATATCACCGAGCAGACGCAGGCGATGGTCGAACACATCAAGACCGGCGAGTTTGCCGATGCCGACTTCGGCACGCTCAAGACTCCCTGCCCGAAATGCGGCGGCGCGATTCACGAAACCTACCGCCACTTCAAGTGCGACCAATGCGACTACAAGCTGTGGAAGGTCGTCGCCAGCCGCCAGTGGGAGCCGGAAGAAATGGATCAACTGCTGCGTGAGCGCCAGATCGGCCCGCTGCAAGGCTTCCGCAGCAAGATGGGGCGCGCCTTCGCCGCCGTCATCAAGCTCAACGATGAGCATGCGCCGAGTTTCGACTTTGGCAACGACGAGGACAACACCGAGGAAGTGGATTTCAGTGGTCAGGAACCGCTCGGCGCCTGCCCGAAATGTGCCGCACGCGTTTTCGAACAGCCGATGAACTACCTCTGCGAGAAAGCCACCGGCGCCGCCAAAACCTGCGACTTCCGCTCCGGCAAGGTGATCCTGCAACAGGAAATCAGCGTTGGCGAAATGCAGAAGCTGCTGGAAACCGGCAAGACCAGCCTGCTCAAGGGCTTCGTCTCCAACCGCACCCGCAAGAAGTTTTCCGCCTATCTCGTGCGCGGGGCAGACGGCAAGGTCGGTTTCGAGTTCGAGCAGCGAGCCGCCAAGGCGCCTAAAACTGCCAAGCCTGCGACCGAAGCCAAAGCAGAGAAACCCGCCAAGGCGACAAAAGTCGGCGCTGGCAAGACGGCAACTGCCAAGAAAACTGTGACAAAGAAGGCAACTGGAAAAGCATAGTGGGAACTCTCCTGCGGATTGGCAGTTGGCGAGTCATGATCTACTCACTCGACCACCCTCCCGCACACGTGCATATCGTCGGCCCTGAAGGACGTGCGAAAATAGCCCTGAACTGTCCCGATGGGCCAGTCTTGCCAATTGAAATTCGAGGTATTGAACCCACGGCAATCAAAAATGCTCTCCGCGAAGTTGATCAACGGTTAGCGGAACTCTGTCAGGCATGGAGGTCTGTACATGGAACCTATTGACGAAGTAATTGCACGTGCCATGGCGCGTGGTGCCAAGCAGGCTGCATGCGAACCTCAAGCGGTAAGCGCTCACTACGATAGTGTGCGCAAACGACTGATCATTGAGCTGGTGGGGGGGGCGGAGCTAACCATCCCCGCTGACCGTCTAGGGCTACCTGCCAACGCCGATCTATCGGGCGTCCGAGTTGAGGGCGCAGGATTCGATCTCTATTTTCCTGCAATAGACGAAGGTGCTTTCGTTCCAGATTTGGCTCGAGCAGCCATCGAACACCGCCTCGCCGCTTAACCGTTGCGCTGAAAAGTCGGCGCTGGTGAGACGGCAGGAGTTGCAGGGGGTTATCCCGCTACGCCCTAGCTCCGGCATACGGCCAGCGCATCAACACACCGTAAGCCAGTTTCCGTAGCGCCCGGGTAAACACCGGGGCTGGCTCAAGCGCGGGCATGGCCTGCGCCAGCGCCGGGGTTTGCGCCAGCGTTTTGGCAAAGCGGAACTTGGCCCCAGCGGCGTAAGTCTGCTCTCCCCGCCGCGCATAGCCGTTGCGTTCGTAAAAGTGCTGGGCGTGCACGTTGTCCACCCTCGTGTCCAGCATGATGGAGTCGAAGCCACAGGTTTTCGCGTGCCTTTCGCTCGTGGCCAGCAAGGAACCCGCCACGTCAATACCGCGCCATGCAGGCAGCACGCCAAGATAGTTGAGCCACGCCACCCCCGGTTCGCCGCGCGGCTGGATCTGGTAGTAGCCAATGATGTCGCGCCCGTGGCATGCCACCACGGTGCCTTGGTGATGCCAGCGCAGCAAATGCGAGACATCGCTATCGCTCAATTCGGGGAAGATGGTGTGCGCAACCGGTCCAAGACGGGGCCAGTCCGATATGCGGGCATTGCGCATCTGAATAGGCGGGGGAGTCGATTCCATAGGAGGTGGACAACCCAGGCGGATATAAATTCAGCGCAGAACGTCCAAGGCCCCGGGTTTCGTAGGGGCCGAATGGCTCAGGGCAGGCAGTGCTCTATTGCGCCCAGAAGCGGTTGATGTCCGTCAGCCCCCAAGTGGCCGCGTCTTCGCGGCCGACAATCTTCTCGGCGCCCTGTTTTGACAGGTCGATGATTTCCGGCGGAATGTAGGCCTTCGACTTGGTCGAGAAAAACACCTTGACCTGCGGCGCCAGCAGGGACTTTTGCGACTGCTCGATCACCACGCCGAGCCGACCGGAAGCCAATCTGACCAGCGAGCCGGTCGGGTAAATACCGATGCTCTTGACGAAGGCCTGGAAGACGCGTTCGTCGAAGTGACCCTTCGACCATTCGGTCATCTTGCGAATCGACTCGGCCGGATCCCAGCCGTCCTTGTAGGGGCGGTTCGAGGTGATCGCGTCATACACATCACAGATCGCACCCATCTTGGCAAACAGGCTGATCTCGTCGCCCTTGAGGCCCTTGGGATAGCCGGAACCATCGACCTTTTCGTGGTGGTACAGACAGACGTCGAGCGATACCTCACCTGCGCCGCCCCCTTCCACCAGCAGACGATGGCCTTCCACCGGATGGCTCTTGATGATGCGAAACTCCTCTTCGGTGAGTTTGCCGGGCTTGTTAAGCACCTCCATCGGCATCAGCGCTTTGCCCAGATCGTGCAGCAGCCCGGCCATGCCAGCAGCACGCGTGGCTTGGTCATCCAGACTGAGCTGACGTGAGAGGGCAACCATCAGGGCACAAACCGCCACCGAATGCATGTAGGTGTAATCGTCGGCCGAGCGCAGACGCGCCAGACTGATCAGCGCACCGGGATTACGCATCACAGAGTTGGAAATCTCGTCGACCAGCGCGCCAGCGGCTTCGTGGTCAACCGCCTTGCCCATGCGCGCTTCCTGGAACATGGAGACAACCGCTTCCTTGGATTTCGCGCAAATTTTGGCAGCCCGCTTGACCTCATCGGCCATCGAGACGCGTACTTCGACAGGTTTGGGCGGCGCGATGTGCTCCAGCACATCGTCGATTTCCGCCTCGGCTTCCTGCTTGGTCTCGCCGACCACATCGACACCCTTCTGGATGTCGATCCACACTTCCTTGATGCCGCAGGTTTGAATCGTCTTGAGGTCAGCGGCGGCGTTAAGGACAAAGTTCTCTCGCCAGAACGGATGATCCATCCACGAACCGCAGAACTCCTGAATGTGCATGCCCAGCGTGAGCTGGGTGACGGCGATTTTTTTCAGCATGCTAGACTTATTTTCCCTCGGAACGGGGACGCCACTTTGTCAAAGCCCATTCTACCGTGCCGACCTTGATGTCTAGCGTAGAACCAATCGGACAAAGATGGATTTCCTGCAAATCGTCATACTTGCCGTCATACAAGGCTTCACCGAGTTTTTACCAATTTCCAGTTCGGCCCACCTGATTCTGTTTCCGCGGCTGTTGGGCTGGACGGATCAGGGGCTGGCCTTCGATGTGGCCGTCCATCTCGGCACGCTGGGCGCCGTGGTCTGGTATTTCCGCACCGACTTGGCCGGGATGAGTCGCGATTGGCTTGGCTCGCTGCGTCTGCGCCGCTCGGTTGGCGACAGCCGGTTGGCATGGGCGGTACTGCTCGGCACGATCCCGGTCGGATTGGCCGGGCTGCTGTTCAAGGGTCTTGTCGAAACCGAATTGCGTTCGCCCATGGTGATCGCCTGGGCGACGATCATTTTCGGCTTATTGCTCTGGCTGGCCGACCATGTCGGCCGCAAGAGCAGCCAGCCGCGTGACGAACGCAGCCTGACCTGGCGCGACATTGCCCTGATCGGCTGTGCGCAGGCGGTGGCCTTGATTCCCGGTACCTCGCGTTCCGGCATTACCATGACGGCCGGTTTGCTGCTCGGGTTGTCGCGTTCCGCCGCAGCGCGCTTTTCCTTCCTGCTTTCGATACCCGTCATCGTGCTGGCCAGCGGCCTGAGTGTGCTCGATCTGGTGCGTGGCGATCATGCCGTAGATTGGCTTTCCCTCAGCGTTGGCGCACTCCTCTCCGGCCTCAGCGCCTATGCCTGCATCCATCTCTTCCTCAAGCTGCTGGAACGCATCGGCATGCTGCCCTTCGTGATCTATCGGCTGATACTCGGCGCGCTGCTGCTCTACCTGTTTGCCGGCGCATGACCGAATCCTCGATCCTCTATCTACATGGCTTCACCAGCGGCCCGCAATCGCGCAAGGTGCAAGCGCTCGCAGCGCGCATGGCGGCGCGCGGCCTGGCTGACAGCTTGCACTGTCCGCAGCTCATGGCATCCCCCGCAGCATCGATTGAGCTGATTGAAGGCCTGCTGCAAAAAGTCGGCGGTGACAGGACGGCAACTTTGGTGGGTTCGTCTCTCGGCGGCTACTACGCCACCCACCTCGCCGAGAAGCACGGACTGAAAGCGGTACTGGTCAACCCGGCCGTCGTTGCCGCCATCGAACTCGAACGCTACCTCGGCCCGCAAACCTGGCTCTACAGCGGTGAGTCCTTCGAATTCACCCGCCAGCACATCGCCGAACTACGCGCACTCGAAGTACCACAACTGGCTGACCCTTCGCGCTACTGGCTGTTGGCGGAAGAGGGCGATGAGACACTCGACTATCGGCAGGCCGTCGCCCGCTACGCCGGCGCCAAACAAACCATCCTGCCCGGCGGCGACCACAGCTTCACGCGCTGGGATGACTATCTCGACCCAATTCTGGAATTTGCAGCGCTCGTATAATCCGCCCCCCTTCCCTGCTGCCCTCTCCCCATGAATGTCCTCTTTGAAGAGGATGGCGCCTTCAAGACTGGCACCATCATCGCCGACAATGATTCGTCTTTGCAGGTCGATACCGCCAGCGGCAAGCGCGTCAAGCTGAAAGCGGCCAACGTGCTACTGCGCTTCACCGCACCCGGCCCGACCGAACTGCTCAAGCTGGCCGAAGCGGATGCGGAGGGCATCGAGACCGAGTTTCTCTGGGAGGTGTGCAGCGAGGCCGAGTTCGGTTTTGAGGAACTGGCCGCCGAGTATGCCGGCCACAAGCCGACGCCGGTTGAAGCCACCGCCGTGCTGCTGCGCCTGCAGTCCGCCCCGATCTACTTCCATCGCAAAGGCAAGGGCCGTTTCAGAAAAGCGCCGCCGGAAATCCTCCAGGCCGCTTTGGCCGGACAGGAGAAGAAGCGCCAGCAGGCATTGACCATCGAGCGCATGGCCGGCGAGCTGCAAGCCGGGCAATTGCCGCCCGAATTGGCGCCGCTGCTCACCGAACTGCTCTACAAACCGGATCGCAACCGGCCGGAAACCAAGGCGCTCGAAGCCGCCTGTGCTGCCACCGGGGCAAGCCCGGAAGTGTTGCTGCAGCGCTGCGGCGCGCTGCCCGACAGCCACGCTTTCCATTTGGGCCGTTTTCTCTACGAACACTTCAAGGGCGGCACAGATTTTCCCGCCTACGCCGATGCAGTCGATCCCACCGACTTGCCGGTGGCCGATGTTCAAGCCTTTTCGATTGACGATGCCCACACCACCGAGATCGACGACGCGTTTTCGCTTGTCGTCCAGGCCGATGGCGGTCTGCGCGTGGGCATCCATATTGCCGCGCCCGGCCTCGGCTTTGGGCCGGATTCGGATCTCGGTCGCATCGCGCGCCAGCGCCTGTCGACCGTCTATATGCCCGGTCGCAAGATCACTATGCTGCCTGAGTCGGTTATCGCCAGCCATACGCTGGAAGCGGGCCAGACCGTGCCGGCGCTGTCACTTTATCTTGATGTGGCCGCCGACCTGCGCGTACTTGGTCACGAGACAAAACTTGAGTGCGTGCCCGTCGTCGCCAACCTGCGCCACCACGATATCGAGCCGGTGTTCAACGCCGAGACGCTGGCGAATGGTCTGTCTGAATTTCCGTTCAGCAACGAACTCAAGCGCCTTTGGGAACTGGCCACCGTCCTCGAAGCGGGCCGTGGCCAGCAAAGCCAGCAGAATCGTAAGGACTACAACTTCCGCATCGACTGGGACACCGTGACGCCACAAGGTGCCGGCCGCGTCATCATTGAGGAACGCCCGCGCGGCAGTCCGCTCGACACGCTGGTCGCCGAGCTGATGATCGTCGCCAACAGCACCTGGGGCGCCCTGCTACGCGATGCGAAAATCCCCGCGATGTACCGGGCGCAAACGGCAGGAAAGGCGCGCATGACCACCGTCGCCACGCCGCATGAAGGGCTGGGCGTCGAGTGTTACGCCTGGTCGACTTCGCCCTTGCGGCGCTTTGCCGACCTCGCCAACCAGTGGCAACTGATTGCCCACCTGCGCGGCGACAAGCCCGCCTACCCGCCCAAGTCGGCCGACCTGATGGCCGCGCTGCGCGATTTCGAACTCACCTACGCCAGCTACGCCGAGTTTCAACGCGGCATGGAACGCTACTGGTGCCTGCGCTATCTGGCGCAGGAGGGCATCACCGCAACCACCGCGCAGGTGTTGAAGGAAAACATCGTGCGCCTCGACGCCATCCCGCTGGTCACCAAGGCCAACGGCCTGCCGACACTAGAACGCGGCGCGCGCGTCAAGCTGGCGGTGTCCGGCATTGACCTGCTGGCGGCGGAAGGCACCCTGGGATTCATCGAATTGCTGGGTGCGGACACCCCTGATGCGGCTTTAGCGGCAGAGGAGGAAGCATCGGGCGGGGAGTAAAATTTTGGCTATGCCTGTCACCCTGGCCTGGCCTGCCCCGCTTGCTGCGATGGACCCACCGCAACGCCACCTGACCGTGGCGCTCGGTGTTTCGCTGTTCCTGCACGCCATCCTGCTGTCGATCCACTTCAAGCTGCCCGAGAAACTCGACAACGCCCGCCAGCAGGCGCTCGATGTCATCCTTGTCAACAGCAAGCACGCCGCCACGCCGACCAAGGCGCAGGCCAAGGCGCAAGCCAACCTCGATGGCGGCGGCAATGTCGCCGAGAATCGTCGCGCCAAAACGCCGCTGCCCGCCACCAACGATTCGCAGGCCGGTAACGATGTCACTTTTTCGCAGCAGCGCGTTTCGCAACTCGAAGCGCAGCAACGCGAGGCGCTGACGCAACTGCAGTCAGAACGCAAAACCAAGGTGGATGCCGATCGCACCCCGACGCCCGACACCCCGGTTTCGGGCCGCGATCTCGCCAGCCGCGCGATGATGCTGGCGCGCCTCGAAGCCGAAATCGCGCGCGATATCGACGAATACAACCAGCGGCCGAAGCGCAAGTTCGTCGGCGCCCGTGTTGAGGAATATCGTTTTGCGCAATATGTCGAAGACTGGCGCCAGAAAGTCGAGCGCATCGGCAACCTCAACTACCCCAATTCAGCGCGCGGCAAGCTCTACGGCAGCCTGGTGCTGACGGTGGCGATCAAGCAGAGCGGCGAACTCGAACGCGTCGAGATCAACCGTTCTTCCGGCCACAAGGTACTCGACGAATCCGCCATGCGCATCGTCAAGCTGGCAGCGCCCTACGCCAACTTCCCCGAAGCCTTGCGGCGCGACACCGACATTCTTGAAATCACCCGGACCTGGACCTTTACCGGGGCCGACCAACTGCGGTCAAACTGACCGAAGAAAGCGATTCCTCATGGCTCAATCCGCCGACGACACCAGCATGGCCCTGTTCTGCGATTTCGAAAACATCGCCCTGGGCGTGCGCGATGCGCAGTACGAAAAATTCGACATCAAACCGGTCCTCGAACGCCTGCTGCTGAAAGGCAGCATCGTCGTCAAGAAAGCCTATTGCGACTGGGATCGCTACAAGAGCTACAAGGCGGTGATGCACGAGGCCAACTTCGAACTCATCGAAATCCCCCACGTGCGCCAGTCGGGCAAGAACTCCGCCGACATCCGCATGGTCGTCGACGCGCTCGACCTCTGCTACACCAAGACGCACGTCAATACCTTCGTCATCATCAGCGGCGATTCGGATTTTTCGCCCCTCGTTTCCAAGCTGCGCGAGAACGCCAAGCGCGTCATCGGCGTCGGCGTCAAGCAATCCACCTCCGATCTGCTGATCGCCAACTGCGATGAATTCATCTACATCGACGATCTGGTGAGAAAACGCCAGCGCGACAATAACGAACGCCAGAATCGCAAGCCGACGGAAACGGCCGACCCGCAGGAACAGGAAGCCCGCCGCCTCAAGGGCCTCGACATGGCCGTCTCGACGCTTGAGGCCATGCTTGAGGATCGCAGCGACGACGAGCGCGTCTGGGCCTCGGTGCTCAAGGAAGCGATCAAGCGCCGCAACCCCGGCTTCAGCGAAAACTACTTCGGCTATCGCACCCTCGGCGCCATGCTCGAAGATGCCCACAAGCGCGGCCTGCTCGAATTCGGCCGCGAGAACAACAGCGCCTATGTGAAGCGGCGCAGCGCGGGAGCGGCAGGCATCATGGCCGAACCGGAAGTCATCGAAGCACCCGCAGGTACCGTCTTGCCAGTCCCGGAAAAGGGATTCCCTTCGGTCACGTCGACTTTTGAAGAAGCCCCTGCTGCCAAGCCAGCCAAAGCGCCGCGCCAACGCTCGCGCGGCCGTAAGCCCAAGGCAGAAGCAGCACCCGCGCCTTTGCCTGTCGTCGAGCCAACCCCTGTCGTCGAAGCAGCACCCGCCGCAAAGCCCGCCCGCAAACCCCGCAGCCCGCGTACCCCACGCAAAAAGAAAACGGAAACACCGGATGCCTGACCGCTACGCCGTCTTCGGTAATCCCATCGCGCACAGCAAGTCGCCGCGCATCCATGCGCTGTTTGCCGCACAGACGCGGCAGGACATGCGCTATGACGCGATCCTCGCGCCGCTGGACGATTTCGCCACCGCCATCAACCAGTTCGTGGCCGCAGGCGGGCGTGGCGCCAACGTCACCGTGCCCTTCAAGGAAGAAGCCTTCAAACTCGCCACCACCCTGACACCGCGCGCCCAGGCCGCCGGTGCCGTCAATACCCTGAGCTTCCATGAAGGCACCATCAGCGGCGACAACACCGACGGTGCCGGCCTGGTGCGCGACCTCAAGGCCAATCTAGGCTTTGACCTGGCGGCCAGGCGCATCCTGCTGCTCGGCGCCGGCGGCGCGGCGCGTGGCATCATCCTGCCGCTACTGGAGGAGCACCCCGCTACCCTGATCATTGCCAATCGCACCGCAGCGAAAGCTAAAGAACTGGCGGCGGCCTTTGGCATCGCCGGCGGCGGGTTCGAGGCGTTGGCGGGTCAGGCGTTCGATGTGGTGATCAACGCAACGTCGGCCGGACTAAGTGATGCCGTCCTGCCAGTGCCGACATTTGCCTTCGCCCCTGGCTGTCTCGCTTACGAAATGGTCTATGGCCGCGAAACGCCCTTCATGCAGCAGGCACGCGCTGCGGGTTGCCGCGTAGCCGACGGCCTCGGCATGCTGGTCGAGCAGGCGGCAGAAGCGTTCTACGCCTGGCGCGGCGTACGACCGGAGAGCGGACCCGTGCTGGCAGCGCTACGCTGATTTGCAATTAGCCCGGTGGATGGATGCATTGGGCTACGCATCCATCAGTGGGATATCGACTTGGAAAATACGTTGAGGACGACCACGCCGGCAACGATCAGCGCAACGCCGACGCCAGACCAAATGGCATAAGCCACGCCAACCGGGATGGTTTTGAGCGTGAGCGACAGGGAGTAGAAAGCGGATATATAACCTGCGGTAACGATAAGTGATGGTCACAAGCGAGAAAAACCTTCTGTCGCTTTCAGCGCCGATGTCGCAATGACTTCGCTGACAATGGCCACAAACAGAAATATCCATTGCTGCATCCGCGTAATCCTCAGTGTCGAGATGTCCAACGTTCAAGCTAAGGGGTTCAAGTCGAAAATACCCTTGCGGCCGTCCTCAATCTCGACATAAATACGGAAGTCTGGCAGTGGTTTAACAGCTTTAACATCCCAATACATGGCAGGTTCCTCAGAATGAGGACAGACTCTCCCACCGAGACCTCGATGCGTTTTTTAGCAGGGCGGAACTCTGCCACGGTTATGCTGCCTGCAACAGAAACTCAACTTTCACGGCCTCGAAGGGGAAGACGATGCGCCCATCATCCGTACGGTCGAGGACTCCTGCGTTGAGTAGCGCAGTGACATCGCCATGGACAGCCTTTACATCACGCCCGGCACGTCGTGCGGCCTCGCGGATTGACACGGGGCCAGCACCGCAAAGAGCCTTAAGCAGTTCCCATCGCTTTTGGGTTAACACTCGCCAAAGCAGTTCCGGGGATGCAAAGCTGATGTGGGCGGACTTCTGGGGTTTGCCTGTATTCCACGCCCGAGCAAAGTCGGTCATCGAATCAGCGGGCGTTCGCACATCAAGAGTTACGGTTTTCATGGTTCCACCTCGCAATGTCATTCTGGAAGTCAGCGATCAACTGTTCCGGTGTTGTGAATGCATATGAACGTTCCCTTCCACCAAAATGCCTATGATCGCCCTTCCCAACTTCGTTGCCATAGCGTAAGACGCATTCTCCCCGCACGACATACGCCAGCCTGTACTTGAACCGATGCAACGACCCTTCGACCGGCCTCGGCAGGCGCCACAGTACCAATTCCGCAAACGCCAACTCGGAGTAGGGAATGCGTGTGCTAATGAGTTCAACGGCTTTCATGTTGGAGATAGTAACAACATCGGCGATCGTTGTCCATCAGTCCAACAGTCGGCGGGCAAACAACAGGGGCCTAACGTACTAGCTCAGGGGCGCGAGACGCTTTGCGGCGAAGCGTCCCTCTGGAACGGAAAGTTAGGACTTGGTTGGCCAGGCAATTTGCACCTGCCGATGCTGCGTAACGCAGTCGCGGAGGTAGAGATTGATCAGGCTCTGATAAGGAACCCCGGCATCTGCCGCCATGCCTTTGAAGTAGGCAACAACGTCTTCGGACAGACGCATCGTCACAGGCTTCTTGAGCTTAGATGCGTAGGGGTTCCTGCGTGACTTCATCTTGGAAAGGTCGTATTCGGCTTTCATGGCGTTTCACTTCCGTAAAAAACACTTTCACGCTTGGTCGCCCTGCGGGCGGAAATGATACGGATGACGTTCCCTGCATCCCGTTCGCAGTGACAGACAAGAAGCAGTCTCGCTCCCGTACTCATGCCCAGTAACAAGAAACGCTCTTCATCACCCGAATGATCTTCATCAAAGAACTGAACGGCAAACTCATCATAGAAAACGGATTGCGCTTCTTCGAAGGAAACACCATGTTTTCTGACGTTGGTCGCAGTCTTGGTTGAGTCCCACTCGAACTTAATCATACATACAGTGTATTTAAGAAATAACGCATGTCAAGGGAGCTGTCTAACGTGCCAGCTAACCGGCGCGCCGCTTATCGGTGCGTCCGGTTGAGCGCGGGGTTAGGCTGGAAGGTTTTTCGATCAGGCGGCCGGACGCATATTTATGCAGCACACTGGCGATAAACGTCTGGTACGGAATGCCTTCCTCCAATGCACGCGCCTGGATATCCATCAGGTCGGGGGACGATAGCCGGATGTTGATACGCCGGTCCTTGATGAAAGTGGCAGTCGCCGCAGCCTTGAATTTGGCCAGTTTGTTTTTTGAGGGGGAAGTCGACTTGAGTGCGCCCTTGTCGTAATCCGACAGAACGTCTGCTTCAAATGGGTCAAGTTTTTTCATCGTGAGTGTTCCTTTGCAAATAATCTCGAGTGGCTTTTCTGCTTGGGATGACGGTCTTCAGGAAGTAGTAGTCCTGTTCTTCAACATAAGGCACCAAGTAGACATAGCCCTCAAGTGCCACGACAAGGATTGACTGGTTGGGGTATTTATCTGGATTGGGGTGTTGCAACTCGTCGAGCAGGCCGTCGGCTTCAATAGCGAGCACGATCTCTTCAAATGAGATACCCCGATCCTTCTTCAATACCTCGTTCTTGTCGTGGTTCCAGCGAAACGGTTTCATGCGGTGAGTCTACGTCAATGTGTGCCTTTTGTCACCTGATGATGGGGTGTGTCTAACGTAGAGGTGACCGGCGCTGCGCGGCTTTATCGCGCAGCGTCCAGAGAGCGAAGCGAACGGGGTCGACCGCCAGGTTAGGGTTTCTTTGAAGTCCCATGCCTCAAAGACTAGCTCGCACGATAAGGGGTTCCTGATGGCGTGATTTGATCGAAGTGGATATCACGATCAATTAGTAACTGCATACATGATCGCCAAGAAAGTTCGGGCTCTGGTGCAGGACCAACTAGAACTTCATCAATACCGATAAATTTTCTTCGGCCATCAATTTGTGGCATTACGTCTGGAGAAACGCTGACCTCAAGGTAGGGAATCAGATACCTTGCCACGCTACGATATTTGATGTGGCTCGGGTCATCACGACTGGTGGTTGATATCAGCCTCCACTCCCTTTCTTCCGAGAAACCTTGATGTTTCATCATTGCAGCCATCACCAAGAAGTCGTTCGCCACGCACGCCGCCAACAGATCAATATTTTTCTCGGTAGCAGACTCACTCACCTTGTGAGAGACAAATTCGTTAAGGAGTTTTATCTTCTGTTCTTCCTCATATATGCATTTGGCGATGAGGTAGCCTTGGCTTTTCGCAACGTGCGACAACGCAGAACCCTTAAACGACAATGCGTAGCCCCCATTTCTGGTGTAGGCACGCCATTGGCTGAGTTGATCTCTGCTTTCAGAGAAACTGACAGTGAAGATGTGGGTTTGGTTTGTTTTCTGAAAGTGCAACTCACCGTATAGCCTATTGAGAAACTCGAGTTCGCGGCCCGAGGTCTCCTTTGCCTTTGACCCACATACGGCTTGGCATAGCGCAAGTGCGTGAAGAATCTCTTGGTTGTCGTTCATGTAGAACGCATCGGTTGCCCACAGCTTTCTATGTTCGACAATGCACCGAAAAGCTTCAGTCGACGTGTAGTGATAAAGCTTTCCCGGTAGAGCGGCGTTTAGATGGCTGGCTAATTCTGAAGGCATATGTGACCTTGGTGAAAAACCCTAACGTGGAGTTCAGGCCGCCTTCGCCGCTTTTGGCGAAGGTCGCGCCTGCAACGTAGGGTTAGAGCCCGGCGCAACCAAGGAGAAAGAACATGCACATTTGGGTAATCGAGATTCTGAGCAGAGTAAGTGGGAAGTGGGAGCCATGCGCTGAGGCCAAGCTCACAAAGACGGCGGCGAAAAAATCCGTAGAAGAATGGACGAAGCGAAACCAATCGGATGATTTCAGGGAACGAAAATATACCCCGGCGCTTAAATGACATGGGCGCTAACGTAGAAGTCACCGGCGCTGCGCGGCTTTATCGCGCAGCGTCCGTGTGGACTGCCGGGTTGGGCAATGCCCCATGACTCCAATTGCCGTCACGCTAGCGCCGACTTTTTGCAAAGTTGTAGTGACCTTTTATCGATTTACGCAGGCGAAAATGTAACGATCCGTTGTAGGACCGGTTAGCGATTGGACTCTTGCCTTCAGCCCATATTTCTTACATTCCGCCTCAGCCAGTGGCAAAGCCTGCTCAACCCCCATATCGGGTATGGCAGCTTTAATCACTACTGTACCTTCAGAAGAACTTGTTACCGTTGGTTGCATTGAGCAGCCAAGCATTGTGATGGCCGAAAACACGATGGAAATAAGGTTGCTTTGTTTCATTGATTCCTCCTACGGAAAAAGGTTAATTGGTTGCGCCCATGCGCCGTGTTAGACCTCAGCGGGGTAATTGTTTTAACCACCTTGGTTGTTCCTGCTTCGAGTAGAAGTAGGCGAGCATCTCTGCCGCCCCTTCTGGAAAAGACAAGGGGTCGTTGTCCAAGAACTGAAAGAACAAGCTCTCTTGGTCAATTTCCCCCCCCAGCGGATATTGATCTTGGTATTTGATGTGGACGCAGGCGTCACGGGCACGCTTGAGCTTGATGAATCGCTCCCAAATGGCCTTTCCGGACGGAGTAGGTACGTCATAGATTTTCGGAAGAATAGATTTCAATTTGTCTTCGGTAGATACCTCACGTTCTGCTGCCACGTGGTGCAACACTTCCTTCTTTTTCCCTTTCTTTACCTCGACAGGTTTTCGCCAAGTGCGACTGATGGAGTAGTTGCAAAAAGCTTCGAGCGCCTGAAAGCTGAACGTGACGCACACCAAGCTACTTTCGAAAAACGAGAAGAGAAGATCATTTTGATCCGATGCAATTGACTGCGATGTGCCAAATGGGCTTGTCCCGGATTTGAACGAAAACTGTGCTTTAAGCTCAACCGCGCGCCTTGCCGCGCCAAATGCGACATTCATAGCCAATGCCGATGCATTGGGGGTGGTGAAACCAATCAACTCGTTTTTGGATGTGCGCGTAAGCGTGGTCAGGTATAGGCGGTCACCGGTCATGAACGATGGACCGCCGGGAAACGCAGGAGGCACGTCTTCCGCAATACGCGTTACCGCTTCAATTCGCCAGTCGCCGAGATCGTCAGTAGTCATGCTGATGCCCAACGTTCAAGGTGACCGGCGCTGCGCGGCTTCATCGCGCAGCGTCCAGTGACCGAAGGGAACGGGGTCGACCGCCGGGTTGGGCGTCACGGTTACCTACCAAGTGTTTCATCGAAGCTCATCACGAAGACGCGGTACCCGTCTGCGTTGGGCGGCATGCGAAACTCAGTCTTGATATCCAATGTAGCTCGCGGTGACCAGACTGTGTCCGGCGCCGGCGGTGGTTTCATGTAGTCCGCGGGTTGAAGGACTGTCGCAAACACCTCAGTGTTTTTGGAATCCGTGAAGCTAATTCGCAGTCGGGGAAATTCAGAAGGGTAATCGGCGTGGTTTCGCAGCATTGCTGTCAGCACAAGTGTTTGTTTGTCTTGCGGCAGCGGCATTACCTCAGAGAAGTCGATAGTTAGCAATTGAGCGTTTCTGAGCTTCCCTAGCTTCGCTCCGCGTGACTGCAATAGGGCGGAAACATCTGACAATTGAAGAAACTGTGAGTGGTTCAGCGCGGTAAGGCCATTGCTGTCGGGAACGTTTGGGTTTGCTCCTGCGTTAAGGAGAATCTCGGTTCCCCATAGCTTGCCTGACCTCGCGGCATAGATTAGAGGACTATTTCCGTCGGCGCACTTAGCGTTGATGTCAGCTCCGCGCTCGACCAACGTCTTAAGAGTGTCAGCACTATCTGCGCGAATCGCAGGGACGACCGCAGGACACCCAGGCAGCTTGTCCTCGCGCGCGTTCGCATCCATTCCCGCATCAAGAAACAGCTTCACAATTTCGGTATTGGCCTCCCCTACAGCCTGTAGGAACCTAGCTTGGCTGTAGTCTGTAACCCCACGAGAGACTAGGTTGTCTCGCGCACGTTGCTTGGAGTCACAGCCAAGCGAGGACAAAGCTAGGGCGATTGCAAAAGCGCCAGCGAATTTTCTCAAGCACAACATGCATCGCTCCTTATGAATGCGACTGATCGCTTTTCTGACCTGACGCCCAACGTAGAGTTCAGGCGACTTGTGCGGCTTTATGCGCAAGGTCGCCTGGAACGCCGGGTTGGGCTATTTCCACCACCCATAAGCGCAATTGACCGGGCGGTGGGAATGTCTGTGGAATTGCCGATAACGAGAATGGAAGCTCTGGTGCTTCGGCTAGCGTCGTATCCATGAGGTTTCTTTCTCGGCTCATTTCAATCGCGAGTTTCAGGTAACGGCGAAGAAGCAGGATTGGAGGAAATTGGTTTTTCTCTTTCAGCCATTCGAGTGCGTCACGGGCGCACTTTGAGCTATTGCATGAACGGCACGCCCAGACGAGGTTGTCGCCGGTGTTTGCTCCACCGCGCTTTGTTGGAATGAGATGGTCAGCAGACAAATAGTCGCGACTTCCGCAGTAGCAGCAAGCCTGCGGAAGCACCATCTTTAAGCGTTCGTCGTCAGCAAGAGGACCAAGGTTCATGGTTTGCTTGTTCAACCCTGCATAAAGACGAGAACGAATCATGAACTGTGCGCGCCCGTACTTTTCGACTTTCGTGGTAATAGCCGAATGCGCCATCGCGAGATTCGCGTATGACCAGTGCAGCAACTCGCCAACGGTTTTTATTTCCATGCGTCAGGCCCAACGTTTAGTGAACACAGCAATCGGTGCATATTTCCCGCCGTCGTGCTGTCTACCCATTTTTTGGTTAAACTCAAATGACTGAATCATAAGGATTGATTTCATGTCTCAGGTTGATATGACACCTCAGGCGGCACCTGATGCTGCTGGCCCGCCAAAACTGCTTGATCAAGTCCGTGCGCGCATCAGGGTGAAACATTACTCTATCCGCACCGAAGATCAATATGTTCAGTGGATAAAACGCTATATTTATTTTCATGACAAGCGCCATCCGCGTGACATGGGGGCGGCTGAGGTGAGGCGTTTTTGTCCGATCTCGCGGTGAATGGCCGGGTGGCGGCGGCGACGCAGAATCAGGCGTTGTCGGCGCTGTTGTTCCTGTATCGCGAGGTGTTGGAGATTGCCTTGCCTTGGCTCGACAACATCACGCGCGCCAAGCAGTCAAAGCATCTGCCGGTAGTGCTGACCCCCGCCGAGGTGCGCGCGGTGCTGGAGCGGATGGATGGCGTTTATGGCCTGATGGCGCGGCTGCTTTACGGTACGGGCATGCGCCTGATGGAGTGCGTGCGCTTGCGGGTGAAGGATGTGGATTTCGGCCGTAACGAGATTTTGATCCGCGATGGCAAGGGCGCGAAGGATCGCGTGACGATGTTGCCGGTGGCGTTGGCGGGGCCGCTGACCGATCATCTGACGCGGCGGCGCGTGATTTACGAGGACGATCTGCGCGATGGCAAGGCGGAAGTCTGGCTGCCGGATGCGCTGGACAAGAAGTATCCGAATGCACCCACGGAGTGGGGCTGGCAGTTTGTGTTCTGCTCGGGCAGCCATTCGACCGATCCGCGCAGCGGCCGGGTGCGGCGGCATCATGTCGATGAGAAGCTGTTGCAGCGGGCGATGAAAAAGGCGGTGACGGCCGCACATCTGGCCAAGCCGGCGACGCCGCACACGCTGCGCCATTCCTTTGCCACGCACTTGCTGGAGAGCGGTTCGGACATTCGCACCGTGCAGGAACTGCTCGGCCACAGCGATGTGTCGACGACCATGATTTACACCCATGTGCTGAACAAGGGCGGGCACGGGGTCACCAGCCCGCTCGATCGTTTATGAGCGCAAAAGTCGGCGCTGGCGGGACGGCACATCGGCTGCGCAACGGCCTGAAGCGCGCCTTGCTGTGGCTGGTGCTGGCCCTGCTGCTCTGGCAGGGCTGGTATCTGGGCTGGGTGGTGTGGTGGCGCTATGTCGATCCGGGCGAGTCGAGCTTCATGGCGCATCGCCTTGCGGTGCTGCAGGAAAAGAATCCCAAGGCCGAGCTGCGCCATCGCTGGACGGATTACGCGAAGATTGCCGTGAGCCTCAAGCGCGCCGTCATTGCCGCCGAGGACGACAAGTTCATCGACCACGAGGGCTTTGACTGGGCGGGCATCCAGAAGGCGCTGGAGAAGAACCAGCGGAAGGGCAAGATCGTGGCCGGCGGTTCGACGATCAGCCAGCAACTGGCGAAGAACCTCTTTCTCTCGGCCGACAAGACGCCCTGGCGCAAGGCGCAGGAGGCGCTGATTACCGTCTGGCTGGAACTGCTGTGGGACAAGCGGCGCATCCTTGAGGTGTATCTCAACGTGGTCGAGTGGGGCGAAGGGGTGTTCGGCGCCGACGCGGCGGCGCGGCGCTATTTCGGCGTCGGCGCCGGGCAACTCTCGGCCGAACAGGCCGCCCGTCTGGCGGTGATGTTGCCGGCGCCGCGCAAGTTCGAGAAAAACCCGTATTCCGGCTATATGAACCAGCGCACACAGGTGATTCTCGCGCGCATGCCGCATGCCTCGGTTCCCTGACCTTCCCTGACCCTGCGCCGGATTGCGGGCGTAGAATCCGCCGCCATGACTGAAGTTACCGACCTGCGCCCCCGTGCCGAAGACCCGCTGGAGCTGCACCTCGCCGAGGTGCAGTTGCTGCTGTCGCGCCATCGCCGCGTCGAGGATCTGGTGCACAAGCAGGAGATGCCGCGCCATGAGCTGGTCGAGGAGCTGGTGCACAAGCAGCATCTGGTCGAGCTGCAGAAACTGCTGGAGCGTCTCAACCTCAACCACATCGCGCGCATTCTCGAAACGCTGCCCGAGGAAGATCGCGTCATGGCCTGGCAACAGGTCACGGAGTCACGTTGCGAACTGATTCTCGAACGGCTGCCCGACGACATTCGTGAAGAGCTGGTGGGCGCGCGTTCGTATGCCAGCGTGCGCAACATGCTCAACGCCTTTGAGCTGAAGAACGGTCGCCTCTCGCAGGTGCAGGTCGACAGTCGTGCCGATCTCGCCAACCTCAAGCCGATCTGGGTCGATCTGGTGGCCCCATCGGCCTTCGTGCGCGCCTGGGTCGGCAAGTATTTCGGCCTCGAACTGCCCGACCCGGAGGATCTCACCGACCTCGAAGCATCCGCCCGTTTCTATGTCGATGACAACGGCGAAGTCCATCTGCATTCCGACTTCCTGCTGGAAAAGTCAGACCAGACGCGCAACGTGGCGGTGGCCTTCATCCTGCACAACAACATCCTGTTCTCGGTACGCAACGAAGAACTGCCGGTGTTCCGCCTGCAGCGCCTGCGCGCGCGCACCCAGCCCGGCTACGTCACCGACGGCATGGATGTGCTGCTCGACCTCTACGATGCCGACGTCGAATATTCGGCCGATGCGCTGGAGGATATCTACGCCGATCTTGAGAAAGTGGGCCGTCAGGTGCTCTCGCCGCATGTCAGCGACGATGAAGCCGCTGAGATCCTCGCCGAGATTGCCAAGGGCGAGGATCTGAACGGGCGCATCCGCCGCAATGTGCTGGATACCCGCCGCGCCCTGTCCTTCCTGATGCGCAGCCGGCTGCTGACGCAGCACCAGCAGGAGGATGCGCGCCAGATTCTGCGCGACATCGAATCGCTCGATGGTCACACCTCGTTCCTGTTCAACAAGATCAACTTCCTGATGGATGCCACCGTCGGTTTCATCAACATCAACCAGAACAAGCGCATATCGAAGCTGACGTCGATCTCGATCGTGTTCGTGCCGATGAACATCATCGCCGGCATCGGCGGCATGTCGGAGTTCTCGATGATGACGGATGGCCTTCCCTGGCAGCTTTCCTACGGCGCCTTCGTCATCGCGATGGGTCTGCTGGGTTATGGCACTTATCACGCGCTACGCTACTTTGAGCAGCGCAAATCGGTTGCCACACGCCGTTCTCGATCAGCGTAATACTGCCGTAGTCAAAGCGCAGGCCGAACCAGTCGGTTTCACCGGCCAATTCGGCGGCACAGACCTTGATCACCCCGGCATGCACCACCAGCACGGCTTCTTCCGTCAGTTCATCGAGAAAAGCCCGTACCCGTGCGCGCAGGGCGGCCACGCCCTCGCCACCCGGTGGGACAAAGTTGAACGGATCGGCGGCCCAGGCGTCCAGCTGACCCCGGTCGAGTTGATCCCACGGCTGCATCTCCCAATCGCCAAAGTCAATCTCGCGCAGCCGCTCGTCGAAACGTGGCTGCGGATGCAGTTGCTCGGCCAGCCGACGGCAACGTTGCAGTGGGCTGGCGTAGAGCGGGACATTGGTTGGCAGCTGGCGCCGCAAGCGGTCGGCCAACTCGGCGGGGTGTGCCACCAGCGGCAAGTCGGTGGCGCCATAGCAGGTGCCCGCTGCCACCGCCGGCGGCGGATGGCGGATCAGCCAAAGACGCATAACAGGCCGAGGTAAAAAGCGATTTCGGTCAGCTGCTGCGTGGCGCCGAGACAGTCGCCGGTATAGCCGCCAATACGCCGGACGAAATAACGAGCGGCCAGCAGGGTGACCAGCGCCACCAGCACCAGCGCAATCGCAAGCTGTAGTGGTGGCAACAATAAGCAGGGGGCGAGACCGCACAACGCGGCCAGCAGCAACTCGCCCCTGCCCATGCGCGTGGCCAGCGGTTTTGATTTCGACGAATCGTCGTCGCGCGCGTAATCCAGTGCAAAGATCAGTGTGGTCGACGCAAAACGCGACACGCCGTGGCCGGCGACCAGCAACGCGAAAAATGTCGGCGCTGGCGAGACGGCCAGCAGTTCCGTCAATGCCGCCATCTTGATCAGCAGCACCATGCCAATGCCAATCGCCCCATAGCTGCCGATGCGCGAATCCTTCATGATGCGCAGCACCGCCTCACGCGTCCAGCCGCCACCAAAGCCGTCGATACTGTCGGCCAGCCCGTCCTCATGGAAGGCACCGGTCGCCAGCAGCGTCGTCACCATGCCGAGCAGCACGGCGATCTGCGGCGGCCAGACATACAGCGCTGCCACGGTCACGGCCGCACCCAGCGCGCCGACAATCAGGCCGACCAACGGAAAGTAGCGCGCCGCGTGGTTCAACTGATCGGCGGAATGGCCCACCCAGGCCGGCACCGGCAGGCGCGTGAAGAAGCGCAGCGCCGCGAAGAAATAGGCGAGTTCCTTCACAGCTTTTCGGACACCCCCGCCGATTCGAAGCTGGCCATCTCGTTGAGGAAGGCAGCGGCGGCGCGCACCAGCGGCCAAGCCAGCGCCGCGCCGGTGCCTTCGCCGAGGCGCAGGTCGAGTGCCACCAGCGGTTCAACCGCCAGCGCCTGCAACTGGGTGCGGTGACCCGCCTCGGCCGACGCATGGCAGAACACGGCATAGTCGAGGAAAGCCGGTGCGAGACGCGCCGCCACCAGTGCCGCCGCACCGCAGATGAAACCATCGACGAGGACCAGCATATTTCTTTGCGCCGCCGCGATCATCGCGCCCGTCATCATGGCGATCTCGAAACCGCCATAGCGCGCCAGCACGGCGAGTGGCTCGCTGTTGCGCGCCGGCCAGATCGTCAGCGCCTGTTGCAGCAAGACCTGCTTGCGCGCTAGCCCGGTATCGTCCAGCCCGGTGCCACGGCCGATGCAGGCGGCCAGCGGCGCATCCGTCAGGCAGTGCGTGAGCAACGCGGCGGCGGCGGTATTGCCGATGCCCATCTCGCCGAAGCCGATGACTTCGCAGCCTTCTGCGACGAGCTTTTCAACAAGGGCCGCGCCGCGCGTCAACGCGGTTTCGCATTCGGTGGCCGTCATCGCCGCACCATCAAGATAGGATGCCGTCCCGCCAGCGCCGACTTTTGCATTGACGAGATTGGGGCGCGCGCCGAACTCATGTGCCACGCCCGCATCGACAATCGTCAGCCCCAGTCCGTTGGCGCGCGCGAACACATTGATCGCCGCCCCGCCAGCGAGGAAGTTCTCGACCATCTGCCAGGTCACATCCTGCGGGTAAGCAGAAATGCCGGCCTTGGCAGCGCCATGGTCGCCGGCGAAGACGATGAGGTGGGGATGATTCAAGGTCGGCGTCAGCGTGCCGCGCACGCGACCGATCTGCAGCGCCAGCGCTTCAAGCCGGCCGAGCGCGCCGAGCGGCTTGGTCTTGCCGTCGATCTTCGCGCGCAGGGCCGCGACGAGGCTGGAATCGGCGGGGGAAATGTCGAAGTTCATCGCGGCGTAGGGGGAGTGGAAAGGCGCATTCTAGCGGCGCCGGTATACTGTGCAGCCCGTCTACAAACCCATCCCGAGAGGAAATGCCATGCCTGCCATCACCACCCCCAGCGGCCTCATCATCGAAGACCTGAACGTCGGCGACGGCGACGAGGCCAGCGCCGGCCAGACCGTCAGCGTTCATTACACCGGCTGGCTCGTCGATGGCAGCAAGTTCGATTCGAGCGTGGATCGCAGCGAACCGTTTGAATTTCCCCTCGGCGCCCGCCACGTCATCGCCGGCTGGGACGAAGGCGTGCAGGGCATGAAGATTGGCGGCCGGCGCAAGCTGACCATCCCGCCCGAGCTCGGCTACGGCCGGCGCGGTGCCGGCGGCGTGATCCCGCCTGATGCCACACTGGTGTTTGAGGTCGAACTGCTGGCGGTGTACTGAAGCGGCGCGATGCGCGAACTTGTCATTGGCGGTGCCCGTTCGGGCAAGAGCGCCTACGCAGAAAAGCAGGCGCTGGCGCATCAGCACAATGGCCTCGGCGTCATCTATTTCGCCACCGCCGAGGCACACGACGACGAGATGGTGGCGCGCATCGCCCACCACCGCACGCGCCGCCCCGCCAACTGGCGCACCGTCGAGGAGCCACTGTTGCTGGCCGACGCGCTACGCCGCGAAGCCGTGCCCGATGCCTGCCTGCTGGTCGATTGCCTGACGCTGTGGCTGACCAACGTGCTGCTCGCCGAACGCGCTGCGGAAATCGACAGGCTGCTGGAGGTGCTACCGGCGCTGCCCGGCCAGCTCATCCTTGTCAGCAACGAGGTCGGCTGGAGCATCGTGCCGGAGAATGCGCTGGCGCGGCGTTTTCGCGACGAACAGGGCCGACTCAACCAGCGCGTCGCCGCCATCGCCGACAAGGTGACCCTGGTGGCGGCGGGATTGCCGCTCTGTCTCAAATCCAGCGACTGAGCAGCTTCCAGTCGAGCGCCGCTGCCGTCGCGTCGGCCAGCCGGTCGAGATCGGCTTCACGGCGCGCGGCGAGATCAACCGGCGCGATGTCTTTGGCGCCCGCCCAGGCGAGCAGGGCAGTGAGCGCCTGCGGATGGTCGAACAGGCCGTGGCAGTAGGTGCCGAGGATCTGGTTGTCGTCCGAAATCGCCCCGTCGGTACGCCCATCATCCAGCACGATGGCGGGCCGGTCGAGCGCCACGCCACGCGTCACGCCCATGTGGATTTCGTAGCCCTGCATTGCCGTCCCGCGAGCACCGACTTTTAACCAGCCGCTGACGTTCTTCAGTTGCTTCTCGGCTTCCAGCGTCGTTTCGCAATCGAGCAAGCCCAAGCCCGGGCCGCCTGAACCTTCGATGCCCAGCGGATCATGCAACGCGCGGCCGAGCATCTGGTAGCCGCCGCACAGGCCGATGAGCTTTCCGCCGTAGCGCAGGTGGCGCTTGATTGCTGCTTCATGGCCTTGCGCACGCAGCCACACCAGATCGGCCTGCACCGACTTTGAGCCGGGGAGCACAATCAGGTCGCAGGCCGGCAAGAGCTGACCGGGGCCGACCCAGCGAAAGTCGATCTCGGGATGCAGGCGCAGCGGATCGAGATCGTTGGCGTTCGAGATGCGCGGGAAGACCGGCGCAGCGACGACAAGTTTCGTTTCACCGGCGCGTTCCGAATGATGCGCCAGCGCATCCTCGGCGTCGAGAAAGAGGCCGTGCAGGTAAGGTAAGGTACCAAGCACCGGCTTGCCCGTGTGCTGTTCGAGCCAGTCAAGGCCCGGCTGCAAGAGGCCGATGTCGCCGCGAAAGCGGTTGATCACGAGGCCCTGCGTGCGCGCCCGTTCGGAAGGTGAGAGCAGGTCGAGCGTGCCCGCCAGATGCGCCAGCACGCCACCGCGATCAATGTCGCCGATCAGGATCACCGGGATGTCGACCGCTTCGGCGAAGCCCATGTTGGCGATGTCGCGGTCACGCAGATTGACTTCCGCCGGGCTGCCGGCACCCTCGACCAGCACGCAGTCGAACTCGGCCGTGAGTCGCGCCCAGGATTCGAGCACCGCCCGCATCGCGGTCGTCTTGTAGTCGTGATAAGCCTTCGCGTCGAGATCGGCGACGGCCTTGCCGTGGATGATCACCTGCGCGCGCTTGTCGGTATTCGGCTTGAGCAGCACCGGATTGAAGTCGATGCGCGGCGCCAGCCCGGCGGCCTGCGCCTGCAGCGCCTGCGCACGACCAATCTCGCCGCCGTCGACGGTGACCGCCGAGTTCAGCGCCATGTTCTGCGGCTTGAACGGCGCAACGCGCACGCCGCGCCGATGCAGGATGCGGCAGAGCGCCGCGACCAGCGTGCTCTTGCCGGCGTCGGAGGTGCAGCCTTGTATCATTAACGCTCTCATTGCCCGAATTCTCCCATGCCTGTCCTCGCTCTGTCCGCCCTCGCTGGTGTGCTGCTTGATCGCCTGCTCGGCGAGCCGCGCCGCTGGCATCCGCTGGTCGGTTTCGGTCGGCTGGCGGACGCGGCAGAACGCGCACTGCGTCGGGGCGCGCCAGGCGATCCCGTTAGCAACCGACTGCGCGGCCTCGTGGCATGGGCGCTCGTCGTGCTGCCGTTTGTTGCGCTTGCCGCGTGGTTCACTCATCCCGTGCTCGACGCACTGCTGCTCTGGCTCGCCCTCGGTGGCCGCAGTCTCGCCGAGCATGCGCGCGCGATTGCCGCGCCGCTGGCGGCGGGCGATCTGGCTGCGGCACGCACGGCTGTCGGCATGATTGTCTCGCGCGACACGACCGGCCTCGATGAGGAAGGCGTGGCGACGGCGGCGGTCGAATCAGTGCTGGAAAACGGCAACGATGCCGTGTTCGGCGCGTTGTTCTGGTTCTTCCTGCTTGGCGGCGCGGGGGCGGTGCTGTTCCGCCTCGCCAACACGCTCGACGCCATGTGGGGCTACAAGGATGCGCGGCGTATCTATTTCGGCTGGGCGGCGGCGCGCCTCGACGACGCGCTCAATTTCGTTCCCGCGCGGCTGACGGCGCTGACCTACGCGCTGCTGGGCAGCACGCAAAACGCGCTCGCCTGCTGGCGCACGCAGGCGAGCGCATGGGCAAGCCCCAACGCCGGGCCGGTAATGGCGGCGGGCGCAGGCGCGCTGAAAGTCGGCGTTGGCGGGACGGCGATTTATCACGGTCACGTCGAGGAACGGCCGCGACTGGGCGCGGGCACGCCGCCCACGGCCGCCGATATCGGCCGCGCCGTGGTGCTGGTGGCGCGCGGGCAATGGCTGTGGCTTGCGGCGTTCGTCGTCTGGAGCGTGGCACATGCTTGAGCACGGCGGCAGGCTTCGGGAGGCCGCGCGGCGCTGGGGCATTCCGCTCACCGAGTGGCTTGATTTATCGACCGGTATCGCGCCCTGGCCCTACCCCGTGCCGCCCATGCCGCCCGACATCTGGCAGCGCTTGCCCGAAGATGATGACGGATTGGAAGGCGCTGCGCGCGACTACTACCGTGCGGCGCATCTGCTTGCGCTACCCGGTTCGCAAGCCGCGATTCAGGCGCTGCCGCACCTTTCCCCCCCCGGCCGCGTCGCCCTGCCTGCGCCGCTTTACGCCGAGCACCCCGCCGCATGGCAAACCGCCGGCCATACGCTGGTCGACTGGAACGAGCCGAGCGACTACGCGGTGCTGTGCAATCCGAACAACCCGACCGGGCAGCGCTTCAGCCGCAACGAATTGCTCGACCGCGCGCGCAACGTACGCCTGCTCGTGGTCGACGAAGCCTTCCTCGACGCCGAGCCGCAGGAATCGATTGCCGGTATGGGAAATATCGCGGAAAACATTGTTATCTTGCGCTCGCTCGGCAAGTTCTTTGGCCTTGCCGGCGCGCGCGTCGGTTTCGCCATCGCCACGCCCGATCTGTTGGTGCGGCTTGCCAAAATGCTCGGCCCCTGGGCCGTGAGCCACCCGGCGCGCTGGGCCGCACGCCAGGCGCTGGCCGACCACGCCTGGCAGGCCGCGCAGCGCGCACGACTACTTGCTGCGGCAGCGCGCCTCGCCGACGTCTTGTCGGGCCTCGGCGCACCGATGGGCACGGCACTGTTCCGGTATGTCATCACACCGCATGCCGCCGCGTTGCACGAAGCACTGGCGCGACAGGGCATACTGGTGCGTACGTTCGATAATCCACCAGCCCTGCGCTTCGGGCTACCCGCCACGGAAGCCGACTGGCAGCGCCTGACCACATCGTTAAGGAGCCTGAAATGACCGAAGGATTCGCCCGCCGCCTGGCGCAAAACCGCCTCACCCGCCGCGACGTGCTCTGGCTGTTCGGTGCCGGCACGGCGGCCAGCGCATTGTCGGGTTGCGCCACCTCGCCGATCGACGGCAAGCGCATCCTTGTCGGCATGAGCGAGCAGCAGGAACGGGAAGTTGATCGCGAGATCGCACCGCATCAGTTCTCGCAGGACATGGGGGCCGTGCAGGACGGCGAGTCGAACCGCTATGTCGGCGAACTTGGCGCGCGCCTGCACAAGCTGACGCATCGCCCCGACATGCCCTACTCCTATCGCGTGCTCAACGCCAACCACCTCAACGCCTACACCTTCCCCGGCGGGGCGATGGGCGTGACGCGCGGCATCATGGTTGAGCTGGGCAATGAGGCCGAACTGGCGGCACTGCTCGGCCATGAGATGGGCCATGTCAATGCGCGCCACGCCGCTCAGCGCCAGGGACAGGGGCTGCTCACGCAGGTCGCGGTAGCTGGCATTGGCATCGCCACCGCCGATTCGCAGTGGGGCATGCTGGCGGGCATCGCTGGACAGGTCGGCGCCAGCGCGCTGCTCGCCTCCTACTCGCGCGACAACGAGCGCGAGGCCGATGCGCTGGGCCAGGAATACATGGTGCGCGCCGGCTACCCAGCCAACAGCATGACGCAGCTGCACGGCATCCTGGTGCGCGAAGCGAAAGAGCAGCCCTCACTGCTCGCCACGATGTTCGCCTCTCACCCGATGAACGCCGAGCGCTATCAAACGGCGCAACGGCAAGCCGAAACGCAATACGCCGCCAGCCTCAAGGCCAACCCGCAGCGCGAGCGCTTCATGGACCGCACGGCGGATCTGCGCAAGCTCAAGCCGACCATCGACGCCTGCAAGCAGGGCGAGACGGCGATGGCAAAGAAGGCGTTGCCCGAAGCGCAGGCGCAGTTCGACAAGGCGCTCGACCTGACGCCGCATGACTATCCGTCCAACCTGCTGATGGCACGCTGCCTGACCGCGCTCGGCAAGACCGGCGAGGCGCTGCGTTATGCCGAGGCGGCGCGCACTGCCTATCCGCAAGAGGCGCAGGCCCACAAGCTGGCCGGCTCGCTCAAGCTCGCGCAGCGCGATCCGGGCGGCGCCTTCCAGGCCTTCGACCGTTTCGACCGGCTGTTGCCCGGCGATCCGGGCATTGCATTCCTCAAAGGCGTCAGCCTCGAAGCAACCGGTAACCGCCGCAGCGCGGCCGAGCACTACGCACGTTTCCTGCAAGCCGGCGCGCAGGGCAAACCGGCCGAACATGCCCGCAAGCAGCTCATAGCCTGGGGGTATGCGCAACGATGAAAAAGACGCTCTGCCTGCTGGCCCTGCTCGCCGCCACGACGGCCCGCGCGGAAATCGTTGTGCAGGACGACACCGGTGCGACGCTGCGGCTCAAGGAACCGGCGCGGCGTATCGTCAGCCTCGCCCCGCACATCACCGAAACGCTGTTCGGCGCCGGCGCGGGCGAGCGCCTTGTCGGTGCGGTCGAGTACAGCGATTTTCCCGATGCGGCAAAAAAACTGCCGCGTGTCGGCGGCTACTCGAAGCTCGATCTCGAAGCCATCGCCGCACTCAAGCCCGACCTCGCGGTCGGCTGGGCGAGCGGCAACAGCCCGGCGCATGTCGACAAGCTGCGCGCGCTGGGCATTCCCGTTTATCTCGTGCAACCCGAACGTATCGACGATGTGGCCGCCAACCTCGAACGCTATGGCGAGCTGGCCGGTACGCAGGCCGTTGCGCACGCCGCCGCCGCGAGCTTCCGCCGCCGCCTTGCGGCGTTGCGCGGCCAATACGCAGCGCAACCGAAGGTGCGCGTCTTCTACCAGATCTGGAAACAGCCGCTGATGACCGTGGGCGGCGGGCAGGTCATCAGCGACGCGATCCGCCTGTGCGGCGGCGAGAACGTTTTCGCCGACCTCAAGCCGCTCGCCCCCAAGGTAACGATGGAGGCGGTGCTCGCCGCCGATCCCGAGATCATCGTCGCCAGCGGCATGGGCGAGGCGCGCCCCGAATGGGTGGACGACTGGCGGCAGTGGCAAAACCTGACCGCCGTGAAGCGCGACAATCTGTTCTTCATCCCGCCCGACCTGATCCAGCGCCACACCCCGCGCCTCGTCGAGGGTGCCACGCGGCTATGCGCGCAGATCGAAACGGCGCGCAGCAGGCGACCTTAATAAGCGGGTGCCGTCTCGCCAACGCCGACATTTCAGAAGTCGACTCCCCACCCTGAAGAGCCGCTCAGGTTTTCTCGCAGTGCAGCGGTTGCGGACTGTCAAGTCATTGAAAGAACCATGCTGGAAAGGTAGCATTATCCGAATTGAACAGACAGAAGATGGTCATGGGTTACGAAATCACGTGGATCCACGCAAGTAGTGTTATCAAGCGGCACTTCGGCAATGTAATTGGCAGTGAGCTTATGGCTGCCGTTGCCGAGACTGAAAGTGACCCTCGTTTTGACACGCTTCGCTATGTGATAAATGATTTCCGTGACTGTGTCAGTCTGACGGTTTCGACCGAGGAGATTGAAGAAATCTCGGCTATCGACTATGCAGCAGCGGCTAGCAACCCTAACATTCTTATCGCAGTAGTCGCAACGCTTCCAGATGTAGTCGCAGCAGCGAATGCTTACGCTAACGACCCTTTAGCGGCCTATAAGACCAGAGTCTTTAGTTCAATGGATGAGGCGAGATTATGGCTAGGGTTGCCCGCAGAATAGCTGGGAACGGCCATCAAGAGACCGTGGCCAGGGTGTTGGTGGTCAATTACTTTGCGGGTTCCCGTTGCTGCATGGAGACGCTGATCGAAATCGTCGATCCGCCCAGTTGCGAGGTTTCAATTTGAACCATGGCAATTCGCTCACCACGCTGGAATGACAACAGGCTTGCCTTGGACTGCATGGCACTCATCAGTTTCCAGCCCAGCGATGGCATACCCTTGAAAAAATGGTTGTAGGTCTGAACCGAATTTTCGTTAGATTTGACGACAACGCGGCCAAACCAACGATCGCCAGAACCAATGATCAGTGAGTTTTCTGCATCTAGTTTCGCGCTGCCAGGCAATGAAATATCCGTAATCTGGAGAGCGTTGGATGGACTTTGCGAAACCTCCTGATTTTGAGCCGATGTTGCTATCGGCTGATTAGTGACACACCCTCCGAGCAGAATGTAAAAAGGCAGCCAGGTGAAACATGATGGTCTGATCATTTTCATCGTTCAATTATGCGGTGAGTTGTCTGAAAGCAAAGTGGCGCCGCCTTGTAGTAGGCAGGTCGGAGGGATAGCCGGTGGCAGTCCCTTTACCCGCAGGCGGCGCCTGTTGAATCTTACCTGTTTAACCTAATGCCATCACCCCAGCGCCAACATTTCAGCAGTCGGCGCATTCGCAAGCTTCAGTAGCTCGGTGCCGTCCCTCCAGCAGGGAGGCCGTCAGATCGGAAGCGGCCCGAAGAGGCTGCGCCAACTTTCCAGCACTCTTCGAACAACACATCATCCAGCGGCAGGCGTTTGCCCCAGCCGGCATCCTCGAACATCGGCCGGGGATAAAACGCCGGCACCTTGCCGATGCAAAGGATGGCGAGCGGGCGAGCGCCCGCCGGCATGCCGAGTAGTTGTGCCAGTGCGTCCGGCTCGAAGAACGACACCCAGCCGATGCCGACACCTTCGGCGCGCGCCAAGAGCCACATGTTCTGAATCGCACAGCCGACCGAGGCGATGTCCATCTCGGGGAGCGTGCGGCGGCCGATGATGTGGCGCTCGCATTCGGGCATCAGTGCGACGACCAGCAGTTCGGCGCACTCGCGAATGCCTTCGATCTTCACCTGCAGGAACTCTTCGTTGCGGCTGGGCAGTGCGGCGGCCGTGGCGAGGCGTTCCTGCTCGACCAGCGCGTGGATGCGCGCGCGCCGTTCGGGGTCGCGTACGCGAATGAAGCGCCAGGGCTGCATGTAGCCCACCGAGGGCGCGAGGTGCGCGGCCTCGACGAGGCGTTCGACGAGGCCGTCCGGCAGCGGATCGGGCAGGAAGTGGCGCATGTCGCGCCGCTCGCGGATGGCCCGCTCGACGGCGGCGATTTCCTGGTCGGAATAACGATGATCGCTCATGAGACTGAGCGCGTCGTCTCGCGCGATTCCATAAAGAGTCTCGCGGTGGCGGCCGGGTTCGAGGGGAAGTAGAAGTGCATGTAGCTCGCGGTGAGACGGCCGGTGCGATAGATCGCCTCGCCGCCCTTGCCCGCCGTCTTGACGGCCTGTGCGATGGGCGCGAGCGCTGTGTCGGCCGTCGAGTAATGGAAGGTGTGGCCGGCGAGGCTGCCCTCGGGCAGAGCGACAGACAGCATGCCGAGGCCGGCGAGCTTCGTTTGCATGCGCACCTTACCGGGCAGGAGGCCGAACATCGGGTAGGCATCCAGGCTGTCGAAGCAGGCCATCATGCCGCCGCACTCGGCGAGCAGCGGCTTGCTGGCGGCAACATGCTCATGCAGTGCTTCGCGCATGGCGCTGTTGGCGGCGATGGCCAGGCCGTGCAGTTCGGGGTAGCCGCCGGGCAGCCAGACGGCATCGCAATCGGGTAGTGCAGCGTCGGCCAACGGCGAGAAGAAGACGAGGCGCGCGCCGAGTTGCGCCAGGCATTCGAGGTTGGCGGGGTACAAAAAGCAGAAGGCCGCGTCGCGGGCGACGGCGATGGTGCAGCCTTCAAGTGATTTCGGAAATGTCGGCGCTGGCAGGACGGCGAAGTCGACCGGCGGCGGCAGTGCGGCGGCCGGCGTGGCGGCAAGCAGGTCGGCCATGCGCTCAATGCGCGCGTCGAGGTCGGCGATCTCGGCAGCAGGTAGCAGGCCCAGATGGCGCTCGGGCAGCGCGGCTTCGGCATCGCGTGGCAGCGCACCGGCCCAGGCGATATCCTCTGGCAGCGTCGCGCGGCACAGCTCGGCGTGATAGTCGCTGCCCACACGGTTGGCGAGCACATGCGTGATCGGCGCACCATCCCTGTAATGTTTCAGTCCCCAGGCCACTGCGCCGAAACTGCCGGCCATTGCGCTGGCATCGATGACGAGCAGGATGGGCAAGCCGAGCCGGCGCGCCAGTTCGGCCGAGTCCGGCGCGCCGTCGTTCAAGCCCATCACGCCTTCGACGAGGATCAGGTCGGCCTCTGCTGCCGCACGCGCCAGCCGCCAGCGTGCGTCATCCTCGCCACACATGCGGAAGTCGACGTTCTCGCAGGGCGTGCCGCTGGCCAGTGCGTGGATCTGCGGATCGAGAAAATCCGGCCCGCACTTGAAGACGCGCACCTTGCGGCCGAGACGCGTGTGCAGGCGCGCCAGCGCGGCGACCACGGTGGTCTTGCCGTGGCCGGAGGCCGGGGCGGCGACGAGGAGTGCGGGCGTGGCTACCATTCGATTCCCGGCATCGCCTGCACGCCGGCCTGGAAGGCGTGCTTGACCAGCGTCATGTCGGTGACGGTGTCGGCGGCATCGACCAGTTCCTGCGGCGCGGCACGACCGGTGACGATCAAATGCTGCATGGTTGGTCGGGCGGCAATCGCGGCGAGCACTTCGGTCATGTCGAGCCAGCGATACTTGAGCGCGTAGGTAAATTCGTCGAGGATCACGAGGTCCACTTCCGGGTTGGCCAGCGCCTGCCGCGCCACTTCCCACGCCGTTTGCGCGGCGGCGGCATCCTTGCCATCGTCCTGTGTTTCCCAGGTGAAGCCGGCGCCCATCACATGCCATTGCACGCTTGGCTGCGCGCGAAAGAAGGCTTCCTCGCCGGTGTCGGAACGGTTCTTGACGAACTGGACGACGACGGCGCGCTGGCCGTGGCCGAGCGCACGCGCCAGCACGCCGAAGGCAGCCGAGGACTTGCCTTTGCCATTGCCGGTGTGGATCAGGAAGAGGCCGCGTGCCATCCCGGCAGCGCCGACTTTCTGGTCGACAACCTCTTTCTTGCGCTGCATGCGGATGCGATGGCGTTCGTCTTTTTCAGTCATGGATGAATCTCCCGCATCGTCTGACGCAGTTGCTCCAGCCCTTTCAGCAGGTCGGGGCCGGGGTGGGTGAATAGCGGGCCATCAAGCGGCAGAATGGGCACGCCCGGCATGGCGATGGCGACGTTGCAGACTTCGTCGCGACGATTCTTGAGCGTGAAGAGGTAGTCCGGCTTGCGCTCCTTTATCCAGGCGGCAACATCACCATCAGGTTTGCCTGGATGGAAGTTGCGGATGCTGTCATGGTCGGCAACGACCTCAAAACCGGCGGCAATCAGCAGTTCGTGCAGGGTGGTGCCACGGCCGAAGGAGTAGGGCGCCTCGCCGCAGGCCGAGAGCATCAGCACACGCCGGTTCTGGCCATTCACGCGCTGTGCCGCCGCGCGCCAGTCGGCGGCGAAACGTGCGACGCGTGTGTCGATGTCGGCCAGACCCGCTGCACGGCCGATATCGCGCAGCATGGCTTCAACGCCGGTCATGCCGCGAAAGCCGTCGACGCGGAGGGCCTGCGCACCGGCAGGTGCGGCGGCCTGCCAGGTTTCCGGCTTGGTCCAGTTCGAGGTGATCATCAGTTGCGGGTCGAGCAGCGCGATGGCGTCGACATCGGGATCGATGACGCCGCCGGTGCGTGGTCGATCAAGTTCATCGTAGCGGCTGACGCCAACGATGCAGCGTTCGAGACCGAGCCAGCCGAGGGCGCGCGTGATGTAGGGCGACTGGCTGACAATGCGCGGGCAGTCGTTCGCCTGGGCGATGCCGGTCAGCAGCATGAGTGTAATGAGCAGAAAGCGCATGGGCTACTCCGGGATAAAGAAATTCTCAACACGCCGCAGCGGATGGCCGTAGAGGGCTGACAGTGTCGCGGCATCGAGGATGTCCGCCGCCGGCCCGGCGATGTGCCGGCTGTCGCCGAACAACAACACCACCTGATCGCAGTAGCGCAGGGCAAGATTCGGATCGTGCAGCACCATCACGATGGCGACGCCTTCCGCGCGTGCGCGCCGCGACAATAGTTCGAGGGTGGCGATCTGGTGGTTGAGGTCGAGGTGGGCAAGCGGCTCATCGAGCAGATACAGGCGTGGTGCCTGCGCAAGCAGCGCGGCAATCGCCACCCGCTGACGCTCGCCGCCCGACAGCGTGTGGATTTCGCGCGCCTCCATGCCGGCCAAGCTCATCGCTGCCAGCGCATGACGGGCGATCTGCGTATCCGCGCTCGATTCCCACGACCAGCGGTCGAGATGCGGATGGCGACCGGTCAGCACCGCTTCCAGCACGGTACTGGCGAATGGGTCGCTGCGATCCTGGCCGAGCCAGCCGCGCCGCCGCGCGGCTTCGCGCAAGCCGTGTTCCGTATAGGTCTTGCCATCCAACAGCAAGGTGCCGGCATCGGCCGCCCGCAGGCCGGCGAGGGTAGCCAGCAGCGTCGACTTGCCCGCGCCGTTACGGCCCAGGATCGCCAAGCGGCTACCCGGCCTGAGATCAAGGTCGAGATCGCGGCAGACCTTGTGCAGGCCGATGCCGACGGAAAGATTGCGCGCCGCCAACATTACTTGCGCCCCAACAGGTAGAGGAACACCGGTACACCGATCAGCGCCGTCAGCACGCCCACCGGCAGCTGAATGGGCGCGACAATCGTGCGCGCCAGCGTGTCCGCCAGCACCAGCAGGCTGCCGCCCGCCAGCACGGACGCCGGCAGCAGCAGTCGCTGGTCGTTGCCAATGGCGAGACGCACCAAATGCGGCACCACCAGACCCACAAAGCCGATCGAGCCGGCGGTGGTCACCGCCACCGCCGTCATCAACGAAGCGACGACATAAACCAGACGACGCAAGCCGGAGACGGCCACACCGAGCGCGACGGCCTGCTCGGCCCCGCGCGCGAGCAGGTTGAGCTCACGCGCAAACGGCAAGGCGGCGAGGATGCCGACAAGCAGCACCGCCAGCGCCGGCTTGGGGTCGGCGACCAGGGACAGATCGCCCATCAGCCAGAACAACATGCCGTGGATCTTCTGCTCGGGCGCCAGCGTCAGCATCAAGGCAATCACGGCACCGCAACCGGCCGCCACCACCACGCCGGTGAGCAGCAGGCGCGTCTGCGTCCAGCTGCCATCACCGCGAGCAAGACCAAACACGATCAGCATCGCCGCCAGCGCACCCATGAACGAAAAGCTCGCGATCCCGAAACCGGCAAGACCCAACAGCATGGCGGACAGCGCGCCGACACCGGCACCGCCGGAGATGCCGAGCACATAGGGATCAGCCAATGGATTTCTCAACAAGACCTGCATCAGCGCGCCGGCCAGTGCCAGCAGCCCGCCGCAAGCGAAGCCCGCCAGCGCGCGCGGCAGGCGCAAGTCGAGGACAATGGCATCGCTCGGCGTCGTCGCCCCGGTCAGTGCTGCCAAGACGTCACGCAAGGGCAGTGCAATGCTGCCCACCGCGAGCGCCACAGCCAGACTCGCCACGCTCAGCAGGGTGAGCAGGGCGAGAACCAGCAGGGCGCGGCGGCGGGAGGGCATGGGTTAGAAGTTGTGCCTCATGCCGAGGGAAAACGAGGTACCGGGAACGGCGTAGATGAATCGTCCGTTGGAGGTCATGGTGTTGACGTAGTCGCGGTCGAAGAGGTTGTCGACACGGAACTCGATCCGCGTCTGCCTATTCATCGCCCATTTGCCGCTCAGGTTGAGCAGGCCATAGCCTCCCATTGGCTGGGTTTCGTTGTCACGATTGAAGCGACGCCCTACCAATTGCACTTCCCCGCCGAGAGTCCAGGGGCCATTCTGCCAGTCGAGGGTCGCGTTTGCAGCCTGCTTGGCCCGCCGTCCCAGGCGCAGGCCACTGGCTTCATCGACGGCATTTAGGTAATCAAGGCTGGCGGAGTAGCTCCAGGCACCGCTGCTGCCTTGCGCGGAGAGGGTCCAGCCACGCAGGCGGGCGCGGGAAATGTTGCGGTAGCTTGTCGTCCCGGCGTCGTAGTCGATCATGTCGCGTACGCGATTGTTATAGGCAACCCAGGACAGGGTGTGCAGGCCAACTTCGCGTGCCACGCCGATCTCCAGATTGCGCGCGGTTTCCGGTTGCAGCGCAGGGTTGGCAACCAAGGAACCCGCGATGTTGGCGTAGAGTTGATACAGGGTCGGGGCACGGAAGGCGGTCGCGGCGGCAATGTGAGCACGCCAGACTTTGTTGATTTGGTAACCGTAGCTGGCGGTCCCCGTGCCAGCGCCGCCGAACTGGCTGTGTTGGTCGCGACGAGCGCCCAATTGCCAGCGATGGCCAGAGTGCGCTGCGCTCCAACCCAGTTGCAGGGCACTCAGGCGGGCAAAGTTTTGCGTAGGGAAGCGACTTACCGGGGCAGCATGTTGTTCCTGGGTTTCGGCGACCAGCAGACCTTGGCCTAGCGGCAAGCGTAGGTCGCTCTGCCAACTCAGGCTGCGATTGGTACTACGCAGGGGTGAGAAACCCGTAGCAGCAGCCGAGGTATAGCTGTTCTGTTCATCGACGACATGCGCCCAGCGAAACGTGCTTTTCCAGTTCTCGGTCAGGGTATTGCGTGCTGTCAGGCTCCAGACTTCGTTGCGGAAAACGATGCGGTTGTCGAAGGTGCCGGCTCCTGTCGTGCCGTCGCTCTGAGATTGGCCGCGATTGGTCTGCCCGGAAATCAGAAATTCATGATCCGGTGCAGGCCGGAAACCAAGGTTGAGCCCGGTGCTGCGATTGTGTAAACCATCGGCATCGGCATCGCGGTTGGTGGCGTTGCGGACCGTGCTGAAGCCATCGCTGCGATGATCCGCCGCCGAGACGCGTATGCTCCAGCGTTCGTCGGCGAAAGCAGCGGCGCCACTGAACTTGTCCGTGCCATAGGAACCGGTGCCGGCAAAAGCTTCGCCACTGACCCCCTGCGCTGGGCGCCGCGTAATGATCTGGATCACGCCGCCTATGGCGTCTGATCCATGCACGGCACCCGCCGGGCCGCGCAGGATCTCGATGCGTTCCACATCGTCCAGCGCGAGATAACGCAGCGGCGAGCCACGCAAATCCATGGAGTTAACGGAGACGCCGTCAATTAGAACCTTGGTTTGCTCAGAGCGCGCACCGCGCAACACGACCTCGGTCTGCGTACCTGGTCCGCCAAGGCGGTTGACCTGAACCCCTGGTTGGCGCGCCAGTAATTCGGCAACAGTGCCGCTGCCCAGTCGCTCCAATGTTTCGCGTTCGATTACGCTGACATCGGCGAGTAGCTCATTGATGCGCTGGGCCTGACGGGTGGCGGTGACAACGATTGCTGCCTCATCCTCGCTCGGCGCAGCGGCAGAAGTGGCTGGAAAGGCAATCGAAAACGCGACAGCGATGGCTATGCGCAATGGGTGAGTAGGCATTCGGTTCTCCCGCTAAGGCCAGCGTCCCCGCAGGCCAGTAATGGACACGAATGCACAGGGGGAAGGGGCGACGGAAAATCCCGACGCACCGCACCCCGCAGCGCATTCAACTGGATCGTCCGTGGCCGGTCTCCGGGCTCGGAAGTCTTGCTGTCTCGCCTTCCCGGGCAATCACCCAGTGGCATCATGAGACAGCCGCACTTCCTTACCGTTGCGGGGGCAGCATAGGCATTTCACCTATTTCCCGTTTCACCCTGACGCAGCATCACGTCGCGGGCACCTCGAACGAAGCGGGGCGGATTATAGGGATGCCGTCCCGCCAGCGCCGACTTTTTTCTGCGGCGTGTTCGAACGAACCTTCAAAAGCCACGCGAACTGCTTGACCGGAAACCGATTTTCTAACAAACTGCGCGACCATGAACGAACATCTCGGACGTCTCGAAGGCAAAATCGAGCAGGTCATCACCCTGTGCGATGCCCTGCGCGCCGAGAATCGTCGCCTGCATGATCGCGTCACGGCGCTTGAGGACGAAAAGCAAATCCTCACTGATCGCATGACGGAAGCCCGTGGTCGCCTCGAAGGCCTGATGGATAAGTTGCCCGCCGAATGAGTACGACCCTCGACATCAAGATTCAGGGCCGCGAATACCGTGTGGCCTGCCCGCCGGAAGAGGTGGAATCGCTCCAGTCGGCAGCGGAACTGCTAAATACGCGGCTGGATGAGATCGCCAAAGCCACGAAGAGTACCGGTGAACGTCTGGCGATCATGACCGCGCTCAACTTGGCGCATGAGGTCGATGCAGGCAAAACTGAAGCCATTCCGCAATCGCACACCGCGTCGGCATCAGAAAATTCCATCGCCACACCCATTGACGACGCGGAGTCGCTGCGTAGAATCGAAGCCATCGAAGCGCGTCTGGATGCAGCGCTCGCCCGGCAGAACGAACTGTTCTAGTTATTTCAAACCCGCCGGGCTGGCCGCCTCTGTCGTGCTGACCAGAATTCCCTGCGGTGCTCGCCTAGGCCATACATTCCTTGAACCAATGCTAATTGGCATCGGTCGCAGCCCATAGACGCCGCCGTTGTGAGTGTTCCCTCAGTCTCGTACTGTGGCGAACGCACCTGAAGCGGCAGGAAAGCGGCCACTCTGAACCCAGGTTCAGGATGCCGGCCAAACGACGCAGCGGGGAACCCCTCAAAGTAGCTGCCCGGCATATTGCCTGGCAGCTACTTTTTTTTCTGCGCTAACATCCCGCCCATGAGCGAAAGCCACTCCTCTTCTACGGCCATGGATCAACTGTTTCTCGGGCGACAACCCATACTCGACGCATCCGGCGCATTGATCGGCTATGAATTGCTGTTTCGCGATTCAAACAACGCGGTCACACCGGCTGTCGCGGCGGCCGATGTCGTCTGCAAGGCATTTGCCGAGTTGGATCTGGCCAATGCACTGAGCGGCAACAAGGCCTTCCTGATCGCCGACGCAGCCTTCCTGCACCATGAAGCCATCGAGACCCTGTCCGCTGAACAGGTGGTCTTTGAGGTACCTGCCGCACAACTGCGCGATGCCGTGTTGATGGAGCGCTGCCTGATGCTCATTGAGCGTGGCTACGCCTTCTGTCTGCGCGACCCGGCCGAACTTGATGAAACCGCCTTGCTATTCCTGCGCCAGTCCATGTTCATGAAGCTGAACATCAAGGAACTGCCGGAAGAAACACTGACCCAATTTCTCAACCTGCCCGCTGATTTCCGTCCGCTCGCAATTGCCCACCATGTCGATACCGTAGCCGATCATGCCCACGCGAAAGCACTCGGCTTTCAGTTCTTCCAAGGCTACTATTTTGCCGAGCCGACAATCGTAGAAGGCAAGAAGCTCGACCCGGCCTCGCAGGGTCTGATCCGCATCATCAACCTGATTCATGCCGATGCCGACAGCGGCGAAATTGAGCAGGCCTTCAAGACCGAGACCGCACTGACAGTCAAACTGCTGCGCCTGACCAACTCGGTTGGCGTGGGTTTGCGCGTGCACATCAGCTCGGTCAAGCAGGCCATCAATGTCATCGGCCGACGCCACATCCAGCGCTGGTTGCAACTGCTGTTGTACAGCAATCATGGTGCCGGCGATGCTTTCGAACGCAATCCGTTGATGCAGCTGGCCGCCCTCAAGGGCCGCTTCATGGAATCACTGGCTGGCTACGCGCAGCCCCGTAACAAGGAGTTGGCCGAACAGGCTTTTCTCGTCGGCATGATGTCGCTGATGCCGGCCGCTCTGGGCATGCCGCTCGAAGCAATTCTGGAGCAGGTCGACATTGCCGCCCCCTTGCGCGACGCCCTGCTGACGCACGAAGGTGATCTCGGGCAACTGCTTTCGCTGACCGAATGCTTCGATAACGAGGATATGGCCGGCACCCAGACTGCGCTGGGGAAAATGGGGCCATCGGTCTCGCTGGAACTGATGAACCGTTGTCTTGCTGATTCGATTGCCTGGGTGCAGGCACTCGCGACACAGGCCGAGTAATCCAATGCGCTGCTGGCTGATGAAGAGTGAACCCTCCGTGGTCGGTATCGACCACGTGCTGGCCATGCCGAACCAGACGGTCGACTGGTGGGGCGTACGCAACTATCAGGCGCGCAATTTCATGCGTGACCAGATGAAGGTCGGCGACCAAGTGTTCTTCTACCACTCCAACTGTCCGGTGCCCGGCATCGCCGGGCTGGCCGAAGTATCCAAGCTGGCCTATCCAGACCGTACCCAGTTCGACCCGACCAGCCATTATTTCGACCCGAAGTCGACGCCGGAGAATCCGCGCTGGGTCAATGTGGATGTCCGCGTCGTCAGGAAGACCCGGCTGGTAAGCCTCGATGAATTGCGCACCCATCCAGAGTTGGCACAGATGCGCGTCCTGCAGCGTGGCAACCGCCTGTCGATTACCCCAGTCGATCCAGCCGAGTGGGATTTCATCGTCCGTGAATTGATGAAATGACGGTCTGGTTGCTGGGCTATCTGGCCCTCGGTGCGGTCGCCGGCTTCTTTGCCGGCTTGCTTGGCGTCGGCGGTGGCGCCATCATGGTCCCGGTACTGGCGCTGATGTTCGCCGCTCAAGGTTTTCCCGACGCCCATCTGATGCACCTGGCCCTCGGCACCTCGATGGCCGCCATCGTGTTCACCTCGATTTCCTCCCTGCGCGCACACCACCATCATGGCGCCGTTCTATGGCCAATTGTCTGGGCCATTGCACCGGGCATTCTGATCGGCACTTTCGTCGGGGCGCAATTCGCCAGCCAAATCCCGACACGTCCGCTGGCGATTTTTTTCACGCTGTTCATGAGCTATGTCGCCTTTCAGATGCTGGCGAACATCAAGCCCAAGCCCTCGCGCCAACTGCCCGGTTCGCTCGGCATGTTCCTCGTCGGCAGCGGCATTGGCGCCATCTCCGCACTGGCCGCCATCGGCGGCGGCTCGCTGTCCGTACCCTTCATGACCTGGTGCAATGTCAAGATGCACCATGCCATTGGCACCTCGGCGGCCATTGGTCTGCCGATCGCCGTGGCCGGTACGCTGGGTTATCTGGTGGGCGGACAAGGCGCCACCGATTTGCCCGTGGGCGGCTTTGGCTACATTTACCTGCCCGCCTTGGTTGCCTGCGTGGCGATGAGCATGCTCACCGCACCGCTGGGGGCAAAAGCGGCGCACAAGCTCCCCGTCCCAATCCTGAAGAAAATTTTTGCCGGCGTCATCCTGCTGCTGCTAGCCAAAATGGTGCATGGCCTATTTCTGTAAAAGGTCGGCGCTGGCAGGACGGCGCTATACTCCAAAAGCATGACGCCTCTGTTTCAGCATCTCGACATCATCACTCGTAGCCGTAACCGGAGCGAGGTCGAAGTCGCGGCAGTCAAGGCTCTGCATGAACTGATCGGGGCCAGCCGAACCGAGTTGCACAAGGTATTTCTGCCACCGGGTGACATTCTCGCCGGCTTGTCGGTCGCGGTATCCGGCACCGACGCCAACACAATCTCCCATGATGATGGCTTCTCCTGGCCAGAACAGACGGGGTCGATCGAGAACTACCCATTGCTGGCCTGCTGTCTGGCTGCCAAGGGGCCGTGCCTGTCGTCACTGCCGAACGGCCAGCAACGCTGCATCACACTGATTCGCAACCAGATGCACGAGCCTTACGGCCTCCTGCAGATCGAACGCGATGGTGCCATCGACCAGACAGCCCTTGATTTGATCGAAGGATTTTCGGCCATTCTGAGCAACAGCCTGGGCATGCTGGAGTACAGCGAAACCGATACGCTCACGCGCCTGCTCAATCGCAAGACCTTCGATGAATACCTGATCAACATCCTCGCCAATATTCCGAACCCCGAAGACGATACGCAGGCTCTGTTACACCTGCCCCACCGCCGCCACTCCCACCCCGAAGCGCGCAATCACTGGCTGGGCGTGATGGACATCGACAAGTTCAAGTCGATCAATGACCGTTTCGGTCACCTGATCGGTGACGAGGTGCTGATTCTGGTTGCCAATCTGATGCGCGAAAGCTTTCGTGCACAGGATAAGCTGTTCCGCTTTGGTGGCGAGGAGTTCGTCGCCCTGCTACGACCAGCAGAATTTGATCACGCCATCGGCACCTTCGAACGCTTCCGCAAACGGGTCGAAGCGTTCGAGTTCCCGCAGATCGGCCATGTCACCGTGAGTATCGGCTTCACGCAGATCAAGCTCGGCGACACCCCGTCGATAATTCTGGACGCCGCCGACGAAGCGCTCTACTGGGCCAAAGAGCATGGCCGCAACCAGTGCCATGCCTATGAAGTGCTGATCGAGGAAGGCAAGCTGCAACGCCACGCCACGCACGTCTCGGATATCGAGTTGTTCTAGCCGGGTTGGCAGCGACCCAGGCGAGCTTCCAGCCGGCATAGCGCCGTATCGAGCTGGGTAAGATCAGTACGAAACTGATCAAATTCGTGCCGTGGCACCAGCCAGTCGTTTTCCATGGTCAGGTACTCGCTCACATTGTCGGCCAGGTTGCTGGCCGCTTGGCGTTGCCAATCCACCGCGCCCGTTGCAAGCTGAACCATGCGCTGTGCCGCCACGTCGCCAAAAACCTTCGAGAGATCCTCTGCGGCATCCCAGCGCAGGTTGCGGAAAACGAAAGAGAGTTCGGTCGCAAATTCGGCATTGCCCTCGACACGTGCCGCACCCATCAGGCGATCGAAGCCATCGAGCAACCGGAACGGCGAGTCGGCCGGCATGGTAATCGTGACATCGGGCGTGACAGGTTCGACAACCAGTTCCACGTCACCCGCGCTGGTAACGATAAATCCGATCTGGAAAGGAGGCATGCCGATGAGCGCCTGCCGGCCCGCGTAGGGGGCAAGGCGTTTGCGTGCCCAATCGTTACCCTGCAACAGGTGATTAAGCGCCGCGATCAGGGCTGTTGCGGGGTGCGGCAGCATGGGAAGTCGTTCAGAGCTTGTAGCCGCGGTGCAAGGCGACCACGCCAGCGGTCAGGTTGAAGAACTCGACGCGCGCCAGTCCGGCCTGTTCCATCATGCCTTTGAGGGTCGCCTGATCCGGGTGCATGCGAATCGACTCTGCCAGATAGCGGTAGCTGTCTGGATCGTTGACCACCTTCTGGCCCAGCCACGGCAGGATTTTGAAGGAATAGAAATCATAGGCAGGCGTCAGGGGTTCCCAGACCTTGGAGAACTCAAGCACCAGAAGTCGGCCACCCGGCCGCAGGACGCGGCGCATTTCTTCCAACGCTTTATCCTTATGCGTCATGTTGCGCAGACCGAAAGCAACGGTGACGATATCGAAGTGATTATCGGGGAAGGGCAGCTTCTCAGCATCACACTGCGCCACCGGGCCCAACTGGCCTTCATCGAGCAAACGATCACGCCCGCGCGTCAGCATGGCATTGTTGATGTCGGTGAGCCAGACTTCACCGGTCGGACCCACTTTCTTGCGGAAGGCCGAAGCCAGATCGCCCGTGCCACCGGCAATGTCGAGCACGCGCTCACCCGTGCGGGCACCGGCCACTTGCAGCGTGAACGCCTTCCACAGGCGATGGAGCCCGGCCGACATCAGGTCGTTCATCAAATCATACTTGTCGGCCACCGAGGAGAAAACGCCGCGTACGCGCTGCGCCTTTTCGTTTTCAGGAACGGTTTCAAAACCGAAATGGGTATCGGACATGATGACTTTCAGTGTTTGCCACAACTACCACCGGACTTTGGTGGCACGGTGGTGGAATCAACGTCACGATTGGCGCCAACGGCTTCCAGTCGGGCCAAATAGTCCGCCCACAAAGTCTCCTTGTCTTTGCCGAGTCGGTAGAGCAGATCCCAAGAATAAATCCCGCTATCGTGCTCGTCGGAAAAGAAAGGCTGCACCGCATAGTTACCCACAGGCTCCAGCGCTTTAATATCGACATTACGCTTACCCGTCTGAAGCGTTTCCTGACCGGGACCATGGCCGCGCACCTCGGCAGAGGGGGAAAAAACGCGCAGAAACTCGTAACTCAGACGAAAATTGCTGCCATCAGCAAAACTTAGCTCCATTTCACGGGATTTCTGGTGCAGTTTGATCTCGGTAGGAATCGGAATGCTCTTGTCTAGTCCGGCCATGGCAGTTTACGCAGGAAAATGAAGGAGGTCTTCAGGTATGGGCCAGTTATCATAACGCAAGCGGGTCCTCCATCTCGCGCCGACTGTCATAAAAGCATCATCTGGCTGCAATAGACTTTATGCTGTCTCATCAAGAACCCTACCCATATGCCCGCTACTATCCTGGTAGTCGAAGACGAACCGGCCATTCAGGCGCTCATCGCGACCAACCTGCGCCGCCACGGTCATGACGTCGTTACCGCTCTCGACACCGAGGCGGCAACGCGGCAGATCAATGCGGCACTGCCGGACCTGATCCTGCTCGACTGGATGTTGCCCGGCATGAGCGGCATCGACTTCGCCCGCCGTCTGCGGGCCGATCCGCGTACCCGGACTGTCCCGATCATCATGCTGACGGCGCGTGGCGAGGAGCGCGACAAGGTCACCGGACTTGAAACCGGCGCCGATGACTACATCACCAAACCCTTTTCTCCACGCGAACTGCTGGCACGCATCCAGGCCGTCCTGCGCCGCGGCAAGCCACAGGCAACCGAAGACATGGTCGAAGCCGGTGGTCTGAAGCTCGACCCGGCCTCTCATCGTGTTACGGCTGACAGCAAGCCGGTGAACCTTGGGCCCACCGAATTCCGCCTGCTGCACTTTCTGATGACCCACCCGGAGCGCGTACACTCGCGCGATCAACTGCTCGATCAAGTCTGGGGTGATCATGTGTTTGTCGAGGAACGTACCGTCGATGTTCATATTCGCCGCCTGCGCGCTGCGCTGGAGGCTTCTGGTCTGGATCGGTTTGTGCAAACAGTACGTGGCAGCGGCTACCGCTTCTCCCTCGAAAATTCCTGACCGAACAGGGATGAGCGCCTCATGCCGATAAGGCTACTGATTGCCGGCGTTTTTCTTTCTGGATGTGGGGCACTGGTCAACCGATTATTTGGCGGATACACCGCCGTTGCCGCAGTGACCCTCCTCGCGATTTTGCTGCTTGCGCGCCATGAGCGACAAATTGCCCGCCTGACGGCTTGGGCAGAAAAGCCGCTGGGAACACCGGTGCCGGAAGCTTCGGGCATCTGGTCTCCGCCCTTTCTTGCCCTGCATCGCCGGGCACGCCAGGCAGCCACACAGCGTGAAGAACTTATCGAAATGGGCGAGCGCTTTCGCTTGGCGGCGGAGGCCCTGCCGGATGGGGTCATCATTCTGGATGAGCACCGTACGATCGAATGGATGAATCCACGCGCCGAACGTCTGCTGGGACTGGATAGCAGTCGCGATATTGGCATGATGATCGGTCACCTGATGCGCGAGCCGGAATTCATCGAGTTTCTTGATCAAACTCCCGAGAAGCAACAAATTCCGCTGGTAGTGCGCCCGATGCGCAATCCCGGCCACGTCCTGCATATTCGCGGCACACCCTTTTCGGCGGGACGCACGTTGCTGCTCATCGAAGACCTGACCCAGTTGGACCGCCTTGAAACCGTGCGTCGCGATTTTGTCGCCAACGTTTCACATGAGCTTCGCACACCACTCACCGTCGTGCAGGGTTTTCTGGAAACCGCCAAAGATGGCATGACGGACGAGGAACATCCCACGCCGTCTGAGGAAATCGTCCAGTATCTGGACATGGCGCTGGATCATTCACGACGCATGCACCGCCTGGTCGAAGATCTGCTGACACTTTCCTCGCTCGAAACCGACGCACCGCCACAAGAAGAGGTCATTGAGGTCGCCCCCTTGCTGGCGCTGGTGCGTGAAGAAATTGTCGCCCTCTCGGCGGGCCGTCACGAGATCCGCCTGGACAATACCGGCCCTGCCAAACTACTTGGCAGCAGTCGCGAGTTACACAGCGCTTTTAGCAACCTGGCCAGTAATGCCGTACGCTATACCCCCGAGGGCGGAAAGATTACCCTGGCGTGGCAGGGAGATCGGCAAGGTGCCGTGTTCACCGTCACTGATACGGGTATTGGCATCGAGGCACGCCATCTTCACCGTCTGACCGAACGTTTCTATCGGGTCGATCGTGGCCGCTCGCGCGAAAGTGGGGGAACTGGACTGGGACTGGCCATCGTCAAGCATGTGCTCGAACGGCATGAGGCAACGCTGATGGTGGATAGCACGCCGGGGAAAGGCAGCCGTTTCGCCGCCAGTTTTCCGGGACGAAACATCCTCACCAAAAATTAATCGTTGTTGTTTTCCAGCGCTTTTTGCTGGCGCTGCAGGAATTCATCCATGCTGTCAATTCCGCGCAACAACAGGATGGTGGCCCGTACCGCAGCTTCCAAAAGCACTGCCAGGTTACGGCCAGCGGCAACCGGCAGCACCACCTTGCGCACGGGTACCCCCAGGACGTTTTCGGTGAGGGCATCCAACGGCAGTCGCGCCATTTCCGGCACGCCGGGATTGGGGCGCTGCAGATGCACGATGAGTTTCAGGCGCATCTTGCGGCGACAGGCCGTTTCACCGAAAACCGTGCGGATATTCAGCAGCCCCAGGCCACGCACTTCGATAAAGTCTTTCAGCAACTCGGGGCAGCGTCCCTCAAGGGCGTCCGGGGCAATGCGCGAGACCTCGACGACATCATCTGCGACCAGACCATGACCGCGCGTGATCAGCTCCAGACCGAGTTCGCTCTTGCCGACTCCGGAATCGCCGGTAATCAACACACCGATCCCCAGCACGTCCATGAACACGCCATGCAGCGTGACAGTCTCCGCCAGTTGTCGCGATACATAGATGCGCAGGGCATCAATCACCTGCGCCGTCGGCACCGGGGTGGCGAACAGTGGTGTATCGGTTGCCTCGCAGGCAGCCCGAATTTCTTCAAGGATGTCGCAGCCATCGGCCACGATTACCGCCGGCGGGTGGGCATCAATGACGCGCTGGAACAGATGGAGTTCCGCATCCTCACCTTCCTTGGCATGACGCTTGTACCAGATGATCTCGGGGGTGCCGAGTACCTGGACGCGATCCGGGTGAATCAGGTTGAGGTGGCCAATCAGGTCGGCCGGTGAAACGTCGTCGCGATTGACGGCGATCGGGCGGTTGAGGGTACCCCCCACCCAAGTCAGTTGCAGCCGTTCGCGATTACGCTCGAACAGCTGCGCGACGATCAGTTGGCCGACTGCCACTGCGCAAACAGCGCATGCACGGCTGCCGCATCCGGCGCAGCGGTGAGTTGCTCACGAAAACCCTTGTCGCTGAACATCTGCGCAAGTTCGGACAGCATCTGCAGATGATGTTCGGTCGCTGCCTCGGGTACCAGCAGGACAAAGATCAGACTGACGGGCTGGCCATCCGGCGCATCGAACTGAACCGGGCTGGCAAGCCGCAGAAAAGCGCCGTACGCTTCCTTGAGGCCCTTGATGCGGCCATGTGGAATAGCGATACCCAGCCCAAGGCCGGTAGAGCCCATTTTTTCGCGAGCGAAAAGGGCATCGTAAACGGTGCTTCTGGCAATGCCTTGCAGGTTTTCGAACAACAGGCCGGCTTGTTCGAAAACGCGCTTCTTGCTGCTGGCATCGAGGTCGACAAGCACGTTCTCGACCTTGAGGAGTTTGGCAATCAGATTCATTGTGGATCAGGGTGTCCCATACACGTAAAAACATCATCGGCGGGGCAATGGTGGGCCGCCGCTGATGCGTGGCGAAGTATATACCTCGCCACGGGATGAGAAAACCATGTAAACAGGACAGGGGCCGAATGCCTTATTCGACCGTGGGGCGGCTGTGGCCGTGGTCGTTGTTCTTGTCCTTGTACTTGAGCACCTGGCGGTCAAGCTTGTCGACCAGTTTGTCGATGGCGGCATAGAGGTCGGCATCGCTACTGTCGGCGAAGATATCCTTGCCTTTGACGTGCAGCGTGATCTCGGCCTTCTGCACGAGCTTTTCCACGGTGAGAATCACATGGACGCTGGTGACATGATCGAAATGGCGGATGACCTTATCCACTTTCCCGGTGACGTATTCACGCAAGGCGGGGGTGACTTCGATATGGTGTCCCGTGATATTGAGGTTCATGATGGCTCCTCTTAGAGTGCTTTTCGTAGGTTAACCGGCGGAATGTTCAGGGATTCACGATACTTGGCAACGGTACGTCGCGCAACCACAATGCCCTGTTCGCCGAGGACTTCCGCGATTTTAGCGTCGGAGAGCGGCTTGTGACCGTCTTCGGCGCTCACCAGCTGCTTGATCAGCGCCCGGATCGCGGTGGATGACGCCGCGCCGCCGGTATCGGTGGCGACGTGGCTGCCAAAAAAATATTTGAGTTCATAGACGCCGCGTGGACTCGCCAGATATTTCTGCGTCGTCACGCGCGAGATGGTCGATTCGTGCAGTTCAACCGTGTCAGCAATTTCGCGCAACGTGAGCGGTCGCATCGCCACCTCGCCATGATCGAAGAAGGCGCGCTGCCGGTCGACAATCGCTTGCGAGACGCGCGCGATGGTGTCGAAACGCTGCTGCACGTTCTTGATCAGCCACTTGGCTTCCTGTAACTGGCCAGACAGATTGCCACCGCCACTGCTGCGCTGGCGCCGCAATAAATCCGCATACAGGCGGTTGATGCGCAGGCGCGGCATCGCTTCCTGATTGAGATGCACCGTCCAGCTACCGCGATGCTTCCTGACGAAGACGTCGGGCACGATGTAACGCGTGTCCATCGGCGAGAACTGCGCACCCGGACGTGGATTGAGCGAGCGAATCAGTTCCTGTGCCTGACGCAGCGCCTCATCCTCGCAACCCAGCGCCTTGCGGATACGTACGTAATCGCGATTGGCCAGTTGTTCGAGATGATCCTTGACGATGGCCACAGCCAGCGCTTGAGTCGGACTGGGCGGCAGGTTGATCAACTGCAGTAACAGGCATTCGCGCGGATTGCGCGCCCCGATGCCGGGGGGATCGAGACTTTGCAGATGCCGCAGGGCGATACCAAGATCGTCAATGACCTCATCCGGTTCGCCGTAAAACTCTTCTGGCACCACATCGACCAGCTCTTCCAGCGTCTGGGCCAGGTAGCCATCATCATTCAGCGCCTCGACCAGAAACGCCACCAGCATGCGCTCGCGGTGCGAAAGCTGCGTCAGTGCCAGTTGCTCGATCATATAGTCGCGCAGGCTGATGGCCGCTGCCTGCAACTCGCCGGCGTCTGCCTCGCTCTCGTCATTGGGATCGCGCGGCGTGCGCGTGCTGCCGCTACCTGACCAGTCGTGTCCCTCATCCGGCGACCAGTCGTTATTTGATTCCTGCCCATCGCGCGCATCTTGTGCGTCGCGCGCATCCCGTTGCTCGGCTGCGTTATTGCCTTGCTCGTCGTTGCGATGCGACAGCGCATCATTGGTCGTAGAAAACACCCCCACGTCGCCCGGCTCCTCGCGCTCCAGCAGCGGGTTTTCCTGCAAGGCCTGCTCGATTTCCTGATTGAGCTCCAGCGACGAGAGCTGCAACAATCGGATCGACTGCTGCAACTGAGGCGTCAGGGCAAGATGCTGGGAAAGCCGGAGCTGGAGGGTGGGTTTCACTTCTTGTTCTTACATCCGGAAGTGTTCGCCGAGATACACACGGCGGACACTTTCATTATCGATGATTTCTGCCGGATTGCCAGCCGCCAACACTTCACCTTCGTTGATGATCGTCGCGCGATCACAGATGCCCAGCGTTTCGCGCACGTTATGGTCCGTGATCAGCACGCCAATCTCACGTTCTTTCAGGAACTTGATGATTTTTTGGATATCCAGCACGGCGATCGGATCGACACCGGCGAAAGGCTCGTCAAGCAGAATAAACCGTGGTCGGGTTGCCAGCGCGCGGGCAATTTCGACGCGGCGACGCTCGCCACCGGACAGGGCGACCGCCTTTTGCTCACGCAGATGACTGATATGCAACTCCTCCAGCAGCTCGTCGAGGCGGGTTGCGATGGTCGGCTCGTCGTAATCCTGCAGTTCCAGCACTGCGCGCACGTTTTCGGCGACCGTCAGCTTGCGGAACACCGAGTTTTCCTGCGGCAAGTAGGACAAGCCCAGACGCGCGCGTTTGTGAATCGGCAGGTGCGTCATGCGCTGCTCTTGTGCGTCGGCCGTAATGCTGATTTCGCCGGCATCGGATGCAATCAGACCGACGATCATGTAGAAGCAGGTGGTCTTGCCGGCCCCATTCGGGCCGAGCAGGCCAACCACCTCGCCACCATCGACGTGCAGGCTGACATCCTTGACGACGGTGCGCGTGCGGTATTTCTTGTGCAAGTTATAGACGGCCAACCGGCTCATGCGCCCATGTCTCCAGTCTCTTTCAGCAACTTGCGGATGATCTCGCTGGAAAAGCCGCGCCCCTGAAGAAAGCGCGCCTGCTTGGCCCATTCCTTCATATCTGCCGGCACGGTAGCGAATTTCTTCTGCCACACGGCACGGGCACGCGCCAGTTCATCGGGTAAATCCGCCACCTGCGTCTGCACCAACTCGGCACACACGCCCTTTTGCCGCAAGGTTTGGCGCAAACGTGCGCCCCCGAGGCGACCCGCCTGGCTGCGCAGGTAGCTTTCGGCAAAACGGGCATCCGACTGCAGTCCGCTTCTGGCAAGTTCGTTCAACACAGTGTCGATTTCTTCTTCAGTGCCATGCGACGCAAGTTTGCGGACCAGTTCGGCGCGGGTGTGTTCGCGCCGGGCCAGCAATCTCACGGCACGGCTATAGAGTTCACTCACTCGGCCTCAACGGCGGGTGCCGCCATGGCGGCAACGCCCACGGCTTCGCGCACCCGGTTCTCGATCTCGCGCGCCAAGTCGGCATGTTCGCGCAGGTATTCGCGCGTCTTGTCCTTGCCTTGGCCGATCTTCTCGCCTTTGTAGGAATACCAGGCACCGGATTTCTCGACGATCTTGTGCTCGACGCCGAGTTCGACGACCTCGCCCTCGCGCGAAATGCCTTCGCCGTAGAGAATGTCGAAGCGCGCCTCGCGGAAGGGCGGCGCCACCTTGTTCTTGACGACCTTGACCTTGGTTTCGTTGCCAATCACCTCATCGCCGTTCTTGATGGCGCCGGTGCGGCGAATGTCCATGCGCACCGAGGCATAGAACTTGAGCGCATTGCCGCCGGTGGTGGTTTCCGGGCTGCCGAACATGACGCCGATCTTCATGCGGATCTGGTTGATGAAGATCACCAGCGTATTGGTGCGCTTGATGTTGGAGGTGAGCTTGCGCAAGGCTTGTGACATCAGTCGCGCCTGCAGGCCGGGCAACTGGTCGCCCATTTCGCCTTCAATTTCCGCTTTCGGCGTCAATGCGGCGACCGAATCAATCACGATCAGATCGACGCCGCCGGAACGCACCAGCATGTCGGTGATTTCGAGGCCCTGCTCGCCGGTGTCGGGCTGCGAGATCAGCAGGTCGGGCACATTCACGCCCAGCTTGGCGGCATAGCTCGGGTCAAGCGCGTTTTCCGCGTCGATGTAGGCGGCGACGCCGCCGGCCTTCTGGACTTCGGCGACGACATGCAGACACAGCGTGGTCTTGCCGGAAGACTCCGGGCCGTAGATTTCCACCACGCGACCGCGCGGCAGGCCGCCGATCCCTAACGCGATATCCAGCCCGAGCGAGCCGGTGGAGACGGTCTGGATATCGTCGGTAGCCAGACCCTCGCCCATCTTCATGATGGAGCCCTTGCCGAACTGCTTTTCGATCTGTGCCAGCGCCGCTTGCAGGGCCTTGGTCTTGTTTTCGTCCATGATGGTCCTTCCGAAATAGTGATCCGATTATGGCATGTTTCTTGCGCGATCCAGTAGGCCTGAAAGCGCATGAAGTACCGATTGACGCCGGATACTCTCCCGATCACCGCTGAAAAGTCGGCGCTCGCAGGACGGCGTGTTATTTTTCCCAGACCACGCAAAACAGACGGTGCCGACCGGCTTGTCCGGCGAGCCGCCGGTGGGGCCGGCGATGCCCGTAATCGACAGTGAAATTAGCGCATTGGAGTATTGCAATGCACCCGCCGCCATGGCCGTCGCGGTTTCCAGACTGACGGCACCGAATGCTTCTATAGTGTTCATAGGAACACCTAGCATATCCGCTTTCGCCGCATTTGTATAGGTGATAAAGCCGCGGTCAAACCAGGCCGAACTGCCGGGTGTGTGCGTGATGACCTGCGCCACCCAGCCGCCGGTACAGGATTCGGCGGTGGCAATCGTCAGGCCGCGTTCAAGACAGGCTTGACCAATCGCCGCCGACAATGCGGCCAGATCAGCGTCCATCAGAAAAAGCGCTCGACCAATGCCATGAAGAACGCCAGCGTCAGGATCGTATAGCCGGCAGCCACGAGGTCATCCATCATCACGCCGAGGCCATTCTTCACCTGCTTATCGAAGTAATTGGCCGGCGGCGGTTTGACGATGTCGTAGAAGCGGAACCACAGGAAGGCCGCGAGTTGCCAGAGCAGCGTGTCCGGCGTCATCAGCAGGACCATCCAGAACGGTACGATCTCGTCCCAGACGATAGCGCCATGATCGACCACGCCAAGATTGCGGCCGGTAATGTGGCAGGCCGTTACCCCAAGCACGAAGGCCAGTGCCAGGAAAATGGCCAGCGAGAGTTCGTCGGGAAACAGGCCGCGCAAAAACGGGTAGGTCAGCCAGGCGAACAGGGTGCCGGCCGTACCGGAGGCCCAGGGCGAAAGTCCGCTGCCGAAGCCACAAGCGATCAGATGCGCCGGGTGGCGAAACAGGAAGGAAAACGGCGGGCGGGGCGATTTTGTTTTGAGTTTCATCAGGCACCAAAATGATCGTAACCACGGTGGGAAATAGCGACCGGCTGGCCGCTCAGATCAAGCACGGTCAGGGCGCTGCCAGTCGTCACGTTGCCCAGACAGGTCAGCGGCAGACAAAGGGTTTTGGAGAGTGTGAGTACTTCTTCATGACGACCGGCCGGTACGGTAAACACCAGTTCGTAGTCGTCACCGCCGGACAGGAAACACTGCTCGGCAAATGTCGGCGCTGGCGAGACGGCAAGTTTCAGGGTGGCCGTCACGCCAGAGGCATCGAGGATGTGCCCGAGATCAGCCAGCAGGCCATCGGAGACATCAATGGCAGCGCTGGCCAGCCCGCGCAAGGCCAGTCCCAGCGCCACACGCGGCTGGGGACGATGCAGGGCCGCCAGACAGTCAGTAAGCGCAGGCTCACTCAGTGTTATTTGCCCCTGCAAGTGAGCCAGCCCTTGCGCTGCCCGCCCCGGCGCGCCGGAAATCCAAATCTCGTCGCCCGACTGGGCGCCCGAGCGCAACAGCGCCGTGCCAGCGGGCACCTCGCCAAAGATCGTCACGCAGAAATTGCGCGGGCCCTGGGTAGTGTCGCCGCCGATGACGTCGATACCGAAGGCGTCCGCACAGGCAAAGAAGCCGCTGGCGAATTTTTCGATCCACGACTCGGTAGCGGCAGGCAGGGCGGCCGCCAGCAAGGCCCATTTCGGCTGGGCGCCCATCGCCGCCATGTCCGAGACATTTACCGCCAGCACTTTCCAGCCGAGATCGGCGGGGTCTGCATTTGGCAGGAAGTGAGTGCCTGCCACCAGCATGTCGGTCGACACCACCAGTTCGCAGCCGGACGTGGGCTGCAGGATGGCGCCGTCGTCACCAACCCCCAAGACTGTGTTGGGCGTTGGACACTTGAAATACCGATTGATCAGGGCAAACTCGGAAGGCATGCCCGGCGCTTATTTGGCGTTAATTTCGTGCGGTCGCAATTCCGGCCCGAGCTTGTCGAGGATGCCATTGACGAACTTGTGGCCGTCGGTGCCGCCGTAGGACTTAGTCAGTTCGATCGCCTCGTTGAGCACAACGCGGTAGGGCGTTCCCGGGTGATCGCGCAATTCGCAGGCGGCAATCAGCAGGATGCCGCGCTCGATGGGGGAAATCTCGGCCCACGGGCGCTCGATATGCGGTTCGAGCAGGGCCTGCAAGGCCGCCGCGTTTTTCAGCACGCCGTCGAGCAGCGCATCGTAAAGTTCGCGATTGGCTTTCTCGAAACCCGCCACGGATTCGGCCTGAACAATGATGGCGGCGGCATCCTGCCCCCCCACCAGATGCTGGTAAAGCCCCTGGACCACAAACTCGCGCGCGCGATGGCGCGGGCTGGAGGGATTCTTTTTCGGACTGACGGGGGTACTCACTTCACGGCTTTCAGCAGATTAGCCATCTCGACGGCACATTGCGCTGCTTCGGTGCCCTTTTGGAGCATGCGCACTTCGGCCTGGTCGTCGTTCTCGACTGTCAGCACGGCATTGGCAATCGGGATGCCAGTGTTGAGCTGCACATCGGTCACGCCGCGCGCCGATTCGTTCGACACAATTTCGAAATGGTAGGTCTCGCCGCGAATCACGCAGCCGAGTGCGACCAGCGCCGCATATTTGCCGGTTTGTGCCATGGCTTGCAAGGTCAGCGGGATTTCCAGCGCGCCGGGCACTGTCACCAACTGAACATCCGTCACACCGAGGCGCCGCAGTTCATGGCAGCAGCCCGACAGCAGGCCCTCGCCCACCACCTTGTTGAAGCGTGCCATGACAATACCAATCGAGAGGCCTGCGCCGGCAAGATTGGGGTCGATTTCCTTGAGGCCGTCGCAGCGCCCGGCGGGGGCACTCGCACTTGTAGCAGCGTTGGGGGTAAAGCTCATTTCAGGGCCTCCTCGGGCGAAAGATAGCCGGCAATTTCCAGACCGAAGCCGGCCATGCTCGGCATCTTGCGCGGGCTGGCCAGCAGGCGCATCTTGCCGACGCCAAGCTCACGCAAAATCTGCGCGCCGATACCGTAGATGCGCGGGTCCCACTTGGCGGCGGGCTTGGCGCCATCGGCCGTCAGCGCATTAACGAGGTCGGTGCCGGTTTCGTTCCGGTGCAGCAGCACAATCGCGCCGCGCCCTGCCTTGGCAATCGCCTGCATCGCCTGATCGATGCTGAAGCTGTGGCGCTGGCTCTTGCAGTCGAGGAAGTCGAGGACCGACACCGGCTCATGGACGCGCACCAGCGTTTCCTCGGCCGGATTCAGTTCGCCCCGCGTCAGGGTCAGATGCACATCGCTGTTGGTCTGGTCGCGGAAGGCGCGCAGACGGAAGCTGCCATGCGTGCAGATCACTTCCTTGTCGGCCACGCACTCGACCAGCTTCTCGTTCTCGGATCGGTACTGGATCAGGTCGCGGATGGTGCCAATCCTGAGGCTGTGTTCCTTGGCGAATTCGATCAGGTCGGGCAGGCGCGCCATGGTGCCGTCATCCTTGAGGATCTCGCAGATCACGGCGGCCGGCTCGCAGCCCGCCATCTGGGCGAGGTCGCAGCCGGCCTCGGTGTGGCCGGCGCGTACCAGCACACCGCCCTTTTGCGCCATCAGCGGGAAGATGTGGCCGGGCTGGACGATATCGGCGGCCCGCGCATGCTTGGCCACGGCCGCCTGCACGGTGCGCGAACGGTCATGCGCCGAGATGCCGGTGGTCACGCCCTCCGCTGCCTCGATGGAAACGGTAAAGGCGGTGCCGTGCGGCGTCTTGTTGTCGCGCACCATCAGCGGCAGTTCAAGCTGACGGCAGCGGGCTTCGGTCAGCGTCAGACAGATCAACCCGCGGCCAAACCTGGCCATGAAGTTGATCGCCTCGGGCGTGACGTGTTCGGCGGCGAGGACAAGATCGCCCTCGTTCTCGCGGTCTTCCTCATCGACGAGGATGACCATTTTGCCGGCACGCATGTCGGCGACGATGTCCTGAACTGAACTGATGCTCACAATAAATCGCTCCTTGGAGAAGGGGCGCATTTTACGCTGGGCGGGCTGCAATCCATTCGCAATGACAAATGTGGCGCACAAATTGCTCAGCAAAGGGCAAACAAGTGTTTTCTGGAGCCCGCCATGCACACCAATGACCCACAACAATTTCTCGAAAAGAAGCTCAACTTTCTGAAAATGCGCGTCGAAATGATCGCCTGGCGCGTTGATGAACTGGGCATGTCGCCGGAAATCCGCCAGGCGTTGCCGGAATCCACGCTAGGCGTGATCGAGTCGCTGCTCTTCGAAACCCAGCCCGACCCGGAGCGGCTCTCCTTCTACGAACAGACCGTCTGCCGCACCGAAGAAACCCTCGCCCAGAATCCCGAATTCTGGCGCAGCGGCAACGAAACGCTGCACTAAGCACCGTCCATCATCAATATTCCGCCAGACTGCCGTTAAGGCAGTCTGGGGGATATTTTTATGGACGTTTCCAGTATTGCCGCCGTTGCCTCGGACATGAGCCAGGCGCGCACCGCCGAGGCGGTGCAACTCGCTGTGCTCAAGAAGGCCATGGATATCGAAGCCCAGGGCGCCATGCAACTGGTGGCGGCGGCTGCATCGGTCGTTTCGGCAGCCGCCAAGAATCCACCCCACCTCGGTCAGAACATCAATACGTTCGCATAGGGCACGACAAGAGGCAATTTTCATCGGCAAGGCCTGCGTCTTTGCCGATGTGCCGGCATATCTTGCCGATGCACTTTCAATAAAACACGTAACACATTGATCTAAATAGTTATAAATAGCTGGCACATGCCGTGCATTGAGTTCCGTCGTCGTCTCACGCCGGAACACCATGCAAATCGCGTCAGTTACTCCAGGAATCGCCGCTGCCCTCACCGGAATCGCTACCGGGTTGGCGAACAACAGCCCCGTTGCCGATACCGCACAGCAACCGCTCAAGGAATCCGCTGCCGCCTCGTCTCCTTCCGCCGAGCGCGCCGTCGCGCCGGTTGAGAGCGAGCGCAGTGACTCCGCCAACGTCTCCATTTCGGCCAACGCGCAAACCCAGGCCGCCAAGGGTATGCCGGCGCCGGTCTATGCCGAGATCTGGCAGGGCGACATCAAGGTGGCCCAGGTGGATATCCATGGCCATGTCACTTCTTATTCCGCCATGCTCGCCTCCGGTGGTGGCGGACTGGCCGGCCCGCTGGTCGCCGCACAGCGCGCGGTGCAAGTGGCGCAACTGCTCGGCGGCGAAATTCGCAGTGCCGGGCAATCGCTCGACAAGCAGACCTTGCTGATGCGCGCAAAACTGGCCAGCACCTATTCAGTCTGAGCGGAATTGGCCGATAAAAGTACAGCAGTTAACACAATTGGCACGAAGCCTGCGTAAGGATCGACAAGCCCGCAGAAATAGAGGGTGAAACTGCTTCTAAACCCGTTTTAAGGAAAAAACTTGCCGCCCATGATGCCGTCAGGCGGCACGGTTTGCCGGAGACCACAATGCGTAAAACCCGTTTAAAACAATCAAAGTCCGCAGTACTGCCGCTGGGCATCAAAAACAAACTCAAGACCGAGTTGCCCGCGCTGGTAGCACTGACGGCGATTGGCCAGTCGTGGTTCACCGCCCAGCATCAGTCCGATCTGCTGGCCGTGGCGCTGGTGGTACGCGAGATGGCGCTGCCGGGCAGTCTGCAAGCCGACTGCGCCGCCGAATTGCAGCGCCTGTGCGAGCAGGAAATCACGATGGAAAACAAAACCAATATCGCCCTGAATCTTGCCGAATGCCTGCCCTGGTTACAGGTTCAGCAAAATCATCTGGTCGCCAACGCCATTCAGGCCCTGGCGGCAAAAGCCTATTACGCGATGGCAGCGTGACTTTTTTTGCCGTCCTACCAGCGCCGACATTTATTCGAAACAATTAACCAGCGCGCCGACACCGTCAATCACCACTTCGACCGTATCGCCCGCCGCTAGCGGCCCGGCGCCGACCGAAGTGCCGCAGGCAATCACGTCGCCCGTTTCCAACGTCATGTCGTGGGAAATGCGGCTGACGATTTCGACCGGTGAAAAGAACATGTCGGCCACTGGATAATTCTGCCGCTCCTCGCCAGAGATCACCGCGCGTACGTGCAGCGTGGCCGGATCGAGTCCGGTCGTAATTACCGGGCCAAACACCCCGAAGGTGTCAAAGCTCTTGGCGCGCGTCCAATGCACAAAGGCCGGATCAAGGCGCATCACATCGCGGGCCGTCACGTCATTCACGCAGGTGTAGCCGAAGATAGCCGCCGGTGCTTCGGCCAATGCCACCGCCTTGCAACGCCGGCCGATGACGATACCCAGTTCCGCCTCGAACACCACCGCGCCGTGATAACCGGCCGGCCGGCGAATCATGTCGCCGTGCGCCGCAAAACAGTTGCTGCTCTTGAGAAAGTAGAGCGGATGCTCGGGGCGGTGCAAGTCCTCCTTCGTCGCCCGCTCGTGGAAGTTGTTCCACAGACCGATCATCTTGCTCGGTCGGCAAGGCATCAGGATGCGCACCTCCGCCAAGGCGAACTTTTGCGCGGTGGGTTGTGGGTCGGCAAACATGTCGCCGATCCAGACAGTTACCGTGTCCTTGTCAAGGGTACCGAAATATTCGGCGCCTGCCGCTTCAAAGCGTAGCCAGTGGGTCATGCCTTTAATCCTCAGTCAGCGGGTTTCGAGTGTAGCAGCCGCACCAACAACTTGCGCGCCTCCTCCAGCAACAGGGTGCTTGATGCCACCGCCGCCGCCACACCCCACTCCACCAGCGTCAGATCCACCGTATCGAAGATCGCCTGCGCCGGGCCCCAGTGCACGGCGACGACCTGCAGGGCGACGACGGCGAGCAGCGCCAGCCACAGTTTGCCGTTGCTGAAGAACTGGCTGTTGAAGGCGCTGCCATGTTCGGTTCGGGCATTGAAGATATTGAAGAACTGGAACAGCACGAAGGTGGTGAAGGCGAGGGTCATCGCTTTGGTCACATCACCTGACTGCATCGCCCAGCCGTAGACGGACAGCGTGCCCACCGCCATGGTCGCGCCGTAGAGCGCGATGCGCCACAGGCGCGGCGCGGAGAGGATGGCGGCCTCCTTGCTGCGCGGGCGTTCTTGCATGATGCCCGGCCGCGCGGGTTCGACGCCCAGCGTCATGGCGGGTGGGCCATCCATGATGATGTTCACCCAGAGAATCTGGATGGCGGTGAACGGCGTGGCGAAGCCGAGGAAGGGCGCACCGAGCACGGTGAGGATGGCACCAATGTTGGTCGAGAGTTGGAAGCGCACGAACTTGACGATGTTGTCATAGATGGTGCGCCCCTCCTCAACCGCGCGCACGATGGAGGCGAAATTGTCGTCGGTGAGCACTAGCGTGCCCGCCTCCTTGGTCACCTCGGTGCCGGTGATGCCCATCGCCACGCCGATGTCGGCGGTTTTCAGCGCTGGCGCATCGTTCACGCCGTCGCCGGTCATCGCCACGACATGGCCATGCGCCTGCAAGGCCTCGACGATGCGCATCTTGTGCTCGGGCGCGACACGCGCGAACACGGCGCTGTTTTCCACCAGCGCGGCAATCTGCGCCTGATCCAGTCCATCGAGATCGCGCCCTTCGTGCGCCTCGCCGGTAAGCCCCAACTCACGTGCGATAGCGGCGGCGGTGACGCGATGGTCGCCGGTAATCATCTTCACCTGAATGCCGGCCGCGCGGCAGGTGGCGATGGCCTCGCGCGCCTCGGCGCGCGGCGGATCAATGATGCCGACCAGCGCGTGCAGGGTGAGATCCTTGACCCAGGGCAGCAACTCACCGGCCGGATCGAAGCTGTCGGCCGGAATCGTCCGGCTGGCCAGCGCCAGCACGCGCAGCGCCTGTTCCGCCAGCGCCTCGTTCTCGGCAACGAGGGCGGCACGGTCTGCCGCGTCGAGCGGCTGCGCCACATCATTTTGCAAGTGATGGCTGGCCAGCGCCAGCATCACGTCGGGTGCGCCCTTCACATAGAGCCGCACCTTGTCGCCATCGTGATGGAAGGTGGCCATGAACTTGAAGGCCGAATCAAAGGGAATCTCGGCAATCCGCGGCAGATGTTCCCCCGCCGTTTCGGCATCGAGCCCGGCCTTGGCGGCCAGGGCGAGCAGGGCGCCTTCGGTCGGATCGCCGATCAGTTGCGCGTCCTTGATCCGTGCATCGACGCACAGCGCCGCCGGCAGCAGGGTATTGCGCACATCCGCAGCCCCCTCGATCTCGCCGGCGTTGCCATAGCCCTCGCCACTGACGACGTGACGCTGGCCGTTGCAGTAAAGGGCGCGTGCCGTCATCTGGTTGAGTGTCAGGGTGCCGGTTTTGTCAGAACAGATCACCGTGGTGCAGCCGAGCGTCTCGACGGCGGAGAGCTTCTTGACGATGGCGTGGCGCTTGGCCATGCGGTGCATGCCGAGCGCCAGCGTGACGGTCACCACGGCAGGCAGACCTTCGGGAATCGCCGCGACGGCGAGGGCGATGGCGGTCATCGCCGTTTGTACCAGCGGGTCACCGCGCAGCAGGCCCATGATGAACATCAGGCTGACGACGACGCTGGCAATCAACGCCAGCCGCTTGCCGAGACCGTCGAGCTGCTTCTGCAACGGCGTTTCACCCTCGGCGGTTTCCGCCAGCAGGCCGGCCAGGCGACCCATTTCGGTGGCCATGCCGGTAGCCGTCACCAGCGCTTCGAGACGGCCGCGCGTCACCACCGTGTTCATGTAGAGCATGCCGTGCCGTTCCGCCAGCACCGACTTTTCATCGACGGCCTCGGGCAGCTTGGCGACGGCGTGCGATTCGCCGGTCAGCGCCGCTTCGGCCACCTCGGCGCTATGCGCCGAGAGCACGCGTGCATCGGCGGGAATACGGTCGCCGGCTTCGAGCAGCAGAATGTCGCCCGGCACCAGATCGGCGGCCTCAATCTGCAGGACTTCTCCGTCACGCCGCACCCGCGCCGTCGGCGCCAGCATGTTTTTCAGCGCGGCGAGCGCGGCCTCGGCGCGGTGCTCCTGAAAAAAACCCAGAGCGGCATTGAGCAGCACGACGATGACGATGACAATGGAGTCCTTGACCTCGCCAATTACCCCGGCCAGTACCGCCGCGCCAAGCAGAATCAACACCAGCAGGCTCTTGAACTGATCAAGGAACTTCAGCCAAGCGGGGCGGGGCGCCTTTTCGGCAAGGCGATTCGGACCATACTGGCTCAGGCGACTTGCTGCCGCCTGATGCTGCAACCCGCTTGCCGGCAAGGTATCCAGTTGTTCGGTCACAGCGGTGACCGACAAGGCATGCCAAGCCGGCACGGGGTTCATCTCATCGGCTCACTCAGTCACTGCTGTTGGCGAAGCCGAGCAGGTGTAACAGGCTGGTGAAGAGATTGAAGATGGACACGAACAGCGTCACCGTGGCCATTACGTAGTTGGTCTCGCCACCGTGGATGATGTTGCTGGTTTCATACAGGATCAGGCCGGACATCAGCAGCACGAAGGCGGCCGACACGGTCAGCGACAGCGCGGGAATCTCGAAGAAGATCGCCGCCAGACCGGCCAGGAAGGCCACCAGGATGCCGACCATCAGGAAGCCGCCCATGAAGCTGAAATCCTTCTTGGTCGTCAGCGCATAGCCGGACAGGCCGAGGAAGATCGCCGCCGTGCCGCCCATCGCCATCATCACCGTCTGGCCGCCGTTGGGCAGGCCGAGGTAGTGGCTGATGATCGGGCCGAGCGTGTAGCCCATGAAGCCGGTCAGCGCAAACACCAGCGCCACGCCGGCACCGCTGTTCTGGAACTTGGTGATGGCGAACAACAGGCCGAAATAGCCGACCAGCGTGATGATGATGCCCGGATGCGGCAGACGCAACGCCACCGAAGCGGCAGCCGTCACGGCAGCAAACAGCAGCGTCACGGAGAGCAGCATGTAGGTATTGCGGATCACCCGGTTGCTGGCAAGGGCCGATCCAGCGGCGCCGTGCGGGAAGGCAATGGCTTGGTTTCTCGGTTGGTTCATGTCTATCTCCTTGAGTCCTTATGTTGAAGCATGACTGTCGTACGCAGGATTTTCGATGCCTTTAAAGCATAAGGGCGGTTGCCCGTCAAATAAAGTCGAATCTTACTGAATTACAGATCGACTAAATCGATGTATAAAAAGTCGGCACTGGCGGGACGGCAAAGTGGTGCCCCATCGCAGGGCAAATCTCGCCGTCATGCGCGGTTTTTGCCGGCCGTTCAGCACTCTGTTTTCATGTTATTTCCGCCAACACTTTGTTTTGCGGTAGAAACCATGAACTGGCTCGGGTTTTGCATTTAGTTCGGCGTGCAAATGCACGCAACATCGAATGCAATAGAGGACTTCAAGGAGACTGTCATGATCGTACGTCGTCGCACCTGGTTTTATCGCCTGGCCGGTCAGAAGTTTGCGCAGGTCATTACCTTCACCATGCCCGTGACGGCCGCCAAGGTTCGTGATGCGCTGAGCCGCAGCGTCGGTGCGCCGCTCGAACTCTGGGGTCGCTCGGCGCACTAAATAACGCAAACTGCTCAATCTTCACTCCCGGCTTGTCGTTACAGGAGACAAGCAAGGAGATGATCATGAGTGCCGCACTTCGACTGGTTGCCAGCAATCCCCATCCGACAGGCCGTCGCCGCGTCGATGCCGCCACCCTGCATCGTCTTGCCGACCAGCTGACGGCGCAGGTTCAGGCCGGCAACGACCGGCTGGCCCATGCCCAGGTCGTCAACGAACAACTCAATCCCCTCGGTGTGGCAGCGGTGGCCACCTGGATGTCGCGCGCCGGCCTGAGCGAGTCGCAGATTCTCGCCGTGATGGTTGGCCATACGCTATGCACCGCGAGTACGACGGACGAAATACCCCAACACTTTCATATATCTTTAGCATAAGATGCCGCCTCGATTTCCATCCATAGGCGGCAAGCTTGAAAACACTGATCATTCTGTTGGGTTGCATGTTGCTGGCCGGCGCGGCCAGCGCGAAAGACACGCTGATCTGGATGCGACTCGACTTCCCGCCCTCCTTCGTCGCCAATGGCCCGGATCAGGGCATGGGCTATTCGGATGTGGCGATGCAAATTGCCATCCGGTCGCTGCCGGAGTACACCCACGAGACAGCTTTCGTGAATCCACCCAAAGCCATTCAGAATCTGAGAACCCAGAACAATTTTTGCGGTTCCGGCCTGAACCGGAACGCCGAGCGCGAGACCTTCATGGAATTTTCCATACCGTTCATCAAGCGTCTGCCAAACCAGCTCGTCATCCTGAAAGAAACCCTGCCGCGTCTGCGGCCCTATATCGAAGCCAATGGGCGCGTCGATTTCGCCCGCCTGATCAATGACGACTCTTTGAAAATGGGCTTTCACAAGGAGCGCTCCTATGGCGCGAGCATCGACCCGCATATCACCGAAAAACCACGGGCACATCTGATCCACCGTCCCGCCAACGATCTGACGCTGGGTTTCTTGCACATGCTCAAGGCGCAAGAGATCGACTACATCATCGAATCGCCCGACAGCCTGCGCTATTTCCAGCGGCGGGGCAATTACCAGGGCGCCTTCTGGTCGTTGCCCATCAAGGATGCAGAAGGCCTGCTGCCGGTGTATTTCGCCTGCCCCAAATCCGCCCTGGGCAAGCAGATCATCCGTAAAATCGACACCATCATCCAGGCGCACCAGAGCGAATTTGAATCAGCCTATCGCTACTGGGTTTCCGATGAGTCCCGTACGCTGCCGCAGGTGGAAAAACACCAGCCATGAAAATTCATCTCCTGCCCATGGGCGCCCGTTTCGAATATGAGGGCAGCGAATACGTCAAGACCGGCCCGCAACTCGCTTCCGGTAAAAGTGGCCAGCGCCTGATCCCGAAATACGCCGTGCTGCGGGTGCTCGATGGCACCAGCGTGCCCGCTGAAAAGAAAGCGGATGCGATCCCGCGTGCCGCCGTGCTTGCCGCCTTCGAGACGTTCTACGCAAGGTGCGCCGCGCTGATGCCCGCAGAACAGCAAGTAGCGGTAGCTACCGCCCGGGATGCCTTCCTGCAGTCACTGGAATAAAGTCGTTGTAATCAGGGGGAAGCCATGCCGCAAAAAGACCACTGGGAGCAGGTCTATACGACGAAGCCGACCACAGGCGTCAGCTGGTTTCAGGAACATGCCGAGCAGTCCCTGCGGCTGATTCAGGACACTGGGGTGGCCCTGTCGGCCGCCATCATTGATGTCGGCGGCGGCGCCTCAACACTGGTCGATGATCTGCTGGCCGGCGGCTATCGTGCGCTCAGCGTGCTCGACATTTCAGCCGCGGCACTGAAGTCTGCGCAAGCGCGTCTCGGCGTCGCAGCCGATCAGGTGCGCTGGCTGGTCGGCGACATCACCACCCTTGATTTGCCGACTCAGGGATTCGATGTCTGGCATGACCGAGCGGTGTTTCATTTCCTCACCTCGCCCGAACAGCGCGCCGCCTATGTGCATCAGGTGCTGCACGCTGTCAAACCCGGCGGGCATGTGATCGTCTCCACCTTCGCCGAGGATGGCCCGCTGCAATGCAGCGGTCTGCCGGTGATGCGTTACAGCGCGGATGGTCTGCATGCCGAATTCGGTGCCCCGTTCGAACTGATCCGCCACGAGCAGGAAGAACATCGCACGCCGACCGGGGGTATCCAGAAGTTCGTTTATTGCTACTGCCGCATGCACCACAGCTGACAGCGACATGTCGGCGCTGGCGGGACGGCGCTCAATGTCCCTTCAGGGTAGAAATTCTGAGCCGTTCCAACTTGAACACGAAGCGCTGGATGATGGGTTCGTCCTGCTGGCGCATGTCGATGAACTCCAGTCCAGCACGCTGGCTGACATGGCCATTCTTGAGCGTGACCTCCCAAATGTTTTGCACGGAAAGTGTCAGCTCATTGATGCGCAGTTCCTCATGCACCAGAGAGCAATGCTCGAAGCGGGCGTTTTTCACCATGGCAGGATCGGCTGCATCGGGCAGGATCACGCCGATGCCCTCGACACAGATATCGACGAGCGGCAGTGCCAGTTCCCGGTCAGGTGCAACCGGAATGTGACACATCACGGGATTGGTAATCGGTGTGTTCACCCGGAAGGCGGTACGCCGCTGGATGCGCTGGAGCGTTTCCGGTAGCGGGACACGAAAGGCGCGACCGCCTTCGAAACCCCCATCTTCGATGGACAGCGTCGACCACTGGATCTTGGCGCCATCTACCTGGGCGACAAAGACGATGCGCGAACTACGGAGAAATTCCCGGTTGCGCTCCTCGTTGGCGTTAATGTCGAGATAGACCACATCCTCGTCGGAATCAACACTGAGCACTGCCGTGAGCAGCACATCCTTGCCGCTGTTGAAAATGCCACTCAACGTGACATTGCCATGCGACAAGCCACGGAGGAGATGGATGATCGATTCGCGACTCGAGACCGTGAAGTCCTCGTTATCGTCGGAAAGGTAGCGGTTTCTGGCGGTTTTCATCAGGGGCGAAGACTACCCGAAATATCGGCGCTGGCGGGACGGCATGACACGGGTATCATTTCGTTTCAGTCCAGTCTGTTTAGGAGGTCGTATGCGTCAGCTCATGCTCTGGTTTTCCCTCTTGGCCCTCACCCTGTTGTCCGGTTGCGGCTACAACACCTTCCAGTCCCAGGACGAACAGATCAAGGCGAGCTGGGCCGAAGTGCTCAACCAGTACCAGCGCCGCGCCGACCTGATTCCCAACCTCGTCAGTACGGTGAAGGGTTACGCCGCGCATGAGAAGGATGTGCTGACCCAGGTCACCGAGGCACGCGCGCAAGTCGGTTCGATCCAGGCGACGCCCGAATTGCTCAACGATCCAGTCGCCTTCGCCAAGTTCCAGCAGGCCCAGGCACAGATGGGCTCGGCCCTCTCACGCCTGCTGGTTGTCGCCGAGAACTATCCGCAGCTTAAGGCCGACCAGTCGTTCCGCGACCTGCAGGCCCAACTCGAAGGCACCGAAAACCGCATCACCGTGGCGCGCAATCGCTTCATCAAGGCCGTGCAGGAATACAACGTCACAGTGCGCTCCTTCCCCTCGAACCTGACGGCGATGGTGTTCGGCTACCAAACCAAGCCGAGCTTCGAAGTGCAGGACGAAAAAGCCATCAGCGCCCCGCCCAAGGTCGACTTCAACGCACCGGCCAAGTAAGTGATGGCCCTGCCGCGTCTGGCGTGGCTGTTTCTCTGTCTCGCGCTCTGGCTCATCGTTTCGATGAGCGGGGCGCGGGCGGACGTCGCCGTACCGCCGCTCACAGCGCGCGTCACCGATCTCACCGCCACGCTTTCCGCCAGCGACAAGACCGCGCTCGAAGCCGATCTGCAGGCACTTGAAGCGCGTAGCGGTGCACAAGTCGCCGTGCTGCTGGTGCCGACCACGCAGCCGGAAAGCATCGAGCAGTATTCGATCCGCGTCGTCGAGGCCTGGCAGCTCGGCCGCAAGGGAGAAGACGACGGCGTCCTGCTGCTGGTGGCGAAGGACGACCGCAAGCTGCGCATCGAGGTCGGCTACGGACTCGAAGGCCGGATTCCCGATGTCGTGGCCTTCCGCATCATCGATCAGGAGATCACGCCGCGCTTCAAGCAGGGCGATTTCGCCGGCGGCATCCGGGCCGGCACGGCGCGCATCGCCGCATTGATCGAAGGGCAGGAAAGCCCGGATGCCAGCGTGCCGGACTCAGCCCCGTCCGGCCCGGACCCGTTCGAGGACATTCCCGCCTGGCTGCTGCTCGTCATCGTCGGCATCGGCAGCATACTGCGCTGGGTGATCGGCCCCCTGCTCGGCGGCTTGGTCATGGGCGGCCTCGTGGGTGGCACCATCTGGTTTCTCACCGGCGCTCTGCCGGCGGCGCTCTTCGCCGCCCTCTTCGCCTTTGTCTTCTTCCTCGTCGGACTGGGCAACTGGATTTCCCTCGCCGGCAGCGGTAAGGGCGGTGGCAGTAGCGGGGGCGGATTTTCTGGCGGCGGCGGTGGTTTCGGTGGCGGTGGCGCCTCAGGGAGTTGGTGATGAATCTGAAACGCATGTTCCGACATCTGTCCTATCCGCCATGGCGCACGCGTCGGGCCTTCCCGCCGGCCACCCGACGCGCCATCGAGACCGCCGTCGCCGCCTCGGAAAGCAGCCACCGTGGCGAACTGCGCTTCGTCGTCGAGGGCGGCCTTGACCTGCCGCTGCTGTTGCGTGGCGTCGATGCCCACACCCGGGCCATCGACCTGTTCGCGCAACTGCACGTGTGGGACACCGAGGAAAACAGCGGCGTGTTGATCTACGTGCAGCTGGCCGACCGACGCGTCGAGATCGTCGCCGATCGCGGCATCAATGTCCGCGTCGGCAGCACCGGCTGGCAGGCCATCTGCCGCGACATGGAGCAGGCTTTTGCTGCCGGACAGTTCGAAGCTGGCGCGCTTAGCGGCCTTGCCGCCATCGGCCGCCTGCTCGCGGCGCATTTCCCTGCTGGCATAGACAACCCCGACGAGCTTACAAACGCGCCGACGCTGCTGTAGAGAAATGTCGGCGCTGGCGGGACGGCATGTTGAGTGAAATCGTGCGCAGCGCGCACAAAGTCTCCCCTCCTGGGAAGGAGGGGCTGGGGGAGGTCGGGAAATTATTGTCGGCGCAGATCCAGCGTACTCGGATACTCGGGGTTGATTTCCTCTTCCACCGGCGCCATCGGGCCGACGGTGGTGCCTTCGGGCAGGAAGGTGTCGAGCGCGCCGACCCACGGTGGTGGCGTGTAACTGCCGATGGTGTGGCCCTCACCCTGAAAGCGGATGTGGCGGCGCGCCTCGGCTTCGTAGGCATTGACCGGGAAGCTGTCGTAGTTGCGGCCGCCCGGGTGCAAGACCTGATAGGTGCAACCGCCAATCGCCTTGTTGTTCCATAAGTCGACAATGTCGAAGACCAGCGGTGAATGCACGCCGATGGTCGGGTGCATCGCCGAAGGCGGCTGCCAGGCACGGTAGCGCACGCTGGCGATGTATTCGCCATGCGTGCCGGTATTGGCCAGCGGCACGCGGCGGCCGTTGCAGGTCAGCGCATGGCGGCCATCGGTCAGGCCCGTGACCTTGACCTGCACACGCTCGATGGACGAGTCGACATAGCGCGCGGTGCCGAGGCCGGTCGCTTCCTCGCCCAGCACATGCCAGGGCTCGATGGCGGCGCGCACTTCGAGCGCGATGTCGCCGAGCTGGATGCCGCCGTAGCGCGGGAAGCGGAATTCGAGGAAGGGCGCAAACCAGTCGAGCTGGAAGGGATAGCCGGCCTCGTTGAGTTCGGCGACAACCTGCCTGAGATCGGCCCACAGGTGATGCGGCATCATCCAGCGGTCATGCAGGGCGGTGCCCCAATGCACCAGCGGCTTGGCATAGGGTTTTGCCCAAAAACGCGCGACAAGGGCGCGGATCAGCAGCATCTGTGCGAGGCTCATGTGCGCATGCGGCGGCATTTCAAAACCACGGAACTCAACCAGCCCCTGCCGACCGGCCGCCGAGTCGGGTGAATAGAGCTTGTCGATGCAGAACTCGGTGCGGTGCGTGTTGCCGGTCAGGTCGGTGAGCATGTGGCGGAACAGGCGATCGACCAGCCAGGGCTGGGCGGTTTCCTCGCCGGGTTTCGGTAACTGCTGGAAGGCGATTTCAAGCTCGTAGAGAATTTCCGGCCGGCCCTCATCCACGCGCGGCGCCTGACTGGTCGGGCCGATGAACAGGCCGCTGAACAGGTAGGACAGGCTCGGATGGTGTTGCCAGTAGGTGAGCATACTGCGCAGCAGATCGGGGCGGCGCAGGAAGGGGCTGTCGGCGGCTGTGGCGCCCCCGAGCGTGACGTGGTTGCCGCCGCCGGTGCCGCTGTGGCGCCCATCGAGCATGAACTTCTCGGTGCCGAGGCGCGACTGGCGCGCTTCTTCGTAGAGCGTCAGGGTGGTGGCTTCGAGTTCTTCCCAGCTTTTCGCCGGGTGGATGTTGACCTCGATGACGCCGGGGTCGGGCGTGACCAGCAGTTTTTCGAGGCGGCCATCGGAGGGTGGCGCATAGCCTTCGATCACCACCGGCAGCTTGAGGGCAGCACAGGTGAGTTCGATGGCGGCAATCAGGTCGAGGGCCTGATCGATGCGTTCGGTGGGCGGCAGGAAAACATAGAGACAGCCGGCGCGCGGTTCGACGCACAGGGCGGTGCGTGGCACCGCGGCGGCTTTGGCACTACTTGCGGCTTTGGCGCGGGCGGCGGCCTGGTCGTGAAAATCGGCCAGCGCTTCGGCGGGGGCGAAGGGATCAAGTTCGGTGGCAATCTCCAGCTTGTCTTCATCAACGACTGCCACGGAGTTGAGCGGCAGGCGCAGACCGAGGGGCGAATCGCCCTGAATGAGATAGAGGCGCTCACGGCGGAATTTCCACGGCGCGCTCAGCCAGCCGTCTTTCCATGTCAGCGGTAGGACAAAGCCGGTGGGCGTATCGAGGCCGCGCGAAAGGATTTCGGCGAGGTTGCGCCGCCCGAGCAGGTCGAGCGGATCGGCGCGCAGCGCCGCCTCGGTGAGGTCGAGATTCTCGGGCACCGCCGCCTCGCGCAGCAACGCGGCGAGAGCGTCCTCGTAGGCCGGCTGGACGCACTGCGTCGCCAGTCCGAGATGCTGCGCCAGCGTTTGCGCAAAACGCTCGGCTTCGGTAACGCCGTAGCCATAATCCTTGCCCGGATCGGCGAGCCACTGCTCGTCCTTCCAGACCGGCACGCCATCCTTGCGCCAGAAGATGCCCAGTGCCCAGCGCGGCAGCGGTTCGCCCGGATACCACTTGCCTTGCGCGTTGTGCAAGAGCGCACCGGTGGCGAAGCGCTCCTTCAGGCGGCGCGCCAGCACTTCGGCACGTTCGCGCTTGTGCTCGCCGAGCGCGGCGATGGTCCATTCCGGTGCTTCCATGTCATCGATCGAGACAAAGGTCGGTTCGCCGCCCTGCGTCAGGCGCACATCCATTGCTTGCAGCTTGGTGTCGACCATGCGGCCCAGTGCGCGGATATGCGCCCACTGTTCCTCGGTGTAGGGCTTGGTGACACGCGGATCTTCCTTGAAGCGCGTGACGGTGTTGCTGAAGGTGAAGTCGACTTCGCACGGATCGGTGAGGCCGGCGATCGGCGCAGCAGACGAGGGATGCGGTGTGCAGGCGAGCGGGATGTGGCCTTCGCCGGCGAACAGGCCGGAAGTCGGATCGAGGCCGATCCAGCCAGCGCCGGGCACGAAGACTTCGGTCCACGCATGCAGGTCGGTGAAGTCGGCTTCCGGGCCGGAAGGGCCATCGAGCGATTTTTCATCGGCGGTGAGCTGGACCAGATAGCCGGAAACGAAGCGTGCGGCTAGGCCTAGATGCCGCAGGATTTGCACCAGTAGCCAGGCCGAGTCGCGGCAGGAGCCGAGCTGGCGGCCGAGGGTTTCTTCGCAGCTTTGCACGCCGGGTTCGAGGCGGATGGTGTAGCCGATGTGTTGTTGCAGATTGCGGTTGATGTCGACGAGGAAGTCGACGATCTGTTGCGGCTTGCGTTCGATGCCGGCCAGATAGGCGGCCAGCAGCGGCTCCGGCGTTTCCTTTTCGAGGTAGGGCGTGAGTTCCTTGGCGAGCGCCTCGGGATAGGCAAAGGGCCACTGGTCGGCGTATTCCTCCACGAAGAAGTCGAAGGGGTTGATCACCGTCAGGTCAGCAATCACCTCGACGTCGATCAGCAGTTCGGTGGCGCGTTCCGGGAAGACCAGCCGCGCCAGATAGTTACCGAACGGGTCCTGCTGCCAGTTGATGAAATGCTGTGCCGGCTTGATCTTGAGGCTGTAGGACAGGATCGGCGTACGGCTGTGGGCGGCCGGTTTCAGACGCACCACATGGGGGCTCAGACTGACCGGGCGATCAAAGCGGTAATGCGTGGTGTGGCGCAGGGCAACGTGGATGGACATGCAGTTCTCGCAGCGGGGTGGACGCTACGAGCACGCAAACATCGTGCCTTGCCTGCGTGCCTACTGGTATTCCCAGTCGAAATGCGGCAGTTTGTCGAGCGCCTGGAACAGGCCCTCGCTCCATTTTTCCGACAACTCGCGGGCAAACGGGTCGTCTTCGCGGAAATACAGGTGCTTGCCTTCCTCGAAGCTGTCACGCCGGTAGATCATCAGCTCCACTGGCGGGCCAACGGTGAGGTTGGAGCGAATCGTCGAGTTCATCGACACCAGGGCACAACGGGCGGCCGGCTCCAACGCCACATCGCGCTTGATCACGCGGTCGAGAATGGGCTTGCCGTACTTGATCTCGCCGATCTGCAGAAAGGGGTGCTCGGCCGATTCGTGGATGTAATTGCCCTGCGGATAGATCATGAAGATCTCGGGCGCCTGGCCAATAATCTGGCCGGCAAGGATGAAGGTGGCCTCGAAGTTGGTGGTCGCCGTATCGCGGCTGGCGTGCAGCTTCTGCACCTGCGTGCTGACGATGCCCAGATAGTCGGCGGCCTCCTGCATGGTGGTGACCGTGGTCAGATTAGGCACCATGCCGGCAGCGATATCGCTATTGATTTTTTTGACCACCGCCTGTGTCGTGGCCAGGTTGCCCGCCGACAGCAGCGTAAAGAAGCGCACGCCCGGCCAGACAAAGGGAAACATCTTCGAATAGACGCTGACGTTGTCCGTGCCCGCATTCGTGCGCGAATCGGAACAGAGGACAAGGCCGTCATTGACGTGAATAGCAAGGCAATAAGTCATGGAAGCATGGGGCAAGGACAGTTCGGAGCGAGGGTGGATTGTATGCGCTAGGAACAACATCGCGGATGCCGATGGCGATCGAACAATGGGCCAATTCACCTATTTGATGGCTGGCGCGTTTGTTGCAAAGCAATAGCCATGAGCCTCGAACTGCACAACTATCCCCAGCCCGATACCTATGATGAGCTGCTCGATGAGCGTCAGCAGCCACGGCCTGCCGCGCGCGTTCTCTTCGATTACGTCAATCGTCTCGGTGCCAAGGAACTCGCCGCCCGCCGCGAGAGCGTCGACGCCGCCATCATGGCCATGGGCATTACCTTCACGGTCTATAGCGATGCCGGAAACATCGACCGCGCATGGCCTTTCGACATCATTCCGCGCACCCTGTCGAGTAAGGAATGGGCGCGCATCGATGCCGGCCTCAAGCAGCGCCTGACCGCCCTCAACCTGTTCATCAACGATCTTTACAACGAGCAGAAGATCGTCAAGGACGGTATTTTTCCGATTGAGGTACTGGAAGGTTCGAAGAACTTTCGCGCCCAATGCAAGGGCATGGTGCCCCGTTTTGGGGTGTGGGCGCATGTGTGCGGCACTGATCTGGTGCGCGACAAGGACGGCACGGTGTATGTGCTCGAAGACAACCTGCGTGTGCCCTCCGGCGTTTCCTACATGCTGGAAAACCGCCAGCTGATGAAGCGGCTGTTCCCGGAATTGTTCAAATCGAGCGATATCCTGCCGGTCGACGATTATCCGACCCAGTTGTACGACACCCTCGCCGCACTGTCACCGCGCGATGCAGAGCGACCTGTCATCGCTGTACTCACGCCCGGCATCTATAACTCGGCCTATTTCGAGCACAGCTATCTGGCGCAGAAGATGGGCGCCATCCTCGTCGAAGGTTCCGACCTCGTCGTCAAGGATGATGATTGTGTCTACATGAAGACCATTTCGGGCCTGAGCCGCGTTGATGTCATCTACCGCCGCATCGATGACGACTTTCTCGATCCTGAAGCCTTCCGGCCCGACTCGGCCCTCGGTGTCCCCGGCCTGATGCGTGCCTGGCGCGCTGGCAACGTCGGCATCGCCAACGCCCCCGGTGCCGGCGTGGCGGATGACAAAGTGGTGTACACCTTCGTGCCGCAGATCATCAAGTACTACCTCGACGAGGATGCGATCCTGCCCAATGTGCCGAGCTGGATGTGCATGTATGAGGATCAGCGCGAACACGTTCTCGCCAACCTCGACAAGCTGGTCGTCAAGCCGGCCAACGAATCCGGCGGCTACGGCATGCTGATCGGCCCGCGCGCCAGCGAGGAAGAGCGCCGCCAGTTCGCCGACCTGATTCGCGCCAACCCGCGCAATTACATGGCGCAGCCAACGCTATCGATTTCCACCGCGCCGACGCTGATCGACAATCGGCTCGCGCCACGCCATCTCGATCTGCGCCCCTTCGTGCTGCAGTCGGACAAGCTTTACGCCACCACCGGCGGCCTGACGCGCGTGGCGCTGCGCGAAGGTTCGCTGATCGTCAATTCCTCGCAGGGGGGCGGCAGCAAGGACACCTGGATCATCAATACCGATGACGAGGAGGCCGTCTGATGCTCTCGCGTGTTGCCGAAAACCTCTACTGGCTGGGCCGCTATCTCGAACGTGCCGAGAACACCGCCCGCTTCATCAACTCCACCACGCAGGTACTGCTCGATCTGCCGAAGGATGCCGCCTTCGGCTGGGACGTGCTGCTCAAGGTCGCCGGTCTCGACGACATCTTCAGCGAACACTACCCCCAGGCGGATGAAGACAGCATCGTGCGCTTCCTCGTCGAGGACGAACGCAATCCGAGTTCGATCCTCTCCGGCATCCACAACGCGCGCGAAAATGCGCGCACGGTGCGCGAAGTGTTGCCGATGGAATTGTGGGAGCGCATCAACAGCCTCTACCTGTATGCGCGCGACAATGCGTCACGCGCCAGTGAGGGTCGGGGGCCGCGCATCGAGGTGTTGCAGGGCGTGATTGGGCGACGCGAGTCGATCATCGGCCTGCTCACCGGCTCGATGAGCCAAGATATCGCCTACCAGTTCATCAAGCTCGGCCGCAATCTCGAGCGCGCCGACATGACGACGCGCATCATCGACGTCAATTCCGCCGTGCGCCTGCCGCGCGATCCGGCCCTGGCAATCGTCGCCACGGAACGCATGTGGATGAGCACCCTCAACGGCCTCTCTGCCTACCAGATGTATCGCCGCCATGTCAGCGTGCATGTGCGCGCCAACGAGGTGGTCAACTACCTGATGAAGAACTCGCACTTTCCGCGTACGGTATTGCACTGCCTTGGCGAGGTCGAAGGCTGTCTATCCGTGCTGCCCGAGCACAAGGACGCCATGAAGAAAGTGCGTCAGGCTTGGCGGCGCGTCGAGAGCATGCAGTTGAACGACCTCAAGCCGACGGTGCTGCACGAGTATCTCGATCAGGTGCAAAGCGATCTGGGCGAAGTGCATACTGCTGTGGCCCGGCAGTATTTCCACCTGCACCAGAACAACGGCACCGAACAGTAAAAGTCGGCGCTTGATCAGGCGCTCATTTCAGCGACTAAGCATGCGCTCGACGTAACGGGCGATCAGGTCGACTTCGAGATTCACCAGCGCGCCCGGCTTGAGGCGCTTGAGCGTGGTCACCTGTACGGTGTGCGGAATCAGGTTGATTGAAAACTCACGTCCCTTCACCTTGTTGGTCGTCAACGAGACGCCATCAATGGTGATCGATCCCTTGCGCGCGATGTACTTGGCGAGTTTCTTGGGTGCCTTGATGATCAGCAGATGCGATTCGCCAATCGGCTCGAAAGTGATCACCTCGCCAACACCATCGACATGCCCGGACACCAGATGGCCGCCGATGAAATCGGAGAGGCGCATCGCCTTTTCCAGATTCACTTCTCCGCCCGGCGCCTCCAGGCCGACGGTGCAGTCAAGCGTCTCCTTCGAGACATCGATCTGGTAGCTGGTCTTCTTCTTGGCGATAACCGTCAGGCAAACCCCATTATGGGCAATCGAATCACCGAGGGCGACATCCTTGAGATTCAGGCCGGGCGCTTCGACGGTGAGGCGAACGCCTTGTTCGAGCGGTTGCAACTGGGTGATCTTACCGGTGGTGGCGACTATGCCTGTGAACATGGTGAAGCCTCCGCTCGAGGTTAATTGGATTGTTGCGCTTTTTCGAGGACGCCGAGAAACTGCGAAGCGGGTTGATAGCCAACCACACGCAGCACAGTATTTTCCTTGCCATCCTTGAAGAAGATGATACCCGGCGGGCCGAACAGGCCAAAGCGCTTCAGCAGCGCCTTGTCGTCCTCGTTATTGGCGGTGACATCGGCCTTGAGCAGGGTGAATTCCTTCATCTTGGCCGCGACCTGCGGATCGGCGAAGGTGAATTTCTCCATCTCTTTGCACGACACGCACCAGTCGGCATAGAAATCGAGCATCACGGGTTTCGTTGCGCTGGCAATGCGTGCATCGAGTTCGGTAACCGTCTTCACTTTTTCAAAAGTCGGCGCTGGCGAGACGGCGGCACTGCCACCTTTGAGGAAAGAAAGCGGCTGTAGTGGGTCGCGGGCGCCGCCCAAGAGACCGAACAGCAGCGCCGCGCCGTAGAGCAGCAGGGCGACACCGATGCCCTTCCAGAAACGCGCCCAGCCACTCGAATGCGCCGGCAGTGGTTCGAGGGCACGCAGGTAGATGGCCGGCACGATCAGCAGCATGGTCCAGCCTGCCATCACCAGCCAGTTCGGCAATACCGGCGAGACCAGCCACAAGGCGGTGGCAAGCATCACGACACCGAAGAACTTCTTGATGGCTTCCATCCACGGGCCGGTCTTGGGCAGGAAGGAGCGCGAGAACACGCCGACGGCCAGCAGCGGTGCGCCCATGCCGAGGCCCATCGAGAACAGTGCCGCGCCACCGAGGACGGCATCCTTGGTTTGGGCGATGTAGAGCAGTGCGCCGGCCAGTGGCGCGGCGACGCAGGGGCCGACGATCAGGGCCGACAGGGCGCCCATAACGGCAATGGCGGCCAGCGAGCCGCCCTGGTGATTGGCGGTGTCCGACAGTTTTGACTGCAGTGACGCCGGCAATTGCAACTCATAGAAACCGAACATCGAGAAGGACAGCACGACGAATACCAGCGCGAAGCTGCCGAGCACCCAGGCGTTCTGCAATGCGACGGAAAGCAGTGTGCCACTAAAGCCGGCCGCGACGCCGATCAGGGCATAGGTCAACGCCATGCCGAGCACATAGGCCAGCGAGAGGGTGAAAGCGCGCAAGTGGGTGACGGCATGGCCGTGATTGACGATGATGCCGGAGAGGATCGGGATCATCGGGAAGACGCAGGGCGTCAGCGACAGCAGCAGGCCGAAGCCAAAGAAGGTGAGCACGGCCACCCAGAAACCGCTGCCCTGAAGCAGTTTGGCGATCTGGCCGCTCTCATCGCCTGTGTCACCACTGGCGTCTGCAGCAGTCGCTGCGGCCGGAGCAACACTCACAAAAGTCGGGGCTGGTGAGACGGCACTGCTCATAGCCGCCAGCGTGATCTTGGCTTCCTGCGTCATCGGTGGGTAGCACACGCCGCCATCCCAGCAGCCCTGCGACGTCGCCTTGAGGATGATCTCCCCGCTGCCGCTCACGACAGGGATGCGCGCAACGGCTTCGTCGCCGCGGAAGATATGCACCTTGCCAAAGAACTCGTCGTTCGTTTCCTTGCCCTTGGGCATTTCGGCTGTGCCGAGCTTGACGCCGGCCGGCTCGGCGGAAAATTCGATCTTTTCCTTGTAAAGGTAGTAATCGGGTGTGATGGTCCAGCGTGCCTCGATGGTCTTGTCGTCGAGCGCGCGGGCTGAAAAGCGGAAAGCCTGTTGCGGATCGAGCGGCTCGGCAGCCACGGCCAACGGCGCAAGGAAGATGGCTAGCAGCAAGCTGAATAGGGCGAAAAGTCGTGTCATGGCGATGAGGGAGTAGTTTCGGCGACAACCCAATCCAGATAGGCGGGCAGGCCATGTTGGAGTGGGACAGCAATGATCTCGGGAAGTTCGTAGGGGTGCTGTTGTTGGATGGCGGCTTGCAGTTCGGCGTAGCGTGCGGTCGTGGTCTTGATCAGCAGCGGCACCTCGCTGGCTGCTTCGGTCTTGCCCTCCCAGCGATAAACCGAATGGCACGGTGCCAAGATATTCACGCAGGCAGCCAGTCGGGCCTCAACCAAAGACCCGGCCAGCGCGCGCGCGCTTGCGTCGTCAGGCAGGTTGGTCAACACAAGCAGTGCGGTCATGCTGATATTCTACGGCCATGACCTTGCATGTGCTGTCCGCCCGGGTGTTGTCGATTGTGCCGCCGATGACACAGCTCAATACCCCATATCCTGCCACGGCCTATCTCACCGGCTTTCTGCGGTCGCACGGCGTCCATGCCGTGCAGGAAGATCTGGCGCTGGCGCTGGTGTTGCGCCTGTTTTCGCGCGCCGAACTGCAGGCCATTCACGCAGCCCTGCCCGCCAAGCGCACGCCCGCGATGGACTGTTTCGACCGGGAGCTGCCACGCTATCTCGCCGCCATCGAACCCGCCATCGCCTTCCTGCAAGGGCGCGACACCAGCTTGGCATGGCGCATCGCCGGTCGCGACTTTCTGCCCGAAGGGCCGCGCTTCGCGGCACTCGACGAGTATGTCGCCCCGGACGGTGGTGACCCGCTGGCCTGGGCCTTTGGCGCGCTGGGCATTCAGGATCGTGCGCGCCATTTCGCCACGCTCTTTCTCAACGACATCGCCGACGTCTTGCGCGACGCCGTCGACTCACGTTTCGAGTTCGTGCGCTACGCCGAATCGCTGGCGCAGAGTCAGGCCAGCTTTGAACCGCTGGCCACGGCACTCGCTGCGCCACCCACCCTTGTCGATACCTGCCTGCACGAGCTGACGCTGGCCGCCCTCGCGCGCCACGAACCGACCGTGGTGCTGATCTCCGCGCCCTTTCCCGGCAATGTCTATGGCGCCTTCCGCATCGCGCAGACGATCAAGGCGCTGCATCCGAATGTCGTCACCGTACTGGGTGGCGGCTTTGCCAATACCGAACTACGCGAACTCGCCGAGCCGCGTGTATTCGACTACTTTGACCATGTCTGTCTCGACGACGGCGAGCGACCCTTGCTGGCTCTGCTCGAACATCTGGATGGCCAGCGCCCGCAGGAACGGCTGGTACGCACCTTCCTGCGTAACGGCGGCAAAGTGGCCTACATCGCGGGTGAAGAAGCAGACATTCCCTTCGATGCCGTCGGCACGCCCACCTGGGACGGCCTGCCGCTCGACCGCTATCTCTCGGTGCTGGATATGCTCAATCCCATGCACCGTCTCTGGTCGGACGGGCGCTGGAACAAGCTCACCGTGGCGCATGGCTGCTACTGGAAGAAGTGCAGCTTTTGCGATGTCTCGCTCGACTATATCGGCCGCTACGACGCCGCCAGCGCCAAAACACTGGTCGATCGCATCGAGGCCGTCATCCAAGAGACCGGGCAAACCGGCTTTCACTTTGTCGACGAAGCCGCGCCACCAAAAGTCCTCGGGGCTCTCGCCGCTGAACTGCAGCAGCGTAATCTCGCCATCTCGTGGTGGGGCAACATCCGCTTCGAGAAATCCTTCACGCATGAACTGTGTCAGCAACTCGCCGCCAGCGGCTGCATCGCCGTTTCGGGCGGGCTCGAAGTTGCCTCTGATCGCCTGCTGGCACTGATGAAGAAAGGCGTCTCAGTCGAACAGGTCGCACGCGTCACTCATACCTTCAGCGAGGCGGGCATCCTCGTTCACGCTTACCTGATGTACGGCTTTCCGACCCAGACGGTGCAGGACACCGTCGATGCGCTCGACTACGTGCGCCAGCTGTTCGCGGCCGGCTGCATCCAGTCCGGCTTCTGGCATCGCTTTGCCTGCTCGGTGCACTCCCCTGTCGGCTTGCACCCGGATGAGTACGGCATCACGCTCAAGCCGCTGCCGCACACCAGCTTTGCCAAGAACGATGTGCGCTTTATCGATCCGACCGGTGTCGATCATGATGCCATGGGAAGAGCCCTCAACAAGGCGCTCTACAACTACATGCACGGCATCGGGCTGGACGAGGATGTGCGCAACTGGTTTGAGCAGCGCGTGCCGAAAGCCCGAGTACCGCGCCACTTCATCGAACGGGCCCTGCAAAACCGCTGAAATTAATCGCTTGCTATTTTCCCGAAATGAGTCCATAGTGCGCGACGCGATCTTCAAGAGTAGTGCTTAGTTGTTGTTCGGCTCTTCCGTTTAGCCATTTGTCAAAGCGGACGTTTCCCTTCATCACCCCGCCGTCTTGAGTTTCGCCCCATTCGAGGGGCATTCCCCTTTTTACTTTTTAGGAGATTCAAGACATGGCAGCTGGTACCGTTAAGTGGTTCAATGATTCCAAGGGCTTCGGCTTCATCACCCCCGAAAACGGCGGTGACGACCTGTTCGCTCACTTTTCCGCCATCCAGTCGGGCGGTTTCAAGACTCTGAAGGAAGGTCAGCGCGTCAACTTCGACGTCACCACCGGCCCCAAGGGTCAGCAGGCATCGAACATTCGCACCATCGACTAAGCATTCGCCTGATCCGGCATAGCTTCGGTTATGCCATCAGCGCGATCCGCTAGGCCCGGATTCCGGGCCTTTTTTATTCCTAAACCAACGAGGTAAATACATGGCCAAGGAAGAGCTGCTAGAAATGAATGGTGTCGTGGACGAAGTGCTGCCTGACTCGCGTTATCGCGTGACGCTGGAGAATGGCCACAATCTCGTCGCCTACAGCGCCGGCAAGATGCGCAAGCACCACATCCGCATCCTCGCGGGCGACAAGGTTTCGCTCGAACTGTCGCCTTACGACCTGAGCAAGGGCCGCATCACCTTCCGCCACATCGAAGGTCGCACGCCCCCCACCAGCCCGGTTCGGCGCAAGTTCTGACATTGAGGCTTGGGTGGGCACAAGCCCAGCCCGGTGAGTGACTACGCCTGCAAGGCCTTGCTTTTGGCCGCAGCTTGCTCGTTGGCCTTGCGCGCACCGTAAGCGATCGCTTCATCCACCGAGCCAAACTTGACGGACTGAGGCTTGCCTCCTCCCGACGAGTTATTACTCTGAGCAGTAGCCGATGCCTGACTCCCCTGAGAAGTTGCGCTATCTGCTGTGGGCTTCCGCGTCGCAGTACGAAACTTGGGAGAGGCAGCGCCCGTGCTTGCGGTAGCCGTCTTGCTGTCCGAACCGCTTGTTGATGCTGCCGCACCGTTTTTCGCCTCGGCTCCCTGCGTGGTCGATGGCGTTGTCGAAGCTTTCGTACCGCCTGCCTGTGTTTTGGCCGCAGCTTGCTCGTTGGCCTTGCGCGCACCGTAAGCAATTGCCTCGTCCACTGAGCCAAACTTGACCGACTGAGGCTTGCCACCACTGGCACTCGTCTGGGTTTCCTTTGCCGGGGCCGCCGCATCCTTTTTCACCTCAGTGCCGGGCTTCTCCGTACTGGCGCTCTGCGCTGGCTTGGGCGTTGCGGTTCTGAACTTGGTGGGTGTGGCGCTATAGGTCAGCGCGCTCGAACTAGCGCTAGAGCTTCCCTGTGCTGTCCCCCCGGATTTTTCCGCCTCTAGCTTCGCCCGTGCCTCGCTACTGATATTAACTGTCGTAGAAGACGTCTTCTGTGTGGTCGAGACGGCACTGCTACTTTGGGGCGCCGCAGCGCCAGCGGTGGCTGTGGTGCTTTTGGTCGCAGAAGCGGCGGCGGTTTCTTTGGCGGCCGTACCCTCTGAGGCCTTTGCCGCACGCTCCTGGCGACCCTTCTCAAGTGATGCCTGAGTGGCCGCACTCAATGTGGGGGTATAGCCCCCTTTAACCGAGGATGCATTGGTTGCAGTAATCGCCATCATGAGCTCCTTTAAGCTGCCAGTTTAAAAAGTGATCCGGCACTGTATGACGAGCCGGATGCGCGTCCATTGCGGCCATACAGCTTGTCACGGTCATCGCCTGACTGCATGGCCTGATAAATACTGTCGGCCTGCTCGCCGATTCTTTTGCCAAGGCGGACAGCACTATCGCTCGCAGCAACCGCCATCTTGGCGTTGGTGGCCGCCGTTTTTGCCGTACCGGCCTCAATCCCCAGACCATCCGCCTGTCGCGTCGCCGCCTCGGCAGCTTTGCGCGCATCGGCGGCTGCTGCTGCCAGGCTTTGCGCCCTGGCCTCGAGCTGCTGCGCATTACGCTGCGCAGCCTGCCGTTGCAGCTGGCTGAATCCGTAGGCGGTCGCCGATTGGGATAACGAAATGGCCATGATGCCTAACTTGAAATAAAAGGCGAAATACCCCTCAAGTTGCCGTAAAGCTAGCCGATAAAAGGTAGGCAAGCCGGTATTTCGCTTTCGATTCTAGTGGCGCGAAACACCACTTTCAAGTTTTTTAATAAGAAAAAGTCTTTAATACTCAATGAGGTATACCGAATTATGGATAACCTGACCGCTACCGCCACCGCGTCGGAATGGACGGGGGTATCCGTTCCGTTGCGGGTGAGTGATGATCCGGAATCGGTGCTACGGGTGTTGCGCCAGCGTGAAACGGACGAAGGCTCCCTGCGTGTGCAGCTCGCCTCCTGTCTTAACGAAATCATCCGGGAACGCAAAATGACCCAGACGGTCGTGTCGGGGATTTTCGGCATTCCTCAGCCGCATGTGTCGGAACTACGCAACCACAAATTGAGTCGTTTCTCCTCGGAACGACTCCTGCGCTTCATTACCCTGCTCGACCGCGATGTCGAAATCGTGATCCGGGAAACGAGCCGCCGTCAGCGCGGCGGGACGCTGTCCGTCATGCTTGCCAGTTGAGGCGGATCAACGGCGCCGTCTCGCAAGCGCCGACTTTTACGCAAGCGCCGCCGCGACAATCTGCTGCGCTTCTGTCACGATCTGTTGCAGATGTTCGGCACTCTTGAAGCTCTCCGCGTAGAGTTTGTAGATATCCTCGGTACCCGATGGGCGTGCAGCAAACCAGCCGTTTGCCGTCGTCACCTTCAATCCGCCAATTGGTGCGTCGTTGCCTGGTGCCCGGGTAAGCCGCGCCGTGATCGACTCACCGGCCAGCGTGGCAGCAGCCACCCGCTCGGGTGACAACTTCTTGAAGGCGGCTTTCTGAGCCGCGCTCACCGGGGTGTCAATCCGCAAATAGAAGGGCGTGCCGTATTGTGCCGCCAGTTCCTGATAGTGCTGCCCCGGATCCTTCCCCGTGACAGCAGTCATTTCCGCAGCCAGCAGGGCGAGGATGATGCCATCCTTGTCGGTAGTCCAGGCCTCGCCATCCATACGCAGAAAACTCGCACCGGCACTTTCCTCGCCGCCGAAACAGACGTCGCCGTCAAGCAGTCCCTGCGAGAACCACTTGAAACCGACCGGCACTTCCAGTAGACGACGCCCGAGGTCATTCACCACGCGATCAATCAGCCCGCTGGAGACCAGCGTCTTGCCAATGGCCGCACTTTCCGGCCACTGCGGCCGATGCGTCAGCAGATAGCGAATCGCCACCGCCAGATAATGATTCGGATTCATCAGGCCGACCGAGGGCGTGACGATGCCATGACGATCCACGTCGGCATCGTTGCCCCAGGCGATGTCGAACTCGTTCTTGAGGCCGACCAAGCTGGCCATTGCATACGGGCTCGAACAATCCATGCGGATCTTGCCGTCGTGATCGAGCGTCATGAACCCGAAAGCCGGATCAACCGTGGCATTCACCACCGCAATATCCAGCCCGTAGTGCGCGGCAATTGGCCCCCAGTAATGCACGGCAGCCCCACCCATTGGATCAACGCCGATGCGCACATTGGCGCGGCGAATCGCCTCCATGTCGATAACTTCGCCCAGCGCGTTGATGTAGGGCGTCATCAGGTCGACGGCATGTGTGGTCGGCGCCGCCAGTGCCAGTTCGTACGGCATGCGCTCGACGGCACGATTGCCCTCGGCCATCAGGGCATTGGCGCGTTGCTCGATCCAGCCGGTGACATCGGTATCGGCCGGACCGCCATGTGGCGGGTTGTATTTGATGCCGCCATCCTGCGGGGGATTGTGCGAGGGCGTAATCACGAGGCCATCAGCGCGCCGCGCCGCCTGGTCGGCATTGTGGGCAAGGATCGCGCGCGAAATCGTCGGCGTCGGCGTATAGCCGTCATTGGACTGCAAATGGATGTCGACCTGATGGGCCGCCAGCACTTCCAGCACGCTTTGCTGCGCCGGGGCGGACAAGGCGTGGGTATCCTTGCCGAGGAACAGCGGGCCGGTAATGCCGGCTTGGGCACGATATTCACAAACCGCCTGGGCGATAGCCAGAATATGTGCTTCGTTGAAGCTGCCGTTGAGTGCCGAACCGCGATGGCCGCTGGTGCCAAAGGCAACAGGTTGGGTGGCCGGATGGTGATAGGCCGCCAGCAGGGCGGGAATGTCCGTCAGCGCGTCGGCCGGGGCCGGCTGGCCAGCGAGTGGGTGGGCCATGGTAATCCTCCTTTATTGTCTGTTACCTGAACAGGCAGACTTTATTGCCCACTATTCTAGTCCTCGCCCTCGGCGCGGTCAGGATAGTCTGACGGGATGAGTATGGTTAGCTCTCTCGACGAAGAACGCACGGCACAGGCCGAGGCGCTGGCACGGGCAGGTGCCGACGAGCGCGCCAATCACGCCGCACTGCAGCGCGAGGCGGAACTTGAAGTCTTGCTGGCGGCAGCCGAAGAACGCACCCAGTCCGAAAGGCTGGCGGCCGAACAGGCGGAAGCGCGTGCCGTCAACGAAGCCCAGGTGCGGCGCCTTGCCATCGACAAGGCACGCGCCGAGCAGGCCGCCGAAGCGGCCTTGAAGTCGCGGCTGGAAGCCGAGCAACATGCCTGTGCCGAAGCCCAGCGCAAGGAACAGGCGCTGACCGATCTAGCGGCAGCCTCGGCGGCACGCGCCAAACGCGAGGCCGATATCGTCGCACTGGAAAAAGAAAAGGCTGCTGCCGAGCGGGCCGCCATCCGCGCCGCGCAGGAACGCGTGCAGTCAGAGCAGGCGGCCGAAACCCTCGCCCTCACCAAGATCGCCACGGAAGAGGAAACCGCGCGCCTGCTGGCCCATCGTCTCGTTGCCGAAAAAGAGGCGGCCGCAGCGGCTGCCGCGCGCCAACAGGCCGAGGCCGAACTTGAAACTGCCTGTCAGGCGCGCATGCGCCTGGAAGCCGAACTGGCTGCACTGGCCGCCCAGCCGTCGGAACGCGCCACGACGCCGAGCGCCCCGCTGATCGTGACGAAACCTGCCGTACCCGCTCCGGGGCATTTCATCCCGCCAGCGCCGACTTTTGCCAAAATCGGCTGGCGCAAGCTGGCCGTCGGTGCCGCGCTATGCACCGCGCTTGGACTCATCATTGGCCTATGGGTCATCGAAACACCGGCCCCCAAATCGATCGTGGGGGCCGGCGCAGAACAACCCGGGCAATTCAGGCTCGACACGCGGCTAGGATCGCCGCAGCACTGACGTTTTACTTCTTGGTCGGGCAGGTATTCAGGCCCAGCAGCGGGTAGAACGGGCAGAAGCCGAGCGCACCCGTCGCCAGGGGCACAATGCCAATCCAGGCCCAGACGGGACCGCCCATCAATGCCCAGGCAATCAGGGCCAGACCAGCGACGATGCGCAGGATTTTGTCGATACCGCCAACGTTTGTTTTCATGAGAATCTCCAAGGGTGGTTTGTGGAAGTGGCGCCATTTCAACACCTGCCCCCGGCGGCGTCAGTGACCTAAGTTACAGAGCCATCAAACTGACAGCTTGCGCAGCCCCGCCGGATCAAGAATCTCGATCTGCTCGCGGCCAAGGCGCACCAGACCTTGTTCGGCAAAGCCCTTCAGCAGGCGGCTGACCATCTCGCGTACGCTGCCCAGCTCGTCGGCCAGTTGCTGGTGCGTGGCCTGGATCAGCTTGCCGCGTCCGAGCAGCAGATTGGCGAGGCGCTGGTCGAGCTTCTGGAAGGCCACTTCTTCGACCAGCTGCATCAGTTCGCTGATGCGCTCGGCAAACAACTGAAAGACGAAGATGCGGAAAGGCACATGCGCCAATAGTTGGTCGAAAGCCGGCTTGGGCAGGAAAACGAGCTCGGTGTCGCTCTCGGTGATACCGCAGGCCTTGTAGTCGACCTGGCCAAGCAGGCAACTCGATGTCATGATGCAGCTGTCGCCGGGCAGCACGCGATAGAGCGGCAACTCCCGGCCGTTGGCACTGCGCTTGACGACGCGAATGCCGCCGGACAGCACAAAGGGGAAGCCCTGACAGGGCTGATGTTCGTCGAATAGCACGGTGCCGGCAGGCACCGTCATGGTCTGTGCGCCAGACAGCAGGCCCTGCGCCTCGCGGGGCAAACCAGACAGTACCGGATAGAGCGCGTTCAGCTGAGTCATCATGGCGCAGGACTATACCGCCGCTGCATGCCTTCCTGCGAGCGCCGACGGCTGGTATGCCGAGCGACCGTGACCTTCGATGTGAAGGCCTCCAGGTTGCCGGAGTGTGTAGCTGCCTGACGATAATCGGCGCTGGCAGGACGGCGGATGAGCGCGCGGGTAGACTTCGTGCCATGCGCCGTAAACTGCCATGATGGAACAATGTCCCCAGAATCGTCTGATTGACCTGCTGCGCCGGCTTGCCGCCCGCGTTGGTCAATCAGGCGTTGAGCCATGATCTACCGGTTGCTGGCCGATGCCGTGCTGCTTTTGCACCTGGCCTTCATCGTCTTCGTCGTCGCCGGCAGCCTGTTCCTGCTGCGCTGGCCTCGTCTATTTTGGTTGCCGTGGCTGCATCTTCCCGCCGTACTGTGGGGGGTGGGCATCGAACTGGGTGGTTACATCTGCCCGCTCACCCCGCTGGAAAACCGGCTGCGCCAGATGGGCGGCGAAGCAGGCTATGCGGGCGGGTTCGTCGAACACTATTTCCTGCCGTTTATCTATCCGGCTGGCTTGACGCGGGGGTTGCAGATTGCCCTTGGCCTCGGACTGGTGGCGATCAACCTCGCCGCGTATGCCTGCTGGTGGCGCCAGCGACGTAAATGATGATCGGGCGCATCATGCTACGAATGCTAGTCGCAGGACTGCTACTGGTCGGAGGGATCGTCATGTTTCAGGATCGTCTGCTCTATTTCCCCGAGCCGGTGGCCTTGCCCGCGCTGCTGGACGAAGCGCAGCACGACGGTTTGCGCGGCTGGCCAGCCGAGGGCAAATTCCGCGGCCTGCTGCGCGAACCGGAAGGGCCCGCACGGGCGACACTGGTGCTGTTTCACGGCAATGCCGGCCACGCCGGCCATCGCGCCGACTATGCCGGTCTGGTGCGCTTTGGCGTGCGCGTCATCCTCGCCGAATATCCGGGCTATGGCGCGCGCACGGGCACGCCGGGTGAGGAAACGCTGGTGGCCGACGCGGCCGAGACGGTCGCACTGGCGCGCCGCGACTTCGCTGTTCCCGTGCTACTGGCCGGCGAATCGCTGGGCGCGGGCGTTGCGGCGGCGGCCTATGCGCGCGTACCGGAATCCGTCGCCGCGCTATGGCTGATCACGCCTTGGGACAGTCTCGTCAATGTCGCCCGTTACCATTATCCGTGGCTGCCGGTGGGGTGGATGTTGCGCGACCGTTACGACAGCCTGGCCCATCTGGCCGATGCACAGATCCCGGTGGCCGTCACCCTAGCCGAGGGCGACACCATCGTTCCGGCGCGTTTCGGCCGCCATCTGTATGAGCAACTGCACGCACCCAAGCGCCTCTGGCAGGTATCGGGCGCAGGCCACAACGACTGGCAAGGCCATGTCGATGAGCGCTTCTGGGCAGAGATAGCGGACTATCTGATACACGGGGGTCAACAGCGCCTTGGGCGTCAGGCGCAACTCGGAGAGCCGGGCGAGGTGGGGGTGCGGCGGTTACTTGAGTAAGCGCCGCCGTGTCAGGTGCAGCGCAATCGAAAAGGCCACCAGCGTCATGGTCAGCAGCGCAGTGAGATTCAGCCAGGGTGCAACCGGCATCTCGCCAGACACCAACGGGCGCACCAGTTGCACCGTATGCGCCAGCGGCAGCCAGTCCGAGATCGCGCGCACGACCGTCGGCAACTGCTCGACCGGGAAGAACACACCGCAGAGCAGCACCATCGGCGTGATGAACAGGGTGAAGTAGTACATGAAGAAATCGTAGGACGGTGCCAGTGCCGTCACGATCAGGCCGAGGGCGGAAAAGCACAGGCCGGCGAGGAAGATCACCGGCAGGGCCAGCAACACATAAGGACCGGAGGTAAACCCGAGCACGGCGATCACCAGCAGGATCGCCCCGCCGGAGATGGTTGCCTTGGTGGCCGCCCACAGGCATTCGCCGGCCACCACATCGTCGAGCGACACCGGCGCGTTCAAGATCGCTTCCCAGGTCCGCTGCACATGCATGCGCGCAAAAGCGGAGTAAAGCGCCTCGAAAGAGGCGGCATTCATGGTCGAGGCACAGACGGTGCCGGCGGCGAGGAAGGCGATGTAGGACACGCCCTGCACTTCGGGCAGCAGGCCGCCCAGGCCATAGCCCAGACCAAACAGGTAGATCATCGGATCAGCCAGGTTGCCCAGCAGCGAAGGCAGCGCCAGCTTGCGCCAGACGAGAAAATTGCGCCGCCAGACGGCGACGGCGCGCAGGGACAGCTGTGGAATCAACCGTCGGCGTTAATGCGGGTGATGAGTTTGTGCAGGATGATCGACGCCTGGTCGTTTTCCACCTGACAGGTGCCGGCATTCTCGTGACCACCGCCGCCGTATTGCAGCATCAACTCGCCGACAGAGGTCTTCGAGCTGCGATTGATGATCGACTTGCCGGTGGCGAACACAGTGTTCAGTTTCTGCACACCCCACAGGACGTGAATCGAAATGTTCTGCTCGGGGAACATGGCGTAGATCATGAAGCGGTTGGTCGCCCAGATGGTTTCCTCGTTGCGCAGGTCAAGCACGACGAGGTTCTTGTGTACGGTAGAGCAGCGCTGAATCTGCTCCTTGGCCTTCACGGCATGCTCGTAATACAGCTCGACGCGCTCCTTGACGTCGGGCAGACGCAGGATGTCTTCGATGCCGTGGTCGCGGCAATACTTGATCAGGTCCATCATCAACTGGTAGTTGCTGACGCGGAACTCGCGGAAGCGGCCGAGACCGGTACGCGAATCCATCAGGTAGTTGAGCAACACCCAGCCCTGCGGGTCGAGAATCTCGTCGCGGGTGAATTGGGCGGAGTCGGCCTTGTCGACGGCATCCATCATGTCGTTGAAAGCGACGGGGAAACGGCTCTTGCCGCCGTAGTGCTCGAACACGACGCGGGCGGCAGAAGGCGCATCCGGGTAGATGATGTGCTCGGGGCGCTCGCCGGGGTTGCGGAAGGTCTCCGACAGGTGATGGTCAAAGGCCAGATGCACGCCCGGCACGTAGGGCAGGTTGGTGGTGATGTCGTTGCCGGTGATTTCTACCTTGCCATCCTGCATGTCCTTGGGGTGGACAAACTTGATGTCGTCGATCAGATCAAGCTCATTGAGCAGAACGGCGCAGACCAGGCCATCAAAGTCGCTGCGGGTTACCAGACGGTATTTTTGTGCGGACATGTCTCAACTCCTGCTTGCCAGTGGCGGGAAAAGGTGGAATTGACAATTTAAACAAATTTCCGGGCCCCGTGGGATAAAAGTCGGCGCAGCCTCTTCGGGCCGCTTCCGGCCTGACGGCCTCCCTGCTGGCGGGACGGCGTTCAACCCCGTTCTGCCAGACCGTTCTCCTACGCCGCCAGTTTCAACGCCTTGATCTTCGGTCTTTCGGCTTGGGATGCCTGCCACAAGTCCCACGCGGACTGCATCGCCAGCCAGGATTCCGGCGTCGTCTTGAGCCATGCTGCCAGTCGCAACGCCATGTCCGCCGTAATCGCGGCCTTGCCATTGACAATGCCGGAAACATGCTTGCGGCTGCACCCCAACGCCAGAGCCGCCGCCGTGATCGTCACGCCCGCCGGCTCCAGCCAGAGCTCCTGCAGCACTTCGCCGGGATGGGGTGGGTTGTGCAACACATTTTGCGCAGCTGACAACCGGCGCTTCGGCGGAGCTTCAACCCGTGACAAAACGTCACGACTTCACTGCCCTTCGCGCCAAGCCGTTGTTTTAACTATAGATGTAAACAAAACAAGCTGCGGATCTTCGTGTGGATGGTTTCGTAGTTGATACTTCAGGATGTCGCCTAAAATCTCTTATCCTTAATGCCGAATTGATCGCCAGGCTGGAGGGCGAACTGTGAAGGCTCGTCACGATCCTGCGGGGGGTATAGAGTGAAGATGGAGCAAAAATGAGTGCACTGAGCATTCGCTGGCGATTTCTGCTGGTCACCTGGCTACTGATCGGTCTGGTGGCGGGAATGTTTTCTTGGTTGCTGTACCAAACACAGAAACGCGAATACCTTGACGGCATCGACGATAAGTTGTTCACCGGCGCCCAGATGGCGCGCCGTCTCGTCGGCGCCGACTTTCACGATGGCATGACCGGCGCAGCCGCATTGACGCCCGAGGCCTATCTGGCCATCGTCGAGCGTTACAACGCCATCTGCCGCGAAACGGGTTTCCAGTACTTGTGGAGCAACCTGTTTCTCGCCGATGGCCGCATTGTGTTCACCACCGGCACCTCCGCCAGCAAGGATGCGGCCAAGGGCGACCATGCCGCCTTTTTCAGCGCGCATTCCGATCCGGCTTCGTTTGATGCGGTACGCCGCGCCGGCACGCCGACCTTCTCCACCTTCGAGAACGAATGGGGCACGGGCCGCATGCTGCTGGCTCCGTATCGCGACAGCCTGGGGCGCACCTACGTGTTCGGCGCCAGCATTGCCATCGACGAACTCGACCAGCGCCTGGCCGCCACGCGCTGGAAGTCTGCCGGGGTCTTCCTCGCCATGCTCGGTCTAGGGGCGTTGCTGAGCCTTGCGCTCGGTCATCTGACCATCCGTCCGCTGCAGCGTCTACGGCTTACCACCGAGGCCATCGCCGGCGGCGCCTACGGCTCGGCAGTAAGGCCCGAAGGTGGCGGCGAGGAGATCGAATCGCTGGCGAGCAGCGTCAACAGCATGAGCCGCACAATCAAGAGCAATGTTGACGAATTGCATACGCTCCTGCTGCGGCACCGCCTGTTTGGCCGCATGTTCGAATACAGCGGCGAGGCGATCCTGATTACCGACCAGGATAACCGCATCATCGAGATCAACCCGGCCTTCACGCGACTCACGGGCTACACCATCGACGAGGTGCGCGGCGCCAATCCGCGCATCCTCGCCTCCGGCCGCACCGCGCCGGAGACCTACCAGACCCTCTGGGCAAGCCTTCAATCCGGCGGTCACTGGCAGGGCGAGTTGTGGGATCGTCACAAGAATGGCGTGGTGTATCCGAAATGGGCCTCGATCTCGACCATCCTGGACGAGCAGGGCGCCATCACGCATTACCTGGCCAGCTTTACCGACATCAGCGAGCGCAAGGCCGCCGAGGAGCGCATCGACTATCTGGCCCATCACGACGTGCTGACCGGGTTGCCCAACCGTTTCAGCCTCGAAAACCGCCTCGACCAGGCCTTGCTGACGGCGCGCCGTGAGCAGATTCAATTGGCGGTGATGTTCATCGATCTCGATCGCTTCAAGATCATCAACGACACCCTGGGCCACCACATCGGCGATCTGTTGCTGGCCGAGGTTGCCAAGCGCCTGCAGCAGTGTGTGCGCGAGAGCGACATCGTGGCGCGAATCGGCGGCGACGAATTCGTGGTCGTGCTGGCGGGCATGGCGGCCATGGCGGATGCGACTTCGGTGGCCAACAAGGTGCTGCACCGGCTTGCCGAGCCCTACCTGATTGAAGGCCATTCCCTGCATTCCAGCCCGAGCATCGGCATTGGCATCTTTCCAGGCGATGGCGATACGGCCGAGGCTTTGATGCAAGCGGCCGATACGGCGATGTATCACGCGAAAGACCAGGGCCGCAACAATGCACAGTATTTCACGGCGGCGATGAACGCTGAGGCGTACGAGCGCATGACGCTGGAGCGGGAATTGCGCATCGCGCTGCGGGAAAACCAGTTCGTGCTGCATTATCAGCCGCAAGTCTGCACCCACAACAAAGCCGTCTGCGGCGTCGAGGCACTGGTGCGCTGGCGCCATCCCGAACGCGGCCTGATTCCGCCGCTCAGTTTTATCCCGATTGCCGAAGAGTCGGGGCTGATCGAAGAACTCGGCGGTTGGGTACTCAACGAAGCCTGTCGCCAGTTAGCGGTGTGGCGCAGGGAGGGCATCGAGGGCATTCGCATGGCGGTGAATCTGTCGGCCCATCAGTTGCGTTCCTCGGATCTAATCGATATCGTCGGCAGCACCATGGCCCGTCACGGAATCAGCCACGGCGATCTGGAACTGGAGGTGACCGAAAGCGTTGCAATGCGCGATCCGGAACACGCCATCAAGCGCCTGACTGCCTTGCGCGATATGGGCGTAGAACTGGCCATCGACGATTTCGGCACTGGTTATTCGTCGCTGGCCTATCTGAAATTGTTGCCGATCCAGACCCTGAAGCTCGACCGCAGCTTCGTCAAGGACATCGAATCCGACGAAAACGATGCGGCCATCAGTGCCGCCACCATTGCGCTGGCGCACAGCCTGGGCCTCAAGGTGGTGGCCGAGGGCGTGGAAACCGCCGCGCAAAGCGGCTTCCTGGAGGTGCATGCCTGCGATTTCCTGCAAGGCTATCGATATGGCCGGCCGGAACCGGCAGAGCGCCTGACGGGGTTACTCCCCCATCGTCCTGAGGTTGCGACATGACGACACAAACGCTACGCGAACTTGAAGACCGGCGTATGCCCGTCCTGTCCCTCGGGGATTTTCTACGGTTACAACACACCAAATGTCGGCGCTGGCGGGACGGCGGTTAATGGGCATGCTCGGCGGCATCTGCGGGTGGTGACAGCTTGCTGGCGAGGAAATCGTCGAAGCCCTTTTGCACCAGTTCGTGGGTTTTCATCACGCCCGCTTCAATGTCTCCCTGAAATACATCCAGGCCTTTGAGGATATCCGCAGCTTCATTGAAGCCCTTTTCAAAACCGCTACGGATCAGCGCGACAAAATTTTCTGCCTTGGTGGCCTGATCCTTGTCGGGATGTTGCGCTGCGTAGGCCTCGAAAAATCCCGTGGATAGGGAAACAATGCGCGCTGCCGTGCCCTCTGGCGAGTTGTCCTGCGCCTGGGCGTTTTGCAGGGCATTCGGACCCAGTTCGGGTTCGAGCAATTCGTTGATGCGCTCAATCGCTGCGCGAAATACCAGTTCGAGCGATTTGTCGCCGGCCTGGATGGTCAGCTCCATGGACGACTGCAGAATCTGCACATTCAATTGCTTGCGGGCCGTCGCCACGGTGCCGACGCCTTGCGTCTCGGCGGATTTGCCCTTCTCGGCCTCATTGATCGGGGGACGCCCGGTCACGACCGGGGAAATCAGACTGTCGTTCATGATGCCTACCTCCGGATGAACTCTTGTCTCTTTACTACGTCCGGTGGCTGGGAAGCTTGAGCGCTATTGGGAAATCGTCAGCCGGGTGGCGCGTAGCCGCAATGTCGGCGCTGGCAAGACGGCGTTACATCGCGTCAATCACGCGTCCTAAATCGATTACTTTCTGCCAGTCGGTGAATTCGACCACCGTGTGCGGATCAGTCGGCCCATGGGTCATCCACATGATCAGGCGAATCATCTGGCGGTCAAAGAAGCCATAGCGCGGGTAGTCGAGCTTGCCGGCAAACACCGCCAGATGTTGCGGTTGCCAGTCGATGCGCCGGAGAAACTTCTTCAGGTAGGGATTTGTTTCCGGCGTGTTCTTGTGCGGCTTGCGCGCGACGATGTTGACGGTGAAAAAGGCATTTGGCTTGCGCGCCAGCACGGCCTGCTGCGTGCGGATGAAATCAAACACGGCGGGCGCATGATGGCCATAACGAATACTGGCGCCGATGACAATCTTGTCAAAAGCAGCGAGATCGTATGCGGCGGCTTCCTCAACCCGGACAAGCGTCACCGCGTGGCCGAACGGCTCAATGGTCTGGCGCAGCGTCTCGCAGATTTTCAGCGTATGCCCGTCGGTGCTCGAATAGACAATCAGGATGCGGGCCATGGTTCAGCTTGGCTTGCGCCGCCCTTCCAGTAAAAACCAGCCCCAGCCGAGCGCCTGCAGCAGCAGCAGGCTGCCGAGGCTGATGCGATAAGCGCTTGCCGTATCGAAGCCCGCCGCCTGCCCCGCATCCACCGCCACCCCAAATAACCACTGGATCACAAAGGCGCCAATGAAGGCGCCGAGGTTGAGGGCCGTGTTGGCGCGGCCGGCGAGTGTGACGGGAAACTGGGCGGTGAGCAGCGCATAGGCGAGATTGCCGACCGAGAACACCAGGCCGAGCGCCGGCCACAGCAGCCATGTGGGCGCCAGGTCGAACAGGATGCCGAGCATCACCAGCAGGCCGAAGCCCATGCCGACGGTCAGCAGACGCACTGGCGGAATGCCGACGCGGGCGAGGCGCCGCACAAAGAAGGCGATGGCCAGAAAGCCGGTGAGTTGCGCGGCGGCTATCAGCAGCAGATGGAAGGTCGCCGCGTCGCGCGGCAGGCCATCCACCGTCAGCAGCCAGGGCATCGCCCACAGGCCCTGAATGGCCATGAAACCGCCGACGATAAAGGTCGTCTGCGGCGCAAAGCGCCAAAACACGCGACTGGTGAAGATAGTGGCCAACCCCGCCAGTTGCTGGCGCAGGGTTTCATTGGCGTGGGCGGCGGGCTTCTCCGGCGTGGTAAAGATCAGCCCTGCGATGATCAGCGCAAACACGCTCATGGCGATGAAGATGCCGCGCCAGCCAAGTACCGGCAGCAGGGCGCCGAGGGGCGAACTGGCGGCCAAGGCGCCGACACCACCGGCCGCCATGAGTGCCGCATTCAGCGAGGCCTGGCGTTCGATCGGGAACCACATCGAGAAGGCCTTGAAACTCGCCATCATGCAGGCCGAGACGCCCAGCCCGATCAGCGCACGGCCGAGGGTCAGTTGCGGCAGTGCCTCGCCCAGGGCGAACAGCGCGCAGCCGGCGGCGCAAATGATCAGCAGGGTGGTTTCGACGCGGCGTGGGCCATAGCGATCCAGCAGGATGCCGAGCGGCAACTGGAATGCGCCGAAGGCCAGCAGGTAGGCCGAGGTCAGCAGGCCAAGGTCAGCGGCGGTCAGCCCGAGATCGCGCGTCAGCTCGGGCGAGATAACCGCGTTGGCGTTGCGCAGCAGATATGAGAGGAAATAGCCAACCGCGAAGGGCGCAAAAATGCGCCGCCAAAGATACGTTGGCGCAAGCAGCGGCTCAGTCACGGAGGCAGTCAAACGGCACCATGTTCGGTCAGAAAATCCTTGACCCAGTGCTCAGCGCGCGCGCCGGAAAAGCGCCCCTTGATTTCGCCGCCGATGAACAGCAATACCGTGGGGAAACCCTTGAGGCCGTAGCGACCGGCCAGCTTCATGTTGGCGCCTTCATCGACCTCGATCTTGGCCAGTTTGACCTTGCCCGCCAGCGCCGTGGTGACGCGGTCGAGCACGGGCGTGAGCGCGCGGCAGGGCGGGCACCAGTCGGCCCAGAAATCGACGATCACTGGCGTCGTGTGCGACGCTTCAATCACGGCCGCTTCAAAGCCGGCCAGATCAACCTCAAAAATGTAATCCGGGGTGGGGTGGTGGGCATGCACGCTTCAGCTCCTGTTGTTTTCCTGTGGCCACAGCCAGGCGGCACCGCGCACGCCCGACGAATCGCCATGTTGATTTTTGACCAGCCGCGTGGCGACCGCGTCGGAGAACACGAACTCGCCCCACAGCCGGGGAACGCGATCATACAGCCGGTCGAGATTCGACACGCCACCGCCGAGGACAATCACATCCGGGTCGAGAATGTTGATCACCTGCGCCAGCGCGCGGGCGAGCCGTAACTCGTAACGCTGCAGGGCGGCCTCATTGTCGGCGCCACCATCGGCTGCGAGCGCCGGGCCGGAAAGCCAGGTTTCGATGCAGTCCTGCCGGCCGCAATAGCAGGGCCGGCCTGCGCTTTCGCCGGGCAGCGGATTATGTCCCCACTCGCCGGCAATGGCGTTCGCGCCGGCGAGCACCTGACCATGGACGACAATGCCGCCGCCCACACCCGTGCCGAGGATCACGCCAAACACCACCTCGGCACCCGCCGCCGCGCCGTCGGTAGCTTCGGACAGCGCAAAACAGTTGGCATCATTCGCCAGCCGCACCGGCCGGCCGAGCGCGGCTTCCAGATCGGCGCGCAGCGGCTGGCCGATCAGCCAGGTGGAGTTGGCGTTTTTGATCAGGCCGGTGATGCGCGATTCGGCGCCGGGGATTCCCACACCCACGCTTGCCGTCTTGCCAGCGCCGACATTTGCTTCGGCGCTCCTCACCAGTTGCGCGATAGTGGCAACGGTTGCGGCATAGTCGCCGCGCGGCGTCGCCACGCGTTCGCGCAATAGTTCAGTGCCATTGTCGGCAAGCGCGACGATTTCGGTCTTGGTGCCGCCGAGGTCGATGCCCAGTCTCACGCCCGAGTTTCCGCGTAGAGATACTTTTGAAATCCGGCGAACACCCGGCCGATTTCATCGGGCTGGCCCAGGTCGGCCAGCGCATCGGCAATCGAGTCGTGGTACTTGAGTTTCAGCAAAGGTGTCAGCTTTGCCGCATCGAGTTCTTCGACGCCGCTGCCAACGTAGTGCGACAGCACGAAGTCGAGAAACTCCTGCTGCCGGTCGCTGAAATGTGCGCCGATGGGCCCTCTGGCCTTGTCGGCCCGCGCGGCGCGGGTCAGCGGTGCCAGCGCATAGGCGACATGGGCCAGCACATCGAACAAGTCACTGTTTTCTGCGTCGATGAGCTTTTGCATCTCGGCCAGTTGATCCCTGCCGAAGCCTTTTTCAGCCAGTCCTTCAAGCAGTTTCCGGCGCGTGTCGGGTGCGCTCCAGAGCGCGCGCAACTCGTCTTCATCCTTGAAGAATTCCGGCAGCTTGCCGAACAGCGCTTCCATGAATTGCGCCGCCGACATCGGCGTCCCATCGGGATGCCAGAAGCTGGTCGCCATCATGTGCTGAATCGTTCGCGCCTTGCCGTCGGCGAGCTTGATCTTGACCTTGCGCGGCGGCAGGTAGTCGTCGGGGCGCGGCTCGCGGGCTTCTCGCGGCGCACGCGGGGCAGGCGCGGGCTCAACCACCGGCTCAAGCGGTTCGCCATCCCACTCGGGATCGCCGAAATGGTGGTGCGCCCGCACGAAGTCGTAAATCGTGAAGTAATCCTTGCCATCATAGAGCCGCGTGCCCCGGCCAATGATCTGCTTGAACTCGATCATCGAATTCACCGACCGCAGCAGCACGATGTTGCGCACGTTGCGCGCATCGACGCCGGTCGACAGTTTCTGCGAGGTGGTCAGGATCGTCGGAATGGCCTTCTCGTTGTCCTGAAAATCGCGTAAGAATTGCTCGCCGAGTGCGCCGTCATTGGCCGTCACGCGCTGGCAGTAGTTCGGGTCGGTGCTGGTCTTGATCTGGTTGATCAGATCGCGAATCGCCAGCGCATGCGTCTGGTTGGCGCAGAACACCAGCGTCTTCTCGCTCGGGTCGATCTGCCCCATCAATATCTCGACGCGCTTCTTCTCGCGCTCGCGAATCTCGATGATGCGGTTGAAGTCGGCTTCCTCGTAGCGCTTGCCGGCCTCGATCTCGCCCTCCACCACGGTGTCGTCGGGCGTGAACACATAGTCGTCCAGCGTCGTGGCGATCTGCCGCACGCGGAACGGCGTCAGGTAGCCATCGTTGATGCCGTCCTTGAGCGAGTAGATGAACACCGGTTCGCCGAAGTAGGCGTAGGTGTCGACGTTGTCGCGACGCTTTGGCGTCGCCGTCAGGCCAAGCTGCACAGCCGGGGCGAAATAGTCGAGAATGCCGCGCCAGTTGCCCTCGTCGTTGGCGCCGCCGCGATGGCATTCGTCGATGACGATGAAGTCGAAGAAATCCGCTGGATACTCGCCGAAATACGGGGAGCCATCCGCGCCGCTCATGAAGGTCTGGAAGATGGTGAAGAAGATGCTGCCGTTCTTCGGCACCTTGCCCTTCTTGCGGATATCGTCCGGCGCGATGCGCACCAGCGCATCCTCGGGGAAGGCCGAAAAAGCGTTGTAGGCCTGATCAGCCAGGATGTTGCGATCGGCGAGGAACAGGATGCGCGGTCGGCGGGTGGGTTCCTGCGACAGACTCCAACGACTATGGAACAGCTTCCACGCGATCTGAAAGGCAATGAAGGTCTTGCCCGTGCCGGTCGCCAGCGTCAGCAGGATGCGCTGGCGCGCTGCGGCGATGGCTGCCAGCACGCGCTCGACGGCGATGTCCTGATAGTAGCGCCCCTGAAAATAGCCGCCGCGATCCTCGAACGGCACGGCGCCGAAGCAGTCGCGCCAGGCGTTGACGGTGGCGAAAGTCAAGTTCCACAGTTCGTCGGGCGTCGGAAAGCCGGCCAACTCGCCCTCGGCCCCGCTCTGCATGTCGATGCCGTAAATGCTCTGGCCGTTCGTCGCATAAGTGAAGCGCACCGCCAGCTTGCCGGCGTAATCCTTGGCCTGGCCGACGCCCTCGGTCAGTTCCTTGTCCCAGGCCTTGGCCTCCACCACTGCCAGCTTGGTGTTGCGGTATTCCAGAACGTAATCCGCCGTCAGCGCCTTGCCACGCTTGCCCGCCCCCTCAAGTCGCCCGAGCGTGATCGGATACTCGCGCCGGATGCGGCTGCCCTCAAGCTTGCCCCAGCCGGCGGCGGCAAGGGCCGGGTCGATATGTTCGGCGCGGGTTTCGGCTTCATTCATCGTTCAGGGAAATACTCGTCAGCAGTTTGAACAGCGGGCGGTTGATGTAGAAATTGGTACGCCCGATTTTCTGCTTTTCCACAAAATCGTGCTGGACCAGTACATCCAGATGCTTGGCCGCTGTGATGCGCGAGACACCGAGGTCGCGCTCGACAAATTCGATTTTGGTATAGGGATGGCGGAACAGGTTGTTCAGCAATTCCTGGCTGTAGAGCTTGGGCAATTCGCCGCGCAGCCGCTGCTTCGTCGCCTGCATCAGCTCGCGCAGTTGCTTGATCAGCCGTATCTCGCTGCGGGCGGTAAGCGCCACGCCCCTGAGCAGATAGGCGCACCAGTCCTGCCAACTGCGGGGCCCGCCGTGGGTTTCCCGCGTCGTTTGCAGCAGGCGGTAATAATCCGGCTTGGTCGAGGTGATGTAACGACTCAAATAGAGGACGGGTAGGTCCAGCAGGCCTTCGCGTTGCAGCACCAGCAGATTCAGGATGCGCCCGGTGCGGCCATTGCCGTCGTAAAAGGGATGGATGCTCTCGAACTGGTGATGCGCGACGGCCATGCGCAACAGCGGATCGAGGCCATCGTCGTCGTGAATGAAGGCCACCAGATCCGTCATCAGTTTTTCGATCACAGTCGGGTCTTGCGGCGGTTCATACACCACCTCGCCGCTCATCTGATTTTTCAGCACCGTGCCCGGCAGCTTCCTGAAACCGGCGTTGTTCTGTTCGACCTGCTCCTGCACACGCAGGATCGTATTCAGGCGGATCAAGCCCGACTGCGCGACCTCCTCGGAACCCACGCGCAGGGCGGCGATGTAGTTCTGCACTTCCTTAGCGGCCGGTGAGGATGGACCGCTCTTGTCGTAGGCATACAGTTCGTCGTGCGTGGTGATGATGTTCTCGATTTCCGAGCTGTCCTTCGCCTCCTGGATGGACAGCGTATCGAGCAGGATGGCGCGGTTGGGCAGTGCCTCGCACAGACCCTTCAGCTCCGCCAGATGGCGGTGCGCCTCGGCCAGCGCCTGCCAGACGACCTTGACGTCCAGACTGGCGGGGCTGGGAATATCCAGCTCGGTCATGCCCATGTTTTAGTTGTCACATGATAAGAAAACGTGGATATCTTATCTTGAACGCAATAACATGCATAGAAATCATCAAATTCTTTTCGCGTCATCGCGGATGTGTTCAAAAAACATCTTTTTTGCGACGCGCCCTGGTGATGTGTCGATGGTGACGACATATCGCTTTGCAAAAGTCGGCGCAGCCTCTTCGGGCCGCTTCCGGCCTGACGGCCTCCCTGCTGGCGAGACGGCGGTCAGATTCCGGTTTGCAGCTCATCCAGCGCCGCACGCGGCGTCAGAATGCGCAATTCGCCCAGCGGATCAAGGCAGAGCAGGTCGGCATCGCCGGAGATGAGGCGCGAGGCACCGGCCGCAAGGGCGGTCTGAATGAACGCATCGTCCTTGGGGTCGCGAGAGAACGCGCGCTGCGCAAGCTCGGCGGGAATGTCGATCCAGACTGCGGCAGCATGCACCTGCAGCACGATGCGACGGCGGCGCTCGATGGTCAGATAGCGGTCGAACTTGGGCAGCCAGATGCGCGCCTCCACCTCGGCAAAGGTGGCCGCCGAAAACACCAGCCTGCCGACATCCAGCAGCCGATCCATCAGCATTGCCGGCACGCCGCCGGGAGACAAGGCCGCGCTCAGCAGCACATTGGTGTCCACCACCACGAGTCCATAGCGGTCGAGGACGGCGGAATCAACTTTCATCGGCAAGCAGTTCGGCCAGCTTTTCCTCCGTCAGGCCTGCTGCTGCCGCAGCTTCTGCGGTTTCGTGCAGGGTTTGCCGCAGCCGGTCGGCGTAATAGGCGCGCATCGCCTCGTAATCGTCGGCACCGATCATGACGCCGACCACGCGGTCGTGGCGCGTCACCTGCACGGGCTGGCGTTGCGCTTTGTCGAGCAATTGGCCAAAGTGGGTCTTGGCTTCGTTGGCAGTCATGGTGAGCATGGAGAACTCCTTGGCGGGGCGATGCGGTAGTCTCACTATAGAAAAATCGCGCGAATCGGTCAAATCGAACGATTCAATCGGTGGCGGATGACCATAGCCTCGCCAAAAGTCGGCGCTGGCGGGACGGCGCTTTCAGCCTTTCTTCGTCAGCTTGCGGGCTTTGGCGCCACCCGGCGGCAGAAAATTTTCGCCCGTCACCACCGGCTTGCCGGTCTTCGCTTCCAGCGCCTTGCGCGCCTGCTTGGCAATCGCGCCGCCCTTGGTCGCGGCGTCGGCGTTCTCGGCCATGCCGGTGGCTTCGTCCGATTCGGCGATCTGGCGCGTCGAGAGTTCCGCCAGCCACAGCTTGATCGGCTCGGCCTTGGGGCTGGGCACGGACTAGACGAGGCGCAGCAGGGTTTCAGCGGTGGCCACGTCAGTGAGATAGTGTTTGCCGTCGGCGGCAGCCAATTTCAGTCGGTGACAATTTGTCACCGACTGACTGCCTTCCTTCGTCAGCCGCTCCTTGAGCTTGTTCCAATACTTGCGTGCCGTCTGGTAGTCGGGCTGCTGGGTCAGCACCTGAATGATGTCGATAACCGAGAAAAGCCAGGTTTCCGAGTTCTCGTCGTAGACGCGGCGGATTTCGTGATGCTCGAAAAAGGCGGATTGGACGGACAAGCTGTCTCCTGGACTTCTATAAACAATGCGTCAGCAGGTTTGCCTTAAAGCACTTAATAGCTTGATTTTTATATATTGTTTGAGAGACTCGTTGGAGCATCATGTTTGCCTTAAAGCACTCTCAAGCCCAAAACGGCAGGTAGCGGGCATAGCGAGTCGAACTGGTTTCCGATTCATCAGCCTTGATGAGTCCCGCTTCCTTCGCTGCCCCGATAACCAGCGACACCGTTGCGGCTTTTGACTCCGGCAGCCCGAAGCGTTGCCGCAAGGACTGGTTCGACATGCGCTGGTTGCTGACGTACATCAGGCAGCAGTGCTGATAACAAGCGCGGATGCGATCTGATTTCGCCATCACCGAAAAATCCTGATGGGCCAACAGAATGGCTGTGGTTCGGGTTTCGCCGACCCGGAAATCCGGTGCAGGCAGTTGAAAGGCCTCCACCGCCTTCACCACCTTGTCCACGCCGCTACCCTTTTCCTCGCAGATACCGAGTCGACGCATCAGGTCGGCCAGTTTTTCGTTGCGCGAGCGGTATTCGTCGATGAAGCGTTCCACGCTGATCGGTGGCGTGCCGGGGTTGGAGATTTCGACCCGGTCGGCGTACATCTCGATCATCACCGAGGCCCCCGACGCCAGAAAGTCCTGATGCACCAGCGCATTGGCGATCAACTCGCGCAGCGCCTGCTTGGGAAACATCTTGACCTCTTCGCGCACCACCTGCTCGACGCTGCGATTCAGCGGCGCGGCGGAATGGACGAAATCCACCAGGCTCTCGAAGCCCACCGCATAGCCCCGGTTGCCCGGCTTGTCCTCGCGGGTCTGCGTCTTGTCGATACCCTCGTAGATCACCACGCGCGGCGCCTTGCGCGCCAGCGTTGGGGAGAAAGCATCCAAGCGCTTGGCCAGCAGGATCGCCGCCAGATTGCTGATAGTCCAGCCTGTCGGCGTCGAAGCGATCAACTCCTCGCCAGACAGCCGCGCCAGCACGCCATCGCGTGAGGTCGGGTAGGGCAGGTTGGAAAGGTCGAAATAGGTCTGCGTGTCGAGCAGCGCGATCACCTCGTCGGCGCTGGCATTCGCTTTCGCCGCCTGCGCGAACCAGTCCGGCTGACCTTCGGCGAAGATGCGGCGCAGGTGGTCCGGCGTCATCGGCACCAGATCGTCGCCGGCCCGCATCAGATAGGCACCGTCGATCTCCAGCGGCTGCCCCTGCGGGCGCGGCGGAATCTCGAACACCAGCACCCGGCCGTCGGCATGGGCTAGCTCTGCGACATCGACACGGATATGCAGCTTGTCCACGATGCGCGCCTTGATGTCGTTGCGGTCGGTCGCCGCCGCGAAAGCCTGTGTCCCCACCACCCGGCGTGGCGACCGGTCGGAAACGCCCAGCACCAGATGCCCGCCGCCCTCGTTGGCCAGCGCCACGCAGTAGCGCAGCAGCTTCGTCGTGTCGAATTGCTGCTTCGCCTCCTTGAACTCCAGATGCTCGGATTCGGCGGGAACGGAAAGCCAGCGGTTGAGGGTGTCGAGCGAAATCATGGCAGGCGAATATTACAGCGCCCCGGAAAACGCCTGATGCAGCAACGACTTCTTCAACGCCTCCAGCGCCGCGAGCTTTTGCCGGTAGAGGGATTCGAGGCGTTGGGTTTCTTCGCGGATGCTGTTGAGTTTCTTGACGATGATCCTCTGATCCTGCAACGAAGGTACCGGGATTGGATAGCCCTTCAGTTTTGCGCCATTGATGTTCGCTTGATTGACGCTCGAAATTACTACGGTCTTGCCGTAGTCGAGAGCAATCTGACTGTTGAGGAAGTAATTTAAGTAATCCCCATCCAACAGATCTTCCTTTCGTCGAATCCGAATCAAGTAGCCCGCGAATATGGCCGGCATCTCGCCCTTATAGATTGCAGTCTTTCCAACCAGTTCAGGGCTGTTTGTGCGGTTGAACAAGACATCGTTGTGCTTGAGCTGGTATTTCGCAATTTCATCTTCGTCATCCGAATAGACGAGATTTTCCCAATCAAATTGTCCATCTTGAATGTTACCCATGCGCAGTACGGGAACTCTTCCTTCCTTCTGCGATTTGGCGGAAGAACCATATTCAACCCCATCACATAAGTCCCCCAGCGTTTTCCATTCCCACGCCTTACTCCGCAAGATCGATTCCAAGTGGCTGTCAAACAAGGCGCGGGCGTTCTGGAGGTTCTGTTCGGCGTTGGCCTTGGCGGTGGCGATGCCGTCGAAGGCTGCGTCGAGGATGGCGACGATGCGGTGTTGTTCGGGGAGTGGCGCGACGGGAACAGGGAACTGCTGAAGATCAGAGAATTTCAGATTGTTGATATTCGCGCCATCCGACAAGGCCGCAATAAAGTCCTTGTAGTCTCCCGAAGTCATCAAGTGAAAGAAGTAGCGGGGAAGTATGCCTTCATCTGGTGTCAGCATTCCCATAAACCCACCAAAAGCAAAATCGTAGTCATCATCGATGTACGCGACCTTGCCAAGATGGCTCTTGCTTCCGCTTGCAGTGCAGATCAGGAGCGAATCCCTTTTCACTTTCTTACTGACGCCAACGACCACGGAATCGTTGATGTATTTCAGCTCGGCCAGATCAAGAAGATTGGTTGCAAGGTCGATGTTTGTGGCGCGAAGGACGATGTTGTCGGAGATATCAACTTCATCGGTTTTCGCATAGGTGAGCCCGCGCTGAAATTTGCAGACCTCTCCCAGCGGCTTGATTTCCCACACCTCGTTCATTCAACAATCCCTAACCGCAATAAGTCAGACAGTGTCTGACTTATTGGGAGTGGCGCTGCAGCCAGGAATTGTCCAGACAATGTCAGGAATTTCTTCTCCCTACCAAATTGCCCAGTCAAAAACTGGGCAATTTCAGGGCAGGAAGATTTTGCAAACGTCGTCTGCAAAATTTGACGCTGTTGCATGGAATAACCGGCCGCCGGCATCACGGCAGTTTCCTGACCTTCGCCGGCAAATCCACACTCTCGGTATCCAGCACGGGCAGGCGCGTGTCGCTGGTGAGGATGCGCATTTGCTGGATGGCGATCTGGTTGAGGCGGCGCAGGCGGTCGGGTTGGGCGTGGCTTTCGGCGATGAAAAGTGCGTTGAGGTTTTCCAGATTCGACAGGCAGACGAGTTGCGCGCCGTTGGCCTGGTCGCGGATGTTGCCTTTTTCGCCGGGGTTTTCGCTACGCCACTGGGCGGCCGTCTGGCCGAAGAGCGCCATGTTGAGCACGTCGGCCTCGCTGGCGTAGATTAGCGCGGTCTGCGCGGGCTTGAGTTCCGGCGGGATCAGGTGTTCGCGGATGGCATCGGTATGGATGCGGTAGTTGAGTTTGGCGAGATTGCGCCGAATGTCCCAGCCCAGGGTCTTGCGCTCGTCTTCCTTGAGTCGCTGGAATTCCTTGATGAGATAGATTTTGAATTCGGCGCTGATCCACATGCCGAATTCGAAGGCAATGTCCCTGTGCGCATAGGTGCCGCCATATCTGCCGGTGGTTGCCTTTAATCCGATGGCGTTGGTTTTTTCAACCCACTCCTTGACGCTGACCTTGTAGCTGTTCAAGCCGGCCTGGCTGGCAATTATGGCGAATTCGCCATAATTAAAAGCGGGGTTGTGAACGCGCTCCCAGATGCCGAGGAATTCGACGGTATTGCGGTTTCTCAGCCAGTCCGAGATAAAGAAATTGCCGTCCTTGGCCTTCAGCATATCCGTCAAGGAAATGAAGTCCTCGTTCTCGATGGTGAGGACGCGAACCTCTGTACCAATCACTTCAATCTTGGCCATGTGAATCCTTTGCGCTGGTTGTCAGTAACCCCCTGATCTTCGCCAACACCGCCGCGCTCTCGGCATCCAGCGCGGCGATTTCGTCCATGATGGACTGCGGGCTGCGGTGGGCGACGGCTTCCCCACCGTTGGGGTTCTTCACAGAGAGGTCGAAAGTCGCCGTCCCGCCAGCGCCGACTTTTACGTTCCAACTCTTGGGTGAGTCGGCGAAGGTCTTTTGCAGTTCGACGAACTCGGCGAGGTCGGCGTCGTTGAGTGGGTTGGTCTTGCCGAGATTGCGGCCGGGGTCGAGCTGGTAGTACCAGACCTGACGCGTCGGCGCGCCTTTCTCGAAGAACAGCACGACGGTTTTAACGCCGGCGCCCTGGAAGGTACCGCCGGGGCAGTCGAGGATGGTGTGCAGGTTGCAGCTCTCCAGCAGCAGTTTGCGCAGGCTGACCGAGGCGTTGTCGGTGTTGCTGAGAAAGGTGTTCTTGATGACGACGCCGGCGCGGCCGCCGGCCTTGAGCAGCTTGATGAAGTGCTGCAGAAAGAGGAAGGCGGTTTCGCCGGTACGGATGGGGAAGTTCTGCTGCACTTCCTTGCGCTCCTTGCCGCCGAAGGGCGGGTTGGCGAGGATGACCTCGAAGCGGTCCTTGTCCTGCACGTCGGCGAGGTTCAGCGCCAGCGTGTTGGCATGTACGATATTCGGCGCCTCGATGCCGTGCAGGATCATGTTCATGATCGCGATGACATAGGCCAGGCTCTTCTTTTCGATGCCGTAGAAGGTGTTCGTTTGCAGAGTCGAAAAGTCGGCGGTGGTGAGACGGCGACCGTTCAGATAGTCGTAGGCTTCGCACAAAAAGCCGGCGCTGCCGACGGCGCCGTCGTAGATGCGTTCGCCGATCTGGGGCTTGACCACGCGCACGATGGCGCGGATCAGCGGGCGCGGGGTGTAGTACTCGCCGCCGTTGCGCCCGGCGTTGCCCATGTTGCGAATCTTGGCTTCGTAGAGGTGCGAGAGTTCGTGCTTCTCGGCCTGCGAGCGGAAGCGCAGTTCGTCGATGTGGTCGATGATTTCGCGCAGGTTGTAGCCGCTGTGAATCTTGTTCTTGATCTCGCCGAAGATTTCGCCGATCTTGTATTCGATGGTGTTCGGCCCGCTGGCGCGCTGCTTGAAGCCGTGCAAATAGGGAAAGAGTTTGCGGTCGACGAAGTCGCGCAGGTCGTCGCCGGTTAGGGCCTTGTTATGGTCGAGCTTGCCGTCCTGATCTTTCGGCGCGGCCCAGCTTTCCCAGCGGTAGGGGGCGTCGAGGATGTGGCTGTAGTTTTTACCTTCCAGCGCCGCCTCGGCGGCCTTGTCCTGTTCCAGGCCGTCGAGGTATTTGAGGAACAGCAGCCAGGAGGTCTGTTCGGTGTAATCGAGTTCGGTGGTGCAGCCAGCTTCTTTCCAGAGGACGTCGTCGATGTTGCGAAAGGCTTGCTCGAACATCGCTCAGTCGCCGACGAAGGGGTTGTTGCGCCGCTCCTCGCCAAAGGTGGACATCGGCCCGTGGCCGGGGATGAACTCGAATTCGTCGCCGAGCGGGAACAGCTTGGTGCGAATGGCGTTGATCAGATCGCCGTGGTTGCCGCGCGGGAAGTCGGTGCGGCCGATCGAGCCGGCGAACAGCACATCGCCGACGATGGCAAGTTTCGATGGCTTGTGAATGAAGCAGATATGGCCGGGGGTGTGGCCGGGCGTATGCACGACATCGAGCGTCAGGCCACCGACGCTGACCGTGTCGCCCTCGTCGAGCCAGCGGTCGGGCTGTAGCGCCGGGGTATCGGGGAAGCCAAACATGCGGCACTGCTCGGGCAACTGGTCGAGCCAGAAGGCTTCGTCGCGCTGCGGACCTTCGACCGGAACACCCAAGGCCGCAGCGAGCGCGGCGGTGCCGCCGACATGGTCGATGTGGCCGTGGGTGAGCAGGATCTTCTCGACCTTGAGGCCGAGTTTGGCAACGGCCGCGAGGATTTCATCGACGTCGCCGCCGGGATCGACCACGGCGGCCTGTTTCGTTTCAGGGTCCCACAGCAGCGAGCAGTTCTGTTCGAAGGGGGTAACGGGCAGGATGCGATATTCCATGTTTACTTCACCACGAAGGCAATGCCGGCGAGCAGGATGCCGGCGAGGATGAACAGACCGATGACGATGCCTTTCCAGGGCGTCTGCTTCTCGGCGTAGGGGTCGGTCAGCGAACGCTCGGCGCCGAACGGCAATGTCGCCAACTGGGTCAGCGAGGTGCCGAACGGGATGTTGATGCGGGCGCGGGCATTCACGGCCCAGCCGTTGGCATCGAGCAGCGGGCCGAGGTTGCGGGCGTGCAGCTTGAACCAGGCCATGGCGACAGCCGGCCCGGAAATCAGCAGCAGGATGCCAATGAAGACCAGCGGCAACTGCCACCAAGCGAGGCCGAGCAGGCCGGTGATCAGGGAGACGGCGGCGGTGCCCAGGGCGCCGACGGCGAGGCCGATGGCGGCGAAGATGCCGGCGAACTTGCCGACGTCGAAAGGTGCCGGGGGCGTTGCTGGTTTTGCCGGTAGTGTCGTCACGCTGGTGGCCGTCGTGGCCAGCTTGCTCTCGGCCGCCGCCGCCTTGCTGGCCGCGAGCTTTTGCAACTGTTCGGCGACGAGGCGCGCCAGCTTCTTGTAGGGCGACCAGAAGGCCTGACGCAGACTGATCGGATGATCGACGATCTTGGTGATGGTGGCATCCCAGTCGTTACCCTGGCGGTCGTAGAACACGCCGTTGCGGCCGACCATCAGCTGGTCGGCATCGCCGGCGGTGAATGCCGCAGCGATGCTGCGTTTCTCGCTGCCACGGACGCAATCGCAATAGACGAGACAGAGTCGGGAAAGTGAGGCGAGGGCGGCATGCCTGGCGGGATCATTGACGGCGACCACCAGTTCGCAAGCGCGGCCATCGAGATAAAGAGTGCCGATCTGGAAAACGCCAGGGCCCTGACGGGTGTAGAAATCCTTGAAGGCGACGAAGTTGTTGGCGAGCGTCAGCAGATCGCGGCCGTAGCGCGCCAGACGTTCCAGCGCCAGCGTGCCCTCACCGGTGGCGGCCGGATCGGGCTTGGCAGCCAGCCAGTCGACGTAGGGCGCGAATTGGGCCTTGATCTGTTGCCAGTCGGTTTCGCTGAGGCTGTCGCGGGCGCCGAGCAAGGGCGTCACGACGGCCGTAGCAAATGCACTCAGCGCGCCGGCCCAGGCCGGGTTAACGCCTTCGTTGAGCACCAATGCCGTCTTGCCAGCGCCGACTTTTGCGATCGGTAGACCAGCAGCAGCCTGGGTGTCGATGACGCCAACGGCCAGCGCTCTCAAGTCATCCTCTGAGGCATTGAGCATGTCGGTGGCACGCGCGTCGAAGGCCGCCAGATGGCAGCGCGCGAACCAGTCGTCGATCTTGGCGGCGACGGACTGGTAGGCGGCATAGGCATCGGCCGTCGCCTCGCCCAGCGGGCGGGCTACCGCCCCGGCGGCTTCCCAGGCTGCCGTCGCCTTCTCGGCAAAGCGCGCCTGTGCAGCGCTGGCGGCTTCCACCGTGATAGCTTCGCTGCCGCTATCGGCAAGCAGTTCCTGTGCGGCGGCGGCAATCGCTGCGCCTTCTTCGTCGTCGCTGCGGATGGCGGCGAGCGACAGGCGCTTGCCCGTCAGCACGCCGTGGTCGGCCAGACGCTCACCGGCCCAGCGCACGGCGGCGATCAATTCCGGCGCGCGGATCTGGCCGTCGCCATCGCTGTCGATGAGGGCCAACGTACGGGTATCGAATTCCGAGCCACTGACCGGACAGGACAGCGCCACCCAGAGTTTCTGGTCGAGTTCGCCAATGGCGAGCAGGTCGGCGGGCGTGTCGATGCGCGGCTGGTCGAAACCGCCGGCGCGGAAAAACTTCCAGAAGTGGGACATGGTCAAGCGTGCCTCGGGCAAGAAGAAGCTATGATCTTACCGCGCATGACTACCGACTTATTTCCCCCTCTTGTCGTCGACCACCTCGTCAAATCCTATGACGGCAAACCCGCCGTGGCGGGCCTGTCCTTTGCGCTCAAGCGTGGCGAGTGTTACGGCCTGCTCGGCCCGAACGGCGCCGGCAAGACCACCACGCTGCGTTGCTGCCTCGGGCTGACCGCCCCCGACAGCGGCACCATCACCCTGCTCGGCGAGCCGGTGCCGGCCCGGGCGCGCGAGGCGCGCGAACGCGTCGGCATCGTGCCGCAATTCGACAATCTCGATCCCGACTTCACCCTGGCCGAGAACTTTCTGGTCTATGGCCGCTACTTTGGTCTGAGCGATGCGACGATTCAGGCGCGTATTCCCGATCTGCTCGATTTCGCCGGCCTGGCTGGCAAGGGCGATATGGGCATCCGCACCCTCTCGGGCGGCATGAAGCGGCGCCTGACGCTGGCTCGGGCGCTGGTGAATGATCCCGACCTGCTGGTGCTCGACGAGCCGACCACCGGCCTCGATCCGCAGGCGCGCCATCTGATCTGGGATCGCTTGAAAAAGCTCTTGAATGCCGGCAAGACCATCTTGCTGACGACGCATTTCATGGACGAAGCCGAGCGCCTGTGCGACCGGCTGGCCATCGTCGATGGCGGCAAGCGTGTCGTCGAAGGCGCGCCGCGCGCCCTGATTGCCCAGCATATCGAGCCGCATGTGGTCGAACTGTATGGTGAAGGCGCGGCCGACTGGGCGCATGCCGAAGGCGGCCATTTCAGCCAGCGCATCGAGTTCAGCGGCGAGACGGCGTTTTGTTATGTGGCCGACGCGGCGCCACTGGTGGCGCACCTGATGGATCGCCCGGAGTTCAAGACCCTGCATCGCCCCGCCACGCTGGAAGATGTGTTCCTCAAGCTGACCGGACGCGAGTTACGCGATTGAATCATTCCAGCAGCGCCTCAATGGCCCCCGCCAGTTCCTGAGGCCGGGTCGCCGACGCATAGCGCTCGACCACCTTGCCGCTACGGTCGACGAGGAACTTGGTGAAATTCCACTTGATCGCCTCAGTGCCCAGCATGCCGCGCGCGGCGTGTTTCAGGTAGTCGTAAAGCGGGTGGGTATTTTCCCCATTCACCTCGATCTTGGCGAACATCGGAAAGCTGACGCCGTAACTGGCCTGACAGAACGCCCCGATGGCCGCAGCATCGCCCGGCTCCTGATTGCCAAACTGGTTGCAGGGAAAGCCGAGGACGACGAAGCCCCGGTCCTTGAATTTCCGGTAGAGCGTTTCGAGGCCGGCATACTGGGACGTGAATCCACACTCGCTGGCGGTATTCACCATCAGCACTACCTTGCCCCGATACGCAGCCAGGCTTTCCTCGCTGCCGTCGAGGCGGGGTAGTGTGAAGTCGTAAATCGACGTGGCCATGGGTGCCCCGCCCTACTTGGCAAACTTGTAGTAACGCTGCGCCAGATAGGCGGCGATATCCGCTTCGTCTTCCGGGAACAGGCCGGCATTGACCATGGCGTTGCAGGTGGCGACGCGCTGGCCGAGCGCCTTGCGGTCGCGAATGAGCCGGTCGGCGCGTAGATACATCTCCGACCCATCGCCGCCAAAGCGTTTGATGTGGCAACTGACGCACTGTTTGTCGTGTAGCGCCTTGCCGCGCGCTACGTCGGCGGCGGTGCCCGTGGTGGCCAGCGTCAAAGCAGCCACGGCCAGCAGGGGGCGCAACAATGAAATGGCATTCATGGCAATCCTTTCGTGGTTATGGTGGTGTTCCTTATGAATAGATTGTCATAGTATTTTAGTCAACAATGTGATTCATCCATCCCCCGGATGGACTAGTCAGTGAGGCAGGCATGGCGGAATACCGGCTGATCACGGTTTGGCATATTGAGGCACCGCTGGAGGCGGTCTATGCGGCGGTGTCCGATCCGCTGCGCTGGCCTGAGTGGTGGCCGGACGCGCAGCGCGTCGTGGAACGCGAGGCCGGGGCGGCCGATGGCGTCGGGCGCCGGCTGCACTGCGCCTGGCAGGGCCGCTGGCTGCCCTACCGCTTGCAGTTCGACCTGCTGACCACGCAAATGAAAGCGCCGACGCTCGTGGTCGGCGAGGTCAAGGGCGATCTTGAAGGTTTCGGTCGCTGCCTGTTCTCGCAGCAAGGCGCGATCACCACCGTGCAGCACGAGTGGTACGTGCGCACCACGCGGCGCTGGATGAACCTGCTGGCGTTCATTGCCCGCCCGCTGTTCACGCGCAACCACGCCCTGGCCATGCAGCGCGGCGGCGAAGGTCTGGCCGCCCGGCTCGGTGCGCGTCTGCTGGGCCTGGAGCATGGCGAACTCGCGGCGCCGGCCGTCCGTGCACCCGATGCGTTGGCAGCGCTCGCTGCCGGACTGCTGGCCGGCGTGCTGGCCACGGTGGTGCAGATGATCCTGTGGTGGCTCGCTTCGATGCCGGTGGTGGAAACCCTTTGGCGTGACACCCAACTGACCGCGGCCATTGTTCTGGGGACGGATGCGTTGACCGCGCCGCCTGCCACGCCGTGGACCCTGATGCTGGTCGCGGCGCTCATTCACTTCATGCTGTCGGGGATCTACGGACTCGTGCTGGCGCGTTTCATTGATCACCTGCCCGTCTGTCGGGCGCTGCTGGTGGGTGGCTGTTTCGGCGCCGTGCTCTACGTCGTCAATCTTTACGGTTTCGCGCTTTTTTTCCCCTGGTTCGCGGTGACGCGCGACGGGATTACCGCCCTGACCCATGTGGCCTTTGGCATTTTGCTGGCGGGCGCCTATGTCATGTTGCGCTTATGTCGGTCACGCCGGTCATCGCCGCCGGCACCACCCACAGATCGAACTGCTCGGCGGTGACGTAACCGAGCGTCAGCGCCGCCTGCTTCAGCGTCCCGCCTTCGCGCTGTGCCCGCATGGCGATTTCCGCTGCCTTGTCGTAACCGATGTGCGGCACCAGCGCGGTGACCAGCATCAGCGAGCGTTCCATGAGTTCGGCGAGCCGTGCCTTATTGGCCACGATGCCGCGTGCGCAATGTGCTTCAAAACTGGTCATGCCGTCGGCGAGCAGGCGCACGCTTTGCAGGAAGTTGTGAATGATCAGCGGCTTGTAGACATTCAGCTCGAAGTGGCCGGAGGCACCGCCAATGCCGATGGCGACGTCGTTCGCCAGCACCTGGCCGCACAGCATGGTGAGTGCCTCGCACTGGGTCGGGTTGACCTTGCCCGGCATCATCGAACTGCCCGGCTCGTTTTCCGGAATGGCGATCTCGCCGAGCCCGCAGCGCGGCCCGGAGGCGAGCCAGCGGATGTCGTTGGCCAGCTTGGTCAGCGCCACGGCCAGCACCTTCAGCGCGCCGTGTGCAGCCACCAGTCCGTCGTGGGCGGCGAGGGCGGCGAATTTGTTAGCGGCCTCCGTGAACGGCAGGCCGCTGTCGACCACCAGCCGCGCGGCGACGCGCGCGCCGAATTCGGCGTGGGTGTTAAGTCCCGTGCCAACCGCCGTGCCACCGACCGCTAGCGGGTAAAGCGAGGGCAAGTTAGCCTCAAGCACCGCGCGGGCATGGTCGAGCTGGGCGACGTAGCCGGAAAATTCCTGCCCCAGCGTCAACGGCGTCGCATCCTGCAGATGGGTACGGCCGATCTTCGGCAGCGCGGCGAACGTCACCGCCTTGACTTCCAGCGTCGCGCGCAGGCAGGCCAGCGTCGGCAGCACCGCGCGCGCAATGCCGAGCGCCGCCGCCAAGTGCATCGCGGTGGGGAAGATATCGTTCGACGATTGGCCGAGATTGACGTCGTCATTGGGATGCACCGGCTGACCGTCGCCAAGCAATTGTGCGGCGCGCTGGGCGAGCACCTCGTTCATGTTCATGTGCGTCTGGGTGCCCGAGCCAGTCTGCCAGACGGACAGCGGAAACTCGTCAGCATGGCGGCCGGCGATCACCTCATCAGCCGCCGCCGCGATGGCGTCCGCCTTGGTTGGCGCCAGCAGGCCGAGGCCGCAGTTCGTCAGCGCGGCAGCGCGCTTGACGGTGGCCAGCGCGCGGATGAATTCGGCGGGCAAGCGCTCGTTAGAGATGGCGAAATGTTCCAGCGAACGCTGCGTCTGCGCCCCCCATAGTCGCGCGGCGGGCACGGCAATTTCGCCAAAGGAATCCCGCTCGCTGCGCGTGATGTCCATGGCTAGCTTCTGTCGTGCAGTTCCTCGTTCAGCGTGTCGATCACATCCGACCAGTCGGCATCGACGAGCAGGCTCTCGCGCAGGAAGGCGGCCTGGGTCGGCGCCCAGAAAGGTGCGTCGGCCAGCCGCACGGTGGCGGGTAGGGGGCGGTGCGCCGCGATGAACCGCTCGATCTCCCCCGGCCCGTCGGGCAGGCCGAGTTGGGCGAACAGATCGTTCATGCTGTGCAGTTGGGTTTCCATGATGGCCTCCCTTCAGCTTGCCGAGCCGAAGGAGGGATCGCTGGCGTAGGGTGGCGTCGGTACGCCCGCCAGACGCGAGCCCTGATTCACCGGCCCCTGCGGGAACGCCAGATAAAGCGTGCGGCGCCCGCCCTCATCGGCGAAATCCTGCTCCAGATGATTGATCACCTGCCGCGCGTTCTGCGCGCGCCCATTCACGCGATGCAGGTTGCGCAAGGCGTAAATCACATGCCACTGCGTTTCGGAGAGTTCGCCCAAGCCTTCGGCCAGCGCTTGCTGCTTGGCAAACGCGGGCGACCAGTCTTGCAGGCCGACCATGTTGCCATCCGGATCGTGGCCGTCCGCTTCGAGGTTTTCCATGCCTTTGTTGATGTCCAGCATCTCGTTCTCCCTGGTTCAGGTCAGCTTGCTCGTCCACTCGTCGAGCGGCACGCAGGCTTTCGCGGTCGGCTGCTTGGTATCGTCCAGCTGGTTGATCTGACAGAGGTATTCGTTGCCCTCGGCATCGTGCAGATTGCTGTAGGGGGAAGCCTCGTGGACGTCGAAGGCGCTGGCATCGGCGTAGATGAACGCAAAGTCGTTGCCAATGTCGACTTCCAGCTTGCCGCCGTGGCTGGCGCCGTAATCGCGCCAGCGGTTGTTCAGGTCAGCGCCTTCGATAACGGGCGACATGCGCCCGGCCTTGCGGTCGTGCCAGGCGATCAGCACGGGCTCAATCACTTCCTTGTCCAGATCGACCTGTGTCGCGGCCAATGCGGCGGCGTGGTGGTAATCCAGATCAGTTTCCAAATAGGCTATGTGTTCTTGTCTCATGTCCATCTCCGGTGGTCCTACCTCGGCACCGCCCCAACCGGCCCAATTGCCGGCAACATCGCGATCCCGCACTTCATACCTTTAGTCGACTAAGGCTGTCGGAAATGGTTCGCTCTTATTTTTAGACCACAATCCGCTAAGATTCGTCTTACAGCGTCTTACTTTTTGGAGCACTCGCATGGAAACCGTCCGCGTATCGAGCAAAGGTCAGATCGTCATTCCCAAAAGCCTGCGTACCGCCTTCCATATCGAGACGGGCAGCGAGCTGGCGATTTTTGCCGAGGGTGACGAAATCCATTTGCGGCAGGCTGAACAATGCTTTGCCCGCACCGATCCGGCGAGCGGGCTTGGACTGCTGGCCAAACCTGGTCGGCAAACGCCAGCTGATGCCGAGATCAAGCGGACCGTTGGCGAGATGCTCAAGCGCAGAAACGCTGCGGCGTAGCACCCATGATCGTCCTCGACACCAACCTGCTGCTGCGTTACCTGCTCAACGACGATGCAGCGCAGGCCAAACGCGCCCTGCGCCTGCTGGAAAGCACACCCCTCGTCACCGTCACCCCCACCATCGTGCTCGAACTAGTGTGGGTACTCGAATGCAGCGATTGCGCCCGCGCCGAAATCGTCAGCGCATTGCGCCATGTGCTGGGCCTGCCCAACATGCGCTTGCCCAACGCAGCGGCGCTCTACCGCACCGTGCAGTGGTTCGAGCAGGGACTGGATTTTGCCGACGCGCTGCATCTCGCCCTGTCCCCCGCCACGGCAACGTTCATGACCTTCGACAAGGATTTCGCGAACAAGGCGAAACGCCTGGACGCTTTCCCCACCGTCGCGCTTTGTCCAAAAGCTTGAAAAAGTCGGCGCTGGCGGGACGGCATGATCCTGCTTCGGACAGGAATCGGCCACAACCGGTCCGTCAACCATCATCCAGACTTATCATTCGTGGGGCCGCTCCACCCTGAATGCTGCCCGTTTGTTGATACGTACCCCTTGCCCTGACCAGCCGGTGGCGCTCTACGCCAATCCGCTCTGCAATGGGACGATTACCTGCCGGACGCCTTGTCATTTCGATGAGCGGCGGCTACACGATTTTCCATAACAACATCCACCCAACCGGCAGTAAGTATTGCAATTCGGTGCCACTATTGATACCATGAGCGTATGGCAGCGACCCCGAAAATTATCGATCAAATGAGACGCGAACCAACCAATGTACGGTTTGGCGATCTCAAGAAGGTCTGCGAGGAATATTTCGGGAAACCTCGCCAATCAGGCACCAGCCACGCAATCTTCAAAACACCCTGAATGTTGATCCTCGGATCAACATTCAGGACAACAAGGGCAAGGCGAAGGCGTATCAGGTTCGGCAGGTGCTGTTGGCCATTAAAAAGTTGGAGGGCATTCGCAATGAACGTTGATCATTACACTTACCGCGTGACGTGGTCGCCTGATGACGGCGAGCACCTTGCCTTGTGCGCAGAATTCCCGTCGCTGTCGTGGCTCGCGGCAACGCCAGAGGCAGCGCTGAAAGGAATCCGCCAAGTGATCTCCGAGGTGCTCGCCGACATGAAAGCCTCAGGCGAGGCCATTCCCGTACCCCTTGCTGAAAAACACTATAGCGGCGAATTCCGCGTCAGAATTCCGCCGGAGCTTCACCGCGCATTGGCCATGCAGGCCGCCGAGCAAAGGGTAAGCCTCAACAGACTGGCAAGCGCAAAACTCGCCGGCTAAAGGCATAGCAGCATTTATCGGGTTATCTGCGTTTTCACACAGCCTCGGTCGCTAACCGCCGTCCCGCCAGCGCCGACTTTTTCAATACTCCAGCGGATCGACATCCAGATGCCAGCGCAAATCGCGCGGCGTCTTGAGGGTGTGGAGTTGGGTCATCCATTCGGTGAGATAGGCCTGTAGCGCCGGACGGCTACGTGACTCGACCAGGAGTTGCGCACGTTCCCGGTTCTTGAGCCGCACCAACCGCATTGGCACGGGGTCGTAGCGCAGCACTTCCTGAAAAGTCGGCGCTCGCGAGACGGCCTCATGGAGGAATTCGAGCGCGCGACTGAGGGCTTCCGACTCGGCGCGCAGCAGTGCCTGAAAGGTGAAGGGCGGGAAGCCGGCGGCCTCGCGTTCGGCCAGTTGCTCGCGGGCGAAGGCATCGTAGTCGTGGGCCACCAGTGCCTGATAGAGCGGATGATCCGGGTACTCGGTCTGGATCAACACCTCGCCGGGCAGGGCCGCGCGGCCGGAGCGACCACCCACTTGCATGAGCTGGGAGAAGAGCCGCTCGGGGGCGCGGAAGTCGGCGGCGAACAGGGCGGCATCGGCACCGACGACGCCGACGAGGGTGAGCATGGGAAAGTCGTGGCCCTTGGCGAGCATCTGGGTGCCGACGAGGATGTCGGCTGCGCCGGCGTGGATGGCGTCGAGCAGGGCCTGCCATTTTTTCGGCGAGTCGGCCGAATCACGGTCGATGCGCAGGATGCGCGCCTCGGGAAAACGCTCGACCAGTTTGGCTTCGAGGCGCTGGGTGCCACGCCCGAAGGGCTGGATATCGAGGTTGCCGCAATCGGGGCAGGCATTGGGAATCGCATTTTCCAAACCGCAATGGTGGCAGCGCAGGCGCCGGTCGGCCAGATGCACCACCATATTGGCCGCACAGCGCCGGCAGTGCGAAATCCAGCCGCAGGCCGGACAGGCGAGCACGGGGGCATAGCCGCGCCGGTTAAGAAAAAGCAGGCTCTGTTCGCCACGCCGTAAGCGCTCACTGATGGCGTCGATCAGCTCCTGACTCAGGCCATCCTGTAATTTCTGCTTGCGCGTATCGACCGTCAGCACCGTCGGCATTGAGGTAGCCACCGCCCGCAGCGGCAGGTCGAGCTTGGTGTGGCGCCCGCTGGTAGCGTGGTGGAAGGTCTCCAGCGAAGGGGTCGCCGAGCCGAGCACAATCGGTACGCCGCGCTGCTTGGCGCGGAAAATCGCCACATCGCGCGCCGAATAGCGCAGGCCTTCCTGCTGCTTGAAGGAGGCATCGTGCTCCTCGTCGACGACGATCAGCTTGAGGCGCGGTAGCGGCATGAAGACCGACAGGCGCGTGCCCAGCACGATGTCGGCACGGCCGTCTTGCGCGGCAAGAAAGGCGCGCGCGCGCGCCGCATCGGCCACGCCGCTATGCGCGGAAACGACTTGCGCGCCTGGGAAGCGAGCGCTCACCCGCGATTCCAGTTGCGGGGTCAGCGCGATCTCGGGTACCAGCATCAGCGCCTGGCCGCCGGCCGCCAGCACGGCGTCGATGGCCTGCAGATACACCTCGGTCTTGCCGCTGCCGGTCACGCCGTGGAGCAGGAATGTCTGGAAACCCTGTGCATTTGTAATGGCGGCGATGGCCATTTGCTGGTCGGGCGTTGCGGCATGGCTAGTGGGTGCCGTCTCGCCAGCGCCGACTTTTTGTTTTAGGTTGCGTGGCTGTTTGCCCTTGCGCAACAACGGCGGCAACGCAAAGGCCATCACCTGACCGAGCGGATGCTGGTAATAGCGCGCGCAAAACTCGCACAGGGCAATCCAGTCGGCCGGCAGGGCGGCCAGGCCGTCGATCAATTCGGCCGTCTTGAGCTTGTCTTCAGGCTGGTCGCTGTGGTCCTGCACAGCCACCACCACGCCGATTTTTGTGCCTTTGCTGAAGGGCACCGTCGCCAAACGACCCACCGCCTCGACACCCCCATCGGCCAACCGGTAATCAAACAGGCGCGGCAGGGGAACATCAAGAGCGATTCGGGCAATTTGCACTTAACGGGCTTCCTTCAAGTGATTCCTCACAAAGCACTTTAATCCCTTGCTGTAAAAGCGTTTTTTCATTTCAGAAAGCCTGTGGATAATTCTGTGAGTATTGCTAAAGGAAAATGAATGACCCACTTGCGCTGTGGTCTGAAGTTATGCTAAAAAAACCGAGGTGCAAAGTAAAGTCTTTATAAATCATAAAGTTATTTGTTGCATGCCCACAACAGAACAGAAACCCTCTATAAATCATGGGGTTCACTGTTCTGTGTATAAGTCAACTATTTCAGCCCTTTGTCAAACCCTCTCGGGGCAAGGCTTCGCGGGAGGGGCTGCCCCGACAGCCAGACGGGCTACCGGTTTCCAGTTAGCCTATTTTCTTTTGTAGGCGTGGACAGTGTCTACGAGCACCCGAACGTTTTCCGGGGGGGTGTGCTGGTTGATGCCGTGGCCCAGATTGAACACGTGGCCGGTATTTCCCGGACCGTAGCAGTCGAGGATGCGCGTCGCCTCTTTCGCCACCGCCTCCGGCGAGGCAAACAGGGCGATCGGGTCAAAGTTGCCCTGCAGCGCCACCTTGTCGCCGACACGCTGACGCGCCAGGCCAATGTCAGTGCTCCAGTCGACGCCGATGGCATCGCAGCCGATATCGGCGATCTTTTCCAGCCACTGGCCGCCGCCCTTGGTGAACACGATGCAGGGGATGCGCTCGCCGTCATGGGTTTTCTTGAGGCCGGCGATCACGCGCTGCATGTAGGCCAGCGAGAATTCCTCGTAGGCCGCGTGCGACAGGGCGCCGCCCCAGGTATCGAAAATCTGCACCGCCTGGGCGCCCGATTCGATCTGGGCATTCAGGTAGGCGGTGACGGCATCGGCGGTGACGCCAAGAATCTTGTGCAGCAGGTCGGGCCGGCTGTAGAGCATGGTCTTGACGGTGCGGAAATCGTCCGAGCCGCCACCTTCCACCATGTAGCAAGCCAGTGTGAAGGGCGAACCGGAAAAACCGATCAGCGGCACCGAGTTGTCGAGCGCACGGCGAATCTCGACGACGGCGTCCATCACATAGCGCAGATGGTCGTAGGGATCGGGGGCGGTCAGGTCGTTGATCGCCCATTCCTCGCGCAGCGGACGCTCGAACTTCGGGCCTTCACCTTCAGCGAAGTAGAGGCCGAGGCCCATCGCATCGGGCACGGTGAGGATGTCGGAAAACAGGATGGCGGCATCCAGGTCGTAACGTGCCAGCGGCTGCAGCGTCACTTCGCAGGCCATGCTGGGCGACTTGCACAGGTTCAAAAAGTTGCCGGCGCGCTTGCGCGTTTCGCAATATTCGGGGAGGTAACGGCCGGCCTGACGCATCAGCCAGAGGGGGGTGCGGGTGGTGGGTTCGCGCAGCAGTGCGCGCAGAAAGTCGTCGTTCTTCGGGCGGGCCATGATCAGATTCCTTAAGGTATCGGGCGATTATCGCATGTGAAATAAGGGACAATGCCGGCCAAACGAGGAGACAACCATGACACAACAGATCGGCATTCTCACCTCCGGCGGCGATAGCCCCGGCCTCAACGCGGCGATTCGCGGCGTCGGCAAGGCCGCGCTGGGCCACCACAAAATGCATGTCGTTGGCTTCCGCGACGGTTTTCGCGGGCTGATGGAAAACCGCATCATGGCGCTCGACGGCGGCCAACTGTCGGGCATCCTCACCACTGGCGGCACCATCCTCGGCACCAGTCGCGACAAGCCGCACAAAATGCCGGTCGGCGGCAAGCTGATGGACATGACCGATGCCATCGCCGCGAACTACCACGACAACCATCTCGACTGCCTCGTCTGCCTCGGTGGCGGCGGCACGCTCAAGAATGCGCTGCGCCTCAAGAAGCAGGGGCTGAATGTCATCACGCTGCCGAAGACCATCGACAACGATGTCTGGGGCACCGACATCACCTTCGGCTTCGACACCGCGCTGGGCATCGCCACCGAGGCCATCGACCGCCTGCACAGCACCGCGCACAGCCACCACCGCATCATCGTCGTCGAGATCATGGGCCACCGCGCCGGCTGGCTGGCGCTCGGCGCCGGCATTGCCGGCGGCGCCGACGTGATCCTGATTCCCGAAATTCCCTACGACGTCAATATCGTCGCCGAGGCGATTCGCGAGCGTGCGCGCGGCGGCAAGCCCTTCTCCATCGTCGCGGTGGCCGAAGGCGCCCTGTCAGTGCAGGACATCGCTGCCCTGTCCCCGGCCAAGCGCAAGAAGAAGGAAGACGATACCGAGGCCGACGCCGCCGAGATCGTCTATGCCGGCCGCACCCTCAAGCTGGCCGAACGGCTCGAAAAACTCACCGGCCTCGAAGCGCGCGTCACCATCCTCGGCCATTTGCAACGCGGCGGCACGCCCTCGGCCGCCGACCGCATCCTCGCCACACGGCTGGGCACCGCCTGCGCCGACCTGATTGCCAAGAAGAAATACGGCGTAATGGTTGCAGCCAAGGGCGAAGACACCGTTCCGGTGAAACTCGAAGATGTCGGCAGCAAGGTCAAGACCGTGCCGGCGGATCATTCGTGGATTTTGTCGGCACGGCGCGTTGGTACTAATTTTGGGGACTGAACCACGGGATGGAAGCCTTCCTCATCTCCACCGGCATCGTTGCCGTGATCTTTGCCGTGTTGGGCATTGCCACCCTCATGGGGGCCGGCGCCAGCCTCGGGTTCTGAAAAGTCGGTGCCTGCAATACGGCAGTTACAACTTTGCGCTGAAATACGCTGCGGTGGAACAAACAAGGAGAATCGGATCATGAAAACTTTCGGCTTTGGCGAAACGATCGCCGGCTACGACGTGCCGGTATTGAACGAGCGTGAAGTGCGGGCGGCGGCCGGCATCCTGTTCCTGTTCGCGTTCATGACATTTTCCAGCGCCTGGTTCGTTGGCAACTTCCGGCCGACCAAGATTTTCGTGATGGCCTTCCTGATCGATTTCACGATCCGCCTGTTCATCAATCCGCGCTGGTCGCCGAGCATGATCGCGGCGCGTTTCGCCGTGCGCGGACAAGCGCCCGAATGGGTCGGCGCACCGCAGAAGCGCTTCGCCTGGGCAATCGGCTGGCTGCTGGCAGTCGCCATGCTGTGGCTGATCGTGATCAACAACGTCATCGGGCCGATCAACATGCTGATCTGCGCCGCCTGCCTGCTCCTGATGTTCTTCGAGAGCGCGTTCGGCATCTGCATCGGCTGCAAGCTTTACAACCTACTGACCCGCCAACGGGCGCAGCACTGTGCCGGTGGCAGTTGTGAGGTCTTCGTGCCCCACCCGAGCCAGAAAGTCGGCGCTGGCGGGACGGCCATCGTGGCCGCTTTCCTCGCCCTGATCGGCAGCATCGCCGCGCAGGGTTTCCCCGCCGCCGAGGTGCTGGACACGCAACCGAGCATGCATGCGATGCCCCACGCCACGCCGACCGCCTCGGAGGCCGACCGCTGCAAGCCGCCGGCCTTTGCCGTCGCCATGGGCCACGAGGAAAAGTGGAAGCTGCACAATAATTGCAAATGAGAGATCGCGCATGGGCCTCGCTCAACAGGTACGGGCACAAAACCTGACCAAGACCTCCCGCGCTGGGTATTGCCACCGAGGCGATCGACCGTTTGCATAGCACCGCCCACAGCCTCGGTTTCTGAAAAGTCGGCGCTGGCGGGACGGCACATCCGATTTTCGAGTGCCGCGAGCCAACAGTCTCCCCTTCTGAGAGGAAGGGGCTGGGGGATGGTGGGACTACTTTCTCCAGAACGCCGGCGTTAGCACGACCAGCAGCGTAAAGATTTCGAGTCGGCCGAGAATCATCGCGAACGAGCACACCCAGGTCTGAAAATCATTGAGCCCGGCGAAATTGCCTGCCGGCCCGACGCTACCCAGCCCCGGGCCGGTGTTGTTGAGTGTTGCGACAATCGCCGAAAAGGCGGTGACGAGTTCCATGCCCGAGGCCAAGAGGATCAGTGTCAGGCTGACGATGCTGACCATGTACATGAAACTGAAAGCCAGCACGGCGCGCAGCACGTGATCGCCCACCGTTTGCTCGCCCAGGCGAATCGGCGACACGGCGCGCGGGTGCATGGCAAACAGGATTTCGCGGAACACCATTTTGTAGAGCAGGATGGCGCGCATCATCTTGATGCCACCGCCGGTCGATCCCGAACAGGCGGCAAAGCTGCCGAGAAAGAGGATCCAAACCTGGGCAAACATCGGCCACTGGCCGTAGTCCATGGTCGCCAGGCCGAGCGAGGTGGCAAGCGACACCGCGTGAAAAGCGACATGGCGCAGCGCCAGGCCCGTATCGCTATAAGCATCCAGGATCAGCAGATAGGCAGTCACGCCGACAATGCTGACGATCAGGACGCCGTAAAAGTAGGGCAACTCGGGATCACGCCGGTAGGGCAAAACGCTACGGTTGCGCAGGGCGAGAAAGTGGGTGGCGTAATTGAGCCCGGCAAGCAGGGCGAAGACCATCGTGACCATCTCGATCGGCAGGCTATTGAAATGCCCCAGGCTCGCGTCGTGGCTGGAAAATCCGCCCAGGCCCATGATCGTAAAACCGTGAATGACCGCTTCCCAGCCATCCATTCCCACCGCCCACAGCGACAACATGCAGGCCACGGTGAGCACCAGATAGACCGTCCATAGTCCCTTGGCGGTTTCGGCAATGCGCGGGGTGAGGCTGGTTTCCTTCATCGGCCCCGGCGTTTCTGCCTTGAACATCTGCCGGCCGCCGATGCCGAGCAGCGGCAGCACCGCTACCACCAGCACGATCACGCCCATGCCGCCGATCCAGTGCAGGAAGGTGCGCCACAGGTTGATCGAGATCGGCAGGGCATCGAGTCCGACCAGCACCGTCGAGCCGGTCGTGGTGAGGCCCGAGACGGACTCGAAATAGGCGTCGGTGAGCGATAGTTCCGGCAATTGCAGGTAAAGCGGCAAGGCGCCGAAGATCGGCGTGATCAACCAGGTTAGCGAGACAAGCAGAAAACCATCACGGACGCGAAGCTCGACCTTCTGCTTGGGTCGCGTCACCAGCCACAGGATGCCTCCGCACAGCAGAGTGATGCCAAGCGCCTCGTCATAGGCAGGCAGCGCGCCATCGTCGAAATGCCACGACACAAACAGCGGCAGCAGCATGGTCAGGCCAAAAATACACAGAACGGCACCCAGCGCGTGAAAGACGGGGAAAAAACGCATGGACTATGGCTGGAAGCGGTAACCCACCCCGATTTCGGTCAGCAGGTGGCGCGGCTGGATCGGGTTCTGCTCGATCTTCTGGCGCAGGCGCCGCACATAGATGCGCAGATAGTGTTCCTGCCCGACATGGCCGGGGCCCCACACTTCATTCATCAGGGTGCGCTGCGTCATGACCTTGCCGGCATTGGACACAAACGTCGCGAGCAGGCGAAATTCGAGTTGCGTCAGTTTGATCTCGGTGTCGCCGCGACGCACGCTGTGATGGGCGAGATCGACTTCGATGTCGGCGAACTGGAACAGCGGCGAGGCCGTCGCGTCGCTCCCATGACGCCGCAGCAAAACGCGCATGCGCGCCAGCAGTTCACCGAGGCCGAAGGGTTTGGTCAGGTAGTCGTCGGCGCCGGCATCGAGGGCCTCGACTTTATCCCGTTCTGTTGTGCGCGCAGACAGGATGAGGATCGGCAGCGCACTCCAGTGCCGCAGCTCGCGAATCAGGTCGACACCATTCATGTCGGGCAGGCCGAGGTCGAGGATGAGAAGCTGGGTTTCCTCGGCGGCGATGGCCGCGAGTCCTTGCTGTCCTGTGCCGGCCTCGATGGCGGTACACCCCGCCTTGGCCACGGCATCGCGCACGAAGCGGCGGATCTGCAGGTCGTCCTCGACGATCACCACGCGCGGGGCATTCATGCCGGCTCTCCTTCCATCTCGGGTGGCGTGCCGAGCGGCAGACCGAAGCGTACGCAGGCACCGCCCGGGTGGTTTTCTGCGGTGATGTGGCCGCCGTGGGCCAGCACAATGGTGCGGCAGACGGCCAGCCCGATGCCTGTGCCCGGTGCGAGCGTGCCTTCGCCGCGCACAAAAGGATCGAACAGGCCCGTGGGGTCATCCAGCGGAAAGCCGCCCCCCTCGTTGCAGACAGCGATCTGCAGCGTTTCACCCGCAGCATGGGCGGAGAGGCGAATCCCGGCACCGGGGATGGAATGCTTTACCGCGTTTTCAAGCAGGTTGCACAGCACGCGCTCGATCAGCACGGCATCGATCAGCACCAGCGGCAGATCGCCCGGCAGATCGACCGTCACCGGCCGGCCGGCGAGCAGATCGGCCAGCAAGCGCAGGCTCGACCCAACCACCTCGTCGATCGGCTGCCATTGCCGATCCAGTTGCACGCGGCCGGATTGCAGACGCGCCATGTCGAGCAGGTTGGTGACCATGCGGTGCATGGCTTGCGCCTGATCGCGAATGATGCCTGCCGTCTCGCCAGCGCCGACTTTTTGCACGGCCAGGTCGGCATGCAGGCTGTCGGCCAGGCCGATCAGGCTGGTCAGCGGCGTGCGCAGGTCGTGAGAGAGCGATGCCAGGATGGTTGTCCGCAACTTTTCGGCAGCGACCTCGAGCTCGCTGCGCTGGGCGACCTCGGCATAGTGCAGGCGTTCGACGGCGATGCCGGCGAGCGAGGCGACGGCATCCAGCAAGGGCCTGGCCGTGTCGACATACACCGCCACCAGCACGCCGCGCACGCGTGTTGCCCCACGAAAGGGAATGAACCAATGCGCCTCACTGGCCAGCACAGCACCTTGCTGATAGGCCGCCATGGCGCGCTCCTGATCGCGCGGGGACAGCTCGAGACGGCCATAGGTCGCGAAGCGCTCGGCGCCACCAAGGCCGGCGTCGATGAGCACGGCGGCCGCCAGTCGGCGTTCGGAAAGGAAAGTCGCCAACCGATCGACGGCCTGGTCTACCGTCAATACGGCGCCAAGATCGCGCGCCAGTTCGTAAAGCTGGCGCATCTCGCGCTCGCTGGCCTGTGCTGCCTCCTTGCGTTCAGCCAGTTGGGCGGTCAGGTGCGAGGTAATCAGCCCGACCGCCAGCATCACGGCAAAGACAACGAGATACTGGGCATCGGCGACAGTCAACGAGAAGGTCGGGGGCACGAACAGCACGTCGAACAGCGCCACGCTGGCAAACGCCGTTGCCACGGCCGGGGTGCGGCCCAGCTTGAGCGCCACCAGAAACACCAGCAGCAGAAACAGCATGGCCGTATTCGCCGGTTCGAACCAGTCGCGCATCGGCAATGCCAGGAGGGCCATGGCAATGCACAGCAGCAGGGCGCTCAGGGTGCGGGTGAGGGTACGGCTAAGAGTGACGGGCATGACCATTCCGCTTGTCAAGAATGGCAGCAGTGTCCTACAGCCGGTATAAAAACGGTGTAAACGTCAGGCCTGGCGGCAATGGGACTCGCGCACGAAGGGCAGCAGGATGAGCGCAATCGCCACCGCCGCGAACATCAGGCCAAAGCCGCTTTGCCAGGTCGCCGCATCGTAGAGTCGCGCGCCGCTGTCCATGCTGCCCTGCCAGCCGCGGTCGAGCATCCAGCCGACGCCCGGCTGGAGGAACACGCCGCCGAGCAGCGGGCCCATATTGACCACGCCCGATGCCGTGCCCATCAGGCGCAGCGGCAGTGACTCCTTCGCCCAGGCGAAGCCGATGATGATGTTGCCGGAGGCAAAGCCGGTGATCGCCAGTAGCACGACCATCAGCCATAAGGGTGGTTCGAGGTAAATCACGCCGGCCCAGCCGAGCAGGGCGACGATGCCGCTGGCGATGTACAACGGCTTGCGCCGCCCGAGCCGTTGCGACCAGTTACCCAGCAGGGGACCGCCGAGCGCCCAGGCGACCAGCAGCACCGAGGTGACGGCCGCCGCCGCTTTCGGTTCGAGGCCATGCACCTGCTTGAGCCAGGGCACGCCCCACAGGCCGGCAAAGGTCAGCACCGCGCCGGAAAAACCGATCGGCGCCAGCATCAGCAGCCAGACATTGCGATAGGACAAGGTATCCACCAGCCCGGCAAGGATGGAACCATGGTGCGCCTGATGGCCGCCTTGATGGTGACTCGCATAGCCACGCTCGGCCGGATCGTCGCGCACCAGCCACCACGCCAGCACGCACAGCAGCGCAGCAAACACGCCGGCGCTGGCCATCACGTCGCGCCAGCCGAAGTTCTCGACCAGCAGGCGCAAGGGCACGCCGGCCATGACGCCGCCGATGACGCCGAAGAACAGCGCCATGCCCGAGGCGAGCGCATATTTCTGTGGCGGAAACCAGTGGCTGGCCAGCTTGAGGGTGGACACGAAGGCGACCGCCACCGAGGCGCCGACCAGCAGGCGGCCGACACCGGCCCAGCCGAAATCCGGTGCAAACGCAAACAGCAGGCTGCCCAGTGCCGCCACGCCCGCACCAGCGGCGAGCACGCGTCGCGGCCCCCAGCGGTCGGCCATCACACCGGTGGGAATCTGCATCGCCACGTAGGCGTAGAAGTAGAAGGCGGAAAGATTGCCAAGCGCCGCGCCGCCGATGGCGAACTCGGCCATCAACTGATCGGTCATCACCGCCGGGGCGACACGCTGGTAGAAGGCAAAGAGGTAAAGCAAGGCGCCTACGCCCCAGACCAGCCAAACCAGGCGCAGGGGCGGATACGGGGCGTGGTTGTGCAACTATCGTGCGCCGCAGATCACCAGCACATCCCCTTGCGACTCGGCCAAGACATGCTTGGTGACACTGCCCAGCAGCAATTCCTCGGTGACATGGGTGCCCTGTTTACCCATCACGATCAGATCGCAATCGAGTTCCTGTTCCTGCGCGATGATCTGTTGCGAGGGATCGCCATGCACCACCACCGGGGTGTAGTCGCTGCTATCGAGTGCGGTCTGCTCGGCCAGCAGGCGCATGTGGCGCAAGGCTTCGGCGCGCGCCGTGTCACGATAGCGCTGAATAACGCTTTCCTCGACGCCGGCATAGGTCAGCTTGCCTTCGAAGGGCGCCTCAAAGGTGTGCAGCAGGACGATATCGGCGGCGGGCGCGAGTTGGCGCGCAAAGCGAATCGCCTGCGCCGAGACGGGCGAGAAATCGACCGGCAGCAGCAAGCGACGATAGGGTTCATGCGGCGCCTGCTTGACCACCAGCACCGGATGTCGCGTCGTTTTGCGTAACAGGCGCGAGGCCATCGAACCGAGCGCCAGATGACGCAGGAAATTGCCGCCATGCGCACCCAGCACCAGCAGGTCGGCATCCATGGCATCGGCGCGCTCGATGATCGTGGCCAGCGGTGCGCCAAGGGCAATCAGCGCATCGGCGGTCACGTCGCGGGCGGCGGTGTGCAATTGTTGGGAGAGCGTTTCGCGCGCCTGATCTTCGAGCTTGCGCTTGACGCCATCGAGGTTATCCCCGAGCCATTCGCGCATGCTGTCCATCGTATCCAGTTCGAGGGCGTGGAGCACGCTGTAACGCGCGCCGGTAGCAGTGGCGACAAGAAAGCCACGCTCGACGGCATGGCGCGCGGGCGCGGAAAGATCCGTGGCGGCAAGAATGCGGGCGATCGGTTTCATGGGCGGTTCTCCTTCGGACGGATCAGGTCGGTGAGCGCTTCGACCGCATAGTCGACGGCGTTGCGCATGGGATAGAGGATGGTGGGGGCACCGAGGTGCTTGAGGGCGACGCCCTCGAAGTCTTCGCGCGCCACGATGGCGACTTCGCCGGGAAAGTTGTGTTCGCGCAGAGCCTGCAACAAACTGCGATTGGAGGCGATATCCGGCAGCGTACTGACCACCCAGCGGGTCTGTGCCAGCGGCAGGCTTTCGAGAAACTCGGCGGCCACGCCATCGCCATAACGCACCGCCAGCCCATGGCGACGCATGGCCCGCGCCACCTCGGGATCGAATTCGACGCCGAGCACTTTCAGTCCCTCTTCCTTCAGCCCGAGCGCGAGGCGGCCGCCATAACGGCCGAGACCGAAGACAATCACATCGGCCTCTTTCAGGTCGTGCCGTTCGGTCGCCACGGCCAGTTCGCGGAACGGCCGCCGGCGCTCGAACCAGCCCAGCCAGGGCGCAAGCTTTTCATAGAGCGGATGGGAATAGAGGATCATGTAGGTCGACAGCGCAATCGTCGTAATACCGACCAGCGTGGTCAGCCCCAGCGCTTCCTTGCCGACATGGCCGAGCGTGATGCCCATGGCGACGAAGATGATCGAGAACTCGCTGATCTGCGCCACCGTCAGGCCGCACAGGAATCCCGTGCGCTTGCGATAGCCCATGTAGCCCATGATCGCCATGACGATCAGCGGGTTGCCGATCAGCACGAACAGGGAAAGGATCACCGCCGGCCAGAGCTCCTCACCGAGCGTGGAAAAATCGAGCTTGGCACCCAGGTCGATGAAGAAGAACAGCAGCAGGAAATCGCGGATGCCGGTGAGGCGCGCGTTGATGGCATCGCGATAGTGGGTCGAGGCCAGCGAGAAGCCCGCCAGGAAGGCGCCAGCCTCCTTGGAAAAACCGGCCCACTCGCCCAGCGCCGCCAGCCCGGTGCCCCAGGCGATGGCGAAGACCAGCAGCAGTTCCTGCGAGCGCGCCATCAGATCCACCACCTTCGGCAGCACATAGCGCATCAGCAAATAAATGGCGACGGCGGCAGCGACGACGCGGCCGACCAGCGAGACCGCAATCTCGGCCATGCCTGCCTCGTCACTGCCGCGCAGGGCGCTCATCGCCATCATTGCCAGCACCACCGCCAAATCCTGCACAATCAGAAAACCCACCGCGATGCGCCCGTGCAGCGAGTCGATCTCGCGCTTGTCGGAGAGCAGCTTGACGATGATGATGGTGCTGGAAAACGTCAGCGCCACCGCGACGTAGATCGCCTCCATCATGCTCTTGCCGAGCAGCAAAATGATTGCGAAGCCGATGATGATGGTGAAGGTAAGTTGGCCTAGCCCCGTCGCCAGCGCCACCGGGCCGATGTGGCGGATGTGCTGCAGGTCGAGCTTCAGCCCGACGACGAAGAGCAGAATGGCCACGCCGATTTGTGCCAGCAAGTCGATCTGGTCGTGGGCGGTGACGATGCCGAACACCGCCGGTCCGGCGACGATGCCGACCACGATGTAGGCGATCAGCACCGGCTGACGCAGCCACAGGGAAACCGCGCCAGCCGCCGCCGATATCAGCAATAACAGTGCGAATTCGCTAAACGCTCCGAGCATGCTTTCCTCCCAATTTTGTTGCGCCGTCCCGCCATCCCGAAAAGGGATTCCCTGCGGTCGCGCCGACTTTTTACGGAATTGACCAGCGCCGCCTATTTCCGCCAGAAGGCGGGGCTCAGCACCACGAGCAAGGTAAACAACTCCAGTCGCCCGAGCACCATGGCAAAGGAGCATACCCAAGTCTGAAAATCGGTCAACGAAGAAAAGTTGCTGGCCGGGCCGACTTCGCCCAGGCCCGGACCGGTGTTGTTGAGCGTCGCCACAATCGCCGAGAAGGCAGTCACGATGTCGAGCCCGCTCGCCGACATGAGCAGGGTCAGCGAGACGATGATCGCCATGTAGATGAAGCTGAAGGCCAGCACGGCATGCAGCACGCCGTCCGGCACGACGCTGCCACCGAGGCGGACCGGATGCACCGCCCGCGGGTGCATGGCGCGCAGGATCTCGCGATTGACCTGCTTGTAGAGAATGATCGCGCGCATCATCTTGATGCCGCCGCCGGTCGAACCGGAGCAGGCGTAGAAGCTGCCAAGGAAGAGAATCCACAACTGGCCGAACATCGGCCAGGCCGCATAGTCGGTGGTAGCAAAACCGAGCGAGGTGGCCAGCGAGATGCAGTGGAAAGCCACATAGCGCAGCGCCGTCCAGACGCTCTCATAGACGTCGAAGACCATCAGGTAGGCGGTCAATCCGACGATGCTGAGCGCCATTACGCCGAGGTAGAACGGAATCTCGGCATCGCGCAGGTAGGGCCTGGGGCTACGCTGGTGCAGGGCCAGGAAATGGGTCGCGTAATTGATGCCGGACAGCAGCGCAAAGCCCATCGCGATCAGCTCGATCGACAGGCTGTTGAAGTGGCCGAGACTGGCGTCCTTGGTCGAAAAGCCGCCCAGGCCCATGACGCTGAAGGCGTGCATCAGCGCATCCCACTTCTCCATGTCGGCGGCGATGAAGGCCAGGGCGCAGGCAATCGTGAGAATGATGTAGACGACCCACAGCCCGCGTGCCGTTTCGGCAATGCGCGGCGTCAGGCTGGATTCCTTCATCGGCCCGGGGACTTCCGCCTTGAACAACTGACGGCCGCCAATGCCGAGCAGCGGCAGGATCGCAACGGCCAGCACGATGACACCCAAGCCGCCCAACCAATGCATGAAGGTGCGCCAGAAGTTGATCGAAATCGGCAGGTGATCGAGGCCGGAGAGCAGGGTCGAGCCTGTCGCTGTTAATCCAGAGGTCGCCTCGAAGTAGGCGTCGGTAAAGCTCAGGCCCGGAAGGTGGATCAGCAGCGGCAGGGCACCAAAAAAGGGCAGAATCGTCCAGGTCAGCGCCACCAGCAGAAAGCCATCGCGCACGCGCAATTCGGCGGTGCCACCGCGACTGGCGCCGAGCCACAGGAGCAACCCGCAGAACAGGGTGATGGCGATCGCTTCGTCATAGGCGGTTTGCGCCCCGTCATTGAACGAGATCGACACCCCCAGCGGTGCCAGCATGGCAATGCCGAAGATCGAAATGATGACGCCGAGGGCGCGGAAAACAGGCAGGAAGCGCATGCGCGTACCTCAGAAAAACATGAAGCCGACCTGGAACAGCTTCTCCACTTCCTTGACCTGCGCCTTGCGCGTGCAGAACACGATCACATGGTCGCCGGATTCGATCACCGTGTCGTGATGCGGGATGATGACACGCTGATCGGTCTTGCCTCTGGGCATGCCGTCGCCGCCGATGATGTCGAAGGGCTCGGTCTGGCGCACCAGGGCGCCGATGTGCACACCCTTTATCACGGGCAATTCCTCAATGCGGCGCCCGACCACCTTGGAGCTTTTCATGTCGCCGTGGGCAATCAGTTCAAGCGCCTCGGCCGCGCCACGGCGCAGGCTGTGCACACGCACCACGTCGCCGCGCCGCACATGGCTCAGCAGCGGGCCGATGGACACCTGTGCGGGCGACAGGCCGATGTCGATCGGACCGCCCTGCACCATGTCGGCATAGGCGCGGCGGTTGATCAGTGCCAATACCCGCTTGCAACCGAGTCGCTTGGCCAGTGAGGCGGCCATGATGTTGTCTTCGTCGTCGTTGGTGAGCGCGAGAAACATGTCCATTTCGTCGATGTTCTCTTCGATCAGCACATTCTCGTCAGTCGCTTCGCCTGCCAGCACCAGCGCATCCTTGAGCTTGCCCGCAATCATCTCGGCCCGATCACGATTGCGTTCGACAATCTTGATCTGGTAACGCGATTCAAGTTGGGCGGCAATACGCGCGCCGATATTGCCGCCGCCGGCGATCATGATGCGCCGCACCGGCTGCTGCATGCGCCGCAACTCGCGCATCACCGGGCGCATGTGCTCGGCCGCTGCCAGCACGAATACCTCATCGCCGGGTTCGACAACGGTGTGGCCATCCGGCTCAATCGGCTGATGCTCGCGAAAAATTGCAGCAATGCGCGTGTCGATGCCGGTCGGCAGATGCTCGCGCAGGGTGCGAATCGGCTTGCCGATCAGCAATCCACCGGTGTAGGCGCGCACGGCGACGAGCACCACACGACCGCCGGCAAATTCGAGCACCTGCAAGGCCTCGGGATATTCGATCAGCTTGGAGATGTAGTCGGTAATGTCCTGCTCAGGGCAAATGGCGTAATCGACCGCAAAGTTCTCGTTCGACAGCAGGACCGGATCGAGAAAGTCGGGGGAACGCAAGCGCGCAATGCGCGTGGTGACATTGAACAGGCTGCGCGCAATCTTGCAGGCCACCAAATTGGTCTGGTCGGACTGGGTGACAGCGACAAGCATTTCGCAATCCTCAATGCCCGCCTCCTTGAGAACGGAGGGATAAGCGGCATTACCGGTCAGTGTGCGGACATCCAGGTGATCGGCCAGTTGGGCAAGGCTCTCGCGATTCTGGTCAATGATGGTGATGTCGTTGGCCTCGGACGACAGCGCCTCTGCGACACTGGCACCGACCTGGCCGGCGCCGAGAATCAGGATGCGCATTCTTCGGCTTCTTTGGACGTATTGCGCAGGCCGAGGTCTTTTAGCTTGCGATAAAGGTGGGTACGCTCAAGGCCGGTCTTTTCGGCCAGCCGCGTCATGCTGCCGCCTTCAAGCTTGAGGTGGTGTTCGAAGTAGAGGCGCTCGAATATCTCACGTGCCTCGCGCAGCGGCAACGTGAGCATTTCCGGCAGCAGGCCGGGCGGTACGTCGGGCAACAGATCGGCACCTGGGGTGAGCAGATGCTGCACGTCCTCGGCCGTAATTTCCTCGTCGAGCGCGGCCAGCGCCAGCGACTTGATGGTGCTCTTTAGCTGCGGATAGCCTTCCGGCCATGCCTGCTGGCGCAGGGCATTCTGGGCAGCCACCGAGAGCCGGCGCGGCGGGGTTTCGCCCGCCTCAACCATCTGGGTGAGCAGATGGGTGGCCAGATCGGGCACATCGTCCTTCAACTCGGCGAAGGACGGCAGGCCGACGCTGACATCGAACAGCTTGTTGAGCAGCGACTCTTCCCACCCAAGGGCGGTGAGGCCGGGCACATCGCAGGTGGTGGCGACCGCCAAGCGCAGATTATGGCGCTCCAGGCGCTCGAAGACGAAGGCAAGATTCTTCTGCTGCAGGCGCGAGAGACGAGACAGCTCGGCGCAATACAGCACCCCGCCATTCGACTGTTCGAGCATTTCGAGCGTCAGCGGCGTGGAATCATTGCCGAGATCGATCCAGGCCTTGCCGGCCGGTTGCAGACTGCGCGCCGCCAGTTCAACGACCGAGGCATGCGGTGCCCGCAGCAGCACACTGCGGCTCTTGGCCACCACCTGCTCCAGACGTTTGCGCAAATCCTTCAGCGGCGCCGAACGCGGAAAGGCCATCAGGGACAAAGCGCCAGCGGTCTTGGGTACACGTTCAAGGGCCTGCTTGACGCTGGCCAGCAGCTTCTGCATGCCGATGGGCTTTTCGAGAAACCCCACCGCACCAATTTTGGTGGCTTCGACCGCCGTATCGATGGTGGCATGACCGGACATCATCACCACCGGCATGTTGAGCTGGCCATTGGCCGCCCATTCGCGTAGCAGGGTCACGCCATCGGTATCGGGCATCCAGATGTCGAGCAAGACCAGATCAGGACGGCGTGCTTCACGCCAGGCACGCGCCGTGGTGGCGTTCTCGCAGGTGGCAACATCATGCCCCTCGTCAGTAAGAATCTCCGAGAGGAGTTCGCGGATGCCGACTTCGTCGTCGATGACCAGTATTTGTGGCATGGGTTCAGGTGGGATTTTTTTCCATTATGCCGCGTCGTTGTCTGCCCGTGGGGGCAGAACTGCGGGTAAATGCACGCGTACTTCAGCGCCGCCGCCTTGTTCTGCCGGCAAATTGCTCAGCGTGATGCGGCCACCATGGTCCTCGATGATCTTTTTGACAATCGCCAAGCCAAGACCAGTGCCCTTCGGTTTGGTCGTCACGTAGGGTTCGAAAGCGCGCGCCAGAATCTCCGGCGGAAAGCCTGGGCCGCCGTCGCGCACGGCCAGCCATGGTCCGCGCGCATCAGTACCGGTGAAAACTTGCACCTGTGCCGTCTCGCCAGCGCCGACTTTTTCATGCATCGCCTCACCGGCATTCTTGATCAGGTTGTGCAGCACCTGGCGCATCTGGTCGGCATCGGCCTGCACATGGGGCAGATCTTCCGTCAGATGTGTCCGGATCGCGGTTGGTCCATCAAGGTAGAGATCGGCCACTTCGTCAATCAGTGCATTGAGATCCAGCGCCACTGGCTTGGGCGGTGGCATGCGCGCATAGTCGCGGAAATCATTGACCATGTTTTTCATTGCCTCGACCTGCTCGACAATGGTGCGCGTGGCACGGCCCAACATGGCCGCATCGGTCGGGTTCAGTTTGTCAGCGAGCTTCATCTGCAGACGTTCGGCCGAGAGCTGGATGGGGGTCAGCGGATTCTTGATCTCATGCGCCAGACGCTGCGCCACTTCGCCCCAGACGGCAGCCCGCTGGGCACTCTCGCGTTCGATCCGCGCCTGTTCGAGCTGGATGGTCATCTCGTTGAACGAGCGCGTCAGCACACCCAGTTCGTCGTCGGTTTCCAGCACCGCACGTGGCGTCAGGTCGCCCGCCGCCACGGCGCGCGTGCCTTCAGCGAGCATCAGCAGCGGTTTGGCAAGTCGTGCCGCAAGGAAGAAGGCCAGGGCCAGGGCGACGAACAGGGCCAGCAACAAGGCAAAGGTCAGCGTCAGTGTGTACAAACGCTTCAAGCCGCTGCGGCCCAGTTGCAATTCCTGATAATCACGGTGGGCCTCTTCGACCAGCGCGGCACTTTGCGTAATGGCAGCGGACACCGGTTGTTCGAGCTGCAAGATCTGGGTTTCGCCACTCAGGCGGTAGGAGGTGACCGGCACCAGCGCGCGCACCACCAGCCCGGTAGCGGTATCGCCATCGACGTGGGTGATGCCAGTGCCGAGGCGTGCCTGGCGCAACTGGCCCATCGAAGGCAGCGCGGGCAGTACGCCCTGCAAATCGCCGCTGCTGTTGGCCACCAGATGACCACTGGTGGTCAGGAGTTGCAGGGTTTGCACGCCAGATTGTTCGCGCAGGCGGTTGAGCAACACGGGGCCGACCGATGGGGCATCGCTCAGTTCGTAGGCCATGGCCCGCCCTTTGGCCAGCAGATCAGCCTGCATCGCATCGAGCACGCCACGGCCGAGATCAAGGCCGCCATCCAGCGCTGCCTCGACCCGCACATCGAACCAGGAATCGATGCTCTTGACGGCAAACTGCATCGACACGGCATACACCAGCACCCCGGGCACGACTGCCATCAAGGCCAGCATCAGCAGGAGGCGCGATTTGAGCTTGGCACCAAAAACCCCTTGGCGATATTCGCGAAAAAGATTGCGTACCTGAGTCGCCACGAGGATCAGCAATACCAGCGCTGCCAGGGCACTCATGCCAATCAAGAGCGGCGTATGGCGGGCGAACAGCGTCGTGTCGGCACTGGCGCTCGCCAGCAGGAACACCAGAACCGCAGACAACCCGGCGGCGACGGCAAGAACGATCTTCATTTATCGATCGCCACGAATTCCCATCGATACGCCCTCGCCTCGACGCGCCAGTCGCGATCGGCCAAGGCATCGACCTGTAGCGGCTTGGGCAACTGCTCGTGATCCATGGAAAGCCGCACGGCCGCAAGGTAGATTTCACCCGCCCGCAGTTGCCCCTTATCCACCACATGCAGCCGGGCAACCCGCCCGAGACTCGCCAAAACCTCGTCCAGCGACTCGAAGTTCTGGTGCAGTCCGTTGATCGAGAGGCGGTACTGGCGCGTCAGCGCCTGATAGGTAAGGCGATAGTTCAAGACGCGTCCGGCGATGTGCTCATCCACCCAGTACTTGCGTTTTCTCTCCAAGGTGAACTCAAGACGGAAATTGAGCGGTACACCGCGACTAACCGCTTCTTCCAACCGTGCGCCCAACTGAATTTTGAAGCGCGCCGTGAGCGCCTGCCCCTGCTCATCCGGCACCAATTGTGCCTGCTCCGGCTCGATGCTGCCCGCCAGCACGGCACCCACGCACAGGCTCGCCACCAAGCCCAGCAAGGGCCTAAGCAGTTTTCTCCAGCAGGGCGTAATAGAAACCATCATGTGTCGCCGAGGGCAATAGTTGTAATTCCAAGGCTGCGCTGCCAGTTGGCAAGCGATGCGCATCGGGGTGACGCGCCACGAAGGCCCGCACCTGCTCGCCATTCTCGGCGGGAAACACCGAGCAGGTGGCATAGAGCATTTTGCCACCTGGAGACAGTAGCGGCCACAAAGCATCGAGAATTCGCGCCTGCGTCTGTGCGAAACCCGCCACATCGGCCGGGCGGCGCAACCACTTGATATCGGGATGACGACGGACGACGCCCGACGCCGAACAGGGCACATCGGCGAGGATGCGGTCAAACGATCGACCGTTCCACCAGGTCGCCGGCTGGCCAGCATCACCCACTTTGACGGTGGCCGAAAGCCCCAGCCGATCCAGATTTTCCGCGATGCGTCGTGCCCGCGTGGCATCCAGTTCCAGCGCGGTCAGGTCAAGATCGGCCAGCTCCAGCAGATGGCTGGTCTTGCCCCCAGGTGCCGCACAGGCATCGAGGACGCGCAAGCCATCCCGCACATCGAGCAAGCGGGCCGCGTGCTGGGCGCCCCAGTCCTGAACCGACACCTGGCCTTCCTTGAAGCCGGGAATGCGCTCGACCGGCAGCGGCTTGTCGAGCAAGATCGCTGCCTCGCCCAGGCGCTGGCCGGAAAAGTTGGCGGTGACAGGGCGACGGCGATTCAAGCGCAGGCACATCGGTGGATGCGTATTGCCCGCCGCCGCGATGGCCTGCCACTGTTCGGGGTGGGCCGCGCGCAGCGCATCAAGCCACCAGTGCGGATGGCGCCAACGGGCGACATCATCGGCCTCCGCAGCGGCCAGCAAGCGCTCGCGCTGACGCAGGAAATTGCGCAACACCGCGTTCACCAAGCCTTTGAAGCGCTTGCCAGCGGCAGTCACCGCCTGATCGACCAGCGTATGCGCTTCCTCGGGACGCCGTTCGACACGGGCCAGCGCCACCAGCAGCAGCGCATGCGTGGGCATGTCATCGAGTGGTTTTTGCAGTAACTGGCCGAGCAGAAAATCGCCGCGCCCAGAGTCACGCAGCGCCGTAAAGCTCAGGTCCAGTGCCGCCGGCCGGAGCGCCGCATCGAGTTTGGCCAGCCACGCATCCGGTGTGCGGCCCGCCAGGACAGCGGCCAAACCTTCGGCGGCAGCCGCCAGGGCGCGGGAAAGTGGTGGGTTGTTCAATGGGTGCCGAAGCGTTGGCCAAGCACCAGCGGGAAGCCGGCCAAAAAGTCGGCGCTGGCGAGACGGCGCCCCCCCGGCTTTTGCAGTTCGGTCAGCCGCAAGGCACCCTCTCCGCAAGCCACGGTAATGCCCGCAGGGGCGACGGCAAGGATTTCGCCGGGTTGCCCGCTGCCTGCGGCAAGTTGCGCGCGCCAGAGCTTGAGGGTGGCCTCCCCCAGGGGGGTGGTGCAGCCAGGGAAGGGATCGAAGGCGCGGATGCGCCGCTCGATGGTGATAGCCGGCTGTGTCCAGTCAATGGCGGCTTCGGCCTTGTCGATCTTGCTCGCGTAGGTGACGCCATCAACCGGTTGCTGGACTGGCTTGAGTGAATCGAGGCGCTGCAAGGCGTCGACAATCAGCCGTCCGCCCTGTTCAGCCAGCCGGTCATGCAAACCAGCCGCCGTCTCGCCAGCGCCGACTTTTAGCGACTCCACCAGCAGCATCGGCCCGGTATCGAGTCCTGCTTCCATCTGCATGATGGTGACGCCAGTTTCGGCATCGCCCGCTTCCAGACAACGCTGAATCGGCGCCGCGCCGCGCCAACGCGGCAGGAGCGAAGCATGGATATTGAGGCAGCCGTGCTTGGGGATGTCGAGTACCGCCTGCGGCAGGATTAACCCATAGGCAGCGACCACCAGTACGTCGGGGGCGGCATCAATCAAGGGCTGATGCGTGGCCGGGTCGCGCAGCTTTTCCGGCTGATGCACGGGGATGCCGTGGGCCAGTGCTACCTGCTTGACCGGGCTGGCCACCAGTTTCTGGCCGCGTCCGGCGGGGCGGTCGGGCTGCGTGAGCACCAGGGGAATGTCAAAGCCGGCAGCCAGCAGCGCACGCAGCGCAACGGCGGCAAACTCGGGGGTACCTGCAAAGGCGACTTTCATGATGTCAAACGGCAATCTTCGCCTGCTTCGCCAGTCTTGCCTTGATACGCGATAACTTCAGGCGGGAGAGGTATTCGACAAATACCTTGCCATCGAGATGATCAATCTCGTGTTGCAGGCAGATCGCCAACAAGCCATCGGCTTCAAGCTCAAAGGGCTCGCCTTCCATGTCGAGCGCACGCACCTTGACGCGCTCGCTGCGCGTCACTGTCTCGTAGATACCGGGCACCGACAGGCAACCTTCTTCACCCACGCACTCGCCCTCGCGCCAAAGGATTTCTGGATTGATGAAGGCCTTGAGCTGCGATTTGTCTTCGGAGACATCCAGCACCAGCACACGCTGATGCACATCCACCTGGGTGGCGGCAAGGCCAATGCCCGGTGCGGTGTACATGGTCTCGGCCATGTCGGTGACCAACTGGCGAATGCCGGCATCAACGGCCGTCACCGGCTTGGCTTGGGTATGGAGACGGGGGTCGGGATACCGCAATATGGGCAATAGGGCCATGAAAGATCGCTTTAACGGGTTGATGCGGGTGGAATTTGGGGGCAAAATCGGCAGACCTCGGATCGAGGTGTCCGGAGTCCTGACTTATGAAGCCCATTATATTCGCGCTCATTTTGAGTTTATCAACCGCCAGCTTTGCGCAGCATGCGGCCACGCCTCCGCTCGAAATTGCCGCCGATGCGCCCGAGCGCCACATCGTCGTGCCCGGCGACACGCTGTGGGGAATCGCCGCCAAGTTCCTCAAGGACCCCTTCCGCTGGCCCGAGTTGTGGAAGATGAACGCCGAGCAGGTCAAGAACCCGCATCGCATCTACCCCGGTCAGGTGGTTATTCTCGACATGAGTGGCGATCAGCCGCAACTCAAGCTCGGTATCGTCAAGCTTGGGCCGCAAGTGCACTCACAGCCGATTTCAAAGGAGATCCCGGCCATCTCCCCGCAGGCCATTGAGCCCTTCCTGTCGCAGCCGCTGGTGATCGATGCCGCCGGTTTCGATCAAGCACCGCGCATCGTCGCTCCCCAGGAAAACCGCGTGTACACCGGTAGCGGCGATCAGATCTATGTCAGCGGCGCCGACCCGCAGGTGAAATCCTGGCAGATTTTCCGTCCCGGCAAACCCTTCGTCGATCCCGACAGCAAAGAGGTGTTGGGCCTCGAAGCGATCTTCCTCGGCAACGCCCGTGCGCTCAGCGAGTCGGCCGAAGGCATCACGACCATGGAGATCACCAGCGTCAAACAGGAAATTGGTCGCGGTGACCGTCTCGTCCCTGCCGGTCGTCCCGAGATTGCCAGCTACATGCCCCGTCTGCCCACCCAGGACATTCAGGGCCGTATCCTGACCCTGTATGGCGGCGTCGGCGAAGGCGGGCGTCACTCGATCGTTTCGCTCTCGCGCGGCAAGCTTGACGGCCTTGAGATGGGCCATGTGCTGGCGATCTATCGCGCCGGCGCGGCCGTGACCAACCGTTTCGAGGATGGCAAGCCACAGACCCACCAGCTCCCCGACGAACGTTACGGTTTGGTCTTCATCTTCCGCGTGTTCGACCGCGTGTCTTACGCGCTCGTGATGGATGCCGCACGGTCGGTGGTACCGGGCGACAAGGTACGCAAACCCTAAATTGAATTGAGCAACACGGCACTCGCCGCCTGGCTGCGGCTGACCCTGATTCCCGGCATCGGCGGCGAGACGCAGCGTCAGCTGCTCAAGGTATTTTCCGATCCCGAAGCAATCTTTGCGGCCACGCCTTCAGCCTTGCGCGGTGCCCTTGGTGGTGGCATGGTCGAGCGCCTGCTCACGCATGACTGTGCCAAGGAGATCGACGCTGCGCTGGACTGGGCGACGCAAGCGGGGAATCACCTGCTAACCCTCGCCGATACGGAATATCCGCAGGCACTACTGACCGCCGCCGACCCGCCCATCCTGCTCTATGTCAAAGGCGAGGTCGCGTGGCTCAACCGTCCGGCTTGCGCCATCGTTGGCAGCCGCAATGCCACGAAGCAGGGCGAAGCCAATGCCGAAGCCTTCGCCAGCGCGTTGTCTTCAGCCGGCTTGACCATCATCAGCGGATTGGCCGCCGGCATCGATGCGGCTGCCCATCGTGGTTCGCTCGGTGGCGCACTGGCCGGCAAAGCATCCACCGTCGCGGTGATCGGCACCGGCATCGACCGCATCTATCCGGCACGCAATGAAGGTCTGGCGCGCGAGATTGCGGCACACGGCACAATCATCAGCGAATTTCCCCTCGGCACACCGCCGCTGGCCGCCAACTTCCCACGCCGCAATCGACTGATTGCCGGCATGGCGCGTGGCTGCCTGGTAGTGGAAGCGGCCAAGCAGAGCGGTTCATTGATCACAGCACGACTGGCGGCAGAAGCCGGGCGCGAGGTCTTCGCCATTCCCGGCTCGATTCACTCGCCACAGTCGAAAGGCTGTCATGCGCTCATCAAACAGGGCGCCAAACTGGTCGAATCGGCGCAGGATATCCTTGAGGAACTGCGCTGGGAGCATGTGGTCAATCCAGCGGCCATCGCATCCGTGCGCGAAGCCGAAACCGATCCGATCCTCATCGCGCTCGGCGGCGACCCCTGCGATCTCGACACGTTGGCACAGCGTACCGGTCTTGCGGCCGATGGCCTGTTGGCACAATTGCTGCCGCTCGAACTGGACGGACGCGTTGCCCAGTTGCCCGGTGGGCGCTATCAACGGCTGAACTGAGGCAATAAAAAACCCGGCCGGGGCCGGGTTTTTTATGGTGCGAAGCCAAATTACTTGGCGCCAGCGAGAATCCACTTGACCATGGTGTCTATGTCCGCATCCTTGACGGCTGCGTTCGGGGGCATCGGCACTTGGCCCCAAGTTCCCGTGCCACCCTTCTTGATCTTCTCGGCAAGCAGCTTGGGGGCGCCCGCGTTGCCCGCGTACTTCTTGGCGACTTCCTGGTAGGACGGACCGACCAGCTTCTTGTCGACAGCGTGACAGGCCATGCAGTTGCTCTTGGTAGCCAGATCCTTGCTGGCCATGGCGGGGGCAGAGATCATCACGCCGGCGGCGATCAGGGCAGTAGCGATAATTTTCATGGGATTCCTCATTTTGCTAGGTTGGTGTATGTGGCTGAAAATTTGAGCCGTGAGTCTAGCGGAAATCCCGCCCCTGCAAAACCCCCGCAAGTTCGTGGAAATCAGCCACCGGCATGAGGCAATTAACGCCGCGGCACACCCAGGCGTTGACATGGGGAGATTCCGGCTTGGCCAGACTCGGCGGTAAACCAGCCAATCCATTCGGTAGCAGCAGGATCAGCGCCCGTGTCTTCAAGCGTCTACCCCAGTCGGCCACGGCCGCTTCCGGACCACGCAGGATGACCATCGACGGCGGTTCGATCGCTTCCGCCAGCGCTTCCGCCAGCGTCGCAAAACCACCCGGCTGACGCCGCATCAGCGGCATGAACAGTTCAACGGTACGGCGTGCCGCATCGAGGTAGCGCACCTCGCCGAGCAGATGGCCGAGGCGTTGTAAGGCCTGCGCCGCGACCCCGTTGCCGGCTGGCAGGGCGTTGTCATGGCCGGTCTTGGGCCGCTGGATCAGTTGCTCATGGTCATGCGCGGTGAAGAAAAAGCCGCCGTGTTCGGCGTCCTCGAAGTGCGTCAGCAGGGCATCGGCGACCTGTTGGGCAAAGACAAGGTCTTCTGGGCGATAGCCGGCCTGCAGGCGCTCCAGCAGCGCGGACAGCAGAAAGGCGTAATCGTCGAGATAGCCGGGCAAGTGGTCGGTCGTCCACAGCCTGCCGCCGCCGTTGCCGTCTCTCCAGCGCCGACTTTTGAGTTCATCAAGCGCCCGTGTCGCCGGTGCCAGCCAGTCTTCTCGTGCAAACACCCGCGCCGCATGCACCAGCCCTTCGATCATCAGCGCGTTCCAGCTGGTGAGAATCTTGTCGTCGCGGCCGGGGCGGACGCGTTGCTCCCGCGCGGCAAACAGCTTGGCACGCGCGGCTTCGCGCAGATCGCGCTCACCCTCTGCCAGCGGCGCAGCCACCTTGAGATGCCAGTGGTGGCCCTCGAAATTGGGCCGCTGATCGAGCCCCCAGTGCCGTCCCGCCAACGCCGACTCTTCGGGCGTCAGCAAGCGCGCCACCTCGGCACGATCCCAGACGTAGAACTTGCCTTCCTCACCCTCCGAATCGGCATCGAGCGCCGCATAAAAGGCCCCTGCCGGGTCGGTCATTTCGCGCTGTAACCAACCAACGATCCCTTCGGCCACCCGGCGAAAATCGTCCTCGCCGGTCAGCGCCCAGGCATCGGCATAGAGGCCGAGCAACGGCCCGTTGTCATACAGCATCTTTTCGAAGTGCGGAATTTCCCAGCGTTCATCCACGCTGTAGCGGCAGAAACCGCCGCCCAGTTGGTCATGGATACCGCCGGCCGCCATGCAGCGCAGTGTGCGCAAGGCGGCTTCACGAGCGGGCGCATCCGCCGTCTGTTGCAACAGGAAAGCCAGATCGGTTGGATGCGGAAATTTCGGTGCCCCGCCAAATCCCCCGTCCTCACGATCGAAACTGCCGATCAGGAGCGCACGGAGCGCCTGGATCGGCGCCCCATCAAGCGCGACGGGCGAGCCACTGACAGGCACCGTGCGCGTCAGTGCGCCGAGTACTTCGCGGTTCTGCGCCTCAATATCCGCACGCTTGCTGCGCCAGGCAGCGGCCACCTGCTCACACAATCCGGCGAAACCGGGCAGGCCGTAACGGGCTTCCCTCGGGAAGTAGGTGCCGCCATGGAAAGGCGTGCCATCGGGCGACAGAAACATTGTCAGCGGCCAGCCGCCGTGGCGACCGGTGATCATCTGGTGGGCCGTCTGGTAGATCTGATCAAGGTCGGGCCGCTCTTCACGGTCGACCTTGATATTGACGAAATGGCGATTCATCACCGCCGCCACACTGTCATCCTCGAAGGATTCGTGGGCCATCACATGGCACCAGTGGCAGGCCGAGTAGCCGATGGACAGCAGGATCGGTTTGTCCTGCTCGCGCGCCAGTGTGAGCGCCGGCTCACCCCAAGGCTGCCAGGCAACGGGGTTGTCAGCGTGTTGCCGCAGATAGGGCGAGGTTTCTCCCGCCAGGGTATTGCGCAGATCGGGCATGGTCGGCCTCCACTCGGGAACCCCGACTATACCCGACAATTTCAATCAACTTATTTCAGCCCATTATGGCATCAGGTCGTTCAGCAGGGAATCGACATCCTTCTGCGACAGGCGTTGCTCTTCCGTCGGACCTCCGCCTTCGACGACGATAATGGCGCCAACCAGCGCCTTCATCGCCTTGCGCAGCGATTGGCCGGCGATGTCCTGGAATTCCTGTGCCACCATGATGTTGGTCAGATGCTTGCTGACGCTTCTGAGAAGTTCCTCAAGCTGCTTGCGGCTCCAGTCCTTGCCCAGCGAGGCGAGCGCCAGTTCCACCTGCGTCTTGGCGAACTCGGCCTCCAGCAGCGACTTGTTGGCCGCCTCGGCGGTGATCCGCTCGACGTTGCCGAGGATGGTCGAAACCTCCTTGGGATTGTTCGCCGAACGCTTGCCGAGTCCCTTGGCAGCCAGATTAAGTTCCTTGGCCAATAGCTTGAGTTCGCTCAGCACTTCGCCGGTGGCCTGTTGCTTCACTACCGGCTTGCGCGCGGCTGGTTTTTTTGCGGCAGGCTTCTTCGCGACCACTTTCTTTGCCACAATTTTTTTTACTGCCGGCTTGGCCGCTGCCGGTTTTTTTGCCACGGGTTTCTTCTTCGCTGCAGTTGCCATTATTTCTCCCCTTCAGAATTTAGCCAAACAGTGCGCGCCACCAGCGCTTGCGTCCTTCCGGCAACGGTGTCGCGGGCTGCAAATCCTCTGGCGGCACGCGACAGAGAATCCAGCCCGGCAAGGGTGGGTTGTCGGAAAAACCGCAGGATACGCCGAGATTGTTCGGATCGAAGATTTTCACGAAGCTTGGCGCGTCCAGTTGATCGGCATAGACGATGCCACAATAGTCGTGGTGATGCTCCTTGTGCAACAGCGCATTGATGCTGGTGATGAAGCCGCCCACTGTCTCGGCCGCCGCAGGCGCGGTCGGCACCGGTTCGCCAACGGCATAGACATACCAGCCGACAGCGGGATCGATACGCTGCCAGAACGCATCAAGCTGCTCCCACGACAGCACCGACCAGAGCCGGCCGCTGTAGAGCGACTGGAAATCACTCATGAGAGTTGCGAAATGTCGCGCACCGCACCGGTATCGGCGGAAGTTGTCAGCGCCGCATAAGCCTTCAGCGCGGCGGATACGCTGCGCTGGCGGTTTGCGGGCTTCCACGCCGCCGCACCCTTCGCCTCCATCGCTTCCCGCCGTCTCGCCAGCGCCGACTTTTCGATCACCAGATTGATCGTGCGCTTGGGAATGTCGATCTCGATGGTGTCACCTTCCTCAACAAGTCCAATGTTGCCGCCGGCCGCCGCTTCGGGCGAGGCATGGCCAATGCTGAGACCTGAGGTGCCGCCGGAGAAACGACCGTCCGTCAGCAGCGCGCAGACCTTGCCCATGCCCTTCGACTTCAGGTACGAGGTCGGGTAGAGCATCTCCTGCATGCCGGGGCCGCCCTTGGGGCCTTCGTACAGCACGATGACGATGTCGCCGGCGACAATCTGGTCGGCGAGAATCTTCTCTACCGCCTCTTCCTGCGATTCGCAGACGCGCGCGCGGCCGATGAACTTGAGGATCGAATCATCCACGCCCGCCGTCTTGACGATGCAACCCTTCTCGGCAATGTTGCCGAACAAAACCGCGAGGCCGCCATCCAGCGAGTACGCATTCGCGAGATTCCGAATACAGCCGTTGGCGCGATCCAGATCGAGCGTCGGGTAGCGGCGGCTTTGCGAGAAGGCGGTTTGCGTCGGCACACCGCCCGGCGCCGCGCGGAAAAAATCATGCACTTTTTTGTCGCTGTTGCGGATCACGTCGCAGCAGTCGAGCGCCTCACCCATGCTGGGGTAGAGCACGGTCGGGCTGGCGCGGTTGATCAGGCCGGCGCGATCCAGTTCGCCGAGGATGGCCATGACGCCGCCGGCACGATGCACATCTTCCATGTGGTACTTCTGCGTCGCCGGCGCCACCTTGGCGAGGCAGGGCACGCGCCGCGACATGCGGTCGATATCGGTCATCGTGAAATTCACGCCGGCTTCCTGCGCGGCGGCCAGCAGATGCAACACCGTGTTGGTCGAGCCGCCCATGGCGATGTCGAGCGCAATCGCATTCTCGAAAGCAGCAAAGCTGGCAATCGAGCGCGGCAGCGCCGAGGCGTCGTTGTGGTCGTACCAGCGTTCGCACAATTCCACAATCAGATGACCGGCCTTGACGAACAGCTTCTCGCGATCCGCATGCGTCGCCAGTAGCGAACCGTTGCCCGGCAACGAGAGGCCCAGCGCCTCGGTCAGACAGTTCATCGAGTTGGCGGTAAACATGCCAGAGCAGGAACCGCAGGTTGGGCAGGCCGAGCGCTCCATGGCATACACCTCGGCGTTCGAGTTCTTCTCATCGGCCGCCTCGATCATCGCGTCGATCAGGTCGACCATGCGATATTCGCCATGCCACTTGACCTTGCCGGCTTCCATCGGCCCACCGGAAACAAACACGGCGGGGATGTTGAGGCGCAGCGCGGCCATCAGCATGCCGGGGGTGATCTTGTCGCAGTTCGAGATGCACACCATCGCGTCGGCGGTGTGGGCGTTGCACATGTACTCAACCGAGTCGGCGATCAGCTCGCGTGAGGGCAACGAATAGAGCATGCCGCCGTGGCCCATGGCAATGCCGTCATCGACCGCGATGGTATTGAACTCCTTGGCGATGCCACCCGCCGCTTCGATCTGGCGTGCGACCAACTGGCCCATGTCCTTCAGATGCACATGGCCCGGCACAAACTGCGTAAAGGAATTGACCACCGCGATAATCGGCTTGCCGAAATCGCCATCTTTCATGCCGGTGGCACGCCAGAGGGCGCGCGCGCCGGCCATGTTGCGGCCGTGGGTAGAAGTGCGGGAACGGTAGGCGGGCATGGGAACTCCAGCAATGCGATGGAAAGCGTGATTCTATCGCCGTCCCCATGCCACACGGCAGGCCGCCCACAAGTCTTCGTTCAGGCGGCCATCCTCAACGGATCTGGTTTACCTGCCCATCAGATCACCGATGGCATCGACCACCATGCCGGTGCCAATGGCGATCAGTAGAACATCGCTGGACACGCGCACATAGCGGTGCCCACTCGGTGGTGGCCCCATGCGTTCAAGCATGTCGCGCGGCAGGTCATAAAAAATCACATCACGTGGCAATGGCTTTCCCTTACGCCATTTTTTCGCCTGGCCTGGGGGCTGGCAGCCATTGTGTTTCTTGGCCAGTCCCGGTGGACAACGTCCAACGGCGTGATAACGCTCTTCATAGTATTGACGCGCGGCGGTGCGATGGTGGTCGTTGAAGGACGAACCGCCCCGCCAGTCGTCACGCGGGTCGCGGCGACCGTCTTCGCGTCGATCATCCCTGTGATCGCCATTACGCGAGTTCTCGGCATGACCGCCACCCTTGCCTTTGTCAGTTCTATCCGGCTTGTCGGCAAGCACCGGTCCCCCGACGAGGAGGCCGGCCATGAGCGAAATCCAAAGGAGTCTTTTCATTTGATCCGCATGTCGTTCTTCACAGACGTCACGCCGGCAACGCCGCGCGCCAAATCGACCGCTTTGCTGGCCGCCGCATGCGAACTCACGAAGCCGCTCAACTGCACCACGCTTTTGAAGGTCTCAACGTTGATTTCAGCGACCTTGAGCACTGGATCGTTGAAAATGGCCGCTTTTACCTTGGTCGTAATGACGCTGTCGTCGATATATTCACCGGTGCCCTCCTGCTGCCGTGTCGATGCACAACCGACAACGGAAGCCAGGGTGACGGCGAGGAACAGTGCGGAAAAATAGTTTCTGAGTTGTTTCATGGTGGATTCTCCTGATGTGCGTGATGTGGGGTATGCGGTGAGACGATTACGATAGCTGACTGAACGCTACAGAGGCTTGCGCCCGCTGATGACTCTCAGCAGGATGACAATGATCGCGATGACGAGAAGGATGTGAATGAATCCGCCGATGGTGTAGGAGGAGACCAGTCCAAGTAGCCAAAGGATGAGCAGGACGACGGCAATTGTGTAGAGCATGATGGTTTCTCCTTCGCTACGGCTTGTCGCTCTTGGAGGCATCCTGAAGCTTTTCGCCTGCCTTCTCGATCTGTTGGCCAACGCTCTCGACAGCCCGGTCGGCTTCCTTGCCGGCCTGCTCCATCGGACCCTCTTGCTTCTGGCAGCCGGCAAGCGCGGCCAGCAGCATGCTCACCGCCAGAATCGGGCCGATAATTTCACGATGTTTCATTTGCCGACTTCGTGGCCGATGACACCGCCAACGGCTGCGCCACCTACCGTTCCAACCGCGCTACCACCCGTCAGGATCGCCCCGCCGACGGCACCGACGCCGGCGCCGATGGCGGTGTTCTTTTCCTGCGTCGTCATGCCGCTACAACCGCTCAGGGCGAGGAACATCGTTGCCGCCAGCGTGCTTGCCGTAAGGACTTGTTTGATTTTCATGATTTTTCCTTTGTGTGTGGCTGTTGGGGTGGAGGTGCGGATCACTTCTGCTGACTACCTGTCACTTCGATGGTGGCACGACGGTCGGGTTGCAGGCAGGCGATCACCCGGGCGTTCTTGGGGCCAGCGCATTCACCACTCTTCGTCACCGGTTGGGTTTCGCCCTTGCCCTCGGTCCTGATCTGGTTCGGTTCGATGCCTTTGCCGGCCAGATAGGACTTGACGGCTTCCGCACGACGTTCCGAAAGAAGTTGGTTGTATGCCTCGGTGCCAAAGCGGTCGGCATGCCCGGCAACCATGATCACGTCTGCATTAACGTTTTTCAGCTTGGCGACCAGTTCGTCGAGCGCTGTCCGACCGGCGGGATGCAGCACCGCCTTGTCGAAGTCGAACAAGGCTTCGGCGTTCAACGTGATGCGTTCAGCGACGCGCGCCGTCATTGGGGCCGGCGCAGCAACAGGGGCCGGCGTCGGTGTGGCGGCCGCCACGGTTTTTGGCATCAGGTCGGGGTCGCACTCGGCGATTGCCATCTGCGGCGTCCAGTAGCCAGTGCGCCAGCACAACCCATGGCCGCTTTTCGCGACTACGCCGCGCTGATCGGTCAGGTAGCCGGTCGTGGCCGGATCGATCTGTGCGCTTGCTGCGCCGGCCACGATACCCAAAGAGAGTACGGCCAGTGTGGCCAATGTATGCGATACGGCCAGCCCGGCAGGCTTTCCGGTGAAATTATTTGTCATGATGGTTTCCATTCGTCTGATTGTGCCGCGCATCATCACGTTTCCTTAGGATTCTGTCTGTGCGCTAACGCGCATTGCATGACGATTTAATTGCCGCACTGCAGCAGGCGTCATAGTGCAGCGGCAAAATGACAGCATGAATGCCCATATCGGGTAAGCTTGGACGATTTAGTTAAAAATGCGAGGAGCGCCACAATGCCCCCCAAACCCCAGCCGCAGCAGAATCATCTTCTGGCCGCCTTGTCGCCGGACGTTCAAGGCCGTTTGTTTCCGTATCTGGAACTGGTGCAATTGCCTTTGTGCGCGCTGCTGTATGAATCCCGGCATCCCATGCGTCATGTTTACTTCCCCACCGACTCCATCGTCTCGATGCAGTACGTGATGGAAAACGGGGCATCGACTGCGATCTCGGTGGTGGGCAACGAGGGCTTGCTTGGCATCACTTTGTTTATGGGTGGCGAAAGTACGCTGAGCCGCTCTCTGGTCCAGAGCGCCGGTTATGCCTATCGACTTCCCCGGGCGCGAGTGAAAGCGGAATTTAACCGCCACGGCCAGTTGCTGTTGCTGATGCTGCGCTACACGCAGGCCCTGATTACGCAGGTCTCTCAGACCGCCGTCTGCAACCGACACCATTCCATCGACCAGCAGCTCTGCCGCTGGCTCCTGCTGTCCATGGACCGCCTGTCACACAATCACCTGACCATGACTCAGGAATTCATCAGCAACATGCTCGGCGTGCGCCGCGAAGGCGTCACCCAGGCTGCAACAAAATTGCAGCAGCTCGGTGTGATTTCATATGCGCGCGGACTGATCAAGGTGCTTGACCGGCCGCAGCTCGAAACGCTGAGTTGCGAGTGCTACAGCGTGGTCAAGAAGGAAACCGATCTGCTGCTTGATTACCTGCCGCAGCGCCGCGTGTTTCCGAATACCGATGCTATCCCCACTGCGACACTGCCAACGCAGTGGGCTGTGGGGCGTCAATAACAAGGGGCTGAAGGAGGGCGGGTCAGGACGCGTCGAGCATCCGTTCGAGGGCGATCTTGGCGAGCTTCGCTTCATGCTCGGGCACCTTGATCTGGTTGACGACATTACCGGCGACGAGGTTCTCCAGCGTCCAGGCGAGATGTTGCGGGTCGATACGCTGCATGGTCGAGCACATGCAGACAGTGTCAGCCATGAACTGCACGACCTTGCCTTCATGCTTCACCTCCTCGGCGAGGCGGTCGACGAGGTTGAGCTCGGTGCCGACCAGCCAGCGCGTACCGGGGGCCGACTCCTTGACGACGCGGATGATGGTTTCGGTCGAGCCGATGGCATCGGATTGCTCGCACACTTCGAAACTGCACTCGGGGTGCGAGATGACCTTGCCGTCGGGATACTGAGCGCGAAACTTGGCGATCTGGCTCGGCTGGAACATCTGGTGTACCGAGCAGTAGCCGTGCCAGAGGATGATCTTTGCATTGCGAATCTGCTCAGCCGTCAGGCCGCCCATCTCCAGGTCAGGATTCCAGATGATCATCTGGTCGAGCGGGATGCCCATCTTGTGGCCGCTCCAGCGCCCAAGATGCTGATCGGGGAAGAACAGTACTTTCTCGCGCCGGGAAAACGACCATTCGAGAATCTTCGGTGCGTTCGATGACGTACAGACGATGCCGCCATGGTCACCGCAGAATGCTTTGAGATCAGCGGCCGAGTTGATGTAGGTGACGGGCGTTACCGTCTCATCAGGATTCAGCACGGAGGACAGTTCACGCCAGCAGCGCTCGACCTTGGCGAGGCTGGCCATGTCGGCCATTGAACAACCGGCGGCGAGGTCGGGCAGGATGGCAATCTGTTCGGGGCGCGACAGGATGTCGGCCACTTCGGCCATGAAATGGACGCCGCAGAAAACGATGTACTCGGCGTCGGATTGTGAGGCGAGACGCGAGAGTTTCAGCGAATCGCCGGTAATGTCGGCGTGGCGATAGACGTCGGCGCGCTGGTAGTGGTGACACAGCAGCACGGCACGCGGGCCGAGTTGAGCGCGAGCGGCTTCGATGCGCGCCTGGGCTGCCTTGTCGGCCAAGGCGTTGAAGGTGTCAAACTTAATGGGAACATGAGTAGGAGCGGTCTGCATGAGCGGCTTAGAATTCGGGCGTTGATGAACTTTGAGTATATCGTTTCCCCATGCACCCCCACAGCCACAACACCACCACCGACGGACCCGGACCGATTGATCCAGAGCGTTTCCGCGAAGGGCAACGCATCACCTGGGTCAGCGTCGCGGTCAACATCGTCCTGACCATCATGCAGGTCATCGTCGGCTTCGTGGCCAATTCGATGGCGCTGGTGGCCGATGCCATGCACACTCTGTCTGATATCGTCGCCGACGGCTTTGTTCTATGGGCCAACCGCCGGGGATCGGAAGCCGCCGACGCCAAACACCCCTACGGCCACGGCCGTTTCGAAACGGGCGCCTCACTGGTGCTGGGCTTGTTGCTTACGGCAACCGGGGCGGGGATCCTGGTTTCTGCGGCGGGACGTTTGCAGGAGATTGGCAACCTGCCGCCGGTCGGCGTCATAGCGATCTGGGCAGCCCTCTTCACGCTGATCACCAAGGAAGGTCTGTTTCGCTACATGCTCAAAGTGGCCGAGCGGCTGCGCTCGCCGATGCTGATGGCGAATGCCTGGCACGCGCGGGCCGATGCGCTTTCCTCGCTGGTGGTGGCCGCCGGCATTACGGGCGCGTTGCTAGGTTTTCCGTTTGCCGATGCCGCAGCAGCGATCATCGTCGGCGCCATGATCATCAAGGCCGGCATTGGCTTCGCCCTGGAGGCCATGCGTGAGTTGATGGACGAGGGACTGGCCGCCGAAGAGGTGGCCGCGATCCGCACCACGCTGCTGGAAACACCGGGCGTGATCGACCTGCATGATCTGCGCACCCGGCGCATGGGGCATCGCGTGCTGGTGGATGCCCACCTGCAAGTGGATGGTGACATCACGGTACGTGAAGGCCATGAGATCGGCGAGCAGGCACGTCATCGCGCCATTGCGGCACATCCGGAAGTCCTCGATGTGTTGATTCACCTCGATGCCGAGGATGACGCACATTAATGGTGCGTCATTTCACCGGCGTGCACTCATTTGGTGCTGCAATTGAGGTCTGCCTTGCGCCTGTGCCCGGCTGATCTCCTTGTGGCACAATTAATTTTTGCTTTTGGCTGGCAGTTGTCACTGTGGCACGCTAACTGCTAACCTACCCGGCGTTTTTCAGCCTATTCACAGTCACTGTCCAGGAGTTTCCTTCATGACGACGCCCCAAGATGTAATCAAGATGATTCAGGAAAAGGAAGTCAAGTTCGTTGATTTCCGTTTCACCGATATTCGCGGCAAGGAACAGCACGTTGGCGTGCCGGTTTCCGCCTTCAGCCTCGACAAGTTCGAGGATGGTCATGCTTTCGACGGCTCCTCGATCGCCGGCTGGAAGGGCATTCAAGCCTCGGACATGCAGTTGATGCCCGACCCCGCCACCGCCTACATCGATCCCTTCATGGACGAGACCACGCTGATCCTGTCCTGCGACGTGGTCGAGCCGGCCGACGGCAAGGGCTACGACCGTGACCCGCGCTCGATCGCCAAGCGTGCCGAGGCTTACCTGAAGTCCTCCGGTATCGGTGACACCGCCTACTTCGGTCCCGAGCCCGAGTTCTTCATCTTCGACAGCGTCGAGTGGAAAGTCGACATGTCCGGCTGCTACTGCAAGGTGTTCTCGGAAGAGGCTGCCTGGGCCACCGCCGAGAAGTTCGAAGGCGGCAACACCGGTCACCGTCCGATGGTCAAGGGTGGTTACTTCCCCGTCCCGCCGGTCGATAGCCTCAACGACATCCGCGCTGCCATGTGTCTGGCGCTGGAAGACTGCGGCGTGCCGGTCGAAGTGCATCACCACGAAGTGGCCACCGCCGGCCAGTGCGAAATCGGCACCGTGTTCAACACCCTGGTGCGTCGCGCCGACCAGACCCAGATCCTCAAGTACATCGTCCATAACGTCGCCCACAGCTATGGCAAGACGGCCACCTTCATGCCCAAGCCGATCGTTGGCGACAACGGTTCTGGCATGCACGTGCACCAGTCGATCTGGAAGGATGGCAAGAACCTGTTCGCCGGCAACGGCTACGCTGGCCTCTCCGACTTCGCGCTGTACTACATCGGCGGCATCATCAAGCACGCCCGCGCCCTGAACGCCATCACCAACCCCGGCACCAACAGCTACAAGCGTCTGGTGCCTGGCTTCGAAGCACCGGTCAAGCTGGCTTACTCGGCGCGCAACCGCTCCGCCTCGATCCGCATCCCGTTCGTGCATTCGGACAAGGCCCGTCGCATCGAGACGCGCTTCCCCGATCCTTCGTCCAACCCCTACCTGTGCTTCTCCGCCCTGATGATGGCCGGTCTCGACGGCGTGCAGAACAAGATTCACCCGGGCGAAGCCGCCGACAAGAACCTGTATGACCTGCCACCGGAAGAGGATGCAAAGATCCCGACCGTCTGCTCGTCGCTGGATCAGGCGCTCGACTACCTCGACAAGGATCGCGAGTTCCTGACCCGTGGTGGCGTCTTCTCCAACGAGTTCATTGATGCCTACATCGACCTGAAGATGGAAGAAGTGCAGAAGTTCCGCATGACGACCCACCCGGTCGAATACGACATGTACTTCTCGCTGTAAGCCTTTCTCGGGCAGACGCGTTACAAAAGGACGGGCTTGCCCGTCCTTTTTTTATGCCATCATTTGTCCTCGACTGCCTTACACTGCCCGCCATGATGATGAAATTCACCGCACTGCTCGCCGCCTTGCTATCCATGCTGACCTTGCCGTTAACCGTAAGCGCCAACACACTTTACAAGTGTCAAGGCCCGGATGGTCGCATGACCTATACCAACCAGAAGACCCATCAGAAGTGTGAAATCATCGCCCAGGACAAGCCCGTCTCCACCTTCAGTTCACCGCCCCAGCGTTCGGCCAAGCAGCCAACGCCAGCCGACTTCCCGCGTGTTAACGATGACCAGCAGAAGGCCCGCGACAACGACCGCCGCGCCATCCTCGAACAGGAGTTGGCCAACGAGCAGAAGAACCTTGATGCTGCCCGCAAGGAACTAAGCGAGCAGGAAAATCTCATCATGCCCGACGAGCGCATTGCCGGCGGCGGCGTTCAGGGTGGCAAGCGCGAAGCCCGCGTGCAACTCTTCCGGGACAAGGTCAGCTTGCACGAGCGCAACATCGAATCGATTCGCCGGGAAATCACCAAGCTGAAATAGCCCTGCGGAGGAAATGGTCTGGCGCGCTTCGTGCTAGAAAGACACCATGCCCGCCCGTCTCCAACCGCTCGACACCGATAGCGAACTGTCTCCGTTTGCGGGACTCGACTTGCTGTCCTCCGCCGTCATCCTGCTCGACGGCGAGCTGCGTGTGCGCTACTGCAACCCGGCGGCCGAAAACCTGTTTGCCATGAGTGTGCGTACCTGCGTTGGCAAGACGCTCTTGCAGTTGCTCGGCTCGCCGCCTGCACTCGCCAGCGCCGTCGAAAACGCACTGGCCAAGAACTGGAGCTACACCGGGCACGATTTCGTGGTGGCCCGCGATGGTACAGAAGCCATTCACCTCGACTGTACCGTCAGTCCGATCGACAAACCGCCCGCCCGGCTGCTGCTGGAGTTTCGCCCCATCGATCAGCAACTCAAAGCGGCACGCGAAGAGCGCGAAGCGGTGCAGCAACGCGCCAACCAGGAACTGATTCGCAACCTCGCCCATGAGATCAAGAATCCGCTCGGTGGCATTCGCGGTTCGGCCCAACTGCTCGACCGCGAACTGGCCAGCATGGAAAACGCCCCGGCGCTCAAGGAGTACACCGAGGTCATCATCCATGAAGCGGACCGCCTGCAGGACTTGATGCACCGCCTGCTCTCATCGCATCGCGGCATGCAGCCGGTGCAACTCTCCATCCACGAAATCCTCGAACGTGTGCGCCGCCTGATCCATGCCGAGTTTCCCGGCGTGCGCGTCAAGCGCGACTACGACACCTCGCTGCCCGAAATCACCGGCGACCGTGAGCAACTGATTCAGGTCATCCTCAATATCGTGCGCAATGCTGCACAGGCGATGCACGGCGAAGGCGAAATCATCACCCGCACGCGCGCCGTCCGCCAGGTGACGCTGGTAAAAAAGCGCTACCGGCTGGCACTTGAATTGCAGATCATCGACAACGGTCCGGGCGTGCCGCCGGAAATCCGTGATCGCATCTTCTACCCGCTGGTGTCGGGGCGGGAGGGCGGCACCGGGCTGGGGCTGGCGCTGGCCCAAAGCTTCGTCCAGCAACATCATGGGCATATCGAGGTCGCCTCGGTACCCGGTCACACCTGCTTTACGCTGCGCCTCCCCATCAGTCGCGGCGGTACTGGAGACATGAAATGAATTCAATCGTCTGGATCATCGACGACGACCGCTCGATCCGCTGGGTGCTGGAAAAAGCACTCGGCCGCGAGAAAATCGACTGCATCAGTTTCGGCTCGGCCGACGAGGCACTGGCCCGACTCGCCGCCGGCGATCTGCCGCGTGTGCTGGTCTCGGACATCCGCATGCCCGGCGCCAGCGGCCTCGATCTGCTGCGCGAAGTCAAGCAGCAACATCCCGATTTGCCTGTAATCATCATGACAGCTTATTCCGACCTGGATTCTGCTGTTTCAGCATTTCAAGGCGGTGCATTTGAATACCTGCCCAAGCCCTTTGACGTCGATCAGGCCGTCGCGCTGGTACGGCGCGCATTGGAACAGGGGGCGCCCCAATCTGGTGCATCCACTGCCGAACCGCTGGCCCCCGAAATTCTCGGGCAGGCACCAGCGATGCAGGAGGTCTTCCGCGCCATCGGCCGCCTGTCGCAATCGCATGCCACGGTGTTGATCAACGGCGAATCGGGCACCGGCAAGGAGCTGGTTGCCCGCGCCCTGCATCGCCACAGCCCGCGCAAGGACGGCACGTTTGTGGCCATCAACACGGCCGCGATTCCGCGCGACCTGCTCGAATCGGAACTGTTTGGTCACGAAAAGGGCGCCTTCACCGGTGCCAACACGCAGCGGCGCGGACGTTTCGAGGAAGCCGCCGGCGGCACGCTGTTCCTCGATGAAATCGGCGACATGCCGGCCGAACTGCAAACGCGTCTGTTGCGCGTGCTCTCCGATGGTCAGTTCTATCGCGTCGGTGGCCATCAGCCAATCCGCGCCAACGTGCGCGTTATCACGGCCACCCACCAGAATCTCGAACAGCGCGTCAAGGAAGGCCTGTTCCGCGAAGACCTGTTTCACCGTCTCAACGTCATCCGCCTGCGTCTGCCGCCGCTGCGTGAGCGGCGCGAAGACATTCCCGCGCTGGCCCGCCACTTCCTCGCCAACAGCGCCCAGCAACTCGGCGTCGAAACCAAGCGCCTGTCGGAAGCCACCTTCAAGTTCCTGCAGGCCGCGCCGTGGCCGGGCAATGTGCGGCAGCTCGAAAACCTCTGCCACTGGCTGACCGTCATGGCACCGGGACAACAGGTCGAGATTGACGACCTGCCCAGCGAGATGCGCGATGCGCCGGCCAGCAGCAACGGCGGCCAGGGTGAGTGGCATGCCCTGCTGGCCAGTCGTGCCGATGAACTACTGGCCAGTCAGCCGGGCAAGGTTTGGGAAGAATTAACCAAGACCTTCGAAGCCACGCTGATCCGCCGCGCCCTCGCTGCCACTGGTGGACGCCGCATCGAAGCCGCCCAGTTGCTCGGCATGGGCCGCAATACGATCACGCGCAAGATTCAGGAACTCGGGTTGGACGAGAAGTTGGATTAATTTCGCTGCTGCAGCACATTCGCCAGCAGCGCCTTGACCGTTTTCGGTTCGAAGGGTTTGTCGCAAATACCGGAGACACCCGCCTCTTCCACCGCCGCCAGCCGTCCGGCGTCCTGCTCGCTGGTCACCATCAGGATCGGCACGGACGATTGCCAACTCTGGGTGCGGATGTAGTCAATCAGCCCCTTGCCGTCCATTTCCGGCATGTTGTAGTCGGTGACAACCAGGTCGATCATCTTGTCATTGAGGATCGCAATGGCCTCGATGCCGTTTTCGGCTTCGGTGAAATTGCCGATGCCCAGGTTCTCCAGCACGCGACGAATGAATTTGCGCGCACTGGCGCTGTCATCGACGATCAGCACCTGCAGGGTTTCGAGATCGGCGATATCTGCCACATCGTTACCCATGCTGGCATCGTTATCCAGATAATCGAGCGTGGCGCGCAAGGCCGTACCGAGCTGTGCTGCGCTGAAAGGTTTGGGCAGAATGCCGCAGGCACCGGACTGGCGCACCGGATCAAGCACCTGCAGACGCGTTTCGCTGGAGATGAGAATGAAGGGCGTGTGTTCGGTCGCCGGGCTGGCACGCAGGCGCTGTACCAGATCAACCCCTGTCATGTCCGGCAGGTAGAGGGCACTGATGACCAGCGCGATCGGCTCGCTCGCAAGCTTCTCGAACATGGCTGCCGCCGTATCAAAGTGCGCGACGCGGGTGACGCCTTGCTGGGTCAGCAGCGCGGTAATGACACGCGCCTGCACCGACGACGGTTCGACAAGATAGACCGTGAGGTCAGAAAAACTGTTCAGCATGATGCGCGATAACCCGATGGACAGAAAGGCCATCCAGTATAGTCGCGGCATGTGTTCTGTCCCACCAACCCAACGTGTTGATCTCGCCGCGCTCTCACTCGCTTTGGGCGACATGGCCTGCCGTTTCGATGCCGACCTGCTGCCGACCTGCGATTCCAGCAACGCCGTCCTCCTGGCCCGTGCCGAGGCCGGTGCGCCGAACGGCACCGTGGTAATCGCCGAAACCCAGACGGCCGGCCGCGGACGGCGTGGCCGGCCGTGGCTTTCCGCGCCGGGCGACAGCCTGACCTTTTCGCTGCTGTGGCGCTTTGCGCCGGGCACTTCTCCAGCCGGCTTGTCATTGGCAGTCGGTTTGGCGGTGGCCATTGCGCTCGAAAAAATCGGCGCTGGCAAGACGGCGCCTATCCAGCTCAAATGGCCGAATGACCTGCTCAGAGATGGCAAGAAACTCGGCGGCATCCTGGTCGAACTGGTGCCGGGAACCACGCACGCGGCCGTCATCGGCATCGGCCTGAACCTGCACCTGCCGGTGGCGATGCCGGCCGATTTGCGGGAACAAAGTGCGGCGCTCGGGGTGCCCGTCGATCCGAATCAGCTGCTCGCTGCCCTTCTGATCGAATTGCGCGCCACGCTCGAAATCTTTGCCCAGCACGGCTTCGCTGCCTTGCGCAGTGCCTGGCAAGCCCATCACGCCTTCGAAAATACCCCCGTGCGCCTGCTATCGGACTTCGCCCCGCCGCGCGACGGCATCTGTCGCGGCATCGCAGTCGATGGTGCCTTGCTGTTCGACACGGACGGGCAAGTCGAGCGCATTCTCTCTGGCGAAATTTCCCTGAGGCCGCGATGAGCCTTTTGTGCCTCGACGCTGGTAATACGCGCCTCAAATGGGGCCTGCGCACACCAGACGCTTGGCTGGCGCAAGGCGTGCTGGCCCATGACGCGATTGCGTCGCTCAGTGCTCAACTGCCCGCCCTGCCCGCACGTATCCTCGCCTGCAATGTCGCCGGCGCGGCAGTCGCAGCCCATATCGAGGCACTCGCCGCCACGCTCGCAGTCCCGCTGGACTGGTTTCGCAGCAGCTCTGCCGCCGCCGGCGTGACCAACGGCTATACCACCCCCACCCAGCTCGGCGCCGACCGCTGGGCTGCATTGATCGGCGCCCGCCACCACCACAGCGGACCGGCCCTCGTCGTCATGGCGGGTACCGCCACCACTATCGACGTGTTGTCGGCGGAAGGCCAGTTTCGCGGCGGACTGATCCTGCCCGGCCTCGATCTGATGCATACCGTCCTGGCGCGCAACACCGCCGGGCTGCCCGAGGCAAACGGACACTTCACGCTGCTGCCCACCAACACCGACGACGCCATCGTCAGCGGCGCCCTACAGGCCACACTTGGCGCCATCGAGCGCATGGCATGCCATTCCGCCAGCGCCGACTTTTGCGTGGTGCTTTCCGGTGGGGCGGCAGATGCCCTCGCCCCGCATCTGTCTTTGCCGGTTCACCGCGTCGCGCATCTGGTTCTCGAAGGCCTCGCCGCCAGTAGTGTTTGGTAAGATCGGCAGCATGGCTACTCAACAGGATGTTTGTATCGTGTTCGCCGATGTATCCGGCAGCACGCGGCTTTACGAAAAACTTGGCGATGCCGGCGCGTTGGCCGCCGTCGACCGCTGCCTTGAGGCGATGAAGCGGGCCACCGCGCTCAACCGCGGCCGCGTCGTCAAGACCATCGGCGATGAGGTGATGGCGGTATTCGACAGCGCCGCGCAAGGCATGCAGGCCGCCAGCGAGATGCAGCAGCGCATCGATGAACTGTCGCCACCCGCACCCGACGTCAAGCTGGCGATCCGCGCCGGCTTCCACTTCGGCCCGGCCCTGCTCGAAAACAACGATGTGTTCGGTGACACCGTCAACACCGCAGCGCGCATGGCCGGATTGGCCAAGGCCGGCCAGATCATCACCACCGCCGATACCGTGGCCGCTCTCCCGGATCTGCTGCGCGAAGCCTGTCGCGAGATCGATGCCCTGGCCGTCAAGGGCAAAGCCGAAAACATCCACGTCTGCGAAGTCATCTGGCAGGAAGGCGCCGATCTGACGATGATGAGCACGCGCATGGCGCCGGCCGCACCGATGGGCACACGCCTGATCCTGCGCCAGGGCAGTACCGCACTGGCTATCGGCCCGGCCCGGCCGACCGCCAGTCTGGGCCGCGATCCGGCCAGCGATATCGTCATTCGCGATCCGCGTGCCTCACGCAGTCACGCCAAAATCGAGCGGCGGCGCGACAAGTTCGTGCTGGTCGACATGAGCAGCAACGGCACTTATGTCACTTTTCAGGGCGAGGCCGAAGTCGCCCTCAAGCGCGAGGAAATCATCCTGCGCAGCAAGGGCCAGATTGCCTTTGGACATTCCACCGCCACGGCAACTACTGCGGACCTCCTCAATTTCTCTATCGAGGACGCAACGGACGAAACGCTGACCTCAGTCTGAGGTCGGGCCGCCAAACTTGCCGAGAATCTCCGGCGTATTGCAACTGGACTCGAACGCGAGCGTGATCTCGAAACCCTGGCGGCGGGTAATCCCCAGGCAGGCTTTGCCGAGCTTCTGATGCAAGGGGCCCAGCAGGCCCACGCCAACCAGCTCAATCGGATCATCCGAAGCACCTGAAATCACGGCTTCGTAGTGTGCATTACTGCCATCGCGTGTCATGGTCACGGCCGGCACAGCGCGCAGGCCGATCAAGTCATCCAGGAGCTTTTCATCGACACCCTCCGGTAAAGCCAGGGTTCTGAGGAGAAGCCGGTAGGCAAGCGGGACCGCAGCAGTGGATGGATCAGGCGCGTGTTGAATCTGCGGTACATGCTCATTAAGCAACACGGTCTGTAACGTTTTTTGCACCGCGATCACATCCACATTAGCGCGCAGGGTAAGCGACCGCATGCCGTCACGGCCCAGTCGGGGAGGCGGCTCTTCGAGCACAGCCCGGATGTACTGATCACTTCTGTCCAAGAGCTGCGACGCGATCAATTCGCGATGGCGCGTCTGAAAATTGGTATCAATATAAAGTGCCACGGCCTTCTCGATCAGCCTTTGCTGGGCCAACTCACGCAGCGGCTGCGTCTCCGACGGGCTGGCATAAGCCACGGCGGAAATGGCCAGCAGCCCCTGGGCATCCGCAAACACCGGCGCGGAGGCAACCGTCGCCTCGCGGGACTTGTCTCCCGTCATTAACAGCAACATGCCCACCACCACCACCAAGGCCGCCGCACCCACTTGGGTCAGCGTGTTCGAGAAAGATTTTGGGTTGCTGCTCATATGCGTCATCCGGTGCGTGAAGAGGTTGCGCAGGCTACCCGACTTCTTCGTTTCCCGGGCACTGATCCACCACCCGCCTGAGGCAGGATCAAATGCTGATTTTCCTCAGCTTCGCCGGATCGCGGATCACGCCTTCGCGCCGAGACTGTGGAGCGGTCATCAATCCGGCGCCCGGCAGACTGTCGAGTTTGCCAAGGGTCTCCGGCGTATTGCAGCTTGCCTCAAAGGCGAGAGTCACTTCATTCCCTTGCCGGGCACTGACACCAAAGCAGGTCTTGCCGAGCTTCTGGTTGAGCGGTGCAATCATGCCTTTCATGACCAGATCGACCGCGTCGCCCAGGCCACCGGACAGATCGGCTTCATAGCGTGCGTTGCTGCCGGCACTCGCCAGCGCAACGGACAGGACCGGGCGCAGGCCGGTGAATTCGCGCAGCAGCGCCTCCGACGTGGCGGCATCGGGCAGGCCGTTGATACGCAGGGCGACTTTCTGCCCCATCTGATGGAAATGCTGGAGGAAGAAATTCTTCGAGAATTCCTCACCCACCAGCTTGCCGACATCGCGTAGCGCCAGGTCTTCGGTGGCCCAGCTCTGCTTCTCGGGAATCTGGGTGTTGAAGTAAATTTCTTCGCTGTTCTTCTTGTCGGTGCACTTCACCGTCCAGGAGGTCAGTACAAACTTTTCGATGGTGATACCGGAGGCTTCCAGCGTGTGTTGCAGCTTCTTGAATTTAGCCTCGCCAGTCACGGCAAAGTCCGCATTGCCGCCCGCATCATCGTTCGCCAACCGGAAGCCAAAGGACTGAATGCGCTCCTTGAGCAGATTCTCCGCCACGGGTGAACGTGGTGCAGCGGCGGCAGGATCGCTTTCCGCACTCTTGCTGTTGATCGCCACGGAAATCTTCGGGTCGCCGTTATTGCGGATGAAGTCGACACGCTCCTCGGCCGACATCTGGTTAAGCGATTTCTGCACCTGGCGCACATTCACCGAGGCCTTGGCCGTCATCGACATCAGGCCATCCTTGCCCTGTTGCGGCGCCTGCTCCTCGCGGATGGTCTGGATGAACTGATTGCTGTTGGCCAGCAGTTTGGCCTGGATCAGGCCGTAATGCTGGGTCAGCGAGTTTTGCTCGATGTAAAGCGCGGCGGCTTTTTCGACCAACTGGCGGTGCGCATCTTCGCGCAGATCAGCCGCCATCAACCCCTTGTCTTGCGCGTAGCGCGGATCGCTTGGATCGGCATAGCCCACGGCGGTAATGGTCAGCATGCCGCTATCGCTGGCAGCCGCAAAAGTCGGCGCTGACGAGACGGCACTGCTGTCTGAAGGGGTGGCACCCCCTTTCATGAACATGAAAGCGCCACCGGCGACCGCCACGGCCGCAATGCCGGCGAGTGCCAGCATGGGCACTTTGGGCCGTGCCGCTGAGGCCGCAACAAGCGGCGTGGCGGCTGGCGCGGCAGCCGGGGCAACGGGCGGAGGCAAACCCGCCAGCGTTGCTTCAGCGCCGATCACGGTTGCGTCATCGCTCTGCTGCGGTTTTTGCAAGGCCATGTCGATGGCAGCGGCGAAAGCCTGGGCGTTCTGGAAGCGATCTTCTGGTCGCTTCGCCAAGGCCTGCCTAACCAGTGCATCAAAGGGCCGCGGCACCTGGACATTCAGTTCGGAAGGCGCCGGCGGATCTTCCTTCAGCACCTTGTGCATGATGGTGGTGAGCGTGCCGGTGAACGGCTTGTCGCCGGTCAGAAACTGGTACAGGATGACGCCCGCAGAAAAAAGATCCGAGCGCCCGTCGACGGTTTGGCCCATGAACTGCTCGGGCGACATGTAGGCCGGCGTACCGAGCACGGCACCGGCCTGTGTCAGATTGGACGACTCGATGCGGGCAATGCCAAAGTCCGCGACCTTGACCGTCCCGTCCTTCAATAGAATGATGTTGGCGGGCTTGATGTCGCGATGCGTGATGCCATTCTGGTGTGCGTGGCCAAGCGCCGCGAGCAACTGCGCCATGATGCGGCCGACCTCGGGCAGGGCAAAGCGCTCGTTGGCATCGAAATAATCCTTCAGCTCGCGGCCTTCGATGAACTCCATGGCGATGAATGCCGTGCCATCATCCTCGCCATATTCGTAGATGCCCACAATATTCGGGTGCGACAGTCGGCCAGCGGCCTGTGCCTCGCGCTGAAAGCGGGCCAGGATTTCGCCCGCTTCGGCACGATCCAGCTGATCGCGCTTGACCGTCTTGATGGCAACCCGCCGGGCGATGCCCGGGTCCCAGCCCTCATACACCACGCCCATGGCGCCGCTACCCAATTCGCGGCGAATTTCATACTTCCCAAGTTTGGCAGGCAGCACCATGGTACGGTCTCCTTATTGCGCAGCAGGCTTCTTGGCCGGAGCAGGCTTGGTCGTGGCTGCTTTTCTGGCCGGCGGGGGCGGGGGTGCCGATGATTTCTTGTGCTTGGAGTCAATCTCCCAAACCAAGGATTGCACCAAACGCTGCACCATGCCATCCAGTGTCAGGCCGCCCTGCGCACCCTGCGAAAAACCCAAGACAGACGTCGACTTGGAGCCAACTTCCATCTTCTGTTCGGTATAGCCGGTCGCTACCTGTTCGGTAGTATTGGCATTCAATACCTTGAAACGCATGCCGATAATCCAGACACCGGTGCCCTCATCCGTCTTCACCGAGCCGACCACCGTCCCTGCGGCCGCACCCCCCTGGCCGCCGCCAAGAATGGAAATCAACTGGCCCGCCGCCGCGCCATCAAATCCCTTCTGCGCCTGCGCCACCTGCTCGGCCTTGATGATGTCGAACTTGACAACCCACTTGGTCGTCTTCCATTTGCCCCTTTGCAGCACCTTGCGCGCGGCATTTGGGTCGCCCATGGTGTAGGCCAGTTGGAACTCCTGCATCATGGGCCCCATGTCGGAGCGTTCAAGCACGCCAAAGTTGGCCTTGCCCAGCTCAAGCTCAACGAAATCGGCGATGTTATTGGAGCTGAATTTCTGTGTGAAGGTCGCGTTATTGCTCTTGATCTCGCCCGGAATCACCACCAGGTTGGGTCCGCGCACACCGGCATTTTCATATTCAATCGGCTTGTACATGGCCTTGTCAGCCATCTCGTTGGCCTTTTGCGAAGTATCCGAACCTGCCGTTGGTGAAGGATTATTGGCATCTTCCGGGCGCGGTGGGTTGGACTGCATGCACCCACCGAGCAGCAGCCCGGCCAGCAGGATGGTAAGCGCTGTGCGCTTGGTATGTTGCATTGAATTTCCCCTTGAACAGAGTTACTTGTGCTTCGAATCAATTTCCCAGACCAGCTTCTGTACCAGACGCTGCACCATGCCATCGAGCGTCAGCCCCCCCTGTGCGCCTGAAGAGACGCCCAGCACTGAGGTCGACTTGGCGCCAACTTCCATTTTCTCTTCTGTATAGCCCGTCGCTACCTGCTCCGTCGTGTTGGCATCCAGTACCTTGTAACGCATGCCGATGATCCAGACTCCCGTACCCTCGCTTGTTTGTACCGAACCTGCCACCGTGCCAGCAGCTGCACCGCCGCGGCCACCGCCAAAAATCGACAGGAGCTGACCGACGGCCCGTCCATCGAAACCTTCCTGAGCCTGAGCGACCTGCTCGGCCTTGAGGATGTCGAACTTGACGACCCACTTGGTGGTTTTGAGCTTGCCTTTCTGTAACATCTTGCGCGCAGCATTCGGATCACCCATCGTGTAGGCCAGCTGGAACTCCTGTAGCAGTGGCCCCATGTCGGTACGCTCGAGAATGCCGAAGTTCGCCTTGCCCAACTCGAGCTCACCGAAATCGGCAATATTGTTCGGTCCAAACTTTTGCGTAAACGTTGCGTTGTTGCTCTTGATCTCACCCGGGATCACCACCAACATCGGGCCGCGTTTCGCTGCATTGGCATACTGGACTTCCTTGTACATGCCCTTGTCGGCCATCTCATTGGCCTTTTGCGAGGTATCCGAGCCGGCCGTCGCGGAAGGGTTCTCAAAGACCGGCTGCGCTAGGGCACTCGACATCCAGGCAGTCAACAGCAGAACGGACATAGTACGGTTCATCATGAAAGCTCCTATCGTTTCATTTCGTTGCAATAGCCACTTAACAGCCGACGCACGACACCATCTGCCTGCTCATTAATCAGCGTCGCGGCCATGCCGACTGTGTCGGTGCCGGAATAGGACTCAGAACTCGCACTCGCTTCCGAGATATAGCGGCCATCGGAGCCCACCAGCGCAAAGCCGATGCTGATGTAAACCTCGGGGATGCGCAGCATGGGGTTAATCGCCCGGCGCGAGCTGATCACGCCGCGTAGGGTCATGCTAGCGCCGTGCTTCTGCGCCGCTTGCAGGGCGGCATCCGGATCGTTGCGGAAATGTGCGTCGATCTCGGCCTGAGCCACCTGTTTCTTGATTTCTTCCTGGCCCATGGTACGCATGCCGTATTTTTGCAGGCGCCGGTCGATACCCTGAAAATGCATGCCATAGCGCCCCTGATCGGTATTAATGCCGTTGTTGCCGCGTTCTGCAACCAGCACCATGACACGCTCCTTAGTCAGCTTTTCCTTGCAGGCTGCGGTAATTGCCGGTCCACCCGTTCCTTTGGGGGCAACCGCCGCTTTGTCTTTCGCCTCCTCATCGGCAAAACTAAAGGCATGTGCAGTTGGTACGGCAAACGCCAAGGCTAACCCGAGTGCAACGCTCAACTTCTTCAACATGACCGCACCTTCTGGAAATATGACAAGCGTCGGATTCTGTCAAAAAACCCGCTTTCGCTCAATGGTCGTTAAAAGAATAGGAACACTGCTTCTGGCACAGCATGTAGTTATAACCGCGCCGCTGACAATCTTTCATGCATTTGTGATCCGCCACAGCTGGCAGGCGCTGCTTGGGGGTATTCGGCTGCACCTGATCAAACGCCGGGTTTTTTGGCAAGCCAGGCTGGTCCAGCATGCCACCGCCGCTGGTATTACACATCGGCACACAATAAGAGCGGTCATACCCTTGGCGAAAACAGTCTTGCATACATGCAAAATCCTGCGCGGCCTGAGCATCAACCATGAGAAGGCAACTGGTCAGCAATACGGACAGATATTTCATGGCAGGAACTCTCGTGATGGACATGAATGGGGTGCACAGTAACCGACTTTGGCTGACTTGTGCGTGCCCGCTTGACCGCCAGCGCCGTTGCAGTATGGTTGCGGTTTTTTACAAAAATAATCCCCGGGAGGGAAATATGGCACAGACGCGCATCATTCTCGACGAATCGGAAATTCCAACGCATTGGTACAACATTGCCGCCGACCTCAACAATCCGCCGGCACCGCCGCTTGGGCCGGATGGCAAGCCGGTTGGCCCCGAGCAAATGCTGGCGATCTTTCCTGGCCCGGTGCTGGAACAGGAAATGTCGACCGAGCGCTGGATTCCGATTCCCGATGAAGTGCGCAAGGTGTACGCCCTGTGGCGTCCGAGCCCGCTGTGCCGGGCCGAACGCCTGGAGCAGATGCTCGGCACCCCGGCCAAGATTTTCTACAAGTACGAGGGTGTCTCGCCGGCCGGTTCGCACAAGCCAAATTCCGCCGTGCCGCAGGCCTATCTGAACAAGATCGCCGGCACCAAGCGTCTGGTCACCGAGACCGGCGCCGGTCAATGGGGCTCCTCGCTGTCCTTCGCCGGCCAGATGTTCGGCCTGCCGGTACGCATTTATATGGTCAAGGTCAGCTACGACCAGAAGCCCTATCGGCGCCTGATGATGCAGACCTGGGGCGGCGAAGTGCTGGCCAGCCCGACCAACCTAACCCAGACTGGGCGCGACCTCCTGGCGAAAGATCCGAACAACCAGGGCAGCCTCGGCATCGCCATCTCGGAAGCCGTAGAAGAAGTCGTCAACACCCCGGGTAGCAAATACGCCCTGGGATCGGTGCTGAACCACGTGATCCTGCACCAGACTGTGGTCGGCCTCGAAGCCAAGAAGCAGTTCGAGAAGATCGGTGAATACCCGGACATGATCTTCGCCCCCTGCGGTGGCGGTTCCAACTTCGGCGGCGCCTGCTTTCCCTTCCTCGGCGACGCGGCGGCGGGCGACAAGCGCGCGCAGAAAATTCGCATGGTCGCCGTCGAACCGGCCTCCTGCCCGACCCTGACCAAGGGCGTGTATGCCTACGACTACGGCGACGCGACGGGTTTCACGCCGCTGATGCAGATGTACACCCTCGGCCACGACTTTATGCCGCCCGGCATTCACGCTGGCGGCCTGCGTTACCACGGCGCCTCGCCGCTGGTCTCGCAGCTCTTCCACGAGAAGCTGATCGAGGCGGTGGCGGTGCCGCAGGTCGCGACCTTCGAGGCCGGCGTGATGTTCGCCCGCGCCGAGGGCATTATCCCGGCACCGGAATCCTGCCACGGCATCCGCGCCTGCATCGACGAAGCGTTGCGCTGCAAGGCCAGCGGCGAACCGAAGACGCTGTTCTTCAACCTTTCCGGTCACGGCCACTTCGACATGTCCTCGTACGAAAGTTATCTAGGCGGCAAGCTGGAAGACTTCGCGTATCCCGACGAGGCCATCAAGGCGTCGATTGCCCATTTACCCAAGCTAGGCTGATCCCGTGCGTCTGGCCTTCTTGGTCCTGCTACTCGCCAACCTGCTGTTGTTCGTGTGGGTGCAGGGCTACTTCGGTATGCCGGAGGCTGGACACGAGCCGGAGCGTCTGGCGCGTCAAATCAAACCTGACATGCTGCGCATCGTCAGCGAAACAAATCCTGCTCCTGACAAAAAGATCCAACTTGCCTGCAAACGCATCGAGGGGCTTTCTGCCGATGAGGCAAAGAGCCTGACCGACGCCGTGCATGTGCGCGGTGGCTGGGAAACGCAGACCCTTCCGTTACCGGCCATACCGATGCATTGGGTAGCGATTGTCGATCTGCCAAGCAATGCCTTGGCCGAAAAAAAGAAGGCGGAACTGCGCAAGTTTGGTATCACGGAAAGTCAAATCGTGGCCGGAACAACGGCGGGCACCTTTGCTGTTTCCCTTGGGCTGTTTCGCGCCGCCCAGAATGCCCAGGAGTTTCTCCAAAAGCTGACGGCCAAGGGCGTACGTTCGGCGCGGGTCATCCAGCATGATTCGACACCCATCAAGTTCGCCGTCGAACTGCGCGCCCCGGCCGATCAACTGGCCGATACGCTACCTGGCTTGAGTGCGGCCCTGCCCAGCGCCGTGACGCAAGACTGCACGCCCTGACCCGCGCATGGTCTGGGTGCTTGGACTGACCGGCGGTATCGGCAGCGGCAAGTCTGCCGTGGCTGAGCGCTTTGCGCGGCACGGTGCGGCGATTGTCGATACCGATGAAATTGCACACGCCCTGACCGCCCCCGGCGGGGCGGCCCTGCCGGCGCTGCAGGCAGGCTTTGGTGCGGCGATCATGACCAAGGAGGGCGCGCTCGATCGTGCCGCGCTGCGGCGCATGGTCTTTGCCGATCCCGCCGCGCGCGCGCGACTCGAAGCCATTCTGCACCCGATGATTCATCGCGAGGTAGCCATGCAACTCAGCCGTCTCGTCAGCGCCGACTTTTGCTATGGCGTCCTGGTGGTTCCCCTACTGGTCGAAACGGGCGCCTACCGCAACCAAATCCAGCGCACGCTGGTCGTCGATTGCCCGCCCGAGTTGCAAATTGCCCGGGTAATGGCCCGTAGCGGGTTGACGCAAGCGGAAGTGGAAGCGATCCTGGCGGTACAAGCTTCACGTCAGCAGCGGCTCGCGTGTGCTGATGATGTTGTACATAATGACGATGGATTGGTCGTGCTGGATGCAGCCGTTGCTGCTTTGCATGACAAATATATGGCACTGGCAATCCACCAGAAAGCTGAAGCCGATGAATAAGGGGCCTTTACAGCCAAGTTCGCGGTTGAGCTTGTGCCCCATTTCAGGGAAAATCTGCGACACCAGCCCTTGGACCGACGCGTGATCACTTACGACTACCCCCTCAATGAGCGCATCCGCACCCTGTTGCGACTCGAGGACTTGTTCGCCAAGGTGCGTCATTTCGCCGATTCGGACGGGCCGCGCGAACACCATGTCGCCCTGGTCACCCTGTTCGAAATCCTGGAGGTGGCCGGTCGTGCCGACCTCAAGTTCGACCTCGTGCAGGAACTCGAACGTCAGCGCCAGATCCTGCTCTCGTTCCGCAACAACCCCGACATTTCCGAGGAAGCCCTCGACGGCGCCCTCTACGAAATCGAACAAGCCTCCACCGCCTTGCTGGCGATGCAGGGCAAGACCGGCCAATACCTGCGCGAGAACGATTGGCTGATGGGCATCCGCAACCGCGCCGGCATTCCCGGTGGCGTCTGCGAGTTCGATCTGCCTTCCTATCACTTCTGGCTCAACCGTGATCCGGCACAGCGTCGGGAAGGGCTGGCGGCCTGGGTCAATCCATTGCTGCCGCTGAACATGGGGCTGGCGATCGTGCTGCGCCTGCTGCGCTCTTCCGGTCATGCCGAACGCCTGGTCGCCACGGGCGGCGCTTTCCAGCAAATGCTCTCGGGACGCACCGCCCAGCTGATCCGCCTGCGCCTGCTGCGTGGCATCGCCGCCGTGCCGGAAATCAGCGCCAACAAATACGCGCTCAACGTGCGCTTTACCGTCCCCGATACCGACATGCGTCCGAAGCAGGCCGAGATGGATGTTGAGTTCGAGTTGACCTACTGTAATCTTTGAGCACTTTTCAGCACGTCTCAGGACGTAGCCGAATCACCCAGCGTCCCACGGATCGACGAGTACGAGGCCGCAGCCTCGCCATCGTAAGCGGCCACTTGCCCGGCGAAATCTTCATCCAGCATCACCAGCATCTGCGCATCGGGCCGGCTTAGTCGTTTGCCGACGGGCAGGCGCGCAATCCCGCAGACCAGCTCCTGCACCGTTACGCTGGTGAGCCAGAGCTTGCCTGGGTCGTGCGCCTGTCACCCGACCTGCACGCCAAGGCGGCCACGGCAGCGCAAGCCGAAGGCATCCGCCTGAATGCCCTGGTCGAGCAGGCCATCCGCCACGAAATTCACGCCTGACCAATAAAAGTCGGCACTGGCAGGACGGCGATGCAGGTTGCACACAACAGTTGCATAGATGCTAGTAGGCGGGCACGGCACGCCAGCCGCCCGGACATTGGCCGACGTAGGGGTAATAGGTGCCGTAGGCATCACAGTAGTACCACATCCTGCCCGGTGGACGAACAGGCGTGGGGGCAACCATCACCGGAGGGCTGGGCGCATTCATTGAAAAGAGGATGCCGCCCACGGTGAGGCCTGCCAGCCCCCAGCCAAGGGCATTGGCGTGCGAGTGACGGCGATGTCGATCATGGCCGCGATCAAATCCGCGCTGACCATAACTGTGACGATCACCACGGTAATCACGGTCGCGTGCGACCGCCAGCGATGGCAGCGCTGTGGCCAGCAACAGGCCGGCAAACAACGTGGCAAGGATACGTTTCATAAGGCTCTCCTCCAGAGATAACAGAAGAAACGCTCAAGCCACCCCGTTGCTGACGCGACGTTTGTAAGGGTTTGTGTCTAAACCCCGTGCTGCTTGAACCAGGCCTGCAAGCGCTGCCAGCCATCTTCTGCCGCATCTTTGCGATAGGTTCCCCGATAGTCGGCATGGAAGGCATGGGGGGCGTCAGGATAAACGTGAATCTGTGACTTGCCTCCCACCTTCTTCAGCGCATCGCCCATCGCCTCGACATCTTCAATCGGGATGCCCTGATCCTTGCCGCCGTAGAGTCCGAGCACAGCACCTTTGACTTCGCCCGCCATATCGAGTGGCCACTTCGGGGTGCGGTCATTAACCTCGCCGTCGATTCGTCCATACCAGGCGACGCCCGCCTTGACGTTGGGATTATGGGCACTGTACAGCCAAGTCTGACGGCCACCCCAGCAGAAACCGGTGATGCCCAGGCGAGCCGGGTCGCCGCCATTATTACCGGCCCAGGCAGCACACGCATCCAGATCGGCCATGACTTCCTGATCCGGTACCTTGCTGATGACACCGGCCAGGATGTCCTGGACGTTGGTCAGCTTGCGCGGGTCGCCATAGCGGGCGAACAGTTCGGGAGCGATGGCGAGGTAGCCGAGCTTCGCGAGGCGTCGGCAGACATCGGCAATGTATTCATGCACGCCAAAGATTTCGGAGACGACAAGGATTGTGGGCAGGTTTTTCCCGCCTTCCGGCATGGCGCGATAGGCGGCCAATTCGCCAATCTTGATCTCACCCGCCACCAGCCCTGTGGCGTCAGTCTTGATGGCGGTTTGAGCCATGACTGGCTGGACTGCCAGCGCAAAGCCAGCACCCAGTGCGGTGACGATGAAGCCACGCCGGTTGAGTTGAGCGGCGGGAAGCAAACTATCGAAATCGGATTGCAGGTCTTTCATATCGGTTTCCTCCATTCGCATCATATTTGTTAGGAACTCCCAAACGGACACTATCGATCCGGGATGTTCAGAAGTGTAGCGTAGTTGTCGGATTTTCCGCTTTGGCCTGCGTCTAACTTTCGGATACGTCGAACGTGGCTGGCGGCTCGCCCCGACAATGGCGCTCCCACATGGTCTCGAAGGCGCGCGAAAGATAGCCAACACGCTGTTTTGTATTGAATAGCCGAGCGTTATGCCTGTTCTTCGCCAAGCGCTGCCGTAACTCTGCCAGCAGCGGTGGAGATGTAGCGAGGTGTCTGGCCAACGCCAAGTAATCTCCTGTCGTCTTGACCACGAGTTCAGGTAAGCCAGCAACAGAGATGAAACTCGCGGCGAAACGCGCAGCCATCGTTTCCCCGGCGCGGGTGAGAATAGGCAGTCCGGCCCACAGCGCATCAAGTGCGGTCGTATGGGCATTGCAGAGGAAGGTATCGAGAAACAGGTCCGCACAGGCGTGACGCGCCAAATGGGCCGCTCTGTCAATGCGCGGTGCGAAAACCAGCCGTTCACCGGCTACGCCGCGATTGCCCGCCTCGCGCCGCAGATTGTCGCGCATTGATGGGCCGGCATCCATCAGCCAAAGCACGCTGCCTGGTAACTCCAGTAACAACGTCATCCAGACCCCGAATATCTCCGGTTCAATCTTGAAGGCTGAATTGAATGCGCAAAAAACAAATCCCTGTTCGGGCAGTCCGCATTCCAGTCGGGATGGCAAATGATCGGCAATGGGTTCCGCATCGTTATACATATAATGTGGCGCTGGCAGATAAGCCATTGCTTCGTTAAATTCAGTCGTATCCGGCGATACAATTCGATCCGCGATCCGATAATCCACGAGCCGGGCGCCCATCGAAACGGGTGAGCCATGGTAGGACACACGGATCGGTGCCGGTCGCATTGCAAGAATTTCAGGACGGCAGAATTCACTATAGCCGGCTAGATCGACGAGTATGTCTATACCATCCCGTGCGATCCGCCAGCCCGCTTCCTCTGCCGTGGCATGCGATAGAACGCAAAAGCTATCGACATTCTTTGCCACCCGTTTCCGCAGATCGCTGGTTGGGTCATCCGCAAGGGAGTATGCATGCACACGGAAACGACCTCGGTCGTAAAAGGCCAGATGCCGCCAATGCAACTGGGCCGATGGATGATCGCGAAAACCAGCGGACAGGAAGCCGAGTCGCAAGGGTCCAGGTATTCGTTCGAGACGTCGCCGTGCTAGCGTCACTCTAGAAGACAGGATCGCTTTTGCCACGCCTTCCAGCAAGCTCTGGCGATGATTGGCGGTAAGTGGGGTGGCCATGGTCTGGAATGCCAACGAAATATCGTATGCTGCACTTTGTGTTCGTTTCAGCTTTTCTGCGTAGCGACATAGTTCGGAAAAATAGTCTGCCCGGTGGCGCCAGTCGCAAACTGTTTGTTGCTCCCAACGCCTGGATAAATACACTTCGACGGCACGGGCCTGCCAACCGGGGGGAATACGCTGCCCTGCTTTTGCCGCCATCTGCCTGATACAGGCGGTGGCTTCCCCTGGTGCAGTGTGCAGCAAGTCGAGAAATTTGGCATCCGCTTCCTCGAAGCATCGAAGCATCGCCAATGCTTGCCCCTTTCCAATCCTAGCTGGCACAGATTGTGGATTTATTGACAGCGCACGGTCGTAAGCGACAAGCGCCTGATCGTAGTCATCCAACGCCATTAGCGCTTCCCCTAGATTTAGGAAGGCTATTGGATTATCGGGGTAGTCCGATGCAAGTCGTTGAAAGTGGGGTAGCGCTTCGTTGGCGCTTCCAAGGCGGAGTAGGGCTAGTCCGAGCGTCAGTCGGGCATCTGCGTGGGTGGGCTCCATCTCCAGCGCACGCTTAGCGATCTCGACCGACTTGTCAAGCCTACCTCGCCGTTCGAGCAAGATGGCGAGATTGGCAGCGACTGATACGGAAAACCCCGTCGATTCGATCGCGGCTTCGAGCAGGGAAACGGCATCGTCGATCCGACCCATGTCGGCAAGTACAGCGGCTGCCCCATTCCATGCCTGAACTGTACAGGGGTTCGAATCCCTCGCGCGGAAGAACGTCTCTAAGGCTTCAGGAAGCTTCCCTGCCCGATGTGCCTTAGTTGCAGCTACACAGAGTAGATCAACATCGCTCACTTCATTCAGAGTGAAGGCTATGGAACCCGGGTAAAGGCACCACTCCCCGACAAACTATTGTTGTTAAAAGATTGGGTCGCACTATAGGTCACGATGGCGCCTGATGCGTTTGTGCCAGTAAAGGTGCCCGCAAAGGATCCGGTACAGCCAGAGCCACCACAGAACCCTCCAGTGCCAGAAAAGGAGGAACTGCTGAAGTTGGGGGTACCGCTGGTAAGCGTACCGGTCCCGGACAGTGTTAAGGTACTACTCTTTAGGCTTAAGCTAACCGATGTTGGATTAGCAGAAAAGTTAGCAGTCAGCGATCCAGAAGTAAATGTTTCCGGGACATAGGTTCCTGTGTATGACGACGGTGTTGACGGCCCCGACAGTGTAAAGTTCGCTGTACCTGTCAAGGTAGCAATCTGACTAGCCGGTGTCGGAAAATCGCTCAGAATCGTCGGCACCTCGCTCGTCCGCGAAGCGTTATAGAGCGTCAGGCTCTCGGGCGGCGGCGGCGGTACATCCGCCTTCTTGTCCGTCATCGTCGGTTGGGTGCTGATATTCGGCACATAGGCGGTTTCGCCACTGTTCAGGATCAGGCAGCCGGCAGCGTTGCAGATCTCGATGACGCCTTCGCCGGTGGTGACTGTGATGCTGTTCCCATACTGGACCGAGTATTCGGTGCCGCGGATACCGATGGTCGCGACGGCCGTCGTGACCTTGTAATTCTCGCGGTTGGTCCGCCCGACCAGACCGGTAATGGTGCGCAGGCCACCCTTGAGCAGGCTGAACAGCCCCTTTTCGCTACCATCCACCTTGCCGGAAAAATTGTAGTCGTCGATGCGAAACCGCGAACCAGGCTGGAGAGAAACCTGGGCACCATCGGTGAAGCGCAGTTGTGCCCGTCCCGTGCCAGTCTCGATGGTTTCACCGATCTCAAAGCTTGCACCTTTGGTCAATGGGCGGGAACGCCCGTCGGCGGCCAGTGCCTTGACATCGCCAACGACAAAATCGATGCGCCCCGCAGTCGCCGCCATTGCGGTGAATGGAAAGGCGGCGGAAAGCGCCACCATGAGGGCGGCACCGGGTTGTTTGATTCTGAAAGCGAGGGGCGGCATGGAGGTGCTCCTCAGAAAGAGTAGCGGGCGCTCACGCTGAGCGTGTCACGCGTGTAGGTGTTAATCGGGATGTTTGAGCTGTTGCGGGTGTGGGCATATTGCGAGGTTACGCGCCATTTCGGTGCCGCATTCCAGACCACGCCCATCCCCAGGGTGCTCTGATCGTCATTGCGCTTCGAGAGGAAGAGGGGGTCGGGACCTCCGTAGCGGCGATTCTCGTAACCAAGATTGGCAAACACAGCGAGATCGTCGCGGTACTGGTGTTGTCCGCCAATGCGCCCACCCCACAGGGTATTGCCGACTTGCGGCACGCCGGTGTTGATTTCATCTTCCTTACCGACATGCAGTCCGCCATAAAAGACTGTCTTGCGATCGGGCAGCGCATGGGCCGCATTCAGGCCTACCACTGTCCGATCAACATCGCGCAGTGTCTGCCCGGGATAACGGAGCCAACCATGCTGGACAAACAGGCTGGCTTGGTTGCGAGCGTCAAAATCCCGCTGCCATTGTCCGGTGAAGCCGCTCGTGTCGCGGAATCGGTTGTTGTCCAAATGGAAGGAGCCCAGTTGGTAGGCCAGGCTGAAAACGTCGCGATCCTGCCGGTAGGCAATACCCACGTTGCCGTCGGCGCTGCTGTTGTCATAAATGTCATAGGTGCTGTTGATACGCGCGTTGCCCGTGAGGTTGGCAATGAGATCAAGGCCCTTGGTAAGAGGGCTGCGCAGGGTGAGGCCGGCAGCCAGGTTGCTGAAGCTGTCTTTGAGGCCAACACTGGTGGCATTGAGGGTAAAAAGCGCGCCGCCAAACAGGGGGACGGCAACCTGATTCCCCGCAGGGCCGGCATTCACGTTGGTGTCGTAACCGACCGTAAACTCTACGAAGCCGCGCACAGTGGTCTTGTCACCGGATTCGATTTGCTCGATCGCCGCAAGGAATTTACCGACATTGATCTTGGCTTCGCCCGGCAGCGGTTGCTCATTGACAAACTCGAATTCCTTGCGTGCCGTCTTGATCTCCCCGAGCGCAAAGTAGGCACGCGCGATCTCGGTACGTGCGCGAACATTATTCGGCTCGACGGCCAGCACACGCTCCAGTGCGAACACGGCATTCGTGTTTTTTCCGGTTTCGAGCGCGGCAATCCCGAGCAGCAAATCGAACTCGGCATCGCCGGCACGCGCCGATTCCTGCGTTGCCAGCAGTTCGTAGGCGGCTTGCCATTTCCCCTGTTCCAACAAGGCGCTGGCCTGGTCGGTCAGGGCGTCGGCGTGCGCGAATTGAGTGGCGCAAACCAGATTCAGCGCAATGCAATATGCCATCAAACGGCGCATTATTAAATCTCCCGCTCGCGTCGATAGACGCTCATATGGTATCGAAGCCTATCAGATAGTTATTCTAAAGGTAGAGAAGTATCGCGTAACTCATTAGTTTTAAGGTGGGTTGTGTTGCACCAGAATCACATCAACACAATGTAAAACTGTTCTTGACCATAGCTCGGTTCGGCCTGCACGCATAATTCCCCCAGTCTGGAGCGTATCAGACCAAGGTCTGATGCATTTAGCGACTGTAGCCCGTTACTTGAATAGCGATAATCGATTCACAACTTGGTCTACGCTATGAGATTCAGGACGGTCTGAAACTCTATGGCGCCGTCGGACACGGCAACAACCGCAGCTTCAGTAACCTCGGGCCGGTTTGGGAATTCTAAAAATCAAGGGAGAAGTAATATGAAAACACTACACTCGACACTGCGCCGGCTGGCGCGTCTCGCCTTCATCAGCACCCTGGCCACCGGCCTGAGCACCGGCACTGCCTTTGCCGACAATGATAATGACAAGGATGACCACAAGTACGGCAGCCTGAACAAAAGATGGGTACAGGATCTGCGTGAAGGCAAAATCAAGCTCGAAGGCGACCATGCGGCGGTTGAAACGCTGATCCTGGCCCGCAACATTCCGATCCCCTACACTTACATCGCCACCCTGATGCGCACGCCGAATGCCTTCGGCCAAGGCCCTGCCTGTATCGTCTGCCACTCATCGACCGACCCCCGCACCAGCTATCGCGGCATGGATCTTTCCACCTGTAAGGGCATCAAGACTGGCGTGACCGAAGAGCCGGGCTACCCGGTCTTCATCCCCGGACAACCGGCGGGCAAGAGCATTCTCGGCCGCCGCCTGCGCAACAACCGCATGCCGCTGGGCGTTTCGTTCAACGTCTCGCCGGATAACGCGGCTTACACGGCAGTGAAAGAGTGGATCGCCGCTGGCGCGAAGAATGACGACAACTTCAAGAGGCATGTCCTGCCGCTGTTCAAGAAAGACGGTGCCTTCGTGCCCGACACGCCTGCTTGCACCACCTGCCACATGTCGAACCAGGAACCGCCAAGCTTCCACGAACTGGATCTTTCCACGCATGCAGGCATCATGTTAGGGGCGGATTCGGTTGCCAAGGGCGTCGCCAACGCGACCAAGGTTGTGGTGCCGGGCAAGCCGTATGAAAGCAGCATTTTCCAGCATCTTGTCGAAGATCGCATGCCCCCGGGCATCTCGCCCACCGAAGATCGTAGCCATCCCAACACGATGATCCTGCTGCGCTGGATCGAACAGGGCGCACTTTGCGATTGACCAAGCTGTGGTGATCTCGCCGCGCCGTCGCCAACTGCTCGGCCTGGGTCTGGCAACCCTCGGTGCGGCTCGCTACGTGCATGCACGTAGCGAAGTCGGCACGGCCTCGCTCACCATCAAGCGCCGTTGGCCCACCGGTAACCAGCGCCTGTTTCCGGTCAACCGGTTTGATCAAGCCGTGCTGTACGCCGGTGAAAGCACGCTGGGCCTGATTGACCCAACAGCCACAAAAACGCTGTGGTCCGTCCCGCACGAGTTGCCGGAAGGGGCAGTATTTCGCCCGCGCACACAAGCAGGCATCGCCGTTTGCGGCGGGCGGCGCGAAATTGCCGCCTGGCGACCCGGGCAGAATGCACCGCTGTGGCGTTATCCGGCACGTATCCAGATCGGCACCCCCCTGCTGCATGAAGGCACCGTTTATTTTGGCGACGGCCACGAACTGGTCGCGCTCGATCTGGAAAGTGGTGCGCTTCGCTGGCGCTTTGCGGCCGTGGCCGACACGCACATCAGCTATGCACCCACCGCCGCTGGCGATACCATTTTTGTCGGCCCCGGTGACGGCCGACTGTATGCCCTCGCCACGACCGACGGCAAGCCACGCTGGGTTATCAATCGCATCCGCGATTGGCAATACCTGCGCCAGTTGCACCTAAGTGGCAATGTGCTCGTCGCCGGCGGCTATCAGGAAAAACTGCACGGGATTGACGTGGCCGATGGCAGGGAACTGTGGTCCTTCAACGCCGGCAACTTCATCAACTCGCACCATGTAGCCAGCGGCGTGGCCTACCTGTGGTCGCCCATGGGCTGGCTCTACGCCATCGACGCCCGCAGCGGCGCGATGCGCTGGCGTCATCGCACCAACGACTACAGCGGGGGGAGCTATAACTGGGGCCCCCTGATGGCCGAACTGGTCACGCAGGGCACACGGCTTTATGCGCTCGACCTCAAGAACGTGCTGCACATTCTGGATGCCACTGAAGGCGAGGAAAGCGCACGCCTCACCTTACCGGAACCGGTACGGCCCTTTGTGCTGCCGCTGGATGAGCGACAGGCACTCTTCGGTGCCGACAACGGCGACCTGCTGCTCACCAATCTTTAACTACTTTCGGTATTGCACGGCCAGTACTTGGCGTTGCGGTACTGCACATTGGGCGGCAGCCACTAGGTACGGTGAGCAACCATGAAAGGGTTTCAATTTGTCGCAGGCGCCTCGGGACTGCTCCGTGCCACATCGGCCAGCGCTGACATCTCATCGACTGACAGCACCCGGTCAATCTGCAGGAGGATGACGAACTTGCCGGCAACCTTGCCCATGCCAGCAATAAAGTCGGCGCGGATCTTGGCGCCGAAGGAGGGCGCGGGTTCGATATCCTTGACGCCGATTTCGAGCACTTCGGACACTGCATCGACCATGATACCGATGTCGTGCTTGGCATCCTCCTGCCTTACCTCGACGATGACGATGCAGGTGCGGCGCTGTACTTCACTCGCGTGGTGGCCAAAGCGGCAGGACAGATCGACGACCGGCACCACGGCACCGCGCAGATTGATCACGCCGCGGATGAAGGAAGGCATCATCGGAATCTCGGTGAGATTGCCGTATTCGATGATTTCCTTCACGTTGAGGATGCCGACAGCGAACATCTCGCTGCCAAGGTTGAAGGTGAGGTATTGATGGGTATCACCGCCGCCGGTATTGCTTTTGGCGGCAGCAGGGGAGGTGTTAGAAGCTTTGACCATCTGATTCATAAAGTTTCCCCTGTCATTCGCTTATAGGCGGGTAGCGGTTTGTACTCAGTGCATTTCATGGCGGTGCAAGTCACTGCTTTCGGTCAGGCGAGCCTGTTGTTCTTCACTGCGTGCGCAACGGGTAATCAGCGCTTGAACATCCAGGATCAGCGCCACTTCGCCACTGCCCAGGATGGTGGAACCGCCGATGCCTTGTATATGGCGAAACAGCGCGCTCAAGGGCTTGATCACGGTCTGGAATTCGCCCAGCAACTGGTCAACCACGATGCCCGCTTTCTGCCCGGCATATTGCACCACCACCACGTTTTCGCGCGTCGGCTGTTCACCAGGGACTTCAAATATTTCCCGCAGGCGCACGTAGGGCAGCACTTCACCGCGCAGATTGATGTAATCACGATCAACATTGATGTTGGCCAGTTCGAGGCACTCGACCACCGCATCGAGCGGGATCACGTAGGACGAGTTGGCGACGCCTGTCAGGAAGCCGTCGATGATCGCCAGGGTGAGCGGCAGACGGATGCTGAAGCAGGTGCCTGCGCCTGCCGTCGTGCTGACACTGACTGCGCCCCGCAGCGCGGCGACACACTTCTGCACCTCATCCATACCGCCCTGCATACCTGGCTCGAAAATGAGCTTGATGATTTCATCGTCCGGGGTCTCCGGATGCAATTGTTCCGGCTGCAGGAGACCTTTCTCGATCGCTTCGGCCTGAATCGCCTTCAAGTCAAGGCCGGCGCCATCATCGATGACCTCAATGACGATGCTGGCAGAGTCGTGGTAGGCCTTGAGTTCGATGCGCCCGATAGCGGGTTTGTCTTGCGACAGACGACCTTCAGCCGGTTCGATGCCATGCGCAAGGGTGTGGCGCACCAGATGCAGCAGCGGGCCGCTAACCTTGTCAACCACCGACTTATCCAGCTCGGTGTCGATGCCGGATAAGCTTATTTCGACGTCCTTGCCGAGCTGTTTGGCATCGTCATGCGCAGCGCCCTGAATACGCTCGAAGCTTGCACCGATCTTCACCATGCGCAGTTGCAGTGCCGCGTCACGGATGCTCTCCACCAGTTGGGAAACCACCGAGTTGGCTTCTGCCAAGGCGGTCTGGCCGCTCTTGTGGGACAGCAGGCTGGCCGAAGCGCTCGCAATCACCAACTCGCCGACCAGATCAATCAGCAGGTTGAGCTTGTCGGTTTGATCGTCAGGCATTTCGATGGACTGGCCGTCGCCGCTGCCATTCCTGGCGACGGTACTGTTCGGTGACGTGACGAGTTCAGTCATGGTGTCGTCTCCCGGATCAGAAACGCTCGAAATCGGTCTCATCGGCCGCAGCGGACTGGAAGCTGCCTTTGGCGGGCTTGGGGGCTGCCTTGGCCGTCTTCTTTGCCGTCCCGCCAGCGCCGACTTTTTTACCGGCACTGCTGTCGAGGCGGAAGAAGCTCATCAGCTCGGTGAGTTGTGCTGACTGGCCACCCATTTCCTCGGCGGTGGCAGCGAGTTCTTCCGAGGCCGAGGCGTTCTGCTGCGTCGCCTGGTTGAGTTGGCTCATCGCGCCGTTGATCTGGCCGACGCCCTGACTTTGCTCCTGCGAAGCGGCAGCAATTTCCTGCACTAGGTCGGAGGTCTTCTTGATGCTCGGCACCATGGTGTCGAGCAGCTTGCCGGCCTGCTCGGCCATTTTCACGCTGGAACCGGCCAGCTGGCCGATCTCCTGCGCGGCGACTTGCGAACGTTCAGCCAGCTTGCGCACTTCGGCGGCGACAACGGCGAAGCCCTTGCCGTGCTCGCCGGCACGGGCGGCTTCGATAGCGGCGTTGAGCGCCAGCAGGTTGGTCTGGTAGGCGATGTCGTCGATGATGCCGATCTTGCTGGCGATCTGCTGCATGGCATCGACCGTCTGCTTGACGGCGGCGCCGCCTTCGACGGCTTCCTGCGACGACTTGGTGGCCATGCCGTCGGTCACCTTGGCATTCTCGGTGTTCTGGTTGATCGAAGCAGTCATCTGTTCGATGGACGCCGTCGTTTCTTCGACTGAGGCGGCTTGCTCGGAGCTGGATTGCGACAGCGATTGCGCGGTCTGGGAGACCTGCCCTGCGGCATTGTTGAGCGCATCGGAGGCGACATTCACCTCGCTGATGATCTGCGTCAGCTTGTTGATCATGCTTTCCATAGCGGCCATCAATTGTCCGGTTTCATCCTTGCTGTCGGACTTGACTTTCACCGTCAGGTTGCCTTCCGCGAGCTCTTGCGCAGCGGCAGCCGCTTCGGAAATCGGGCGGGTGATGCTGCGGGTGATCCATAGAGCGATCACCAGCGCAAAGATCAAGGCGCCGACCGACAGGCCGATCAATAGCGCACGTGCTTGCTCGTAGGCTTTCTGAGCATGCTCGTTGGCCTGTTCCATCAACTTGTCCTGATAGTCGATGATGGCGCGAACGGCATTGGTGTAGTCATTCGTCACACCACGGAATTCGCCGTAGAGAATCTTGATAGCGCCCGCTCGGTCGCCCCCTCGGTTGGTCTCGATGAATTTGTCGAGCACGGCCACGTAGGCAGCGCGCTTTTCATTGACGGTGACAAGCAGTCGTTTGCCAGTTTCGGAGTGAATGGTTTCTTCGAGCTTCTGAATCCGGTCGGTAATGATCTTGCGCTGTTCGTCACGCCGGGTCCGCTGGCTTTGCAGCTCGGCCTCGTCGTTGATCAGCAGGGTATTGCGGTTGATCTGGGCCACCTGGTTCATGGCGCGAATGATGTCGGTAGCCTGTACCGTCTTGGGGTACTTGTCCATGGCCATATCTTCGATTTCATCATTCATCAGACCCAGATCGTAGATGCTCACCACCGCAAGCACCATCATCATCACCAGCACGACGGCAAAGCCGCCCATCAGACGCACACCAATTTTCAAGTTTTTGAACATGATTTATCCCCATTGAGTGGTTGTTTGCTTAACTGGTGAAGAACCCCGTTCCGACCATCACCAGCAACACCAGACCAACAGTAATCAGCAGCAGGCCGAGCGCCACCGAGGCCTTATGCATCGCCGGTGACGGTGCCGAGACCAGGCGCTTCTCCAGTTCGCCGGCATCGACCAGACGCTGATACTGCGCCGGATGGTCATGGCGGAACTCGCGCAGCGACTGTGTGCCGGTGAACATCACGATATCCGGTGGTGGCAGCTTGTCG
>JAUXXJ010000014.1 GCA_030681195.1 Rhodocyclaceae bacterium
CGAATCCATCCGTGCCGACATGATTGCGCGACTGGACTCGGTGCTGACCACGCTGTTCCCTGCCGGCAAAAAGCGCAAGGGCAAATTCCTCATCGGCGATGTGCTGGGCAGCCCTGGCGACAGTCTCGAGGTGTTACTCGACGGCGAGAAGGCAGGGCTATGGACCGATCGGGCCACCGGTGACGGCGGTGACATCTTCACGCTGATCGGCGGTCATTTCGGCATCGATGTCCACGCTGACTTCCCTCGGGTGCTGGAGCAGTCCACCGACTTGCTGGGACGGGCCAGGTCAGTACCGGCACGCAAGGCCAAATCGGTGCCCCCGGTCGACGATCTGGGCCCCGCCACCGCCAAGTGGGACTACCTGGACGGCAGTGGGCACCTGATCGCGGTGGTCTACCGCTATGACCCACCCGGGCAGAAGAAGCAGTTCCGGCCCTGGGATGCCAAGCGGCGCAAGATGGCACCACCCGATCCGCGTCCCCTCTACAACCAGCCGGGCATCGCCGGCGCCAGTGCCGTGATCCTGGTCGAAGGGGAGAAATCCGCCCAGGCCTTGATTGACGCCGGTATTCACGCGACCACCGCGATGCACGGTGCCAATGCCCCCATCGACAAGACCGACTGGTCGCCATTGGCGGGCAAGGCGGTGTTGATCTGGCCGGACAACGATCCCCCGGGCATGCATTACGCGCAGGCAGCCGCACAAGCCGCCTTGCAAGCGGGTGCCGTGTCTTGCGAAATCTTGATGCCACCAGCCAATCGTCCCCAAGGGTGGGATGCCGCCGATGCATTGGCAGAGCGATTGCAGCCCCTTGCGCCAGATGTCCCGCCATTCGATGTCACCGGCTTCTTGAGCGCCGGCGGACGACTCCCGGTCAAGCCAGAATCCGTCGGCACCGGGGTGGACGTCGCTGTGCCTGACACACCTGACGCAGTTTCTTGGGGAACCGAGGACGGGCTGGCTTCGGCCTTCACACGGCGATTCAGCAAGGACTGGCGTTACGTTGCGGCGTGGGGTCGTTGGCTCACATGGACAGGCCGGCGCTGGAATGAAGACCTCGTGCTCTACGTCCAGCACCTGATTCGTGGCATCTGCCGCTCAGCTGCTACCCGCGCGGACAGTCCCAGGCTCAAAGCCAAGTTGGCCAGCGCATCCACCATCTCTGCGGTCGAGCGCATTGCGCGCAGCGAGCCCAAGCATGCGTCGACGGTCGAGGAGTGGGACGCCGACATCTGGCTGCTCAATACCGTCGATGGGGTTGTGAACCTCAAAACCGGCGTCATGCGCGCGCACGACAGCCAGGACCGCATGACCAAGATCACGACGGCGACACCGCGCGGTCAGTGTTCCCTATGGCTTGGATTCCTGGACCAGGTCACCGGTGGCGACCAGGAACTGCAGGCCTATCTGCAACGGGTGGTCGGCTATTGCCTGACTGGCTCGACCCAGGAGCATGCGATGTTCTTCCTCTACGGCACGGGCAGCAACGGCAAGTCGGTATTCGTCAACACGCTCGTCACTCTCCTTGGCGACTACGCGGCCAACGCCCCCATGGAAACGTTTATGGACAACCGGAGCGACCGGCACCCGACCGATCTGGCCGGGCTGCGCGGCGCACGGGTGGTGACGGCCACCGAGACAGAACAAGGGCGGCGCTGGAACGAGTCCCGCATCAAGGAGATCACGGGGGGCGATCGCATCACCGCCCGCTTCATGCACAAGGACAACTTTACCTATCCGCCGACATTCAAGCTGATGATGTCAGGCAACCACAAGCCCGCCATTCGCAATGTGGACGAAGCCATGCGGCGACGCATGCACCTCATTCCCTTTGAGGTGACCATCCCCCGCGAGAAACGTGATCGCCAACTGCAGGACAAACTGCTCAAAGAGCGTGACGGCATCCTGGCTTGGGCGCTCGAGGGCTGCATGCAATGGCGGCGCGTGGGATTGTGCCCGCCGCAATCGGTGCAAGACGCCACCTCGGAGTATTTCGAGGGAGAGGATGCCATGGGCCGCTGGATCGAGGAGCGTTGTGTTCTGACTACCAATGCCAAGTCCCTGACGGCCGAACTCTTCAACGACTGGAAGCAGTGGGCAGAGTCTGCCGGCGAGTTTGTCGGCTCGCAGCGGCGCTTTGCCGATCTGCTGATTACACGGGGCATCGAGAAGTGGCGCAATGGCGCAGGGCTGCGGGGCTTTCGCGGCATCGGCCTGAAGGTCAGCCCTGTCATTCCACAGCACTACGCAGATCGTTGAAATTCCTCGCAATCACCTACCCATGACAACCCCGACTGACGCATTTGACAGCGCTGAACGTAACTTTCTCACACGTGCACGTCACGAAACATTTATGTTTCGTGTGCCCGGTGTGTCAGTGCGTCAGTCCAACCAAGGAAATGACATGACCACGACCATTCTCGCCCTCGACTTGGGCACCACCACCGGCTGGGCGCTGCGCGGCAGCGACGGCCATGTCACGAGCGGCTCCGAGAGCTTTCGGCCACAGCGCTTCGAAGGCGGCGGCATGCGCTTCCTTCGGTTCAAGCGCTGGCTCGCCGAGATCAAGCAATCCAGCGACGGTATCGACTGCTTGTACTTCGAGGAGGTACGCCGTCATGCCTCGACCGATGCGGCTCATGCCTACGGCGGGTTCCTCGCCACGCTCACGGCCTGGTGCGAGCACCACCAGATCCCGTACCAGGGTGTCCCGGTTGGCACGATCAAGAAGCACGCCACCGGCAAAGGCAACGCCAGCAAGGACGAAATGGTGGCAGCCGTCCGAACCCGTGGCCACCAGCCTGCCGACGATAACGAGGCCGATGCCATCGCCTTGCTGTACCTGGCGATCGAGATGGCCATGGAGGTGTGAGATGTACGCAATACAACTGATTCCTGTGACTCCCGGTCAAATCAACGGACAGATGACACAGATGGTGGATGCACGCCTGCTGCACCGATTTCTGGCGTCAGGCCAAGACTTCTCGACTTGGATCAAAGGCCGGATCCGCAAGTATGAATTCGTGGAACAGGAGGACTACCTGGTCCACAAATTTGTGGACCAGATCCCATCTGGCGCAAAGTTACGCATCGAATATCACCTGACGCTCGACATGGCCAAGGAACTGGCGATGGTCGAGCGCACCCCGCGCGGTCGGCAGGCCCGGCGCTACTTCATAGCGTGTGAGCAACAACTGCAGCGCTTGCGGCAAGCCGCGCCCTCTGCGGTCCAGGCCCATGCCATCGCACTCACGCGAGCCGAGCGCCAGGCCATCAACCGTCAGGCCTGGGCTGATGTCGCAGGCCTTGCCGCCCGATCTTTCCATGCCCGCAGAGAGGAACTGCTGCGTCAACACCATGAGCAGCGGAATGACGACATCGTTTACCTGCC
>JAUXXJ010000015.1 GCA_030681195.1 Rhodocyclaceae bacterium
ATGGCAAAAGGCAAATTTGAGCGTACGAAGCCGCATGTGAATGTGGGGACGATTGGTCACGTGGACCATGGTAAGACGACGTTGACGGCGGCGATCACGACGATCCTGTCGGCGAAGTTTGGTGGCGAGGCGAAAGCCTACGACCAGATTGATGCGGCGCCGGAAGAAAAGGCCCGTGGTATTACCATCAACACCGCCCACGTTGAATACGAGACGGCAAACCGTCACTACGCCCACGTGGATTGTCCGGGCCACGCTGACTACGTCAAAAACATGATCACCGGTGCTGCCCAGATGGACGGCGCCATCCTGGTGTGTTCCGCTGCTGACGGCCCCATGCCCCAGACCCGTGAGCACATCCTGCTGGCCCGTCAGGTGGGTGTGCCGTACGTACTCGTATTCATGAACAAGTGCGACATGGTTGACGACGCTGAACTGCTTGAGCTCGTCGAAATGGAACTGCGTGAGCTGCTTAGCAAATACGATTTCCCTGGCGACGACACCCCCATCATTCATGGCTCTGCCCTCAAGGCCATGGAAGGCGACAAGGGTGAGCTGGGCGAGCTGGCCATCCTCAAGCTGGCCGAGGCACTGGATAGCTACATCCCCACCCCTGAGCGCGCCATCGACAGACCCTTCCTGATGCCCATCGAAGACGTCTTCTCCATCTCCGGTCGCGGCACCGTCGTCACCGGTCGTATCGAGCGTGGTGTTGTCAAGGTCGGCGAAGAAATCGAAATCGTCGGTATCCGTCCCACCGTCAAGACCACCTGCACCGGCGTCGAAATGTTTCGCAAGTTGCTCGACCAAGGTCAGGCAGGCGATAACGTTGGCGTCCTGCTGCGCGGCACCAAGCGTGAAGATGTCGAGCGCGGCCAAGTGCTGGCCAAGCCGGGCTCGATCACCCCGCACACTCACTTCGTCGCCGAAGTCTACGTCCTCTCCAAGGACGAAGGCGGTCGTCACACCCCGTTCTTCAATGGCTATCGTCCGCAGTTCTACTTCCGCACCACCGACGTCACCGGTGCTTGTGAGCTGCCGGCGGGCATTGAGATGGTGATGCCGGGCGACAACGTGCAGATGACGGTCAAGCTGATTGCCCCGATTGCGATGGAAGATGGCCTGCGCTTCGCGATCCGCGAAGGCGGCCGCACTGTCGGCGCCGGCGTCGTCGCTAAAATCATCGAGTAA
>JAUXXJ010000016.1 GCA_030681195.1 Rhodocyclaceae bacterium
CAGGGTGACGGGCACGCCGGGGAAGTTCTGTTGGAAACGAATCAGCGCCACATCGACGTACTCGGGTGCGATCTCGACGGCCCTGCCGATGCGGCCAGTTCGCTGGGCTGCCATCAGCGTGGTGCCGCTGCCGCCAAAGGGGTCGAAGACGATGTCGCCTTCCTGCGTGTAGGCCTCGATGACCTCCACCGGCAGGGTTACGGGGAATACCGCCGGGTGGTCGATATCCTTGCCGATCTTTCCTTTGTGGCGCATGACCCGGATCACCGAGTCAGGGATGCGGTAGTCCTGCGTCGGCTGACCTGCGGCGGTCCAGCCATTGACCTGGCCATCCTTGCCTCGCATCGCGGTCGAGGATCCGTCGGCACGAAGGTGCGTTTCCTGACCCGCGAACTTGCAGGGAACCGTCTTGTTGGGTTTGCGGGTCTGGCGGTTGAAGTGAAAGATGAATTCGAAGCTGGGGGCCAGGCGACCTTGCCAGTCACCGGGCATGCCCGGCCCCTGATCCCAGACGTACCAGGCAAAGCGCCGCCAGCCTTGGGTTCGCATCCAGGCGAGCCAAGGGTCCCAATATGGGATGAACTCGTTGTCCCGATGAATGAGGCCGAGGTTGACCAGCACCTGGCCATCGGCCGCCATGGGCAGCTGGGCGAAGACGCCGCGCATCAGACCGTCCCAGTCGGCGATGCCGCCGGAGGTGTAGTCGCGCTGGTTTCCATAGGGCGGCGAGGTAAAGCACAGGCTCGCTTGCTCGCCCTGCATCAGGGTGGAGATCACGGATGGATCGGACGCGTCGCCGCAGATCAGTCGGTGCGGACCCAACTGCCAGACATCGCCGTGGCGAGAGATCGGCTGCTTGGGCGGCTCGGGAACATCCTCACCATCATCGCTGGTAGTCTCTTCATCCGGCGCCTGATGATCAGCCTCGCCGAGACCGTCCAGCATCTTGGCCAGCTCGTCATCGTCGAATCCGGTGAGCAGCAGGTCGTAACCAGCCTCCGACAGTTCCGCCATTTCGAGCGCCAGCAGTTCGTCGTCCCAGCCGGCGTCCAGCGCCAGGCGGTTGTCGGCAATAACGTAGGCACGCTTTTGCGCCGGGGTCAGGTGACCCAATTCAATGACCGGGACTTCGGCCAGTTCCAACTTGCGCGCGGCGGCCAAGCGACCATGTCCGCAAATAATGCCGTTATCGCCATCGACCAAAACTGGCGATGTCCAGCCAAACTCCACGATGCTGGCCGCGATCTTGGCAATCTGGGCGGGCGAATGTGTGCGCGGATTTCTGGCGTAGGGCAGCAGCGCGTCGATCGCGCGGTATTCGATCTGCAGAATTGGCATCATGGAATACAAAAACCCGCCGAGCGTTGCCGCTGGGCGGGTGAGAAATGTTCAGGGGTGGTAACTGG
>JAUXXJ010000019.1 GCA_030681195.1 Rhodocyclaceae bacterium
GTAAGCGGCCAGCCGTACCTCGTCGACAAGAGACAGGCGAGAGTGTTATGGGGTTTGGCGAAGCGGTAGCAGTGAATCGATGTTGCGGTTGAGGCAGGTCGGGAGCTTCTCCAAGGTATCGCGCAGCCAGGCGGCCGGATCGAGACCATTCAGGGCGGCAGTAGCCAGCAAGCTCTGAATCGCGGCGGCCCGTTTGCCGGCGCGCTCCGAGCCGGTGAAGAGCCAGTTCTTCTTGCCCAGGCAAATCGGGCGGATCGCGTTCTCCACGGGATTATTGTCTATCGGCAGCGCGCCGTCGGTGGCGTAGCGGCAGAGCGCCGGCCAGCGCTTGAGACTGTAATCGATTGCCTTCGCCGTGCCACCGCCATTAGCCACCGTCAGGCGTGTCGCCTTGAGCCAGACATGCAGGGATTCAAGCAACGGCATCGCCTCGGACTGCCGCAGCGCCGTGCGTTCTTCGCTCGACAGCGGCCGCCCCCGTTGCTCGATCTGGTAGAGGGCGGCAATCCGCGCCAGCGCCTCCTGGGCAATCGCATTGGGCTGGGCCTGATTGAGCTCGAAGAATCTCCGGCGCGCATGCGCCAGACACGCCAACTCCGTCACCCCTTGGGTAAAGAGCGCCTTGTAGCCGCCGAAGTCGTCGACCATGAGGCTGCCCTGCCAGCCGGCGAGGAAACTTCGGGCATGTGCGCCCGAGCGACTCGTCTGGTAATCGAACACCACGATGGGCGGCCCGGTATCCAGATCGTTGCTGCGATACGCCCAGAGGTAAGCCCGGTGCGTCTTGCCACTCCCGGGATCGAGCTGTCGTACCGGTGTCTCGTCGGCATGCAGGACACTGCGTTGCCGCAGCAACTCAGCCAGACGTTGAACCAGCGGCTCCAATGCCACCCCCATCCGCCCGACCCATTCGGCCAGGGTGGAACGCGACAGCGTTACACCCTCCCGGGCGGCGATCCCTTCGAGACGGTAGAGTGGCAGATGGTCGAGATACTTGCCGACGATCACCCACGCAAGGAGTCCAACGGCCGCCATGCCACCGTCGATCACTGCCGGCGGGATCGGTGCGGCCGTTACCGTCTCGCAAGCCCGGCAGGCATACTGCGGGCGAATATGGCGATGCACGAAGAACTTGGCCGGCTCAACATCGAGTTGCTCGCTGACATCCTCGCCGATCAGCACCAGGTCCTTGCTACACTGACCACAGGTGCAGGTTTCCGGTTCGTGCCGGTGTTCGATCCTCGGTAGATGATCCGGCAAGGGCTGGCGGCCGGCACGTTCCCGTGGCGGGCGGGGTAACTTCGCCGGTTCCCCGGCTTCGGCCTGGCGCCGCTCAAGTTCCAGTTTCGCCGCAGCGATGTCCGCTTCGATGGATTCCTGAAACAGATCTTTGGTCTCGGCGCCCAACGCTTCGCTGCGGGTGCCAAAGCGCATGCGCTTGAGGTGGGCCAGTTCCAGCACGAGCGCGTCAATCTTGGTCTTGGCAGCGTGCAGTTCAGTCGCCTGACGCGCCACTTCTGCACGCGACTCCGTCAGCAGCTTCTCGACCAGTTGCTGCACTGATTCGGCAATGGACGGATCGGCAATGACACGTTGGAGTTCGACTGCGAGATTCATGCCGCAATGGTAGCGGGAGAGAGTCCCGCCGTCGCGCCGAACAGGTCAGATCTCTTCGCGATGTTGCGTCGTTCCCAGCATGATTTTGCGCACGCAATTTGCACGACAGGCTTACACCCGCCAATGTACCGGCGCCGGCGCGTCCAGGCGCTGCCACTCCACTCCCGTGATCAGCCACTCCCATTGCCGCGCCGTCAGGATGACGCTCTTTGCATCTGCCGTCGGCCAGACGAATTTGCCTTGGTGCAAACGGCGCTGGCATAGCCAGACACCGGTGCCGTCCCAGATCAGGAGCTTGAGCCGGCTGCCGCGCCGGTTGCGCAAGGCGTAGGCCGTACCGTCGCACGGCGTGCGTCCGAGCAGATTCTGCACTCGCAGCGACAGGCTTTCGATGCCACCGCGCATATCTACCGGTTCCACGATCAGCCAAACTTCGCTCGGCCGAATCATCGCAGCAACTCCCGCAGGCATTGCCCAAGGTTCACCGCCGCTTCCAGCGGCCAGGCCATCTGTACCGTTGTACCGCCACGGCGCACATCAAGACGGATCTCCGGTGCCGGTGCGCTTGCTACTACCGTTACCGGCAATATCGCCGGCGCTTCGACAGCGACCACTTCGACTGACGCCTTGCTTTGCTCCACTGCTTCGCGGTGCGCCCTGACCCAGCGGCGCAAGTAGTTGGCGTTCAGTCCATTCGCCAACGCAATCGCCGCCACTGATACGCCTGGCTGCAGGCAGGCTTCGATCACTTGCCGCTTGAATTCTTCCGTGTGTCGCCGCCTTCTGCGCTCCGCCGGCTTCAATACCAATGTGTCCATGTGTCCACCTCCCAACGAAATGGACACATGTACCCTCA
>JAUXXJ010000031.1 GCA_030681195.1 Rhodocyclaceae bacterium
GCAGGACAGGCCCTGGATCAGGAGCGGGTTTTTCCTGCCGTCCCCCCTGATCCCCGCCAAGGCCGAGAAGGCCGTGGGTTGTGCACAGAAGCCACCATAACAACAAGCAGTATCAAATGTCAATTACTTTGTCCGGTTCGCGACAATTACCTTGTCGGGTTTTCCTCCCTACTTTGCCTCAACTCCTTCCCCCTGATTTTTTTCATTTTTATTGGTCATGGCTACCAAGATTTACCATAAGGACACGATTGATAATGTCTTGTTGATACTTCTGGCAATCACCCTTTTCTGCCGTTTACCTTGAGCCGGTACGATAGATTGTCTATTCAAACTGCTGCTTTTCCAAGATCCATCCCCATCAACTACCTGCGAGGTGAGCGGAAGCAGAAGACCTCTCCGAGAATGGGCCCTCACACAAGCTCGTCGGAGGCGAGGTCTTCTGCTGGAGCGGGTTGCTCATCGTGCCGCTTGTTCTCTCCTGAGCAGGCATCACGAGATTCTGGCCCATGGCCTGTTTTTTACGGAAGCTTTCTGCCTGTATCTCAATGATAGTTGCATGATGAACAAGCCTGTCGATTGCGGCAACGGTCATGGTGCTATCTGCAAATATTTGATCCCAGTTACTGAAGGGGTGATTGGCAGTGATGATTATGCTGCCAGTTTCATAGCGATGAGCAATGAATTCAAAAAGGACATGGGTTTCAGCCTCACTCTTTCTGACATACCCGATGTCGTCCAGTATCAAGACGGCGTACCTGTCTAATTTGCTTAATAATTTCTCTAACTGCAAGTCGTTTCTGGCCCGCTGCAACTCCTGCACCAGGGCGGTGGCCTGGTAATATCGAACCCGAACGCCTTGCTCGATCAGGCCATTGCTTATAGCTGCGGCCAGGTGGGTTTTACCGGTGCCGCTGGGCCCGAAGAAGAGAATGTTTTCCGACCGCTTGACCCAGCCTGGATCCGTTGCCAGCATCGAAATCCTGTTAGCTTCAATGTCGGGAAGATGGCTGAAATCAAAGGAAGACAAGGTCTTGCCCACTGGCAGTTTTGACTCTTTGAAAAAGCCTGCGATACGGCGACTGTATCGCTGATTCACCTCTTCTTCGCAAAGGGCCGCAAGATACTGGGCCGGATTCCAACCTTTCAGGATTGCCTGGTCTAAATAATCTTCCCAAAGGCCTGTCATTGTTGATAGATTAAGCTGCTTTAATAAAATAGACAGGGTTGCACCATGAGCCATCAGGACACCTCCTGTGAGGCCGGCGCTGACCGCAATAAAGAATCATAGCTTGCCGGTACTGGCTGTTGAACTGCAATGTTTAAGAGGGTGTCTCTCTTGGTATCGCCCTTGCCTTCTTTATCGAATTTGTTCTGTAACTCGATAATATTGGGAAGTATTTCCTTGGCCATCATCGCCTGGAGATGCTCACCCAATTGATGCTCACAATCTGCCTTAGCGGATAAAGCCAGGATGCCGACCATGGTCTTGCAGGCCTTACGAGGCTCCATTTTAAGGTCAAGCCATCGCCATACGGATTTATACACCTCCGTGGGGAGCAGGTCGTCCCGAAAACGGGAATATCTGAAGGCCTGCGGCTTACGGACAAGGCTGGCTATGACATGACGATAGTTGATCAGCCGGGCACGGTGGTTATGGTCGGAGGCAAATACCCGTGGCAGGGCAACGGTTTGAGTCGCCCCCAGGTAAACATCAAGCCAACTGTCATGGATGTGAACCCGAACTGCCTCGCCAATCAAACGGGAAGGCACGGTATAGGTGGCCCGTTTGACTTGCATGGTGC
>JAUXXJ010000040.1 GCA_030681195.1 Rhodocyclaceae bacterium
GAGGGCCTCAACAACAAGGCCAAAGTCACTATGAGAAAAGCCTACGGCTTTCGTACCTTCAAGGCGACAGAACTCGCTCTATATCATGTACTTGGCAAACTCCCCGAACCACCGCTCGCCCACAGGTTTTACTGACGAACCATTTTTTGGTAGCGCTCAGTGCATTCGCCAAACGGACATAAGTATCTACGGGCAGCGTTTCGGCCCGCGCCGTCGGGCTAATCCCTTGCGCCTCCAGCAAGGCTTCACCGCCAAACTCCTTGAGCGTATTGCGCAGCATCTTGCGGCGCTGCGAAAAGGCGGCGGCCACCAGATTGGCGAACAGGGTTTCATCTTGCGCCGTCCCGCCAGCGCCGGCTTTTAGCGGAATCATCCGCACCACGGCCGAATCCACCTTGGGCGCCGGATTGAACGAACCTGGCGGCACAATGAAGAGTCGCTCCATGAAGTAGCGGTATTGCAGCATCACCGACAGGCGACCGTAGTCGCCCGATCCTGGCGCGGCGACCATGCGATCGACCACTTCCTTCTGCAGCATGAAGTGCATCTCGGCTACCTGATTCGCATAGTTGGCCAGATGGAACAGCAAGGGACTGGAAATGTTGTAGGGCAGGTTACCGATAATCTTCAGCGGCCCGGCCTGTTTCAGCTGACCAAAATCGAATTCGAGCGCATCGCCCTCGTGAACAGTCAGCCGCTCTGCCGGGAATCGGTTGCGCAAGCGGGCAATCAGGTCGCGATCGATTTCGACGACCTGCAGATGATCGACGCGCTCCAGCAACGGTTCGGTCAGCGCTCCCAGTCCCGGGCCGATCTCCACCACTGTATCGCCGGCGCGCGGTGCCACAGCGTCGATGATCTTGCGAATGACACCGGGCGAGACGAGGAAGTTCTGGCCGAAACGTTTTCTGGCACGATGGCCATTGACGTTCATGGTGCTCATGATGCGCGGCGCGCCATGTCGATGGCGGCATCGACGGCGGCAAACAGACTGGTGGGCGAAGCCTTGCCGGTGCCGGCCAGATCAAGGGCCGTGCCGTGATCCACCGAGGTACGAATGATCGGCAGGCCCAGCGTGACATTGATGCCCTCGTCAAACGCCGCGTACTTGAGTACCGCCAGGCCCTGATCGTGATACATCGCCAACTGGGCGTGGGCGCCGGCCAGGACATTTTTGGTGAACAGCGTATCGGCGGGCAGGGGGCCGACGAGATTCATTCCCTCGGCCCGCAACTTGTCGAGCACGGGGGTGATGACCTCGATTTCCTCATGCCCCATATGACCACCTTCCCCTGCATGCGGATTCAGGCCGGCCACCAGAATGCGCGGCTGTTCGAAACCGAACTTGATCCGCAAGTCGGCATGCAGGATGCGCAGCGTCGTTTCGAGTTCCTGCACCGTGATTGCCGCAGAGACCTCCTTGAGCGGCAAGTGAGTGGTCGCCAGCGCCACTCTGAGGCCTCCGCCCGCGAGCATCATGACGACGCGGGGCGTATGGGTTTTCTCGGCCAGATATTCAGTATGGCCAGTGAAGGCAATGCCGGCATCATTGATGACGCCCTTGTGCACCGGTGCCGTCACCATCGCGGCAAATTCGCCGGACTGGCAACCTGCCAGCGCTTCATCCAGGAGCGCAAGCACATACGGCGCATTCGCCGGATCAAGCCGTCCTGCCAGCGCCGACTTTTTCAGCGGCACATGACGAATCGTCAGACCTTCAAGCGTGCCACCAAGTTGGCTGGCACGCGCCGCCAGGAGGTCGCGATCCCCCAATACCACGATGCGGGCAGCAAATTCACGCTGCGTCAGCGCCCGGCAGAGTTCAGGGCCGATCCCCGCCGGCTCGCCCGACGTGACGGCGATGACGGGTAAATCAGACGACTTAGCGCTCTTCAAGCCGGTATTCGACATAAGCGCGATCCCGCATCTGTCTGAGCCAGTCCTCGTAAGCTTCGTCCGACTTGCGCTCGCGCAGTGCCTGACGCGCAATCAGCCGTTTGCGCTCGTCACCCGCTTCCGCGTTCTTGCGTTCCTGCACCTGAATCAGGTGCCAACCAAACGGCGACTGCACCGGTTTGCTGTACTCCCCGACGGCCAGTGCATCCATGGCGCGCTCAAATTCCGGCACGGTATCCCCCTGGTAGAGCCAGCCAAGATCGCCGCCCTTCGCTGCGGAGAGATCGTTCGAGTAAAGGCGCGCCAGTTCCGCAAAGTCGCCGCCGTTGTCGAGACGTTCCTTGAGTCCCGCCAGTTTGTGGCGCGCCTCCTCGGATGACACCAGCTCATTCACCTTGATCAGGATATGGCGCGCGCGGGTCTGGCGAATCAAACCACCTACCGCATCGCCACCGCGACGATCAATCAGCTTAACGATATGAAATCCTGCCGGACTGCGCAGAATGCTGCTTACCTCTCCCGGCTTGAGAGCGGCCACCGCCTCGGCATATAAGGTCGGCAGGCGATCGGCCGGACGGGGTTCGATCATCCCGCCGGCCATGGCATCCGGTGCTTCGGAATAACTGGCGGCCACCTGACCAAAATCGGTACCGCTTTTGATCCGTGCCAGCGCATCTTCGGCGCGCGCACGAAGGGCCGATAATCTGGTCGGATCGGCCTGCTCGGGGACGCGGATGATGATGTGTCCCAACGCTACCAACGCCGACTGATGGGCCTGCTCAGGATGTGCCAGATAGTTGTCTATCTCGCCATCGGAAATCACGATGCGACTCTCGACCTCACGTTCGCGCAATCGGGCCAGCGTCATCTCCTCGCGAATCTCCTCCCGAAACCGTCGCCACGCAATGCCATCGCGCTCCAGCGCATCGCGGAAAGCCGCCAGCGACAAACGATTGTTTTCGGCAATGCGGCGCAAGGCGACATCCAGCTCATTGTCCGGGATACGCATGCCCACTTCCTTGGCGAACTGCATCTGCACACGATCGACAATCAGCCGCTCCAGCAGTTGTTTCTCCAATACATCTCGCGGCGGCAGGGGGGTGCCACGGTCACGTAACTGGCGCTCGATCGTCGCCATGCGATCGCGCAGTTCATGCCGGGTAATCGCCTCGTCGTTGACGACGGCAATAATGCGATCGACGGCGATGGGCTGGCGCACTTGTCCGGCTGCATACTGTGGAACCAAGGCAAACAGAGCTGTGATGATGGCGAAAATTCTCATGGTCATATCACTCAGTTTTCGGCAAAGACGGGATCGGCAGTTGGTTGATTGATCACGCCATAGCCGGGAACATTTCGCTTGAGAATGTCCAGTGGATTGGAGCCGATTTTCGAGAAATCATTCAGTTCGAGCTGGAAGAATATTGCCGTGGTTGGCTTTTGGGCAATGGTCGCCAAGCGCTGGACGACGAAACGCCCTACCCAACAGCCGGCGTTATATTCAACACCGCCAATGCTTTCGATCAGGCGTTTCTCGGTGATCGAGTAGTTGTAACGTCCGACACCATGCCAACCACCAGACAGGGGCCACTGTGCCGACAGGTCAATCTGTTTGTTATTGCCCAGCGTACTCGTTGCGTCACGCCGGAACCGGTAAGACGCATTGAATATTTTTCCTGCGGCAGGCCGGTAGCGTCCCCCCACTGTCATTTGCTCGGTCCGGCTATCACGAGGATTGTATTGCCAGCCCACATCGGCATATGTTTTGGGCAGCACCTGGCCCGTCAATGCAGCGAGAACGTCTGCCTTGCGTTCGCTACGGGCAATCTCACCTGGCAGAACAATTTTCTGCGTATCAAAGTAATAGCGCGTCCCCAAGGTGCCACGCAACAGTTCGCGGCCGCCTACGGCGTCGAGGAAGCGAGAGGTGACAGCAAGCGTTACTTCATTGGCATCGCCGACACGGTCATTGCCTGCATAACGGTTCTCGCGGAACATGTTGGCATAGTTGAAACCGGCCAGCGCCGTATCAAAAACCTGCGGCAGAATGACTTTGTCCTTGTCCGGGATGTTGACATAGTAGGCGCGCGGTTCCAGTGTTTGAGTCAGCGAGTTGCCAAAAATCTCGGTCTCGCGCTCCATGATGAAGCCCCCATCGACACTGAAGATGGGCACGGAACGGCTCTGGTCAGCAGGAACGGCAGCCCATGCGGCAGCGGCGGGCCGGTTTCTTCCTTCTAACTGGTAACTCGTGTGATGGATACCCAGCTTGGGCGTGATCCAGAACGCAGACGTCGTGATGGGCAAGGATATCTGGGGGTAGGCCATCGTACGCTTGGCCACGACATTCGTTGGATGATCAAAATTTACATATTCGCCTGAGAAGTTGAAGGTAAGACCGAGTGGCAGGTCATAGCGGTTGGCTGCAACGGTCAGTTGGGGCAATCGTTGATAAGGCTTGGCCAATCCTTGCAGCGTCTGATACGACTGAACATTAAGGACGGCGCTATACCAAGCCCCCCCATAGGACAATGTTCCCTGGCGCAGCAAATTCCCTTGGGTGACGGAACCCAAACGGGTTGATAAGTCACTCAAGTAGTTGTCATCGGAAACCCTGTTCAGATTCAGGCCAAGCGAAAAACCACGCCCGAGGTTCTGCGCATGCATGAATGCATAGCTGTAACGATCGCGCTTGGTCAGTTTGTCATCCGGCAGGTATTCCACCCGGGCCAAACCGCTGTACATGTAATCGAGATAGCGAAATTCCGTGTTTAACAACGCGCCGCGTTTCGACAGGACACTGGGCGTAATCGTCGCATCCATATTCGGCGCAATATTCCAGTACCAAGGCGTGGCGACCTGGAAACCACTCTTGCTGGTTGAACCAATCGTTGGACTGAGAAAGCCGCTATTGCGCTGGTTACTCAGCGGAAAACTCATCCAGGGCGAATACAGGATGGGCACATCCATGAATTTGACGACCGCCTGGCGCGCTTTCCCCATATCTTTCTCGTAGTCGAGATCCAGGCTATCGACACTGATTTCCCAGTCACGCCGCCCCGGCGCGCATGTGCTATAGGTTGCATTTGTCAAACGATATTGATCCTCACCGCGAAACTCGATGAGATCGGCGGATCCGCTGCCTGTGACAGCGGGCGGTTGCAACATTCGACCCGTGGAAGCCAGCACTTGACCATCCGACGTAATCGCCGGCAAACCTGACATGGTCACTGCAGGTTCTGGCACGGGTGCAGGAATATTGCGAATCGTATAAGACGGCGACTCGAATTCCCCTGTACTCTCCTCCATCCGCATGCGCAGCCGCGGACCCGTAATCAACGAATCGGGGGCAACCAGACGCACATTGCCGATCGCTTCGAGCTCATCCTCGGTCTGGCGATACACAATCCGGTCGGCATGCAGACTGTCGCCGGCGCGCTGCAGTACCGCATCGCCCTCGGCAATCGCCTCAAGCTCATTGACACCTTTCAGGTTACGTGCCGATATCAGCGTGGGTGCCGCATCCTTGCTGACATTCGAGAAAGCGGTTGTCGCTGGATGCGGGAAAACACCCGCGGCCACATGTGCCGAATAAAGCGGTGGCAGGCTGGGTTGATCAGCCACCTGCGGCGGTTGTGTGGCCACGGCAACGGCAGGCAGCGGTGCGCCACCCAGTAATGCCGGATCGACCCGTAAGGGGGGAAGATTTTTTGCCAGCGGTGCGATTGCTGTCGGCTTGGTAGGGGGATTCAACGGCTGAGAAGCCGCCGGGACTGAAGCAGGCAAAGCCACTGCAGGCGCGGCCGTACGTTCGGTCGTGATCGGCGTCAGATCACGGCTGGCCGGCGGTGGTGCGACTGGTTCGACTTGCGCCTCACTGCGTGGCAGGGGGGCAGCATCCGGTGTGCTCGTTGCAGGTGCCGCCTGCGTCGCTGCAGTTTGAGAGGTTGGCGCGGGTTGCTGCGGTTTGAGTGGTGCGCCCCCCAACAAGGTGGGATCGACACGCAGTGGTGGCAGACTTTCACCGGCAAAGACACACGTGCCCGTGCCCGCAAGCACAAGCCAGCTCAACCGCCCAATTGACTGCCGTAACCACACTGAAGACATCGCTGAAGAAATTGTTTGGTTGCTGTTCTCGTCTGCCTTGCGCATCAGGTCGTTGAGGGCGCAATTCAAGCCGATGATAGAATTCTCAATTCTAACATCTAGGCGGAAATCCTCACGTGGAGCGGATCGAGCAGATTCAGGGCTGGTTGACAGAGCAATTTCCGGGGCAGCATTTCGGCATGGCGCCCGCCTCGGCCGATGCAAGTTTCCGCCGCTACTTCCGCATCACGTTTGACGATGGAAAAACCTCTATCGTCATGGATGCGCCCCCCGCACAAGAGGACGTGCGGCCCTGGTTGCAGGTACAGCAGCTTTTCCATGCCGCAGGCGCCCATGTGCCTGAGGTGTTGGCGCAGGATCTGGAGCACGGTTTCCTGTTGATTTCCGATCTCGGCACCACCACCTACCTTGCTGCACTCAATGACGGCGCCGCTGCCGATGCGCTCTACCGTGCCGCCATCGACACACTGATCGACATTCAGTGCAGCAGCCGACCCGACGCGCTGCCCGCCTACGACCATGCGCTCCTCAAGCGCGAACTCGATCTCTTCCCCGATTGGTACATCGGCAAGCACGTCACCATCGACTTCAGCGCTGCCGACCGCCAGATGCTCGAGTCCGTCTTCGAAAAAATTCTCGCCGTCAATCTCGCCGAACCCGCCGTTTATGTTCACCGCGATTACCACTCGCGCAACCTGATGGTGGCCGGAGACAAACCCGGGGTGATCGACTTCCAGGATGCCGTCTACGGGCCGATCAGCTACGACCTCGTTTCGCTGTTCAAGGATGCCTATGTCGACTGGGATGAAGAACAGACCATCGATTGGCTGGTACGCTACTGGGAGAAGGCACGCAAGGCTGGCCTGCCCGTACGCGCCGACTTCGGCGCGTTCTTCCGCGACTATGAATGGATGGGCGTACAGCGCCACGTGAAAGTACTCGGCATCTTCGCGCGGCTGTACCACCGCGACGGCAAGGACGGCTACCTGAAAGACATGCCGCTCGTCGCCAAATATCTGCGCACCGCTTGTGCGCGCTACAGCGACCTTGGGCCGCTCTTGCGTCTGCTCGACAAGCTGGATAACCGTCAGGCCCAGGTGGGTTATACATTTTGAAGGCGATGACATGAGGGCTATGATTTTGGCGGCCGGGCGCGGCGAGCGCATGCGCCCGCTGACCGATGTCACCCCGAAACCGCTATTGCCCGTCGCTGGCAAGCCGTTGATTGTCTGGCATCTGGAACGCCTTTCCCGTGCCGGGTTTCGCGACATCGTGATCAATCATGCCCACCTCGGCGATCAGATCGAAGCGCTGCTGGGCAATGGCGATGCTTGGGGACTGCGCATTCAGTATTCGGCAGAACCGCAGGGCGCGCTCGAAACGGCGGGAGGCATTGCCAACGCCCTCCCGCTGTTGGGTGATGCACCGTTTCTCGTCGTCAATGGCGACATCTTCTGTGACTGGGATTTTGGCCGTGCGCACATTAACGATCAACTCACCCACCTGATATTGGTCGACAATCCACCGCATCATCCAGGCGGCGACTTTACGTTGGCCGATGGAAAAGTCGGCGTTGGCGAGACGGCAAAACTCACCTTCAGCGGCATCGGCATCTACCGCCCCGAACTCTTTGCCGGCATTGAGCGCGGTCAGCCGGCCAAGCTTGCGCCGCTGCTGCGCGCGGCTATCGACGCCGGACAAATTACCGGGGAACATCACACCGGCCGCTGGATCGATGTCGGCACGCCGGAGCGGCTCGCCGCCCTTGACACCGAACTGCGGGGCGCGTGTTAGCATCAAACGATGGACACCGCCCCCTTCCGCCAACGTCGATTATTACTGCTTGAGCAAATGCAGAAAGCGGGCGGTGGGGTGGCCGTCATCCCCACGTCGCCCGAACGCGTGCGCAATCGCGATACTACGTTTCCCTATCGTGCCGATAGCTACTTCCACTACCTGACCGGCTTCCCGGAACCGGAAGCGATTCTGGTTCTGATAGCGGACAGCGCGGCGCAGTCCCTCCTGTTTTGCCGCGACAAGGATGTCGAGAAGGAAATCTGGGATGGCTTCCGCTATGGTCCCGATGACGCGAAAGATGCGTTTGGTTTCGACGCCGCCCACTCGATCAGGGAATTCGACACCAAGCTCGCCGAATTGCTCGCCGACCAACCGGCGCTCTGGTATTCCCTCGGTCATGATGCCGCCTGGGATACGCGCATCGCGACGGCGCTGAATGCCGTGCGTGCGCAAGCACGTGCCGGCAAGCGCGCGCCAACGATCATCCACGATGTGCGAGCCACCCTTGATGAAATGCGCCTCGTCAAAGGTAGCCACGAAATCGCGCTGATGCGAAAAGCCGCGCAGATCGCCGGTGCCGCCCATCGGCGCGCGATGCAGTTCACGGCACCCGGCAAATACGAACACGAAGTCGAGGCCGAATTCCTGCACGAATTCCGTCGCCAGGGCAGTCAGGCCCCGTCCTACTCGCCCATCGTCGCCGGTGGCGCGAACGCTTGTGTGCTGCACTATGTCGACAACAATCGTCTGTTGCAGGACGGCGATCTGCTGCTGATCGATGCGGGTTGCGAAGTCGATGGCTACGCCAGCGACATCACCCGCACCTTCCCGGTCAACGGCAAGTTCGGTGGCCCGCAGGCCGACATCTACGAGCTGGTGCTCGGCGCGCAAACCGCCGCCATCACGGCAATCAAACCAAGTGCAAGTTTTCTCGCCCCGCACGATGCCGCCGTGCGCGTGCTGGCACAAGGCCTGATCGACCTGAAGTTGCTTGAAGGCAGCCTCGATGGTGTCATCGAAACGGCGTCGTACAAACGTTTCTACATGCACCGCACCGGACATTGGCTCGGCCTCGACGTGCATGATGCCGGCGAGTACCGTCATGGCGACGATTGGCGCAAGCTGGTCCCCGGCATGACGCTCACCGTCGAGCCGGGCTGCTACATCCGCCCGGCTGAAGATGTCCGCGAAGTTTTCTGGAACATCGGCGTGCGTATTGAGGACGATGCGCTGGTCACGGCGGAGGGCTGCGAGATTCTCACCATCGAAACGCCGAAGAAAATTGCCGACATTGAAGCGTTGATGAAGAAATGAACGCGCCGGTACTCATCATTGGTGGTGGCCCGGCGGGCATGGCATTGGCGCTGGCGCTGCAGCGCGGCGGCGTACGCGCCCGCATCGTCGATGCGCGACCGCGTGGCGCCGCCAAGTCAGATGCGCGCATCCTTGCGCTCTCGCACGGCTCGCGTCTCATACTGGAATCGCTTGGCGTCTGGCGCGGGATTCCGCACACGCCGATCAAGACCATCCATGTCTCGCATCAGGGAGGCCTCGGCCGCACATTGATTCGCGCCGAAGAAGAGCAGGTGCCGGCGCTCGGTTACGTGCTCGCCTCTGGCGATCTCGCCGCCGCGCTTGATGCAGCCGTTGCAGCGGCGAACATCGCCTACGCCGATAACACGCCGGCCCCCGAGCATCCCGATAGTCTGCTAACGGTACATGCCGAAGGCCGCATTGACGAAAGTGCAGACATCCGCAGCCGCGACTACAACCAGCACGCCATCATCTGCATGGCGCGCGGCAGCGTTCCCCATGGCGACATCGCCTGGGAGCGCTTCACGCCTGCTGGCCCGGTTGCTCTGCTACCCTGCGGCGAGGCATACGCTGTGGTGCTGACCTGCCCGGCCACAGACAGCGAACGTTTTGCCGGTTTGAGCGACGCCGACTTTCTCGCCCTGCTGCAAGCGCGTTTCGGCCCGCGCGTGAAACTCGTCGGCGTCGGCCCGCGCCTCGTCTACCCGCTCGGCCTCAAACTGCGCAAGACGACCGTCGGTGAACGCGCCGTCTGGATCGGCAACGCCGCGCAGACGCTGCACCCGGTCGCCGGGCAGGGCTTCAATCTCGCCCTGCGCGACATCGCCGAACTGGCCGACACGCTAACCGATGCCTCAGATCCAGGCGATGCCAGCCTGCTCGCCCGCTATGCCGCCCGGCGACGGGTCGATCGCGCAACGACCATCGGTTTCACCGATGGTCTGGTCAGACTTTTTAGCAACGATCTGTCGCCGCTGCGCCATCTGCGCGGCGCGGGCCTGCTGGCCCTCGATCTTTTCCCGCCCGCCCGGTCTTTCCTGGCACGCCGCATGATGTTCGGCGGCAGGGGTTGGTAAGCGTTAAAATCCGTCCCCCCGCTTCGCAAACCACCCGGCACGACCCATGAACTACCTCGGCTTCACGCTGCGCAACAACCTATTCGTCGCGCCCATGGCTGGCGTGACCGATCGGCCGTTCCGCCAGTTGTGCAAGAAGCTCGGCGCCGGAATCGCGGTATCGGAGATGGTCACGTCCAACTCGCTGTTGTATGGCAGTGCCAAGACCCGTCGCCGCGCCGACCACACGGGTGAGGTGGAGCCGATTGTCGTGCAGATTGCCGGCGCCGATCCCGAGCTGCTGGCACAGGCCGCACGCTACAACGTTGAACGCGGCGCGCAAATCGTTGACATCAACATGGGCTGCCCGGCCAAGAAGGTCTGCAACGTCATGGCCGGCTCGGCGCTGATGCAGAACGAAGCGCTCGTGGCGAAGATTCTTGAAGCGGTCGTCGCAGCGATTCCCGACACACCGGTGACGCTCAAGTTCCGCACCGGCTGGAATCGCGAGCACAAGAACGCACCGGCTATCGCACATATCGCGCAGGAATCCGGCGTGCGCGCTATTGCCATTCACGGCCGCACGCGCGCCGATCAGTACACGGGGCACGCCGAATACGACACCATCGCCGACGTGAAGACACGTGTGAAGATTCCGGTCATTGCCAACGGCGACATCACCACGCCCGAGAAGGCGAAGTTCGTCCTCGATTACACCCAGGCTGACGGCGTCATGATCGGTCGTGCCGCACAAGGCCGGCCATGGCTGTTCCGCGAGATTTCTCATTTCCTGCAAACCGGTGCCGTCCTGCCAGCGCCGACTTTTGCCGAGATCCACACCATCCTGCGCGCGCATCTGGCCGATCTCTATGCCTTCTATGGCGAAGACACCGGCGTCAAGATCGCGCGCAAGCACATCAGCTGGTACACCAAGGGCATTGTGGGGGCCGCACGTTTCCGCCACGCGATGAACCAGCTCGAAGACATCCGCGCGCAGTTGGACGCCACCGATGAATTCTTTCTCGGCCAGATGGCCCACAATCTCCCGATTTATGCGGAGGCCGCATGACTACTGAAATCGCCGATTGCGTGCGTCGCAATCTCAATCGATATTTCCGCGATCTCGATGGCGAGACACCGCATGCCATCTACGACATGGTCATCGCCAGCGTGGAAAAGCCGATGATCGAAATCGTCATGAAGCAGGCCGCAGGTAATCAGACCATTGCCGCCGAGATGCTCGGCATCAGCCGCAGCACCCTGCGGCGCAAACTCACAGAACACAACCTATCTTGAGGGGAGAAACACCATGAAGGTCAGCCAGGCGCTCATCAGCGTTTCCGACAAGCACGGCGCAGTCGATTTTGCGCGCGAACTCGCCTCCCTCGGCGTCAATCTGCTGTCGACCGGCGGCACCGCCAAGCTGCTGCGCGACGCCGGCCTCGCCGTCACCGACGTTTCCGACTACACCGGTTTCCCGGAAATGCTCGACGGCCGCGTCAAGACCCTGCACCCGAAGGTGCATGGCGGCATCCTCGGCATTCGCGGCAATGCGGAGCATGAGGCGACGATGGCCAAGCACGCCATCCCGACCATCGACCTCGTGGTGGTGAACCTCTACCCCTTCACGCAAACCATTGCCAAGAAGGATTGCGCGCTGGAAGACGCCATCGAGAACATCGACATCGGTGGCCCGACCATGGTACGTGCGGCGGCAAAAAACCACGGCAACGAAAAAGGCGGCTGCGCCATCGTCGTCGAACCGGCCGACTACGCCGGCATCATCGAAGAGTTGAAAGCCAACGGCGGCGCGATCTCTTATGCCACGCGTTTCGCCCTCGCCAAGAAAGCCTTCGTGCATACCGCACGCTACGACAGCGCCATCGCCAATTGGCTGACGAGCCTGGATGCCGAGAACAAACCGACCACTTTCCCCGAGCGTCTGCAACTCGCCTTCGACAAGGCCGACACCATGCGCTATGGCGAAAACCCGCACCAGCAGGCGGCGTTCTACAAGGAAGCGAATCCGGTCGCCGGCAGCATCGCCGCCTACGAACAACTGCAGGGCAAGGAACTCTCCTACAACAACATCGCCGACTCGGATGCCGCGTGGGAAGCCGTCAAGGCGTTTGATGACTCATCTGCCAACATGGCGGCTTGCGTCATCGTCAAGCACGCCAACCCCTGTGGCGTCGCGCTCGGCGCCACTGCGGAAGAAGCCTACCGCCGCGCGTTCACCACCGATCCCACCTCGGCCTTCGGCGGCATCATTGCCTTCAACTGCGCCATTGACAAGGCCACGGCCGAAGCCGTTTCCGGCCAGTTCGCCGAAGTCATCATCGCACCCGAAATCACGGCAGAGGCACGTGCTGTCTTTGCCGCCAAGCAGAACCTGCGCGTGCTGGTCGTCCCCATGGGCCGCAGCAGCGGCGTGTTCGATTTCAAGCGCGTCGGCGGCGGCTTGCTGGTGCAGACGGCCGACGAAGCACGCATCGCGCCGTCGGACATCAAGGTCGTCACCAAGCGCGTGCCGACCGAACAGGAAATGCGCGACCTGCTGTTTGCCTGGAAAGTCGCCAAATACGTCAAGTCCAACGCCATCGTTTATTGCAAGGACACCATGACCGTCGGCGTCGGTGCCGGCCAGATGAGCCGCGTCGACTCGGCACGCATCGCCGCCATCAAGGCCGAAAACAACAAGCTGACCGTCGTCGGTTCGGTGGTCGCCTCCGACGCCTTCTTCCCCTTCCGCGATGGTCTCGACGTACTGGCCAAGGCCGGCGCCACGGCGGTGATCCAGCCCGGCGGCTCGGTGCGCGACGCCGAAGTCATCGCTGCGGCCGACGAGCAGAACATCGCGATGGTATTCACCGGCTTCCGCCACTTCCGTCACTGATCATGAAACTTCTCGTCATCGGTTCCGGCGGCCGCGAACACGCCCTGGCTTGGCGGCTGGCCCAGTCGCCCAAAGTGCAGAAGATCTACGTCGCCCCCGGCAACGCTGGCACGGCGCGCGAGGACGGCCTGGAGAACCTGCCCATCACGGACCTATCCCAGCTGGTCGCCTTCGCCCGTGACAACGACATCTACGCCACGGTGGTCGGCCCGGAAGCCTCGCTCGCTGCCGGTATTGTCGATGCCTTCCGCGCCGCCGAACTGCGTATCTTCGGTCCGACGAAGGCGGCTGCGCAACTCGAAAGCTCCAAGGATTTCGCCAAGCAGTTCATGGCGCGTCACAACATTCCGACGGCGAAGTTCCGCACCTTCACCGATGCCGCCGAAGCGCATGCCTACATCGATGCCGAAGGCGCACCGATTGTCATCAAGGCCGATGGCCTCGCCGCCGGCAAGGGCGTGGTCGTCGCCATGTCCGCTGACGAAGCGCATCGCGCCATCGATGAGATGCTCTCCGGCAACAAACTGGGCGATGCCGGTCACCGGGTGGTGATCGAAGAATTCCTCGATGGCGAGGAAGCCAGCTTTATCGTCATGGCCGATGGCCACCATGCACTGCCGCTCGCCACCAGTCAGGATCACAAGCGCCTCAAGGACAACGACGAAGGCCCCAACACCGGCGGCATGGGTGCCTACTCGCCGGCACCGGTCGTCACCCCCGAGATTCACGCGCGCGTGATGCGCGAAGTGATCCAGCCGACGCTGCGCGGCATGGAACAGGATGGCATTCTGTTCACCGGCTTCCTCTACGCCGGCCTGATGATCAAGCCGGATGGTGGACTCAAGGTGCTCGAATTCAACTGCCGCATGGGCGACCCGGAGACGCAGCCGATCATGATGCGGCTGAAGAGCGATCTGGTTGATCTCGTCGATGCGGCCATTGATGGCCATCTCGACAAGGTGCAAGCCGACTGGGATCGGCGTGTTGCCCTCGGCGTCGTCCTCGCCGCCCACAATTACCCGGAAACGCCGCGCAAGGATGATGTCATCCACGGTCTCGGCAAGCCGACCGACGACAGCCACATCTTCCATGCCGGTACAGCGCTGAAGGACGGGCATGCGGTGACGGCGGGCGGACGCGTGTTGTGCGTGACGGCGCTGGGCGACACCGTCAAGAGCGCACAGAAGCGCGCCTACGAAATTACGGATGACATTCGCTTCGACGGCATGCAGTTCCGTCGTGACATTGGTCACCGGGCGATCAAGCGTTGATCGATAACACCGCCGTCAGGCATTACCTGACCGGGCTGCAGGAACGTATCGTCGCAGCGCTGGAGGCTTTTGATGGCCAGCCGTTTCGGCGTGACGCATGGGGCCGTGGCACCTCCATCCTGATCGAAGACGGCAATTTCTTCGAACGTGGCGGCGTCAATTTTTCACATGTCACGGGCGAGGCCATGCCGGCCTCTGCTACCGCCCATCGCCCGGAACTCGCCGGCCGACGCTGGGAAGCGATGGGCGTTTCGCTGGTGTTGCATCCGCGTAACCCGTATTGCCCGACCACGCACCTGAACGTGCGCTGCTTCATTGCCACCAAGGATGATGAAGCGCCGGTCTGGTGGTTCGGTGGCGGCATGGACCTGACGCCCTACTACGGCTTTGTCGAGGACGCGCAGCATTTCCACCGCAGCTGCCGCGATGCACTTGCTCCCTTTGGCGACGACGTGCATGCGCGTTATAAAAAGTGGTGCGACGAATATTTCTTCCTCAAGCACCGCAACGAGCCGCGCGGCATTGGCGGCATCTTCTTCGATGATCTGAACGAAGGCGGCTTTGATAGATGTTTCTCAATGATCCGAAGCGTTGGCGACAGTTTCCTGAACGCCTATCTGCCGCTCTGCGAGCGCCGCCGAGACACGCCCTATGGCGAACGCGAACGCGACTTCCAGGCGTATCGGCGCGGCCGCTATGTGGAATTCAATCTGGTCTGGGATCGCGGTACGCTGTTCGGCCTGCAATCGGGCGGCCGTACCGAAGCCATCCTGATGTCACTGCCGCCGGTGGTCAAATGGCGCTATGACTGGCACCCGGAACCGGGCAGCGCCGAGGAAAAACTCTATACCGACTTCCTGCCGCCGCGCGACTGGCTCTGAGCGGTTTGCTCGGCGCAATTGGCCGCTGCACGGTAATGCCGATTGGCATCCTCCGCGTGACCAAGCTGATCGAAAAGGCGCGCCAACTCGATGTGCGCCGTACAAGCGGGCGTAATCGCGAGAGACGCTTCCAGATAGCTTTGCGCCTTGCCCCATAACTGCTGTTTCTGGCACAGCCGACCGAGCGCCAACAGCAGGTCGGCATCCTGCGGATGCTCATGCAACCAGCGTTCCGCATTCGCAATCCGCCGCAACACATCGCCACCGACACAGTCGGCATAATCGGCCAGCAGGCTGGATTCCCAGTGCTCGTCAAAGTAATCCTCGATGATCTGCGCGCTTTCGGTACAAGCGCCGGCTGCGGTCAGCGCACGCACGATGCGCTGAACGATCTGGGCATCTTCGCGATCTGCCGCAATCATGCCTTGCCACAGCCGCATCAACTGCCCCGGGTCATCCTGCAGGCTGTCGATGATGCCGCGCTGCGCACGCAGGCGCAACGGCCGTGCCTGATCGGCGGTCAGCGCATCATGCTTTTCCAGTAGCCGGGTCAGTCGCAACAACTCGGGCCAGTCTCCTTGCCCCTGGGCAAGCCGCAGGGCGAGGCGCTGCGCCGAAATCTGGCGGCGCTCTTTCGAGCCAAGCTGCGCCAGCGCCGTCGCGGCCGCAGCGAAATCGCGCGCATCCAGCGCAATGCGGATCTCGGCCATCAGGCGTGCCGTACGCCAGGCGCCATCGAGTGACTCGGCCCGCGCCCGCCACTCGGTAATCCGCCTGGGGTCGCGCAGCGCCTGTGCCGACTTGAGGCCAACCAGTGCGGCGATACCCTGCGCCGGTGCCGTCCCGCCAGCGCCGACTTTTTCGCAAAACTTCAGGGATTGCGCATAACGCCCCTCCCAGAAGTGCCGCAGGGCAGCAACCGCCGCCTGCTCATCAAACTGGCGCACCCGCCGCTCACGGTAGGCCGCCACGACGCTAGGCAGATTCAGACTGATGAACAGGGCGCGCAACAGCAGATACGTCACTACCAGGACAAGCAGCTGAACGACCACGAACAGGTTGAGTGACAACTCGACACGCCAGGGCGGCATCACCCAGAGGACATAGCCATCGGAAACCCGGCCGAGCAGCGTCAGTCCAATCGCCAGCGCAGCCAGGGTCAACAGCCAGAACAGGATACGCATGACGGATTAGCGCGCCGCGCCGCGCTCGCGGGTCAGCTTGAAGTTGCGCAATGCCGAGAGCGTCTCCGTAAGTTCGCTGCGCTCACGCGTGACTTCAAGTTTTTTGAGGGCATTCAGCGTCGCCTGGGCTTCCTGAATGGCGGGTGCCTGCGTGTCGAAATACGTGGCCAGCCAGGCATCGGACTGTTTGATATCGCTCTGGAAGCTCAAGCCATCCCGCGCCAGCAGCGCCAGTCGCGCCGACAACAAACGCAACCGCAAATTTTCGCGCAGGAAAAAGACTTCGCGCGGCGCCAGCAGGCCAGGATCGGGACGGTCGATGCGCTCGATGCGCACCAACTGACGTACCTCATGCCAAAGCTCGCTGCCCCACGCGCGCAGCATGTCGCCAATAGTCTCTCCGCCCGCGAGGGCGGGGCTGGGGGTGGGGGGAATTTTATTTGGCCGCTGCTCAAAAGCCAGCGGCAGCGTCGACACACTGTTCAGTAGCGCATCCAGCTTGAGGGCAATCCCGGCCACATCGGCAGCGGGCGATGCCTTGAGGCGCTCGATGTCGCGGGTAATCAACTTGCGCAGGGGCAGAAATTGCGGCTGTGCATTCCGCGCCAGACGCGCTTCGGCACCCGAGAGCGCAATCAGTGCAGCCTCGACATTGCCGGCCAGCTGCAATTGCTGTGCGGCAATCGATACGTCCTGCTCGATCTCGGCCAGCAGACGATCCTCGCGCACATGCGATAACTCCTGATACATCGTCTCAAGCGCCATCTGTTGGCTCTGCATTTCGGCCAGACGCGCTTCTAGTGCCCCCACCTTGGCCTGCAGCGCATCCAGCACTTCGCGGTTCTGTTTGGCCTGTGCCTGTGCTTCGCGCTGGGCGGTTTCCCCATCCACCAGACGCCGGGACAACTCCTGTCGTGTCTGCGACAAGTGGTTGCCATCCCGCCAGACCAGCACCGACAGGATCACGATGCCCAGCAGCGCGATGCCTGCCAGCACCAGTGCAACGCGATCATAGGCAAGGCGACGCGACGTCAGCGCAGAGGATTCTGTCGCAGCGTGGGTGGATTTCTGTGATTCGGTCATGGCGATGAAAAATGGGCAAGCAGTCCGGCGAGCAATCCGGCATCAGCCGGGCCCGTCAGGATAACCTGAGACAAGCCAAGCGTGCGCGCCTGCTCTGCAATCCGCGCATGGGGCACAAAGGTCGGCGTCTTTTTCAGCCAACTCTGGCCCAGCTTGCCGACCATCTGGTAAAGATTGCGCAGGCCCTCGCTGCTGGTAATCGTCATTGCATCAAGCCGTCCGTCGTGCCACAGCTTGAGCAGCGGCGCCGGATCGAGGGCAGGTACGGCACGGCGATAGCACGTCACATAATCGACCACGGCGCCGCGCGCCTTGAGCGTATCGCCAAACAGGTCGCGCCCGCCATCACCGCGAAAGATGATCACGCGCTGGCCGCTGACACTGGCGAACTCCGGCAATTCAAGCAGGGCTTCGGAGTCGAAACGTTCTTGCGGCGCGACGACATCGCCAATGCCGTGGCGAGCCAGCGCCTGCTCGCTGCTATGGCCCACCGTGGCGACACGCACATTGGTCGGCCACTGCCGATGGGCGAGTACCACGGCCAGTCCCTTTTCCACGGCATTGGGGCTGACGAACACCGCCCAGTCGTATTGATCGAGCCGAATTGCTACATCCTGAATCGCGGTGGTGTCGGCCACGTCCTCGATTGCCAGGACGGGGAACAGCACGGGATGGGCGCCCAATTCATAGAGCTGCTCGGCCAGATGGGTTGCCTGACCGGCAGGGCGGGTGACGACGATATGCCGTCCCGCCAGGGCCGACTTTTGGGCTGGATTATCCAAGCGCCGCCAGAATCTCGTTGGCGCCTTGTGTGCGCAGATCATCGACCAGCTGGAGGCCGAGCGCTTCCGGATCGTCCGCCGATCCGCTGTGCTCGGCACGGGCAATGCGCGTGCCGTCGGGCGTTGCGACCAAACCACGCAGACGCAGCGACCCATTATTGAACTCGCCATACGCACCCAACGGCACTTCGCAGCTACCCGCAAGTGCGCGCGACACCGCACGCTCGGCGCGCACGCAGGCGGCGGTCGCCGCATCATTCAGCGGCGCCACCCAGGCCGCCACGTCGGGACGGTCCGCCAGGGCTTCGATACCCAGCGCGCCCTGTCCGGCGGCCGGCAGCGAAGATTCGGCAGACAACGTCGAGCGGATGCGTTCCTTGAGGCCCAGGCGCGTCAGCCCGGCGGCAGCGAGGATGATGGCGTCGTACTGGCCTTCGTCAAGCTTGCGCAGGCGCGTATCGAGATTGCCGCGCAGGCTGGCAACGGCGAGATAGGGGTACATCGCACGCAACTGGGCCTCGCGGCGCAGGCTCGACGTGCCGACCACGGCCCCCGGCGGCAGGTCTTCGATGCGCTCGTATTTGTTGGAGACGAAAGCGTCCAGCGGCACTTCGCGCGGGCCAATGGCGACCAGCGCGAACTCGGGTTCCAGCACCATCGGCACATCCTTCATCGAATGCACGGCGATATCAGCGCTGCGATCGAGCAGGGCGGTTTCGAGTTCCTTGACGAACAGGCCCTTGCCGCCCACCTTGGCGAGCGGACGGTCGAGGATTTGATCGCCCCGCGTGGTCATGCCCATCAGCTCGACCGTGCAAGCCGGATATAATTTCTGCAAAAGGTCACGCACGTGTTCCGCCTGCCACAAGGCAAGACGCGATTCACGGGTGGCGATAACAATACGCTCGGGTGTGGAGGTCACGAGTTTTAGATGGCTTTCCAATAGGCGAAGAAAAATGAGCGATTCAGCGGCGGCCGAACCCCGTAGAGCGGCAAATTCTATCACCCCCCCCGAGGCGAACTCCGACCAGGATGCCCCACTGTTCGAGGACATCCGCCTGCTCGGCCGCCTGCTCGGCGACGTCATCCGCGAGCAGGAAGGCGCGGCTGTTTTCAACATCGTCGAGCGCATCCGCCTGCTGTCGATCCGCCTGCACCGCGAAGCCGATCAGTCGGCCCGCGTCGAACTGGATGAACTGCTCAATGGCCTGCCACGCGAGCAAACCAATCTGGTCGTGCGCGCCTTCAGCTACTTTTCCCACCTCGCCAACATTGCCGAGGACCAGCACCACCTGCGGCGCGCCCACGCCCAGATGCTGGCTGGGGCGACCCCCGGGCCCGGCACCGTTGCCCACGCCGCCGCGAGAGCGGCAGACTTGGGCTTGCCCGCCACCCAACTGGCCGATTTTTTTGCCACGGCCGATATCGCCCCGGTGCTGACGGCCCACCCGACCGAAGTTCAGCGCAAGAGCATTCTCGATTGCCAGTGGAAAACCGCGCGCCTGCTCGACGCCAGAAACCGCCAGCCGCTCACCCCGGTCGAACATCAGGAGAACGAGGAAGCCCTGCGCCGTACCGTCCTGACCCTCTGGCAGACACGCATGCTGCGCACTTCCAAGCTGGCCGTGATGGACGAGGTCAATAACGCACTGGCCTATTACGACACCACCTTCCTGCGCGAACTGCCACGTCTGCACAACAGCATCGAGGATCAATTCGCCACGCCGGTGCCGGCCTTCCTGCGTCCGGGTTCCTGGATCGGCGGCGATCGCGATGGCAATCCCTTCGTTACCGCCGACGTCCTCAAGAGCGCACTCAACGCCCAAAGCCGCAAGGCCTTCGCTTACTACCTCGAACAGGTACACGAACTCGGTGGCGAACTGTCGTCCTCCGAGTTGCTGGTGAAGATTTCGGACGACCTGCGTGGTCTGGTCGAGCGCTCGCCCGACCGCAACCCGCACCGCGACGACGAGCCCTATCGCCGCGCCATCGCCGGCATCTACGCGCGACTCGCCGCCACGGCGCGCGAACTCGACCACATGGAAGCCCTGCGCCACGCCGTGGCCGAGGCGCCACCCTATGCCGATTGCGCGGCGTTCCGGGCGGAACTCGACATCATTGACCATTCCTTGAAAAGCAATGGGGCGGCACTGCTGGCACGCGGCCGTCTGCGGCGCCTGCGGCGTGCGGTGGAGCTGTTCGGTTTCCATCTCGCACCGCTCGATCTACGCCAGAATTCCGATGTGCATGCGCGCGTCGTGCATGAACTGTTCGAGACCGCCCGTCCCGGCACCGAATACGAAAAGCGCAGCGAAGAGGGCCGCATCGCCCTGCTGCTTGCGGAACTCGCCACGCCGCGTCTGCTGGCCTCGCCCTACTGGGCCTATTCGGAAGAAACCGCCGGCGAACTGGCGATCTTCCATGCCGCCCGCGAAATGCACCAGTTGTATGGCAAACAGGCGATCCAGAACGTCATCATCTCGAAAAACGAGGGCGTCTCCGACATCCTCGAAGTGGCGCTGCTGCTCAAGGAAGTCGGCCTGCTGCGGCCGCGCGAGGGCGAACTCGACGTCAACATCGTGCCGCTGTTTGAAACCATCGGCGATCTCGAACGCTGCGGCGCCGTGATGGACAAGCTGTTCTCGCTGCCCGCCTATCGCCGCCTGATCAAGAGCCATGGTGACCTGCAGGAAGTCATGCTCGGCTATTCCGACAGCAATAAGGATGGCGGCTTCCTGATGTCGAACTGGGCGCTCTACCGCGCCGAGATCGTGCTGGTCGAAGTCTTCCGCATGCGCGGCGTGCGTCTGCGCCTGTTCCATGGACGCGGCGGCACCGTCGGGCGCGGCGGCGGCCCGAGCTACGAGGCCATCCTTGCCCAACCCGCCGGGGCGGTACAGGGCGCCATCCGCATCACCGAACAAGGCGAAGTGATTGCCTCGAAATACGCCAACCCCGAACTCGGCCGGCGCAATCTCGAAGTGCTGGTCGCCGCCACGCTCGAAGCAACGCTGTTGCCGCGCGAGCATGACGACCCGCAACCCGACTGCCTCGCCGCCATGGCCGAACTGGCGACGCACGCCTTCGATGCCTACCGCGCACTGGTTTATGAAACTGTGGGCTTTGAGAAGTATTTCTGGGAATCCACCGTCATCGGCGAAATCTCCCAGCTCAACATCGGCAGCCGCCCCGCCTCGCGCAAGAAAACCACGTCCATCGAGGATTTGCGCGCGATTCCCTGGGTGTTCTCGTGGTCGCAATGCCGCCTGATGCTGCCCGGCTGGTATGGCTTCGGCAGTGCCTACCGGGCCTATCAGGCAAAGCGCGACGGCAAAGGCCTGCCGCTGCTGCAGCGCATGGTGCGCGAATGGGGCTTCTTCCGCACCCTGCTGTCCAACATGGACATGGTGCTGGCCAAGACCGATATCGCACTCGCCGAGCGCTACGCCGGACTGGTACAGGATGAGGCACTGCGCAACGCCATCTTCCCGCGCCTCAAGGATGAATGGCAAGCCACCATCGATGCCCTGCTTGCCATCACCGGCGAGCGCGAACTGCTGGCCAACAACCCGCTCTTGGCACGTTCGATCAAAAACCGCTACCCCTACCTCAATCCGCTCAACCACCTGCAAGTCGAACTGCTACGCCGCTACCGCTCCGGCCAGAGCGACGACCTGCGGGTACAAAGCGGCATCCACCTGACCATCAACGGTGTGGCGGCGGGCTTGCGCAACAGCGGCTAGCAAAATGTCGCTGCGGCGTTTTTTCCTTGCCCTCCTGCTGGCAGGCTGGTTGCCCGCCGCCGTTGCCACCCCGGTGTCGGTCGTGCCGGACGAGGTGCGCCTCGTACCCGCCGCCCACATCGTCAGGGAGCCGGCAATGGTCGTGGAAGACGGCCACAGCGATATCGCCAGCTTCGGCTTCACCGATAGCGTTTACCGGTTTTCCGTTGAACTCGACAACCCTGGCGCGACGACGCTGCCCCGCCTGCTGGTCGTCGATCCGACCTGGCTCGACGATGTGCGTATCACCCTCGTCCGCCCCGATGGCAGTCAGCAGGAACAGGCCGGTGGCGACACACTGCCCTTCGCGCAACGCGCCGTGCAGGATCGCAAGATCAATTTCGCCCTCGACTTGCCGCCCGGCCAAAGCCGCCTGCTGGTGCGCGCACAAACGCGCGACCCGTTCCTCGTCGGCCTGACGCTGTGGGAACGCAGCGCCTTCTTCGCTGCCACCGCCGCCGAGGCCGGCTACTACGGCATCCTCTACGGCGCCATCGGCGCGCTGCTGCTCTTCAATTTCTTCCTGTATATCTCGGTGCGGGAAAAAGTGTACGGCGCCTACGTCCTCTACCTGCTGGCCTTCGCCGTCTCGCATGCCGCCTACAACGGCCATCTCTACGGCTGGCTTTGGCCGGAAGCGCCGGACTGGAGCAACTGGGCGCATTCGGTCGGCATCTACCTGTTCCTGATCGCCGGCGTCAATTTCGCGATCCGGTTTCTCGACCTGCGCGCCCGCCTGCCGCGCGTCAACCGCTGGGCCTGGATGTTCGCCGCCGTGCTGTCTGCCTCCTTCCTGCTGACGGGCCTCGTCGGCGGCTATCGCCTGCATGTCGCCAGTTCGATTCTCTGGGTTGTCGTCTACTCGCCCTTCGTCCTGCTGCTGGGCTTTCTTTCCTGGCGCGCGCAAAACCGCGCCGCGCGCTATTTCCTGACCGGCACCACCGCCGGTTTTCTCGGCGCGCTCATCACGGCCCTCACCGTCTCCCACGCCATTCCCTACTCGCTCGCCGGCTTCCGGGCAGTGGATTACGGCATGCTGGTCGACGCCGTGCTGCTCTCCCTCGCCCTCGCTGACCGCCTGCGGCTGGCGCGCGCCGAGGCCGACCGCGCCAAGGCGGAACTGATCGAGGCCGAACGCGCCCACAGTCGCGAACTCGAAGCTACCGTGGCACAACGCACGCAAGAATTGCGCGACGCCAACGCCGTCAAAGACAAGTTTTTCTCCATCGTCGCCCACGACCTGCGCGGGCCGATCAGCGGCCTCGCCGCTCTGTTCGACAAACGCGTGACGACGCAGGCCGACCTCACCGACGAGCGGCTGGACCTGGTGCGCGCCTCGATCGGCCACACCCACGACTTTCTGGAGGAACTGCTCGCCTGGGCGCGCAGCCAGCGCGGCGAGATCGACTGTCATCCCCGCGTTCTCGATATGCCGGCCCTGTTGGGCGAAACCCAGGTCCTGCTATCGCCGCAGGCCACCGCCAAGAACATTCGCCTCGACCTGCACGTCGCAGAACGCTGCTGGGTTCTCGCCGACCCAGCAATGACACGCGGCATCCTGCGCAACCTCGTACAAAACGCCCTGAAATTCACCGACAGCGGTGGTCTGGTACAGGCAAGCCTGACGTTTAACGATCCCCAATGCCGGATCACCATCAGTGACACCGGCGTCGGCATCGACGAAGAGACGCAAAACAGCCTGTTCCGCCTCGACATGAAGCCCCGCTCGACGCCCGGCACCCGCCGTGAGCCGGGAACGGGGCTGGGGCTCATCCTGTGCAAGGAATTCGCTGAACGCAACGGCGGCGCCATCGGCGTGACCAGCGAAGTCGGCCGCGGCTCGACCTTCTGGTTTACCTTGCCGGCCGCCGATGAAGTTCAGTCGGCGCCCACGGAGCCGGCCACGTTCAATTTCTCCGCCCTCAGGATTCTTGTTGTCGAGGACGATCCGCTGCACCGCGAGGCCGCCGCCGAGATCCTCAAGGAACTGGGCTGCACGCCCAGCTTCGCAGCCGACGGCCACGAGGTGCTGCGGCTGGCGCAGGAAAACGCTTTCAACCTCATCCTGATGGACATCGACCTGCCGGACATCGATGGCATCGAAACTACCCGGCGTCTCCAGCGTCACGGCAGCCGTGCCACGCTCGTCGCCCTTTCCTCCTATTCACGACAGGAAATCGAACAGATGGCCGACGACGTCAAGTTCGACAAATACCTCTTCAAACCGCTCACCGAAGACGCCGCCATCGGGCTGGTTCTCTCCTGCACAGTCAAAACAATTGCCAAAGAAGATTCAACCGCTGGAATAACGCCGCCCCCCACAAGCTGAGCGACGGAAAATCTTGGTCAGTCCCTTTTCAACCCTAATAAAATTGCAAATACGCTAATATGATTCCCGATTTGCAATGATAATTACCCGCCAATTGACTGCCGAACTGTCCGAAGCGCTGGCAAATTCGCCCGCCGAGGCGTTGCTCGGCCCGCGTCAGGTCGGCAAGACGACCTTGGCGCTGGAAGTCGGCAAACAGCACGACGCGCTGTATCTGGACATGGAGTCGGAACTTGATCGCGCCAAGCTTGCCTCGCCGGAGCTGTATCTGCGCGACCACCTGGACAAGCTGGTCATCATCGACGAAGTGCATCGCGCGCCCGGCCTGTTCCCGATCCTGCGCGGTCTGATCGACCGCAACCGGCGCGTCGGGCGCCGGGCCGGCCAGTACCTGCTGCTGGGTTCCGCCTCGCTCGACCTGCTACACCAGGCCGGAGAAACGCTCGCCGGACGCATCGCCTATCTGGAGCTGCCCCCCCTCCAGATACTGGAAACGCCCGATCTGCCGGCGGATACCCTCTGGCTGCGTGGCGGATTGCCGGAAAGCCTGCTCGCCCCAAGCGATGCCCGCAGCCTGAAATGGCGGCTGGATTTCATCCGCAGTTATCTCGAACGGGACATTGCGCAATTTGGCCGACGCATTGCCGCCGAGACACTGCGCCGCTTCTGGACCATGCTGGCGCATCATCAAGGCGGCATCCTCAACCACGCCCAGTTTGCCCGCAACCTCGGCGTCGATGGCAAGACGGCGAGCAGCTATCTGGATTTGCTGGCAGACCTGCTGCTGATTCGCCGCCTGCCCGCCTGGCATACCAACGCAGGCAAACGTCTGGTGCGCTCGCCCAAGGTCTATGTGCGTGATAGCGGGCTCGTGCATGCGCTGCTGCACATCGCCGACAAGGAAACACTGCTGTCCCACCCCGTGGTGGGCATGAGTTGGGAGGGCTTCGTCGTCGAGAACCTGCTGGTCAATGCGCCTGCGGGCAGCGACGCCGGCTTCTATCGCAGCAGCAGCGGCGCGGAAATCGACCTGCTGCTCGCCCGGCCCGACGGCGCGACATGGGCCATCGAAATCAAACGCAGCCTGACGCCGAAACTGGAACGCGGCTTTTATTCCGCCTGTGCCGACCTCAAACCGGCTCGCAAGCTCGTCGTCTACCCCGGCGCCGAGACTTTTCGCATCGCCGAAGACATCGAAGCCATTCCGCTCGCCACCTTGGCCGCACGACTACGCGCCGGCGACTGAAAGTCGGCGCAGCCTCTTCGGGCCGCTTCCGGCCTGACGGCCTCCCTGCCGCCGTCCCGCCAGTACCGTCTATCGTCAGGCAGCCACAAACCCCGGCAGCTTGACAGCTTTGGCATCGCAGGTCGCGGTCGCGCGGCATCCTAGCCGCCGGTTTTTGGCGCCGATCAGGCAATCGGCGAAATCGGCGGCTGCATCCTTCCATGTGTAAAGCGCTTCCTCGATGGCCGGCTCGTCCTCAAAGCGAACGTCGGTCGTATCGAGCAGGCCAGAGACGGTTTCAATGATCTGATTCTTCGGCAGACTGTAACGACTGCGCAGCACCCACTCGGTTTCCATAAGCACCAACTGGCTGACAAAAACGCGGCGCCCCGCCGCGACTTCGCGCTTGATCAGCTTGCGCGCCTTCTCGAACTGGGCCTCGTCGTCCCGCACCAGAAAGCGGACGAGAACATTGGTATGGACCCCCAGCATCACCGCGACAACTGTTCGAGCGGCACGGGTTTGCGACCCTTCTTGTGCAACATGCCGGCCAGTTCGGCGATGTTCTTGCTTTTTACCCGCATGACGACGGTAGCGTCCGGCATCAGCGTGAACGTCATCCGGTCTCCGGCCTTCATGGAAAGGCTATCCCGAATTTCCTTGGGGATGGTTGTTTGACCCTTGCTGGTCAGTGTGGCTTCGCTTGACATTTCAATCTCCCTCAATCCTTACGATGTGGATTTTAGTAAGGCGATGACTGGCTTGCAACATGTTGCGTCTCAGGTGCCGTGGGGGCTGGCCGGTGCTTTGTGCCGGCGCAGCCAGTGCAGGAGCAGGCCGGCACCCCAACCGAGCAAGGGCCATTTCGACCAGGTGACGCCGCCGTGGCGGACGATGTCGAACAGTAGCAGGCCGCCGCAGACGAGCAGGAAAACGACGGCATGGCGGTGCCAGTTCGGCGGCGGTGACTTCGAGCGCGGCGGCGATGGCCATGCGCGATTCGGGCGAGGCGTTGCCTTCCGCTTCGATGCGCTGCACCGTGCGCGCGGAAAGCCCGGCGACTTCGGCCAGGTGTTCCTGCGACCAGCTGCGTGCTTCGCGTAATTGCCTGATTTTCTGTGGATCGATCTTCATTTCCATGTTTGCTCTCCGGCACCACGACAGGAGAGCGGCAGTATCACGATAGCGGGGGGGGGGGGCTGGCTGCGCAGATACGTCAGATTGCGTAGGGGGTACGCATCAGGTGTTGGGTTGGTACTTTTCCAGCCAATGCGCATAGGGTGCTGGCAATACCCACGAGGCCTTTTCCTCCCCAAGCTTGAGGGCGGCATGATAGGACCAATGCGGATTGGCCAGATGGGCGCGACCGATCATGACCAAATCCATTTGCTGGTCCGCAACCACGCGCTCTGCCGTGGCAGGTGCATCTATGCCCCAAGCGGAGGCAACCGGCAGTCCCGTTGCACGGCGCAACTTTTCTGCAATCGGCGCCAGAAAGGCGGGCGCCCAGGGAATGTTGGAGTTCGGCGTTGAGAAACCCATACTGACACTGAGCATGTCCAATCCGGCCTTGCGGAAAGCAATCGCCAGCTTAATGGACTCCGCCAGCGTTTCTTCATCGCGACCATCGTATTCGATCACGCCGAAGCGGGCCGTCAGTGGCAAATGCGCCGGCCAAACTTCGCGGACCGCCGCCAGCGTTTCCAGCAGAAAGCGACTACGCCCGTTGAAATCACCGCCATATTGGTCGGTGCGCTGGTTGGCGTGAACCGAGAAGAAGCTTTGGCCCAGATAGCCATGCGCAAAATGCAGTTCCAGCCACTCGAAGCCGGCATCCCGCGCACGGCGGGCCGCTGCCACAAAGTCATTGCGTACCCGCGCGATGTCCTCCAGCGTCATCGCCTTCGGGACTCTCGGCAAGTTGGCACCGAAGGCTACGGCTGACGGGGACAACGTTTCCCAGGCCAGCGCATCGCCCGCAGAGATGTGATCATCGCCTTCCCAGGGACGATTGGCATTCGCCTTGCGGCCTGCATGACCAATTTGAATTCCCGGAACGGCCCCGCCTGCCTTGATGGCGGCTGCAATGCGCGCCAATCCGGTCGCCTGTGCGTCGTTCCACAGCCCAAGACAGGCCGGCGATATACGTCCCTCCGCGGCCACGGCAGTGGCTTCAACGATGACCAGACCGGCGCCACCCCGTCCCAAACTGGTGTAGTGCCCCCAGTGCCAGTCATTGCTCATGCCATCGGTAGCACTGTACTGGCACATGGGCGGAATGGCGATGCGGTTGCGCAAAGTGACATCTTTGAGTGTGAAGCCGGAAAACAATGCGGACATGGTGCCGGTCTCCTAAGCGTTCATGGCCAGCAAACCTTTGCGCAGGAGTTCGCCCACCAGTTCATTCAAACCGATTTGCCTGGTCACAGCCTGTGCACGGATTTCTTCCGCCAGTTGCGCGTCCAATTTGACGGCAAAGGGAATCAGACCTTTCGCCTGATCCAATTTGCGTTGTTCCTTGCGGTCAAGTATCGCAGCGCCGGCGAAACGCTCGGGCGTGCCTGCAGATTTCAAGCGGCTATCGAGCTTATGGGCCTTGTTCTTTTCAAGATCAGTTCTTTTCATTTTGGGAGTCCGGATAAGTGGGGTGAAACCGCACACTTTGATGATACACGGTGGCTTTAGCGTATTCTGCGGGGCCCTTCCTGCTTGCTATCCCGAATGCGCAAAGAAGTCAAAGAGAAACCCCTATACGCTGTCGTGGCAGCCGTACAATTGCCGAACGTCTGCGATATCGAGTTCGAGGCGTCCCTGGCCGAGTTGCGCGATCTCGCCAAAACACTCGGTTACACGATCACCGCCACCTTTACCCAGAAGCGCGCCAGTTTTGACGCCACAGCCTACCTGGGCACCGGCAAGCGGGAGGAGATACGCGCTTTCGTGGACAGCGAACCCGCCCCCATCGCGTTTGAGAAAATGCCACAGGCTGCGGCTGACCGGAAAGCCGACCCTGACGCCGGCAGGATCGATGTCATTTTCGTCGACCATGAAATCTCTCCGTCGCAAGCGCGCAACCTCGAAAAGGAGGTCGGCTGCGAGGTCATGGATCGCACCATGGTCATTCTTGAGATCTTCCACCGCAACGCCCGCTCTCGTGCCGCCCGCGCACAGGTCGAGATCGCGCGCCTCCGCTACATGGCCCCGCGCCTGCGTGAGGCAGCCAAACTCGCCGGGCCACAAGGGCGACAGCGCAGCGGCACCGGCGGTCGCGGTGCCGGTGAATCACACACCGAGCTGGATAAACGCAAAATTCGTGACCGCATTGCTGAACTTCAGCAAGAGATCGCCGCAATGGATGTCGAACGCGAGACCCAGCGCGCACGGCGGCTAGAACGCAATGGACACAGCGGACTCGCCAGCGTGACGCTGGTCGGCTATACCAACGCGGGCAAGTCCACCCTGATGCGCGCGCTCACCGGCAGCGACGTGCTGGTCGAAAACAAACTCTTCGCCACGCTCGACACCACCGTTCGCACCCTGCAGCCCGAGAGCCGGCCGCGCGTGCTCGTCAGCGACACCGTGGGCTTCATCAAGAACCTGCCGCACGATCTCGTTGCCTCGTTCAAGTCAACACTCGAAGAGGCGCTCGACGCGTCGCTGCTGCTGCATGTGATTGATGCTAGCGATCCTGGCTTCGAACGACAACTTGAGGTGACCGATAAAGTCCTGGAAGAGATTGGTGCTCAGGACGTCCCGCGCATGCGTATCTTCAACAAGATCGACCATGTGGGTGACGCTGCGGCACAAGCCGAACGCGAGGCTGCGTTGCGCACAACGTATCCGGATTGCCTGGTGTTGAGCGCGCGCCGTGCAGACGACATCACGCTGCTGCACGCCGCGATCGTCGGTTTTTTTCAGAAGGCGCTTGTTGAAGCCGAGTTGTTTCTGCCCTGGTCGGCACAGCAATCACGCAACGAAATCTTCGCCAACTGTCAGGTGCTGGCGGAGCGCGCCGATGGCGAAGGCGCCTTCTTGCACATTCGCGGCGAGCGCGAAACCGTGAAGGATCTGTGCGAACGATTCAGCCCGCCACCCATGACGGTGCCTGACTGATTCTTAACGATCCATCTGTTCGATATCCGCTGGATCGGCATCCCGAAGCATTTCCGCCAGCCGCTTCAGCGCTTGCTCGGCAAGGCGAACGGACTCATCCATTTGGCCAATGTTGTATTGATCCTTGATCAGTGAGGTCTCCTGATCGAGGTAAGTGATCATGTCATCGACGGTTTTCATCAAGTTGCCTTCTGCTTTTCATTCGCCCATATGTTCCCCCACCAGACAAGAAGTTTTAAGCCGAAAGAGATAGCGGAATCCACGATTTGTTCCGCTTTGCACCGACCAGTCCCACCCACCCGTTCGATCAATCTTTATATTGGGCAGCGATGAGAACAAACCTACAAGTTCCCTTTGCGGAAAAAGATGACGCCAAGAAACTGGGGGCCCGATGGGATGCCGCCCGCAAGGTCTGGTATGTCGAGAACAAGGACGACATGACCCCGTTTGCCCGGTGGTTGCCGACAGGTAGTGTGACCACGGGAGCCGCTACGGGTTCATCAAAACAATCTTCGGCGAAGCCAAATCAGACGGCGGGCATCAAGACAGTGGGAAGTCACTATGTCAAACACCCCCGCGTTTGTGACTGTCCTCCCTGGGAGGTTTGCGATCTTTGTAAGGCAACTGCGCTGGTCAGCTGAGGGGGGGCGAGCCTTTGCTCACTCATCCAAGACTTTGGGGCAGCAGTTCGGCCTGTACGGACGGTCGCTTGGGTTGATGCGATATTGGTGAATGACAGCAATCTGGAAATCCGCTGAACTCACACTTCCGGCCATCAGCCGCCGCACAATGTTCACATGAAGCCATCACTCCAACGGCCGCTGTACTTCGGAACCTGCCAAAGGGTCAATTCAAACTGAACAGCCTGAATGGTCATTTGACTGGCTGACTGATTCAATCAGTAATGCTTCTGTAAGCCGCCCCTTGATGGCAATTCAATCTGGGCGGCAGTGTGCAGAGCCTGCGAACTTAAACGACCAAACCACGCATGCCTAACCGATCACCAAAGTGCAGGCCTTTACATTTGCTATATGCTTCGGCCCCCTATCCGAACGCTCCGATTATCGACTTGAAAAAACCAAAGCACTTCATCTGCATCGTCCTGCTGGCGACTTTCGTTCCACCGGCCTTTGCCATTGATCTGGTACCGGGAGATGCGCGCGCACCACAAACCGGCTACGACCTGATCCAGTTCTCGCAAGTGACCACCGAGCGCGGGGACGCCTACGTGAACGGTCAACGTCAGCCAGGAAATCCGCGTATCGATGCATCACAACTGTTTGTGCGCTACGGCCACTCGTTCGCGGCTGCCGACCTCCCCGCATTCTTTTATGTCCAGGCGCCGGTCGGCTACGTACACACGGGCGGAACGCTAGCGGGGCTATCCGGTGATTCCGGCCTCGGCGATACCACCCTGGTGCTGGCGCTCTGGCCTTACGCGAATCGCGAAACCAAAACCTACTTCGGGCTAGCCAGCTATCTCATCGCCCCTACCGGCAGCTACAGCAACCAGCGGTCCATCAACATGGGCGGCAATCGTTACCAGGCCGCAGTGCAAATGGCTTACCAGACCGCGTTGTCAGATGCGTGGCATGGCATGGTGGCACTCGATACCTTGTGGAGCGGCGACAACAAAGATTTCGGTGCCGCACGCGTCCCCCTTGAGCAGAGGCCGCTGCACTCAGCTCAGGCAGCTTTGCTCTACGAGTTGAATCCGCAGTATTCCTTCGGGTTGAGCTACTTTCTGACCCAGGGTGGTGAAACCCGCGTCAATGGGCTCGATCGCAATGACAGCACCCGCGTGCAACGCTACCAGGCAACAGCGATTGGCAATTATCCATTCGGCCGCCTTGTCTTTCAATACGGTGGCGACCTGAAAACCGAAAACGGCTTTATCGAAAAACGACGCTGGATCCTGCGCTACGCAAAGATCTTTTGAGGCTCGTGGCCGATTGCACCTGAACCACGCTATACACTGCCTGGTGGGCTTTTCTGTTGTGCTGCCCGCCCAGGACGCGGTCGTCGTCGTGAATGACAAACAGACGATCCTTACCGAGAATGGCAATGCCCTCAGCCTTGTTATTGAAATAAAAGGGCTGCCCATCATCACCCAGCACCAACTGAGGTGACACGCCTTCGGTCAGGTCGCCAAGTGTCATATGCCAGAGATAAGCGCCAAGTTTGTCATTGGCTTCATGGCTGGTGGCGATGTAGATCCGCCCGCTGTCGGCATCGTATTCGATGCTTGAGAGTCCGATACCCGCAGGTAACCCAAGTTCGGGTGGCGGCTTGAAGTCAAGGAGGGTACGGAACGGACCGTCCAGATGCCAGTCCCCATCAGCATCAATGCGATAGTCGATCCCGATAATCACTATCCTGTAATCGAATTCCTTGTAGTTCCGGCCTGTTTCGCGAACTCCAAAAACCAGCCTGTTGCCCGGCAAGGCCATGAGTCCTTCGATCTTGAAGTAAGGCGTGCCGAGATGGTTCGAAAACAGATTCCTTAAGCCCATAGAACTTTCCTTGCCATCACGGACCGACGAAGCGATCAGGCGTGCCTTGGAGGGCTCTTTGGCAGGCCATGCCATCAGGGCGTTGAAACCATCGTCCCGATTGTCTTTCGGGTGGACGCGATCAAAGGCCGTCGTGGCCAAGGCGTATAAACCATCCGGCGTACGAGTCATACCTTCGATTTTTTCGGCAGCCAAGAAAAGTGGCGTCTTGAGCGGGCGCGGGTCATTGACAAGCTTCCAGTCCTTCATGCTCACTTGAAAAACAGGCGAGCCTGCCGGTGTCGGTTTGTCACTGGCAATCACTATTGCTGAGTCCATTGCGACCACAGCGGATGCTTCGCAGAAGGCCAACATTCCCGCTGCGTCCCGCATTTCTGCAGGAAAACAATCCAGCACCGCCTCGGAAAGGAGTTTCGCCCGGAGTTCGATAACGGGTGCGGGCAAACCTGCACAGCCGACCAAAAAAGCAGTTGTCAGCAGGAGTACGAGTTTCATGTCGATGCGCACCGCTTAATGTTCGATCATTGACCAGTCGCGAACCAGATCAGCCATGCCATTGCGCTGCAGAATCGCTTGCCACTCCTGCGATTTCTTGAATTCAGCCATCATCCGATCAAACTCGGCAATCTGTTCGGCAGAAAAACGCTTTTTTGAAAAACCTGCAACCAGCGGCACGCTACCTACCGCATTGGGGGAAATATCCATCTGCGCCATGATGCCTTCTGCCCGAAAGGTGTAGAGGTCGGAAATGCCGGCGATGATGGCAATATCTTCATGTCCGAGCAAGACACCTCTGATCATTTCTCCATCGGTACGATAGCGGTTCAGATGAATGGCGGGGTCTGCGTCAAGCAAGGGATAACGATAACCCTGGCGGCCGGCAATGCGCTTACCGTGAAAGTCGGACAGCTTGTTTGCTTTGAAGCCATGCTCTCGTAAAAACAGCACGGCGTTGTACTCGATAATCACTGGGGCCGATAGGTGCATGTCCTGTTTCAGCCGATCGAGGGGAACGACAACAGTGGCGATATCGATATCGCCCTCTTTCAGTTCGCGCAAGGCATCGCCGGTCGGCATCGCCAGGTAGCGGGGAACCATGCCGAGCTGGCGCAGGATCGCATCGACGGACTCGATAAAAATTCCAGTCGGCGCAGTACCTTCCAGTCTGGAAAAAATGTTGCCGGGCACCGCTACACGTACCGACATGGCGGCTGGCGTAGTACTTATTGCGCGTTCCTGTGCGTTGACGAAGGAAAAGTGCACGGAGATGAGCGCTGCCAAGAGGGGGATCAATCTGAATAACTTCACAGCGAAACTCCTATCGGCTGCGGCACGGTCGGAGGGCTGAGCAATCGTCCCCGATTCATGGGTACGATCTGCCCTCCTGTTTCGGGTGCAGCCCCGTCGATGGGTGGGGCGGACATATTTGACTGCACGCTCTGCCTGGCCTGCTCTTCGCTTTGATAGCGCACCATTTGTCCCGGCGTACAAGGGCCCTGTGTGCCATCAGGCAATACCGCCATGCACAGATTCGCTCCGGTAAAAATGACGTTGTGCAGGCTGGCGCCGGCAAAGTTCGCACCCGATAGATCTGCTGCATTGAAGTTGCAGGCATCAATGACCGCATTGCTGAAATCAGCACGCGACAAACTGGACTGACGGAAATTCGCCCGGCTGATAAAGGTTGCAGAAAAGCGCGCCTCACGCAACGATGCACCGGCAAGATTGGCATTGAAAAGGTCGCTGCCCTGCAAATCGGCACGGTCGAGAACCGCGCTTTGCAGGTCGGCGTCGCGCAGTCGGGCACCGAGCAGGTTGGCGCCCGTCAAATCCGCCTGGCGCAGGATGGCGCCATTCAGGCGTGCCTCGGAAAGGTCGGAGCCGCGCAAGATTGCCGTCAGCAAATTGGCCTCGCCGAGTTCGGCCTTAGCGAGGTTGCTGCGCGAAAGATTGGCCATGCGCAAATCAGCCTTGCGAAAAGTCGAGCGAAACAGGGCGGAACCCTCAATTGAGGCCTTTGAAAAATCTGCTTCATCAAAGTCGGACCAATCCATGCGCGAATAGCTGAGATTGGCTGAACTGAACTTTCCACCCTTGAGCACCGACCAGGAAAGGTTGACGCCGTGCAGGAAAGCCCCGGTCAGATCCGCTCCGCCCATGTCGCGCATTGACAGGTTCTCATAACGCAAATCGCAGAACCGGCAGGTTTTGTTGCTTCCCCCCTTGAATGCGTCGGCACGCTTGGCTTCGGCGGCCACGAGGTTCGCACTTGCACAGGCCATGGATAATCCGATAAGCCAAAAGTATTTCATTTGAATTCTCCGTGGCACGGATCAGTAATGGATGAAATCAATCACGCTGTTGAGGCGATCTTCCAGCGTTCGCATGTCGGACCAGTTCTCGAGTGCGACGTCGCCGGTACGAAACTCCCGGTACAGGCTGTTTTCCTGCATGTGATGAAACACCGATGCCCAGTTGGGATACGGCATGAACCAGTCGGCATAGCGGGCGCGCAAGTTGGCAAGCGGACGCTCATCTTCGGACAGCGACTGCTCGTACTCCTTGCGGGCATTCTCCGGTTGATAGACATATTGCGCCGGCCGGGGAGTAATCAGGATCAAGACGGATTTCTGCAAATCCGAGGTCGTCTTTTTCGAGAACAGGTACTGAATTCCAGGAATATCCTGGAGCAATGGCACGCCATCGCGCGAGTTAGTCGCCTCTTTTTCGCTCAAGCCGCCAAGAATCAGGGTTTCTCCAAAGCGCATGAGCACACTCGCCTCAACCCGGCTCTTGCTGCTTTCGATACTCAGATCAAAGTTGCCCGACGCCCCAACCGGCTTTAGAAAGTTTCTTTCGGCCATCACATCCAGGCTGATCCGGCCGTCCTCCATAAAGTTCGGCGTCACCGCCAGTTGTACGCCTATCTGTTTCTCGATATTGACAGGCCCGGTGGATGTGCTTCCGGATTTCACCACGGCACTGAGTTCCGTGCCGGAAAAGAACTGTGATGTCCTCCCCGTGCGGGCTACCAGCGTTGGACGGGCAAGAATCTCATTACGTTGATTCCCGCTATTGGCGATATTCAGCGTGTAAACGACCTCGGGTATTTCAAGGGTGCGAGTGATCGTGTTCTTGAGACTCTGACTGAGTGATGAATTATCCAAATTATTGGTGGGATCGATGAGATCATTTTTCCAATTGCCGGCCGATGAGTTGATGCGCTCTCTTTCAGCCTTCCTGCCGAAGTTGATTTGCAAGCCCTTCAGCAGATTGACGCCCTTGGAGGTCGAGAAACTCTCCTCGGTCGCGATCATCACCACATCGACGACCACCATCTTGTCTTCCATCGGCGGCATCCCGGGGATGCCAGCGAATTGGCCCGGCATCTGCCCTGGCATCTGTCCTTGGCCCGGCGGCTGCCCTTGCCATTGATTCTGTGCTTGCCCTTGCCATTGTCCCTGCGGCTGCCCCTGATCGGGTACAGGCGCGGCGTACTGGGTAGGAAGCAGGCCTTCTCTCACCGTGGCGGCTACGGGTTTGGCGCCTGATGAGAGGTCTGATCCCTTGCGCTGATAGAGCTGGGCCCACTCGCCCAGGCGCCGTTGCACATGGGAGGCCAGGCGCTCGTTACCCGTAGCCCGCAGTTTCTCGAGGTGGCCATTGGCTTGCTCGTGCTCGCCGACAGCGGCCATGATGAGGGCGGAATTACGCAGCATGGCCGGACTGAGGGTGGTGGCAATGGCCCCCATGGCCTTGACGGCCCCGGCGGCAATGTCGGGGGCCCCGGAACGATACGCGGCATACGACATGGCATGCAGCAAGCCGGCATCGTCCGGCCGGAACATCATGGCTTCGCCAAAGTGCTGCACGGCCCGCCCAAAACGCGAGCGGTCGATTGCCAACAAGCCAGAAAAATAATGGGCCTGCCAGTTGGAAGTATCAAACTGGATGGCAAGCTGATATCCCTGCTCGGCAAGATCGTAGGCGCTGTGTGACCCTTCGCGTGCCTGAAGGTGATAGACCAGCCCGTTGATCAAGTGGTAGTACGAACGGTCGGTGCGCAGCCCCAGTGCTTCGTTGATTTTTTTCGAGGCTTCGTCATAACGCTTGGCGCGCAGGAGATCAACGGCCTCGGTCGCCAGCCTATCCGTCGCCGTCAGGTTCGCATCGCTCCCCGATGGCAGCGGTACCATTTTCTGCATGGAAAAGGAATCCGGCTGGCTCAATCCATGCGCCAAGGATATGGCGGGAACAACCATCAATGCCATGATTCCCGCGTACAAGAAGGAATAGCGCGGCATGTTTCGTATGAGAGGCATAGTGGATTCCTTGCAGCGAAAGCGGTGGGCTAAGTAGCGGCAATCGCTAATGGCGTTGGCCAGGGACGGCCTTCGGTCGGGGCCAAGGCAAGCCCTTGTTCGATGAATTGTTGGCGTACGAAAGTCCACAACTCTTCCCTGGCTTTTGATTTTTTCGGCAGGATCGCTACCCGATAGCCAACTGAAAAGTGCGCCACCCACTGCCCGTTCAGATTGACGATACCGCGGTAGCGCACCATCGGTTCGAAGCCGGGTTCTTCCTTGCAGATGATCGACTTTGCCTGCGCCACCGCTTCGGTGATGATGGGCAGGACGATTTCCGGGCTGGCATCCGGCGCCGCGTAGAAATCTGTTTCGGCCATGATGCCGTGCGGAACCTCACTGAGGTTTTCCATCAACGACTCCGAAACCTTCGAATTGGCTAGGATAACGCTCTGGCCCGCATTGGCTTCGATGCGCGTGGTGCGCCAGGTAATGTCGGTGACGCAGCCGATAATGTTGTTGATACGAATGTAATCGCCGACCTTAAACGGCCGTTCGATGTTGAGAATGATGCCAGAGAAAACATTGGCAATATTCGACTGAATGGCGAAACCGATCACCATGGCCAGCACCCCGGAAGTGGCCAACAGGCTGGTCAGGGTCTGGCCGAACACGAAGGCGGTGATGCCGGCAAAAGCAAGCGCGATGAGCATCACGCTGACGAAAAACTTCATAACGTTGGGTATCTTCCGGCCGCTGCGTTCTTCCAGCGTATCCCAGATAAAGCGACGCACCGCTTTGTCTGTCAACCAGGCGCCGACTATCCACCACAGGCTCTCGTAGATCAGGAACAGCTTGCGCGTGGTCACCGGGGTCAGATTGACGAACGCGTAATCAAGCACCAGATTACCGGCCGCCAGCAGAAAAATCGGCCAGAAAATGACCCGCAACAGCCATGACTGGAATACCCAGTAGCGCCCCCAGCGACGAGTATCCATGACGACGGCGAATAGCGAACCGAGCAGGCCGAAGATGGCGATATAGATGAAATGTTCGGGAGAGAAAAAGTCGCGCGCGCTCGCACTGGCCGGCTTGATCAGCACCCCGAGGGTGATGGTCGAGAACAGGGGCTGTTCGCCGGTCATGCCGACATACTGGGGTTCGCCGTCACCGCGCTCGCGCACCAGATTCTGCGCGATCCAGCCATTGTCGATCTCCCATCCGGTGGCGCCTTTGACCACGCGGCGCTGCCGCAGATCCTTGATCAGCTCATTGCCGGTAGGCATGCCCAGCACATCGACGACGTAAAGAATGTTGTTGTAATTCGCCTGCCGATGGCGAAACGAGATACCGGCGACATGCTGACCGAAAGCGCGCCCGGCCGCGTTGAAATTCATCTGGAGCTTTTGCTTGATGCGATAGCGGCGATACTGAACACCGTCCGTCTCGCTGCTTTCTTCCGGTTTATCAAGAACAACAGGATCGGCAACATTGTCGATCAGGATTTCCTGCGGCGCCACCTTGCCACGATAGCGAAACCAGATCGACAGATCGACCACTGCTGTTTCATTGGCGAGATCAAGGTCACCGATTTCATGCACGGTAATGCCGGTATAGACGACATTGGTCTTGAACATGAAACGGTCGTTGACAAACAGCACCCGGCCCTGCCGCAGGGCTTCGATATAGTTGAAATTGGCACCACGGGCAATGGGCGACATTTGTACCGGGGCCGAAATCAGGCTGTCGCCGTTATAAATCCCCATCTGAATCGGCAAGCGCACCAACCCGTCACGCGGGACGAGGCGGCCCGACAGCCCTTGCGTCTCGGTTGCACCAAGTTTCAGCGCTATGGCGAGTTGGGCGGCGTCGTGTGCCAGCGTTGCATGCCAGTCTGGTGATTCCCCATGGTGCTGCTGATAGCGGGTCTGAAAACGCTGGGCGGCGTCGTTTGCCGTATCGAACAGCACCGGGGTGGCGGCCACGATACCGTGAAGCTGCGCCGCCAGATCCTCTCCCGTCAGCCGTGCCAGTTCCCGTTTGAATTCGCCGCCTGCCAGTTGTGCGGGCCCGAAAAAGTCGATCGCGCTGCCGCTGGTACGTATTTTTTGCACCACCCGTGCGGCCAGCTTCGGGCTGGCAGCGAGATAAACACCGCCAATACCGAATTCGCCGATGGTCTTGGCAATCTCATCCAGTTCCGCTACCGACGGCGTCGACGACAAGGTCCATGTCTTGCGCACCGGCGTTTCGAAGCGTCGATAGAGATCGATAAAGGGCTCGACCAACGGATCGTAGGCAGCATCATCCTGGCGCACCACATACATCAAACGCTGTTGCACGATATTGCGCGCATAGTTGGCCGCGAACCGCCCCTGCTCATGTCGCTCGATGCCCATCGATACCGCGCCGGGCACGGGCTGTTCCAGTGCCTGAAGCGTCACAAGCGGAATGTTCTTCGCGGCGAATTCCGGTGCGGCTGCGGCAAGTGTATCGGTGCGTGAATACCCTACCGCCGCGATCACGCGCGCATCGGCCAGCACCTTTCCCGCCGCCGCCTCGCTCTCGTCAACCACCAGCAACTCGACCGGCCGGCCAAGATAACCACCTTGCCGGTTCAGGGCTTCCAGATACAGCGCCACCCCATCCTGCAACTCCTGACCGATCACGGCAACGCGTGGCCGCGTGGTCTCATCATCATCGATAAAGGTGACCCGTGTCAGTAACGATAACAGCGTGCCGATGAACAGAATGGCCCCGAGTATCAGTACGAACAGTGTCCACTTCTGGTCGCTGGCAAACAGCGCTTGAATTCTGGCGCGAACCATCTGACTATCTTTCGTAAGAGAAAAAGCGGTACCGCCATCGCGGAGGGCGGAATTTATCCGCTTTAAGGAAACGGAACCTATCACTAGCTATGATTCGACCGCTCACTGCGGACCGGCCGCCGCTTCGGCAATTTCCACAGTTGCCCGCCGGCCATCGACGCTCACTACCACCCGTATTGGCAGACCACCGGGAGGCACATCGAAGGCCAGGAAGGTTTTGGTTTCCACGTCGAACTTGAGCCAGGAGGGCAGCGCCTCGCCTTTTTCGGTTCGCACCGTCAGGTTGCGGGTGGAGGCAGAAAACAGCGCCGCCACCTTGCCCGGCAAGGGAACGCGTAATACGCTCGCCAGTTCTGCCCGAGCCGCGACCTGCTGCGCCTGCGCGATCGGCAACCCACGTTCGAGTGCTTTGCCCAAGGCCTGCCGGTAGGCACGGCTATTGCCGGAGGAGGTCAGCAATTCATCTGCATTGCGTCCAGACGCCAGCGCCGTGCCAACATTCTGCCGATCAGCCGGCACCGCTGCCTCGGCGCGACGCGCGCTTGCCAATGCCTGCGCCGGAGATTCGCCACGCTGGACGGCAATCGCCAGGGCACGGTCAAAGGCCGGAGTTCCAGCCTCTGGAATGCGTGTGCCATTGGAAAAAGCGGCCAGCGGACTGCGCGCGTCGGCGGCGATTTGGCCTTGCTCGACCTGATCGAGTCGGCGCGCCAGGGCAATCGCCTGCGCCGGCGGCACGCCACGATTCAGCGCAACCGCGAGCGACTTGGCAAAGGCGCCATTGTCTGCAAAGTCCCCCAGTGCGGAAAGATCGCCGCTCGCCAACCCGGCTTGCGGATTGCTCCGGTCGCGTGCGACGGCGGCGGCCGCTTCGGCACCGGCCATTCCCGCCTGCGACAAAGCCTGCGCCAGCGGCACTCCCTGGGCCAGCAGGCTGCCGAACGCCTGGCCGGCGGCGGGCGACAGCCCCAAGGCATCCAAACTGTTACCCGAGGCCAGCATGGCTGCCGGATTGTTGGCATCCCGCCGGCTGGCGACTTGCATCATTGCATCGAGACTTTGTGCCGCTTGCATGGCCGTGGCGACATCCATTCCGGTAGCCAGCATGCTGCCGAGGGATTGGCGCGCCTCGGGCGACAGGCTGTCAAAACGGCCACTGCTGTCGGGGCTGGCCAGCGCCGTCTGCGGCAAGGCATTGCCGGCCTGGGCCAGCCCGCCCAGCAGGCTGCCAGCCGCCGAGGCTTGCTGAAGCGCCGCCTCGATACTGATGCCCTGCGCCAGCGCAACAGTGAAGGCCTCGGCAAACGCCTTACTGTCGGAACCGGGAGCGACTCCGGGCAAGAATGCTCCTTCGCTGGAGAACATCGGTGTCGATCCGGATTCGCCGCTGGCGAGGAAGGACAGCGCCTGCTGCGATGCAGGCGTACTCGCCGGCATCGACGGTGCGACAGGTTCAGGTGTTGCTGCGGGTAAGGAAGTGGTCGTAGGAGCGGATGGCGTCGTGAGGGCTAACGGTGCGTTAAGGCTTGATGTTGTGGTGGGCGTGCCGGAGGGCGTTGGCTGAGGTGTCAGCGGCGTTGGCAACGGTGTGGAAACGGCGGGCGCCGGGGTAGGGGCGCTGGCGGGTGTCAGTCCAGCCGGTGTCGGTGCGGGCGAAGGCACAGAGGCCGCGCCTCCCGGCAAGGTGTTGTCGACCACCAACGAAATACTGCCGGCCTGACCAATCGTCGTGCTACCCGCTGTCGGTGTCAGTACATTGCTGGTTGGCGGGGGTGAGGAAGCGGGTGTGGGTGTCAATCCTTGCTGGACAACCTGATCCGCCACCGGCGTGGTTTGTGTTGTCGACGTCGTCGTTGTGGTTACCACGGGTGCCGGCCCACGGTAAATCGCATAAAGACCCGCACCCAGCGCGGCATTCGCCGCATCGGTCTCGTCACTGTTGTAGCGCAGATTGCTTGCACCGACCAATGCGCTCAGGCCGGTGCTGCCCGCCACGCTACCGGAATACAGCTTCGCCGTCCCGCCAGCGCCGACTATTACGCTGCCGCCGCTGACGACGAGATTGCCACCGCTCTCCGTGCCGGCGGCGGCAGCTCTGCCGGCATTGATAGTCACCGCATCGGCGCTGGTACTGCCGGTAGTAACGGTCCCCTCCAACGTAATGTCGCCCACTAACGATGCCACCAGCACTGTGCCGGTGGCCGTGATCGCACCCACCGCCAGTGCGCTGGTATCGACATAGTTGATGCTGCCGGTATTGCCTTCGAGCCGGCTGATATTGTTGGACGCATGCGTCAAACTGTAATCAACGCCAGCACCAAGCAGGTTCAGCGTGTTTGCGGTGATACGCCCCAGCGTGCTCGTCGCCCCGGTGGACGTCATGCTGATATTACCCGTCGTCTGCAACACCGCACCTGCCGCATGGCTGATGCCTTCCGAACTGCCGTGCAGGCCGGCGCTCCCCTGCAATGTGATGGTGCCGCTACCCGCATCAATGGTGCCACCATCCAGCCGCAAACCGTCATTGTCGGTATTCGCCGAGTTGGCGCTGTTGCCGCCACCGGTGCCGATCAAGGTGATGTTGCCAGAACCATTGGCCGTGATGGTCGAATTGGCATCCATGCGCACACCGTGGTTTTGTCCCCCATTCGCACCCGCCGACTGGCCTCCGCCTTGACCATTGATGACAACATTCCCGCTCGCCGTGATTGTGGTGTTTTCTATGCCCACACCCCAATTGCCGCGATTGGTATCGCCTGCCGTGTTGGCATTGGCCGAACCGATACCGTAGATCGTGAGGTTATTTGCAGTCAGCGTGGTGCTGCCATTGAATCGCGTGCCGACACCAAAACGGTAATCCGTTTGAAAACTCTTGCCGGAAAGATAGAGGTCACCCGTGCCTGCATTGAGGGCAGTGCCGATTGCATTAATGCCTGCGTAGGTCTGTGTCACGCCACCGATTGCCGTCGTCAAATTGGCGGCATACGCGTTGCCGACGGTCAGCCCATTCCAGGACGTTTGCCCACTTCCGCCGCCGATCCATAGATGTCCGCCATTGGTCGTGACACCTGATCCCGTATCGAAAGCCACGCCACCGACATCATTGCCGTCGGCGTCGGCCCACAGCACGGTATTCAGTTTGCCGCCAAGTGAGCGGATGACCCGGCCAGTAACGAGCACAATATCGCCCTGCGATTTAAGGGTCAGCGTTGCACTACCCAGCACGGAAACCGTGTTGAGGTCTTGCGCCAGCGTCAATGTCGGCACTTGCTCGATGCTGAAATTCCGGTTCAGCATGAATCCATCGGAGTTCTTTGCCTTGAGATGCGGCGTTGTATAGCCGGACAGGACAACCCAATCGGTGCCGAAGGTCACTCCTTTCAAATCAGACGCCGTTACACCGCCGGCGCTATTCGTGACTGTAGCCGTGTTGGTCAAACCGATCAGGGCTCCATTATTCGTGCCGCTGGTACTAACCGTGCCGGAAGCATAGCTATTTTGTACTGTTACACCGGCAGCATCGATGCGAATCCCGCCAATCAATCCGCCTACACCGGTATAACTTGAGGAATTACCCACCGCACTGACATTTCCGGTTGCGTAGGAATTGGAGACCGTTGCCGTTGCTCCGCCTTGAAATCCGCCAATCAGTCCGCCCGCTTCACCATCGGTTCCAGCAATGATCGACACGTTTCCGGTAGCGAACGAGTGGTCAATCGTCGCGCTGCGCATATAACCCACAAGACCGCCAACATCGCGACCGTTCGTCGTCATTGCGACATCCGCGCTGCTGTAGCTGATAACACTTCCTGTGTTCAGGTCCCCGACCAACCCGCCGGCATCGGCCGCACTATTGGCTGCCCGATTGGAAGTGACGGAACCACTGGCATGGACATTGGTAATTTTCGTGTTGTTTGCGTTACCGACCAGCGCACCAATGACATTGCTTGCCGTGATGTTCACATCCTTTAAGCGGATGTTGGAGAGCATTGCGCCCGTGGCGGCACCAAACAGGCCTTGATTCGCTAACGAGTTGTTAATCGTCAGATTGGAAATCGTATTCCCGAGACCGTCAAAGGCGCCCATGAAGGTGCCAAAGGGCGTCCAGTTGCCACTGAACGTCAAGTTGCTCCCCAGCACATAACGTCCACTCAAGCCGCTGCCGATACCTGCCACTTCAGCCTGCGAGCGCAAGATGGAATGGCTCAGGCCATTGATGAGCACGCTGGACGCGGAGGTGTTGGCCAGATCAACCCGGCCGTGCACGAGTAGATTGCTGCCGCTGTTGCCGTAGGTCGGGCTACCCGTGTCGCCATTCCACCCATGATTCAAGGCCAGCCCGGCGGAGCCGGAGGCTGTCATGGTGGCGTTGATGACGACGTTCCCGTGTGCGGTCAGAGTCAGGGTGTTCGCGCTCCAGGCGACATCCGCATTCACCTTGATGTGGCCAGTGTCGACTCCTGCGGCAACAGTCTGGATTTCGACGCTGGTACTGCCCAGATTGTTTTGCAGCGTGCTGGCACCGATGCCGGAGCCAGACTGCGCTGCAGTTCCACTGCTGATGGCGAAATCGGTCGGATCAATCAACCAACGACCTGTCTTGCCATGTTCGGCATGCGTTGTCACCACAACATCCGGGGCGATCTGCACGTTTGCCGCACTGGTTTCGATGAAACCGCCATCCCCGCCATTCGGTGCGCTGGCATCCAGCGTACCGCTGACGCGCGTTTCGCCTTCGGCCATGCCCGCCAGCAGCAGAATGCGGCCGGCGCGGTTTTCCACGGTCTGGGCTTGCAGGATGCCTTCGTTGTTGACGACATTGCTCATCAGGTCGTCGGCGGCCTGGGTGCTCATCATCACCAGCCCGCCGTCGGCGCGGATCAGGCCCCGGTTGTCGGCGAGCGCGTTGACGGCGGCTTCATCGACCTTGAGTTGCACCAGCCCGTCGCCCACAAAGTCGAGGGTCACGGTCTTGCCGGCGGCCAATACTGCCGTGCCGCCATCGGCGATGATCGTGCCGGTGTTGCGTACCTCGGGCGCGATCAGCGCCACCACGCCGCCGGGCGCATGGATGCTGCCCGCATTGACGACCGCACCGGCCAGTGGGCCAGCGGTGAATCGATAACGGCCCGCCAGAAAATCCTCGTTCGCCATTTGCAGACTGGACGCCACCAAGCCGCCGACATCGACGCGCGCACCGTTGCCGAACAGTACGCCATTCGGATTGAGCAGGAAGACCTGGCCATTGGCGCGCAAGGCACCCTCGATGATCGAGGCGCTGGTGCCGGTCACGCGGTTGAGCGCCACGGCGGCGGCATTGGGCTGGTCGAAGGTCACGCTGGCGGCACTGCCGATGGAAAAACTCTGCCAGTTGGCGATCATCTGCTGACTGCTCTGCGTAACGGTCATGGCGCTGCCGCTTTGCGCGATGTTGCCTCTGCCGGCAACGATGGTGCCACCGGTGGGCAATTGATCGGGGGCCACTTGCGCAAAAGTCGGCGCTGGCGAGACGGCGCCCAGTACCACGATGACCACCAAGGCCGACACGCTTTGCTTGCCACGAGCACGCGTCGTTTCGGCGACCGCCACGAAGGCGTTCTGCACGACGCTCCAGACGAGGCGATAGGCGTGGTTGAGGCTGGTGCGTTTCATGAGGGAGCGATCAGAAGAACAACATCGCGGTGAGCCAGAAGCGATTGCTGTCGCGGCGACCGTCGGCGTCGCGGTGGGTCACGGCGGCACGGCCGGGGTTGTCGCCCAGCTTGTGCGCCCAGACGGCGCGCAACACATACTGGCCGGGCTCGCTGTAGTTGATGCCCAGCCCGGCGCCGGCCAGCGTATAGCGGTTACGCCCCGTGGCATTGCCGGTGGAACCGGGCCAGGGATTTTTATTGAGCGCGATCTGGCCGGCATCGACAAAGCCGACGAACTGCCACTGTCCGCTGCCTTTGCCTGCCGGCAGGTCGTGGCGCAGTTCCACGGTGCCCAGCAGGCCGCTGTCGCCCGAGGCTTCACCGCCCGGATAGGCGCGCACCGCCGCCGGCCCGCCGAGACCGAACTTTTCCGAGGAAGGCAGGTTTTGGGCGGCCTGCTGGCCCGACAGGGCAGCGAAAAGTGCCGTCTGCGTCGAGAGCTTTTGCAGGCGCGCCAGATTGAAATTGAGGCGCTGGAAGCTGCCGGCAGTGCCGGCCGGCGCGTCGGCAGTCAGGTCCGCAGCGACACGGCTGTAATCGGCGTCGCCACCATGCAGCGTCAGTGCGGCATTGTTCATGCCGCCGCCCCAATGCGTGTCGAGGCTGTCGAAATTCATGCCGACGCTGGCGAGATGGATGCGCCGGTCCTTCACCACTACGCCGAGCGATTCGTCGCGCAGTGCCTTGTGTTCCAGCGCGAAACGCAGCGAAATATTTTTCTGGCGGCTACGCAGCAGCGGATAGCCCAGCCCGAGGGTGCTGGTGGCGGCTTCGCCACGACTGCGGTTGGCCGCCAGTTCCTCGCCAATGCGGTAACTCAGGCGGGTATGCCCGACACTCAGGCGCCAACCGTCATGCCCCAGCGGCAGGCTGTAGCCTAGACTGGCCAACTCTAGCCCGGTGGCGGCGGAAAACGCCAGTGTGGCCTGATCGCCGATGCGCAGCGGATTATTGAGGGCGAGTTGTCCGTTTGCCCGCTCTGCGCCGGTGTAGCGGTTGCCCTGGTTGTCGATGCCGATATTGCCGCTCAACAAGGGTCCTTCCTGGGCCTGGATGACGAGCCGCGTGGTGCCGGGGTCGGCCCCCTTTTCCAGCGTCGACCGCGCAGTCACACCGGGCAGGTCATTTACCAGCAACAGGCCGCGCTCAAGGTGGGAATCATGCACCGCACCCTCGGCCCCCGCCGCTTGCAATGCGCCGGCCACGGTGGTGCGAATGCGTTGTGCATCGATGCGCAAGGATTCTCCGGCGACGACGATACCGGCGCCGGGCAGCCCACCTTCCAGTCGGCCGGGCAGGATGGCAATTTCGATGTCGCCTTCCGTCACATCCTGCGCGGGCAAGTAGGCGCGGGCGAGAAACCAGCCGCGTGATTTCAGGTGGCGGGTAACACGATCCGCCAGTTGGCGGAGCTGGCCCAGGTCGAGCGATTGGCCGATGGCGTCGGCGACCAGAGCGTGCAGTTCTTGGGCCGTGGTCAGCCCTTCATGTCCGGTAAAACGGATGCGGTGAACCGCGATTTTTTCACCGCCTGTGGCTTGCAGGTCGGGCCGTGTCGGCGGCGCCTCGCTGGCGGGCAGCCGATCCGGCAGCGCCGGGCGCAGCGGCTGCGACTCGCGCAGCAACTGGCCGGCATCGGGCGATGTCTGGGCAGACACCCCCGTGGCGGCAACCAAACTGAGTGCCGCCAACCAAGCCGCTCGATGCAAGAACACAAGCGCCCCCTGAGACGGGCAAGGCTGAAACTGAAACAAATCGAATGATTCGGTTTGTTATTAGCGGGTCAATACTCTTTACTACTCGGCAGACGACCATCCTCCTGCTGCACCTGCTGCTTCTGCTGCACCTGCTGCTTCTGTTGCACCTGCTGCTCCTGTTGCACCTGAGCTTTTTCCTGAAATGCAAAAGCAGCTGACGAAGCCACAAACATGACGTTGGCGGCAATAAAAAGTTTGGTTGATTTTTTCATGTTGATACCTTTATCGAAAAATGACCCAGTGGGCGTACTTTATGGTGCTTTTGCAGATGTATTGTCATTGCCCCTCCCGTGAGCAGCAGCTCCGCGAGGTTTGGCGGACCAACCCTCTGCATCTTAGTCAATAACCGAAAATCAAACCTATCACTAGCTATGAACCCCGGCTCAAGAAAGCGCAAACAAGCGCCACGCCAGGACGATGAGCCCGAGGTGGAACGGGTACCAGGCATAAAACATCCATCCGGGCAGTCGTCCCGGCTGGGCAGGCAGGCGCGTGGCAAGCCACCACAGCAGGGGTACCGTGATCAGGCTCATGCTCCACTGAAAGCTCAGGGCGTCATAGGGAAGCGCCATGCGGGCGGTGGCAAACGTGGTAAGCAGGGCCAGCAGGCCTGGCCAGTTCAGGCCGGCACGTTGCACCAGCAACAGGCCGAACACCATGACCAGCACCAGCGACCAATCACGACCGATGCTCTCTGATAGGGCAAACAGCGTGCCCAGCAGCACCAGCAGCCAGGGCCAGCGGCGCTGAACCAGCAGCGCACAGCCGAGTGCGCCAAAACATAGCGTTGCCAGGGCATTGGGGGCCCACATCCCCAAGCCCGGTACCCACAGGAAATAAATCGGCTGGCTCAGTAACCCCCACGCCCCCAGGCGCTTGAGATAGCCGGGCAACACCTTGGCCGAGGCGTGGGCAATCCGCCAAACAATGAGGCTGCAAAAGATCGGCAGTGCCGGTGCGCCAAACACGATGGCCAGGCCATAAACCTCGACGAAGCGGTCCATCTCGGCCAAGTCCATCACCGGATGAGCGATTGTATGGCCGATGCTCATGGCAGCCAGACCAAACCATTTCAACCACTCGAGTGATCTGTTGGCGGGGGCTCGGCCTGCCGGGGCTGACATCAGATAACGGATCACAGGCAGATCAGCGGAGTCGACATACATGCCTTGGGGCAACGCAAACCGGCAGCCCTTAGGCCGCCGGCGGGTGCTTCAACTCGGAAACACAGCGCAACTAATCTGGCTGAGCCCAAAGATTGAGGGAAATGTTCAGTTAGCGCACTTGATGGTGTTGTTGCTGTAGATGTCGCACTTGATCATCGCCTCGCCGACTTTGCTCACCTGCTGGCCAGCGGCTGGGGTCGATGCAACCGCTCCTGTACATTGTTTCATGTCGGTAGTGCCTTTTTTCTGCGTACACGCAACAACGGAAATCTTCTCCGCCTTGCCGCTAACGCAGCAGTCAATGATCTTGTTAGGATCAACCTTTATGTTACTGGCATGAGCACCAATAACTGAAAAAACCAGCGCCGTGGCGAGAATGACTTTAGGGAAACGTTTCATTTAAGAACTCCAGTTTGCGAAAGTAAGGAAATTTGGCCCGCTTTTCAGGGCTGAAAGAATCCTATTGGAAATCAAAAAACGAAACCTATGAGAAGCTATCAGTGCCCCCGTGCGGGCTTTTCGCTAACATCTCGCCCCATGATTGGCGCCGCACCCCACACACACACAAAAGTCGGCGCTGGCAGGACGGCAGCATGATCTTGCGGCGCGCACTTTCCGTGCTGCTCTTGCTGTGCTTGATGGCGCTGGGCGCGCCAAGCCATGCCGCCGAGCCGCGTCTGGTACCGATGGCGGTGCTGGCTGATCCGCAGGGCACAGAAAGCATCGCGAGCATCAGCACACCGACGCGCAGTGGCGACTTCGTGCCGGTGACGCGCGGCTTTTCTGCCGGCTACACGCGGACCGTGCATTGGCTGCGCCTGGAGCTTGCTCCACCCGACAGCACCACAAACCTGGCCCTGCTGGAAATTCATCCGCCGTTTCTCGACGATTTGCGCCTGTATCTGCCTGATCCGGGTGTGCCCGGCACATTTGTCGAAAAGATTACGGGCGACCGCTATCCGTTCGGGCTGCGCGACTATCCGTATCGCGGCTTTGCCTTTCATGTTGAGCTCCCTGCGGGGCAACCTGTCACCGCTTATCTGCGACTGGAAACCAGCAGTAGTTCGGTCTTGGTGGCGAATCTGTGGCGGGCTGGCGACTTCTACACGGCGGAAGTGCGGGAATATGCATTTCTGGGTTTGTATTACGGCATCCTGCTGACGATTTTTGCCATCAACGTCTGGCACGGCTTGTGGCGCGAGGATCGTGCGTTCCGGCTGTATCTGTTTTTGGTCGGCAGCAGCATTGTGTTGTTTTCAGGGGCGAACGGACTAGTAGCGCAGTTCATCGCCGACGACTGGCCCATGGTGGGCGATCAGGCGACGTCCATGGGCAGCTTGCTGGTGTTTGTCGCCAGCGCATGGTTTTACCGGCAGGCGTTGACGATCACGCCGCAGACCACGCCGGTGATTGTCTGGGTCTACCGCTTGGCGCAATGGTTGCCATTGCTTTGTCTGCCGCTGCCCTTGTTCGGCCTTTACCCGGAAACGATGCAGGTACTGGTGCCGTTGCAGCTTGCCGTGGCGGTATGCGGCTTATGGCGCAGTCTCCGCTTATGGCATGCAGCCAAGACCGGCAGTCAGTTCATGGCACTGGCGCATGCGTTCACCTTGTTCGGCGGCGCGACGGTTTCGCTGGCCTTGATGGGATTGATCCCTTCCGGGTGGTGGATATTGCATAGCTACCAGATCGGCAATCTGGCGACCCTGCTGACGCTCAATCTGGCACTGGTCGCCACCCTGCGTGCCCGCGAAAACGAACGGGTGCTGGCGCTGCAAAAAGCAGCGGCCAGCGACGAGGCGCTGCTCGCCGAACGCCGTGCGCGCAAGGAGCAAAGTCGCTTCATGGCCATGCTGTCGCATGAAATCAAGACGCCGCTGGCAATGATCGAGGCGGCGACCGACAGCTTGCGTGATCTGAGCACCGATACCCGCGCGCCGGTCCTGCTGCGTTACGACCGCATCCAGCTTGGCGTGACACGTATCGACCAGATCATTGATCAGTTGCTGCGCCAGGACCGCTTGAGTGACAGCGGCTTGCAATTGCGTCGACAACCCACCGATTTGCGGCGCCTTTGTCTCGAGAGTTGCGGCGATGCGCGCCTGCACCTGCATCTTACGGAGGCGGCGATGCTCGATGTCGACGGTGAGTTGATCGCCATCGCCATCAATAACCTGCTTGAAAACGCCCTTAAGTATTCGCCGCCCGATAGCCCTGTCGAGCTGATGCTGGAGCTTGATGGCGAATACATCCAGATTGACGTGATGGATCGCGGACCGGGCGTTCCGGAGTCGATCAGGGAACGGATTTTTGATCGCTATGTGCGTGCCGACGAGGTGGGGCATATTCCCGGCGCAGGGCTGGGATTGAACCTGGTGCGCCGCATCTGCCGGCTGCATGAGGGCGAAGTGACGTATTCACCCCGCAGCGGGGGCGGCGCCTGCTTTTATATGCGGCTGCCGCGCACACCGTCCGCCATCCAAACGCAGGGCAATAAGGAAAAATTCGCATGACGCATGTCGCTGTGGTTGAGGACAATCCGCACTTTCGCGACGAGGTCGTCGGCAAGCTGGAACGTGCAGGACATGTCGTCCATGGCGTGGGCAGCGCCGCCGAACTGGATATCCTGCTCCGACGGGAACGGGTAGATCTCATCGTTCTTGACCTGGGACTACCCGACGAAGATGGGCTCTCGATCGCCCGGCGACTGCGCAGCAGTCTGCCGCGGCTTGGCATCATCATGCTGACGGCGCGCACGACCATCGATGATCGCATCGCCGGTCTTCGCGACGGTGCCGACAACTATCTGTGCAAGCCGGTCGTCATGAATGAGTTGGTGGTGGTGGTCGAGGCACTTGCCCGTCGTCTCGATGTATCAGCAACAGGCGCCACGCCCGCGCCTTGGGAACTTGATGTCCAGGGCATGCGGGTCAAAACGCCGAAAGGCAAGGGGGTCCGGCTGACCGTCTCGGAAACCCGATTGCTTGAATGTTTCGCATCGAGTCGTGGCCAACAAGCCAGCCGCCACGACCTCATCGATGCCATCGAAGCATCTGTCGACGAATACGACGAGCGCCGCCTCGAAAATCTGATCAGCCGCTTGCGCCAGACGCTTGCCGAAGATGCCGAAGAAAAGCCAACGAACATCATCCGCGCCATACGCGGTCGTGGCTACCTGCTGACCATCCCGATGGTGAGCACCAGCACCCCCCTCCTCACGCCGAGCCTTTCAAGTTCTTGAAGAATATCGGGCGGGCGTGCGGTTCAGTCCGCTGCCGACCTGCTGTCCGTGAGCAAACACAGCGAGAGACTGCTCTACCCAATTAGCTGTCATTGAACCATTGCAGCGATGAATGGCAGCAATGGGCACAAAGGGTGAGTTCGCGATTGGGAACAGCAGACGCTCAACCACCGATTACTGATTTTCAGGACCAACGGCCGTTCAGGCCGAGACCCAGTCACAGACTGTTTTGGATTATGAGTGATACCAGCAGTCATGGGGCCAGCCCCGCGGTTAGCGCTGTAACACCCCCTTAAATTCGACACGAATACTCACATTTCCTAACCCGATTGGCGCATTGCGCGTTGCTATGCCCCAGCCATACTGGACACGGGTCGACGATAAGTCGGAACTTCCACCAACCGCAAGGGAAATCTCATGAAAAAGACCGTACTAACTACTACCGTACTGACCGCCGCGCTGTTTGCGGCATCCGCATTCGCGCAAATGGGGCCCGGGGGAGGCATGGGGCAGGGGGGCAAGGGCCAATATGGTTGGAACCAGGATCACACCCCTGGTTGGACATTGATGTCACCCGAAGAACGCACGGTCTGGCAGGCACAAATGGGTGCTGTAAAAACCTATGATGAGTGCAAGACGACGCAAGAGGCTCATCGTCAGATGATGGAAGGGCGCGCCAAGGAAAAGGGCGTTAAATTTGCGCCGGCAAGCCAGAATGGCTGCGACGCCATGAAAACACGCGGCTTGCTCAAGTAGCTGTAACCGACTGGCGGGACGACAAAGTGTCGTCTTGCCAGCGACCGAAGGAAGCCCCCTTTACGGGACGCCGACTTTTGCGGAGCGCAAGCGTCGGGTGGCTACTCCTCAGTTTCCGGATGGCGCCACGGCTGGCATGGCCTCATCGGCTGGGGCGGCAGGTTGATCCGCTGCGGCCTTGTCCGCGAGCTTTTGCCGGCGCTTTTCTTCCTGTTTGCTTTTCTTTGCCAGATCGCGTTGGCGTTTTTCAAATTGGTAGTTGGGTTTGGCCAAGAGGGATTCCTTTATCGGCGGTGGGGATCTTGTGATTGTACGACGTGCCGTTATTGAAGACGCCCCGAGTTGTCATCGTGGCGGCCGCTCGGGCGATAATCGCGCCATGTCCGATCCCGTTTCCCCCGCCACCACTGCCCCGCTCCAGCGCGTCGTCAAGGTGCGCCGCGACTACAACACCTGGGTGGCGAACGAGACCATCGAGGACTATGCGCTGCGCTTTACGCCGCGTTCCTTCCGCAAGTGGTCGGAGTTCCGCGTTGCCAACATGGCGTTTGGCGACGCGGCCTTCCTCGTGCTGGAGGCGGTCGGCGCCACGCTGTTGGTCAGCTACGGTTTCACCAATGCCGCGCTGGCGGTGCTGCTCACCGGCCTCATCATCTTCCTCGCCGGTGTGCCGATCAGCTACTACGCCGCCCGCTACGGCGTGGATATGGACTTGCTGACGCGCGGCGCCGGCTTCGGCTACATCGGTTCGACGCTGACCTCGCTGATCTACGCCACCTTCACCTTCATCTTCTTCGCCCTCGAAGCGGCGATCATGGCCTATGCGCTGGAGCTGGCCTTCGACATTCCGCCGGCGCTCGGCTATCTGCTCTGCGCGCTGGTCGTCATCCCGCTCGCTACCCACGGCGTTACCGTCATCTCGCGCTTTCAGGCGTGGACGCAGCCGGTCTGGCTGGTGCTCATGGTGTTGCCCTTCGCCTTCGTGCTGCACAAGGAACCGCAGGCCTTCGACGGCATTCTCATGCATGGCCCCGGCTTCGACTGGAATCTGTTTGGCGCCGCGCTGACGGTGGGCATTGCGCTCATCACACAGATGGGCGAGCAGGCCGACTACCTGCGTTTCATGCCGGAGCGCACGCGGGAGAATCGCCGCCGCTGGAACCTCGCCGTGCTGTTTGGCGGCACCGGCTGGATTTTCGTCGGCGTCGCCAAGATGCTCGGCGGCATGCTGCTGGCGTACTTGGCGCTTTCGCATGCCGTGCCGGTCGACCGCGCCGTCGATCCGAACCAGATGTATCTGGTTGGTTTCGAGTATGTCTTTTCCAACCCCGGCTGGGCGGTCGCCGCGACGGCAACTTTCGTCATCGTCTCGCAGCTCAAGATCAACGTCACCAACGCCTACGCCGGTTCGCTGGCCTGGTCAAACTTCTTTGCCCGGCTGACACACAGCCACCCTGGCCGCGTGGTCTGGATGGTGTTCAACACGCTGATCGCGCTGATGCTGATGGAACTCAACGTGTTCCAGGCGCTGAAGCAGGTGCTGGGGCTGTACTCCAACGTCGCCATCTCCTGGATGATGGTCGTCGTCGCCGATCTGGTCATCAACAAGCCGCTCGGCCTTTCGCCGCGCGGCATCGAGTTCCGCCGCGCCTATCTGCACGACATCAATCCGGTCGGTGTCGGTGCGATGCTGCTGGCTTCGCTGCTGTCGATCACCGCCTATCTCGGCCTGTTCGGCGCAGAGGCGCAGGCTTTCGCCTCTTTCATCGCCATCGGCGCCGCCTTCATTGCCACGCCGCTCTTGGCCTGGGCCACCGGCGGGCGCTATTACCTGGCGCGGACGCCGGCTGCGCACACCGCCGGCACCCAGCGCTGCACGATTTGCGAGAAGGATTACGAGTCCGAAGACATGGCCGCCTGTCCCGCCTATGCCGGCGCCATCTGCTCGCTGTGTTGCGCACTGGATGCGCGCTGCCATGATCGCTGCAAGCCGCGCGCCGGTTTCGCCGTGCGCTGGAGTACGGCCATCCGCCAAGCCTTGCCGCGCTCGCTCGGCCCCACGCTCGACGCCGGACTCGGCCACTATCTGCTGCTGATGGCGGCCGTGGTGCCGCTGCTGGCGGCGCTGCTCGGTCTGCTCTACTTGCATGAAGTGCAGACGGATGCTGAACAGGCGGCGGCCTATGCCGCCGCCCTGCCGCCCCTGTTCCTCAAACTCTTCGCCGCGCTGCTGCTGGTGGCCGGCATCTTCGCCTGGTGGCTGGTGCTGACGTTGAAAAGCCGCGAGGTGGCGCAAGAGGAATCGAACCGCCAGACCTGGCTGCTGATGCAGGAAATCGAATCGCACCAGCGCACCGACGAGGCGCTGCAAAAAGCCAAGCAGGTGGCCGACTTCGCCAACCAGGCCAAGAGTCGCCACATCAGCGCGCTGTCGCATGAACTGCGCACGCCGCTCAACAGCATCCTCGGCTATGCGCAGATTCTCGATGGCGATCCGGCCATCCCGCCGCACCGGCGTCAGGCGGTGGCCGTGATCCATCGCAGTGGCGAACATTTGCTGTCCCTGATTGAGGGAACGCTGGATCTCGCGCGGATCGAGGGTGGGCGGCTGACTTTGCAGCCCAAGCCCATCGATTTCCGCGAGTTTCTGCAGCAGATTGTGCGCATGATCGAGGTGCAGGCGCGCGCCAAGGGCATTGCGTTCCGTTACGAACCGGAGGCCACGCTGCCCGTCACGGTGCGGGCAGACGAGAAGCGCCTGCGCCAGATCCTGCTCAACATCCTGGGCAATGCCGTTAAATTTACGCTCCGTGGCACGGTGTGCTTCCGCATCCGTTATGCGCGCGAGATGGCCAGTTTCGAGATTGAGGACACCGGACCCGGTATTCCGCCTGCCGAAATCGAGAAAATATTCGAGCCCTTCGTGCGCGGCAGCGCGGCGCAGGGCGCCATTGGCGGCAGTGGTCTGGGCCTCACGATTGCCCGCATGCTGACGCAGGTGATGGGGGGCGAGCTTGCGGTGAGCAGTACGCCCGATCTCGGCAGCCGTTTTGCCGTGCGGCTTTATCTGCCGCATCTCACGGATGTGGTGGTGGCGCCGGCGGCCGCCCACGCCCGGCGACTCGGCTACCAAGGCGAGCGGCGGCGCATCCTGATTGTGGATAACGAGGCCGTCGATCGCGAGTTTCTGGTCAGCGTATTGGCGCCGCTGGGTTTCGTGCTCGATCAGGCGGCTTCCGGGCAGGAGTGCCTGGAGGTATTGCCGCGCTTCAAGCCCCACCTGATTTTCATGGACCTGGCCATGCCCGGCATGGATGGCTGGGAAACGATTCGGGCCATCCGCCTGCGCGGCCTGTCCGATGCGCGCATTGCCATCGTCTCGGCCAATGCTTTCGATAAGGGTCTGGAGAATGATCTGGGCATCGGCGGCGAGGATTTCATTACCAAGCCGGTGCGCATCGGCGAACTGCTCGACTGGATTGGTCGCGCGCTCGGGCTGGAATGGATCGAGGAGCGGGAAGCGCCCGTCCCGGCTGCCGTCTCGCCGGCGCCGACTTTTTCCGCGTCGGTGCTCGCGTCGCTCGATGCACACCTCAAGGAAGGTTATGTGCGCGGTATCCACGCCGAGCTGGATGTTCTTGCCCGGGCTTTTCCCGATGCCGTCTCCTTTATTGACCGCCTGCGCGAACTGGCGCGCGGGTTTCGTCTTGAAGAAATGACCGATCTGCTAAAACACGCCCGCCATGACGAAACCTGAAAACGCCGGCGTCGTCCTGATTGTCGACGACGTGCCGGAAAATCTCTCGATGCTCCACGATGCGCTGGACGAGGCCGGCTACAAAGTGCTGGTCGCCACCAACGGCGAATCGGCACTGGCACGGGCGCGCCAGACCCTGCCGGACGTGATTCTGCTTGATGCCCTGATGCCCGGCATCGACGGCTTCGAGGTCGCGCGACGCCTCAAGGCCGATTTTTCGACCCAGCATATTCCCATCGTTTTCATGACCGGCTTGACGGAAACGGAACATGTCCTTGCGGCCTTCGAGGCCGGCAGTTCGGATTATGTGACCAAGCCGATTCGTCCGCCCGAGGTGCTGGCGCGCATCGCCGCCCACCTGCGTACTGCACGGCAATTGCAGGAGGCACTGAAAGCATCGGAAAGTATCGACGATAAGACGCTGGTTGCCCGGTTGATCGCCCTGTTTCGCCTCACGCCGCGCGAGGCCGAAGTGCTGTTCTGGGTGATCAAGGGCAAGACCAATCGCGATATCGGCGAGATTCTCAGCACCAGTCCGCGCACGGTGAACAAGCATCTTGAGCATGTGTTCGAAAAACTGGGCGTCGAGACACGGACCGCCGCCGCCAACATGGCCATGAGCCGGGTGGGCGGGCCGGGGGGTTGATTGTCATCAAATTATTGGATTGAACGATGCGTTAGGCTTCTCCCTCTCAATATGTTGGGAAGACGGAGCCATCCATGATCACCAGCCAGCGTTTTTTGTCCTTGTTGATCATCCTGCTCGGAATGTGGGGGGGAAGTGGCATTGCCCGTGCCGATGCGTCGCTAGGCCAGAACGAACTCCCCATTCACGATGTCGCCCGCATGGGCACTCAGGCTGACATGGAGCGCATGCTCAAGGGCAATCCAGCGCTGCGCGATACACCCACCACGGCGCTCGGTTCCATGCCGCTGCATCTGGCGGCGCTGAATCTCGATAGCGGGCCGCTCAAGGCGCTACTTGCCGCCGGGGCGCCCGTCAATGTGCGCGACAAGAACGGCGCCACGCCGCTGCACATGGCCGCCTTTGCGACCCGCACGGAGAATGCCAAGCTGCTGCTGCAGGCGGGGGCCGACCCGCTGATCAAGACCCATGAAGGACGCGATGTGGCCAGCCTGGCGCGCCGTGTGCGGGCCGACGAGGTGGCCGGCATTGTGTCCATGTGGTTGCTCAAGGGCTGCAAGGCCGGGATGGCGTGCTTTTGAAACGTCGCCAGTTTCTCGCTGCGGGGGCGGCGCTTGGCGCAAGCCCGTTTCTGTCCCGACCGACTTTTGCCCAGCCGCGTGCGCGGGTGGTGGTGGGTGGTGGTGGTTGGGGTGGGCTGGCGGCGGCGCGTTACCTGCGCACGTTCGCTCCGCAACTTGAGGTTACCCTGCTGGAACGTAACGCCCGCTTCTGGTCCTGCCCCTTGTCCAATCACTGGCTGGTGGGACGCATTGATGGCGCGCTTCTCTCGCATGACTACCGGGCGGCGGCCCAACATTGGGGTTACCGCTTCGTGCAGGCCGAGGTCAGTCGCATTGATCGGGATGCCCGCCTGGTCGTGACCGAATCGGAGCGTTTTGCCTATGACTGGCTGGTGCTGGCGGTGGGCATCCGCCACGACTACGCCGCCTGGTTTGGCGATGACCACGACACCATCGCCTATACGCGACAGCACTATCCCAGTGCCTATACGCCAGGGGCCGAGTTTCCCCGTCTGCGCGACAAGCTGGCCGGCTTTACTGGCGGCGATCTGCTGATGACCATTCCGCCGCAACCGTTTCGCTGTCCGCCGGCGCCCTATGAGCGGGCGGTGATGATTGCCGGCTGGCTGGAGCAGCGCAAGATTCCCGGACGTTTGATTATTCTCGATGCGAACCCGCCGTTTCAGGAATTCCTGCGCGTTTTTCGTGAGTACTTTCCCAAACGCATCGAGTACCACGCGCAGATGAAGGTGCTGGCCGTCGATCCGCGCCGTCGCACGGTGGATTGCGAGTTCGACCGTTTTGGTTTCGATGAGGCAATCCTGATGCCGCCCCAGCAGGCGGCGGGTCTGGCGTGGCAGGCCGATCTGATTAGCCGTGGCAGCAGCTGGGCGGCGGTCGATCCCCTGAGTTTCGCGGCACGGCACGACGAGCGCGTTTTCATCGTGGGCGACATGATCGACCGGGTTTCCTCGCTCTTCGGTCATTATCCGAAAAGCGGACAGATGGCCAGCCGGCAGGGGCGCATCGTGGCACGCCAGATTGCCGCACGAGCAGCCGGTACGGTGCCGCCGCAGGAACTGCCCGATAGTCTCTGTCACATCACCACCCAGTTCGATCCGCCGGCCGCGCTGCGGATCGAAGCCAGCTATCGTCTGCGCGGCGATGGCGAACTGGTCCAGCAGACGAAAAACCAGCGCGACCCGCAGCCGCGCGGCGAGGATCTGGCCTGGGCGCAAGGCATGTTTCGGGAGTTTATTGCGCCTCAGTGAGGTGCTCAGTGGCGTGCATAGGTGCTGGTCTTGCCGTCCTTGCCGATCAGCAAGGTGTTGTACAACTCGCGGCGGACGATGCGCTCCGCCCCGTCGCCTTCCAGCATCGTGCAGCCGGTTTCGCAGCCGGTTCCCGCCAGCGCATCGAGGCCCGGTGCGCCGCGCGGTGCCCCCGGCACAGCCAGACCGCGCGCCTTGGGACGTTCCTTCAGCAGCAGCTTGATATCTTCGGCCGGCACATGCCCTTCGATGACATAGTCGCCCATCACGGCGGTGTGCCGCGCCTCCAGGTCCGGCCCGATGCGGTAGCGTTTTTTCACTTGCGCCATGTCCTGACTGTCGTCCAGTGTCACGGTGAATCCGTGCTGGCGCAAATGCTCGGCCCACTCGATACAGGCGAGGCAAACCTTGGGAACAAACACTTTTACGGGCGGCAAAATTTCCGCGACGGCCGGGCCGGCGAGGAGAAGTAACATCCACAAGATGGCGCGCATGGCAGCTTCCTGACAGATCAAATGGAGAAGCTGCCGACGCTATCCGAATGCGCGGGTGCTGTCCTTGATGCGGCTCAGATTTTGCGCGGGCCAGTTCTCCTGCTCGTCCTGTTGCGCGTTATGGTTGGCGAATTTAATGACTTTGATGACGGGGTTTGCCATGTCTCAAGCGCATCAGCATCACCATGAACCCGCATCCTTGATGCCATCCCTTATCCAGCTAGCAGCACGATAACCGCGCCCGCACCACCATCAACCGTGCGGGCCTGGCAATAAGCAAGCACTTCCTGACGTTGGGCGAGCCAGCTGATGACGAGGCGTTTCAGGACGGGAATCCGTCCCGGTGAGCCATGGCCTTTGCCATGCACGATGCGCACGCAGCGCTGGCGGTGGGCCACACATTCGGCGAGAAACAGCGCGACCTGCTGGCGGGCTTCGTCGCGGTGCAGGCCGTGCAGGTCGAGATGGGCTTGCACCACCCAGCGCCCGCGCCGCAGATCCTTGAGCACCTTGGGCGCCATGCCGGGTTTGAGGTAGACCGCTTCGTCGCCGCCTTCGAGGGCGAGATGGAGGGGATCGACATCGGAGAGCGATTCATCCAGCGCGGCGCGTTCGTCGCGTGCCTTGCTGCGCGGGATGGCGGGCGGGGGCGGTGGCTCGTGATGAATCCGGTCGAGCGAGAGCGGCACAGCATCGGCCACCGCCTCCCGAAACAGGGCGCGCGATTGTTCATCCAGCGCCCTGTGGGCCATTGCTTTAGCTCAGGTGGTCGAGGTACTTCTCGGCGTCGAGCGCGGCCTGACAGCCGCTGGCGGCCGAGGTAACGGCCTGTTTGTAGATCATGTCCTGCACGTCGCCGGCGGCAAATACGCCCGGCACCGAGGTGGCGGTGGCATTGCCCGTGCGACCGCCCTGGGTGACGATGTAGCCGTTGTCCATTTCCAACTGGCCGGCGAAAATGTCGGTGTTGGGCTTGTGGCCGATGGCGATGAACACGCCCTGCAATGTCATATCTTCGGTGGCGCCGGTCTTGACGTTCTTGATGCGCATGCCGGTGACGCCGGTCTTGTCACCGAGCACTTCGTCGAGTACGCAATCCCACTTGATGGTGACCTTGCCGGCGGCTTCCTTCTCGAACAGCTTGTCCTGCATGATCTTCTCGGCGCGGAACTTGTCGCGGCGGTGCACGACGGTGACATGGCTGGCGATGTTGGCCAGATACAGCGCTTCTTCGACGGCGGTGTTGCCGCCGCCGATCACGGCGATCGGCTGGTTGCGGTAGAAGAAGCCGTCACAGGTGGCGCAGGCCGAGACGCCCTTGCCGGAAAACTTTTCTTCCGAAGGCAGGCCGAGATACTGGGCCGAGGCGCCGGTGGCGATGATCAGCGCATCGCAAGTGTATTCGCCGGTGTCGCCGATCAGCCGGATTGGTTTTTCGTTCAGCTTAGCCGTGTGGATATGGTCGAAGATCATCTCGGTGCCGAAACGGGCGGCATGCTTTTCGAAGCGCGCCATCAGGTCCGGGCCTTGTACGCCATCGGCGTCGGCCGGCCAGTTATCCACCTCGGTGGTGGTCATCAATTGGCCACCCTGGGCCATGCCGGTGATGATGACGGGCTTGAGGTTGGCGCGGGCGGCATAGACGGCTGCGGAGTAGCCGGCCGGGCCGGAACCGAGAATCAGGAGCTTGATATGGCGGGCGGACATACATCTTCCTTTCAATTGGGGTTGGCTGATTATAAATGGCGATATGGGCGGGAATATTCCGCTGTTCCGCCCTTCTTCAAGCGGGCGGTACGCGAAAATCGGGGCGTTCATAGCGTCTGGAATTCCGCCCATGGCAACCGCTACCTATTCCTTTTCACACAAACCCACCCCCGCCACGCCCCTGCCCGAGCGCATTGCTGCGCTGGTGCATGAAGCCCGCTGGCTGGGGATTGCTGCCATTGGCCTTTATCTAGCCCTGATCCTGTGGGGCTATTCGCCCGCCGATCCCGGCTGGTCGCGCGCGGCGGTGGTCGATCAGATCGCCAATCCCGGCGGCCGCTTCGGCGCCTGGCTGGCGGATGTGATGCTCTATCTGTTTGGTTTCTCGGCCTGGTGGTGGGCGGTGCTGCTGTTCCTGCTGGTGGGGATGGGCTATCACCGCATCAACCATATGTTTGCCGAGGATCGCCGCCCGGTCTTTATCGCCCTGACCGGATTTTTGATTCTCCTCGTCGCCAGTTGCGGCCTTGAAGCCATCCGCTTCTGGAGCCTCGCCGCGCCCTTGCCGCTGGCACCGGGCGGCATGCTCGGCTATGAAGTCGGCCGTTTCGCCTCGGTGTTTCTTGGCTTTACCGGCGGTACGCTGATCCTGATGGTGCTGATGATGGCAGGCTGGAGCCTCGTGACTGGCATGTCCTGGCTGTGGTTTATCGAAAAGTTTGGTGGTCTGCTCGAAGCTTCGTGGTTCGGTGCTTTCAGTCTGGTGGAGCGTTGGCAGGATCGGCGCTATGGTCGCCAACTGGCCGAACAGCGTCAGGCCGTGGTGGCCGAAGAATTGAAGAAGATCGAAACCAATCCGCCGCCGCCGGTGCGCATCGAACCGGTGGCGCTCGACATTCCGCTGGCGAAAAAGGCCGAGGTGCGGATCGGCAAGGAGCGTCAGGCCCCCATGTTCTTTGATGCACCGGGTGAGGCGCTGCCGCCGCTGCATCTGCTCGACGAAGCCAATCACAGTAACGATGAGCTGCCGAGCGCCGATACCCTTGAATTTACCTCGCGCCTGATCGAGCGCAAGCTGGCCGATTTCGGCGTCACGGTACAGGTGATGTCCGCCCACCCCGGCCCGGTGGTCACTCGCTATGAGGTCGAACCGGCCACAGGCGTGAAAGGCGCGACGATTGTTGGCTTGGCCAAGGATCTGGCGCGGGCGCTGTCGTTGATCAGCATTCGCGTTGTCGAAACCGTTCCGGGCAAGAGCTGCATGGCGCTGGAGTTGCCCAACCCGCGCCGCCAGAATGTGCGTCTCTCCGAGATTCTCGGCGCCAAGGTCTACCACGACATGCACTCGCCCCTGACCATGGCGCTCGGCAAGGACATTTCCGGCCAGCCGATGGTGGCCGATCTCGCCAAGATGCCCCACCTGTTGGTGGCCGGTACCACCGGTTCGGGCAAGTCTGTCGGCATCAACGCGATGATTCTCTCGCTGCTCTACAAGGCCGAACCGAAAGATGTGCGCCTGATCCTCGTCGATCCGAAGATGCTCGAACTGTCCATCTACGAAGGCATCCCGCACTTGCTGGCCCCCGTGGTTACGGACATGAGCAAGGCCGCCAACGCGCTGCACTGGTGCGTGGGCGAAATGGAGCGGCGCTATAAGCTGATGAGCGCGCTGGGCGTACGCAACCTTGCCGGCTTCAACAGCAAGATCAGGGAAGCCGAAAAGGCCGGCACGCCGATTTCCGATCCGCTGGCGCTGGTCGGTGATCCCGAGGCCGGCACGCCGATGCTGAAGACGCTGCCCTACATCGTGGTGGTGATCGACGAACTGGCCGACCTGATGATGGTGGTCGGCAAGAAGGTCGAGGAACTGATTGCACGCCTCGCCCAGAAGGCCCGTGCTTCTGGCATCCACCTGATTCTCGCCACGCAGCGGCCGAGCGTGGATGTCATCACCGGCCTGATCAAGGCCAACATCCCCACGCGCATCGCCTTCCAGGTGTCCAGCAAGATCGACTCGCGCACCATCCTCGATCAGATGGGCGCCGAGGCGCTGCTTGGCCAAGGCGACATGCTCTACCTCGCGCCGGGCACCGGTTTGCCGGTACGCTGCCACGGCGCTTTTGTCGACGACAACGAAGTGCATCGCGTCGTCGAGCATCTGCGCAAGGTGGGCAAGCCCGAGTACATCACCGACGTGTTGGCTGCACCGGCCTCCGAAAGTGCTGAGGGCGGTGCGGGCGAGGGCGGTGATCTGGAAAGCGACCCGATGTACGACCAGGCCGTTGAGATCGTCTTGCGCGAACGCCGGCCGTCCATTTCGCTGGTGCAGCGTCACTTGAGAATTGGTTACAACCGCGCCGCACGCATGATCGAAGCCATGGAAAACGCCGGCCTGATCTCGCGGGCCAATGGCGCCGGACAGCGTGAAGTGCTGGCGCCGGGGCCGCAGGAGTAAGAGGGTGGGAGCCGTCCCGCCAGCGCCGACTTTTGAGAATCGCTACAGGCGATCCAGCTCAGGACGGCGGATTATTGATCCAGCAAATCTACCAAGCGGCGTGCGCTGACGATACGCGTGCCGTCGTGTCGGTCAAGTGCCAGCAGATGGCTTTTGTCGCCGGTGGCGAGGTAGTCGGCTTGGGCAGCTTCGCATAAAGCGAGGAGGAAATCATCGGCGGGATCGGGTGAGCGCTGCACGTCGGGCAGGTCGTCACACATCACGGCCAGACGCCGGATGTCGTTGATCATGCGCCCGATTTCACTGGGCCTGAGTCGCGCCTGGAAAAAGGAGCGGCGTGTCACCGCCCGCAATTCCTCGATTTGCTGTTCCGTAGAGACGAGATCGAAACGTCCGTGTCGCCATTCCTCATAGAGACGATCAGGGGGCGTACCGCGTGTCATCAGGTCGGAAAGCAGGATGTTGGTATCGAGAACGACGCGCATGCGTCGTCAGCTTTCGGCCGCGACAGCCGCAGTGGCGCGTATGTCGCGCACGGCATCGTCGATCATCGCTTCCAGCATGTCGGACGGCATGTCCTGATTGCGATCCTTCACGATCTGCACCGTGCGATCCAGCATGCGCCAGCGCACGGCATCCTCGACAAATTTCGAGAGGTCGCCCTTTTTCATTCCCTGTGCCCCGAGAAATCCGCGCAGGGAAAGGTCAGTTTCGGGCGAGACCTTGATGGTCCAGCGGACGGCTTCGGTCATGGTTTATCCTTATAAACGCTTATGTGCTTATGCATCCTAGCATCGGCATCGTGGATGGGCAATAATGCACCCATGCGCAAAATCATTCTTATTTCCGCCCTGCTGTTCTCCGGCCTCGCCTCCGCTGCCGGCATCGACCAGCTCAAGGCCTTCTGGGCCAATACCCATGCGGCACAGGGCACTTTTGCCCAGAGCGTGGCGACCAAGTCCGGCCGCAAGCCGCAGAATTCCAGCGGCAGCTTTGCGCTGGCACGGCCCGGCAAACTGCGCTGGAGCTACGAGAAGCCTTACAACTTGATGCTGGTGGCCGATGGCGCAAAGCTCTGGACCTACGACGCCGACCTGAATCAGGTCACCATCAGCAAGATGGACCAGGCCCTCGGCGCCAGCCCGGCCGCGCTGCTGACCGGCGAATCGCTCGACCGGCATTTCACGCTGACCGAGGCCGGCGCGGCCGACGGGCTGGAAATTGTCGATGCCACGCCGAAGGCGACCGATAGCACCTTTGTTCGCGTGCGCATCGGGCTGGCAAAAAACCTGCCTCGCCTCATGGAAGTTCAAGACAATTTCGGCCAAACGACCACGCTGTTGTTTACCGAGTTTCAGCCCAATCCCGCGCTGGCAAAAGATACCTTCCGCTTCGTGCCGCCCAAAGGGGCGGATGTCGTGGGCGAATGACGGACCTGTTTGTTTCTTCACCCCATGCCCCGCTTGCGGAGCAGTTGCGCCCGGCTTTACTTGATGAAGTGATCGGGCAGAAGCACCTGCTCGGGCCGGGCAAGCCGTTGCGTCTGGCGTTTGAGTCGCGCACGCCACATTCGATGATCCTCTGGGGCCCGCCGGGGGTGGGTAAGACGACGCTGGCGCGACTGATGGCTGATGCGTTTGATGCGGCGTTTCTGGCGCTCTCCGCCGTGTTTTCCGGCGTCAAGGACATTCGCGCGGCGGTGGAGCAGGCCGAGCTGACGCTGGCGCAGAGCGGCCAGCGCACCTTGCTGTTTGTCGATGAAGTGCATCGCTTCAACAAGGCGCAGCAGGATGCCTTCCTGCCGTTTGTCGAGCAGGGGCTGCTGACGTTTGTCGGGGCGACGACGGAGAACCCGTCCTTCGAGGTGAATTCGGCGTTGCTGTCGCGGGCAGCCGTGTATGTGCTGAAGTCGCTGACGACCGAAGAATTGCGCGAGCTGTTTGAGCGCGCACGGTTGCGGGCGTTTGCCGATCTGGATTTTGCGGACGACGCGGTGGATCGCATCGTCGGCTATGCCGATGGCGATGCGCGACGGTTGCTGAATGTCCTCGAAACCCTCAAGACGGCTGGGGATGCCGCGCATTGCCGGGTTATCAGCGCCGACTTTCTGGAACAGGCGATGGCTTCCGACTTGCGTCGTTTCGACAAGGGCGGCGATGCTTTCTACGATCAGATCTCGGCATTGCACAAGTCGGTGCGCGGTTCCTCACCCGATGCGGCACTCTACTGGCTGACGCGCATGCTCGATGGCGGGGCCGATCCGCTTTACCTGGCACGGCGCATCATCCGCATGGCTTCCGAGGACATCGGCCTCGCCGATCCGCGCGCCTTGCGCATGGCGCTGGATGCGGCCGAAACCTACGAGCGCCTCGGCTCGCCCGAGGGCGAACTGGCGCTGGCGAATGCGGTGCTATATCTGGCGGTGGCGCCCAAGTCGAACGCCGCCTATGTGGCTTACGGCGCCGCCCGGCGCTTCATCGGCCAGGATGTCAGCCGCCCGGTGCCGGAGCATCTGCGCAACGCGCCAACGAAGCTGATGAAGGAACTCGGCTTCGGCAAGGAATACCGCTATGCCCACGACGAGCCGGACGCCTATGCGGCCGGTGAAAACTACTTTCCGGAAGGCATGCCGAAGACGGACTGGTATCAGCCGACGCCACGTGGGCTGGAGCAGAAAATTGGCGAGAAGCTGGAACGCCTGCGCGAACTGGATCGGCAGGCGGAGAAGAAGCGCTAAGCGCGCACAGACGGCGCTGGCGGCCGCCTGCCCAAGGCGTCAGAGACAGACGAATTGGTGTAGGGCCATGCTGTATACCCGCCTACACCCGCCACCGCCGGGTGCCATCATCTCTTTGAGGAGCGGATCATTGGGATTCATGGTCGGCAACTGAACAGGCGTACAGACCGTCCAGAGTGGGTTGCCGTTTGCATCCGTTTTTGCCAGTGATGCAACATCGGTGCATTTCGGCGGTGTCGGCATCGCGCATTGGCATGACAATGTGAGCGCTTCATTTGGAACAAGGTCCAGCTTCTTCGGCGCGTCACACGTGTCCGGGCAGGTAATTGAGTATGAGCGATCCTGTTCCGTCTTTAAGCAACTTGCCATATGGGTGGCAATACAGTTATCCAGTGCCGTCTTAGCCGCCTTCGCTTCAGGGGTGTCTTTGAACGGCGCGAGCAGTCCTAGTGTTGACTTTTCTGACCTATGGGACATAGAAGCGACGGATTCACTCTGGCATGGCCCCTGGGCGCATTGCCAATATGCATTGGTCGTCATCACCCCCATGGCATCTGCATTATTCGGCGTGGCTGCGCCTGAAATCACTATTTTTGTGCCGGGCTGCAGACCTTCCAACCCAAGTGGCACGCCTGACTGGATATCTTCTGATGTGTTAGATCTTATAGTCCCGCTATACATGGTAGTGGTAGCGCTGCGGGTAAGGCTGTAAGGTTTTTCGACGAGGGTGCCATTGGCGTCTGTATAGCCAAGGGTGAGCTTCTGGGTCTCTGTCGTGCTGCAGCCGCTCAGAACGGCAACGGACACTACCGTCAGAATCAGGAGATGGAGTCGAGTCTTAAATTGGAACATGGCGGACATGGTGGTATTCGACGGTGTGTTTAGAACGGGAACGAAAGGCTTGCGCCCAGATTGTTGTCCCGAACATTTTTCAAGCCGAGACTGCTGCTGTACGAAATATTGAGGCTGCGCTGGTTGCCCAGATCGTATCCCAGACCAAAACCATAATTGATCGCGGTGTGGTTACTGCTCGACATGGACAGTTTCTTTGAGGCACGGCTCATGCCCAGGTTCACGCTCGGCGTCCACGGGCCCAAATTCCAGCGCAAACCACCGGATAGGGATAGCGCATTGGAATTGATCGCGATGCCATCGACGCGCGTGCCAGCACTATTCGTGTAGCTCTCGATATGGTTGAGCACCCGGCCGTAACTCAAGCCGATACTGCCCGCCAGATTTTCACTGAAAGGAATGAACTGAACGATGCCAATACTGCCGGAGAGGGTGTCGGTATCGGCACTGTAGTTGGTCCCGGCACGATTGTTCAGATCCGAGTTGCCATAACCGAGCGTGGCGCTGACGATCCGGCCACCGCCGATATAACGTGAGAGATTGGCAGAAACAGAGCGGGCTTCTATCTTGCCGTTGTTCGTTCCGTTGGTGGCACCTGAGTGGTCCAGGCTGTAGGACAGCGTCAGGCCAGCAACGGTGAGGTTGTCAATCGGGCGTGATAAGCCCGCTGTGACTGACGTGCCCCGATTGCGGTACGGCGACGTCGGGTCGGATACCTTGACACTGCGGTGCTGAACACCCAGCGAGACGGAATACTTCAGTTGCAGGGGTTGAGACTCGTCACGGATTGCTGTTGTTTCGGCAGCGACGGAAAGCCCACTTAGCAGCGCAAGTGGCCACGGTGCATATCTGTACACTTTAAACCTAAAAATCTCAGTTGCCCGCATGTAAAGTAACGTGAAATGAGGCAGGCTACGGGTTTTGAGTGGATAGAGGGAGTCACCTGATGGGTGAATCGAAGCTGAAGCTGGCGCAACGCGAAGAGATGCTGTTGTCGTGCGC
>JAUXXJ010000045.1 GCA_030681195.1 Rhodocyclaceae bacterium
CTGGCCTTCCCGCATGTCACGGCCGAGTACCTGCCGGGCTGGGTGTTCAACGTGGCGACGCTGGTGCATGCGGAGGAAGCCTTCCTTGCTGCGGTGTTCCTCTTTACGGTGCACTTCTTCAACAACCACTTCCGTCCCGACAAGCTGCCACCACCGGATATCGTGATGTTCACCGGCACGCAGTCGCTCAGGGAGTTCCGCCATGACCATCCGGCGCAGTATCAGCGTCTGGTCGATGCCGGCGAACTGGAGAAGCGCCTGGTCTCGGCACCGTCACCGGCGATGCATAAGGCCTCGGTGGCGCTCGGCCTGCTGCTGATTACCGTTGGTCTGGTGTTGCTGGTGATGGTCGGAACGGGGTTCTTCAGCAGCTGATCGATTTACGTGTCGGCGCCGTCCCACCGGCGCCGACTTTTCGAGAACTTGACGAATGACAAGCCAAGTAGGGGTTATTTCAGGCAAAATTCGCCCCCCATGCTGACTGCCACCGGCCTCTCTTGTGTTCGCGGCGAACGCTGCCTCTTCTCCGGGCTTGATCTTGCGGTCGAGCCGGGGGAATGGTTGCATGTGCAGGGTGAGAATGGTGCCGGCAAGACCAGCCTGCTGCGGATACTGGCGAGCCTTTCGCCGCCGGCCGAAGGCGAAATCCGTTGGGAAAACACCCCGATCAAAGCGCTCGCCGAGGACTACTACCGTGACATGCTATTCCTCGGTCACCATGGGGCGGTCAAGGAAGATCTGACCCCCTTCGAAAACCTGACACTGTCCTCAAAACTTGACGGCACCGCCCTCGACGAAGCCGCCGCGCTCAAAGCCTTGGCCCGCTTCGGCTTGCGCGGCCGCGAAGATCTGGCGGTGCGATTTCTGTCCGCCGGCCAGAAGCGTCGCGTGCTGTTGGCGCGTCTGGCGGTACGTCAGGCCGCCCTGTGGATTCTCGACGAACCCTTTACCGCACTCGATGTAAAAGCGGTCGACATGCTTTCCAGCTTGATCGAGGAGCACGTCAAGGCAGGGGGTATCTGCATTCTCACCAGCCATCAGAGCATGCCGCTGCCGAATGGCAAGGTGCTGAAGATATGAACGCAGTCACCGCCATCATCCATCGCGATCTGCTGCTGGCCATGCGCCGCAAGAGTGAAGTACTCACCGCGCTGTTCTTCTTCATCATCGTCGTCAGCCTGTTTCCGCTCGGCATCGGGCCGGAAACCGCGCTGCTGCGCACGATCGCGCCCGGCATTCTGTGGGTGGCCGCGTTGCTCGCCACCATGCTCGGCCTGGCGCGCCTGTTCGCCCCCGACCATGCCGACGGCACCCTCGAACAGATGGTGCTGGCCCCCGCCCCGCTGGGGCTGCTGGTAACCGGTAAAATCATCGCTCACTGGATCACCACGGGCCTGCCCCTCGTGCTGCTGGCGCCGGTGCTCGGCATCCAGTTCGACCTCGATAGCGGGGCGCTGGGCATTCTGGTGGTCGCGCTGTTGTTGGGTACGCCGCTGCTGTCGCTGATCGGCGCGATCGGTGCGGCACTGACGCTGGGGGTGCGCGGCGGCGGTGTGTTACTGTCGGTGCTGGTGTTACCGCTCTACGTGCCAGCGCTGATTTTTGGTGCTGGCGCAGTAGAGGCCCATATTTCGGGACTGGGTGCCGGTGGGCATTTGTCTTTACTGGCCGCGCTGCTGGCGCTGGCTGTATTTTTCGCGCCGTGGGCGACCACGGCGGCACTGAGGATTGCGCTTGAGTAATAACAAGATCATTCACTGGTTCAAATTTGCGTCGCCGCAGAGCTTTTACCCGCTCGCCGGCAAGATGATCCCGTGGTTCTGGGGACTGACTGCCGTGTTTCTCATCCCCGGCCTGTGGATCAGTTTTTTTGTCGCACCGACCGACTTTCAGCAGGGCGAAGGCTATCGCATCATTTTCATTCACGTACCGGCCGCCTGGATGTCGATGTTCATCTATTTGGTCATGGCGACTTGGGCCGGGCTGGGTCTGGCGTTGAATACGCGCCTTTCTGGCATGATGGCCCAGGCGCTTGCACCGACCGGGGCGATCATGGCCTTTCTGTCGCTATGGACCGGTGCGCTTTGGGGCAAACCAATGTGGGGCGCGTGGTGGGTATGGGATGCACGCCTCACCTCGGCACTGATCCTGTTCTTTCTCTACATCGGCTTCATTGCCCTGCAGGCGGCCATCGACGATGCACGCCGCGCCGACAAGGCCGGCGCCATCCTCGCGCTGGTCGGCGTGGTCAATGTGCCGATCATCTATTTCTCGGTGAAATGGTGGAACACCCTGCACCAGGGGGCTTCCGTGTCGCTGACCAAGGCACCGACCATGGCGACGACAATGCTGTGGGGCATGCTGCTGATGGCGTTGGCCTTCTGGATGTATTCGATTGCCGTCGCCTTGACCCGAGTTCGCGCCATCATTCTCGAACGTGAAGCACACACGGAATGGGTCAAGGAACTGGATGAGGTGAAAGCATGAATTGGGGTTCTCCCGCCGAATTCTTCGCCATGGGTGGCTACGGACTTTATGTCTGGGGCAGCTTCGGCGTCTGCGCCGTGCTCATGATTGTGGAACCAATTCTGGCCAGCAGACGTCGTAGTGATATTTTGCGCAGTCTGCGCCGCGAATCCCTGGCGGACAAACTGGACTCTCAATAAAGGCCCTCAATTGAAACCTCGCCATAAACGCATCGCGCTCATCACCGGTGGACTCGCCACGGTCGGCATTGCCGCCGCATTGGTTCTGAATGCGCTCAACAGCAACATCGCCTTTTTCGTCACCCCCACCGAGATTGCCGAAGGCAAGGCACCCCAAGGGCAGATTTTCCGCATTGGTGGCATAGTCAAGGAGGGCTCGATACGGCGCGACAACCTGACGGTGCATTTCGCCATCACCGACACCGCCAAGGAAGTCCCTGTCACCTACACCGGCATCCTCCCCGACCTGTTCCAGGAAGGCAAGGGGGCCGTCGCGCAGGGGCGCATCAACCCCGACGGCACTTTCACCGCCACCGAAGTGCTGGCCAAGCACGACGAAAACTACATGCCACCAGAAGCGCAGCATGCCGTCGACCAGGCCCAAAAGGCCCAGAAGACCATCAAACAATAACCCTTCAAGCAGGTCGCCCCATGATCCCAGAACTCGGCCATTTCGCCCTGATCCTCGCCTTTTTTGTCTCGCTGGTGCAAGGCGTCCTGCCGCTGGTCGGCGCGCACAAGAACCGCGCCGACTGGGTCGCCGTCGCGCGGCCAGCCACCGCCGCATCCTTCCTGCTGGTCGGGGTATCCTTTGCCTGCCTGACCTGGGCCTTCTACGTCAATGATTTTTCCGTCGAATACGTCGCGGGCCACTCCAATACCCAGTTGCCGACCATGTACCGCCTGTCTGCGGTCTGGGGCGGTCATGAGGGCTCATTGCTGCTCTGGGTGTTCATGCTGGTCGGTTGGGCGGCAGCGGTCGCCGCCTTCTCGCGTCAGTTGCCCGCCGCCATGGTGGCGCGCGTGCTGGGCGTGCTCGGCCTGGTCACGGTTGGCCTGATGGCCTTTGTGCTGCTCACCTCCAACCCCTTCGATCGCTTGATGTCCCCGCCCGCCGAAGGCCGCTCGCTCAACCCGCTGTTGCAGGACCCCGGCCTGATCTACCACCCGCCGCTGCTCTACATGGGTTACGTCGGCATGGCCGTCGCCTACGCCTTCGCCATGGCCGCGCTGCTGGCCGGCCAACTCGACGCCGCCTGGGCGCGCTGGTCGCGCCCCTGGACGACGGTGGCCTGGGTATTCCTGACCCTCGGCATCGCGCTCGGCTCCTGGTGGGCTTACTACGAGCTCGGCTGGGGTGGCTGGTGGTTCTGGGACCCGGTGGAAAACGCCTCCTTCATGCCCTGGCTGGTATGTACCGCGCTGATCCATTCGCTCGCCGTGACCGAAAAGCGCGGCAGCTTCAAGAACTGGACGGTGTTGCTGGCGATCGCCGCCTTCTCGCTTTCGCTGCTCGGCACCTTCCTCGTGCGTTCCGGCGTGCTCACCTCGGTGCACGCCTTTGCCACCGATCCGAAACGCGGCCTGTTCATCCTCATCCTGCTCGCCGTCGTTGTCGGTGCCTCGCTGCTGCTGTTCGCGGCACGGGCGCCGAAGGTCAGCCCCGGCGGCCGCTTCGAACTGATCTCGCGCGAAACTTTCCTGCTGGTCAACAACGTGCTGCTGGTCGTTGCCTGCGGTGCGGTGCTGCTCGGCACGCTCTACCCGCTGATCGTCGATGCCTTCGGCGGCGGCAAGATCTCCGTCGGCCCGCCCTACTTCAACGCCGTGTTCATCCCGATCATGCTGCCGCTGCTGGTGCTGGTAGCCCTCGGCCCGGTGGCACGCTGGAAGCAGGCCGACCTGCCGGCGATGCTGAAGAAGCTGTGGCCCGCAGCAGTCGCTGCCGTGGCTGCCGGCATCGTGCTGCCCATGCTCGCCGGCGAGTGGCACGCCTATGTCGCCCTGGCACTGGCGCTGGTCGGCTGGATGAGCGCCGCACTGGTGCTGCAGACCATTGATCGCCTCAAGGCCGGCTCCCCGACCGCTTCGTGGTGGGGCATGCAGATCGCCCACTTCGGCCTCGCCGTGATGGTCGTCGGCATCGCCATGGTCAGCACCTACCAGGAAGAGCGCGACGTGCGCATGGAACCCGGTGAAACCGTCAGTGTCGGCGGCTACACCTTCAAGTTCCTCGGCGTTAAGGAGTCGCGTGGCCCGAATTACACGGCCGATGTCGGCACCTTCGAACTATCGCAGGACGGTAAGCTGATGCGCCTGCTGCATCCAGAAAAACGCGCCTATGACACCTCACAAATGCCAATGACCGAGGCGGCCATCGACGCGGGTTTCACCCGTGACGTCTATGTTTCGCTCGCCGAACCGCTGTCGCCGGACGTCGAAAATGGCCCGTGGGCCGTACGCGTGTACTTCAAACCCTTCGTCGACTGGATCTGGGGCGGCAGTTTGCTGATGGCGCTCGGTGGCCTGCTCGCCGCCGCGGATCGCCGCTACCGCATCCGGGCAAAATCTTCCGCTGCCGTCGCTGCCAATGCTGCCGGAGCAGCCGCATGAACAAGTTCACGCTTCCCCTGGTCGGTTTCATCGCGCTGGTCGCCCTGCTTGCCGTTGGCCTTGGCCTCAACCCGCGCGAGGTGCCCTCGCCGCTGGTTGGCAAGCCGGCGCCCGACTTCAAAGTGCCGCAACTGCACGATCCGAACGCAAGCTTCTCGCCCAATGAAATGCTCGGCAAGGTGTGGTTATTTAACGTCTGGGCTTCGTGGTGCGTTTCCTGCCGCGAGGAGCACCCGATCATTGTCGAATACACCAAGCGCCCCGACGCCATTCCGGTCATCGGTCTCAACTACAAGGACAAGCGCGAGGACGGCCAGCGTTGGCTGGCACGTTTCGGCGATCCCTATGTCCTCTCCGCCTTCGACCTCGATGGTCGCGTCGGCATCAACTATGGCGTGTATGGCGTGCCCGAGACCTACCTGATCGACAAACAGGGCGTTATCCGCTTCAAGCAGATCGGCCCCATCACCCCCACGGTGCTGGAAGAAAAAATCCTGCCCCTGATCAAGGAGCTTAACAAATGAAGTTGTTTCTCGTTGCCTGCGCGGCACTGTCTCTCTGTCTGCCGCTGCATGCCAAGGAAGCCGCACCGCTGGCCGAAGATCCGGTGGTGGAAAAGCGCTTGATCAATATTTCCGAAGAACTGCGCTGCCTGGTCTGCCAGAACGAATCCCTCGCCGGCTCGCAGGCCGAACTGGCCAAGGATCTGCGTGAGGAAGTGCGCGGCCTGATCAAGGAGGGCAAGAGCGACAGTGAGGTCAAGGACTTCCTCGTCAGCCGCTACGGCGACTTCGTCCTCTACCGGCCACAGATCAAGCCATCGACCTACCTGCTCTGGGCCGGCCCCTTCCTGCTGCTGTTCATCGGCCTGTTCACACTGTTCCGTTTCCTGAAGCAGCGTAGCAAGGAAGTGGTCGATACCCCGCTTTCGGATGAAGAAAAGAAACGCGCCGAAGCCCTGCTGAAGGATGCCCAGTCATGAGCGGATTTCTTATTGGCGCGTTGCTCGTCGCGCTGCTTGCCATCACCCTGGTCGTCTGGCCTTTCCTGCGCCGTCCCGCCAGCGCCGACTTTTCGCGCCTGCAGTTGAACACGGCCATCTATCGCGATCAATTCACGGAACTGGAGCGCGATCGCAACGAAGGTTCGCTGTCGCTGGCCGACTATGAGCAGGCACGAGCCGAACTGCAGCGGCGCATGCTTGAAGATACCGCCGGCGAATCCACCGCCGCGAAGAAGGGCGAGCAGACTGCGCCGCCACCTGCCAGCCGTGTCTTGCCGATCGTCCTTGGCGCCTTCCTGCTCATCGGCGGCGCCCTCGGCTACATGGCGCTGGGCAATCCTATGGCAATCAATCCGCCGGTACGGGACGGGCACAATTTCGGTGATGCCGAAATCGAACGCATGGTCGCCGACATGGCGGCCAAGCTCGAAAAGGAACCGGAGAATTACTCAGGCTGGGCCATGCTGGCGCGCTCATACAAGGTCATGAACCGTTATCCCGACGCAGTCCGCGCCTACGCGCGCACCGGCCCGATGCTCGATACCAGCGCCGAACTGCTGGTCGACTACGCCGATGCCCAGGCGGCCGTCGATAACGGATTCAGCAAGAAGGTTCTGGCCCTGATCGACAAGGCACTCAAACTTGATCCCACCAACCTGCAGGGACTTTGGTTGCGCGGTACCGCTGCCTTTGAGGTCAAGCAGTACGATAAGGCGATCACCGACTGGAACGTACTGTTGAAAGGCCTGCCGCCCGAGTCCGAGGAAGCCAGGGTCATCCAGGCCAACATTGCCGAAGCCCGCGACCTGCAGGGTAAAGCCGGCAAAACCGGAAAAGTCGGCGCTGACAAAACGGCATCCACGACGCCTGCAACAGCGCAGGTCACGATTACGGGCCGCGTCGAAGTCGCTGGCAATCTAGCCGGCAAGGTGCCCGCGGGGGCCACGTTGATGGTAATCGCCCGGCCGGCCGACGGTTCGCGCATGCCCGTCGGCGTGTTCATAGCCAAAGGCGGTCTGCCGGCTGACTTCACACTGGACGACAGTCTGGCAATGAGCCCCGACAATCTGCTTTCCAAACACAAGGAACTGCTCGTCGAAGCGCGGCTTTCGCAAAGTGGTCAGGCCATGCCGCAAGCCGGCGACCTCTTCAGTCCGGCGCAGACCGTCAAGCTGGGCGCCAATAACGTCCGCCTGAAGATCGACCAGGTCCGCTAATCAGCGGACCGGCCTGCGTGGTGCCGCAATTACAGCGAGAGGACGAACTTCACCAGGGTCTTAAGGTTTGCATCTGATGTTGTTGTATTGGGCGGCTGCACGATATCGCCCCAGACGCCTTTGCCGCCTTCGCGGACCTTTTTCTCCAGCTTGGCCTGGGCACCCGCATCGCCCTTGTACTTGGCGGCCACATCCTTCCAGGCTGGGCCGACCAGCTTCTTGTCGACCGTATGGCAACCCAGGCAGCCTTCCTTCTGGGCCAGTTGCAAATCGGCTGCTGCCGGGCCGGCAAATGCCAGACCGAGAACAAAGACACAAGCAAGTTTTTTCATGAACGCTCCCTCCGTTGATTGACGTGTCGCTTAGTTAGCATCGTAGTAATAAGGTTTTTGCGGCACCTTGGCGGCGACCAGACTTGCCTGCTCGTCAAGATCGTGCATGCCGCGATCCCACCACAGCGCCCGGCCGCTTTGCTGTACCTCAAGTTCGACAGGATGTTGCGCCAGCCAGTCGCGCATAAACTTGGTGTGTTCGGATTCGTATGCCATTGTTGCTCCTCAGTTACGCTCAGTTACGTTGTGTGTGATCTTCCTTGAGCCGCGAAATACGCGTCACGGCGGGCAGGCGGCGCACACTCTTGAGAATGCGCGCCAGGTGCATGCGTCCACCGACCTGCAGGGTGAAATACAGCGAAGTGGTCGCCCCACTGTCATTATCCATGCGCACATCGGTGATATTCACCTCATGCTCGGCAATCGCGCTGGCGAGACGCCCCAACACGCCCGGCGCATTCTGGGCTACCACCATGATCAGCACCTCGAAGGGCCCAGCCGCCGCCGCATCCCATTCGACATCGATCCACTCCTTGCCGCCGCCCGGCCCACGCCCGGCCTTGCCGATGCGCAGATTCGGGCAGTCGTGGGTATGCACAATCAGTCCCTGCCCCGCCTTGATAATGCCGACAATCGGGTCGCCAGGAATCGGCCGGCAGCAGCGCGCCAACTGCATGGCCATGCCTTGACTGCCGGCAATACGGATCGCGCCGGCACTCTGGGCGACCGACCCGCCGGAGGCGCGACCATCGAGCAGACGGCGCGCCACGATGGCGGGCAAGCGCTTGCCGAGGCCAATATCGGTCAAGACTTCTTTCTGCGTCTTGCCCGAGAAAGTCCTGAGGAAACGATGCCAGGCACTGCTGCCGAGCTCTTCCAGTCGATGGCCAAGATTGTGCAGCGCCTGCGACAGCAGATGCTCGCCCAGTGCGGCCGATTCGCCGTTCTGGCGGGTTTTCAGGAAATGGCGAATCTGCGCCCGCGCCTTGCCACTCTTGACGAAACCCAGCCAGTTGGGATTCGGCGCCGCATTCGGCGCGGTGACGATTTCGACGCGATCACCATTGCGCAACTCGGTGCGCAAGGGCATGTGTTCATGGTTGATCTTGCAGGCGATGCAGCGGTTGCCGATATCGGTGTGCACGGCGTAGGCGAAGTCAACGGCGGTCGCGCCACGACGCAGTGAAAGGATCTTGCCGGCGGGCGTGAACACATACACCTCGCCGGGGAATAGATCGACCTTCACATGCTCAAGAAACTCGGCGGAATCCGGCGTCGCCGTCTGCAAATCGATCAGTGATTGCAGCCACTGGTGCGTGGTGCGCTGCAGTTCGTTGAGGGTATCCTCATCCTTGTAGAGCCAGTGCGACGCCACGCCAGATTCCGCGACGTGGTGCATTTCGCGCGTGCGGATCTGCAATTCGACCGGCATGCCATAGGGGCCAATCAGCGTCGTGTGCAAGGATTGGTAGCCGTTGACCTTGGGGATGGCGATGTAGTCCTTGAATTTGCCGGGCAGCGGTTTGAAGAGTCCATGCAGAGCGCCCAGCGCCAAGTAGCAGCTCGGCACATCGGCGACGATGATGCGGAAACCATAGATATCGAGCACCTGCGAGAAGGAGAGGCGCTTGTCGCGCATCTTGCGGTAGATGCTGTAGAGGTGCTTCTCGCGCCCCATCACCTCGGCCTTGATCTGACATGCCGGCAGGCGCGCCACAACCGCCTCAAGCACTTTGCCAACGCCCTCGCGCCGATTACCACGTGCCGAACGCACCGCCTTGGCCAGCACCCGGTAGCGCAGCGGATTGGTGTTGCGAAAGGAAAGTTCCTGCAGCTCGCGATAGAGCGTATTGAGACCGAGCCGGTTGGCGATCGGCGCATAAATTTCCAGCGTCTCGCGCGAGACGCGGCGACGCTTGTCCGGCCGCACGGCATCGAGCGTGCGCATGTTATGCAGACGATCGGCCAGCTTGATAAGAATGACGCGCACATCCTGCGCCATCGCCAACAGCATCTTGCGGAAATTCTCTGCCTGCGCTTCTTCGTAGGACTGGTGCTCCAGTCGGTCGAGCTTGGAAACACCATCGACCAACTCGGCCGTCACCTTGCCGAAATCCTGCGCAATCTGCGCCTTGGTGATGTTCGTATCTTCCATCACGTCGTGCAGCAGTGCGGCCGTCAGCGCCTGCGGATCGAGCCGCCAGTGTGCCAGCGTTTCCGCCACGGCGAGCGGATGAGAAATGTAGGGGTCGCCGCTGGAACGGAACTGCCCACGGTGGGCATTGGCAGAGAAGTGGTAGGCCGCTTCGATCTGGTCGATGTCTTCCTGCTTCAGATAGGCATGCAACTGTGCCAGGAAGTGTTCGAGGTCTTCCGCCAAATCGACCGGCGGGTGCATATCGACGGGGATAATCGGCGGCGCGTCGCTATCGAACGGCGCAGCAGCGCCAGCAGGGCTACTCACCGAGGGAGACAGCGAAGCCGCCAGCATGGCTATCCCCCATCCCCTAGGTCATCGCGTCAGGGCTGTGCGCGATGCAGAATTTCGACGCCGTACTTGCCTTCCGCCAGTTCGCGCAGTGCCAGAACGGTGGCCTTGTCATTGTTGATCTCGACTTGAGGCGTACTGCCCAGGGTGATCTGGCGTGCACGATAAGTCGCTGCCAGGGTCATCTGGAAACGGTTGGGGATTTGCTTCAGACAGTCTTCGACAGTAATGCGAGCCATATAATTAATCCTTTTAATATTCAACAGGATGACAAGAAACGAAAGACATCGGGGTGGCGAATGCGCTGGCGCGAAAAGTTCAGGCGCGACGCCTGCACGGCAGCGGCCAAGTCCCCCAGAGCCTCCTGCAAGTCATTGTTGATTATAACAAAATCGAACTCATCCACATGACGAAGTTCACCCAATGCGGCGGCCACGCGGCGCTGGATCACTTCCTCGCTGTCTTGGCCACGGCCACGCAAACGGCGTTCCAGTTCCCCGATCGAGGGCGGCACGATGAAAATCGTCACCGCCTGCGGCATCAACTGGCGCACCTGCTGGGCACCCTGCCAGTCGATTTCCAACAGCGTGTCGCGACCGGCGCGCATTTCATCCTCAAGCCAAGTGCGCGAGGTGCCATAAAAGTTGCCATGCACCTCGGCCCATTCGAGAAACTCGCCACGCTCGCGCATCGCCAGAAATGTCTGGATATCGATGAAGTGATAGTCCTTGCCGCTCACCTCTCCGGGACGCGGCTGGCGCGTGGTGTAGGAAATTGAATGATGGATGCCCTGATCATGGTCCATCAACATTTTGACCAGCGTCGTCTTGCCCGCCCCGGAGGGCGCCGAGACAACAAACAGGGCACCGGCGGTGGTTGGCTCCGCAGAGGGATCGTTATTAACATTCATATACGGAGCTTACTCCTGATTGGACTTGGGGGCTGGCACTCACACATGGACAGAATGCAAAGCCTAGATCTGAAGATGCAATTGCCGTCGGATAATGGGTTACGGCTACTTGAGGTAATACAGGGCAAGGTTTGCCAGCAGCATGACCATGACCCAAAGTGCCATGCTGCCGGTCGGCCACGAGCGCATCAGCATCCCCTCGGGGCGACGGTGACGGACAAGAATGTCGGCGATGGCGAGACGGCGAGCCTTGATCGCTTCACCCAACCCGGCGCGGGTTTCGGTCAGGGCGAGGCGGAAGGATTTGACGGCCTCCATGCCGGCAACGCGATAGGCCCAGTCGAAGTCGAGATTCACCGAGCGCAGTTCGGGCGGATAGATGCGCGTCCACATCAGCACCGAGAAGGCCAGCGCCGAGAACATCAGCAGTTGCAATTGCGCCAGCACGTGAGAGGCGGTATAGGGCGCGTAGTCGACCGGATAGGGCAGCAGGGCATACAGTGGCCCCGGCATCACGCCGATGCCGATGCACAGAAACGCGGCAATCCCCATCGCCACCAGCATGTTCATCGGCGCTTCCTTGCAGCGCTTGCCGGAGTCGTGGGCGAAGAAGGCGAAATAGGGAATCTTGATGCCCGAGTGGTGGAACACACCGGCCGAGGCGAACAGCAACACGGCCCAAGTAAAGACGTAGGCTTCGTAGCCAGCGGCCGAGACGATCATCGACTTGCTGACAAAACCGGAAAACAGCGGCACGCCGGAAATCGAGGCGGCGCCGATGATGCAGAAGACCGTGGTGAGCGGCATCGACTTGTAAAGCCCGCCGAGTTCCGAGCCCTTGACCGTGCCGACGCGATAGAGCACCGCACCCATGGACATGAACAGCAGCGCCTTGTAGAGGATGTGCGTGAAGGCGTGTGCGGCCGTGCCGTTGAGCGCCAGTTCGGTACCAATGCCAATACCGACCACCATGAAACCGAGCTGGTTGTTGAGGCTGTAGGCCAGCACCTTGCGCAGGTCGTTCTCGATCACGGCATAGAAGATCGGGAAGGCGGTCATCAGCGCGCCGATGGGGATCAGCAGTTCGGTGCCGGCAAAGCCGCGCGCCAGCGCATAGACGGCCAGCTTGGTGGTGAAGGCGGAAAGAAACACCGTGCCGACTTCCGAGGCTTCCGGATAAGCATCCTGCAGCCAGTTGTGCAGAAAGGGGAAGGCACACTTGATGCCGAAGGCGAGGAAGATCAGCCAGCCGCCGGGCGCGTCGAGGCCGATGTGGTTGAAGGCGAGTGAACCGGTGGCGTTCCACTGGATCAGGGCACCGAAGAACAGCAGCATGCCGGAGGCGATCTGCATGATCAGGTAGCGCATGCCCGCCTTGAAGGCGGTCTGGCGGTTGCCGCCGGCCCAGACGAGGAATACCGAGGTGATGGCGGTGAGCTCCCAGTAGACGAACAGCGTCATCAGGTCGCCGGCGAACACGGCGCCAATGGCGCTGCCGGCATACAGAAAGCCGGCGGTCGCCTGCAGCGGCGAGCGCACGTGCAGCGCGTAGATCGCCGAAATTAGCGTGGCGATCATGAAAATCCAGCCGAACACCATGCTCCAGCGGTCGACACGCAGCGTCACCAGTTGCTGGCCGATGAACTGCACCACGCCGAAATCGCCGGCTGTCAGTTGCGACAGGTGGAACAGGCCGAGCAGCGGCAACAGCACCAGATAGGCCGAGCGCAGCCGGCCGGGCAGCAGGGGGATCAGCAGGCTGCCGGCGATCAGCGTCAGGCCGGGCGAGATCTCAGCGATCGTCATAGTAGTTTTCCGGCCGGATCAGCACGCACCGCAGCAACTTGGCTGCCAGCACCAGTACAACGCAGGCGATCAGGCCGTAGAAGCCATGAAAGCCAAAGAAATGCTCGATCTCGACTTCTCCGTGTTTGTCGATGAAGAGTTCCGCCAGCAGCAGCAGGCCGCAGGCGATCCACACCGAGTAATAAATCTTGCGGACGTTCTCGGCGCGATCCAGCCAGCGCGGTGTTTCGTTCGGATGCGGTGCGTTCATGGTCGGATCACTCGGGCATCGCTTTCAGCGAGGCGGCAACACCCTCGGCGAGACGCAGGGCGGTATCGGGGAAGAAGAACATCGCTGTCGTTAACACGGCGGTGAAGGTAAGCGCAATAAGCATCGGCAGGGGCGCTTCGCCATGCGGATGCTGTTCGGCCTCCGCCGACAGTGGCCGGAAGAAGGCGCGATGCACGATCGGCAGGAAGTAGGCGGCATTAAGCAGCGTACTGGCGAGAATGACGGCGGCGGCGAGCACGTTCTGCGTCGCCCAGGCGCCGGACATGATGAACCACTTGCTGATGAAGCCGGCGAAAGGCGGAATGCCGATCAGCGACAAGGCGCCGACGGTGAAGGCCGCCATCGTCCAGGGCATACGTTTGCCGATGCCATCCAACTGACTGACCTCGGTTTTGTGCGCGGCGGTGTAGATGGAGCCGGCGGCGAAGAACAGGGTGATCTTGCCGAAAGCATGCGCGGCGATATGCAGCGCGGCGCCGACAATGGACAACGGCGCGAGGATGGCGGCGGCGAGGATAACGTAGGACAACTGGCTCACTGTCGAGTAGGCAAGCCGGCGCTTCAGGTTGTCGGCGTTCAGTGCGACGATGGAGGCGGCAATGATGGTGAAACCGCTGATGGCGACCAGCCAGTCGGTGGCGCCGGTCAGCGTGTCAATGCCGAAGACATAGACGACGACCTTGACCACCGAGAACACGCCCGCCTTGACCACCGCCACGGCGTGCAAGAGCGCCGAGACCGGCGTCGGCGCGACCATCGCGGCGGGCAACCAGCGATGGAAGGGCATCAGCGCCGCCTTGCCGATGCCGAACATGAACAGCGCCAGCAGAATCGCCACCTCGCCCTTGTCCATGTTCGCCGGCAGGATGCCACCTGCTTGAAACTCTGTTGTGCCGGTGAGATGCCAGACGTAGATCACCGCCGGCAGCAGGAAGAGGATCGAGGTGCCCATCAGGATGGCCAGATAGGTCCGTCCGCCCGCGCGCGCCTTGTCGGTGCCGGCGTGGGTGACCAGCGGGTAGGTCATCAGCGTCAGCAATTCGTAGAACAGAAACAGCGTCAGCAGGTTCGCGGCGAAGGCGATGGCCAGCGCGGAGGCCAGCGAGAGCGCGAAGCAGACGTAAAAGCGCGTCTGGTGCTTTTCGTCATTGCCGCGCATGTAGCCGATCGAATAGACCGAATTGACGATCCACAGCCCGGAAGCAATCAGGCCAAAGAGCATGCCGAGCGGCTCGACCTTGAAGGCGATACTCAGGCCGGGGAGGATTTCGAACAGGACCAGCTCCGGCCGTTCGCCCGCCAGCACCGGGTCGAGCAACTGCAGCACCGTACCGAACAGCAGCACGGCGGTGGCCAGCGTGATGCTCTCGCGCAGGTTGGGCGATTTACCCGCCAGCGCGATGCCGACGGCGCCGAGCAACGGAATGACGAAAGCCAAGGCCAGCGCGCTCATCGGCCGACCTTGACGAGTTGCTGCGCGGCTTCGGTGGCCGTGCCGACGGTGAAGGAAGTATCGAGGCCGAACCAGATCGTGCCGATGACCAGAATCCAGGCGGGAATCAGCATGGATAGCGGTGCTTCCTGCCTTGTCGTCCCCTCGGGGGCCGGCTTGAAGTAAGCGACTTCGACGAAGCGCCAGACATAGGCGATGGCGAGCAGGGAGCTGAGCAGGATCGCGCCGACGATCCAGAACTGACCCTTCTCCAGCGCCGCGAGAATCAAATACCACTTGCTGACAAAGCCCGCCGTTCCCGGCACACCGATAAGACTCAAACCGGCGATAACGATACCGAAGCAGGTGAGCGGCATACGCTTGGCCAGCCCGGCCAGCCGGTCAAAAGTCGGCGCTGGCGGGACGGCGCCGGCTTTCGCAAGACCGAGCACCATGCCGCCGATCAGCAGGAAGATCGCCGCCTTGGTAATGCCGTGATTGAACAGGTGCAGGATAGCAGCGTTGAGACCATTGACGCTGTCGAAGGACATGCCGAGCGTGATGTAACCGATCTGGCCGACGCTCGAATAGGCGAACAGACGCTTGAGATTGTCCTGGAAGATGGCGGTGAAACTCGCCACAAACATCGCCGCCAGCGACAGCAGCAGGAGAATCTGCGGCAGCGGCAGTTTCTCGAAAATCAGGGATTCACCGAACACCGAGTACCAGAAACGGATCAGCACATAGACCGACACCTTGGTCGCCGTAGCAGCGAGGAAGGCGGTGACGGCCGAGGGTGCATAGGTGTAGGCGTTGGGCAGCCACTGGTGCAGCGGGAACAGGGCCAGTTTGAGCGAGACGCCGACGGTGATGAAGGCCAGCGCGGCGAGCACCGGGCGCGAGCTTTCAACCGCGCGCAGTCGCTCGGCCATGTCGACAAGATTGAGTGTGCCGGTCGTCAGGTAGAGGAAGCCGATGCCGATGACGATGAAGGTGGCGCCGATGCTGCCCATGATCAGGTAGCGGTAGGCGGCGGCCAGCGCACGCCGGTCGCGGCCCATGGCAATCAGCACATAGGTGGACAGCGAAGAAATTTCGAGGAAGACAAAGATATTGAAGGCATCGCCGGTGATGACGATGCCGAGCAACCCGGTGAGGCAGAGGCCGAACATCGCGTAGTAAAGATAGTGCAGGTCGCGCGGAACTTCGCGTTCGATACTGGCGCGGCTGTAGGGCAGCACAATGGCGGCGATGCCGGAAACCAGCAGCAGGACGAAGCTGGCCAGACGGTCAACGCGGTACTCGATGCCCCAGGGGGGCGGCCAACTGCCGATGTGGTAAGAAATGGTGCCGCTCTCGCCAACCTGAAGCCACAGGCCGATAGCGATGGCGAAAGCCGCCCAGGCGCCAGCGGTGACGATGGCAAAGGCGAAGCCGCCGTGGCGCAGCAGCACGGCCAGCGGGGCCGACAGCAGTGGCAGGACCACCTGCAGGGCTGGCAGATGGACGGAGAGGCTCATGATCTCACGTCCTCTGCTACTTGCACCGCGTTGTCGGCGGCGATAATTTCGTCTTCCTCGATGGTGCCGTAGGTTTCGCGAATGCGCACGGTGATGGCGAGGCCAAGGGCCAGCGTGGCGACGCCGACGACGATGGCGGTGAGGATCAGCACATGCGGCAACGGATTGGAGTAGACCGTGTATTGCGGCGCGAGGATCGGTGCCGTGCCGCCGATCAGCTTGCCCGGCGCGATGTAGAGCAGATACACCGAGGTCTGGAACACCGACAGGCCGACCAGCTTCTTGATCAGGTTACCGCGCGCCATCACCACGTAGAGGCCCGCCACCATCAGGAAGACGGTGACGATATAGCTGAAATGTTCGACCACGCCGCCGCTGCTCATTCCTCGTTGCCTTCGCTCTGGCCGCGCGAGGCGAACATGTAGAAGATCTTCAACATCACGCCGCAGACGGTAATGGCGACGCCGGCTTCGACCCAGAAGATGCCGCGATGCTGGCCGTGAATCGGGTCCTGGTCGAGCACAAAATAGTCAAGGAAGTTGCCACCGAGCAGCAGACCGGCAACGCCGACACCGGCATAGAGCAGCACGCCGGCCGCGAGCATGGTTTCGACCAGACGGTCCGGCACAACCTGGCGCGTCTTGTCGAGACCGAAGATGAGGGCGTAAAAAACGATACCCGCCGCGAAAATCGTGCCGGCCTGGAAGCCGCCACCCGGCCCGAAATCGCCATGAAACTGGACGTAGAGGGCAAACAGCAGGATGAAGGGGATCAGCAGCTTGCCGACCACGCGCAGGACGAGACTACTTTCCATCGCTGCTCCCCTCGGATTTGGGATGCTTGCGCCGCCGCAACAAGGCGATGATGCCGGCGCCGGCAGTAAACACCACTGTGGTTTCGCCGAGGGTGTCGTAGCTGCGGAAGCTGGCTAGCACGGCAGTGACGACGTTGGGCACATCGATCTCGTTCTGCAGGTAGCGCGGCACGACGTGTTGATGGATTGGCGCGTTCGGATCGGCGAAATCGGGCAGCCCCAGGGCGCCGTAGATCAACACGGCAGCGGTGGCAACCGAGAGCAGCAGGGGCAACCAAGGGCGATGCGCCGGTTTGGCTTCCTCGCTCTTGCACAGGTGCAAGGCGCCGAGCAGCAGCACGGTAGACACGCCGGCACCAACGGCCGCCTCGGTCATGGCCACATCCACCGCGTCGAGGGCGACCAGCACGGTGGCCATCAGGAAGCTGTAGATGCCGGACAGCACGACCACGGCGAACAGGTTAGGGGTGCGCGCCAGCACCCATACCGAGCAGGCCATCAACACCAGCAGGACGTTGATGATCAGGGTTTCGATGAGGGTTCTCCCTGCTTTGCGAGTAACGGTGTTACCCCCCGCAACATCGCCGCACGCGTCAGCGCATGGCTGGCCGTCGGGCTGGCAAAAAAGATCAGCAGGCCGATCAGCAGCAACTTGGCGGCGACCAGGGTGAAACCGGCCTGCAGCACGAGACCGAGCAGGATCAGGTCGGCCCCCAGCGTTTCGAGCACGCTCGCTGCGTGCACACGCGTGTAGAAGTCCGGCATGCGCAATAGCCCCCAGGCGCCGACGAGGCAGAAGAACGCCCCGGCGAGCAGGCAGAGGGCACTGGCGATATCAATCAGGAAGCTCATCGCTTCTCCTCCGCGCCTGCGGCTCCCTCCGCGCCTGCGGCTCCCTCAGCGCCTGCGGCTCCTAAATCGCCCTGATGGAAGAACTTGAGCACGGCGATCACGCCGATGATGTTGAGCAGGCCATAGGTGATGGCCAGGTCGAGAAATTCGGGCCGGCCGTTGAGGAAGCCGAACAGGGCGAGCAGCAGCATGGCGCTGGTGCCGATGGTGTTGGCGGCCTGCAGGCGGTCGAACACCGTCGGGCCCAGAGCGGCCCGCGCCAGCGCCAGCACGACGCAAACGAGCACCGCCAGGGTGGCCGCCGCCAGCATCATGCTCATGCCTTGCCCTCCAGTTCGGTGCAGCGGCGATCCATCTCGCTGCCGGCCAGGCCTGCGGCGGCTTCGCGTGTCAGGGCATGGACGAGGAAGCGGCCGGGCGCCACTTCAACGGAAATCGTCCCGGGTGTCAGGGTGATTGAGTTGGCATGGATGACGAGGCCGAGATCGGTGCGCTGCGTCGGGGTAAATTCGACCAGGGTCGGCGAAATCGGCAGGCGCGGATCAAGGATGCGCCGGCTGACATCCCACGCCGACTTGAGGATTTCCCCGCCGAGCCAGGGCCAGTAAGAGAAAAATGCACGCCAGGCAAGCTGGATGGGGAAGCCCTCGGCATCAACGATGTTCATGCGCCGCGCCAGCAGATAAATAAATAGCGCGCAACCGACGCCAGACGCCAGCAGGAAGGGCGTGAACATGCCGGACAGGAGCAGCCAGAAAACGTAAAGAGCGGCTAGAAATAACAGCGAGCGCGACATCAGCTTCTCGGTAACCGAGGAATAAACGTGGGGCGAATTATGCCTTTGCTTACCAAGGCATGCAACCGCTTGCCACGCGAAAACCCTCATGGTGAGCGGCTTGCAGGATCATTCCAAATTCTGGACCTGCTCGCGCATTTGCTCGATCAGCAGCTTGAGCTCCAGCGCAATCGCCGTCACGGCAGCCGATACCGATTTCGAGGCCAGCGTATTGGCTTCGCGGTTGAGTTCCTGCATCAGGAAATCCAACCGCTTGCCGACTGCCCCGCCCTTGGCGAGCACGCGTTCGACCTCGGTCAGATGCGTCACTAGTCGCGCCAGTTCCTCAGCCACGTCGATCTTGGCGGCAAACACGCCGACCTCCTGGCGGATACGATCTTCATCCAGCGCCGCCACAGCCTCGCGCAGCTTGGTCGCCAGACGCTCGGCATAGTCGGCAATCGCCACCGGCACCATCGGCTCGACCTGCGCCACCGCGGCGCGCATGCGGGCGGCCCGCTCGCGCAACACGTCGGCCAGGCGCGCACCCTCGCGGGCACGGCTGGCCAGAAATTCCGCCAGCACGGCATCGAGCAGGCTCAGACACTCGGTCTGCAGGCGCTCGGGCGATATCGCCTCGTTGGCCAGCACCCCCGGCCAGCGCAGGATGTCGGCAACGGTCAGCGGCGGCGCTGCTGGCAGGATGCCTTGAACCTGCTTCGCCAGCGCGGAAAGCTGACCAACCAGTTCCAGATTCGGTCTGAGCTGTGCACTGGCGCCATCGCGCATCTGCAGGTAGAGACGGAAATCGAGCTTGCCACGCCCGATAGCGACGGTCAGCTTCTCGCGGATCGGCATTTCGAGAAAGCGCAGTTCTTCCGCACAGCGGAAATTGAGGTCGAGAAAGCGGCTATTGACGCTTTTCAGTTCAAGATGCAGGCTGGCTTGGCCGAGGTCGCGATCCTGTGCGGCATAGCCGGTCATGCTGTGAATGGTCATGGCGAGTCGTATATGGTTGAAAACCTTGTAGGTCGGTGAGCTTACCAGTTTTAGAATGCAGACCGATGCCCCCGCCGCAAACCAATATTCCCCTGCCTGCCGGTCACGTCATTGATGGCTACGTTTTCGAACGCCAGCTCTCGATGGGTGGCTTTGCGATCGTCTATCTGGCCACCGATCCGCAGGGTGTGCCGGTGGCCATCAAGGAATATCTGCCGCAGGCGCTGGCACAGCGCAAGGTGGGGCTGTTGCCACAGGTGACTGCCGCCAACCGCGAGGCTTTCCAGAGTGGCATGATGGCCTTCTACGAGGAGGGCATCGCCCTCGCGCGCCTCAATCACCCGAACATCGTGCACGTCATCAACTTCCTGCGCGCCAACGACACCGTCTATCTGGTGATGCGCTACGAGGAAGGCCGCACCCTGCACGAGCAGATCCGCAAGCATCATGGTGAGTTTCGCGAAAACTTCGTGCGTGGCATGTTTTCGCGTCTGCTCTCGGGGCTGCGCGAAGTGCATGCCAACAAGCTACTGCACCTCGACATCAAGCCCTCCAACATTTACCTGCACACGGATGGCTCACCCGTGCTGATCGACTTCGGTGCCGCACGCCAGACCCTGCAGCAGTGCGATCCCGATCTGCGTCCCACCTACACCCCAGGCTATGCCGCCCCGGAACAGTACGGCAACCGGCCGGATCAAGGCCCATGGACCGATGTCTATGCCGTCGGTGCCAGCATGTATGCCTGCCTCGCCGCGGCCGCCCCGCAGCCCGCCGACCTGCGTCTGCTGGATGACAAACTTGTGCCGGCCACGACGCGCTTCGCCGGCAAATATTCACCGCAACTGCTCGACATCATCGACCAGTGCATGCGCCTCGACCCGCTCACCCGCCCGCAAAGCGCCTTTTCCTTGCAGCGCATGCTGGCGGCGCCCTATATCGCACCTCCACAGGAGTAACCATGTCCCCAAGTTTCCAGCGACCCGATGGCCGCACCGCCGATGCACTACGTCCGCTGACAATCACCCGCCACTACACCCGCCACGCCGAAGGCAGTGTGCTGGTGGCATTCGGCCATACCAAGGTGCTGTGCACCGCCAGCGTCGAAGAGCGCGTGCCGTCCTTCCTCAAGGGCAAGGGAAAAGGCTGGGTCACCGCCGAATACGGCATGCTGCCGCGCTCGACGCACACGCGCACCGACCGCGAAGCGGCCAAGGGCAAGCAGTCCGGCCGCACCCAGGAGATCCAGCGCCTGATCGGCCGTTCCTTGCGCGCCGTCACTGATTTGTCGGCGCTGGGCGAACGGCAGATCACGCTCGATTGCGACGTGCTGCAGGCCGACGGCGGCACACGCTGCGCCTCGATCACCGGTGCCTGCGTGGCGCTCCACGACGCGCTGGCCGGCCTCGTCGCCGCCGGAAAAATCAGCGCCCAGCCGATGCGCGATTTCGTCGCCGCCGTTTCGGTCGGCATCGTGGATGGCACGCCAGTGCTCGACCTCAACTACGACGAGGATTCGAGCTGCGATACCGACATGAACGTGGTGGTCACCGGCGCCGGCGGTATGGTCGAGATTCAGGGCACCGCCGAAGGCGCGCCCTTCACCCGCGCCGAACTCGATGCGCTGCTGGTGCTGGCGCAAAAAGGCATCGGCGAAATCATCGCCGCGCAAAAGTCGGCGCTGGCGGTACGGCAGGCATCATGAAGCAAATCGTCCTCGCCTCCAACAACGCCGGCAAATTGCGCGAGTTCGCCCAGATGCTCGCCAAGGTGGATATCGAAGTGCTGCCGCAGGCGCACTTCAACATTCCCGAAGCCGAAGAGCCACACGTTACCTTCGTCGAAAACGCCCTCGCCAAGGCGCGCCATGCGGCCAAGCTCACTGGCCTGCCGGCACTGGCCGACGATTCAGGCATCTGCGTCAAGGCACTCGGCGGCGCACCCGGCGTGTTCTCCGCCCGCTTCGCCGGGGAACCGAAGTCGGACGAGCGCAACAACCAGAAGTTGATTGCCGACCTGCAGGGCAAGACGGATCGTCGCGCGCATTACGTCGCCGTGCTGGTGTTCGTGCATCACGCCGACGACCCGCAGCCGATCATCTGCGAAGGCGAATGGCACGGCGAGATCATCGACACGCCGCGCGGCGCCAACGGCTTCGGCTACGACCCCTACTTTCTCGTGCCCGATCTGAATCAGACCGCCGCCGAAATCGCTGCCGAGGAGAAAAACAAACGCTCCCATCGCGGCAAGGCGCTGGTGCAGTTGATGGAACGGCTGAAGCTCGACGTTTGATTCCCATCGTCGCCGTCCCGCCAGTCCCGCAAAAGGGATTCCCTTCGGTCACGTCGACTTTTCTATCGGTGCCGCTGTCGCTGTATGTGCACTGGCCGTGGTGCGTCAGGAAGTGCCCCTATTGCGACTTCAACTCCCATGAATCGGTGCCACAGGAAGCTACTTATCTCGACGCACTGATCGCCGATCTCGAAGCCGCGCTGCCATTGATCTGGGGGCGGCCGATCATCTCAATTTTCATCGGCGGCGGTACGCCCAGTCTGATGTCGGGCGCCACGGTCGATGCGCTGCTGGCGGCGCTGCGCATGCGCCTGCCGCTGCTGCCCGAGGCCGAAATCACCCTCGAAGCCAATCCCGGCACCGTTGAAGCGGCGCGCTTCGCGGCCTATCGCGACGCCGGCGTGAATCGCCTCTCGCTCGGCATCCAGAGTTTTGCTGACGCCAAACTCGCCGCGCTCGGTCGCATCCATTCCGGCGACGAGGCGCAGCGTGCCATCGAGATCGCGCAGAAACACTTTGAGCGCGTCAATCTCGACCTGATGTATGCGCTGCCAGAGCAAACGCTGCCCGAAGCGCAGCGCGACCTCGCCACGGCCATCGCAACCGGCGTCTCGCACCTCTCCGCCTATCACCTGACGCTGGAGCCGAACACCCCATTCCACCATGCCCCGCCGCCGCTGCCCGACGATGATCTCGCCGCCGACATGCAGGACATGGTCGAGGAAACGCTCGCCACTGCAGGCTACCAGCACTACGAAACCTCAGCCTTTGCCAAGCCGCGACAGCAATGTCAGCACAACCTCAACTATTGGGGTTTCGGCGACTACCTCGGCATCGGTGCCGGCGCGCACTCGAAACTATCAGATCACACGGGCATCCGTCGCGAAGCGCGTCCGCGCCATCCGAAAGACTATCTGGCTGATCCGGTCACGCGCCAATGGCAACCTGTGACAACGGAGGATCTGCCGGGGGAGTTCATGATGAACGCGCTGCGTCTTACCGACGGCGTGCCGCTGGCTTGGTTCAGCGAACGCACCGGCCTGCCGCTTTCAGCGATAGAAAAGTCGGCGCTGGCGGGACGGCAGGAAGGACTGCTGGAGGTCGTGGATAACCGGCTGAGGCCGACCCCACAGGGGCGGCGCTTTCTCAATCGCCTGATTACGCTGTTTCTCGACGCCTGAACAGCACATCCCAGACGCCGTGACCGAGGCGCAGGCCGCGCGTCTCGAACTTGGTCTGCGGACGCCATGCGGGTTGCGGTGCAAACCCCACTGCGGTGTTTTGCAGCAACGCTTCGCCGCTCAAGACGTCGAGCATCTGCTGCGCATATTCCTCCCAGTCTGTCGCGCAGTGCAGGTAGCCGCCCGGCGCAAGCCGCGCGGCCAGCAGCGCCACGAAGGGCGACTGGATCAGCCGGCGCTTCTGCTGCCGCTTTTTCGGCCACGGGTCGGGAAAGTAGATATGGATGCCGGCCAAGGAATTTTCCGGAATCATGTCGCGCACCACCTCGACGGCATCGTGGCGTACCACGCGCAGGTTGGTCAGTTCGCGCGTGGTGATTTCCTTGAGCAGGCTGCCGACGCCGGGTGCATGCACCTCGATGCCGATGTAATCGTTCTCGGGATGGGCCGCCGCAATGATCGCGGTGGTCTCGCCCATGCCACAGCCGATCTCAAGAAAAGTTGGTGCCTGGCGACCAAACGCGGCGGCGAAATCAAGCGGCGCGACCGCATACGGAATGCCGTAACGCGGCATGCCTTCGTCGAAGTAACGCTGCTGGGCATTCGAGACGCGGCCCTGACGCAGCACGAAGCTGCGAATCGGACGCTGGGAAATCGGGGTGTCGGCGGTATCGCTCATGGCTTCGGTTCGACCTTTAATAGTTCTTCGTAGCGTTTGGCCAGGTCATAACGCGGCAGGGCCAGTGCTTCGGCAAACGTGGCGCAGGCCGGCTCAAGCTGCTCGGGCGGCAGGGCCAGCGCCTGCTTGAGTCCCAGCACTTTTGCAATGGCATCCGGCGGTGCCGCGTCTTCGCCAAAATAGTGCTTTGCCAGCAAATTTCCGGCACTCAGGATTTGTGGCAGTTCGCGCTCTTGCCACTCGACCCAGGCTTCAGCGGCCTCGCCCTTGCCCGCCTGTGTACAGGCATGCGCCAGCAGACGCGCGCCGTGTGCGATGCCCCAGAGGCGCTGGGTGGCGAGAATTTCGGGCTGGTCGAAGGCGTAACCTTGCTGGGCATGCACCGGTGCTGCCAGCAACCCGCAGCAGAGCAGCACAAGAACGCGGTTCACGAACCAATCATGCCGCTGGTCGGCGAACTCGGGCTGGCGGTGTAAAACTTCTTCGGCATGCGGCCGGCTAAAAAGGCCTCGCGCCCCGCCTCAACGGCTTTCTTCATGGCGCCGGCCATCAGCACCGGATGCTGCGCGCCGGCAATCGCCGTGTTCATCAGCACGCCATCACAGCCGAGTTCCATCGCAATCGCCGCATCCGACGCCGTGCCAACGCCCGCATCGACAAAAACGGGCACCTTGGCTGCGTCGATAATCAGTTTCAAATTCCACGGATTGAGAATGCCCATGCCAGACCCGATCAGCGAGGCGAGCGGCATCACCGCCACGCAGCCGATGCCCTCAAGAAGCTTGGCCTGAATCGGATCGTCCGAGCAATAGACCATGACCTGAAAGCCGTCCTTGACCAGCGTTTCGGCCGCCTTGAGGGTTTCCGGCATGTTGGGAAACAGCGTTTCCTTGTCGCCGAGGACTTCGAGCTTGACCAGGGCATGGCCATCGAGCAGCTCGCGCGCGAGGCGCAGGGTGCGCACCGCATCGTCGGCGGAATAGCAGCCGGCGGTATTCGGCAGGTAGGTGTATTTCGAGGGCGGCAGCGCATCCAGCAGCGAGGGTTGGCCAGGCTCCTGGCCGATGTTGGTGCGACGGATGGCAACCGTGACAATCTCGGCGCCACTGGCCTCGACGGCACGTCGCGTTTCATCGAAATCCTTGTATTTGCCGGTGCCGACGAGGAGGCGCGACGTGTAGGTCTTGCCGGCGAGCGTGAGTGTGTCTTGCATGGTGTCCTTTCTAACCGCCGCCGACGGCGACAACAATTTCGAGCTGATCGCCCGCGATGAGAGGCGTCGCGGCATGCTGGCTTTTCGGCACAATTTCGCCATTGCGTTCCACCGCGACACGCTTGCCGGCCAAGCCTTCCGCCGCCAGCATTTCGGCGACGCTAAGCGGGTTGGCAAACTGTCTGGGGGCGCCGTTGAGGATGATTTCAATCATGCGCCAATTTTACCTTTACAATTTGCCCCTCCAACGTGAGCAAGCGCGGGTGTCGTATAACGGCATTACCTTAGCTTCCCAAGCTAATGAAGAGGGTTCGACTCCCTTCACCCGCTCCACGCCTCCCCATGCCCACTTTCGCCCAGCACCTCATCGACTGGCATCGCCAGCACGGTCGCCACGATCTGCCGTGGCAAGGTACATGCGATCCCTATCGCGTCTGGCTCTCCGAAATCATGCTGCAGCAAACGCAGGTGGGCACGGTGATTCCCTATTACGCACGCTTCCTGGCGCGCTTCCCGACACTGGCCGATCTGGCGGGCGCGCCCGTCGAAGACGTCATGGCCCTGTGGAGCGGACTGGGTTACTACGCCCGCGCCCGCAACCTGCATCGCTGCGCCCAGGACATCGTGGCCGCACATGCCGGACACTTCCCGCGCTCGCCGGCCGAGATCGCCCGCCTGCCGGGGATCGGCCAATCGACGGCCCATGCCATTGCGGTGTTCTGTTTTGGCGCGCGCGCCGCCATTCTCGACGGCAACGTCAAGCGCCTGCTGTGTCGCTGCTTCGGCATCGCCGGTACGGGGACCAAAGTGGACCAGCGGCTCTGGCAGCAAGCAGAATCACTGCTGCCCAAGCAGCAAGTGGCCACTTACATTCAGGCACAGATGGACATGGGGGCGACGATCTGCACGCGCACGAAACCACGCTGCACGGCCTGCCCGGTCGCCACGCTGTGCGTGGCGTTTGCCGAAAATCGCGTGGGTGAACTGCCGACGCCGAAACCACGCGGCACCCTCCCGCAACAGGCCGTGGTCTTGCTGGTGATCCGGCATGGTGAGCGCGTACTTCTGGAGCAACGTCCGCCGACGGGCATTTGGGGCGGCCTGCTGTCGTTGCCGGAGCTCCCCGAGGGAGAAGATGCCGCCAAGCATTGCGCACAACACCTGCGCCTGCCCATCGGTGCCGTCTCGCCAGCGCCGACTTTTCAGCACAGCTTTACACACTTCCGCCTGAGCATCCAGCCACTGATCTGTGAAACCCGGTCGAAGGGCAAACCGCCAGCGGACTACCGCTGGCTGGATCGAAAGGACTGGGCGGGGGCGGCGTTACCCACCCCCATCCGAAAAGTGCTCAATGCACTTTAGCGCAAGTCTTTGATGGGCTTAGCGCGTGCCCTTGATCAGGCGATCATGGGTGGGCTGCACCGGCCGCGCATTGTTCGGATACAGTCGCGAGAAGATGCCGATCTGCTCGGGCGACACCGGCACCGGGGTCTTGAACACCATCCACAGCACGTTTTCGGTACAAGGTGGCGTCGTCAGCGAACCCATGTAGGTGTAGTAGTCACGCTTTTCCGGCAGCAGTCGGTTGAGATCGATGAGGACGTCCGGCGGCTGTGATTCCATGCCCACTTCCAGCGGCATGTAATTCCACAGAGTCTGGATGATCGGATGCTCCATGCCCTTTTCCATCAGCACGGCGATCACAGCTAGACGATTGTCGTAATCCTTGTGCACCAGATGGGCGACCATGTCATAGGTCTTGCCGTTAATGCGCTCTTCCGACGGACGGTGGAAGTGGAACTGCACCAGCTGATAGCTTTGGCCCATGACAGTAATCGTGCTGCCCTCACCGACCTCGACCTGCACGGTATGGCCATTGTCGATGATGCGGAATTCAGTCAGCTTGTAATCAAACTTGATCGACTCCAGATCGACCTTGATGCCGCCGCGAATATCGATCGGCGACTGGCGCTTGCCCGTACCGCACAATGAATAGCCCGGCTTGATTTTCGACCAGTTTTCCGGAGCACCCAGGCCGGCATATCCCCAATGCACATGCGAATAATCCGGGGGCGGCGGGGGCGGTGGCTCGGTTTTTTTCTTCGGCGTCGCCTTGCGCGGGCCGGAAGTGGCCAGCATCAACTCGCGTTCCTGGCGGCTTAGCTCCTGCACGGGTGGAGGTGCCTTGGTGCTCACCACTGCGGCGGGATAGGCTGCGGCCGGCGGCTTGGCAGCGGCCGGGGCAGGTGCCGTGGTTGCTGCGGGTGCCGCAGGTGCAGTCGCCCCGGCATACGGATCGACGGCCTTGGATTTGTCAATCAGCGGCATGTCAAACATGCGCGGCTTCGCGCCCCCTGTCTCGGCAACAGGCGCAGGGGCATCGGCCACCTTCGTGCTGCGCGCCGGTGCCAGATCGCCGGCACTGACCATTTCGGCATGCATGGCACGCGGGCGTTCGGCAACCGCTGCAGCCGCACGTGTGGCGGTCTGCTGCATTTCACCCACCGTACGCGGCTTGCAGGCTTCCTGCAGCAGGCGCGCATCCAGACTATCCGGCTGGACGGCAAGATGCGGGCCCTTGACCTTTTCCGTCTTGACCGCGCGGCCATCCAGCCAATAGGTGCGCTGCTGGGTAGAAAAACTGCCCTGCGCGCAATCGTAGTGGTTGAGCGCCTGCACGGCGGTGTAGCGCACCTGGTTTTCAAAATCGAGCAGCGGGTGATCAAGGGACAGACGCGTCCAGGCGGACGTCTTGCCATTCTTGAGGCGGCTGATGCGGTTCTTGTCGATCTCGACCGTGCTGCCGGCACTAGTCGCCACCCCCTGCCACTGGGCGCCTGCCGGTGCGGCAAGGGCTGCAGTGGTGGCAGTTACGCATAGCCAGGCCACGGCAAATACGGACGCGGCGCTTCTGGTAAACATGGGATTCCCCTTCTTCTTTACGTTCGCGAATTAACGGTGGAATTGGCGCGCACTTTAGCCCTTATTAGCCCGTGGTTGCTTTCCCCCGCCGATTCCAGTACTTTCAGAAGTTAACCAACGGAGTCTCATTGCATGAATGCCCATGAAAAGTTTGTCGCCGCCCAGGCTCAGGTCGATGGCGCGGCGATCCAGCCACTGCCCAATTCCCGCAAGATTTATGTCACCGGCAGCCGGCCCGACATTCGCGTGCCGATGCGTGAAATCACGCAAGCCGATACGCCCACTGAAATGGGCGGCGAAAAGAACCCGGCCATCACCGTCTATGACTGTTCCGGCCCGTATACCGACCCTGAGGCAAAAATTGACCTGCGCCGCGGCCTGCCCGCCCTGCGCGCCGGCTGGATCGAAGAGCGCGGCGATACCGAACGCCTGACCGAGCAATCCTCCACCTATGGTCGTACCCGGCTGGCCGATCCCGAGCTGGCCGCGCTACGCCTCGCCCATGTGCAGCAACCGCGTCGCGCCAAACCCGGCAGGAATGTCACCCAGATGCACTATGCGAAGCAAGGCATCGTCACCCCGGAAATGGAATTCGTCGCCATCCGCGAGAATCAACGTCTGGAGGGGCTGAACGAACAACTGCGCCGCCAGCATCCCGGCCAGAGCTTTGGCGCCGCCATCCCGAAAGTCATCACCCCGGAATTCGTCCGCGACGAAATCGCCCGTGGCCGCGCCATCCTCCCCAACAACATCAACCACCCGGAAAGCGAGCCGATGATCATCGGTCGCAACTTCCTCACCAAGATCAACTGCAACATCGGCAACTCCCCAATCGTTTCCTCCATTCAGGAGGAAGTCGACAAGATGACCTGGTCGATCCGCTGGGGCGGCGATACGGTGATGGATCTCTCCACCGGCAAGAACATTCATGAAACACGCGAATGGATCGTGCGCAACTCGCCCGTGCCGATCGGCACCGTGCCGATCTATCAGGCGCTGGAAAAGGTCGACGGCAAGGCCGAAGACCTGACCTGGGAGCTGTTCCGCGACACGCTGATCGAGCAGGCGGAACAGGGCGTCGATTACTTCACCATCCACGCCGGCGTACTGCTGCGCTACATCCCGATGACCGCGAAGCGCATGACCGGCATCGTCAGTCGCGGCGGCGCCATCCTCGCCAAGTGGTGTCTTGCCCACCACAAGGAAAACTTCCTCTATACGCATTTCGAGGACATCTGCGAGATCATGAAAGCCTATGACGTCGGCTTCTCGCTCGGCGACGGCCTGCGCCCCGGCTCGATCTACGATGCCAACGATGAAGCGCAACTGGCCGAACTGAAAACCCTCGGCGAACTGACCGACATTGCCTGGAAACATGATGTGCAGGTGATGATCGAAGGCCCCGGCCATGTGCCGCTGCACATGATCAAGGAGAACATGGACCTCCAGTTGCAGTGGTGCAAGGAAGCGCCGTTCTACACCCTCGGCCCGCTCACCACCGACATCGCCCCTGGCTACGACCACATCACCAGCGCCATCGGCGCGGCGATGATCGGCTGGTATGGCACGGCGATGCTCTGCTACGTGACGCCCAAGGAACACCTCGGCCTGCCGGACAAGAGTGACGTCAAGGACGGCATCATGGCCTACAAGATCGCCGCCCACGCCGCCGATCTGGCCAAAGGCCATCCGGGTGCGCAGGCGCGTGACAACGCACTCTCCAAAGCGCGTTTCGAGTTCCGTTGGGAAGACCAGTTCAATCTTGGCCTCGACCCCGACAAGGCGCGCGAGTTCCACGACGAGACGTTGCCGGCACAAGGGGCCAAGCTCGCGCACTTCTGCTCAATGTGCGGCCCGCATTTCTGCTCGATGAAGATTACCCAGGACGTACGCGAGTATGCCGAAAAGGGCATGCAGGAAAAGTCTGTCGAGTTCGTCCAGCAGGGGAGCGAAGTCTATCGTCGCACCTGACCCAACCGGGGCAGCGTTCAACCGGCGCAGGGCGCGCCGACGTGCCGCCCTGCTGCAGTTCTGGCTTGGTCGCCTGATCATCTGGGGCGGCGCGGCTTGCGTCGGACTCTTGGCCGTCTTGTTTGCCGAACTCTCCGAAGCGGCAGTGCAAGCCTTTCGCGACATTTCCGAAGCGGCATGGTGGTGGCCATTTCTGATCTGCCCCGCAGGTGGCGCCCTCGTCGTATGGGCCACCCGTCGCTACTTTCCAGGCGCTGAAGGTAGTGGCATTCCGCAAACGATTGCCGAAATTCATCGTGACACACATCCCCAAGCAGATCGACCAGCACTGCTCTCATTGAGAATTGTCGTCGGCAAGATCGGCCTCGGCACGGCGGCCCTGTTTGCCGGTTTTTCAACCGGTCGCGAGGGGCCCACTGTGCAAGTCGGCGCAGCGATCATGAACAGCCTGCATGGCCGTCTGCCAAGGCGGCTCAACATCCAGCGCCGGCACCTGATCATTGCGGGTGGTGCCGCCGGCATCGCTGCCGCCTTCAACACCCCGTTGGCCGGCATCATGTTTGCCATTGAAGAACTGCATCGTGGCCTGGATCAACGTCTCAGTGGCATGCTGATCGTCGCCATCGTCCTCGCCGGCATCGTCTCGCAAGCCCTGCTCGGCAACACCACCTATTTCGGCTGGGTTAGCTTCACCGGACTCAAAAGTCCGTTGCAACTTGTCTGGGTGCTGCTCATGGCAATTGTCTGCGGACTCGCCGGCGGCGCCTTCGCGCGCCTCATGCTGCTGGCGACCGACCGCAATGGTCCCATCTTCAGCGCCTTCCGCAACGCTCACCCGATTCGCTATGCCGCACTCTGCGGGCTGATCATCGCACTCATCGGACTGATTGCGGATGGCAGCACCTACGGCACCGGCTATGTCGAAACACGCAATCTCTTCGAGCGTGATGCCGAAGTGCCTTGGCACTTCGGCATCGACAAGTTCTTCGCCACCCTCGTTTCCTATGCGGCGGGCGTACCCGGCGGCATTTTCGCGCCCTCGCTTGCCATCGGCGCCGGCATCGGCAACAACCTTGCCGTCCTGCTGGCTGACCAGCTCAGTGTCGGCACTGTTTTAGTCCTGTGCGCTGCCGGTTTCCTCGCCGCCGTTACTCAGGCACCAATCACGGCCTTCGTGATCGTCATCGAGATGGTCAGCGGCTATGGCCTGGTGATCGACCTGATGGTGGTCTCGCTGCTGGCCTCGGTGGTTTCACGGGCGCTTTGCCCACCGTTGTACCGGACGCTGGCGCAGCGGATGATCACTCCCACCGCACCCACCGAGCGATCACAAACGTAGTAGCCCGAAACCAGCGTGATTGATGGCGAGCGGGTCGTAAGCAGACTTGATATCAACAAACACTCCACCCGGCTTCAACTTGCAGGTCAGTTCGCTCAGTTCCATTTCAACGTAACGGCGGTGTGAGACGGCCGCTACCACTGCATCGGCCGGTTCGAGTTGTTCCCATGGCGTCAGCTTGAGCCCGTATTCGTGCTGCGCTTCCTCTGCATCCGCAAGCGGGTCGTGTATGCAAACTTCGCAGCCATAGTCCATCAACTCGCGCACAAGATCGGCCACTTTTGAGTTGCGCAAATCCGGGCAGTTTTCCTTGAAGGTCAGTCCCAACACGATAATCTTGGCGCCCTTTATGCAACTTCCGGCATTGATCATCTGCTTGACAGTTTGCTGGGCAATAAAGGCAGCCATGCCGTCATTGATCCTGCGCCCAGCAAGAATGACCTGCGGGTGATAGCCGAGCATCTCGGCCTTATGGGTTAGATAGTAAGGATCGACACCAATACAGTGCCCGCCAACCAAGCCGGGACGAAATGGCAGAAAGTTCCATTTGGTACCCGCAGCCTCCAGTACCTCGATGGTATCGATGCCAATCTTGTCGAAGATGATAGCCAGTTCGTTCATCAGCGCAATGTTGAGATCACGCTGGGTGTTCTCGATGACCTTGGCGGCTTCCGCAACCTTGATGCTTGATGCACGGTATACGCCCGCCACAACGATTGATCCGTACAGGGCAGCCACCTTCTCCAGCGTTGCCAGGCTATCACCAGAGACAACCTTGGTAATTTTCGTGAGCGTATGCTCCTTGTCGCCTGGATTGATGCGCTCCGGGCTGTAGCCGACGTGGAAGTCGGCCTTCCATACGAGGCCAGAGTGTTTTTCCAGGAGCGGGATACAAATTTCTTCGGTGGCGCCGGGATAAACGGTGGATTCGTAAATGACGACGGCACCGCACTGCATGTGGCACCCGACGGTTTCGCTGGACGCAATCAGCGGCCCGAAATCCGGCTGATGGGCCACATCGACCGGGGTAGGCACCGTCACGACGATAAAGTCGGCGCAGGCGAGACGGCCCGGATCGGTGGTGCATTCAAGGAGAGTGGCCGCCTCGAGATCATCGGAGGACACTTCGCTGGTCGGGTCCGAAAACGCCCGATAAGCCGCTACCTTCTCTGCAGACAGGTCATAGCCGATGGTTCTGAACCGCTTGCCGAATTCGACGGCCAGAGGCAGACCAACGTAGCCAAGGCCAACGACAGCGATGATGGGGTCAATCGGCAGCGTCAAATCAAACCTTGAAATAGTCGCAATACCAGGCGACAAAGTTGGCAACGCCCTTTTCGACTGGGGTGGCCGGTTTGTAGTGGAATTGTTCGACCAAGTCGGTGACATCAGCATAGGTATCCGGCACGTCACCCGGTTGCAGGGGCAGCATTTCCATTTCTGCTTTTTGGCCAAGGGCTTTTTCCAGCGCGGCGATGTAGTCCATCAGCTCTACCGGGTTATTGTTGCCGATATTGAATACCCGCCAAGGCGCCTTGCTACTCGCCGCATCCGGGTCCGCGCCGCTCCAAACAGGGTTCGGCTGGGCAGGTTTGTCGAGCACGCGGATCACGCCTTCGACAATGTCATCGATGTAGGTGAAATCACGCCGATGTTTGCCATAGTTGAAGACCGGGATCTTCTCCCCTGCCAGGATGGCCTTGGTGAATTTGAAGAGGGCCATGTCGGGTCGCCCCCATGGGCCATAAACCGTAAAGAAGCGCAGGCCCGTCGTCGGCAGGTTGTAGAGATGGCTGTAGGTGTGGGCCATCAGTTCGTTGCTCTTCTTGCTGGCGGCATACAGCGAGAGTGGATGATCAACGTTGTGATGCACCGAAAAAGGCATGGTGGTGTTGGCACCATAGACGCTGGAGCTACTGGCATAGACAAGATGCTCGATACCGTTATGCCGACAGCCTTCCAGAATGTGGGCAAAGCCGACGATGTTGCTGTCGATGTAGGCGAGCGGATTTTCGATGGAGTAGCGCACCCCGGCCTGGGCGGCGAGATTGACGACGCGTTGCGGCTGGTGGGTGGTGAAGGCTTCTTCTATCGCCTTGCGGTCGGCCAGATCAATACGCAGATGCGTGTAGTTCGGGTGACTTGCGTGCCGGGCCAGGCGCGCTTCCTTGATGGCCGGGTCGTAGTAGTCGTTATGGTTGTCGATGCCGATAACGGTATCGCCGCGATCAAGCAGGCGCAGCGCCAGGTTCGAACCGATAAAGCCCGCTGCGCCAGTAATCAGAACTCGCATTAATCGCTCCCAAAGAGATCGCGGGTAAAGACTTTTGCCTCAACATCGGCCAGCGCTGGCGTGCGGCGATTGGCGATGATGACATCGGATTCGCGCTTGAAGGCTTCCAGATCAGCAACGACCGGCGAATTGTAGAAGTTGGCCTCTTTCAACGCCGGCTCATAAACAATCACCTTGATGCCCTTGGCCTTGATGCGTTTCATGATGCCCTGGATGCTCGATGCACGGAAGTTGTCGGAACCAGCCTTCATGATCAGGCGATAAACACCAACCACCTTCGGCTGCCGGTGGATGATCTCATCCGCGATGAAATCCTTGCGCGTGGTATTGGAATCGACGATGGCATGAATCAGGTTTTGCGGTACATCCCGGTAGTTGGCGAGGAGTTGTTTGGTGTCTTTGGGCAGGCAGTAGCCGCCGTAACCGAAGCTGGGGTTGTTGTAGTGACTGCCGATACGCGGGTCGAGACAAACACCATCGATAATCTGACGGGTATCCAGGCCGTGTCGGGCGGCGTAGGTATCGAGTTCGTTGAAGTAAGCGACGCGCATGGCCAGGTAGGTGTTAGCGAAGAGCTTGACGGCCTCGGCCTCGGTACTGCCTGTAAATAAGGTGGGGATATCCTGTTTGACAGCGCCTTGCTTCAAGAGCTTGGCAAAGGTCTCGGCGCGAGCAGACTGCTCACCGACGACGATGCGCGAGGGATGCAGGTTGTCGTAAAGGGCACGGCCTTCGCGCAGAAACTCCGGGGAGAAGATCAGGTTCTCGGTGCCCAGCGCTTGACGTGTCCGCACGGTATAACCAACCGGAATGGTTGACTTGATCACCATGACTGCCTGCGGATTGATCGCCATCACATCCCGGATAACAGCTTCAATGGACTGGGTATTGAAATAGTTCGTTTCGGGGTCGTAATCGGTGGGCGTCGCGATGATGACGTAGTCGGCCCCCGCATAGGCCTCCTGCTTATCCAGTGTGGCACGGAAGTTCAAGGGCTTGTTCTTGAGGAAGTCTTCGATCTCGGCATCTTCAATCGGTGATTGCTTGCGGCCGAGCATCGCCACCTTCTCAGGCAGGATATCCAGGGCAACAACTTCGTTATGTTGTGCAAGCAGGATGGCATTGGAAAGGCCAACATATCCTGTACCGGCAATGGCGATTTTCATTTTTTATCCGTTGAACTGATTTGGTAAGCGAGCATTTTTGCATGCTTGGCGAAACTGGCGTAGCAGCCGATGAGAATGTGCACCAAGCCGGGCAATCCGTCTCGAAATCCCGCCCGCAACAAATAGAACTTGATAAAGCGGATAACAGGCGAAATCAGAAGGCGAGGCGCCGAACTGCGCTTCCCATTCTTGATGGCTGCCTCAGCCGCCAGCGAGGAGTAACGATTTTGCTTGTCCAGATAGCGTTCAAGCGACTCGGCGGAATCATGCAGCAGGTCTCCAGCCAACGTACCAACCTCGCCCGTGGCGATCACGCGTTCATGCACGGCATCTTCAGACCAGCGGGCATGACGGCGATCGAACAGGCGCAGGCTCCAATCCGGATAGCCTTCGCCATGCCTTAAATAGCGCCCCATAAACTGATTGCGGCGAGAGAATTGGTAGCATGAAAAAGTCGGCGCAGCCTCTTCGGGCCGCTTCCGGCCTGACGGCCTCCCTGCTGACAGGACGGCTTGAATTGTGGCCGCCAGTTCGGGGGTCACTTGTTCATCGGCGTCAATGCACAGCACCCAGTCATGGCTGGCCTGCTCGACAGCGAATTGCTTCTGCGGTCCGAAGCCGCGCCAATGGGTTTCGATGATGCGCGCACCTGCCTGGCGCGCAATCGCCAGCGTGTCATCCGTACTACCCGCGTCAACGACCAGCATCTCGTCGCAAAAGCCGAGCGAGGCCAGGCAGGCAGGCAAGCTACCGGCGGCATCGCGGGTGATCAATACAGCGGAGAGTTTGTGCATTGGCGCATTCTAACGATAGGTGTCTGGCAAAATGCGCCCCATGTCTGAAGCATTTTCACCCGCTGCCCTTCGTCACGCCCTGATCATCAAGCTGCGCCACCACGGCGATGTGCTGCTGTCCACCCCGGTCATTGGCGCCCTCAAGGAGGCTGCGCCGCAGTGCGAGATTGATGCACTCGTCTATGACGATACCGCACCGATGCTTTCTGGCCACCCGTGCCTGTCGCAGCTACACACCATCGGCCGTCACTGGAAGCGCCTGGGGCTTGCCGGCCAAGCCGCTGCCGAGTGGCACCTCCTGACCGCCCTGCACGCCCGCCATTACGACTTGATCGTGCATCTCTCGGTACAGCGGCGCGGCGCCTGGCTGACGCGACTCTTGCGACCAAAGTGGTCGGTTGCCCCTGCTTACAAAGGCGCATTCTGGGCTGGAAGCTTTACACATATCTATCCTGCCCAATCGCACCCGGATCGCCACACGGTCGAGAGCAACCTTGATAGTCTGCGCACACTCGGTATTGAGCCCCGCGCCGATGGCAAGCGGGTTATCTTGATTCCAGGCCTGGATGCCGAATCCCGCATCGAGGCATTACTCAGTCAGCATGCCCTCAGTGGCAGGGACTTCATCCATCTCCACCCCGGCTCGCGCTGGCAATTCAAGTGCTGGCCCGCCGACAAGCTTGCCGCCTTGTGCGATCGACTGTGCGAGCACGGCTGGCCGATTATCCTGACAGCTGCCCCTGACCCCAAGGAACAGGCGTTGATTGATGCCATCAAGGCGCGCGTAGGTGATTCGGCTGCATCCCTGATCGACCTATCGGGGCAACTCTCGCTCAAGCAGTTGGCTGCACTTACCGCCCGTGCCCGTTTGTTTGTCGGCGTCGACTCGGCCCCCATGCACATCGCCGCCGCTATGGGTACGCCGACCGTCGCCCTTTTCGGCCCGTCGGGCGATCGTGAGTGGGGCCCATGGCAGGTTGCCAGTCGCATCGTCACTTCAGATCATCACCCCTGTCGCCCCTGCGGCCGTGATGGCTGCGAAGGCAGCAAGATCAGTGAATGCCTGACGACGCTGCCGATGGAGCAGGTACTGGCCGCCTGCGAGGAACTGCTCGCATGAAGCTCGCCATCGTCCGGCAGCGTTACACGCCTTTTGGCGGCGCTGAACGCTTCGTCGCCGGTGCCCTCGACACCCTGCGGAGCCGGGGAGTTGACGTGGAAATCATCGCGCGCCAGTGGACCGAGGGAGATGCCGGCGTCGAATGCAATCCGTTTTATCTCGGTCGCACCTGGCGCGACCGCAGCTTCGCCCGTTGCGTACAGCGCGTAATTGCCTCCGAGCGCTACGACATCGTGCAGTCGCACGAGCGCATCCCCGGTTGCCACGTATATCGTGCCGGCGATGGCATTCATGCGACTTGGCTGGAGCTTGCCCGCAAGCCGCTTACCTGGCTATCTCCCTGGCACCGCTACACATTGGCAGCCGAGGCGGCAATGTTGCGTCATCCCAACCTGCAGGCTGTCATTTGCAATTCGCGCATGGTACGTGACGACATCGCACGGCGATTTCCCCAAGCCGCCGAAAAGCTGCACGTCATCTACAGCGGCGTCGATCCGCAACGGTTTCACCCGGCGCTGTGCGAGGAGCACCGCAGCGCGTTGCGCAAAAAAGTCGGCGCTGGCGAGGCGGCCCCGATCATCCTCTACGTCGGCTCCGGCTTCGCGCGCAAGGGCGTCGCCACGCTGATCGAGGCCCTTGCGCGCATGGCAACATCCAACGCTGAAGTCTGGATCGTCGGTCAGGACAAGGAGGCGGCGCGTTACCGCAGGCTTGCGCAACAATTGGGCGTCGATTCTCGCATCCGTTTTTTTGGGGCGCAGACCGACGTACGTCCCTTCTATGGTGCGGCAGACATCTTCTGCCTGCCGACGCTATATGACCCCTTTCCCAATGCCGCACTCGAAGCCCTCGCTTGCGGCCTGCCCGTTGTCACGACCGCTACTTGTGGCGCGGCAGAGCTGATCGAAACAGGGCGCAATGGATGGGTCTGCCCGCCTCGCGACCCTGCCGCGCTGGCCGATGCCCTTGAGACGCTGTCTCGCCCCGGCGTATCTGAAGTCATGCGGGGATCTGCCCATGCATCGACGGCACCCTTGACACCCGTTGCCATGGCGGAGCAACTCACGGCGCTTTACGCCCGGCTGATAGAATCCACGGCTTTTCGGGCCCGCTGAAGTCCAGCGCGAAATCCAGCGTGATGACGCACCCTCCTGTTAACAGTCGCCAGCTTTATTTTCGTCTGCTGGGCTATGTCCGCCCCTACTGGCGGGGATTTGCGCTGGCCATTGCCGCGCTGCTGGTCACCGCCGCTACTGAACCCCTCTTTCCCGCACTCATGAAGCCCTTGCTGGACAAAGGCTTCGATGGCCAACCGCGCGACGATCTCTATCTGGCACCTTTTGCCATTGTCGCCATCTTTGCGGTACGCGGCCTGTTCGGTTACATCGCCGCCTACTGCATGTCCTGGGTGTCAAACCGGGTGATTTGTGATCTGCGCGCCCAGATGTTCGAGCGCATTGTCCGGCTACCTGCCGCCTATTTTCATGCACACCCCTCCGGCCAGTTGATCTCGCGTATTTCCTATGACGTGAACGGCATCGCTTCCGCCGCAACCACGGTGATCACCACCGCACTGAGAGACTCGTTTGCCATTCTCGGCCTGCTCGCCTGGCTGTTGTATCTCAACTGGCGTCTGACGCTGGTGCTGTTTCTGATTGCACCGGCCATTGCTTTCGTGATTCGCGTCTTCGGCCACCGTCTCCGCGCCATGAGCCGCGCATCGCAGATCGGCATGGCGCAGATGACGCAATCCCTCCAAGAGGCGATTGACGGCCAGAAAGTCGTGAAGATTTACGGGGGCGAATCACAGGAAATCGCGCGTTTCGGCAAGATTAACGAAAATCTGCGGCGTTACGGGATGCGCCAGGCCATTGCGGCGGCAGCATCGGTACCGCTGGTGCAGATTTCAGCATCAATCGCTGTCGCCATTGTTGTCTATATCGCCTTGCTGCAGTCATCGGCCGCCCAGACTACCGTTGGCGGCTTTGTTTCATTCATTACGGCCATGTTGATGTTGCTCGCCCCACTCAAACATCTGGCCGACATCAATGCACCCCTGCAACGCGGACTCGCCGCTGCGGAAAGCGTCTTCACGCTGCTCGACGAAGCGCCCGAAGACGACCAGGGTCAGACAACTATCGGGCGGGCTCGCGGCGAAATTGCCTTCGAGGGCGTTCATTTTCGCTATCAGAATGCCGAGCGTGACGCGCTGGCCGGTATCGATCTGGCCATCCTGCCGGGACAAACCATTGCATTGGTCGGCCCATCGGGGGGCGGTAAAACCACGCTGGCCAACCTGCTGCCACGTTTTCATCATGCCAGCAGTGGTCGCATCCGGCTCGATGGCCACACCATCGAAGACCTTACCCTCGCCTCATTGCGCACCAACATCGCGCTGGTCAGCCAGGATGTCGTCCTGTTCGACGACAGCGTGGCCGCCAACATCGCCTACGGCACGCTGCATACCGTCAGTCGAGCCGAGATCGAGGCCGCAGCACGTGCCGCCCACGCGCACGACTTCATCATCGCCATGCCGCAAGGCTACGACACCTCCATCGGCGAAAACGGCATTCGCCTATCCGGCGGGCAACGCCAGCGACTGGCCATCGCGCGCGCGATTCTCAAAAATGCACCTGTATTGATCCTCGACGAGGCCACATCGGCCCTCGATACCGAATCCGAACGTCAGGTACAGGACGCCCTTGTGGAACTCATGAAGGGACGCACGACCATTGTGATTGCCCACCGGCTATCGACAATCGAAAATGCCGACCGTATCGTCGTGCTTTCGCATGGGCAAATCATTGAAACCGGAACCCATGCCGACCTCCTGGCACACGAAGGTGCCTACGCCCAACTCTACCGACTGCAGTTTGCGGAGGATGCGGTATGAAAATCCTCCACACCGAAGCTTCCTGTGGTTGGGGCGGACAGGAAATTCGCATCCTCGAAGAATCGCGAGGGCTGATCGAGCGGGGCCATCAGGTAAGCGTCGCCTGTCCCGCGCATGCGAGGCTGGCGACTGAAGCAGTGCGGTACGGCGTGCCGGTGGTGCCAATGCCCATCGAGTTTCGCACTTTCAAAGGATTTTCGGCTCTGCGTCATCATCTTGCCGCGCAGCAACCGGACATTGTGAATACGCATAGTTCTGCCGACTCCTGGCTCGCAGCCCTGGCTTGCGCTACGCTAGCCCATCCTCCCGCTATCGTACGTACGCGGCATATCTCGGCGCCAGTCTCCGGAAACTTCGCCAACCGCTGGCTATATCGTCAAGCCCGCCAAATCGTCACAACCGGCGAAAGTTTGCGCCAACACCTCGTCGCCACACTGGGCCTCGATGCAGGCCAGGTCGTTTCAGTGCCGACAGGCATTGATCCTATACGCTTCTCGCCAGCCGCCAACAAGGCCGCTGCCAAGGCGGCACTCGGGCTTGATCCGGCATTCACTCATATCGGCATCGTCGCGACCCTGCGCAGCTGGAAGGGCCATCTTTTTCTGCTGGACGCTTTCGCACAACTGGGACGTCACGACCTGCACCTGCTGATCGTCGGTGAAGGACCGATGCAGAGTCCGATCAAGGAGAAAATCGCTGCACTCGGCATTACTCATCGCGTCACCCTCACAGGTCAGCGCACCGACCCCGAGTGCTGGCTGCAGGCCATGGATATTTTCTGCCTGCCCTCCTACGCCAACGAAGGCGTACCGCAGGCCATTCTGCAGGCCATGCTCTGCGCTCTGCCTATCGTTACTACGCCGGTGGGGGCGATCCTCGAAGCGGTGCGCGATGGCGAAAGCGCTCTGGTAACACCACCCAAAGATGCAACCGCCATCGCAACCGCCATCGACCGCATTGTCAGCAATCCGGAATTGGCCATGCGCCTAGGCATGACAGCCCGCAACGAGGCGTTAGAAAAGTTCGGGTTCGAACGCATGAGCGAACGCATGGAAGCCGTCTTTATCAAGGCGATGAAGCAATAGAGATGAACTCACCTGCACGCATCCTAGTCATTAACGTAACCCGCATTGGTGACACTTTACTCACCACTCCGGTGTTGCGCGCCCTGAAAAAGGCATGGCCCCAAGCACATCTCACTTTCGCCGGACATAGAAAACGCATTGAAGTATTGCGGCATCTTCCATTTATTGACCGGCTTACCTTCATAGACAAAAAATTCGCGCCCTTTTTGGGCCGCTTTGGCGCGCAACGCTACGACATTGCCCTGGTCTACGGCAACGATGCGTCACTAATCGAATATGCTCTGCGGGTGACCGATAAAGTAATCGCCTTCCGCCAACCATCCGAGGATCTAAACCTGCGACTCTTCGCCATTGCACGCGAAGACGGTTTTCAGCCCAACCATGCGGTCACACTCAACCTTTGTCTAGTACGCCCGCTTGGCCTAGAACCTGAGGGATTCAACGTTTCCTATGTTGTGACTCCCGAAGAAGACGCATGGGCCAAGACGACCTTGGTACGTCAGCGAGTGTCAGGCAACCCCTTAGTCGGCATGCAGATTGCCAGTTTCCCGACAAAGGGCCACCGCGACTGGCCGATCGAGAACTTCATCGAGCTTACCGGGCGCATATTGAACCAACATCAAGACGCCCATTTCCTGATCTTCGGTGGCCCATTGGAAGCCGACCGCACACATCGGCTCTACACAAGCCTAGCGGGGCATGCCACTTTGTTCGCCGGCCGTCTCACTCTGCGTGAGACTGGGGCACTCATGAACCAAGTCGACATCTACGTTGGCGTCGACACCGGGCCCACCCATATCATGAGCAGCCGAGGAAAACCGATGGTGACCATGTATCATCCGACCGCACCGAGTAGCGCCCTGGGACCGATGCACCACCCCTGCTGTTTCGCTTTGGACCATCCTCTGGCCGAAGGCGGCAAACCCTGGCCGGACAATGGTTCGAATTTCGATACCCCCATGTCCGACATAGCTGTCGAAACGGTACTGGACAAGGTAGAAACTCTGCTTGCCGGGCGCTACCCACCGCCCCTGCATAACCCACCCTTTCCCACGCCGGAGAATGCCGCGACAATCCGTCAGGCATTCACTGCTGCCTATTGAAATCTGAGAATCCGCCTTGAGCCGTCCGCCCCGCTTCAGCGTTGCCATCCCTACCTACAACCGCCGTGCCACCTTTTTGCCACAAGCAATCGATGGCATGCTGCACCAGTCTTTCACAGATTTCGAATTGATCGTCTCGGATAACGGATCCAGCGACGGCACCTGGGAGTACATACAGTCGCTGCAAGACCCGCGCATTCGCTACATCCGTCGCGAACCTACCATGCCTGCGGGCGAACATTTCGCCGCCATCGCGCGCGATGCTAGCGGCGAACTCTATATCCTGCACCAGGATGACGATGTCCTGCATCGCGATTTTCTCGCCCGCGCCGATGCCGCTTTCAACGCCCACCCCGATGCCGGCCTTTATTCCTGCCCGATCTGGCGGCAGCAGCACGGTCACGGCTACACCTCGCGGTTAATGCGGCATCGTGCCGGACACGACGACATGGCGGTGGTGTGCGATGAGATGGCGGTATTCGACGGCCCCTATGCAGCGGTCCAGTTGTTCGACCCAATTCGGCAATATCTGCCGCCGACCATGGCGATGCGCACTGCCACCCTCATGTCCATCGGCGGATTCGACCCGCACACCACCTACCAATCTGATCTCACTACCGAGGCCCGCCTGCTATTCCGCGGTCCGCTAATTTATGACCCGCGCCCCGGTGGCGTCTCCCGCGTGCATCCCGGCAACTTCATGCGTACCAAGGGCCGAGACTACCGCAAGCTGTTCTTCCACAACAGCTACATCGAGTTGATCGCTGCCTTCGAGCAGGCCGGTCAGCCGTGGCAGAATCTACTGGACGAATACTTGGACAGGCTCAACGAGAAAGAAGTCCTTGCCTGCCTGTTCGAGTGGACCTACTACCGTGCGCCGCTGGAATTGCAAAAACTCGGCTTCGCAGCTCTCAAGCGCTCGCAGAAATCTAGAAAGCGCTTCTATAAACTATGTCTTGCCAAACTGGGGCTGCGCAATCTGGCACGCCATGCCTACTGCCACTGGTCTAAGGCTGGCGAAATTTCCTGGAGCCTTGAACGATGAAAGCTGTGATCCTGGCAGGTGGGCTAGGCACCCGCATTTCCGAGGAAACTCATCTGAAGCCGAAACCGATGATCGAAATCGGCGGAAAGCCCATTCTCTGGCACATCATGAAAATTTATTCCGCTCACGGCGTGAACAACTTCATCATTTGCTGTGGTTATAAGGGCTACCTCATTAAGGAATACTTCGCCAACTACTTCCTGCACATGTCCGACGTCACCTTCGACATGGAAAACAATCGTATGGAGGTCCATCAGCGCAAGGCGGAACCCTGGCGCATCACTTTGGTGGACACTGGTGAAAACACCCTCACTGGCGGTCGCCTTCGCCGGGTAGCGGACTACCTCCGCAACGAGGAAGCCTTCTGCTTCACCTATGGCGATGGTCTGGCCGACATCGACATCAGTGCAGAAATCGCCTTTCACCGCCAACATGGTCGCTGGGCCAGCATTGCTGCTGTGCAACCGCCCGGTCGTTACGGCGCACTTCAAATGGACGCCGACCGGGTCACCGGCTTCAGCGAGAAACCCCGCGGGGACGGTGGACTCATCAACGGCGGGTTCTTCGTCCTATCGCCGCGTTGTCTCGACCTCATCGACGGCGACCTGACCAGTTGGGAAGCCGCTCCCCTAGACCGCTTGGTGCAGGCTGATCAGCTCCGTGCCTTTCCCCACGAAGGTTTCTGGCAGCCCATGGATACGCTGCGCGAGAAAAACCTACTAGAGGATCTATGGGCATCCGGCAACGCCCCTTGGAAAGTATGGTCATGAACAGTAACTTCTGGCAAGACAAGCGAGTCTTCCTCACCGGCCACACCGGCTTCAAGGGCGGCTGGCTTAGTCTCTGGCTGGCCGACCTAGGAGCGGAAGTGCATGGCTATGCCCTAACACCGCCCACCGAACCAAACTTCTTCACAGTGGCCGGCGTCCAGGCCCGACTTGCATCCCACACCCTTGCCGACATCCGTGACTTCGACACCCTCAGCCGTGCCTTGCAGGCCGCTCAGCCGAACATTGTTCTGCATCTGGCAGCACAACCCTTGGTGCGCCATTCCTATGTCGAGCCGCTGGAGACCTATGCCATCAACGTCATGGGTACGGTACATCTGCTAGAAGCCGTGCGCCGCACACCGGGTGTGCAGTCCGTGGTCAATGTCACCACCGACAAGTGCTACGAAAACCGGGAATGGGTCTGGCCCTACCGTGAGAACGAAGCCATGGGCGGCAGCGACCCCTATTCCAGCAGCAAAGCCTGTTCCGAACTGGCCACCGCCGCTTACCGGACATCCTTCCTCGACGCAGCTGGCATCCATCTGGCCAGCGCTCGCGCCGGCAATGTCATCGGTGGCGGCGACTGGGCTGCAGACCGTCTAATTCCGGATTTCCTGCGCGCACTGGACGGGAAACGCATGCTCTCAATCCGCTCACCCAAGGCAACGCGGCCTTGGCAGCATGTGCTGGAACCGCTGGCCGGCTATCTACTACTAGCGGAAAAGCTTCATGAGGAAGGCGCGGAATATGCCGAGGGCTGGAATTTTGGTCCGGACGACAATGACGCCAAACCGGTCGACTGGATTGTCGAAACCCTGTGCCGTCAAACCCCAGACGCCCGATGGCAATGCGACAGTTCAACCCAGCCCCACGAAGCCAACAGTCTCAAGCTTGACAGTTCCAAGGCCAAGGCCAAGCTGGGCTGGACCCCGCGCTGGAATCTGGAAACCGCCCTCGCTCGCACCTTGGAATGGCACCAAGCCTGGCGCGACGGCGAGGACATGGGTCGGTATAGCCGGGATCAGATCAGCGCCTACGTCACCACGGCAACCGACGCATGAACCAGCGTTTCGATCTGATCGACACCATCCTGACGGGCCTCAAATTGCTACAGCGCAAGCCCATAGGCGACAATCGCGGTTACTTGGATCGGATGTTCTGCACCGAGGAACTGGAACCGCTCTTGGCAGGACAGAGCATCGTTCAGGTCAACCACACCCTCACCGCCGCCTGCGGTACGGTGCGCGGCCTGCATTTCCAGTATCCTCCTCACGCCGAGACCAAGTTTGTTAGTTGCCTGCGTGGCGAGGTGTTCGACGTGGCCGTTGACCTGCGCCGGGATTCCCCTACGTTCCTGCGCTGGCATGGCGAAATCCTCAGCGCAGACAACCATCGCACCCTAATGATTCCTAAAGGCTATGCTCACGGTTTTCAGACCCTGAGCGACAACTGCGAGATGCTCTATTTCCATACCGCTGCTTACCACGCGGAATCCGAGGGGGGGCTGCACCCTCTGGATGCGCGCTTGGACATCGCTTGGCCCCTGACGGTCAAGGCCCTTTCTCTTCGAGACAGCTCCCACCCGTTGATAAACAATGACTTTCTCGGGGTGTCACCATGAAATGCCGCCACTGCGCCTCCGAACTTCATCTGTCCCTGGTGGACCTGGGCAGTGCCCCGCCCTCCAACGCCTACCTCACGGCAACCACCCTTCACGCCCCGGAGAAGTGGTTCCCCCTGCGCGTGCTGGTTTGCCAACAGTGCTGGCTGGCCCAGACCGAGGACTTCTCCCAGGCGAACGAACTGTTCGACGCCAACTATGCCTATTTCAGTGGCTTCTCCAGAACCTGGCTGACCCACAGTGAGCGCTACGTGGCGGCTATGGTGGAACGGTTTGGCTTCGATGCCAGTAGCCATGTGCTGGAGGTCGCTGCCAATGACGGCTACCTGCTGCAATACGTCCAAGCCCGCGGCATCCCCTGCACCGGGGTAGAGCCTACCGCCAGTACTGCAGCAGCGGCCCGCGCCAAAGGCATCCGCATCGTGCAGGACTTCTTCGGTGTCACTCTGGCGAGGGATCTCGCCGCCCATGGCAAACAGGCTGATCTCATCGCCGCCAACAACGTGCTGGCCCATGTACCCGACATCAACGATTTCGTCGCTGGCTTTACCGTGCTGCTCAAGCCGGCCGGAGTGGCCACTTTCGAGTTTCCGCATCTATTGCGGCTGATCGTGGAAAATCAGTTCGACACCATCTACCACGAACATTACTCTTACCTCTCCCTCACTGCGGTGGCACGCATCTTCGCGGCCAACGGACTGAAGCTGTTCGACGTGGAGGAGTTGCCCACCCACGGTGGCAGTCTGCGAGTCTATGCACAACGTAGCGACAGCGGCACGCAGCCGATCGGGGGCCAGGTAGTGGCAGTGTTGGAACGCGAGGCTGCGGCTGGCATGGCTCAGGATGACGGTTACTGCGGCTTCCAAGAGAAGGCCGACCGGGTGAAGGACGATTTCCTAGGCTTTCTCCTAGACGCAAAACGCCAAGGCAAGCGTGTTGCCGCCTATGGTGCCGCAGCCAAGGGCAACACCCTGATGAACTACGCTGGTGTGCGCCCGGATCTCATTTCCTTCGTGGCGGATCGCAATCCGGCCAAACAAGACAAGTTCATGCCCGGCAGCCGCATCCCCATCGTCGCCGAAGCGCAACTTCAGGCAGAGAAGCCGGACTACGTGGCCATCCTGCCCTGGAACCTCAAGGCCGAGGTCATGGAACAACTGGCCTACATCCGGAAATGGGGCGGACGGTTCGTCACCGCCGTACCGCATCTGGAGGTGTCATGACCTCTCGTATCCATTACACCAAGCCATCCATCACCGAACTGGAGGTGGGCTATGCCACCGACGCCGCCCGCAATGGCTGGGGCGAGCACTGCTACGACTACATCCATCGCTTCGAGGCCCTGTTCCGCGAGCATCTCGGAGTGAAATACGCCATTGCCACTTCCAGTTGCACCGGCGCCCTGCACATGGGGCTGTCTGCCCTGGGAATCGGCTCAGGAGACGAAGTGATCCTGGCCGACACCAATTGGATTGCCAGTGCTGCTCCCATCACCTACTTAGGAGCCACACCGGTGTTCGTCGACGTCCTTAGCGACAGTTGGTGCATCGCCCCCGAACGAGTGGAGGCAGCCATCACGCCTTCCACCCGTGCCATCCTAGCCGTCCATCTCTACGGCAACCTGTGCGACATGGACCGGCTCTTGGCCATCGGCGAAAAATACGGCATCCCGGTCATTGAGGATGCCGCCGAGGCCATCGGTTCGGTCTATCACAGCCAGCGCGCCGGCTCCATCGGCAAGTTCGGCACTTTCTCGTTCCACGGCACCAAGACCCTCACCACCGGCGAGGGCGGCATCTTTGTCAGCAACGATGTCGAACTCTACGAACAGGTCCTCACCCTGAGCAACCACGGTCGCGCCCGCAGCCAGGTCAAGCAATTCTGGCCGGACAAGATTGGCTACAAGTACAAGATGTCCAACATCCAGGCTGCAATCGGCTGTGGCCAGATGGAAAGGATCGAGGACCTCATCGCCCGCAAGCGGGAAATTTTTTACCAATACCGGGAGCTCCTAGCCGATCTGCCTGGACTTGCCATGAACCCCGAGCCGGAAGGCACCACAATCGGCGCCTGGATGCCAACCGTGGTGTTCGCGCCAGAGAGCGACATCAGTCGCGAAATGCTGCAAGCAGCCTTCGTCGCCGCCAACATCGACGCACGGGTATTCTTCTACCCGCTCTCCGGCCTGCCCATGTTTACCCCGCGCCAGGAGAACCGCCTGGCTTGGGATCTGCCGAACCGGGCCATCAATCTACCCAGTTACCACGACATGAGCCGTGCGGATGTCAATCGGGTCGCCGCTGTGATCAAAGCGCTGCTGCATGTCTGACTTCACCCGCTACGTGCTATGGGGCAGCGCCGGCCACGCCAAGGTGCTGGCGGAAATCATTGCCTTGCACGGCGGCCGGGTGGTGGCCCTGTTCGACAACAACCAGGTTCCCTCGGCCCTGGCGGATGTACCGATTTTTCTGGGCGAAGCGGGGTTCGGGCGCTGGGCGGATGCCGCCGGTGATCTGTACGGCGTACTTGGTCTAGCCGCGATCGGCGGCCAACGCGGCCGCGACAGGCTGGCCATCCACCAACTGTTTCGCAGCCGGGGCATCGACATTCCCCGTCTTATCCACCCCACCGCCGTGGTTAGCGACAGCGCCCAGATCGGTGCCGGTTGCCAGGTGCTCGCCCAAGCCAACGTGGCGGCCGATGCCCGCCTGGGCGAAGCCTGCATCCTCAACCACCGAGCCTCGGTGGATCACGAGTGTACCCTCGGCGACGCTGTGCATCTGGCCCCCGGAGCCACCCTGTGCGGATGCATCACGGTAGCCAACAATGTTTTCGTAGGAGCCAACGCCGTGGTGCTGCCGCGACTTTCCATCGGCGCCGATGCCGTCATCGGCGCGGGAGCGGTGGTCACCCGCGATGTCCCAGCCAACACCATCGTGGTCGGCAACCCGGCCAGGCCGACGCAACGTAATTAATGGCAATTAATAGGAGAAAAAACGCGATGTCTGCCGAATACATACAGTTCAAGCGCGAAGGGGACGCGGAAATCCACATTCAGGGCGAGGACCTAGCGATGCGCAAGGCCACTCGAACCTGGATGGACGATGCCAACCGACTGAAGTACTCCTACCACTTCGAGTGGCTGGGTCGTCCCATCATCCAGTACCCACAGGATATGGTCGCGATGCAGGAGCTCATCTGGCGGGTACAACCCGATCTCATCATCGAGACCGGGATCGCTCACGGTGGCTCCCTGATCTTCCTGGCATCCATGCTGGAACTGAATGCTGCCTGTGGCGGCTGTGCCGATGCACGGGTACTCGGCATCGACATTGACATTCGAGCCCACAACCGCACGGCCATTGAGGCGCACCCCCTGTCCCGCCGCATCGACGTGATCGAAGGCTCCAGCATCGCGCCAGAAATCGTCGCGCAGGTTCAGGCCATTGCTCAGGGCAAGCAGCGGGTGTTGATCTCCCTAGACAGCAACCATACCCACGAACATGTACTGGCCGAACTGGAGGCCTATGCCCCCCTCACCTCGGTAGGCTCCTACTGCATCGTGTTCGACACGGTGATCGAGGATATGCCCGCCGACATGTTCCCCAATCGCCCCTGGGGCCCGGGCGACAACCCCAAGACCGCAGTCTGGGAATATCTCAAGACCCATTCCGAGTTCGAAATCGACCGCATCGTGCAGGACAAACTGCTCATCACCGTGGCTCCGGACGGCTTCCTGAAGCGCATCCGATAAACGCGGCATGGAAAAAACCCGCATCCTCCACCTCATCACCCGCCTCCCCATTGGCGGCGCCGAGCGTCTGCTGCTGGGAATCCTGCGCAACCTAGACCCGACGCAATTCGAGTCCGTCGTCTGTTGCATTCAGGACCGAGGCGAACTGGCTGAGGAGGCTGAAGCCATGGGTCTCCCGGTCATCGCGCTGAACATGATGCAGCGAGGTGGTCATGACCGCTTGGTGGTGCCGGCCCTGCGCAAACTCATGCGCGATCAACGCATCGACCTAGTCCATACCCATCTCTACCACGCCAACCTCTACGGCCGCCTAGCCGCCCGCAAGGAGGGCATCCCGGCCATTGCCAGCGTGCACAACACCTACAAGAAGCGGAAGTGGTATCGCCACCTCATCAACCGCTGGCTCGCACGCGATACTTTCGTCATCACGGCTGGATCGGAAGATGTGGAGAGGGATCTTCTGGAGGTGGACCGTCTGCCCAAGAGCAAGGTAGTACGACTGCCCAACAGCATCGATTTATCCCGGGTGGAAACCACGATGGGCGTCGCCGAGGCAAAGCAGCATTTTGGCTTCGCCGCCACGGACATCGTAATTGGCACCGTAGGCCGAGCGGAGGAACAGAAAGGCCATGCGTTCCTGCTCGAAGCCTTCGCCAAACTACGCCAACGCCCCGATGGCGAACGGCTGAAACTACTACTGGTAGGCGACGGTCGCCTCCTGCCTCAACTCAAGGAAAGCGCCGCTAACCTGGGCATCGCCAAGGCATGCTGTTTCCCCGGCAGCATCGCCCACCTAGCTGAGGTCTACCGGGCAATCGACCTGTTCGCTATGCCTTCACTCTGGGAGGGGCTATCCCTGGCCATGCTGGAGGCGATGGCATCCGGACTGCCGATAGTGGCGACCGAAGTGGGCGGCGCACATGATGTCCTGGGTGATAACCGCTTCGGCCTGCTGGTGTCACCGCACGACGCCGGAGCGCTGGAGACCGCCCTAGTAAAGCTGCTCGACGCCCCCGACGCCTGCGCCAGGATGGCCATGGCAGGCAAGGCTCGCGTACATGCCGACTACAGCGTGACAGCGCTGACCCAACAACTGGCCAGACTTTACCGCGCTGCAACGGAACGCGACCATGCATCCAGACGAAAATAACGAATCTCGCTTGCCGTTACGCATCGCCCTGATCGGCGCGGGTGGTTTTCTCGGTACCAACCTGGCCCGCTACCTGGGTTCCCGAGTGGCTGAAGTGCGCTGCTTCGGACGTCGCCAAGCCTTCCCCGATGCCTTGCAGGGATTCCGCTGGATCACCGGCGACACCAGCCTGGATACGACTGAAGCCCTTAGCGAAGTGATCGCAGACTGCGATGCCGTCATCCATCTGGCCAGCACCTCTAACCCGACCACAGCCGACCGGGACATAAGCGCGGACGCCCAGGCCAACGTGATCGCTTCACTACGTCTGTTCGATCAGTGCGTCGCCGCCGGGATCAAACGGCTAGTGTTTATTTCATCTGGGGGAACCGTCTATGGCATTCCTGCGCACGTACCCATTCCGGAATCCGCGCCAACCCTGCCGATCACCGCTTACGGCGTGGCTAAACTGGCCATCGAGAAATACTTGGAGGTGTACTCTCGCCTGCGCGGGCTCGATTACCGGGTGCTGCGCATCTCCAATCTCTACGGCCCGTTCCAAACCGCAGAAAAGAAACAGGGGGTGGTGGCAGCCTTCCTGTCCGAAGCGATGCGCGGCGAGCACCTGGAAATCTGGGGGGACGGCCAGGTAGTGCGGGATTACATCTACGTCGCCGACGTAGCCGAATCGGTGCTAGCCGCCCTCCAACACCAGGGTGAGCAGCGGATATTCAACATCGGCAGCGGCACAGGCCTCAATCTCATCGAACTAATCGATGCCATGGAGCACCTGCTCGGCCGCCGCCTGCAACGGCAATTCCGGCCCGGCCGTCCGGTGGATGTGCCGGTAAATATCCTTGATTGCATGTTGGCAAAAAAGGAACTGGGCTGGTATCCCCGGACCGACTTCCCCGACGGTCTGCGCCGAACAGCGGAGTGGCTGGAAACCTGGCATCGGCAACAGCGATGCCAGGTTGGATGAGTCAAGCCGTGGCCGGCCTCGTGCTATCCTCGCCAGCCAAGATTTCATAGGCCCCATCTCACCGAGAGCCGCATCGTGATCCGAAAAAATGGTCGAACCGCCCGCCGCCTGCGCAAGCTTGCCAGGCCCTTCTATTCGCCTGACTACGCCGACAACTTAGGCGTCCTGCTACCCCTCAAACACCCCCTGATCACGCCAGGCATCGCTAGAGAGATCTATTTCGGCGACTACGAAAAGAAGGAGGCCACCATCGTCTCCCGGCGTTTAGAGGCAAATGACGTAGTGATGGAAGTCGGTGCAGGAATCGGCTTCCTCTCTGCCTTTTGCGCCAAGCAGATCGGCAGCGACCGAGTCTTCGCCTATGACGCCAACCCGGCTCTGGCCGAAGTCGTCGCGCAAACCTACGCCGCCAACAACGTCCATCCCGCCTTTCGCACCGCCATGCTGGGCAAGGGCGCAGGAAAGACTCGCTTCTTCGTCGAACAGGAGTTCTGGGCGTCTAGCGCCAACCACGACAGCGGCAAGGCTCAAGCCATCGAGGTAGATCAGATCGATCTCAACGAGGAGATCGCCCGCATCCGTCCCACCTTCATGATCGTCGACATCGAAGGCGGCGAAGGCGACCTGTTCGCTCTAGCCGACCTCAGCAGCGTCAGCAAAATCTGCGTCGAAACACACGCGAGCGTCATCGGTAACGACGGTATCACCAATATGCTGACCACCCTATTCCAGCAAGGTTTCTGCCTTGATCTCGGCGTGATCCAGAAATACGTGCTCTACCTCTACCGCCTCCAGGGAAACCGCGCACCCTGACGCTCGTCTCCATGAACCAGTTTCAGATCACCCTACAACAGGGATTCGCTAATAGCGAGGCCCATATCAATTATCTCGTCCGGGCAATGTGCGATCCAGGTCAGACTTTCGACTTGGTGATTGGTCACGAGGAAATCAGCTCTTCCATGGGGCGACATGACGGTTTGTGACGCCCTCTTAATCGCCCACGGTAGCCTACATCCGGCATTGCGCCGCGAACTGGCAGCGCGAGGCCTAGAACTGCGCGAAAGTCAGTGCTGGCAGAATGCTAACCGCTGCCAACCGGAACGCATCCTCGGTGCCTACACCTGGTTCTACGAAGGCCTGCGCCATCCGCTGGCGATCTGGAACATGCGCCGCTGGCTGCAGGACCATGGCATCCCGCTGTTCGTCTGGAATCAGGATGCACCGCACTACCTTAACCGTGCCGGCTGGCGTCTCGATCTGCTCGACCGCTTCCGCCTCTATGACATCTATGCCACGCATACTCTGGTCGATCAACGCTGCTTTGCCGATAGCGTGCTATATCTCGCCAATGCCGCAGACACGGAGCGCTACAACCTGACAGGTCAATCGCTGGCCGACCTGCGGGACGTGACGGCCTATGCGTACGACGTCAGTTTTTTTGGCGCCATGGACGGCAGTCGCCACAAGGAAATGCAGGCCCGCCAGGAATTTTTCGCCGCCCTTGGCGAACGCTTGACCGCTCGTGGCATCCGCTTTCTGTTCCGCGAATCATCTGGCATGTCGCTTGAGGGGCAGGTTGACTTGATCCAGACATCCCGCATCAACCTGAACTTCGGTGCCAGTTGCGAATACAACGCGGTGCAGGCCTCCGGGCTACCCGAGCGTTGCTACGGCATTCCCGCCTGCGGCGGCTTTCTGCTCTGCGACAAACGAACCCACGCACGCGACGACTTCACGCCCGGTGAGAATTGGGCCGAGTTCGACGGGCTCGACGACTGCGTGACGCAGATCGAGTACTGGCTTGCCCATTTTGAGGAAGCACGCGACCTTGCCGAACGCTGCCACGCCCATGTCATGGCGCATCACACCTACGCCCATCGCGCAGCTATGCTGCATCAGGCCCTGCTCGACTGGCATGCCGAAAAGCGAGGCCGACTGGCATGAGCACGCGCCTCACCCTGTCGTTGGTAATTCCGGTCTATAACGTCGCGCCCTACCTGCCGCGCTGCCTGGAAAGCCTCGCTGTGCTCGATCCGCCGGCCGACGAGATCATCGTCGTCGACGACGGCTCCACCGACGATTGCCCTCACATTCTTGCCGACTTTAAGCCGAGACTGCCGCAGATGAGGATAATCCGCCAGGAAAACGGCGGGCTCTCGGCGGCGCGCAATACCGGTCTTGATGCTGCCACCGGCACCTATCTGGCCTTCGTCGATTCAGACGACTTCCTGGAGCCGGATGCTTATGCCGAGGCACTGAGGATCGTAGAGGACGAGCAACTCGACATGGTCCTGTTCAATGGTGAGTATCACTTCGAGGGCCGCCAGCCCGACCGTCTGATCTATACTGACGCCCCGGATACGGGGGTAATTCGCGGCTCGGATTGGCTGAGGCGCCGGCTCAAAGCCGGACGCTTCCTGCACATGGTCTGGCTGCATCTTTACCGGCGAGATTTCATCGAGCGGCATCACTTCCGCTTCGTGCCGCGCCTGATCCATGAAGACGTGATCTGGACCACGCAGGCGCTACTCGCGGCCCAACGGGTGCGTTACCTGCCACGCATATCAGTGCATTACCGCATCCCAATCCGCACGGCGACGCCGGAAGTTCGGCAGCGCCGACTGGAGACGATCATCGAGAGCAGCATCTACAACGCGCGCACCCAGGCCGAACTTGCAAGCACGGTTGCCGTCGATGTCGAGTTGCACCGCCTGTTGCGCCACCAACTGGTCGATGGCGCCTTGTCCATATTCCACCTGATGGCCAAAATGCCTGACCGCAACTATGTCCGGCAGCGACTTGCCGGGCTGCGCAGGGAAGGCTTTCTGGCGTTTCTCTGGCGCCACGCCGAGGATCTTGCACAACGCCGCCGCATTGCAAAGCATTGGTTGCGCTCCTGGCTTGCATGAATACACCTATGGCATCCTCGTACAAAGAAATGCTGTGGGCCTTCTGGCTCGCGGTTCTGGTATTCGTTTTCCCGATTCCTGGCACCATTGCCTTGCGCAATCTGTTATTGCTTGTCGGCGTAATTGCCTTGCTGTGGACGGGGCGGGACAATCTGCCCGCGCGCATCGCCGAACTCAGGCCGGCGGCCTGGGTCCTGGTCGCCCTGACCGCCTGGATTACGCTGCACAGTGTGCTGTTCGCAACCGATACCAGCGGCGCAATGGACCAATCGCGGTCGAACTGGCTCAACCAGATCCTCATCGCTGCCATCGGTGCCTGGGCCGCGAGCCAAATCCGGCCCGCAACCGCCGGGCGCGCCGTCGTCATTGCATTGGCCGCGCATATGCTGTGGTTGCTCGGCCATCAAGCCATGCTTGCATTGGATGGCGGGGCCTGGCCCTTCAAGGCAACGCCTTTTGCAGGGTACGACTATCACGGGATGCTGATCAGTTTTCTGTTTGCACTGCTGGCGGCGGACCGTGTGGCTACACTCTTGGGTCGGGAATCACCCCTCGGCCTTGGTCGCCATCCCGGCTGGATCCTCCTCGGACTATCGATCGCTGCAGACATTTCGCTGCAGTCGCGCAACAGCACCCTGGTCGACTTGCTGATCGCCGCAAGCGCCGTCCTGCTGCTGCTCTCCGTGAGAAAGGGCAGCTATCGCTCCGGAATCGCGGCTTTGTGCGCTATGGCTGCGATCGGAACGGCATCCTTCAGCTTCGATTCGCGCTGGCAAGACTTCCGCGAGGCCGTCGCCATTGGTTGGTCTTCGCAAAGCATGTACTGGCTGACCAACGACCCGGCGCAATGTCCGACCGAACCCTGTATCGCTCTTGAGAAGTCTGCCTATTTCAGAATCGCCTGGGCGCGCCAGGCGATCGACATGATCGGCGAACATCCGCTGGGCATCGGCTTCGGGCACGATTCGTTCGGACGCGCCATTGAAGCCAGGCATGGCATCGCAGGCTGGGGCAGCAGCCACAGCGGCTGGCTGGATTTCGCGCTCGGCGTCGGCCTGCCCGGACTTGCGCTGCTGCTCGTTGCGGCGGTACTGGCGATGTGCGCCGGGTGGCAGCACTTCCGCCGCCAGGATAATGGCGCCGGCCTCGTTCTGGCCTTTTTCGTCGGCGGCTATCTGTTCCGTGGACTGCTCGACGGCCATCTCACGGGATGGCGGCTCGGATTGTTCGGTTTCATTTGCGGCATCCTGATCACGGCGATGAAAGCCCCGTCGCGCCGGACATGAAACTAGTCCAGATCAACCTGCAAGCCCATTTCGGCGGCGGCGAAGTGTTCACCGCCTTTCTCTGCCGCGCGCTATCCGCGCTCGGCGTAGCAACGCGCCTATTGGTTAATCCGCACGCCGATTACTGGGATCGTCTCGATTTGCCTTCCGATACGGAACTCATAAAAGTCGGCGCTGGCGAGACGGCAGCCGACCATGTTCCGGACGGGCCTGTATGGCTGCTCGCCCATGGCGCCTTGCCGGCCGAGCTGCTCAAGGCCGCACCGCGCCGCTTGCGCACAGCGATCGCCCACATGCCGGTGCAGGGGCGTAATCCACGCGCCTACGACAATCACGATTTGGTCTTCGCCGTTTCCGGCTGGGTGCGCGACGGCCTGTTGGCCCACGACATCCCCGCCTGGCATGAGCCGCTCTATGGCGTGGCCGATCTTTCGGCACGCGGTGCGCCGCAGCCGATCCGGCGCACCAGCCGTTACGACTGGGACCGTCGCAAGGGCCGCGACCGCCTGCTCGGTCTGATCGAACCGCTCATCGAGCCGCTGCGTCCTCATCCGCTATTCGAGCGGCAACGCGGGCTTACGCTCGGCATTGTCTCCCGGCTGACGCCGATCAAACAGTTTCCGCTGCTCTTCCGTCACCTCGCACCCGTACTGGCGCACCATCCGGAAGTCAGGCTGGAGATCTTCGGCAGTGGTGGCTACGCCTCGGTGCGCGACCTCGATGTGGCATTAAAGCCCTGCGCTGGCCAGGTACGCTTCTGGGGCCAGCAGCAAGAGGTTGCATCGATCTACAGACAGGTCGACTACCTGATGACCGGCCTACCGGAGAAAGAAGCACTGGGGCTCAACGTCATCGAGGCGCAAGCCTGCGGTACGCCGGTATTGGCACCGCATGCGCCGCCTTTCACCGAAACCATTCTGGACGGCGAAACCGGATTCTTCTATCGCGACCCGCGTACTGATGACGGCGCTGATTTTGGTCGTCTGATTGAAGAACTGCTCTCCCTTCCGCATCCCCCCGACCCGCGCATCGCAGCCCAGCATCTTGCCCGATTTTCCTTCGATGCATTTGTCGAACGAATACGTCCCGTCGTGGCTTGGGCGCGCACTGAATTAGGAGATTAAGTCCATGAGGGTACTGGTCATCGGAGGCGCAGGTTATATCGGCTCCCATATGGTGAAGCTGCTGGTTGAACATGGTCACACCACCACCGTTCTCGATAGCCTAGTGAGCGGCTATCGCGATGCCGTACATCCTGCCGCAGATTTTGTTCACGGCGATCTGGCCGATCGCGCGCTGCTTGAACGCCTTCTGGCGCGCAACTTTGATGGCATCATGCATTTTGCCTCCTTCATCCAGGTCGGCGAATCTGTCACGCACCCTGCCAAGTACTACCGCAACAACCTGAGCAACTCACTGAATCTGCTCGATGCGATGGCCTCGAACGGAGGAGGGCGTCTGATTTTTTCCTCGACAGCTGCCATCTTCGGCAACCCGCTGCGCACGCCCATCGACGAAACGCATCCCTGCGCACCGATCAATCCCTATGGTCGCACCAAATGGATGTTCGAACAGGCGCTGGCAGATTACGGGCAAGCTTGTGGTATCCAAAGCATCTGCCTGCGCTACTTCAATGCGGCGGGTGCGGCGCCGGATGGCAGCCTCGGCGAACGGCATGTTCCCGAGACACACCTGATCCCGCTGGTGCTGCAAGCTGCCATGGGCAAACGTGCTGCCATCGAGATTTTCGGCGACGACTACGAGACACCAGACGGGACCTGCATCCGCGATTACATTCATGTCATGGATCTGTGCGCTGCCCATCTGCTCGCGCTGGATCATTTGCAGGCCGGCAGCGGTTCGGCAGCATATAACCTCGGCAACGGCCAGGGCTTTTCGGTGCGCGGGGTCATTGAGGTGGCAGAGCGCATCACCGGCAAACAAATTCCATGTCGCATCGGCCCACGCCGCCCCGGCGACCCACCACGTCTTGTTGCTGATGCCGGCAGGGCAATGAGCGAACTCGGCTGGCGCCCTGTCAACACGACGCTAGAGTCCATCATCGCCGATGCCTGGCGCCGGGAGTGTCGTTTCCTGTGATCCAGTCAGCACCTTCCTTGCGCATCCTCGTCATCCGCCGCGACAACATCGGCGACCTGATCTGCACCACCCCCCTTTTCTCGGCCTTGCGGCAGGCTTATCCGCAGGCCTGGATCGGCGTGCTGGCCAATGCCTACAACGCCCCCATCCTGGCAGGCAACCCGGATATTGATTCGTGCTTCGCTTACCGCAAGGCCAAGCACCGGACCGCAGGCGAAAGCCGCTTCGCGGTATGGCGCAGCACGGCCGCACTGCTCTGGAAACTACGGCGCATGCAGCTCGATCTGGTGCTGTGTGCTTCACCGGGTGCGCAACGCTTTGCACGTTTACTGGGGGCCCGCCGCATCATTGAAGCAGGTCGATCAGGAGCCGGACACGAAACAGAAATCACTAATCGACTCCTGACCGAGTTAGGGTTAAGCGACAAGCCGGGAAAACTGGTTTTGCGGTCGGGTCCTGCCCATCAGGCGGGCTGGCGATCGGCCCTGCGGTTGGGACATGAAGAGCGTTGTCTGGCAATCCATATTTCGGCACGAAAACCCGCTCAGCGCTGGCCCATAGAACGCTATGCCGAGTTCATCAGGCGCGTACTTGCAACAGATCACGTCACCCGGGTATTGCTGTTCTGGGCACCCGGTGACGCCGCCGATCCCTTGCATCCCGGTGACGACAACAAGGCCGCGCAGCTGCTCGAAATTCTCGCTGGCCTACCGGTCACCCCCGTGCCTACCCATACGCTGAAAGAGCTTGTCGCTGGTCTCGCGCTGGCTGATAGCGTCATTTGCTCCGATGGGGGTGCCATGCACGTCGCCGCCGGGCTCGGCAAGCCCATCGTCTGCTTCTTTGGCAACTCGTCAGCCGAGCGTTGGCATCCCTGGGGCGTCCCTTACGAACTCCTGCAAAAGCCATCGCTGGACGTGACGGATATCTCGGTCGACGAGGCCCATGCCGCGTTTCTTTGCTTGCAGGAACGTATCAGACGCGCATAAGCCGGCCGCTATAATCCGCCGGCCATGCGCATCCTGCTCGTCAAAACCTCTTCGCTAGGCGACGTCATCCACAATCTGCCGGTCGCCAGCGACATCCTGCGGCGCCTGCCAGAGGCCGAAATCGACTGGCTCGTCGAGGAAAGTTTCGCAGAAGTTCCCCGTTTGCATCCCGCCGTCGGCCAGATTATTCCGGTGGCGATGCGCCGCTGGCGCAAGTCGCTTCTGTCCCGTGCCACTTGGCGTGAGATCGGCCACTATCGCCGTCTTGTCAGCGCCGACATTTACGATGCGGTGATCGACACGCAGGGTCTCGTCAAAAGCGCGCTGCTCGCCTCGCCGGCGCGCGGCCGGAAATTTGGTCAGGATGGGAATTCAGCCCGCGAGCCGCTGGCCGCCCGGTTTTATGATCACTGCTTTGCCATCCCGCGCAACCAGAACGCCGTCCAGCGCAACCGCCAGCTTGCCGCCGCCGCTCTCGGTTATGCGCTCGACGCATTGCCGCTCGACTACGGCATTGCCGCACCTGCGCTACAGACGAATTGGCTATCGCCTGAAAAATATGCCGTGCTGCTCACCGCTACCAGCCGCGCCGACAAGGAATGGCCGGAAGATCGTTGGCACACACTGGGGGCTGCCTTGAACGATGCCGGGCTGCATTGCGTGCTGCCCGGCGGCAATGCAACGGAACGTGCGCGGGCTGCACGTATCGCAGGATCGCTGCGGCATGCGGTCGCTGCGCCCACGATGCATCTAACCGACCTGGCCGGCCTGATGGCGGGTGCTGCCCTGATCATCGGCGTCGATACCGGTCTGGTGCATCTCGCGGCAGCCCTGCAGCGGCCCACCGTGGCAATTTATTGCGGCTCGGACCCGGCGCTCACGGGGGTGCTTGGCACGGCACCTCACCACAATCTCGGGGGCATCGGGCAAGCTCCCGCGCCAGCCGAGGTTATCGCAGCGGCCTTGCAACTGGCGGCCGCATGACCCATCTGTTCTATACACTGGCCATCATCGCCCTGCTGCCCTGGGCACTGCTGCACCTGCTGTGGCGGGCGCGGCGACAGCCGGCCTACCTTCGACATTGGGGCGAGCGTTTCGGGCGCTACGATGCCGTCGTCCCAACGCCGACAATCTGGATTCATGCCGTTTCCGTCGGCGAAACGCGCGCCGCCCAACCGTTAATCGCGGCGCTGAAGGCGCACTATCCGCATTACCGCATTCTGCTCACCCACATGACGCCGACCGGACGGGCGACTTCGGAGGACTTGTTCGGCGACACCATTGAGCGCGTCTACCTGCCCTACGACACGCCTTGGGGCGTCCGTCGTTTCCTGCGCCACTTCCAGCCCAGTATCGGCCTGATCATGGAAACAGAGTTATGGCCCAATCTCGTCGCCACCTGCCGGACGCAGCAGCTTCCGCTGTTGCTCGTCAATGCCCGCTTGTCGGCAAGGTCGGCACGACGCTATGGCCGTTTTCCCAATCTCACCCATAGCGCACTGACACAGCTAGCGGCAATCTCGGCCATTGGCGAAGAGGATGCCGCGCGCTTGCGCGCACTGGGGGCTCCTGAAGTCTCCGTGTTCGGCAGTGTGAAGTTCGACATCACGCCGCCGCCGGAACAACTGACCTTGGGACGAGCGCTGCGTCAGCGCATTGGCGATCGCCCCGTCTTCCTTTGTGCCAGCACGCGCGAAGGCGAGGAAGCGCTGATTCTCGATGCCTGGCAAAAAGTCGGTGTTGGTGGGATGGCATTACTCGCCATCGTGCCCCGCCATCCACAACGCTTCGACGAAGTCGCGGGGCTCATCGCGGCGCGCGGCCTCACGTTGCAGCGGCGCTCGGATGAGAAAGCCCTTGCCGCCGATACCCAGGTCTGGCTCGGCGACAGCATGGGCGAAATGTTTGCCTACCATGCTGCGGCCGATGTGGTTTTTGTGGGCGGCAGCCTGCTCGATTTCGGCTGCCAAAACCTCATCGAGCCTTGCGCCGTCGGCACTCCGGTGTTGATCGGGCCCTCAACCTTCAATTTTGCCGATGCGGCGCGCGGTGCCATCAAAGCGGGAGCGGCCATTCAAGTGGGCAACGCGGCTGAACTTGTAACCCAGGCTCGTGCCCTATTGGCCGACGACACCCAGAAAAATACGATGGCAAGCGCCGGCCGTCACTTTGCCTCGCGGCATCGCGGCGCGACCGAACGCACCATGGCCTTGATCGAGGGATTTATTCCAGCAGCGCGTTAATCGCGGTGATGTCGTCTTCGCCCAGGCTGCCCGTGGCTGACTTGAGCTTGAGTTGCGCAATCAAGGTATCGAGGCGCGCCTTGGCCAGCTTCTGGCGCGTGTCGAACAACTGACTCTGCGCATTCAACACATCAATGTTGATGCGCACACCGACTTCGTAGCCCAGCTTGTTGGACTCAACGGCGAGTTGCGATGAGGCCACGCCAGCCTCGTAGGCGCCGATCTGCGCCAAGCCGGAGGTAACGCCCAGATACGCCTGACGCGCCGCCAAGGCCGCCTGACGCCGCGCGTTGTCCATATCGGCGCGCGCCTTTTCCTGCAAGGCAACCGCTTCGCGATCGCGTGATACGGTGGCGCCACCGGAGAAGATCGGCACGGCCAGTTGCAGGCCAAGGGTGCTGGTCTTGCTATCCGAACCGCCGCCGCCCGTGCTGCTGAAGCCCGTCCCCGACTTGCCATGGGTGGCGACGACATCCAGCGTCGGATAATGGCCGGCACGCTGCTTTTCAACCTCGCGTCCGGCAATCTCGAAGGCGGTCTGTGCCAGTTGGATGCCGATGTTGCCGCCTTCTGCCGAGGCAACCCACTGGCCGATGTCATCGGGTTGCGGGCGGCCGATCTGCAGCTTGTCCTTCAGGCCCTTGAGCGTGTCCGCTTCCTTGCCGGTGATGGTTCTCAGCACTTGGCGCTTGACGGTCAGGTCATTGTCAGCTGCAATTTCCTGCGCCACGATCAGGTCATAGCGGGCCTGCGCTTCATGCGTGTCGGTAATCGTTGTCGTGCCCACCTCGAAATTGCGTTTGGCCGACTCCAGTTGTTCTGCGGTCGCCGTTTTCTGGGCGCGCGCCGTCGCCAGGGTTTCCTGTGCCAGCAGCACATCGAAGTAGGCTTGGGCAACACGCACGATCAGGTCCTGGCTGGCCTGAAGAAACTGGGCTTCGGCACTGGCCGCCGCGAGTGCGCCCTGCTGGTAGCCCGCCCAGTTCTGCCAGCGGAACAGGGGTTGGGTCAGGGTCAGCGTCCAGGCATTGCTGTTGTAATCAACACTCGTCTTGGCACCCGTCGTCCGGGCCGTCGAGTCAAGATCGTTGCGGGTTCGGTTGGCGCCCAGCCCCAAGGTTGGCAGCAGCCCGGCGCGGCCCTGCGGTAGTTTTTCAAGGCCGGCATCACGGCTGGCGCGTGCTGCAGCGTATTGCGCATCGAAGCTCTGTGCGTCGCGATAGACCTGTAACAGGTCGGCGGCACACGCCGGGGTAGCGAATGCGAAAGCAATGGCGAGAGAAATAGGCAGCTTCATGGAGCGCTCCAGAGAAAATCAGTAGGTGGGGGTATTGGGGTCGGCATCGCGCGACCACGCCGCCATGCCGCCGTAAAGATTGATGACATTATCGAAACCCTGATGCTCAAGGAACAGACCAACCTGATAGCTGCGTGCGCCGTGGTGGCAGATCACCACGACTTCGGCATCGCGCTGCAGTTCCATGTAGCGCGCCGGAATCGCCCGCATCGGTACCAGTTTGGCGCCCGGGATGCGCGCCGCATCGAACTCCCAGGGTTCGCGCACGTCGAGCAGCACTGGCGGCGCCCGCTTGCCGGCCTTGACTTCGTCGAGCCACTCCTTGAGTTGAACAGCGTTGATCTGTTTCATCTCAGAAAGAGAATGCTGCCTTGGCGGATTGCTGCAACATGGCCACGCTGGTTTCCATCAGGTCTTCCGTGACCAAGTGTTCTGACCCCATCCGCGTCAGGCGCTGCAGACGCATCGCCGGCCCAGAACCAACAATGGCGATCAGACGACCGCCCTCCGCCAGTTGCGCCTTCAGCACCGCCGGGATTTCGGTAACGCCGCCGGACACGACGATGACATCAAAGGGGGCTCGCTCGGCCAAACCCGCCAAGCCATCGCCGACTTCGACCGACACATTGACGACACGATCAGCATCCAGATTGCAGCGTGCCATCTCGGCCAGGGTCGGATCAATCTCGACTGTCCAGACATGATCGACGACTTCGGCCAGCAGTGAGGCCAGATGACCGGAACCAGCCCCGATTTCCAGCACACGGTCGCCATGCTTTAGGGCGCACATTTCCAGGATGCGGGTTTCGAGCTTGGGCGTGAACATCGTGGCCCCACGGCCCAGCGGAATTTCGCTGTCGGCAAATGCCATGGCGCGGCAGGCTGCCGGCACATAGTGCTCGCGCCGGTCGGCATAGAGCAATGCAACGGTTTCCAGCGACATCCGCTCGCAAGTGCGCAGTTGCTGCTGGATCATGTGGTGACGGGCAAGTTCGTAGTTCATGGCATCCGATGGAACTGAAGGTGGTCTGTAATAACCGGGAGCGTGCATTTTACGCCGGCTCCTCGACGCGATACCAGGCAGCATACAGGGCCGGCAGGAACAGCAGGGTCAGCACCGTCGCAATGACCAGACCACCCATGATGGCCACCGCCATCGGACCCCAGAAGATTTGCCGTGACAGGGGGATCATCGCCAGCACCGTCGCTGCCGCCGTCAGCATGATCGGCCGGAAACGCCGCACCGCCGCGCCGACGATGGCATCCCAGCGATGCTTGCCGGCTTTTTCATCCTGATCGATTTGATCGACCAGGATCACCGAATTACGCAGGATCATGCCCATCAGCGCAATGACGCCGAGGTTGGCGACGAAGCCGAAGGGTGCGGAGAAGGCGAACAGCGCCAGCGCCACGCCAATCAGGCCGAGCGGTGCGGTGAGCAAGGCCATGAAGGTGCGGCGCATGCTTTGCAACTGCATCATCAAGAGCGTGATGACGGCGACAATCATCAGCGGCATCACCGCCTTGAGCGCATTTTCGTTCTTCGCCGACTCCTCGATCGCGCCACCGATCTCGATGCGATAACCAGGCGGCAGACGCTTGCGAACATCGGCCAGTTGCGGGTCGATCTGCTGCGTGGCGGTCGGAGCTGTCACGGTATCGTTGGCAAGGTCGGCGCGGACCTGAATCGACGGTAGGCGGTCACGCCGCCAAACAACCCCCTCTTCAAGCACCGGTTCGAGCTTCGCCACCTGGGCGAGCGCGATCCACTTGCCATTCTGTGTCGGCACGGGCAGGTCGGCGAGACGATCGAGATGGCCACGTTCCTTGCCATCCGCACGCCAAACGATGTCGATCAACAGGTCGCCCTCACGATACTGGGTGAGGGTAAGCCCCTGTTGCGCACCCTGCAGCGCCATCGCCACATCCTGGCTCGACACGCCGAGCAGACGGGCGCGATCCTGGTTCAGCATGACGCGTACGCTCTTGGTTTTTTCGTTCCAGTCCAGATGCACGTTAGTAACATTTTCGCTGCCGCGCATCACCGCCGCCACCTCCTGGGCGATGCTGCGCAGGGTCTCGACATTTTCCCCGGTGACGCGGAATACCACCGGGTAGCCGACCGGCGGGCCGTTCTCCAGCCGCTGCACGCGAGCGCGCAAATGACTCCAACTGCCGTCGGAAGCAGCGAATTGTCCTTGCAGGTAAGTTTTAACCGCCTCGCGCGCCGCAAAATCCTTGGTGACGACGACAAGCTGGCCGAAATTATCATTGAACAGTTGCTGATCGAGCGGCAGATAGAAGCGCGGTGCGCCGTTACCGATGTAAGACGTGACATTCACCAGCTTATCTTTGACCTCGTCGCGCGCCAGCAGCGCCTCGACGCGTTTGACTTCGTGCTCGGTGGCCTTGAGCGAGGCGCCTTGCGGCAGCCACAGATCAACAATCAGCTCGCTGCGATTCGATGGGGGAAAAAACTGGTACTGCACCCCCACCTTGAACAGCGCCATGCCGCCCACGAAAGCGAGCACCGTCAGCCCGATGACGATCCAGCGATAACGCAAGCACCCTTCGAGGAGCGCCTTATAGCGACGGTAAAACGGGGTGTCATACACGTCACCGTGATGTTCGGCACCGTATTTGCGCAGCGCCTTCTCATCGAGAATCTTGTAACCAATGTAAGGCGTGAAGATCACCGCCACCACCCATGACACCAGCAGCGCGATGGCGGTCACCGAAAAGATCGCGCCGGCATATTCCCCCGCGCCGGACTTGGCAAACCCCACGGGCGTAAACACAGCGGCCGTAATCAGCGTGCCGGTGAGCATCGGGAAGGCGGTGCTGGTGTAGACGAAGGTGGCCGCCTTGGCTTTTTCCCAGCCTTGCTCGATCTTCACCACCATCATCTCGGCAGCGATGATCGCGTCGTCAACCAGCAGGCCCAGTGAAATAATCAGTGCGCCCAATGAAATCCGGTGCAAGTCGATGCCGAACACCTTCATCAGCAGGAAGGTGACGGCCAGCACCAGCGGGATCGATAGTGCCACCACCATGCCGGTGCGCACGCCCAGACTCAGGAAGCTCACCGCCAGCACAATCAGCACCGCCTCGGCCAGCGTCTGGAGGAACAGGTCGAGCGAGATACGCACGACAGTCGGCTGGTCGGCGACGATGGTCACGTTCAGTCCGAGCGGTAGCGTCCGACTCTGCTCGGCAATTTCGGCCTCCAGCAAGTTACCAAGGGTAATGACATCGCCGCCCTTGGCCATCACCACGGCGATACCGACGGCATCACGACCATCGACGCGCATGCGCGGATTGGGCGGCTCGGCGAAGCCGTGCGTCACGGTGGCGACATCGCCGAGCCGGAAGTGCTTGCCGCCGATCACCAGGTCGGTGGCGCGGATTTGCTCCACCGTGTCGAACGCCCCGGAAACGCGCAGGCGCACGCGGTCGCTGTCGGTTTCGACGAAGCCGGCCGGCTGCACCGCATTTTGCTGGGCAATGGCACTGGCCACCAGGGCGGGCGTCAGACCCAGGCTGGCAAGACGCTGCGGCGCCATGTCGATAAAGATCTTCTCATCCTGCACACCGAGCAGATCGACCTTCTTCACGTCCGGCAGGTTGCGCAGCGCGCGCTGCATGCGCACCGCCGCGCGACGCAGCTCAGCGTAGTCGTAGCCCGCCCCCGTCAGGGCATAGATATTGACATACACATCACCGAACTCGTCATTGGGGAACGGCCCCTGCACGCCAGACGGCAGCGTGTGACGAATGTCGTCGAGTTTTTTTCTCACCTGCTGCCAGGCTGCCGGCACTTCGGCCTTGGGCGCGTAATCCTTGAGCTGGATGAAGATCAGCGATTCACCGGCGCGCGACGCAGACTTGAGCACATCCAGATAAGGCGTTTCCTGCAGTTTCTTTTCGATCCGTTCGGTCAGTTCGTTTTCAACCTCCTGTGCCGTAGCGCCCGGCCACAGCGTGCGGACCACCATCACCTTGAAGGTGAAGTCGGGATCTTCGGCGCGGCCGAGATCAAAGAAGGCGAGCGTGCCGCCGACCATCAGCACGATCATCAGATACAGCACCATCGACGGGTGCGCAAGCGCCCACTCGGAGAGGTTGGGGCCCTTCATGGCTGGGCAATCCTGACTTTTTCGCCGGCGGATAATTTGAATGCACCCGCCGCAACGATGGTCTCGCCGCCATTCAAGCCAGCGGCCACCACCGCGCCGGCATCGCCGTAACGGGCAATGTCGATGGGCTGCTGGCGTACCGCACCATCCTCCCCAATGACCCACACGGCGGGTTTGTCGCCTTGCTGCAGGATGGCCGCCAGCGGCACGATCAGCTCGGCGCTGCTCTTGCGCACGAAGCGCACCGTCGCCGTCATGCCCAAGGCGACGGCATCATCGGCATCGACGATCTTCACCCGCGCGGCGAAGGTGCGCGTTGCCGCATCGGCGACTGGTGCGAGTTCGCGCAGTACGCCCCGGTAGGTTTTGCCCGACCACAAGGTTGCTGTACTGTCAGCGCCGACTTTTAACCCGGCGAGGCGCGATTCGGGAATGGCGAAGGCGACTTCACGCTCACCATCGCGCGCCAGGCGGAACACCGCCTGCCCGGCGCCGACCACTTGTCCGGGCTCGGCCAGTACCGCAGAGACAACCCCGGCCGCATCGGCGACCAGCGTCGTGTAAGCGGCCTGGTTCTTCGCCAGCGTCGCCTGCGCAGCCGCAGCAGTCGCGGCCGTTTCCTTGACATCGAGCGCTGCCTGGCTGATGAAATTCTTCTGCCGCAATTCCTGCGTGCGCTGGAGTTCCGCCGCAGCGAGCGTCCGGTTAGCCTCGGCCTGCATCGCGGTGAGTTGCTGATCGGCGGGATCAAGCCGCGCCAGCACCTGGCCGGCCTTGACGCGCGCACCGACATCGACCAGCCGTTCGACCAACTTGCCGCCCACGCGGAATCCCAGCGTACTTTCGATGCGTGCGCGCACTTCACCGCTGTAGGCCTCCTCGCTCGCCGTCCCGCCAGGACCGACTTTTATTGCCTTGACCAGTTTGGGGCCGGTATCGATTTTCTCGGCAGGCGGTACTTTCTCGCCGCAGGCAACTAACAGCGGAAGGATGAGCAGCAAAGCATATTTCATAGCGCGACTTTCTGACGGCGCATGGCCAGCCAATACAGCAAGGGAATGACGAACAGGGTCAGCACGGTCGAGAAGGTCAGCCCCCAGACAATCGATTGCGCCACCGGCCCCCACAGCAGCGAATCGCCGGCCAGGCCAAACGCCAGCGAAAACAGGCCGCCGATAGTCGTCACCGAGGTAATCAGGATCGGCACCACGCGCCGCCGTGCGGCATACACCGCCGCATGCAGCACACTCATGCCGGCCTTGCGCCGCTCATTGGCGGCGTCGATCAACACGATGGCCGAATTGACCGCAATGCCGGTCAGTGCGATCACGCCGTAGAGGGTGTAGAGCGAGAGCGGATTTTGCGAGATCAGCAGGCCGAGCGCCACGCCGGTAAACGCCAGCGGCACGGTGACCAGAATCAGCAACGGCTGGAAATAACTCTTGAACTGCGCGGCGAGGATCAGGTATATCAGCCCGACGCCAAACAGGAACAGCACCTTCATCGCATCAAGGCTTTCTCGGATGTCTTCCATCTCGCCGCTAAAGTCGATGCTGGTGTGCGGGAACTGGGCCGCGATTTTTCGCCAGCCGTCTTGGATCAATGTATCGGCCCGGGTCGTATCGGTGATCGTCTTGTCGAGATCGGCCTCCACGGTAATCGCCCGCACCAGGTTGTAGTGCTTGATAACGCCCGCACCCACCTTGGTCTCGGCCTTGACCAGGGCGCCGAGCGTGGTGGTCTGCCCATTCGCCAGGGCCACCGGATCATTGAGCAGATTAAGGATGTCGTGGCCGACGCTGCCGGCATCACGCTTCGCCCGCACACGCAGTTCAAGCTTCTCGCCCAGATCGCGTGTCTGGGCAATGATTTCGCCATCCACTGCGAGGCGCACCAGGCGCGCCACGCGTGCCGCGTCCAGCCCCGCCCCGCGCAAGGCCTCACGATCCAGTTCGAGCACCAGTTGCGGCCGTCCCGGGATGTCGTCATCGGTCACATCGCGCGCACCCGGCACCGCTTGCGTCACCGCCAGCAAGGCATCGGCCGCAGCCCGCAATTCAAGCGGATCATCGCCGCGCACGCGCACCCGCACCGGCTTGGTGGTCGGCGGCCCGCCGGAGATCATGGTGAAACTGACCTTGCCCAGACTGGGCAACGCCTCAATCGCGGGACGCACGGCCGCCACAATTTCCTGCACGCTGCGTCCACCGTCCGCCTGCGGCTTGAGCGACACCACCACCTGGCCATAGGCACCGCCATAGAGCGGCTCGGTGTCGGTGAACTTGATGCCGGCGTAAGCCGCGCTGTTGCGCACCTCGTCGCTCGTCAGCTGCGCGCGTACCTTTGCCTCCAGCTTGGCCGCCTGGGCGAGACTTTCCTCGATCGGCGCACCGGCCGGCATATCGATATTCACGTAGAAGATGCGCATCGGATCGAAGGCGAAGAACTGCACACGCACCATCCCGGTTGCCACCGCCGCGCCCGCCAGCACGAACATCAGGGCAGCGGCCGCCAGCGAGAGGCGCGGCCAGCGCATCACGGTAATCAGCCAGCGCGAATATTTCACGCGCAGCAGATGGTTGAAGCGTGCGCGCCAGTCATCTGTCGGCGGCGGTTTTCCGCCGAGCGAGACCACATGCACCGGCAGCATCCAGTAGGCCTCGAACAGGCTGATCGCCAGTGCCAGCGTGACGATGAACGGGATCACGAACATGAACTTGCCGACAATGCCGGGCAGCAACAGCAGCGGCAGGAAGGCTGCCATGGTCGTCAGTACCGATGAGGTCACCGGGGCGAATACCTCGCGCATCGCAGCCACACTCGCCTCCATCGCGGCCAGCCCGCGCTGCATCTTGTAATAGATCGCCTCGACCACCACCACCGCATCGTCCACCAACATGCCCAGCGCAATCACCACGCCCAGCAGCACGGAAATATTCACCGTGTAGCCGAGCGCGCCGAGGATCGCAAAGGTACCGGCCAGCGAGAAAGGCAGCCCCAGGCCAACCAGCACGGCAATGCGCGGCCCGAGAAACAGCCAACTGATCGCCAGCACCACCGCCAGACCGACCAGGGCATTCGATTCCATGATGCGAATCGACTCGCGCGTGCGATGCGTCTGGTCATCCAGCAGCTGTAGCTGTACGCCCTCGCTGGCCATGACGTCATTTTGCGCGGCGATGAAGGCATTGATGCGCTCCATCAATTCGAGTGTATTGGTGCGGCTCTTCTTGGTGATCGCGAGCATCACCGCCGGCTGACCGTCATGGCTGGCAAGGCTGCCCGGCTTGGCCCGCGCGCGCTGCACGTCGGCAACGCTCCCGAGCGTGGTCTGATCGCGGCCTTTGCCGACGGGAATCTGCGCCAGCCGCTCCGGATCGGCATGCTGGCCCACCACGCGCACCAGCCAGGCGTCGCGTCCTTCATGCGTCAGCGTTTCCGCCTTGCCGGCAAAGGTATCGCGAAACCACGCAAAGGCCGCATCGGCCACATCGGCGCCTGACAGGCCACGATTGGCCAGCGCAGCCGGATCGAACTCGACGCGCAACTCGGGATCGGCCAGCCCGGTGGCAAACACCTGATCAATGCCGGCCATGCGCTCGAAGTCGTCGCGCAACAGGCGCGCCCGGCGACGCAGATTTTCGTCATTGGCTGCGCCCTTGACCACCACCAGTGCGGTCGGGAAGCCATTGGACGTCGTGACCTCCATCACGCGCGGATCGTTTGCCTCGGCCGGCAGTTCGCTGGATGCCTTGTTCTGGATATCGCGGCGCAGGTCATTGACGCGCTTGTCGAACACGCGTTCAGAAATTTCACGAAAGCGGACCAGGATGTTCGACACATTCTCGCGCGACGAAGACATCGAGAAGCGGATGTCCGCCACGCCCTTGATGGCGTCCTCCAGCGGTTTGGTGACGCGCTTTTCCACATCCTCTGCCGAGGCGCCCGGTAACACCGTGGTGATTACCACCCAGTTGAAATTGATCTCCGGGTCCTGCTCGCGCGGCATCGTCAGATAGGCCAGCGTCCCCATCACCAACACCACCGCGAAAGCGATGTTGGCCAGCGGATGATTGGCAAGTAGACGCCGATAGAAATTCATTGCAACGGCACGCCATCCTGCAGGGCGTGCCGCCCCTGAGTCACGATCTGTGTTTCCGGCGGCAAATCAAGCGCGGCCGGCCGGCCTTCCTGTGCCGCCGCCAAAGAATGAAAGCGGGCCTTGCCATCGACGGCGATGAAGATGCCATAGCGCCCATTACGCCGCACCAGCAGGTCGGCCGGCAACCATGGCGCCGGCTCGTGCCAGACCAGCCGCCCTTCCGTGCCGGCCGACGGCGCATTTTCACTAAACGCAAAGCGTGCCTCGATGCTGCGCGAATCGCGGTTGACGGTCGGCGAGATGCGCAGCAGCTTGAGCGGATAGATCACGTCGTTCGACTGAAAAGTCGGCGCTGGCGGGACGGCACTGGTAAAGCTGCCGGCATCGGCTGCCTGCAGTGGCGCGGCCAGCTCCACCTCGCCGGCAGAAACCAGCGTCAGTAGCACCGCGCCGGGGGCAGCGAGCTCGCCCACCTGTCCGCTGCGGGCGCGCACCACGGCATCGAAAGGGGCGGCGAGGGTGTGTTTCTCGACGTTGCGGCGCGCCGTATCGCGTTGCGCCCGGGCAGCACGCAGGTCGGCGGTGGCGGCGGTCAGTTCGGTTTCCTTGAGCGTCAAGGCCTCGGCCGAGTAGAAGTTCTGTTCGCGCAGCATTTGCGCGCGTTTGAATTGCGCTGCTGCCTGGGCATGGCGCGCCTGCGTTTGCGCCAGGGCGGCATCGGCACGTTCTTGCGCCAGCGCCGCATCGCGACTATCCAGACGGGCGACGATCGCCCCTTTCCTGACGCGCTGCCCGACATCCACCGGCAAGGCCAGAATCACCGCCGCCACCTCGGCCGAAATGCGCGCTTCGTTCTTGCCGACCACGGCCGCCGGCGCGCTGCGCTCGGGGTGGATGGCGACATCTTTCACTGCCTGCACCACAAAAGTCGGCGCTGGCGGGACGGCAGGGGGAGCCGCCTGCTCCTTGCCGCAGCCAGCCAGCAGCAGTGTGGCAACGATCACGCTAATGTGCCTCATGAAGCCTTCCTTTCTGCGCGTAAGCCGCGCAGCATGATGCCGAAATACTCGTCAAAGTAGGTCGCATCGTCGACGCCCGCCGCTGCGCAGCAATCGATCGAATGGCGCCAGATCATGCGCATCAGCACCGGGGCCATGACCAGATGCACCACGGCCGCCACATCAACCTTACGAAATTCCTTGCGCTTGATGCCGCGCTCGATCACCGAGCGGATCAAGGCCGTGCCGCGCTGGATGACCTCCTGCTGATAGAACGCCGCGATCTCGGGGAAATTGCGCGCCTCGGCAAACACCAGCTTGGGGATACCGCCGATGCGCTGCGCACCGATCAACTGCCACATGCCAGTCGCCAGCTCGCGCAGCAAGTCTTCGCTGTTGCCTTTGAAGCCGGCCACCAGCGCCTCGCCTTCGGTCAGCGCCGGCACAATTCCCTCGCGCACGACGGCCTTGAACAGCGCCTCCTTGCTGTCGAAATACAAATACAGGGTGCCCTTCGAGACCCCAGCCTGTGCCGCCACGTCGTCAAGCCGTGTGGCCGCGTAGCCTTTCTCGACAAAAACCTCGAGCGCCGCTGCCGTCAGTTCGGCAGGACGGGCTTCTTTACGACGGCGACGCGGCGGTGCCGCTTTGGTGGCGGGGGAATTAGGCACAGGGCGAATACGGTTAATGACTGAACGGTCATTAATTTATTCGCGTTCGGCGGGTCTGTCAAACTACCGCGATGATGGGAAGGAATATAAGCAGACAACCAAGGTCTGGGGCAAACATGGTGCAGGGAGTGTCCGCTTTACGCTCGACACCAGGAACTCAAGTAGCTCCTTCCGACGACTGCTGTAGTCATTCTGTTTTCCGCCGCCGTTTGTTCACTGGCTTCACATCCACCTTCCCGAGAGCCTTCGTCGCCTGTACCACCCGGTCGAAATCCGACTCGATTTTCTGCGCCCGGTTGAATTCCGCATACTCAGCCAGCGCCTTCTGATCGGCCTGCGTCTTGCTGATATTGCCCTTGCGGGTCAGCACCGCGTACTCATTGAAGCTCAGGAACTTGTCCACGCTGGCGGCCATATCGGCCATGCTCATCTGCATGCGGTTTTCGATGATGTTTTCGATGTAATCGAAGAAACCGGAAACGGTGCGTTCCAGCCGCTTGATCTCCGGCTCGGAAAGGTAATTCTTGGCGATGGTGACATCCGAGGCCAGGATGCGGCCGTGCGGCGCGTTTTTCCAGGTGAGCAGGCCCGCATGCGGCGCGCTGTGGTCGGCTTTGCTGTGGATGATCTCGGCGGCGGTTTGGCCGGTGATGGCGTAGTGGAACTTGTTCTGCACCATGGCATAGAAGTTCTGCGTGACATCGGAGTTGGGGTCGTAGTCCACGCTGCACTCGGCGAAAATATCGGTGATCTGCTGGTAAATGCGGCGTTCGCTGGCACGGATGGAACGGACCCGCTCCAGCAACTCCAGGAAATAATCCTCGCCAAACACCTGCTTGCCTTGCTTCAGGCGTTCGTCGTCCAGCACGAAGCCCTTGCGGATGTACTCCTTCAGAATCTGCGTGGCCCAGATGCGGAACTGGGTGGCACGCTTGGAGCTGACACGGTAGCCGACGGCGATGATGGCGTCGAGACTGTAGTGCTTGAGCGTGCGCCGGACGGCCCGCCCGCCTTCGTTTTGAACTACCGAGAAATCCTCGGCAGTTGCCTTTTCCGCCAGCTCGCCCTCGGCGTAGATGTTCCTGAGGTGCAGGCCGATGTTGTCCGCAGTGGTCTGGAACAGTTCGGCCATCAGGCGCTGAGGCAGCCAGAGGGTTTCGGCGTGGATGAGCACGCGGACATGCACTTTCTCGTCATCGCCAGCGTAGAGCAGGAACGGCGAATCTGCTCCTGCCATTATTGCAATGGCATTTTTTTCTGGTGGCGTCACTTTCTTGGTCATTGCTTGTGTACCCCAACAAATTTTCGTGCGATCAGGACACCAAGCCCAACTCGCTACGCCAGATCAGCGCACTTCCTGCTCCAGAAAACGGTAGATGGCATCAAGCCGTGCAACGCCATCGCTCATCGCCAGCATTTCCTGGCGCAGCGTCATCGGCAAGGGCAGCAACTCCGCCCAGCGGTCGGCGACCCAGGCGGCATCGAAGAATCGGTGGGGTTGCGGCGGCGGGTCTTCGAGCGCTTCGAGCAGCGCGCGCAACATCGGCACTAACCGCGCATAGTCGCCGGGAATCGGCGTCACGGGCGGATCAGGCAGCAGTTCCACCTCGGCGCGGATGAGACCACTCGGCATCTGGCGATGCGCAAAGACACGAAAACGCTCGCCGCCATTGATTTCCAGATTGAGGATGCCCAGTTGCGGCATTTCCCAATCGACGATTTTCGCCAGCGTCCCCACCGTGTGCGGCGCGGCGCCCGCGCCGACCTCCTCGCCCTGCGCGATCAGGCAGATGCCGAAGGGCGTCTCATGGCGCAGGCAGTCCTTGACCATGTCCATGTAGCGCGCCTCGAACACGCGCAGGGGCAGGCGACCGCCGGAGTGGAGTACGGTATTGAGCAGGAAGAGGGGAATGTCCATTATTCCGCTTCTCCCCAGCGCGGCATCAGGGTATGCGCGACGCCGAGTCGATCGAGGATGCGTGCCACCACAAAGTCGACCAGGTCCTCGATGCGTTGCGGCTGGTGATAGAAACCCGGGCTGGGCGGCAGGATGACCGCCCCGGCGCGGGAGAGCTTCAGCATGTTCTCCAGATGGATGGCCGATAGCGGCGTTTCGCGCGGTACCAGAATCAGCGGTTTGCCTTCCTTGAGCACGACATCGGCGGCACGGGTGATCAAGTCCTTGGCCGTACCCGCCGCCACTTCGGCCAGCGTGCCCATGGTGCAGGGACAAATTACATAGCCATCCGGCGGATTGGAACCCGAGGCGGGCGGCGCATTCCAGTCATTGCGATCAAACACCATCAATCGCCCATCGGCATCAGCAAAGCGTTCCGCCAGCAGACGCTGCGCCTCGCGTGGCTGCGTCGGCAGCACCAGATCAGTCTCCTGTTTGGCGACAATCTGCGCGGCCTGTGAATACATCAGCCAGACGCGGCAACCCGCAGCCAACAGACAATCCACCAGCCGCAAGCCGTAAGGCAGGCCAGAGGCACCAGTCCAGGCAACAGCAACAGTCTTCACGGAAATTCCTTCAACAGTTTGGCCACAATCAACCCGTTCACGATACCGAAAACCAGCGCGCTCGCGGCAAAGATCGGCACCAGATAGATGATGCCATCATGTGGCACCAGCCACAGGCGCGCCAGCAGCAACTGGCCACCGACATGGGCAAAGGCAGCGAGCACACTGGCGCTGACCGGCCCGAACCAGCGCACCGGCAATTTTGCCGTACCCGCGAGGACAGCAAGGCTCGCCAGCGCACCGACAAGGGCCAGGAAAAAACCGGGGGCGAGAAACTGCCCGACCAGCAGGCTGCCGGCGAGGACGCGCAGTATCGACACCCAGGCCGCATCGCGCCAGCCATGGCGCGTCAGCACCAGCAGGATGACAATGTTCGCGAGGCCGGGCTTCACCCCCGGCAAGGGCGAAGGCAAGGCCGCCTCGGCAATCGAGAGCGCAATCGCCGCCGCCGCATAACGGGCGATGCGGCGATCCTCCGGGCGGATCGGCAGTTCAATAGTTGAGGCTGTCATGACTGGGGTCGCGGCCGGAAAGGCTCAGACTGACATGATTCGGCGCGCAGATGGCGATGGCGTTGGGACGCGTCAGCCAACCCTGCTGCACACAATACTGGCGCGGGCCGGGATCGGACAGGACGCGCGCGCGGCCGGGGGCAATCTCGATTTGCGTTTCGCCCAGCGGCCCCTGCACCGCATAGCGGCGCGATGCCGTCAGCGGAAACGCCGCGACCACACGCCCGTCCAGCCGCACGACGGCACGTTCGGCCGTGCCGCCCGTCCACAACAGCGGGAAGGAGCCGGCGACCAACAATGCTGAGAGCAACACCACGACCCAATCGCCGGGCCGCAACAGACGCCAGCCCTCTTTCACTGGGTCAGGACGCGATGCCGCACCAGCACACGCGCTTGTGCCTTGAAATCGCGGGCCAATGTTTCGGCGAACCAGACCGAGCGATGCTGCCCGCCGGTACAGCCAATCGCCACCGTCAGGTAGGAGCGGTTGTCGCGGATGTAGGCCGGCAGCCAGTCGCCGATGAAGCGTTGGATATCCGTGCGCATCCGCAGAACTTCCGGCTGGGCTTCGAGGAAGGCGATCACTGGCGCATCGCGCCCGGTAAGCGGGCGCAACAGCGGATCGTAATGGGGATTCGGCAGGCAGCGCACATCAAACACCAAGTCGGCGTCGAGCGGCAGGCCGTGCTTGAAGCCGAAGGATTCGAACAGCAAGTTCAAACCACCCGTGGTATCGCCTTCGCTGGTCACAAACTCCTTGATCATGGCGCGCAAGGCGTTCGGGCGGATGTTGCTGGTGTCGATGCGATGCCCCAGACTGCACAGCGTTTCGAGCGCGTCCCGTTCACACGCGATGGCTTCGGCCAGTGTGCTCTCGCCATCGGCCAGCGGGTGACGTCGCCGCGTTTCGGAAAAACGCTGGATCAGCACGTCGTCACGGGCATCGAGGAAGATGAAACGCAAGGCCACGCCATCCGCTTCGAGCTTGCGCAATTGCGCCGGCAGTGCGGCAATCGAGGTACCGCCACGCATATCGGCGGCGACGGCGACACGCGCATGTCCTTCGAGCTTGAGATGTCCCACCAGTTCGCCCAGCAACGGGGCCGGCAGGTTATCGACACAATAGAAACCGGCATCCTCCAGCACATTGAGGGCGATGGATTTGCCGGAGCCCGAGAGGCCGCTGATCAGCACGAGTTGCATGGGTGGGCGAGGGAAAACACAGGAAACGCTATGGTAGCATCGGCGCCCAAATTGGAACGGGAACCACCGCCACATGCCCAGCCCGCTTGCTCACTGGAAGCCCAGCGCCACCCTGGCCGGCGCGCCGGTGTGGCTACATCCCTGGCTGGCCGACTCTGGTTCGCTGACCGCCCGCATCATGGCCCGCTGCCAGCGCTTTCGGGTTCAGGTGATCCGCGAAATCCACGCCCGCCCCCATCTCGACGAACACGCCTTGATCGATGTACCGCTGGGCCGCCACGCCTGGATCCGCGAGGTGCTGCTGATCGCCGACGACCAGCCGGTGGTGTTTGCCCATAGCGTGCTGCGCTTGCAGGATCTCACCGGCGCCTGGCACATGGCCCGCGCCATTGGCAGCCGCCCGCTCGGCGCGGCGCTGTTTGCCGATCCCGGCATCCAGCGCGGTGACTTGCACGCCGCACGCATCCCATCAGCCCACCCGCTGCACCGCCAGGCCAGCCAAGCCAGTGGACGCGCCTTACCGCTGCTGTGGGGACGCCGTTCGCGCTTCACGCGATTGGGCCGCCCCCTGCTGGTGACCGAAGTTTTTCTGCCCGGCATTTTCGATCTGCCCGCATGAGAACATTCCTCCTCCTGCTCCTCGTCAGCGGCAATGTCTTTGCCCAGTCCGCCGTGCAAATCGTTTCAGCGGAATTCGGACTGTTCGACACCAGCGACCCGCGGGCGACGATCTTCGAACCCGCGACCGTCATTCCCCATAAGGAAGGTCAGCGCTACGGCTGGATCATTCAGTTGCGTACGAAAAAGCGCAGCGTCGAAGTACGTGAGGAATATCTGTTACCGACCGTGGCGAGCGAAGCCGGCGCAACGATGAGCCCCGACGGCCAAAAACTGGAGATTCCGCTGCCGAAGCGGCATCAGGTCAGCCAGCGCCAGTTGGTGCCGGTGCGTGGCCAGATCATTGGCGAGTGGGCCATCGGCCCCGGCGAACCCACCGGCAAGCGCCACCTGCAGGTGATTATCGAAGGTCAGGTTGGCGGCAGCTTCGAGTACGAGGTACGCTGATCGGGTTCTTCAAATGTCGGTGATGGCGGGACGGCAGGTGCCTCGGTCGTCCATGGTCGGCCGCAGCCGATACAGTAGGCTTCATCCTCGTCCGGCAGGCAGATGCCGACGCAGTGATACAACGCTTGGTCAGCGGTGTCCACGGCAGCGTTCCTTGCAGGCGGCCACAGTCTCAGCTTCTTGCGCCAACAGGGCGTCGATCCACTCGCCGATGGCTTCGTCGAGCGCCGCCGTATCCGCCACCATTTCATGGATCAGGCCAATCCGGTAAGCCTCGGCCGCCGACAAGGTTTCACCGGTCAGCAGATAGCGCCGGGCATGCCGCAGGCCCATCGCCTCACGAACCGGCATAGTGATGACGGCCGGCACTTGTCCGCTGTTCGGATCGCGTGCCGAAAACCGCGCATCAAAGGTCGCCACGGCCAGATCACAAGCGGCCACAATGCCGACACCGCCGCCGCAGACAACGCCCTGCACGCGCGCAATCAGCGGTTTGGGGCAGGCCACCATGCCATCGAGTAAATCGGCCAGTGCGACGGCTTCGATGGCCTGTGCTGATTGGTCGGCCCCGGCACAGAAACTTTCGCCGACACTGGAAATGACGACCACACGGACAGTGGCATCTTCGCCCATGCGGCCAATTGCGGCACTAAGTTCGGCCAGCATCGCACCATCGTAGGCGTTGTAGTGCGCGGGCCGGTTGAAGGTCACGATGCCGATGCCGGCGTCGATTTCGGTAAGGATGGGCTCTGGCGTCATGATGTACTTAGTCTACCGTTTTGCTGTGTTTGCAGCACACCGGCAATCACCAGCGTGCCACCCACCAGTGCGGACAGGTCGAGCCGCTCGCCGAGCAGCAGCGCGCCCTGAAGCACCGCCGCCACCGGTACAAGATTGATGAAGATCGAGGCGCGCTGCGCACCGATCTGCTGCACCGCAGCCGAGAACCAGGTAAAGCCCAAAGTCGTGCCCAGCAGGCCGAGGAACACAATGGCGCCCCAGGCACCGAGAGAATAAGTCGGCGCCAGTTGCGCGGGTGCCGTCACCAGCGCCGTGACCAGCAACATCAGGAAGCCGGCGCCACTGGCATAGGCCGTCATGACCAGCGCGCTAAGTGAGCGCGTGCCGAGTCGGCCGATCAGCGTGTAGGCCGACCACATGACCGCACAGCCCAGGATCAGCGTCTCGCCAGTGCCGACTTTCCCCTCAAGGAAGGCCAGCGGATCGCCCTTGCCAATCACCGTCAGGCAGCCGGCAAACGCAAGTACGCTACCGAGCATTTTTTGCGGTGTCATGCCCTCTTTGAGCAACCAGGCCGCCGCCAGCAGGGTGATGACCGGACTGAGGGCGACCACCAGCGCCCCACGGCCGGCACTCATCGACTGCATGCCAAAGAGGAAGAACAGGTTGTAGAGAAAGATGCCACTGGCACCCAGCCCCAGGATCAGCAGCCCCTCACGTCGGGTGATGGCGGGCAGACGACGGTGGCGCCAGATGACAATGGCCAGGAGGCTCGTCGCCGCGAAGAAAAAACGCCAGACCGCCACGGCAAGCGGATGCACCTCCTGCACCACATAGCGCGCCGCCACCCAGGTGCCTCCCCAAAAGAACATGGTCAGGATCAAACGAAGATAGACGGGCGCGAGCGGTGTCATGCAGGATAATGGCCGGGATAACAAAGAGAAAAAAGCGTTTGCTGCACTGCAGCAATTTTCGCTGATTTGCGATAGACTCACGATTTGCACCAGTTTAGCCGCCGAGGCTTGCCCACAACAAACGGAGTGAGAGAGATGACCCAGAACACAGAAACCGAAAAAGCCGCCCTGCCCGATCCGCAGGAAATCGCCAAGACCTACGCTGAAGTGGCGCAGCGTGCTTCCAAGATTCTGCAAGGCCACATCCAGCGTCAGGTTGCTAAGGGCGTGAGCCCGCCGCAAGACGAACTGGGCCTTGCCCAGGCCTTCATGGACATGATGGCGAAGATGCTGGCCAACCCCTACCAGATGGCGCAGTCGCAGATGAATCTGGTGTGGGACTATTTCTCGCTCTGGCAGCATTCGACACTGCGCTTCATGGGCATGCACACGCCGCCGATCGCCACACCGAACAAGGGCGACAAGCGCTTCAAGGACGAGCAATGGGAAGAGCACTTCCTCTTCGACTTCATCAAGCAGTCCTACCTGATCTCCGCACGTCATATTCATGACACGGTCAGTGGCGTCAAGGGCATGGACGGCCATACGCAGGACAAGGTGAACTTCTTCACACGCCAGTTCATTGATGCGATGTCGCCCTCCAACTTCGCCCACACCAATCCGGAAGTGTTCCGCGAGACGGTGAAGTCAAACGGGCAGAATCTGCTCAATGGCTTCAACAACCTGCTGCGCGACATGGAAGACGGCGACGGCCAGTTGCGCGTCAAGATGACCGACACCACCGTTTTCGAACTCGGCAAGAACGTCGCCACCACGCCGGGCAAGGTGGTGTTCCAGAACGACCTGTTCCAGCTGCTGCAATTCACGCCGACCACCAAGACGCAGTTCAAGCGTCCGCTGCTGATCGTGCCGCCCTGGATCAACAAGTACTACATCCTCGATCTGCGCGAGAAGAACTCCTACATCAAGTGGGCACTCGACCAGGGCCACACCGTGTTCACCATGTCCTGGGTCAACCCGGACTCCAAGCTGGCGCAAAAGAGCTTCGAGGACTACGTGTTCGAGGGCACCCTCGTCGCCCTCGACAAGGTTGCCGAGCAGACTGGCGAGAAGGAAATCAACGCCGCCGGCTACTGCCTGGGCGGCACGCTGCTCGCCACCACCGCCGCTTACCTGGCGGCCAAGAAGCCCAAGGCCAGCGACCCGCGTCTCGCTTCCTGCACCTTCTTCACCACCATGCTCGACTTCTCCTACCCCGGCGAGCTGGGCGTGTTCATCGACGAGCAGCAGATCTCCGCGCTCGAAAAGAAGATGAGCGGCCGTGGCTTCCTCGAAGGCACTGAAATGGCCGGCACCTTCAACATGCTGCGCGCCAACGACCTGATCTGGTCCTTCGTGGTCAACAACTACCTGATGGGCAAGGATCCCTTCCCCTTCGATCTGCTCTACTGGAACTCCGACTCCACGCGCATGCCGGCGGCGATGCACAGCTTCTACCTGCGCAACATGTACATGGAGAACCGTCTCAAGAATGTCGGTGGCATCATGGTCGGCGATGTCGAAATCGACCTGCGCAAGATCAAGACGCCGGCCTATTTCATCTCGACCATCGAAGATCACATCGCCCCGTGGCAGAGCACCTATCTCGGCGCCAAGCTGTTCGCCGGCCCGACCAAGTTCGTGCTCGGCGGCTCCGGCCACATCGCCGGCATCGTCAATCCGCCCGCCGCCAACAAGTACGGCTACTGGACGGTGCCCACCAAGACCCTGCCGGAAACCGCCGATGCCTTCTTCGAGGCCGCCAAGCAGACCGAAGGTTCGTGGTGGAACGACTGGCAGGCCTGGCTGATGGCGCAAAGCGATGAAAGCCTCGCGGCGCGCGATCCCGTCAAGGGCAAGCTCGGCGTGCTCGAAGATGCACCGGGCAGCTTCGTCAAGTTCCGTCTCGACCAGCAGAAGAAGGCCTGATGCCTGAACCCGTTCGTGTTGTTTTCGACACGAACGTGCTGCTCTCCCTGTTCGTCTTTGCCGACAGTCGCTTCGCCCCTTTGCGGGGCGAAGTCGTTTCCGGCCACTGGGTGGCACTGACCAGCCCGCCCTGCCTGGCTGAATATCAGCGCGTGCTCGGCTATCCCCTGTTCGAACTTTCTGCAGAACAGCAGGCGGCGGCTTATGCAGCCTACCTTGAACTCGTCCAGATCATTGACGGCCCGCCGCGCAGCGAGATTGTTCTGCCGAAATGCCAGGACAAGGACGACCAGAAGTTCCTCGAACTGGCCCGCGACGGGCAAGCCCACTGGCTGGTGACCGCCGATAAGCTGCTGCTCAAGCTACGACGGGGGCGCCGACTCGACCACCTGTTCCGCGTCTTTACACCCGACGAGGCGCTGCAAAAAGTCGGCGCTGGCGAGACGGCACCAGCCGCGCCGCTGTCATGCTAGAAAGCTGATCAATATTCAGCCAAGACAAGCTTATGAATGATCCCGCCGAACGCGCCCGCGAACTGTTTTTCCAGGGTATCGCTCACTTCGAGGCCGGCCGTCTCGAACCGGCCTGCGACGCCTTCGAGGCCGCTCTGGCACTTGCGCCCGGACGCCCGTCCATTCTGACCAACTTGGGGCTCACCTATGAAGCGCAAGGAAAATGGCCGGCAGCCGCTGAGACACTGACCCGCGCGCTGGCGAGTGACCCGCAACATCCCGACCTTTGGCTCACCAGCGGGCTGTGCCGACTGCGCGCCAGCGATGTGCGCGGCGCACTCCAGGCCTTTGACCAAGCCATCGAGATTGCGCCGGACTTTGCACCGGCATGGAGCGAGCGCGGCAGCTTGCTACGCGAACTCAAGCGTCTTGATGAGGCTGCACGCTGCTTTGAAAAAGCCATTGAACTCGGGGCCGACCCCGAACTGCATCGCTTCTACCTGGCGGCTGTCAAGCAAGACCCGTCGGCAGCAGAGCCACCAAGAATCTACGTGGAAACCTTATTCGACGATTACGCCGCAGACTTCGACGAGCACCTGGTCGGCACACTCAAGTATCACGGCTACGAATCGCTGGTGCGCCCGCTCATCGAAACCGGCCGACGCTACCAGCGTGTGCTTGATCTTGGGTGTGGCACCGGCTTGAGTGGCAAGCTGCTACGCGGACATGCAGAACGTCTGGACGGCGTTGATTTATCGCGCGCGATGCTTGACCGCGCGCGCCAAACCGGCTGCTATCACGATCTCAGCCACGCCGACATCAACGAATTTCTGGCCGCCACAGATCAGCACGCCGACCTCGTGATTGCGGCGGATGTATTCATCTACCTCCGCGATCTCGCCCCAATCTTTCACTCGGTGCGGCGCATTCTCGATGCGGGTGGCTGTTTTGCTTTTACCGTTGAACTGCCGCAGTCTGCCGATGAAATCGTTCTGCTGCCCTCTCTGCGCCATGCCCATTCCGAGGCTTACATCCGGCGCTTGGCCGCTACCAGCGGATTTTCGGTGCGCCATTTCAATACAGCGCCCCTGCGCCATGACCAGACTGACTCGGTCAGAGCGCTGTACGCCTATCTGGAATAAGCAAACCGCTTCTCCTAAACCTTGAACCGCCCGACCAGCTTGTCGAGGCGTCCGGCAAGTTCGGTGAGTTGCAGGGCATCCTGCGCGGTTTCACCAACGGCCTGTTTGTTCTCCTCGGCCATCGCGGCCACTTGCTCGACGTTGCGCGCGATGGCAGCACCGGCGAGGCTTTCCTCCTCGGTGGCATGGGCGATTTCCTCGACGCGGCGGCGTGCCGCAGCCGTGCCGTCACTGATCCGCGCCAGCGATTCGGCCGCATCGGACGACAAGGCCACCACCTCTTCAAGCCGCTTGCTGCTGGCGTGCATGCCCTTGACGGCACCGTCCGTGTCATGCTGGATCGCCTCGATCTTGGCGGAAATATCCACCGTCGCGGTGCCGGTGCGTTCGGCAAGCTTGCGCACCTCGTCGGCCACCACCGCAAATCCGCGGCCCTGCTCGCCCGCACGTGCCGCCTCAATGGCCGCGTTCAGCGCCAGCAGGTTGGTCTGATCGGCAATCTCGCGAATCACGCCGACAATGCCGCCGATCTCGCGCGAACGCGCGCCCAGCCCCTCGATGCGCTGCGAGTTTTCGGCCACGCCGCCCGCCAGTTCATGGATCTGGGCGGATACGTCGCGCACCACGCGGGCGCCATCCTCGGCGAGCGCGCCGGCCTGCTTCGATTCCGCCGAGGTTTCACGCGCCCGTTCGGCCACCTGGGCGATGCTCGCCGTGATTTCCTCCACGGCTGCAGCCGTGGCGATCGACATCTCGCTCTGGGTATTCGAACTGCCGGCCACGCGATTGCTGGCCTCGGTCAGCTTGGTCGCGGTGGTGGCCAGTTGACCAACGACGTCGCGGGTTTCGGCGATGATGTCGCGCAACTTGGCGGAGAATTTATTGAAGGCCGTTGAGATCTCGCCAATCTCGTCACTCGTATCGGCCTGCAGGCGGAAGGTCAGGTCACCCTGGCCGCCCGCCAGTTCGACCATCGAATCGTGCAGGATATCGAGGTGGCGCAGCTTGTTGAACAGCAGCGTGACCATCACGAGCGACGTAACAATGATCGCGATAAACAGCGCAACATAGCCCCACATCTGCAGGAACCGTAGCTGGGCGGTCTTTTCGGCTTCAATGTTGCTGACATGCGAATAGGCGGCCGACACTTTCAGGATGGTATCGATGGCGGCGGTGGACTTTTCGATCCATTCCGGACTGCTCAGTGTGTAGTGGTGTTCGCCCACCGGCATCGCCGATCGGGCTTGCTGATAGACATCCTTGCGCAGTTGCTCGAATGAACCGAGGAAATGCGCCTCCAGACCCGCGATGGCGGTGCGCACTTCCGGCGGCGTATCGCCCACGTTCTTGAGCAGAAGGATGTCGGCGATGGCCGCGTCGACGTTCTGGCGGAAGGCTGAGAGACGCTGCAGTACTTCGCCCGAAGCCGGCGCATTCGAGTTGAGCAGGGCGGCGATGTTGGCGCGCTCCAGCCCGGCATATTCGGAGGCCAGCCAGACACTCTGCTTGACGGTCAGGTTCGGGTAGGTAATGCGCGGCGGAAAGGCGTCGCCACCGAACGAGGCCATGCGCATGCGCGCTGCGGCATTAATGAAGCGCGTCATGGCCGGAATCCATTCCGCCGCCTGGATGTCGCGCTCCGCTTTCGTCAGGCTGCTGTCGACGCGCTTGCGGGCGACCTGTAACGATTCATAGGCCTCACCAGCCAGCTTGCGCGTAATGACCGCCTTCTCGAACACCACGCCTTTTTGTTCGAGTACGCTCGCCGTCGCAAAGGCGTCCTGCCAGAGCTCATCGCTCTTGGCACGCAGGGCAACGAGACGCTGCCGGCCGGCCTCGGGTGCCGCACCGCTGGCAGAGAGCAGGCTGGCCGCCACACCGCGCTCCAGCGCCTGCAGGCCAGCCGCCGCGATGATCTGGTCGGCCATCGTATTGGCCTCGATGGTGGTGCGCACCATGCGGTAATCGCGCCAGTTCTCCCAGGCGTAATAGCCAGAGATCCACACCAGCAGGGCGGGTGCCCCCAGACTCGCCAGTAGAATGAAGCGGAAACGCAAATTATTCAGTTGCTTGAACATGACTTCCTCCCGTCGTTCGTTGGCACAGGCTACCCTATCCTCGCTGCCAAGAAATTAACCAGGATCAAGTACGCTGGGCTAGTCTTGGGGCAATAGAATCACTGGCTAGCCTCTTTCCCGCAGCCCCCAATGAACTCACGTCGAACCGAAACACTGGAAATCCTCTCTGCCCCCGCTACCCAGGCACGGCACGGCATGCCGCCGCTGCTGTTCATCCACGGCGCGTATACCGCCGCCTGGTGCTGGGCCGAGCACTTTTTGCCGTATTTCGCCCAGGCCGGCTTCAGTTGCCAGGCGCTCAGCCTGTCGGGACACGGCGCCAGCCGGCGGCGCGACCATCTCGACAGTTATTCGATTGACGACTACGTAAACGACGTCGCCGAAGTCGTTGCCCTGCTTCCCGTGCCGCCCGTGCTGATTGGTCATTCGATGGGCGGCTTCGTGGTACAGAAATACCTTGAGCAGCACCCGGCCGCTGCGGCCGTGCTGATGTGCTCCGTGCCACCGCAGGGGCTGGCCGCCTCGGCCTTCGGCATGCTGTTTTCCCGACCCAACCTGTTTGTCGACCTCAACGGCCTGATGAGCGGCGGCCATGTCGCCCTCAGCAGCCTGCAGGAAGCGCTGTTCGCCCAACCCGTGTCGACGGACGATCTGGGGCGCTACGTGCGCATGGCCCAGCCGGAATCCCATCGTGCCATCTGGGACATGATGCTACTCAACCTGCCGAACATCCACCGGGTCATCGAGCATTTGCCGCGCCAGCGCGAAGATCTGCGCGTGATCGGTGCGGAACTTGACCTGATCATTCCCACCTCGCTGGTCGAGATGACCGCGCGCAGCTATGGCGTCGATCCCACGCTGTACCCCGGCATGGGCCACGGCCTGATGCTGGAACGCGATTGGCAGATCGTCGCGCAGGACCTCATCGACTGGCTGGGGCAGCGTTTCGTCGGATAAGTTAGCAGGGGGCTAGCGCGCCGTCGCCAGCCACTTCAGCAAGGTCCCGAACAATTTGTCCGGATCGACCGGCTTGGCAATGTGGTCGTTCATGCCGGCATCCAGGCAGACCTGGCGATCCTCATCGAAAGCGTTGGCCGTCATGGCGAGGATCGGCGTTTGGGCGTAGCCCGGCAGCGCACGAATCGCCTTGGTGGCATCGACCCCATTGAGGTTGGGCATCTGCATGTCCATCAGAATCAGGGCGTAGCGATTTTCCTTGGCCAGGGCCACGGCTGCCACCCCATCCTCGGCCAGATCGACGACCAGGCCGGCATCTTCCAGCAGGCCGCGTGAGACCTCCTGGTTGATTGGCTCGTCTTCGGCCAGCAGGATATGGGTGCCGGCGTAGTCATCGAGCAGGCGCTCATCGGCGGCCTGCCCCGAAAAAGTCGGCGCTGGCAGGACGGCATCAGTCGCTTTGCCCAGGCGCACGGTGAACCAGAAGGTGCTGCCCTGGCCGGGGGTGCTATCTACCCCGATCTCGCCGCCCATGAGTTTGGCCAGTCGCTTGCTGATGGCAAGACCGAGGCCCGTGCCGCCGTATTTGCGGGTCATCGAACCATCGGCCTGCTCGAAGGCGGTGAACAGGTGCCGCTGATTTTCCTGGGTGATGCCGATGCCGGTATCGGCCACTTCGATACGCAAGAACACGCTGTCCGGGTGGTTTTCCAGCAGTCGGGTGCGGACGGTAATCGACCCATGCTCGGTGAACTTCAAAGCATTGCCGGTCAGATTGAGCAGGATCTGACCGAGACGCAAGGGGTCTCCCAGGAGCGCCAGGTGGTTGATTTCCGGTGTCAGATCGAGGAGCAGTTTCAGTTTCTTCTCGCTGGCCCGGTGGCCGGTCAGGCTCATGAGGTTTTCCAGCACCTCGCCAAACTTGAAGCTGACCGCTTCAAGCGTCAGACGATCCGCCTCGATCTTGGAAATGTCGAGAATGTCGTTGATGACGGCCAGCAGATGCCGCGAAGCCTGCAGGACCTTGCTCAACTGATCCTGGAGTTTCGGGTCTTCGGTATGGCGCAGGGCCAGGTCGGTCATGCCCATGATGGCATTCATGGGGGTGCGCAACTCATGGCTCATGTTGGCCAGGAAAGTGCTCTTGGCTCGGTTGGCCTTTTCGGCCGTTTCTTTGGCAATTGTCAGCGCCTGGGTGCGCTCCTCGACCAAGGCTTCGAGACCCTCGCGGCTTTCCTGCAACAACGCTTCGGCACGCTGATGGGCCTTGATCTCTGCCTCAAGTTTTTTCGTATAGGCCTGAACGCTATCCGCCATGGCATTGAAAGCCTTCGCGACCTCGACCACCTCACTGGGACCGGTCATCGCCATGCGGGCCCCAAGCTCGCCACCGTGTAATGCACGTGCGGTTGCTTCGAGCATGGCCACCGGCCGGACAATACGGCGCGCAACCAGGAAAGACAGAAACAGCAGCAGGCCAATCCCGGCCATCGCCAGCAGTACGGCGCTCAATGCGCGCTGCCGGGCATCTGCATAAATCGCCGCGACCGGCACCCCGACATACGCAATCCAGCCGGCCTCCGGCATCGGCACGACGGAATAGAAGCGGCGCACCCCGTCACTCCCAATGCTTTCAAATTCGCCATCGCGCACCTCAATCATGCGCCGCGCCGCTTCTGCCTGGCTGTGCTTGCCGATGCCCCCCTCTGGGTCCGCATTCCGCCAGATCAGGATGCCGTCTTCGGACAGAAAACCATAGCGCGTCCCGGCGGGCAGAAATTCAGTCGGGATTTTTGGGTCATAGGCATTGAGGTCAAACGGGAACTGTACCCCGCCGACCAATTCGCGCTGCTCATTCCAGATCGGTGCGCTGAGGACAGAAACCCACTTGCCGGTAATCGGCCCGAAGAAAGGCTCGCCGACCGTAAAGCGCTGGTTCTTGACGAAGCGCTGGAACCACGGCGCCTTGCCGACATTAACCTGTTTGCCGCCGGGTTGTGGCACCGCAGAGCAGACCGCCACGCCCGCGCTGGTCGTGTAGGTTGCATTGGCAAAGTCGGGATTCAGATACAGCAGATTGCCCAAAATGTCATCACACTGCCTGGCGTCCACCAACTTGACCAGCGGCCGCTCCGCCAGGCGCTCCAGTGTCTGGCGGGCATTAGCAATCTTGCCGCCGGTCTTGCCGGCCATCGTGATGGCCAATGTACGCAACGAGGCCTTGGTATTGGTGATGGTCTGCTGCATATCCGTATAGATGCCATAGCCGACACTCGCCGCAAGCGTCACGGCACTTCCCACTACCAGGAGCAGGAGGCGCGTGCGGATGGAAAACCCATCACTCATGAACGTCACAGCCGATCTTGTTCGCCCAGGCCAGCGCCTCGGCATGACAGGCATTGAGCTGCCCGGCATCAAGCAACGGCAGTTTGTGCAGGCATTCCTGGCACGTAGAAATCGCCCCCGACTCAAGCGACTCGGCCATCTCGAGAATTGCCCCGAGAATGCCTTTTCTTTCGTACAGGGCATCCTGAATCGGCTGCGACAAGTTCAGGTGCTGCAAAATGCTGTCCATCGACTGACCCAGCAACGCCGGCGTCAGCGACAGGATGCCGACCATAAATGCCGCATCTTTCATGTGCCGGTCGCCCGGGCAGGTATGCTCCGCCACCAACTCTGAAAATCGCCCGCGCAATGCGGCCATCGTCAGCAGCGGTGATTTGGAGCGCTTGCTGGTGTCGGTGTACAGCAGCAGTTGCAGCCAGCGCGAAAAGTGTTGCCGGCCCAGCACCATGACCGCCTGCCGCAGCGAACTGATGTTTCTGCCCCGGCCCATGCCCACCGAGTTCACCAGCCGCAGCATCGACACCGAAAGTGCCGGATCCTGCTTGAGGGCAAGTTCGATTTCCGGGGTCTCTGCCTCCTTGGCCACCATGGCGATCAGCCGCAAGGTCGTGATCTGACTGGGCTGCAGACGCCGGCCGGCAATAATCGTCGGACGCGCGAAATAGTAACCCTGGAACAGATCGAATCCGAGAGCCAGGCAGCGCTCAAATTCTTCGGCGGTCTCAACCTTTTCCGCCAGCAACTGGGGGACCAGCGGCCGCAACTGGGCCACCAGACCGGGCAGATCTTCCACACTCACCAAGGTGAGATCAACCTTGATGATCGATGCGAGCGGCAACAGCGGCACATAGTCATCGGTAACGCGGGTGAAATCGTCCAGCGCCAGGGTGTAACCCATGCCCTTCAGTTCCGCGCAACGGGCCACCACTTCGGGCGTGACGAGATTGCCTTCGAGAACCTCGATCACTACCTGATTCGGCGGCAGGAACTGCAGCGCCTCGTGTTGCAGGAAATCCTTGTCGATATTGATAAAGGCGCGGTAGGGCCCCAGTGCGGCCGTTATCCCCAGATTGCCGAAGGCATGACTGATGACGGTGGCCGTCGCCGCATGCCCGCAGGAAAACCGCGCCTCGTCATGATCGCCGCTGCGAAACAGCAACTCATAGGCCACCAACTCCTGATTGCGATCCAGGATAGGCTGACGAGCCAGGAAAACATCTTGCGCGTGGTCGGGTAATGACATGAGCGGATCAGATCGACCGCTTCAGCATTGAAATCGCCTGGCGGCCCCTCTGCCATAGACTGCGTCCTTAGGTAGGTAGCTTTGCGTACCATGGCTTTCGCTATGGCTTGCCCTTAACTGAGGGTGCCATTATCAGGCGCCCATCACAACCGATGTTGATCTACATCAAAAGCCGGCCGGTAACATGACGTCACTCTTCCAACAGGCTGCGCAACATCCAGGCTGTCTTCTCGTGCACATCCAGTCGCTGGGTCAGCACATCGGCCGTCGGCTGGTCATTGGCCTTATCGACCAGCGGGAACAGTTCGCGGGCGGTGCGCGCCGTGGCTTCCTGCGCGGCGACCAGCAGTTTGATCATCTCGATCGCCTTCGGCACACCTTCCGGCTCCTTGATCGAGGCGAGCCTGACGAATTCCTTGTAGGTGCCGGGGGCGGGATGGCCCAATGCACGAATGCGTTCGGCGATGATGTCGAGCGCATTCCACTGTTCGGTGTACTGCCCCATGAACATCAGGTGCAGGGTGTTGAACATCGGCCCCGTGACGTTCCAGTGGAAGTTGTGCGTCATCAGGTACAACGTGTAGCTGTCCGCCAGCAGACGAGAGAGCCCTTGCGCAATCTTGGCGCGATCACTGTCACTGATACCGATGTCGATGCGGGTGGCTTTCTTGGCTTTCATGTCTGACTCCTTGCGGTCGGTTTGCGATGGGGCAATTGTGCGCCGACGCGGTAGGTCTCACCAGCGAATAATTTCAATCTGCCCTATAGGTCACGACTATTTGACGGGTGTGGTACCGGGCAACTGGCAATCGAGCAAGGCGCGCCGCACCAGATCGATGGCCTGATGGCGCGGGAAGCTCGCACGCCACACCAGGCCCACGCGCCGGGTTGGCGTCAGCTCGGTAAATGGCAAGACGCGCAGCAGCGAATCATCCTTCGGCAGATTGTCCACGGCGGTCGCCGGCATCACGGTAATGCCGACGCCGGACGCGACCATCAGGCGAATCGTTTCGAGCGACGAGCCTTCGAGCACCTGCGGGCCGCCCGCCCCGGCACGCGTACACAGATCCAGCACCTGATCGCGGAAACAGTTGCCGCGCCCGAGCATCAGCAGGGGTTCACCCAGCAGGGCATCGACATCGGCAGTGGCACGCGTCGCCCACGGGTGACCCACGGGCACCAGCACGCGGAAGGCTTCGTCATAAACAGCCTGCGCGACCAAGCCCGGCTCCTGAATCGGCAGGGCCAGCACGGCCACATCCAGCTCACCGCTCTTCAGTGCATCGAGCAACTTGCTAGTGAAGTTCTCCTGGATCATCAGCGGCATCTTCGGCGCGCGCGTCTTGATCAGCGGCACCAGCTTGGGCAGCAGGTAGGGGCCAATGGTGTAGATCGCGCCGAGGCGCAGCGGCCCGGTCAGCGGATCGCCAGCCGTTTCGGCCAGTTCTCTGACGCGCGCCGCTTCGGACAACACGCGTTCGGCCTGTAGCACGATCGGCTCGCCGGCCGGCGTCACGCTCACTTCGCTCTGGCCGCGCTCGAAGAGGATGACGCCCAGCTCCTCTTCAAGCTTCTTCACCGCCACCGACAGGGTCGGCTGCGAAACGAAGCACTTTTCCGCCGCCCGGCCAAAATGTTTTTCGCGGGCGAGGGCAACGATGTAGCGCAGTTCGGTGAGTGTCATGGCGTTCATTGTAACGGCTAGAATCGGCGCAACCACCACCCGGGGAGGCAAGACATGAGTGGCCCAATGGCTGCCGGCTTCGGCATCGAAGCCGCCGTATTGATTTCCGCCCAATCGATTCTGCAGGGCGCAGCAGAAATCGCTGCCGGCATGAGCGAAGCCGAGCGCGCAGCGGAAGAAAGACGCCAGCAACGCCGCACCGAACGCCGACAGATGCGCGCCGCTCAAGCCGCCGGCCAGATTCAACAGCAGCGTGATGCCGCCACCCGGGATCAACTGGCACGCCTGACGCAACTGGCCAACGTGGTCGATCCCGCTGGCGCCGCCAATCTCGATGCCCGCATGATCGAACTGCTCGCCAGTGGCGTTTCCCTGCAGGCTGAACTCGCGGCTTTTCTGGCTCAAGCCACCGCAGCAGCCGCACAGGGTCGCGTCAGCCAGCGCCAGGCCCTGGTCGCCCATGTGCTCGACCGGCTGGCACTGGATGTCGCCCTGCCGATACCGGATGCGCTGCTTGCCCTCGCGCAGCAGGTCGTGGCCGCCCCGTCGGACGAACGTGCCGCCGCGCTGGCCACCGAACTTCGCCTGCAAGTACAACGCCACAATGAAGCACTGGCCAGTGCGGCAGAACAAAAGAAGCTGCAGGAAGCCGCCACCATCGTGCTCGAACAATCGCTCAAGGATCTCGGCTACGCCGTCGAAGACATTGAAGAAACGCTATTTATCGAGGGCGGCATCGCGCACTTCCAGAAGGCCGAGTGGGGCGACTACTTCATCCGCTTGCGCATCGATCCTAAACGCGGTGCGATGAACTTCAATGTCGTGCGGGCGGGCACCACCGGGGAAGATCGCCGCCATGAAGACATGCTCGCCGAGGAACGCTGGTGCAGCGCGTTTCCGAAACTCTTCGAGACTCTGAAAGCGCGCGGCATCCCGATCACCGTCACGCGCCTACTGCAGGCCGGCGAAGCGCCGGTGCAGGTGGTCGACGCCGCCAGCCTGCCGGCACCCGCCGGCAGCGAGGCGCGGCGGCCGGGCGCACCGCGGGTCATGCAGCTGCCCCATGGCTAGGATCAAGATCGAGCAGGTCTGCATCGGTCTGCACATCAAGCTCGACAGTTGGATGGGCCATCCCTTCCTGTTCAGCAATTTCAAGATCAAGAACGAAAAGCAGATCGCCACCCTTAAATCGATGGGCCTCACCGACATCGAATACCTGCCGGAAAAAAGCGATACGCGGCCGGCGCCACCGCCTCCACCTCCGCCGGAAAATACCGGCGCTGAAGAGCCCGGCGCCGGCGCTGCGGCTGATGCGCTCGACGCACTGATGTGCGAAAAGAAAGCGCGCATCGAAACCCTGAGTCATGAGCGCGACCAGATCCGCGCCGCCGAACGCAAATTCATCAAGACGGCGAATTCCGTAAAAAACGTCGTGCGCCTCGCCAACAGCAACCCCGCACACGCGGTGCAGCTGGCGGGCGAGATTGCCGGCGAACTGGCCGAAATTTTCCTCGTCGAGCAGAACCCCTATATCCACCTGATGGGCGACAACATCGCCGACGAAAGCGCCTACTTCCACAGCCTCAACGTCACCATTCTGGCGCTGATCCTGGCGCGCGCGCTCAGCGTCGATAGCGAAGAAGTGATGCGCGACATCGCCCAGGGCGCCGTGCTGCACGATATCGGCAAGGCGATGATGCCGAGCCAGGTCCTGCTCAAGGACGAGGAACTGACGGGCGCCGAGACCAAGCTGCTGCAGATGCATCCCGGCTACGGCATCAAACTCATGCAGCCGGTGGCAACGCTGCCGAACCGGGTGCGCGAAATCATCCTGTTTCACCACGAGATGATCGACGGCAGCGGCTACCCCAAGGGCATCAAGGCAGATACGCTTGACCAGGCGGTACGCATCGTCGCCATCGCCAACGCCTACGACAACCTCTGCAACCAGCGCATCGCCAAGCTCTCGCGCACGCCGTCGGAAGCTCTCTCGCACATGTACAAGAACGAGCTGGCCAAGTACGACAAGGCGGCGCTGTCCGCCTTCATCAAGTCGCTTGGCATCTATCCGCCCGGCAGCATCGTCAAGCTCAAGAGCGGCAAGGTCGGCATCGTCATGTCGGTCGATTCGGCCGACCTGCTGCATCCGAACCTGATGATCTACGACCCCGCCATTGCCAAGGACGATGCCGCCGTGGTAAATCTGCGGCGCGATCTCGACGACGCAGTCGAGCGCACCCTGCGGCCAGCCGCCCTGCCGCAGCCGATTATTGACTACCTGAGCCCGCGCAAGCGTATCTGCTACTTTGTCGACCAGGCCGGTAACGGCTGAAGCCGTCCCGCCAGCGCCGACTTTTACGACCGGACCCACCGCCATGATCGCCCCCATCACCGACCTCACCCCCCGCTGGCTCAAGGATTTCGAACGCCTGCTGCCGATCCGCTCGCAGTTCATCGTCTCCGGCAACATCCGCGACACCGTCCTCTCGCCCGTCGGACAAACGCTGGTACCGGTGCCGCTGCTGCGCGGTCTGTGGGAAAAACTCAAGGCGCAGGATTTTCGCTACCTGCTGATCTACGATCCCGCCGACGGCATCCGCGTCTATCCCAACGAGCCGGCGGTCGTGGAACTGGCAACCAAGGTTCACGAACTCAAGCTGCAGGATGGCGTGATGCCGATGGGTCTCGAATCACTGGTCACCCTGATGCGCAAGCTGACGGCCAGCCGCGACGCCCATGCCGCATTGATCCTCGATTTCGCCTCGCGCCTCGCGCGCGCGCCCGACCATCTTGATGCCGGCGAGCATCGCTTCTTTGTCGCCGCCGAGAAGCTCTCGCTCTCGGCCAGCCCGGTGATTCCTGCTGGCAGCAATGCACAACCTTTGTTCAATCCGATCCTGTGGCTGGTGAATCGTCCGCAAGACCTGCCCTCCTGGTTCGCCCTCGATTCCGAACGCATCGCCTCGCTGATTGTCGGTCGGCCCGACTACGAAACCCGCGAGGCGGCGGCGCGCCAACTGATTCGCCTGTTCCCGGGCTACAAGGAAGTCGCCCCCGCGCAACAGGATGAAGCCGTGCGCCGCTACGCCGATGGCACCGACGGCCTGACGCTCACCGCCCTCGCCGACATCGCCCAGCTCGCCATGCGCCAGGGCCTCACGGTCGGCGGCGTCGAGGACGCCGTGCGCAGCTACAAGGTCGGCGCCACCGACAACCCGTGGCGCAAGGACTACCTCAAGGACAAGATACGCAACGCGCGCGCCACGCTCGAAGAGCGCGTCAAAGGGCAGCACCAGGCCGCCACCAAGACCGTCGACATCCTCATGCGCTCGGTCATGGGTCTCACCGGCGCACAGGCCCGGTCGGGCGGCGGTCGCCCGCGCGGCGTCTTGTTCTTCGCCGGCCCCACCGGCGTTGGCAAAACGGAATTGGCCAAGACCCTCACGCAACTGATGTTCGGCGACGAGCGCGCCTACATCCGTTTCGACATGAGCGAGTTCGCCGAAGAACATACGGGGGCAAGACTCTTGGGGGCACCGCCCGGCTACATCGGCTACGACGCCGGCGGCGAACTGACCGACGCGGTCAAGGAACGCCCCTTCGCGGTGATCCTCTTCGACGAGATCGAAAAGGCCCACCCGCGCATCCTCGACAAATTCCTGCAAATCCTCGAAGACGGCCGCCTCACCGACGGTCGCGGCGACACCGCCTACTTCTCCGAAGCCGTGCTGATCTTCACCTCCAACCTCGGCATCTACGTCGACGACGGCCACGGCAACCGTGTGCAGAACGTCAAACCCGACGACCCCTACGAAGTCGTCGAAACACGCGTGCGCGAAGCCATCGCCGACCACTTCAAATACCGCCTCGGCCGCCCCGAAATCCTCAACCGCATCGGCGACAACATCGTCGTCTTCAACTTCATCCGCCCCGAAGTCGCGGCGCTGATTCTCAACGGCATGCTGAAGAACGTCGTGCGCCGCCTCGCCGAAGAACACCAGCTCGAACTCGTCCTCCCCGACCCCATCCGCGCGCAACTGCTCGACCTGTGCACCCGCGACCTCTCCAACGGCGGTCGCGGCATCGGCAACACGCTGGAGTCTGTGTTCATCAACCCGCTGGCACGCGCGTTGTTCGGCATCGACCTCGAAGGCCGCGCTCAGGTGACAGTGATGGGCATTGAGGAGCAGGACAAGGTGTTCAGCGTGACGCTGAAATAGCGCCGTTCCGCCAGCGCCAACATTACTCGGATTGGCGTTCCCGCGCCGACCAGAGGGAGCGTGCCAGGGCTTTCCAGACCGCACCCCCGTGGGTCTCGATTCCCTGGCCGGCGCTCTCGGTCATCACTTGCAGCATCAGATGAATGAGGCCAAACAATTCGTGGCGAATGCGTTGTCGCGGATCGCCATAATCGCAGTCCAGTTCGTGCGGTTTGCACGCCAGCGCGTTTTGCGCAAGTAACTGCACCTCAAGCGGATCATTCCAATCAATCCCGAGCGCAATGCCCTTGCGGATGATCTCGCGCTCGATCTCCTGTGCCTGTCGCGCAAAGTTCTCGAAGCCACTCATTTCAGCGCATTTCCAATGACTTCCGCCACATCCTTGGCAAGATTTTCGCAGACCTGAATACGTTCCAATGCGGCCCGTGCTTTGGCCTGCCGCACGGCATCGAACTGACGCCAGCGATCAAAGCTGCGCGCGATGCGCGAGGCGACCTGCGGATTCATCGCTTGCAATTCAATGATCACATCGGCAGCCAAATCATAGCCACTGCCATCGGCCGCATGGAAGTGACGCGGATTGGCGCCACAGAAGGCACGCACGAGGGAGTAAACCTTGTTCGGATTCTTCAGATCGAAAGCGGGATGCTGCATCAGCTCACGCACGCGGACGCCCGTGTCGGACAGGCGCGAGGTGGCCTGCACTTGCAGCCACTTGTCGACCACCAGCGCCTCGTCGCGCCACATCTCGTAGAAGGCGGTAAGGGCGATGCCACGCTCGGGTACGTCGAGGCTGGCGAGCGTACCGAGCGCGGCGATCACATCGGTCATGTTGTCGCCACGGCCGAACTGCTCCATGAGTCGCGGCACGCTGACAGTCAGATCCGCTTCGGCCAGATAGGCGAGACAGGCATTGCGTAGCGCCCGCCGACCGACCTGTGCGCCCTCGGGCGAATACGGCTCATTGGAAGCGAGCGCCTGCCACAAGGATTCAAAGCGTGCGGACAACTGTGTGGCGAGATGCGTGCGTAGCGCAAGGCGCGCGGCGAAGATCGTCTCAGGGTCGATGACGTGGCCTTGGGCGACCACCTCTTCAGCCAGCACCGCTTCGGCGGGCAAGGCCAGCGCTTCGGCCGCAAAGGCCGGATCGGCTAGACCATCGTCAAGTACGCGCGCGAAGGCGCTGACGAGGCTGACGGGTATCCACGCCGCCGTCTCACCAACGCCGACTTTTATGCCCGCCAGCAGCACGCGCGTGGCCAGCCGCTGGCCCGCCTCCCAGCGGTTGAACGGATCGCTGTCATGCGCCATCAGGTGCGCGAGTTCGGCATCGGTCTGATCAAAATCCAGATGCACCGGCGCCGAGAAACCGCGCAGCACCGAGGCAACGGGCACTGCCGGAATGTTGTCAAAGACGAAGGTCTGGGTCGGCTCGGTCAGCGAGAGAATCGCAGTAGGCATGGCATCCGCACCATCCGGCAGCACCAGACCGACGGCCACCGGCATGTGCAAGGGGCCATCGTCAATAGCCAAGCCGGCTTCCTTCAGGCGCTGCTCGTAAGCGGTGGGCGCCAACGATTGCGTCAGCGTCAGCGTGTAGCGCTGCGCCGCCGCATCGTAGCGGCCCTCCGCCTTCAAGCGCGGCGTGCCAGCGCGCGCATACCAGCGGCGGAACTGGGTGAGATCCACGCTAGAAGCCGTCTGCATCGCGGCAACAAAATCTTCGCAGGTCACCGCCTGTCCATCATGGCGAGCGAAATACAGATCCATGCCCTTGCGGAAATTCGCGCGGCCGATCAGCGTCTCGATCATGCGGATGATCTGCGCGCCCTTCTCGTACACCGTCGCAGTGTAGAAGTTGTTGATCTCGGCATACGAGGCGGGGCGAATCGGATGCGCCATCGGGCCGGCATCCTCGGGAAACTGCGCGACGCGCAGGGTACGCACTTCCTGAATGCGCGTCACCGCACGCGAATGCATATCCTCGCCAAATTCCTGATCGCGATAGACGGTGAGGCCTTCCTTCAGCGAGAGCTGAAACCAGTCGCGACAGGTGACGCGATTGCCGGTCCAGTTGTGAAAATACTCATGAGCAACGACGCGATCGATGTTCTGGTAGTCGCTATCCGTCGCGGTATCGGGGCGCGCCAATACATACTTGGTGTTGAAGATGTTGAGGCCCTTGTTCTCCATCGCGCCCATGTTGAAATCGCCAACGGCGACGATCATGTAGCTGTCGAGATCCATCTCCAGGCCGAAGCGTTCCTCGTCCCATTGCATGGATTTCTTCAGCGCGGCCATGGCATGCGCGCACTGGTCGAGCTTGCCCGGCTCGACATACACCGCACAGCGTACCGTGCGGCCCGACTTGGTGACAAACGTATCTTCGAGTACATCGAGCTTCGCCGCGACCAACGCAAACAGGTAGCAGGGCTTGGCGAAGGGGTCTTCCCACTTGGCCCAGTGACGGTCACTGCCGGCATCGCCGGCATCAACCAGATTGCCATTGGACAGCAACTGCGGGAAGCGCGCCCGATCCGCCTCGATGGTGCAGCTGAAGCGCGCCATCACATCGGGACGATCCGGGTAGAAGGTGATGCGCCGAAAGCCCTCGGCTTCGCACTGCGTGAAGTAGCCGTTCGTCGACTTGTAGAGACCCGAGAGCTGGGTGTTCTTGTCCGGCTCGATGCGCACAATGGTTTCCAGCACGAACTGTTCGGGCAGCGGGCCGTGCACCGCCAACGTTTCTTCACCCAGCGTATAGCGCGCGGCTGGCAGGGCCTGGTCGTCGATGCCGATGGCTTCAAGCGCCAACTCCTCGCCGTTCAATACCAGATCGCCACCGGAGTTTTTCCGGCAGACCAGCCGGCTGCGCACCAGCGCATGACCATCATGGATGGCGATGTGAAGATCGACGCGGTCGACCCACCAGGCCGGTGGCGCGAAGTCCTTGAGGTAAATCACTTGGGGGGTGTCTGTTTTCATGGGTGGCGTGTTTACATCAATACAATATCAAACTGCTCTTGGCTATAACTCGGCTCAGCCTGCAAGGAGATTGGACGTCCGACGAAATCGGAGAGCATCGCCAGCGCTTGCGACTCCTCATCCTGAAACAGGTCGGTGACGACAGGGGCAGCGAGGACGCGCAGCTCGCGGGCTTCGAACTGACGCGCCTCGCGCAGCAGTTCGCGGAGGATTTCGTAGGCGACGGTCTGGGCAGTCTTGATGATGCCGCGTCCGCCACAGGTGGGACAGGGTTCGCAGAGGATGTGGGCGAGCGATTCGCGGGTGCGTTTGCGTGTCAGTTCGACGAGACCCAGTTGCGTGAAACCATTGACGGTGATGCGCGTGTGGTCGCGTACCAGTGCCTTGTTCAGTTCGGCCAGTACGGCGGACTGGTGCTCGGCCGAGTCCATGTCGATGAAATCGACGATGATGATGCCGCCGAGATTGCGCAGGCGCAGCTGGCGGGCGATGGTCTGCGCGGCTTCGAGATTGGTCTTGAAGATGGTGTCACTGAAGTTGGCCTGGCTGCCCCGATCACCAGGGGAGCGCGTGCCGACAAAGGCGCCGGTATTGACGTCGATGGTCGTCATCGCCTCGGTTTGTTCGATGATCAGGTAGCCGCCGGACTTGAGGTCGACGCGTCGCGCCAGTGCGCGTTGCAGTTCATCCTCGACGGCATACAGATCGAACAGCGGCCGCTCGCCGGTGTAGTGGCTGAGCAGCGGGGCGATCTGCGGCATGAATTCCTGGGCGAAAGCCCGCAGTTTCTGGAAGTTCTCGCGCGAGTCGATGATGATGCGCGTGGTTTCCGGGCCAACCAGATCGCGCAACACGCGTTGGGCCAGCGTCAGATCATGATGGAGCATGGTGGGCGGTGTGACGCCATTGGCACCGTTGGCGCGGTGGCGAATTTCCTGCCAGAGACGCCGCAGATAGGCGATGTCGGCCCCGAGCGCCTCATCGGTGGCGTTTTCTGCCATGGTGCGCACGATGAAGCCGCCATTCTCGTCGCTGGGCACCAGTTGCTGAATGCGTTCGCGCAAGGCTTCGCGCCCGCTTTCGTCGTCGATCTTTTGCGAGATGCCGATGTGCTTTTCCTGCGGCAGGTAAACCAGCAGGCGGCCGGCCAGCGAGATCTGCGTGGTCAGGCGCGCGCCCTTGGTGCTGATCGGGTCCTTGAGCACCTGCACCATCAGGGTTTCGCCTTCGGCGAGCAGGCGCTCGATCGGCCGCGGGCTGCCGTTCTTCTCGCCCCAGATGTCGGCGACATGCAGGAAGGCGGTACGTGCCAGCCCGACCTCGATGAAAGCCGACTGCATGCCGGGCAGTACGCGCACGACCTTACCGAGATAGATGTTGCCGACAATGCCGCGTCCGCCGGTACGCTCGACATGCAGTTCCTGCACGGCGCCCTGCTGCAGGAGTGCAACGCGCGTCTCCTGCGGCGTGACGTTGATCAGGAACTCCTCGTTCATGCCGGATACCCGAACGCGCGCAGCAGCAGCGCGGTTTCGCACAACGGCAGGCCGACGATGCCGGAATGGCTGCCGCGAATTTCTTCGACGAACAGCGCGGCACGCCCCTGAATGCCGTAGGCACCGGCCTTGTCGTGCGGTTCGCCGCTGGCGACATAGCGCAGGATTTCGTCTGCTGAGATTGTGCGAAAGCGTACTTCGCTGACCGACAGGCGGGTTTCCAGGCGTTCCTTCTGGGCGACGGCGATAGCTGTCAGCACGCGATGGGTTTGACCGGACAGGCGCGTGAGGATGGCAATGGCATCGGCCTCGTCGGTCGGCTTACCGATGATCTGTCCCTCGAAATCAAGGGTGGTGTCGGCCGAGAGCACGGGCCGTTCCGGCAGACGGCGCAGAGTCAGCAGACGGGCGCCATGTTGCGCCTTGGCCGCCGCGACGCGCAGGGCGTAGGTGTCCGGCGCCTCGTTCGGCAGCGGGTCTTCGTTGGTTTCGGGATCGACGCGATTGTCACCGCGAAACAGCAACAGGTCGAAACGGATGCCTACCTGTGCGAGCAGTTCGCGGCGGCGCGGACTTTGCGAGGCGAGATAAATGCGCGATTCGAGAGGAGCCATATTTTTAGTCGCGATGATAAGGATGGCCGATGCGCAAGGAATGGGCGCGATAAAGCGCTTCAGCGAGGATGACGCGCGCCATGCCATGCGGCAGGGTGAGGGAAGAGAGGCGCAAGCAGGTCGGTGCGGTTTGCTTCAAGGCAGGATCGAGACCGTCCGGCCCACCGATCAGGAAGGCGACATCGTCGCCTTCCGCCTGCCATTGCCCCAGCCGTTGCGACAGGGTTTTCGTATCGAGTGCCTCGCCGCGCTCGTCGAGGGCGATACGACGGCAGCGTGTCGGCAGGGCGGCTTCGATGCGTTTGGCTTCGGCGGCCATCATCGCTTCGACGGTCTTGCCGGTGGTGCGTGGCTCGGGCTTGATTTCGGTGAGTTCGATCGGCAGGTCGCGCGGCATGCGTTTCGCGTATTCGGCGAAGCCGGCAGTCATCCAGTCTGGCAGGCGGGTGCCCACGGCCGCCACAATCAAGCGCATGCCGATAAGCTCATTCTTCCGCCGCGTCGTCTGCCGCTGCCTTGGCTGCGCCCCGCTTTGGCTTGGTCTGCCAGAGCGTTTCGAGATCGTAGTGCTTGCGCACGGCGGGCAGCATGACATGGACGACGATGTCGCCCAGGTCGACCAGCACCCAATCGCCGACATCCTCGCCTTCCATGCCGAGGACCTCGCCACCAGCTTCCTTGACCTTGTCGTGGACGCTGCGCGCCAGTGCCTTGGTCTGGCGCGACGAGTCGCCGGTGGCGATGACGATGCGCGCAAACATGTCGGAGAGGCGGCGCGTATTGATGACTTCGATGTCCTTGCCCTTGATGTCTTCGAGGGCGTTGACGGTGATGCGTTGTAGTTTGCGGATGTCCATGTCAGGAAAGGTAAAGTTGATGGTGTTGAATATAGTCGAGAACCGGGGGAGGCAGCAATTCGAGTAAAACTGCCGGAGGATCGTGGGCCGCAACGCGCTGCCGTACTTCGGTGGCCGATACGGTGCCGGCGATCAGTTCAAAGGCGACGATGTGACCGGCGGGTTTTGAAAAGTCGGCGTTGGCGAGACGGCGCTTAGCGAATTCTTCGGCCAATGGTTCTTCGAAATCCGCAAGCGGAAAGCCCGGTCGGGTGGCAACGGCAATATGCGCAAGGCCGAAGATGTCCTGCCAGCGATGCCAGCGCGCGAAGCCGTGAAAGGCATCGGCGCCCATCAGCAGCACCAGCGGACGTTGCGACCCGAGTTCGCGCCGTAGCCGTTCGAGCGTATGCACGGTGTAGCTCGGTGCTTCACTGTCGACTTCACTGGCATCGAGCACAAAGCCCGGTTCGCCGTCGATGGTCGCCTGCACCATCGCCAGCCGATCGGCCGGTGTGCTGCTCGGCGTGCCACGATGTGGCGGTTGGCCGACGGGAATCCAGCGTATTTCGGGAATCTTCAGGCGATCGCGGGCGGTTCGGGCGAGGGCGAGATGGGCGAGATGAACCGGGTCGAACGTACCGCCGAGGATGCCGACGGCGTCAGACACGCTCGTCCACGTTCGGATGGAAGATATCGCGATAGCTAACGTAGATGCTGGCGGTCAGCACCGGGGCGACGAGAAAAATCAGCATCATGCGCAGGGCGACGAAGGCGATATCCAGTGCCAGGCCGGCCACCTGGCTGACGGCAATCAGGATGAAACCGGGCAGGACCCCGGCCAGCACCAGCGCGGCGAGACTGAACATACCCATCGCGCCGAGGTTGCGCCAGCACGCTATCCAACTGAAAAACAGCGACTTGAAGGGGCTGACGCGATCCCATCCGACCAGAAAGGGCGCGAACCAGAAGGCGACGATCATCGGTGCCGCCAGCAGCAAGAGCTGGAACATGGCGCCGAGCATTTGGGCTTGGGCCTCCGGGTTGGCCGGCGTGGTGCCCGGCAGGCTGGGGTCGTTCATGTTCGGTGTGGCCATCGTGCTGTCGAGGCCGGCCAGCGGATCGTTGCCGTCATTGAGCGCAAGATTAAGCAGGACCAGCAATAAGGCACCGAGTAACTGCAGGCCACCCAGCCGTAGCAGGGCACGCCCGTTGCCGCTGATGCCGCGCAGCAGCAGCGCCTTGCTGGGCGCCTGCTGCTCATCAACCAACCGGCAGCCATTGGCGACGATTAGGGTGAGGACGGGCAGCGCCAGCGGCAGCAGGATCGGCCCGATGCCAGGCAACAGGATCACCAGCGTCTGGACGACCAGCAGATAGGCGAGGGTAAGGGCAGTGATCAGCGAGGGATTGCGGCGAAACAGCCGGAAGCCCTCAAACAGCCAGAACGTCCCGCGCGCGGCGGGCAAGCGGCGCGCCTGCATGGGTGCGAAATCAGAAAGTTTTAATGACCCACATCGGCACGGAAATGCCGCGGTCGCCGACGCCAAGATCTTCGCGCATGAAGCCGCCATCGCCCTTCGGATCGACCAGATAGTAGGGCGTGCCGTGGGGCGGTGTGACCTTGATCATGTAGAGCTTGCCGTTCATGCGGTATTCCTCGACCCTGTCTTCGCCGCGCTTTTTGATGGTGACTTGCGGTTCAAGGGCGCTGTCCTCGATCATGCCGGGCGGCGGCGGGGGCGGCTCGGGCAGGGGCTCAAGATTGGCCGGACGGGTTTGGGCACAGACCGGCAGGGTAATGGCCAGGAGCAGGGCAGGGAAAAAACGCATGATGGGTGTCTGAAGCAAGAGGGAATGCCCTGATTCTAACTACAAATTCAGTAGCAGATCGTGTTCCGCCGGCAGGTGGTCGAAGCCGCGCGTCTCATAGTGTTTGAAAATCGCCGCAACGATGGCTTCCGGCTCGTCGATGATCTGGATCAGGTCCATGTCCTCCGGGTTGATCATGCCCTCGCTGACCAACCGGTCACGGAACCAGTCGATCATGCCACCCCAGAAACCGTCGCCGACGAGGATCAGTGGCATGTGCGGCGTCTTGCCGGTCTGGATCAGCGTCAGCGCCTCCAGCAACTCGTCGAGCGTGCCGAAGCCGCCGGGCATCACGACATAAGCGGCGGCGAAGCGCACGAACATGTATTTGCGCGCGAAGAAATGGCGAAAGCTTTGCGAGATGTCTTGATAAGGGTTGGCCGCCTGCTCCATCGGCAACTGGATGTTGAGGCCGATGCTCGGGCTCTTGCCGTGGAAGGCGCCCTTGTTGGCCGCCTCCATCACGCCGGGGCCACCGCCGGAGATCACCGAAAAGCCGGCGTCGGAAAGCAGACGCGCGATGCGTTCGGTGTGCTGGTAATAGGGCGACTCGGGCTTCACTCTGGCACTGCCGAAGATCGAGACTGCTGGCCGGACACCCGCCAGCCGCTCGGTTGCCTCAACGAACTCTGACATAATCCCGAACACCCGCCAGGCTTCACGGGCCGTCGATGCCGGGGCCGCCAGCCGTGGGTCGGCAATCTTCGGCAACTTGTCTTTTGCGCTCATTCTTTTTCCATGCTCCTGCTCGTTGACGGTTCGTCATATTTATACCGCGCTTTTCACGCCCTGCCCGATCTACGCAACGGCGCGAACCAGCCGACGGGCGCCATCAAGGGCGTCCTGTCCATGCTGCGCCGACTCGTCGCCGATTATCCGGCCGCCGACCAGCGCGCCGTCATTTTCGACGCCAAGGGCAAGACCTTCCGCGACGACTGGTATCCCGACTACAAGGCCCATCGACCGCCGATGCCCGACGATCTCGTCGCGCAAATCCAGCCGCTGCACGACGCCATCCGCGCGCTCGGCTGGCCGCTGTTGTGTATCGAAGGCGTCGAAGCCGATGATGTGATCGGCACGCTCGCCATGCAGGCGGCCGCACGCGGCGAGGACTGCGTGATCTCCACCGGCGATAAGGATCTCGCTCAACTCGTCAATGCCCACGTCACGCTGGTCAACACCATGAACGAGGAACGGCTGGACATCGCCGGCGTAACCGAAAAATTCGGCGTGCCGCCCGCGCGCATCGTCGATTACCTGACGCTGGTCGGCGATACAGTCGACAACGTGCCGGGTGTCGCCAAGGTCGGCCCCAAGACCGCCGTGAAGTGGCTGGCCCAATACGGCACGCTCGACAACATCGTCGCCCATGCCGCCGAGATTGGTGGCGTGGTCGGTGAGAACCTGCGCCAGCACCTCGATTTCCTGCCACTGGGCCGCAAGTTGGTAACGGTGGCCTGCGATCTTGACCTGCCGGCGATTGAACTGACGCCTGCGGTGCCAGACCAAGAAAAGCTCGCCGCGCTCTATGCCGAACTCGACTTCAAGAGCTGGCTGCGGGAGCTCGATGCCAAGGAGAAGGAACCCAGTGCCGTCCTGCCAACGCCGACATTTGAGAACACCGAGCCGGACCGCTCCGCCTACGCGTGCATCCTCACCGAAGCGCAACTGGACGACTGGCTGCAACGCTTGAACAGTGCCGCCCTCGTTGCGCTCGACACCGAAACCACGGCGCTTGACCCGATGCAGGCGCAACTGGTGGGCCTCTCCTTCTGTATCGAAGCGGGCCATGCGGCCTACCTGCCGCTGGCGCACAACTACGCCGGTGCGCCCGAACAACTGCCGCTGGCGGCCACGCTGGAAAAACTCCGGCCGTGGCTCGAATCGGCGACCCACGGCAAAGTCGGCCAGCACCTTAAATACGACCGCCACGTCTTCGCCAACCACGGCATCCGCCTCGCCGGTATCGTCGCCGACACGCTGCTCGAATCCTATGTGCTGGAGTCCGACCAGCTGCACGAACTCGGCTCCCTCGCCGCGCGCCACTGTGGCCTGAAGACGATTTCCTACGACGACGTGACCGGCAAGGGCGTCAATCGCATCTCCTTCGCACAAGTTGACCTCGAACGCGCGGCCAGCTATGCCGCCGAAGATGCCGATGTGACCCTGCAGGTGCATCAGGTGCTTGCCCCGCGCCTCAAAGGCGAGGCACGACTCGACGCGCTCTACCGCGACATTGAATTGCCGGTGGCCGAGATTCTGTTCCGCATGGAGCGCAATGGCGTGCTGATCGACAGCCAGGCCCTCGCCCAGCAAAGCGACGCCCTTGGTCGCCGCCTGATGGGGATCGAGGCAACGGCCCACCAGCTCGCCGGCCAGCCCTTCAACCTCAACTCGCCCAAGCAGCTTGGCGAAATCCTGTTTACCAACCTCGGCCTGCCGGTGGTGAAAAAGACGCCTTCGGGCACGCCCTCGACCGATGAGGAAGTGCTGGCCAAGCTGGCCGAGGATTACCCGCTGCCCAAGTGCCTGCTTGAACATCGCACGCTCGCCAAACTCAAGGGCACCTACACCGACAAGCTGCCGAAGATGGTGAATCCCGCCACCGGCCGGGTGCATACCAGCTACTCGCAGGCCGTCGCCGTCACCGGCCGGCTCGCCTCCTCCGATCCTAACCTGCAGAACATCCCGATCCGTACGGCGGAAGGTCGGCGCATCCGTGCCGCCTTTGTCGCCGCGCCCGGATGCCGTCTCGTCAGCGCCGACTATTCGCAGATCGAGCTGCGCATCATGGCGCACCTCTCCAACGATGCCGGCCTGCTCGATGCCTTCGCGCGCGGCGAGGACGTGCATCGCGCCACGGCGGCCGAGGTGTTCGGCATCACGCCGATCGAAGTCAGCAACGAACAGCGCCGTGCCGCCAAGGCCATCAACTTCGGCCTGATCTACGGCATGAGCGCCTTCGGCCTGGCCAAGCAGATCGACGTCGAGCGCAGTGCCGCACAGACCTACATGGACCGCTATTTCGCGCGTTATCCCGGCGTGGCGCGCTACATGGAAGAAACGCGCAGTGCGGCGAAAGAGCGCGGCTACGTCGAAACCGTCTTCGGCCGCCGCCTCTGGCTGCCCGAGATTCGTTCCAGCAATGCCGGTAGACGGCAGGGTGCCGAACGCGCCGCGATCAACGCGCCGATGCAGGGCACCGCCGCCGATCTCGTCAAGCTGGCGATGATCGCCGTGCAGGGATGGCTGGATCAGGAATGCATGCAGTCGAAGTTGATCCTGCAAGTGCATGATGAACTGGTGCTCGAAGTGCCCGAAGCCGAACTCGCCGCAGTGAAGGCCGCGCTGCCGCCATTGATGGCGGGTGTGGCTAAACTCTCGGTGCCGCTACTGGCCGAAGTGGGCGTCGGCGCGAACTGGGACGAGGCGCACTAGAACGAGGTGCACTAGGATGACCGAACAAGATGCTGCAACGCTTGGCAAGATCGTGGCGAGCTGTCGGGCGCAGATGGAAAGCGACCTGTGCGAGCTGTTCGAGGAGCTGGGGCCCGCGCTGATCCAGTCGGCAATCGCGCGCGGCAATGCCAGCCGCGATCACACTCAGCGCATCGCCGCCGCCTCGCTCAAGCTGGCCCTGCCGACACATTGGGAAAAGGTGCCCCCTTCCCTGCGGGCCAAGCTTGCGGCGCGTACTGTGCATGCTGCCAAGTCGGGCTATGGTGCAACTGACCAGACGAATCTGCGGCTGCTGAGCGAAACGGAGGAATCCCTCCAACTCGCCATGCGCGAGGTGCTGGATCGTGTGACCTTGGCGTGCCAGGATGAAACCAAGCTGCTGGAGCGGCGGATCAATTACCTCGTCTTGCGCACGGCTATGCAGCCCGGCGACACAACCTTCAAGGTCGCGGCACTGTGGTCCTGCATTGAGGCCGCCTGCGCCGAGGTCACCACCAACACGGACGTACTCATCCTGCTGCTGCAATTGATCGGCGAGCGGATGGCCACAGAGATGCCGCAACTCTACCGGGTGGCCAACGAAGTCATGATCGAGGCCGACATTCTGCCGCGGCTCAAGCGCAACTACCGGGACACGACGCCGGTGGACGCGCACGAGGTAGCCGAGGAATCCACCAAGGTGGCCAGTGCCCTCGATCGCCTGGTCAAGGCACGCGCCCGAGATACCGGTGATAAGGAGGCGGGCGCCGGCGAGACGCCCAAGTCCGTGGCTACCCGCCAAGCGCTATTCAACTCGCTGAACTCGCTGCAGGCGACATCCCGGCCGGCCACCCCCGGCACGCACACGAACGTTGTGCGCATGGCGCGCGACAGCGGTGCCGCGCGCGACGTCAAGCCGCTGGAGGCCGTAACGCTCGATATCGTCGCCGCGCTGTTCGACCTGATTTTCAGCGACCCCAATGTTTCGGACGGCATCAAGGCGCTGGTGGCCCGCTTGCAGACCACGGTGCTGCGTGCCGCCATGCTGAATCAGCGCTTCTTCGCCGACCGCAGCCACCCGGCACGGCGCTTCCTCGACAGCATTTCGGTCGTCGCGGTCCGCTGGGGCAAGGTCGTGAACGCGGACGACCCGTTCTACGTCAAGCTCTCCGAACTGGTCGACAAGGTACAGAGTACCTATGACGGCGACATGACGGTGTTCGATGCCGCCAATACCGAGCTGGATGCCTTCCTCGCCGAGCGCGAGGAACTTGAGGAGCAGCAGAATCGCGCGCTGGCCGACGCGGTGCACGCCCGCGAGGAGGAGATGCGCCTGAAGCGCGAGGCCCAGGTGCGCACACAGAAGCTGGCAAACGTCTGCATCGCCCGTGTGCTGGTGCCGGAAGCGCCGGTTGAGATCGAGGAATTCCTTCGTACCTATTGGCGCGACGTCGTGCAGAGCCGCATCTCGCAGTCCGGCGAGGAAGGCGCGCCAACCGCCGAAGCCCTGCAGGTCGCCGCCGATCTGCAGGCGTCTGTCACGCCCAAGCGCCAGGCTGCGGACCAGCAACGGCAGGCCGCCCTGCTGCCGGCGCTGTTGAGCAAGCTCAACGCCGGTTTCGACGAAATTGGTGCGGCACCCACCGAGCGCAAGGCCTTTTTGGACAAGCTGCTTGACCTGCAACTCGCCGCCATGCGGGCAAAAAAGCGCACCACCAAAATGCCGGAAGAAGTCGACCGGCCTGCCCCACGCAGCGCCGGGCCGACCCTGCAGGTCAGCCATGCGACGGACGCCGGGGTTCGCGTTCAGGACATCTCGCTGCCGGGCAGCGGAGACCTGGACGAGGAAAACACGCCGGATCGTGCCGATCTGCGCCGCGTGCGTCAGTTGGTGCGGGGGGACTGGGTGGACTTCACCACGGCGGGACAAACCCGCCGCGAGCACCTGACCTGGATCAACCGGAGCCGTACCCTCTTCCTCTTCAGCAATAGCGCCGCCGCCTGCGCAATCTCGATCACACCGGAAGCGCTGGCTGTGCGCCTGAAGAACGGGACGGCGCAGATCGTCAAGCCCGACCGGCCGATCTTCGAACGCGCCATCCATGGGGCGATCAAGTCGCTCGACCAGCGTGCCTGAGTAATCGCCGTCCCGCCAGCGCCGACTTTTGTCTATTCCGCGCGCAGCGCCTCGACCGCATCCAGCCGCGCCGCACGTCGCGCCGGCAGCACCCCGGCGGCGAGACCGATGATGACGGCGACGACTTCGGCGAGGATGACGAAGCTCAGCGGCGTCTGCACCGGCAAGGCGGGGATGAAGAGGTGTAGCAACTGGGCAAGACCAATGCCCAGGATGAGGCCGAGCAGGCCGCCGATGGCTGACAGGGCCACCGCTTCGCCGAGGAAGATGCCGAGGATGGTGCGTTCGCGGGCGCCGAGCGCCTTCAGCAAGCCGATCTCGTTGGTGCGCTCGGTGACGGCGATGGTCATGATAGTGACGATGCCGACGCCGCCGACCAGCAGCGAGATGCCGCCGAGCGCACCGACGGCGGCGGTGAGGACATTGAGAATTTTTGAGAGCGTACGCAGCATGTCTTCCTGCGTGGTGAGCGTGAAATCCTCGCGCCCATGCCGTGCCACCAGCGCCGACTTTATGCTGGTCGCCACGTCGGCCACCTTGAGCCCTTCGCGATAGTTGAGGTTGATGCGCATCAGCCCTTCGCGGTTATAGAGTTCCAAAGCCCGTGCGGTGGGGATGAACACCGTGTCGTCGAGATCCATGCCGAGAAACTGACCCTTGGGCGCCATCACGCCGACGATGCGGAACTGCATGCCGCCGATGCGCAGACGCTGGCCCAGCGCTGATTCGCTGCCGAACAGTTCCTGCTTGAGTTTGGGGCCGAGCACGGCGAAGGGGCGCGCATGTTCGAAGGCTTCATCGGGTAGAAAGCTGCCGCTTTGCACGCGCATGCTGAAGATGCCCGGCGTGGCCGCGCCAACGCCCTGCACGGTGGTGCGCCGCAGACGGCCGTTGGCATTTACTTCGGAATTGCCCCAGACGATGGGCGAGACGGCAATCACGCCCGGCACGCGTTCGAGGGCGCGCGCATCGTCGAGCGTCAGCAGACGCACGGTGGTTTGCAGGCCGCCCGGTCCGCCGCTGGCCTTGGTTTTGCCCGGCGCAATCTCGATGACATTGGTGCCGAACTGGGTGAACTCGTTGAGCACGAAACGATGCACCCCTTCGCCGATGCTGGTGAGCAGGATCACCGCCGCGATGCCGACGGCGATGCCGAGCAGCGTCAGAAAGCTGCGCAGGCGGTGCGCGTTGAGGGCGCGCATCGACAACGTGAGCAGGTCGGTAAAGGTCATCTTTTGGCGAGCGCCTGCACCGGGTCAAGCTGCGCCGCGCGCCGTGCCGGCATGACGCCGAACAGCAGGCCGGTGGAGAGCGCCGTCAGCAGGGCAGCGATAACCGCCCAGTCGGGCGGATAGGCGGGCAGGGCTGGCAAGGCGGTGCGCAGGGCGAAAGCGCCGAGCTGTCCCAGCAGGTAGCCGACCAGCGCGCCGCTCGCCGAGAGCAGCGTGGCTTCGGCGAGGAAGGCATTGCGAATCGCCGTGGCTTCGGCGCCAAGCGCCTTGAGCAGGCCAATCTCATTAGTGCGCTGGGCGACGGCGACGAGCATCACGTTCATGACGAGAATGCCGGCGACGGCGAGGCTGATGGCGGCAATGCCGGCAACGCCATAGGTCAGCGTGCCGAGGATGCGGTCGAAGGTTTGCAGGACGGCATCCTGCGTGATGACGGTGACGTCCTCTTCGCCATCGTGACGCGCCTTGAGGATATCAAGCGTTTGAGCTCTAGCCTGCTCGATCTGCGGCCGGCCGCGCGCTTCGACGAGGATGCGGAACAGCGTGTTGGTGTCGAACATCGCCTGCGCGACGGTGACCGGCAGGATGACGATTTCGTCGGCATTCATGCCCAGCCCCTGACCGGTCTGACCAAGGACGCCGATGACGCGCAGACGCCGGTCGCCGATGCGCAGCACCTGGCCGAGCGCCGACTGGTTGCCGAACAGTTCGCTCTGAATTTTGGCGCCGATCACGGCCACCGCCGCATGGGCATCTTCCACCGGCAGAAAGCGCCCCTGCGCCAGATCCATGCGGCGCAGCTTGAGATAGTCGGCGGTGGTGCCAACGATGGTGACATCGCGCAGCTTGCCGTTGAACACGGCTTCGGAAGTGCCGACGGTGAGGGGCGCGGTGCGCAGCACGGCGGGCGCCCGCACAATCGCCTGGGCATCGCCCACCGTCAGGTCGCGCGGCGTGCTGGTCACGGCATTGACAGGATTGAAGCCGCCGGTTTCCGAACGGCCAGGCAGGACGATCACGAGATTGCTGCCGAGCGAGGCGAATTCATTGACGACGTAGCGCCGCGCACCGTCGCCCAGTGCGGTGAGCACCACCACGGCAGCAACGCCGATACTCATCGCCAGCACCATCAGGAAAGTGCGCAGCGGATAGCCAGTGGCGGCGCGCGTGGCGAAGCGCAGGGTGTCAGGTAGTTTCATCGCAAAACAGCATCAGTGTCACAGTCATTGGACGGGAGGGCCAACTGGATAGCTGAGCATAGGCCCTCACTGTAGCGACGTCAAACGACTACCGCCCCGAGAAAAATAGTTGAAAAGTCGGCGCTGGTGAGACGGCCTAGCAGCAATTCCTTGCCGAGACTAAACTCTGCCCATGCCCACCTCGCGCAACTCCAGCCAAAACGCCAAGGCCGTTAGCGCCGAACTTGCTCAATTGCAAGTTCGTTTACTTGAGGCCGAGGCGCAACTGGAAGCAATCCGCTCCGGTGCCAGCGATGCGCTGGTCGGGGGCACTGGCGTCATGTATCTGGATGGGGCGGAAAAGACCTACGTCGCGTTTTTCGGTGCCATGAACGAAGGCGGGGTGACGCTGGATCGCAATGGGGCCATCCTGTATTGCAATTCACGTTTCGCTGCCATGCTGGGCAAAAGCATTGATGCCATGCGCAGACAGTTTTTCATCGACCACGTGACAGAAGCGGATCGCCAGCGGGCTCGTGCGCTACTGGCAATCACCGCTACCGGGGCTTGTGAAGTTTCGCTCGTTGTCCCCGGCGCTGCGCCACTACCGGTACGACTCTCAATGACCGCCATCAATTCGGATGGTCAGCAGTATGGTTGCCTGGTTGTGACGGACCTCAAGGACCGGGTAATAGCTGAACAGCAGTTGCGACAACATGAGCATGACCTGCGCGCCATGTATTCGCATCAGCAGTCAATGATTGAGGTCGAGCGCAAGCGCGTTGCGCGTGAGGTGCATGATGAACTGGGCCAGATATTGACGGCGCTACGCATGGAAACCTCTTTGCTCAAGCGCGAGTTGCCGGATGCGGGCCAATCTGCCATGCGGGTCAGTGAAATGCTGCAGTTGATCGAGTCTTTGTTCAAAGGGGTGCGCAGCATCGCCGGCAATCTGCGCCCCCCCACCCTTGATCTTGGTCTGGTGCCTGCCATCGAATGGCTGACACAGGACTTTTCCAAGCGCTGGCAGATTGCCGGTACCTTTCTGGCCTGCAGTGAGGATATTCATGTCGGCGAGGGTGTCGCGACGACCATTTTTCGCATTATCCAGGAGTCGCTGACCAACGTGGCGCGCCACGCCCATGCCAGTGCGGTGCGTATCGTGCTGGAACAGGCGCAGCAGGTCATCCATCTGGAAATTCATGACGATGGCCGTGGATTTATGCCGGGCGACGGCGACGGTGTGGGTTTTGGCATGATCGGCATGCGTGAGCGTGTACAGGAGCTTGGCGGTACGCTGCTGATCGAATCCGGACTAGGCAGGGGGGTGCGATTGATCTTCACCATCCCCTATGCCGGCGCATGACGTGATTCGAGTCATCATTGCCGATGATCATCGGCTGGTACGCCGCGGGATCAAGGAAATCCTCAAGACGGCGAGCGATATCGTGGTGTGTGGCGAGGCTGCCGGCAGCGAGGAGTTGCTGTTGCTGTTGCGTCAGGACCAGCCCGATGTGCTGATCCTGGATTTGGCCATGCCCGGACTGAGTGGCACCGAACTGATCAAATACCTGTGCGCAGCGTTTTCTTCCTTGCGCATTCTGGTGCTGTCGATGCACAACGAAGCCCAGTTCGCCGCATTGGCGATTCGCGCCGGGGCACTGGGCTATGTCACCAAAGATGCCGATCCTGAAATTCTGCTGCTGGCGATCCATCGCATCGCCGCCAACGGCAAGTTTATTGATCCGGCGCTGGTCGAAGCCATGGTATTTGCGCCGCAGGCAACGAAACCCCTGCCACATGAGCACCTGAGCGACAGGGAGATTCAGGTGCTTGGACTGCTGGTCGCCGGCAAGTCGCTGAATCTCATTGCCGGCGAATTGAATCTGAGCCCAAAAACCATCAGCAGCCACAAGATGCGCATCATGCAGAAACTCGGTGTGACCAATAACGCCGACCTGATGCGCTTCGCCATTCAAAACAACATCGCAAAAGCATAGGCCATTCAGGAAATCCTGAATGCTTTGCAGGATTGACTGCTTGAAATTTCCGGCATGGCCTACATACATGGCGCCCGCTAGCTAGTATTGTCGGACGCTGAAAAATGGGCGCATCAGTGGATACAAATACATCTTACCTTTTGAAACTATTTGTTGCGGGTGACTCCAGCAGAACGGGTCTGGCCGTTGCCAACCTTCGGCACATCTGCGAAGACGAATTCCCAGGCTGCTACGAGCTTGTCATCATTGATGTGCTGCGTCACCCGGGCATTGCCGAGGAAAATAAGATCCTCGCTGCGCCCACCCTGATCAAGGAACGCCCCCTGCCCGTGCGCCGCATCATCGGCGACCTGTCCGACAAGGAAAAGGTGCTTACCGGAATCGGGTTGCTCCCACCCCAACGCTGAAGCCCCGCCAGAGGAGAAACCATGTTTACCCACGTACCGAACTATCCACAGATCGAGAAAATTGAAACCGGCATCATCGGTTTCGACCTGATTTCCAGCGGTGGCCTGCCCAAAGGACGCACCACCCTGGTTTCGGGCACGGCGGGAAGCGCCAAGACGCTGTTCGCCGTCCAGTTCCTCGCCGAAGGTATCCAGCGCTCGGGCGACGCGGGTATTTTTGTGACGTTCGAGGAAGAGCCGGCGGACATTCGCCGCAACGTCAAGTCGCTCGGCTGGGACATCGAAGCGTGGGAAGCCGAAGGCAAATGGTTGTTTGTCGATGCCTCGCCCGATCCCGTACAGGACCAGGTGGAATCCGGCCGCTACGATCTCGGCGCCTTGCTCGCGCGCATCGAATATGCCGTGGCCAAAATTGGCGCCACGCGGCTGTCGATGGATTCGCTCGGTGCGATTTTTGCCCAATTCCGCGACGCCGCCATCGTTCGCTCCGAACTGTTCCGCATTGCCTACGTCTTGCGCCAGTTGAAGGTGACATCGATCATGACCTCGGAACGCACCCAGGAATATGGCGAAATCGGCCGTTTCGGGGTCGAGGAATTTGTCGCCGACAACGTGCTGATCCTGCGCAACGTGCTGGAAGATGAAAAACGCCGCCGCACCATGGAAATCCTCAAGTACCGAGGCACCAGCCACCAGAAGGGCGAATTCCCCTTCACCATCGTCTCGGGCCGCGGCATTCTGGCCATTCCGCTGTCGGCGATGGAGTTGAACCAGAAGTCGTCGATCGTGCGCATCAGCTCCGGCAACGATGATCTCGACAGGATGTGCGGCGGCGGCTTTTTCCGCGACTCCATCATTCTCGCCTCCGGCGCCACTGGCACCGGCAAGACGCTGATCACCACTGAATTCCTCAAGGGCGGCGCGAAACACGGCGAGCGGTGCCTGCTGTTCGCCTTCGAGGAAAGCCGCGAGCAACTGTTCCGCAACGCCGAGGGCTGGGGCATTGATTTCGAAGCCATGGAAACGGCGGGATTGCTCAAGGTGGTGTGTGCCTACCCGGAATCGGCCAGTCTCGAAGATCACTTGATCGAGATGAAAGACATCATCGAACACTACAAGCCCAACCGGATTGCGGTCGATAGCCTCTCGGCAATGGAGCGCGTCGCCACCCCCAAGGGGTTTCGCGAGTTCGTCATCAGTCTGACCTCCTTCATCAAGCACCAGGAAGTCGCCGGCCTGTTCACCTCGACCACGCCGACCCTGATGGGCGGGACTTCCGTGACCGAAACCCACATCTCCACCCTGACCGACTCGATCATCCTGCTGCGCTATGTCGAAACGAATGGCTCCATGCGCCGCGGCCTGACCGTGCTGAAAATGCGCGGCTCGATCCACGACAAGGATATTCTCGAATTCAACATCGACGGCACCGGCATGCACCTGGGCGAACCCTTCCATCACATTACCGGCATTCTGGCCGGCAACCCGCGCGATGTGTCCTTCGGCTGAACCCGGGGACCTCATCGAAAGCGCGCGTGCAAGATGATTATGGAAGCTTCCCGGGATCCGTCGCGATCGATGTTTCAAAACATCGTTGAGAATGCCTCCGACGGCATCCTTGTCGTCGATCTCGATGGCTATGTCGCCTTGTCCAATCCGGCGGTGGCCAGCCTGTTTCAAATCCCGCAGGAACAATTGCAGGGGGAACTCTTCGGTTTTCCAATTTCATCGGGAGAGCGTACCGAGATACAGGTGTTGCGCAAAGATGGTTCCCTGTTGGTCACGGAAATGCGCGTCAGCGATGCCTACTGGGAGGGAGAGCTGGTCTTTATTGCCCTGTTGCGGGATATTAGCGAACGCAAGCAAATGGAGTTGGCGCTGCGCCAGACCCAGGAGGAACTGGCGGCGCTTTACCACTGCGCCCCACTCGGCATCGTCGCACTCAGAGCCGATTGGCACGTCAAACTCTGCAACCCTGCCGCTGAAAGCATTCTGGGCTGGAAGGCCGATCAAATCACTGGCAGTATTTTTTCCGATTTTGTGCGACCGCTGCAGCCGGACAGCTTCCCGGCCGAGGACATTGTGCAGCGTGGCGCGACCCTCATGGGCAAGGAAGTGCGCCATTATCGACAGGATGGCACGCCCGTCGATGTCAGTATTTCCCTGGCGCCCGTGCGCGATGCCAGCGGACGTGCGGATGGCATCATCTGCGTCATCGAGGATATTTCACGCCGCATGCGCGACATGGCGCAATTGCGCTTATCGGGCAAGATCTTCGAGAACACGCAAGAAGGCATCCTCGTCACCGATGCCCAGGGGGCCATCCTGGCCGTCAATCAGGCGTTTGTGGTGGTCACTGGCTACAGCGAGCAAGAGGCGATCGGTTGCAAGCCCAGCATGTTGAAGTCGGGCCGCCATGATCTGGCTTTTTACGCCGACATGTGGCACACCCTGCGCAAGAACCGCCAATGGAGCGGCGAAATCTGGAATCGCCGGAAAAGCGGCGAGGTCTTTCCGGAGTGGCTCAACATCAGCGCCATCGATGACGACGAGGGAAATATCCTCAATTATGTGGCCATCTTTTCCGACATCACCAAGATCAAGCAGAACGAGGAACGGCTGCGCCATCTTGCCCACTTCGATGCCCTGACCAGCCTGCCAAATCGGTTTTTGTTTCAAAACCACGTCGAACTGGCCCTGGCACAAGCGGTGCGCAACAACCGACAGTTTGCGATCATGTTCCTCGACCTCGACCACTTCAAAGCGGTCAATGACAGCTTGGGACACCGGGCGGGCGATCTGGTGTTGACCGGCGTGGCCGAGCGCCTGTCGGCCTGTTTGCGCGCGGGCGATACGCTCTCGCGCTTTGGTGGCGACGAATTCAACGCACTCTTGCCTGATCTGGACAACAAGGCCGCCGCCGTCAGCGTCGCGAAAAAGTTCGTCGAAGTCCTTTCGCATCCGTTCCAGATCGAAGGCAAGGAATTCCATATCACCACCAGTATTGGCATCGCCATTTATCCGCAAGACGGTCTCAATCTGGATCAACTCACACGCGCCGCCGATGCCGCGATGTACCAGGCGAAGGCGCAAGGTCGCAATGCCTATCAGTTTTATCTGGCGGATACGGCCTCTCCGACAGAAAAATGAACCTCCACAGTGACGGTGGCGATGTGCCCATCCCCGACAGTCGCGATCGGGAGATTGTCGATCTGCATGCTCGTCTGGCCGATGCCGAAGACACCCTGGCGGCGCTACGCACCGGTGCCGCCGATGCACTGCTCGGGGAAACCGGCGTACTTTATTTGAATGACGCCGACAAAACTTACATTACTTTTTTCAGTGCGATGAACGAGGGGGGCGTGACCCTCGATGGTGCAGGGACGATTCTCCATTGCAATCCGCGTTTCGCCGTGATGATGCAATTGCCCGTCGACCAATTGCGCGGGAAATCCCTGCTTTCCTGTGTGGTGGCAGCAGACCGTGATCAAGTCGCGGCCTTGTTGGCACATCAAGGGGCGGGGATGTGCAAGGCCCGACTGGCCGCGTCCCCGGCGAGCGAACTGGCCGTACAACTCTCCATGACGCTGCTAAGTGCCGACCGCAAGCACTTCGGCTGTCTGGTGGTGACGGACTTGACCGAGCGCATGCTGGCCGAGGACAAGCTGGAACGTCTCGTGGAAGAGCGTACCGGGGAATTGCGCCTGGCGGCTAGCGTTTTCGAAAATACGCTTGATGGGGTCATGATCACCGACACCGCTAGCGTCATTCTTTCGGTCAACCCAGCCTTTACCGAAATTACCGGATTCAGTGCGGCCGAGGCCATCGGCCAAAAAGCCAGTCTCCTGCGCTCGATGCGTCACGACGCCAACTTCTATGCGCAAATCTGGCATGCCCTGGCCACGGAAGGTCGCTGGCGTGGCGAAATCTGGAACCGCCGCAAGAACGGCGAAGCCTACCTGCAACGCTCGACCATCAATCTGGTGGCGGCGCAAAGCGGTCAAGTGGCCTGTTACGTGGCCGTGTTCACCGATGTCACCGAACTCTGGCGCAAGGACGAACGCATCGCCCACCTGGCCTACCATGATCCGCTCACCGACTTGCCCAACCGCACCCTGTTGATGGATCGCCTCCGTCACGCCCTCACCGTTGCCGAGCGGCAGGGCGGCCTGCTGGGCCTGCTGTTCATCGACCTGGATGGTTTCAAGGCCGTCAATGACCAACTCGGTCATCACGTCGGCGATGAGTTGTTGCGCGATATGGCGCAACGTCTGCGGGCCAGCGTGCGCAGCTCCGACACGGTGGCGCGTCTGGGCGGCGATGAGTTTGTCGTCCTCATGGAGCATATCGACAGCGCCCAAGAGTGCGCCGTATTGGCCGGAAAATTAACCGCCTGCCTGTCCTGGGAAGAAACGAAGGAAAACGGCACGATCCGCGTCGGGGCCTCGATCGGCGTCGCCATCTACCCGGAAAACGGCACGGCAGCCGCGACCTTGCTGCAACATGCCGATGCCGCGCTCTATGATGCGAAAGCCGCCGGCAAGGGGGTCTTCCGCCTCTACCAGTGCACCAGTAAAATTATTGCCTAGAACATAAGGAACTCTCAGATGACGAATCTTGCACTGCCTTCACTTGAGAAAAGTGCGACCGGTATCGCCGGTTTCGACGACATTTCCGGTGGCGGCCTGCCGCGCGGCCGCCCCACGCTGCTCGCCGGCCATGCGGGGTCGGGCAAAACCCTCTTTGCGCTTGAATTCGTGCTGCACGGCATCGAGAAATTCAACGAGCCCGGCGTGTTCGTCAGTTTTGAAGAAACCCCCGAGGAGCTGGCCGTCAACTTTGGCTCGCTCGGTTTTGACCTGTTCCGTCACCAGGCTGAAAAACGTCTGCGCATCCTGCACATCAATCTCGATCCGCAGGAGTTGATCGAGGCCGGGGAGTACGATCTCGATGGTCTCTTCCTGCGCCTCGGCGCGGCCATCGACGCGACCGGCGCGCGACGCATCGCGCTGGATGCGGTGGAAAACCTGTTCTCGGCCTTTGCCGATCTGCGTATCCTGCGTGCCGAATTCCGCCGCCTGATGGACTGGCTCAAGAGCAAAGGCATCACAGCGGTGGTCACCACCGAGCGCGGCACGGATACCCTCACCCGGCATGGACTGGAAGAGTACATTGCCGACTGCGTGGTAGCCCTTGACAACCGCATCGAGGGCCAACTGGCCACCCGCCGACTGCGGATTGTCAAGTATCGCGGCTCGTCTCATGGCTGCGACGAGTACCCGTTCGTCCTGGACCGCGCCGGCTTTTCGGTCATCCCCATTACGTCTGCAGGCATGGCCTATGCGGTCAGCACCGAGCGTTTGTCATCCGGCTGTGCCAGCCTGGATGAAATGCTCTCCGGCGGGTTTTTTCGTGGCAGCAGCCTGCTGGTAAGCGGCACCAGCGGTACCGGTAAAAGCAGCATCTCGGCCCAGGTCGTCGATGCCGCGTGTCGACGTGGCGAGCGTTGCCTGTACATCGCATTTGAAGAATCCGCAGATCAGATCGAGCGCAACATGGCATCGATCGGTTTCGATCTCGCCCAATGGCGACAGGCAGGCTTGCTGCGTTTTCATGCGACGCGGGCCAGCTCTAACGGCCTGGAAACCCACCTTGCCATGCTGACCGGCCTGGTCAATGAATGCCAGCCGCAGATGGTCATCATCGATCCAATCACTGCGTTTAATGTCAGCACCGATGAGGAGCGCATCAAAACCATGCTGGTGCGTGCCGTCGACCTGTTCAAGTCGCGCGGCATCACCTCGTTGTTCACTGCCCTGACGTATGGCGGCGACGCGCCGGAAGCGACTTCGGTGGCGATTTCCTCGCTGGTTGATGTCTGGCTGTTGCTGCGCAATCTCGAATCCGCCGGCGAGCGGACGCGCGGCTTGTATGTATGCAAGGCACGGGGCATTGCCCATTCCAACCAGATTCGTGAGTTCATGCTCAGCGAGACCGGCATCCGCCTGATGGATGTGCTGCTGGACGCCGAGGGACGCATCCTCACCGGTTCAGCGCGCCTGTTGCGCCAACGCCTGGATGAAAATGAGGCACAGATTCGCAGCGCGGCAGCGGCGCGGCGGCGGGCCAAGTTGGAGGACCGGCGACGGGTGGTGGAGACGAAGATCGCCGCCATCCGTAGCGAATTCGAAGAGGAACTCCACGCCTTATCGGAGGAACTGGAGCAGGAGCACACAAGCAGCGACCAAACCACCCGCACACTGGCCGAACTGGCGGCACGACGCGGTCGAACCAGCGATGGAAACAAGTCATGACCGATAGTCAGAACCCGGCGGTCGCGTGGTGTCTGCGCCTCTACATTGCGGGGCAGACCCCCAAGTCCCTGGCCGCGATTTCGAATTTGCACCGCATCTGCGAGGAACACCTGGCGGGCCATTTCAGCATTGAGGTCATCGACTTGCTGGAGAATGCCCAACTGGCCGAGGGCGACAAGATCATTGCCATCCCGACGCTGGTGCGCAAGTTGCCCGAACCGATCCGCAAGATCATCGGCGATCTGTCCGATACGGAGAAAACACTGGTGGGCCTCCAGCTAAAGCCCAAAACGGGATAGTCGACCGTGGCGCAGCCCGAAAACGAGACGACCGAACTCGCCGATCTCCACGCCCGCCTTGCCGAAGCTGAGGCGGCGCTGGAAGCCGTGCGCTCTGGCAGCGCCGATGCCATGATGTCGGCAGGCCGGACGGTGCAGATGGTCGGCTCAGAGAAGCCCTACCGCGCCTTCTTCGACGCCATGAATGAGGGCGGCCTGACGCTTGACAGCAATGGTCGCATCCTGCATTGCAATCCGCAGTTCTCGACCATGCTGGGTCGTCCGATCGATGTGCTGCGCGGCACTTTCCTGCTTGATCATGTCGGCCCCCAATGTGGCTCAAAAATCGACTTGTTGCTTGCCGGGCACCGAACAGGGGCATGCGAAGCCATTCTGACTGCCCCCGACGACACGAAAACCCCCGTGCAACTTTCGTTCAGGCCACTCAGCCTGGATGCGCAGCAACTGGTTTGCGTCGTCGCCACCGACCTGAGCGAACATAAGCAGGCCGAAGCGGAACTCGACACCTATCGACACCATCTCGAACAACTGGTGGAAATCCGCACCGCCGAACTCGCCACCGCCAAGGCAGCCGCCGAAGCGGCCAGTCGTGCCAAGAGTACCTTCCTGGCCAACATGAGTCATGAACTGCGCACACCCATGAACGGCATTCTGGGCATGACCGAACTGGCGCTGCGCCATGCCGACGACCCGAAACTCAAGGACCAACTCGGCAAGGTCATTCAGGCATCACACCAACTGCTGTCCGTCATCAACGACATCCTCGACATCTCCAAGATCGAAGCCAACCGTCTGACCCTTGAAGCGGTCAGCTTCAAGCTTGGCGAAGTGCTGGAAAATCTCCTCAGCCTGCTCAGCCACAAGGCCGAGGAAAAGCAGCTCAAGCTGTTGGTCGATCTGGATCCGGTCGCTCCCCGCCAGGCGCTGCTGGGCGACCCGCTGCGTTTTGGGCAAATCCTGCTCAATCTTGTCGGCAACGCCCTCAAGTTCACCCACCAGGGGGCCATCACGATTCGTGTCCGACTACTGGAAGACCGTCCCGAGGAGGTCATGCTGCGTATCGAAGTGGCCGATACGGGTATTGGGATTGACCGCGAACAACAACAGCGCCTATTTACCGCCTTCGAACAGGCCGATGACTCAATGACCCGCAAATATGGCGGCACCGGACTGGGCCTGGCCATCAGCAAGCAGCTGGTGCAGATGATGGGCGGCGAGATCGGCGTGACCAGCACCGCCGGCCAGGGCAGCACTTTCTGGTTCACCGTACGCCTGCGCAAATCCAGGGAGGCCGTCCTGCCAGCGCCGACTTTTTCCGCGAAGTCCGCCGAAGCGCGCTTGTCTGCCAGCTTTGCCGGCACCCGTATTCTGCTGGCCGAAGATGAGCCGATCAACCAGGAAGTCTCGCGTGGCCTGCTGGAAGATGCCGGCCTCGTCGTCGATCTGGCCGAGGATGGCCTGCAGGTGCTCGAACTGGCCAAACAAAATACCTATGCCCTGATCCTGATGGACATGCAGATGCCGAAGATGAACGGTGTCGAAGCGACACAAGCGATTCGCGCACTCCCCGCTTACGCGCGCACACCGATTCTGGCGATGACCGCCAATGCTTTCGACGAGGACCGCCAAGTCTGCATCGATGCGGGAATGAACGACCATATCGCCAAGCCCGTCGTTCCGGACATGTTGTATCGGACATTGCTGAAATGGCTCGAGCAGCAACATCGTTGAACGTACTCTAAACCGCGCGATAATGTGACCGGCAGCCGCCCCGCCGACGTCACATCATCCACCGGTCGCATCCCACCATGAACGAATCCGATATTCCCCATTTTGAAGAACATAAGGATGGCAGCGCCTGGGTGTTGCGGCTTTACATTGCTGGCCAAACGCCAAAATCGCTGGCGGCGATTTCCAATCTGCATCGCATCTGCGACGAGCATGGGGAAACCAAATTCCATATCGAAGTGATTGACCTGCTGGAAAAGCCCCAACTGGCCGAGGGCGACAAGATCATCGCCATTCCGACCCTGGTGCGCAAACTTCCCGAGCCGATCCGCAAGGTGATCGGCGATCTGTCGGATACCGAAAAGACGCTGGTGGGCCTGCAATTGAAGCCCAAGTTGGTCTAGCGGCGTAACCGTAACGGGAATCAGGTCGCTTCATCGCTGACCTTGTGTCCATCCAGCATCTGGATGCGCCGCCGCGCACGCGCACCGAGCGCGGCATCGTGGGTCACCATGATCAGCGTGACGCCACCGTCATTGAGCATTTCGAGCAGGTGGATGACATCCTCGCCGGTGGCGCGGTCGAGGTTGCCGGTCGGTTCGTCGGCGAGGATCATCGCCGGCTGCATGATGGTGGCGCGGGCGATGGCGACGCGCTGGCGCTGGCCGCCGGAGAGCTGGTCGGGGCGGTGGTCGGCGCGGTTGGCGAGGCCGAAGTCGGCGAGCGCCTTTTCCACGCGACGCGTGCGTTCGGTTGGGTCGATGCCGGCGAGCATCAGCGGCAGGGCAATGTTCTCGGCGGCGGTGAGGCGCGGCACCAGATGAAAGCTCTGGAAGACGAAGCCGATACGCTCGCGGCGCACACGCGCCTGCTCGTCGGCCGTCAGCGTGGTGACATCGCGCCCTTCGAGCCGGTAGGTGCCGGTGTTGGGATGATCGAGCAGGCCGAGCAGGTTAAGCAGCGTCGATTTGCCGGAACCGGACTGCCCCATGACGGCGACGTATTCACCGGCGTTGATGCTGAGATCGAGGCCGGCCAGTGCATGCACGGTGCTGTCGCCGAGCGTGAAGCTGCGCTCGATGCCGGTAAGCTCGATGAGCGGCATCACTTTTTCTCTGTGCTGTTGTCTTCCGTGACGCGTACGCCCGGCTTGATGCCTTCCTTCTCCAGCGAGAGGACGATGCGGTCGCCGGCGGCGAGGCCTTCCAGTACCTCGGTGAATTCCCAGTTGGCGAGCCCGGCTTTCACAGTGCGTGCAGCCAGCTTGCCATCGCCATCAAGCAGGAGGACGCGGCCGCCTTCCTGCAGCGCTGCGGTGGGGATGCGCGCCACGTTGGTGCGCGCTTCGAGGAGGATCTCAACGTCGGCGCTGTAGCCGACCAGCAGGCCCTGAATATCGCCGGGGATGCTGAAGTCGATTTCGACATCGACGGTGCGCGCCTGCTTCTCGACGGCGGTGACGTAAGGCGCCACGCGCCGCACCTTGCCTTCAAAGACGCGATTGGCGTAGGCGTCGAGGCGGATGCGTGCGATCTGGCCGGGATGAACCTTGGGCGCATCGAGCTCGTCCATCGGCGCCTTGACATAGAGGCAGGACGGATCAATCAGGTCGATGGCCGGCGGCGTCGGTACGCCGGGCGGCGAGGGCGTCGAATATTCGCCGACTTCGCCAACGATCTTGGCGATGGTGCCATCGAAGGGGGCGACGATGAGCGTCCGTCCCAGATCGGCGCCGGCGGCGGCCAGTTGGCGATCGGCGGTGATGGCGTCCTTGTTGGCACTGGTGCAGGCCGCGCGGCGCGCGGTGGCGTCGGTGCGCGCCGTCTCGGCGCGTGATGCGGAGATGAAACCGCGTGTCGCCAGCGCTTCCTGGCGGCCGGCCTCGCGCTCCGCGTTGGCAGCTACCGCACAAACCTCGGCGGTGCGGCTCTTCGCCGTGGCCAACTGCGCCTCGGCGACCTCCGCCCGGGCGCGCAGATCCTGATGCCATAGGCGCATCAGCACTTGCCCCTTGCTGACCTGATCGCCTTCCTTGACGCCGAGATATTCGATGCGGCCGCCCATGATGGTGGACAGCTTGGTGCGCTGGCAGGCTTCCACGGTGCCGGCGCGGGTGTTGGTGAGTGTGGCCTCGACGGTGCCGGTGGCGACCGTGTGCAGGCGCACCGGAATCGGTTTCGGGCGGGTCAGCCAGTAGCCGGCACCGGCCAGAATAGCCGTCACGAGTGCGGCGATGAGAAGGCGTGAGGATTTCATTTCGTCACCAGTTTCAGGCCGAGGATGCCGGCAACGATCAGGCCGATACAGACCAGCCGGGCCACCTCGCGCGATTCACCGAACAGTAGCATGCCCAGGATAGCCGTACCAACGGCGCCGACCCCGGTCCAGATGGCATAGGCGGTGCCGACCGGCAGCGTTTTGAGCGACCAGCCGAGCAGCACCACCGAGGCGGTCATGGCGATAAGCGTCAGCACGCTGGGCATCAGGCGCGAAAAACCCTCGGTGTATTTGAGGCCGATCGCCCAGGCAATTTCACAGAGGCCAGCAATCAGCAGGATGCCCCAGGCAGCCGCAGGAGACAGGGTAGGCATCAGTGCGCCTGAGAAGACTGGATCCAGTGCGCGGCAAATTCATCCGCCGGCTGGGGTTTGCCAAACAGGAAGCCCTGAATCTGGTCGCAACCATGCGCGCGCAGAAAGCCGACCTGATGATCACTATCGACGCCCTCGGCGACGGTGTCGAGTTTGAGGCTGCGGGCCAGCGCGATGATGGCGCGGATGATGGCTTCGTCGCCGGTGTTCTGGCCGATACCGATGACGAAGGCGCGGTCGATCTTGAGCGTGTCGATCGGCAGCATCTTGAGATAGGCCAGCGAGGAATAGCCTGTGCCAAAATCGTCGATGGCCAGTTGCACGCCCAGATCGTTCAGGTCTTCGAGGACCGCCAGGGCATCCTCCATGTTCATGATCACCGACTCGGTGATTTCGAGTTCGAGTGCTGTGGCCTCAAGCCCGGTTTCGGCGAGCACGCGCCGCACCATGTCGACGACATCGCTGCGCTCGATTTGCTTGACCGAGAGGTTGACCGAGACCTTGGGCACCATCATTCCCGTTGCGCGCCAGGCCATCATCTGCGCACAGGCCTGACGTAGCACCCATTCGCCGAGCGGCACGATGAAGCCGGTTTCCTCGGCCAGCGGAATGAAGCGCACCGGAGAGACATTGCCCAATTCGGGGCTGTGCCAGCGCAGCAGCGCTTCGGCACCGACCGGGCGACCGCCGATATCGACTTTGATCTGGTAATGGACGGACAACTCGTCGGCCTCGATGGCACGGCGCAGCAGGTTTTCCAGATGGCTGCGCTCCTGCGCCTGCCGCGTCATTTCCGGCGTGTAGAAATGGCTGCGGCTGCGACCATGCGCCTTGGCCTGATACATGGCGGTGTCGGCATTGCGCACCAGTGTGTCGACATCCTCACCGTCTTCCGGGTAGAGGCAGATGCCGACACTCGCAGCGACGAACAGTTCGTGCCCGCGAATCGTGAACGGCTGTGACAGCAATTCGATCAGCTTGTCGGCCACGCGCTGGGCTTCGTGGCTGTCCTTGAGCTCTTCGATGACGCAGATGAATTCGTCGCCACCCAGCCGGGCCAGCGTGTCGGCGGTGCGCAAGTGCGCGACCAGCCGCTGCGTGACGGCCACCAGCAGTTCGTCGCCGATGGCATGGCCGAGCGTGTCATTGACCTCCTTGAAGCGATCCAGGTCAACGAACAGAACGGCCAGTTGCCGCTGGTGGCGTGCGGCCAGACTGAGACTATGGCGCAGTTGTTCGTGGAACATCAGCCGGTTGGGCAGGCCGGTCAGCGGGTCGTGGTGCGCCAGATGGTCGAGGCGAATCTCGGCATTGCGGCGCTCGGTCACTTCCGCCTGCAATTCGGCGGTGCGCGCCTGCACGCGCTGGTCCAGCTCACGGTTGCTGGTTTCCAGTTCCTCGGCCTGCTGATGCAGGATGCCCTGCGCACGCCGTACCACCAGTAGTTGCAATAGAAACAGGGCGGCCAGCACAGTCACGACCGTCAGCGAAACTTGCCACAGGGTCTTGTTGATTTGTTGCAGGGTGGCGGTCACGTCCTGATACAGCTCGATGACGCCATCGACATGGCCGGCGTCGTTGGTCAGCGGTACGTAGCTGGAGACGACATCGATTTCGGCCAGTGTGCCATCGAAACTGTCAAAGGTATTCCGGTGGGTCAGTTCGCTGATGGCCCGGCCGCCCAGGGCAGCGATGAAACCGGCATTGGTCTGCTTGCTTTCGCCGATCTGTGCCGGATCGGTCGACAGGATGGTCAGGCCGTTACGGTTGTAGATCTTGATTTTGACGATAGGCGTATCGGTCATCATGCGGATCACCGCCTGGCGCAGCGTCAGGCTCTCGTCGGCGTTACGCAAGGAATCGAGGTCCCGCAAATAAGACAGGTCGACAAACTGTGCGAAGCGCGACCACAGCGAGTTGCGAAACACGGTGGTCATCGCCACGTTATGTGCTTCGGTGGCGGTCAGCAGCTGGTGCACGGCATTGCTGCGGTAGTAACCGCCCAACACCCCCCCGGCCATGACGATCAGGACGAAGGACAGCGTCGAAAAATAGCGCGTGAGGTTGAACATCGCCGTCCGGCCGGCGCCGACTTTCTAGCGGATGCCGAAAATTGCGTCAGCGGCGGCGACGGTGGCGGCAATATCGGCATCCGTGTGCACCGCCGAGACGAAGCCAGCCTCGAAGGCCGAGGGCGCGAGATAGACGCCCTTTTCGAGCATGGCGTGGAAGAAACGGTTGAAGGCTTCCTTGTCCGCCGCCATGATATCGGCATAGGACGTAGGCGGTGTGGCGGCAAAGTAGAGGCCGAACATGCCACCCACCGACTGGGCGCTGAAGGTGACGTTGTGCTTTTGAGCCGCCGCCGTCAGGCCATCGACCAGCGATTTCGTGCGCGCCGTGAGCGCCGCGTAGAAACCGGGCGCGGCAATCTTCTTGAGCGTGACGAGGCCAGCGGCCACCGAGAGCGGATTGCCCGAGAGCGTGCCGGCCTGATAGACCGGGCCGAGCGGCGCAATCTTTTCCATGATGTCGCGGCGACCACCAAAGGCGCCGAGCGGCATGCCGCCGCCGACCACCTTGCCGAAGGTGGACAGATCGGGCGTGATCCCATACAGGCCCTGCGCCGAGCCGGGGCCGACGCGGAAGCCGGTCATCACCTCGTCGAAGATCAACACCGCGCCATATTTCGTGCAGAGATCGCGCATGGCCTTGAGGAATTCTGGTTTGGGCGCGATCAGGTTCATGTTGCCGGCGACCGGCTCGACGATGAGGCAGGCAATCTTGTCGCCGTGCTGGGCGAAGGCATCGGCGAGCTGCTGCGCGTCGTTGTAGTCGAGCACCAGCGTGTGCTTGGCAAGATCCGCCGGCACGCCAGAGGAGGACGGGTTGCCGAAGGTCAGCATGCCCGAGCCGGCCTTGACCAGCAGGCTGTCGGCGTGGCCGTGGTAGCAGCCCTCGAATTTCACCAGCATGTCGCGGCCTGTGAAACCGCGCGCGAGACGGATCGCGCTCATGGTCGCCTCGGTGCCGGAGGAAACCAGGCGCACCATCTCCATGCTCGGCACACGTTGCGTCAGCAGTTCGGCCAGTTCGATCTCGGCCTCGGTGGGCGCGCCAAAGGACAGGCCGCTGGCCGCCGCCGTTTGCACCGCCTTGACGGTATCCGGGTCGGCGTGGCCGAGAATCAGCGGCCCCCAGGAACCCACATAGTCGATGTAGCGTTTGCCATCGGCATCCCACACATAGGCACCTTCGCCACGCGAGAAGAAACGCGGCACGCCGCCGACGGAGCGAAAAGCGCGAACCGGCGAATTGACACCGCCCGGGATGGATTTCTGGGCGCGGGAAAACAGGTCTTCGTTGTGGGTCATGGGGAGATTAGGCACACTTGAACAGGTGACGGAAGCGCTCGGCCTGCTTCTGGATATCCATCGCGTCGAACAGGTCGGAGAGTACAGCGATCATGTCGGCGCCAGCTTCAAGGACCTGGGGCGCATTCTTCGTTGTGATGCCGCCGATGGCGCAGACCGGCACCTTGAAGCGTTTTTTCGCCTCGGCGACGAGATCGAGCGAGGCACGCGTCGCTTCCGGCTTGCTGACGGAGGCGAACACACTACCGATGGCGATGTAGTCGGCGCCGGCATCGACGGCCACTTCAGCGCGGGCCAGGTCGTCATAGCAGGAGACGCCGAGAATCCGTTTCGAACCGAGGGCATTGCGCGCCGCGGTCAGGCTGCCGCCGGGCATGTCGTCGCGGCCGATATGGGCGCCGTCGGCACCGATCTCGACCGCCAGCCAGATGTCGTCGTTGACGATCAGCTTGGCGCCATGGGCGCGGCAAATGCGCAGCAACTCGGCCGCCTGGGCGCGTCGCAGTGGTGGCGGGGCAATCTTGTTGCGATATTGCACCCAGCGTACGCCGCCTTTGAGGGCGCTTTCGACCAGCGCTGACAGGCGCGGCAACAGATTGTCGTCGGGGGTGAGTGCGTACAGCCCGGTGAGGCCAGAGTGTAATTGGGCGGCTTCAGGCAGTGATGACATGGGCAACCTCCGCAGACGCAAGAGAGTAGGGTGAGGGGCTTTGCCACTGGCGGTTGGGGATGTGCTGCCCCATGCCGGGCCGGAAGCCCGCCGCCAGACTGTGCCAGGTGTAGTGCTGGGCCGCGCGCACCGCCTCGGGCAGGGGCTGGCCCCAGGCGAGGTTGGCGGCGATGGCCGAAGCCAGGGTGCAACCAGAACCGTGATAGCTGCCGGGCAGGCGCTCCCACTCGTCGTGGCGCACCGGGCCGTGCGACCCATACAGCGTGTTGATGACGCGCGCTGAATGTTCATGCGTACCGGTGACCAGTACGTGGGCGCAGCCGGTTCCAACCAGCAGACGCGCGCATTCGGCCAGATTGGCTGTATCGCCAGCACCGACTTCCTGTGCCAGCCGGCGCGCTTCCATGCTGTTCGGCGTGAGCACGTCGGTAAGCGGCAGGATCAGTTCGAGCATGGCGGCGATGATGTCCTCGTCGGCGAAGGCATCGCCGCGACCGGAAGCCAGCACCGGGTCGAACACCACCGGCGTGTCGGGATAGTCGGAGAGCACTTCGGCGACAGCGGCAATTGCCTCGACGCTGCCCAGCATGCCGAGCTTGAAGGCGGCCACCGGGATGTCCTCCAGCAGGGCGCGCGCCTGATCGGCGACCCAGCCACCTTCCATCGGCAGGAGGTCTTCGACGCCAACGGTGTCCTGCACCGTCAGGGCGGTCACCACCGTGAGCGGGTGGCAGCCGTGGGCGGCAATCGTCAGCAGGTCGGCCTGCAGGCCGGCCCCGCAGGTGGGGTCCGAGGCGGCAAACGAGAGGACGGCAGGCGGGGCCAAATGTGAAGATGCGCGTGAAGATGGCATGGCGGTGCGGCGAGAGCGCCGGGGAAAGCCCTTGCGGTATGATGCGTTCGATTCTAACCGAAAGCCTTCACGTCTTTTTGGGCCGCGCCTCCCCCCCCCCGATTGCCCGATTTATCCCGTTCAAATGGATGAAAACCTGCAAAAACTGAAGGTCATGGTGATCGATGACTCGAACACCATCCGCAAGAGTGCGGAGATTTTTCTGAGCGGCGCCGGTTGCCAGGTCATCGTCGCCGAGGATGGTTTTGCCGCCCTCGCCAAGATTGCCGATCATGCCCCCGATGTGATCTTCTGCGACATCCTGATGCCGCGCCTCGACGGCTACCAGACCTGCGCGCTGATCAAGCGTAACCCGCGCTTTGCGCAAACGCCGGTGATCATGCTGTCCTCGAAAGACGGCTTGTTCGACCGCGCACGCGGTCGCCTCGCCGGTTCCGACGAACACCTCACCAAACCCTTTACCCAGGAAAGCCTGTTGGCAGCTCTCCACAAATATGCCCATCCAACGCATTCTCATCGTTGACGATTCCCCGGTGGAGCGTCACATCCTCACCGAATTGCTGACCAGCAAGGGCTACGCCATTTCGATTGCCACGGACGGCGCCCAAGGCGTCGAGGCAGCCAAGCGCGAATTGCCCGATCTGATCCTCATGGACGTGGTGATGCCCAACATGAACGGCTTCCAGGCAACGCGCAGCCTCAATCGCGACGAGGCGACGCGCCACATTCCGGTCATCCTGTGCACCACCAAGAATGAAGAAACCGACAAGATCTGGGGCATGCGCCAGGGCGCCCAGGACTATGTGACCAAGCCGATCGACGGGGCCACCCTACTGGCCAAGATCGCGGCGCTGGGATAAGCATCGATGGCCAAGCGCATCGACCTGCGCGCCTATCAGGAAGCCATTGCCACCCGGTTGGCGGCGGCACAGGCAGGTGCCAGCGTGCCGGCCCTGTTGGGCTTCGAATCCGGCGGCCGACGCTGGCTGATTGACCTGCCGGCGGCCGGCGAAGTGTTGCCGCCGCCGCCGCTGGCCCCGGTACCCTTGACCCAGCCGTGGTTTGCCGGCATGACCAACGTGCATGGCGAGTTGCAGGCCGTCGTCGATTTTTCGGTGTTCTGTGGCGGTGCGCCGACGCCGCGCGAGGGCGGAGCACGCCTGCTGCGTATTGGCACGCGCCATGGCAGCAACAGCGCCCTGCTGGTCGCCCGTGTGCATGGCCTGAAGCGCACCGACAGCCTGTTTGCTGCTGCCACAGAGGATGCGGACGATGCTGCCGCACCGCCCTGGCAGGGTGAAGCTTTTACCGACAGCCAGGGCACGCGCTGGCTGCGCCTCGAACCCGACCGTTTGCTGGCCGATCCCGTTTTCCTCGATGCCTCACTGCCGCTGACTGACTGAGCGCGCCCGGAGATATTCATGGCTTTCAGCTTCAAATTACCCCTGATCGGCAAGTCGCCCGCTGCCACGGCAAAAAGTAGCCGCTCGCTGGGTATCGAATTGCAGATTCTTGGCACGGTTTTCCTGCTGTTCCTGACAATTGCCACTTACATCATTTTTGTCGATAACCGTACGGCCAACCAGACCGCCAGCTATCTCTCGGCCACCGGTCAGTTGCGTACGCTCAGTCAGCAGATCGGCAAGACCACGCTGATGGCGATGACGTCGGGCGATGCCGCCGGCCTCAAGGAGCTTGGTCAGTCGCGCGACCGCTTCAATGCCGTCCTCGGCATCCTGACCATTGGTGGCGAGATCGAGGGCGCGACCTTGCCGCCTTCCGGCGAAGTGAATCGTGCCGCGCTTGAAAAATTGCGCGCCCAGTGGCATGTACATGAGCGCAACATCGCGCTGTTGCTCGCGCATGAAGCGCAGATGGCCACGATTGCCAGTGGTCAGGTGCCGCCGCCGCTGGTGGTCGAGGCGGCGACTGCCCTGCTCAGGACGACCAATGCGCTGGATGGTGCCGTGGCCGCGCTGGCCAGTGACTATGCCCGCGCACTCGATGGCCGTGAACTGCGCACCGGCATTGCGACCGTGCTGGGCTCGCTGGCCCTGGGGCTTTTGGTGTTGATTTTCAAGGTGTTCAGCGACGACGCGCAGACACGCCAGGCCGAAACCGAGCGCCAGCGGCGCGCCGCCGAAGCCGCCAAGGATGCCACGCAAGAGGCGATCTTGCGCCTGATGAACGAAATGGGTGATCTGGCCAACGGCGACCTGACGGCGCGCGCGACGGTGACCGAGGACATTACCGGCGCCATCGCCGATTCGGTGAACTACGCGATCGAGGAACTGGCGGTGCTGGTCAAGCGCATCAACGATGCGGCGCGGCGTGTCGATCGTGCCACGCAGGAAGCGCAGGACATTTCCGTGACCCTGCTGGAAGCTTCGGAGCGGCAGTCGGGCGAGATTCGCGATGCCGGCGGGCAGATGCTGACGCTGGCCGATTCGATGCACGGGGTTTCCAACCGCGCCGGCGAAACGGCGGAGGTGGCGCGCTCTTCGCTGACGGCGGCGGACAAGGGCGATGCGGCGGTGGTCGCGGCCATCGCCGGCATGAACGACCTGCGCGGCCAGATTCAGGAAACCTCGAAGCGCATCAAGCGCCTCGGCGAATCCTCGCAGGAGATCGGCGAAATCGTCGAACTGATTTCGGACATTACCGAGCAGACCAACGTGCTCGCCTTGAACGCCGCGATTCAGGCGGCCAGTGCTGGCGCGGCTGGTCGTGGCTTTGCTGTGGTGGCCGAGGAAGTGCAGCGGCTAGCGGAGCGTTCTGGTGAGGCGACGCGCGAGATTGCGGCGATTGTCAAAACCATTCAGGCCGATACGCACGATGCGGTGGCGGCGATGGAGCATGCCACGCTCGGTGTGGTCGAGGGCGCGCGGCGCTCCGATGCGGCCGGCCAGTCGCTCACCGAGATTCGCGACGTGACCAACCAACTGTCGACGCTGATCGGCACGATTGCCAGCGATACGCGCGACCAGGTCAAGGTGGCGCGCAAGGTGGCCGAGGCGATGGAGGGCATCCTGCACATCACCGAAGAAACTTCCAATGGCACACGGCAGTCGGCCGCGTCGATTGGCGAACTCGGCGCGCTGGCCGAAGAGCTCAAGGGCTCGGTGTCGGGCTTCAAGGTCTAAGCATTCGCATGAACGCGCCCGCTTTCGATACCGGTACGCTGTCCTGGGTCAAGGACGAGATTGATCTCGCCCTTGAGCGCGCCGGCGCAGCCCTGTCGCGCCACGCGGCGGCGCCCGACAATGCGGCGACGCTCAACGAGGCACGCGGCCATTTGCATCAGGCTTGCGGTGCCCTGACGTTGGTCGGTCTGGCGGGTGTCACGCACTGTGCTGAAACGGTCGAAACGCAGCTCGCCAGCCTGGCCGACCCGGCAGCGGATACGAATGTGGTGGCCGTCACCGCCGCAGCCGGTGCCGCCTTGTCGGCCCTGCGTCGTTACCTCGACGACCTGATGGCCGGCCATCCCGACCAGCCGCTGCGCTTGTATCCGGCCTATCGCGGGCTGGCACTAGCAGCCGGTCAGGCGGCACCTTCACCGCTGGTGCTGTTCCAGCCCGATCTCGGCCTGCGTCCACCGCGTCGCGAGGCGACCAGCGCACTGCCGCCGGTACGCCTGAAGGCCTTGCGCCTCGGCTTTGCGCGCGGCCTTGCCAAGTGGCGTACAGGTGAGACACGCGGCCTGACGGAAATGAAGAATGCCCTGGTCAATCTCGAACAAAGCCTGAGTGACCCGGGCCAACGTGCCCCGTGGTGGGTGGCGCTCGCGTGGTTCGAGGCACTGGAGGGCGGTGGCGAACCTCAGGATGAACTACTGACCGGGCTGGAGCAACTGTTTGCCGAGTTTGCCGACGGCAAGACCAGCGCGCCACCCACGTTGTTGATGAAGGGTCTGCTGTACGCGATTGCCCTTGCTCCGCCGGGCGGCGCGCAGCTGGAGAGTGTGCGCGCCGCCTATCGGCTGGCCGATCTGCTGCCGACGCAAGATGCGACGATTGAAACGCGCCGTGAAGCCTGTCGTGCGCCGCTGACCACGGCGATGGAGGAATGGGAACGCTTCAGTCAGGGGCAGGCGATTGCGCTGATGCGTTTTCACGATGTGGTGCAACTGCTGGCGGCCACCGCCAATGAAAGCAACGACCCGGCACTGGCGCGCCTGGTCGGTGCCATCGCCGCCTTCGCGGCCTGGCTGCGCCAGCAGCCGGAGCGCGCCGATGCCCGACTGGCGCTCGATGTCGCCGGCGCACTGGTGCTGGTCGAGGAGGTCATCGAGCGTGAAGGCCTGCGCAGTCCTGCCGATGAGGCCATGTTTGTAGCCGCCGTCCAGCAGCAGATCGATCATCTCGACGCACTGAAACCGCTGGGCGCCACACCGCCACCGCTGGCGCGGCTGCCCTGGCGCGAGCGCCAGTTGCAGGCGCAGGTGGCCGCAGAAATCCGCCGCAGCCTGGAGGTGCTGGAGAGTCTGCTGGAACCCTGCTTCGAGCAGCCGGGCCCAGCCATTCCCGCCAGGGCGCAGGCGGTATTGCATGAGGTGGCGGGCGCTTTCGTGCTGCTCGATGCGCATGAGGCAGCAGCCGTTGCAGCCGCGACGACAACGCGGTTGATGGCCGCTAATGCGAGTGCCGATGCCTATGCCATCGTTGCCCATCATCTGGCGGCACTGGCTCAATATACCGACGCCCTGCAACACGGCCAGGACGCCACCGATGTATTGGCACCGCTGGCCGCGGCCGCAGCCACCACGGTCACTCCGACGGCAACTGCTGCCCCCACTTTAATTCTCGCGCCCGTCGCGCCCGTCGCGGCCGACAGCGGCGATGACATGCTCGCCATCTTCATCGAGGAAGCGCACGAGGTGTTGCAGACACTCGCCGCCGCCGTGCCTGCGCTCAAAGCCAATCCGGCCGACCGCGAGATGCTGACAACGGTGCGCCGCGCCTATCACACACTCAAGGGCAGCGGCCGCATGGTCGGGCTGACGGAACTGGGCGAGGCTGCCTTTGCGGTTGAAAAGCAGATCAACCAGCGCCTCGACGAACGTCTGCCGGTCGACACCGATTTGATGGCAACCATCGATGCAGCGGGCGAACGCTTTGCTGCCTGGATTGCCGAACTGGAAACAAGAAAAGTCGGCGTTGGCGAGACGGCTGCCGCAGCGCCGCCTGATGTTAATGTACCCGCAACGGTCACAATCGGCGAACTCACGCTCTCGCCGATGCTCTACCAGCTCTATGTCGAGGAAGCCGGCACGCATGTCGCCGCCCTGCGCCAGGAGTTGTCCGGCCCGGCCAGCATTCCCTCGCGCGAACTGATTCGTGCGGCGCACACCTTGGCCGGCATTTCCGCCGGCACCGGCTTCCCCACCGTGCAGGTGCTGGCCCATGCGCTGGAGAATGTGCTGGTTCGCCACTCCCTCGCGCATATCGTGCCGGAGGAGACGGCCCGCATGCTGATCGCCCGCGCCGCCGGGGCGTTGCAGGGCATGGTCGGCGCGATTACGGAACGCCGCCCCCCGGCCGCCGAACCGGAACTGGCGGCCACGCTGGAAGCCTGCCAGCCTGCCGCACCGGCCCCGCAGGAGGCACCGCCGCCGATTTCGCCGCTGGCGGAGCGGCGCACGTCGCGTCCGGCCGACGAGGTCGATCCACAACTGGCGCCGCTGTTCCTCGAAGAAGCCGACGAGCAGTTGCACCAACTGGATGCCGACTTGCGCGCCTGGCGCGAGGCGCCACAGGACAAAGAGCCCGGCCGGCGTATGGCGCGCCTGCTGCACACCTTCAAGGGCGGTGCGCGCATGTGCGGTGCGATGGGCATCGGTGAGCTGGCGCACAGCATGGAAACGCGCATCGAGCAGGCGTTGGCCACCGGCGGTGCGCAGCCGGACGTGCTGGAGGTGCTCGATACCTCGCTCGGCCGTGCGCTCAGTCTGGTCGCTGCCCTGCGACCCGGGGCGGCGCCGCTAGAAGCGCCTGCGCCGACGATGGCGGAGCCCGTGGAAAGCGGCCCGGCCGGCGCGCAAGTCCTGCTGCGCGTGCGCGCCGACCTGATCGACCGGCTGGTCAGCGAAGCCGGCGAAATGGCCATCACGCGTGGCCGTGTCGAAGGCAGTCTCAAGGACATCAAGGGTGGCCTGCTCGATCTGGCCGACAACATCGTGCGCCTGCGTGCGCAACTGCGCGAGTTTGAGATGCACGCCGAGACCAGCATGCAGTCGCGCCTCGGCGGCAGCGTGATGGGCGCCGATGGCCATCAGCGCGATTTCGATCCGCTGGAGCTGGATCGCTTTACGCGCCTGCAGGAGCTGACGCGCATGCTGGCGGAGAGCGTCAATGACGTCTCCACCTTGCAGCATGGCCTGTTGCGGCAGGCCGATGGCGCCGGCGAGGCGCTGGTGATCCAGTCGCGCCAGCAGCGCGAACTGGCGCATGCGCTACTGCGCGCACGCATGGTGCCGTTTGTCACCGTTGATGAACGACTGCATCGCGTGGTGCGCCAGACTGCCAAGGAATTGGGGCGTCAGGCCAACCTCGACATTCGCGGCGGCGATACCCCCGTCGACCGCAATGTCCTCGAACGCATGCTCGGCCCGCTCGAACATCTGCTGCGCAATGCGGTGGCGCATGGGATTGAAGCACCCGAGCAGCGCCATGCCGCCGGCAAGGCGGAACTCGGCCAGATCGTCCTGACCATTGTCGCCACCGATAACGACATCACGCTGCGCCTGCAGGACGATGGCAAGGGCCTCGACTATGCGGCGATTCGCCAGCGCGCCAGCGAGCGCGGCCTGCTGTCCGCAGATGAACCGATGGAGAATGCACAACTGGCCGAACTGATCTTCCGCCCCGGTTTTTCGACGGCCGCCAGCGTCAGCGAAATCGCCGGTCGCGGTGTCGGCCTCGATGTGGTGCGCGACGAAGTCACGCAACTCGGCGGGCAGGTCGCCGTGAGTGGCGCGGCAGGGCGCGGCACCACCTTCGAAATGATCTTGCCGCTGACGCTGGCGGTGATTCCCGTCATGCTCGTCGAGGCTGCCGGGCAGCGCTGGGCGATCCCCGTTACCATGGTCGAGGAGGCGCGCGAACTGGATGCCGAAGAGGCGGCGGCCCGCGAGGCTGCCGGTGCGGTAACGCGCAACGGCCTGCGCTACCCGTGGCACACCCTGCCGCAACTGTTCCGCATGGCCGATACGGACACGGTGCCGGCCTGGCAGTTGTTGCTCAAGCATGGTGGCATGCAGGTGGCGCTGGCCGTCGAGGCGCTGACGCAGAATCAGGAGGTTGTCGTCAAGCCGCTCGGCGAGCAACTGCAGCACGTCCCCGGACTGGCCGGCGCGACCGTGCTGCCGGATGGCTGTGTGGCCCTGATCATCAACCCGGTCGTGCTGGCGCAACGGTTGGGACAGGCCATCCAGCCAGCGCCGACTTTCGCAACCTCCACCATGATCCGGGCCGCCCAGGCTCCCACCGTCATGGTCGTCGACGATTCCCTCACGGTGCGCAAGATCACCAGCCGTCTGCTGGAGCGTGCCGGCTATTGCGTCACCACCGCCAAGGATGGCGAGGATGCCCTCGCGAAGATCGTCCAGCATCACCCCGCCGTGATCCTTGCCGACATCGAGATGCCGCGCATGGATGGCTTCGAACTCGTTCGTCACCTGCGCGCCGACCCGCAACTGACCCGTCTGCCGGTCATCATGATCACCTCGCGCATCGCCGACAAGCATCGTCAGGTGGCACTGGAGCTGGGCGTGCAGCACTACCTCGGCAAGCCTTACGACGAGGATCAGCTGCTCGACCTGATCGCCAGTCTGGTCAAGTCTTCCTGAGCGCGGCGAAGCGTGCCAGGGTGCGTTCGCGCGCTTGCGCGTGATCGACGATGGGCGCCGGATAATCGGCTGGCGGCGCGGCCATCTGCCACGGGGCGTGAATGAACTTGTCCGGCACGTCGTTCAGTTCCGGCACGTAGCGGCGGATGAACGTGCCCTGCGGATCGAAGCGCTGCGACTGCGTGACCGGATTGAAAATGCGAAAGTACGGCTGCGCATCACAGCCGGTCGAAGCAGCCCACTGCCAGCCGCCGTTGTTCGAGGCCAGATCGTAATCGAGCAGCCAGTCAGCGAAATGCGCTTCGCCGCGCCGCCAGTCGATACCCAGATCCTTGGTGAGAAACGAAGCCGACACCATGCGCAGACGGTTGTGCATCCAGCCGCTTTGCAACAACTGACGCTGCGCGGCATCGACCAGCGGATAGCCGGTGCGGCCCTGCTGCCAGGCGGCGAACAGCGCGGGGGCGGCATCCCAGACGAGCGCGTCGTAATCCGGCTTGAAGGCATGGTTGAACAACTCCGGGCGATGCCAAAGAATCTGTTGATAGAACTCGCGCCAGATCAACTCGTTGAGCCAGACTTCCGCGCCGCGTCCCTTGGCGTGCAGGTTTTCGGCATGCGCGGTGGCGGCCAACTGACGGATCGATACCGTGCCGAAGCGCAGGTGCGGCGAGAGATAAGAGCATCCTTTGACGGCGGGAAAGTCACGCACCTCGTGGTAGCGGTCAATGCGCGTGAGGAAATCCTCGAACAGTTGCGCGCCGCCCGACATGCCGGTCGGCACCTTGAGATCGGTCGCCGCAAAGCCGAGATCGGCCAGTGTCGGGAATGTCGGCGTTGGCGAGACGGCATCATGCGCGGCAAGCTGCCCCGGTTGCGTGGTGCAGTCGTGGCTAGCAAGGTCGGCAGGAGAGAGCCTCGCCCGCCATGCGCGGCTGTAGGGCGTGAACACGGAAAACGGCGTGGCGGTCTTCGTCAGCACCTCATCACGCTCGAAAATCACCTGATCCTTGCAGTCGATAAAGCCGCGCCCATCCGCCGCCAGTTGTGCCGCGACGGCGGCATCGCGCGCGCATGCGGCCGGCTCGTAGTCACGATTGGCATAAACCGCCATCACATCCAGTTGCGCCGCCAGTCGCGGAATTTCCTCAATCGCCCGACCATGGCGCACGATCAGCCCGCCGCCCTTGGTTCGCAATGCCGCGTCAAGCTCGGCCAGCGAACGATGGATGAAGTCGACGCGCCGATCCTGTCGCGGCAGCGGTGTCAGGATGTCGGTATCGAAGACAAACGCGCAATACACCCGCGCGTGTTCGCGCAAGGCGGCAGAAAGTGCAGCATGGTCAAAATCGCGCAGGTCGCGGCGGAACCAGACGAGGGCGGTGGTCATGGCAAGGAGGGGCTAAGCCCTGCTCCAGGACACGGCATCAACTGTCCCATCTAGGCTGCTTACTTTGCGGACCTCAGATAAGTGAGGAATATGCCTTTTTCGTATGCCCTGCAATCGGCCTGATATAGGTCAAAGCAATGCTCTGTAAAGTTGTTCTGGACTTTTTTGGCATCGATAAACCGCTCCGGATTCACTGATGGCGCCAGGGGTTTAATGGGCTTATTGGTTAATACGTGTTTGCCTTGATTGACCGGGTTGTCCGTGTGGCAGGCGGAACACGAAACATCGGTCAACTGCTGGCTGCGCTGCTTGAGATAAAACTCTCGGCCAGCCTCACTCGTAAAAGGCCGCCCTGAGTCGGGATTCCTGGCTTTGTTCTTGGCCTCTTCCTTTGCCTTACCGGCGTAATGGGCAATCAGGTCTTCCAGTATCTCGTTTTGCTTCGGAGAAATATCGGCTCGCACCTGTGTGGAGAGAACGAGCAAGCCAGCTAATGCAAATAATGCGGTTATCGCCTTCATATGATTCATCCTCTGGACAGCGCTAAATGGGGCGGGCTCGAATGCCAAGAAACATCCGGGTTTGGGAAACGCCGATAGCTTACCGCGACAGCGGCGTGGGTTGAAAGTTTCTCCCGGGTCCGCATCGATCAGGTGTCCTCGTCCTGCATCCCGTAGCCGGCTTCACGCTGGTGACGAATGGCGAGAATCACTATGACATCCTGCATTTCGTCGAAATCGTAAAGGGCCAAGTAACCCGTCCGTCCGCGCGATATCACCAGTTCGCGCAACCCATGCTCGACGGGACGTCCAATGAGGGGGTGGTGCTTCAGCAATGTGATGGCCTCGTCGATCAGCCCAACGGTTGCCACAGCCGCTTGCGGGTCGCTCGTCAGAAGGAAGTCAGTGAGTCTTTCAAAATCGCCGAGCGCCTGCGCGGAGTAGATCAGCCGCGCCAAGACTTGGCTTTCGGCTTCGTGGCTTTGCAGCCTTGCACGCGTGCTTTGAGGTAGGCATGCACCTCGTCGGCATCGTAAGCCTTGCCGGTCGCTTGCAACTGCTCGCGCGCCGCCAGCGCCACAGCCACGAATCCGCTCCGCCGCTCGGCCGCGCTGGCTGCCTGTTCGATTGCCTGCACCATGAACGCATGCGGCGACAGCCCTTGCATCTGCGCCGCCGTGATGGCACGCTGCTTGAGTTCATCAGGTAGTTTCAGTGAGGTAGTGGACATTGCCGTTGCTCCAGACGTCAAAGTGACACCATGGTAACACTCAGGCTGAATCGACAGTTGACCACCCTATTCAAATGTCGGTGCTGGCGGGACGGCAGGAAGCGACCCGTTGCGGAAATTGCTAGTCCGAGAAAGCGGTCACTCTGGAGCGTGATGTTGGGCAAGCACTGTGAAAAGTCGGCGCTGGTGGCACGGCGCTTATTCACTTGTATCACTTGAGGTCAAGGCACACGGGCTGCATTGAGGAGATTATCTTCGGGGCGGTCACTGGTTGAGGTGCTGGCTGCGGATTGGCCTTTGCTTCTGCTATCAACTGACGCATGGGTGTTAGCTTGACTGATTTGACATCGATGTCACGCTTGTCATTCTGGAGCGGCACAGTAACTACGCCACCCGGCCCCGCCATCACTTTTTTTCCGCAACCGCCAACATTAATCAGCATCTCCATGTGATTGTCAGACGTCAGGTTCTTGACGATTACGGAAGTCGATGTCGTCTGTACGTCAAAGGCGGGAGGCGCAGCAAGCGCAATTGTTGGAGCAATTAAGATTACAGGGACAAAGCGGTGCAGCAATGTTTTCATGGTGCTAGCCTCTCAGCTTGGAATATGCCTCGTAATCAAAGGGGCCAGGCTCACGTTATCACCAGCGGCCAAGCCACAAAACGCCGATAGCATACCCGCAGCGAAGCCGTTTGTCCGTTTATAGGAACAGTAACCTACGCCCGCTTCTGGCCGACAAGTGCCGTCCCGCCAGCGCCGACTTTTATGGCTTCACTTGCGCGACAACGAATTGTTTCAGTAGCGGCAGGTCGTCCACCACGGTGACGAACACGATGCGCCAATCCACCGAGAAATACGCATGCACGGCGATGTTGCGAAAGCCGATGATTTCCTTCCAGGGGATTTCCGGCAAGCCGTCGCGCGTGGCGTCGGACAGCCTCGCGGCCGCTTCGCCGATGATGGAAAGTTTTTGCAGTACCGCACTCTGGACGAGTTCGTCGGACAGGAAGCGTGCTTCGTCGAAATCCGTCACAAACCGTTCGATTGCCTCGATGGCGTCGAGGATGTCCGCCAGATACAGCGCGTCACTCCGCATGGATAACCTGAGCGTCGCGGAGAATATCGTCGCGGATGTGGCGGTTGATGCCGTTCTTGGTGAGCAGGTCGACCGGCCGGCCGAATATCCGCGCCAGTTCGTCGCGCATCCGCTGCAAGGCGATCAGGCCGACCCGGGCTTCTGGCGCAATGTCGATCAGCACATCGACGTCACTGTCTGCCCCGAAATCCCCGCGCACGGCGGAACCGAAGACAGATAGTTCGCGCACGGCATGGGCGCGACAGAATGCCTGAAGGTCGGCATGCGGAATAGAAAGTTGCGGGTTCATGGCGATGCCCATGTAAATCAACAAGTTTCAAATTTACCATTGAAGCGGAATGTACGGCGGTCGTTGGAATGGCCGCTTTACACGGATACGAGCGACGGCGTCTTGTGGCCGAGGCGGAAATTGACTTGATGGTCAGTCGTCAATCTGCAACTGCTTCGGATCAAGCAGCAGAAAACGCGCAGCTTGCCCCGCTTCTCGATCCCCATCGTCACTGACGATGATGATACGTGGCTGACCGTCGATGATGGCCGGGGCGATGCCTTCGGCGTGTTCGAAGCCGGGTAGGCCGGGGACGCTGGCGTGGCGTGGTGCATCTGCTTCACGGCCGCTCCAGAACCAGAGGCGGAACTGCGTTTGTTCCTTGGCGACGGGACCGCTGACAATCAGGTAGCCGTCCAGCACCGGGATGTGGGACAGGCTGCGCAGGCCGTGGCCGGCGAGATCGAGGGTGGTCAGTTGTGCGGCGATGCGCGGTGCGGCGCCGTGGTCGAACATGGCGGCCGGGTTCTCGACGCGCGCGATCAGCGCGTGGCCGGCTTGCAGCGGGCTGCGGAAACCGACCAGCAGGTGCTGCTGGTCCGGCGTGATTTCCAGCGCCTCAATGTTGAGGCCGCCTTCTGCCTTGACGTCGCGGTGCGCGGCGGCTTCGGCCAGCACGGGGTGTGCGGCGATCAGCGCGGCTTTTAATCCTGAGACGACGACGGGGGCGACGAGGCGGCCGCCTTCGACGTGGAAGCGGATCAGTCGTTCGCGCGCCGTTTTCTCTTCGCCTTTGCCGCTGCGCGAATGCGAGGTGATGGCATAGACGTGGCCGGCCGCATCGGCGGCGAGGCCTTCCAGATCGTCGAGCTTGGCGAAATCGCCCCCCGGCGTTTCCGTGGCGAGTGGGACGCTGTGCGTGGTGCCGTCGGGGTGGATGGTGACGAGGCTGAACGGGCGCGTTTTCTCGTCTTCCGCGATGAGGAAGCGGCCATCCGGCAGTTGCAGGATGGCGGAGGGTTCGTAGATGTCGGGCAGGGGACGGAACATGGGTGGGCGGTTCGCAATGCGTGGGCTGACAGATTACAATGGACGCCAGATGATGACTGCCAAAACTATCGAAACGGCCAGTCTTGCCAATCACTAGTGGCCGAGCCACAAAACGCCGACAGCATGCCGGCAGCCGATTGAAAATATTGAGTGACGAACGGAGGCAGGCAATGGGGCAACTGACGATTGACCTTGACGGAGAAACTGCCCGTCGTGTCGCGACCGCTGCGGCCGCCGCGCATATGGCGGCAGGTGAATGGGTCGCCGCAATGGTCCGGGCGCGTGTTACGGCGGAATGGTCGGGCGAGGTGCGCAGCCTTGCAGGGGCTTGGCCGGACTTTCCTGAAGCGAACGAGTTACGTGCCGACGCAGCACCCGATGTCAAACGGGAAGCGTGGTGATGTTCGTTCTTGACACGAATGCGGTGATTCATTTCTTCAAGGGCAAGGGGCGGGTGGCTGATCGTTTGCTCGCGACGCCGCCGGATGATGTGGCCTTGCCGGCAATTGTGTTGTACGAACTGGAACGGGGTGCACGCAAACAAGCTGGGGGCGATGGCCGCATCGAGCGGTTGGCCCGCTTCATTGCGGCCGTCCATGTGTTGCCGTTCGATCAGGCAGCAGCCCGACATGCCGCTGAAATTGCCCTCCATCTGGAATCGCTCGGGCAATCCATCGGACCGATGGATACCTTGATTGCCGCCACGGCGCTGGCGCAGGGTGCCACGCTGGTGACACACAATACGAACGAATTTGCGCGCGTTCCCGGATTGAAAATCGACGACTGGTTCTGACCCCGCCGTTGGTCGACCGATTACAATGGACGCCAGATGATGACTGCCAAAACTATCGAAACGGCCAGCCTGGCTAATCACTTTCTGATTGCCATGCCGGCCATGACCGATCCGAACTTTTCGCGGACCCTGACCTATGTGTGCGAGCACAATGCCGAGGGCGCGCTGGGTATCATCATCAACCGGCCGATGGACATCAGTTTGGGCACGCTGTTCGAGCGCGTCAGCATGCCGCTGGCGCCTGGCCCGAACCAGGTGCGCTATCACGAACTCCCGGTATTTTTCGGTGGCCCGGTGCAGACTGATCGCGGCTTTGTCCTGCATCGTCCGGCCGGCGAATGGCAGTCGACCCTGAATGTCAGTCCCGAGATCGGCCTGACCAGTTCGCGCGATATCCTGCAGTCGATGTGCGACGAGGGCATGCCCGCCGAGGTGCTCGTCTCGCTCGGTTATGCCGGCTGGGCCGCCGGCCAGCTCGAATGGGAACTGTCGCAAAACGGCTGGCTGACGGTGGCGGCTGACCCGGACATCATTTTCAACCTGCCGCCCGAAGAACGGCTGCCGGCAGCCATGCAGTTGCTGGGCGTCGACTTCGCCAATCTCTCTGAGGTGGCTGGGCATGCTTGAGTCGGAAACCGTGATGGCATTTGATTTCGGCGAAAAACGGATAGGCGTGGCAATTGGCGAAACCCTGCTGGGCGAGGCGCGGGCGCTGGCGACGGTGGCTGAATCCGCCAACGACCGCCGCTTTACCGCGATTGCCAAATTGATCGCCGAGTGGCACCCCGCCCGTCTGGTCGTCGGCCTGCCGCGCCATGCGGATGATGCCGAACACGAATTCGCTGCCCGCTGCGAACGCTTTGCGCGCCAGCTCGAAGGCCGCTACCACCTGCCGGTTGAACGGGTGGATGAACGCTATTCGTCCGCGATTGCCGAGTCACAATTGACCGGTGACAAACGTGACCGCAAGGCGCGTCTCGATGCCGAAGCCGCCGCCGTTATTTTGCAAGCCTGGTTGGATCAACGTCATGCCCTCACCTCAATCTCTCCCTCTGCCCTCTGCCACTGAGTTGCTGCAGCAGCTGGCGGCCTTAATGCGGCCGCGCATTACGCCGAATACCGTGCTGGTCGGCATCCACAGCGGCGGCGTCTGGGTGGCCGAAGCCCTGCATCAGTCCCTCGGTTTGGCGACGCCGCTGGCGACCCTCGATGTCTCGTTCCATCGCGATGACCATCACATCGGCAATGGCCTGAAAGCCGGCGGGCGGGCCTCGCATTTGCCCGATGATGTGGCCGGCGCGCATCTGATTCTCGTCGATGATGTGCTCTACACCGGCCGCACGATTCGCGCTGCGCTCAACGAGCTGTTCGACTACGGCCGTCCGGCGCAGGTGGAGCTGGCCGTGCTGGTCGATCGCGGTGGCCGCGAGTTGCCGATTGCCGCGACGTATTGTCCCCATGCGCTGCCCCTGCCGGCAAGCCAGAGTCTTGATCTCTGTCGCGATGAAGATGGCACCCTGGCCTTCGAACTGAGCGAAAAATGATCCCGAACGTCCAAGCCAATCCGCAACTGAACAGCCACGGCGAACTGATCCACCTGCTGTCGATCGAAGGACTGTCGCGCGAGATTCTGCACAACATCCTCGACCGCGCCGAGCCCTTCACGGCAGTGGCCGAGCGCGAGGTGAAGAAGGTGCCGCTGCTGCGTGGCAAAAGCGTGTTCAATCTGTTCTTCGAGAACTCGACGCGCACGCGCACCACCTTCGAGATTGCCGCCAAGCGCCTGTCGGCGGACGTCATCAACCTCAACATCAACACCTCATCGGCGGCGAAGGGCGAGAGCTTGCTCGACACGGTGGATAACCTCGCGGCGATGCAGGCCGACATGTTTGTCGTGCGCCATGCATCGAGCGGCGCGCCTTACCTGATCGCGCAGCATCTCGCGGCGACCGGGCGCGATCACATCCATGTCGTGAATGCCGGCGACGGGCGCCACTCGCACCCGACGCAGGGTCTGCTCGACATGTACACGATTCGCCATTACAAAAAGGATTTCACGCCGCTGACCGTGGCGGTGGTCGGCGACGTCCTGCATTCGCGCGTGGCGCGCAGCCAGTTGCATGCGCTCGTGACCCTCGGGGTGCCGGAGATTCGTCTGGTCGGCCCGCGCACCCTGCTGCCGGCGGCGGCGGCGCAGATGATTCCCGGCGCGCCGCTGCGCGTCTGCAATGATCTGGCCGATGGGTTGCGCGGGGCCGATGTCATCATGATGCTGCGCCTGCAGAACGAGCGCATGAATGGCGCGCTGCTGCCGAGTACGCAGGAATACTTCAAGTCCTGGGGGCTGACGCCGGAAAAACTCGCGCTCGCCAAGCCCGACGCCATCGTCATGCACCCGGGGCCGATGAATCGCGGTGTCGAGATCGACTCGTCGGTGGCGGATGGCCGGCAGGCGGTGATCCTGCCGCAGGTTACGTTCGGGATTGCCGTGCGCATGGCGGTGATGAGCATGCTGGCGGGGGGAGCACAATGAAGATTGCCATTCAGAACGGCCGCGTCATTGACCCGGCCAGCGGGCTCGACCAGCCGACCAACGTCTATGTCGCCGACGGCAAAATTGTCGGCGTTGGCGAGACGGCACCCGGTGGCTTCCGCGCCGAAGGTGTGCTCGATGCCAGCGGCTGCATTGTCTGCCCCGGCCTGATCGACCTCTCGGCGCGCCTGCGCGAACCGGGTTTTGAATACCGCGCCACGCTCGAATCGGAAATGGCCGCTGCCGCTGCCGGTGGCGTGACGCGGCTGGTTTGCCCGCCCGATACCGATCCACCGCTCGACGAGCCGGGCCTGGTCGAAATGCTCAAGCATCGCGCGCGTCAACCGGGGTTTGCGCATGTGCATCCAATGGGTGCCTTGACCATTGGCCTCGCCGGGCAGCGCCTCACCGAGATGGCGGAACTGGCCGAGGCCGGTTGCATCGCCTTCGGGCAGGCCAACCACAGCATCATTGATACCCAGGTGCTGATGCGCGCCATGCAGTACGCGGCCACGTTTGGCTTCAGCGTCTGGCTGCAGCCGCAGGATGCACACCTCGCCAAGGGCGGCGTCGCCCATGAGGGAGCGGTGTCGGCGCGCCTCGGTCTGGCCGGTATCCCGGTGATTGCCGAGACCGTCGCGCTGGCCACCTACCTGCAACTGGCGCGCGAAACCGGCGTGCGACTGCATATCCGCCGTCTCTCCTCGGCGGCCGGGCTGGCGCTGATTCGTGCGGCGCGTGCCGACGGGCTGGCGGTGACCTGCGATGTCACGGTCAACCACATTCATTTGTGCGACGACCACATCGGCTTCTTCGACCCGCACACCCGCCTCGATCCGCCCTTGCGCAGCGCCGCCGACCGGGATGCGCTGGCGGCCGGGCTGGCCGATGGCAGCATCGATGTGCTCTGTTCTGACCATACGCCCGTGGATGACGATGCGAAGCAGGTGCCGTTTGCCGAAGCCGAGACCGGCGCAACCGGGCTGGAACTGCTGCTGCCGCTGACGCTGCAATGGGCGGCTGATAGCGGTGTGCCGTTGCCCAAGGCGCTGGCGCGCATTACCGCCGATCCTGCCCGTATCATCGGGATTGACCGCGGCTGCATCAAGCCCGGCGTGCCGGCCGACTTGTGCGTCTTCGATCCGCAGGGCAGTGTGACCGTCAGTCGCGAACGGCTCAAGAGCCAGGGCAAGAACACCCCCTTCCTCGGCCGCCAACTGCCCGGTGAGGTGCGCTATACCCTGATCGACGGCCACATGGCCTTCTCTGCGGATCGTCTGCTATGAGCGGCATCGTGATCTTCAAATCCGCCGCCTGCGCGGATGTCATCTACTTCAGCGATGTGTCGAAGCGCATGATGGAATTGATGGGCAAGGACGTTACCGACCAGGGCATCGTTACCGTCGAGCAACTGCCTGATGCCATTGCACGACTCAAGGCCGCCATTGAGGCCGACAAGGCCGCGCATCGCCGGCAGATTCAGGAAGACGAACTGGGGTCCGAGGCGGATGGCAAGGGCGGCACACGGCCACACGTCACGCTGACGCAGCGGGCGCTGCCTTTGCTGTCAATCCTGGAAGAATCCCTGAAGGAACAGAAGTCCGTCGTCTGGGGCGTCTGAATCGATCAAAAGAGTTCGATCTCGCCACCCGAACTTTCGATTTCCTTCATGCGCACTGCCATGTAGGTATCGAGCGCCTCTTTGACAGTCGCGCCCTTCAGCACGGAATCAAACATCGCGCGCTCTTCGACCATGGTGTACTTGGCGAGAATTTCGTCCTGCAAAGCTTTCCATTGCTGCGGGTTGTAGAGGCGCTTTTGATCGATGACCAGACTGGAGAGACCGGACAGGCCATGGCAGACGTGGTCAAGCCGTTGTGCCAGCTTGTCGTAGAACTGGAAGGCGACGATGGCGTGGTGCACCTTGCTGGTCACGAGACGGGTGTTGTCCTGGATCTCGGCCTTGACCAGGCCATTGCCAATCGTGTCGGGCAGGGTGTCAATCGCGGCCTCGATCAGCTGCAGCGTATCCGCCAGGGAGGTAAAGGTTTCCGTCAACACATCGACCGAACTGTTGGAATCCTTCATCGCGGCCTCGACCTGGCCCGCAGCCAGTTCGAGCATCAGGACGGTTTCGCGAACCTGGCTCCAATCCAGATCCGGCGCGTGAGCGCGCGTACCGCGTGCGACTTCAATGTTCATGTTGTTTGACTCCCCGAAATACAGGGCATCATGATAAACCCTTCGCGTTCAGTGTGGGGCTTCACCGCGGCCAATGAAGGAGATTGGGAACACGGTCTCACTGTCGGCGCTGCGAGCCGGCATGCTGGCGTAGTCGGGCATCTGCTCGGTGGCGATACCTGCCCCCTTGACCAGATGCTGGATCAGAATCTGGATCTGCTCCTCGTACCACTTGCTATCGACACGGGTCGGCATGAAGCGCAATTCACGCACGCTATCGGGCACGTCGGCCGGCTCGATGCGCTCGTTGGCGGCGTAGGCATTCGAGAAAAACGGGCCTGCGATAAAGCGCATTAGCCAGTTGCCGGGCCCCTTGTCAGCATTGGGCTCGATGATGAAGATGCGCGCGCCCTCCGCCGTCTGGGCCTCGTCTTCAATCGCTTCGGAGAAGACCGGCATGGCGCAGAAAGTGGCTTGCTGCTTTTGTGTGGCAAGGGTGACGGCTTCCTGAAAGGATAGGCGGCCGTCGTTTTCTGCGTCATTCATCTTCGTCTCCTGGCGGTCAGAGTAGGGGGGCGAGCCATTTTTCGGCTTCTGCAAGCGGGTAATTGGTGCGCTTTGCCCAATCTTCAAGCTGGTCACGGCCAATTTTTGTGACGGCAAAGTATTTGGCCTGCGGATGGGCAAAGTAGAAGCCGGAGACGGCAGCCGCAGGCATCATCGCGAAGTTTTCGGTCAGGTCGATGCCGGCGTTGGCCGTGGCATCGAGCAGCTCGAACAAGCCCTTCTTAACGGTATGGTCAGGGCAGGCCGGGTAGCCGGGTGCCGGGCGAATGCCCTGATACTTTTCGGCGATCAAGTCATCCAGCGCCAGACCTTCGTCCCTGCCATAGCCCCAGTCGTCGATGCGCACGCGCTCGTGCAGCCATTCGGCCGCGGCTTCAGCGAGACGGTCGGCGAGTGACTTGAGCATGATGGAACGGTAGTCATCATGCTGTGCCGCGAATTCCGCGAGCTTGGCTTCGATGCCGATGCCGGCAGTGACGGCGAAGGCGCCGATGTAATCCGCCGTTCCCTTCGGGGCAATGAAGTCGGCCAGACAGAGGTTGGCCTGATCGCTCGGCCGTTCGTGTTGCTGGCGCAGGCCATGCCAGGTCATCAGGGTCTTGCTGCGCGATTCGTCGGCATAGATTTCGATGTCGTCGCCGACGCTATTCGCCGGGAACAGGCCGAACACGGCATTGGCGACCAACCACTGCTCATCAATGATCTGCTGCAGCATCGCTTGCGCGTCGGCAAACACCGAACGCGCCTGCTCGCCGACTTTGGCATCATCGAGCAGTTGCGGATAGCGACCGGGCAGGTCCCAGGTCTGGAAGAAGGGCGCCCAGTCGATGTAGTTGGCGAGGGTGGCGAGATCGATCTTGCACAGCGGCCGCAGGCCGGGGCGGCGCGGCGGGAAGGGCTTGTAATCAAGCTTGGCTTGGTTGGTTTGTGCAGCAGCGAGTGTCAGCAGTTTCACGCCCTGCTTGCTGGCGTGCTGTTCGCGCAGCTTGGCGTAGTCGGCGGCGATTTCTACCTGATAGCCGGCGGCCTGATCAATTGACAGCAGTTTGGTGACGACGCCAACCGCACGTGATGCGTCCGGCACATAGACGACGGTGCCGTCGTAGTTGGGCGCAATCTTGATGGCAGTGTGGGCGCGGCTGGTGGTAGCGCCGCCGATCAGCAGCGGCACCGTAAAGCCCTGCCGTTTCATCTCGGCGGCCACATGGCTCATTTCTTCCAGCGAGGGCGTGATCAGGCCGGAGAGGCCGACCACATCGGCCTTGTGCTCTTTTGCTGCGGCAAGGATCTTGTCGGCGGCGACCATCACGCCGAGGTCGACGATCTCGTAGCCGTTGCAGGCCAGCACCACGCCGACGATGTTTTTGCCGATGTCATGCACGTCGCCCTTGACGGTGGCGAGGACGATCTTGCCCTTCGCCGCCGCGCCGGTGCGCAGCTTTTCTTCCTCGATGTAGGGCACGAGATGGGCGACGGCCTGCTTCATGACGCGCGCCGATTTCACCACCTGTGGCAGGAACATCTTGCCCGCGCCGAACAGATCGCCGACGGCGTTCATGCCTGCCATCAGCGGGCCTTCGATGACATGCAGCGGCGGCTTGCCATTGGCGGCGAGTGCCGCGCGGCATTCTTCGGTGTCGGCGACGACGTATTCGGTAATGCCGCGCACCATGGCGTGTTCGAGGCGCTTCTCGACCGGCCATTCGCGCCACGCCAGATCGACGACCTGCTCCCTGGCGCTGCCTTTCACCGAGGTGGCGAACTCCACCAGCGTATCGCCGGCACCGGGTTTGCGGTTGAGGACGACATCCTCGACCACATCACGTAATTTCGGCTCGATCTGGTCATACACGCCAAGCTGGCCGGCATTGACGATGCCCATGGTGAGGCCGGCCTTGATCGCGTGATAGAGGAAGACGGTGTGGATCGCTTCGCGCACCGGCTCGTTGCCACGGAACGAAAAGCTCACATTCGAGATGCCGCCGGAGATATTGGCGTGCGGCAGATTGGCGCGAATCCAGCGGCAGGCTTCGATGAAATCGACGGCGTAGTTGTCGTGTTCGGGAATGCCGGTGGCAATCGCAAACACGTTCGGATCGAAGATGATGTCTTCGGCCGGGAAGCCGTCGCCGACCAGCAGATCGTAGGCGCGCTTGCAGATGTCGATCTTGCGCTGGTAGGTGTCGGCCTGACCGGCTTCGTCAAAGGCCATGACGATGACGGCCGCGCCGAGGCGGCGGGCTTCGCGGGCCTGCTTGAGGAATTTCTCCTCGCCTTCCTTCATCGAGATCGAGTTGACGATGCCCTTGCCTTGCGCGCACTTGAGGCCGGCCTCGATCACTTCCCATTTCGACGAATCGAACATCAGCGGCACGCGCGAAATATCCGGCTCGCTGGCGATCAGGTTGGTGAAGCGCACCATGGCGGCTTGGCCATCAAGCATCGCCTCGTCCATGTTGATGTCGACCACCTGTGCGCCGCCTTCGACCTGCTGGCGCGCGACGGTCAGCGCGTCGTCAAGGCGGCCTTCAAGAATCATCTTGGCGAAGGCGCGCGAGCCAGTGACGTTAGTGCGTTCGCCAACGTTGACGAACAGGGAATCGGCGCCGATGTTGCAGGGCTCCAGTCCGGCAAGTCTTAATGAAAAGTCGGCGCTGGCGGGACGGCGCGGGGCGATGTTTTTCAGCGCATCGGCGATGGCCTTGATGTGGTCGGGCGAGGTGCCGCAGCAACCGCCGGCGATATTCAGCAGGCCGTCGCGTGCCCAGCCCGCCAGCTCGTCGGCGAGCATCTGCGGTGTTTCGTCGTAGCCGCCAAAGGCGTTGGGCAGGCCGGCATTCGGGTGGGCCGAGACGAAGCAGTCGGCCACGCGACCGATCTCCTCGACGTACTGGCGCAGCTCTTTCGCACCGAGTGCGCAGTTGAGGCCGAATGAAATCGGCCGCGCATGGCGCAGCGAATTCCAGAAGGCTTCTGCCGTCTGGCCGGAGAGTGTGCGGCCCGAAGCGTCGGTGATGGTGCCCGAGATCATGATCGGCCAGCGGCGCCCGGCCTGATCGAAGAAGGCTTCGATGGCGTAGAGCGCGGCCTTGGCGTTCAAGGTATCGAAGATGGTTTCAACCAGCAGGATGTCGGCGCCGCCCTCAACTAGGCCACGCGCGGCTTCCATGTAGTCGGCGACCAGCGCATCGAAACTGACGTTGCGAAAACCCGGGTCGTTGACGTCCGGTGACAGGGAGCAAGTGCGCGAGGTCGGACCGAGCACGCCGGCGACAAAGCGCGGCTTCTCAGGCGTCGAATACTTGTCGGCCACCTCACGGGCGAGGCGCGCGCCGGCGACATTCAGCTCAAAGGCAAGGTCTTCCAGCCCGTACTCGGCCTGCGACACGCGCGTGGCGTTGAAGGTGTTGGTTTCGAGAATGTCGGCGCCGGCTTCCAGATACGCGGCATGGATGCCGCCGATGACGTCCGGCCGTGTCAGGCACAACAGGTCGTTGTTACCCTTGAGGTCCTTCGGGTGCTGCGCAAACCGTTGGCCACGGTAATCGGCCTCGACCAGATTGTGACGCTGTACCATGGTGCCCATGGCACCGTCGAGGATGAGGATGCGTTGCGCGAGGAGTTCACGCAATGAGTTGCTGCGGTCGGCTTGCATGCGGGATAGTGGCTAACTGATTGAATGGGCACGAAGTCTAGCATCCGCCCCCGACTGGCCTGTCGGTACATATTTAGCAATGTGCGCGAGAAATAAGTAAAACTGTTGCTCCAATAAAAAGGTCTGTTATATTTCCCACCTCGCAAGTCTGTCTTTCACTCACCTCGTGCGCAGGAGAATCACATCATGGAACACCTCGTCCCCAAGGAAGCCGCCCAATTTCTTCACGACAACCCCAAGGCGCTGTTCATCGACTGCCGTAGCGAGATGGAATTCCTTTTCGTCGGCCATCCGGCGGGTGCCATGCACGTGGCCTGGAACGACGGCCCGGACTGGGATGTGAATCCCCACTTCGTCGGTGAAGTGAAGAAGCTCGCCGGTCATACGCATGATCGCCCGGTGGTGCTGATCTGCCGTAGCGGCAACCGCTCGGTAGATGCCGGCAATACCCTTGAGCAGGCCGGCTTCACGCGCGTCTATAACGTCCTGCACGGCTTCGAGGGCGAACTCAATGACCATCACCATCGCGGCAGCGAGAACGGCTGGCGCTTTGATGGCCTGCCGTGGGAACAGTGCTGATTCAGCCTAGCCGGCCGGCGCGATAGTCCGCGAAGGCCTGCTGGATTTCCTCCTGCGTGTTCATGACGAAGGGGCCGTGTTGGGCGATCGGTTCGCCGAGCGGACGACCGGCGACGAGGATCAGGCGTGCGTCCTCGGTGGCTTTGATCGTCACACCATCGCCCTCGTTGGCGAGAATCGCCATCCGGCCGGCCGGCACGGTTTCGCCGGCAATGATTACTGCACCGCGATAGACATAGACGAAGGCATTCAGGTCGGCCGCTAGCGGCTGGGCAAACTGGTCGCCCGCCGGCAGGTGCAGGTCGAGATAGAGCGGGGCGGTCGCCTCGCGTGTCACCGCACCGGTGACACCATGACTCTCGCCGGCCAGCACAATTGCCGTCCCGCCAGCGCCGACTTTTACGCGCGGCAACTCGGCAGCGGCGAAGTCGCGATACCAGGGCGCCTGCATTTTGTCCTTGGCCGGCAGGTTGAGCCACAGCTGGAAGCCTTCCATCACGCCCTCCTCCTGCTGCGGAATCTCGGAATGGATCACGCCACGCCCGGCGGTCATCCACTGCATGCCGCCGTTTTCCAGCAGGCCTTGGTTGCCCGCGCTGTCCTTGTGCAGCATGCGCCCGGCGAGCATGTAGGTGATGGTCTCGAAGCCGCGATGCGGATGGTCGGGAAAGCCGGCGATGTAATCGTCGGGGTTGTCGCTGCCGAAGGCATCGAGCATCAGGAAGGGATCAAGCCGCTGCTGCAGATCACCGGTTAACACACGGGTGAGGCGCACGCCAGCGCCGTCGGAAGTTTCTTTGCCGATCACTTGCCGCTCGACGCGGCGGGATTGCTGTACGGTGGTTTTCATGGCGATCTCCTCGAGGGGTGGTCGGCTCACTGTAATGCGGTATGTTGCACGATGTCAAAACAGGAAGGATTTCCCCGTCATGCCCTGGAAAAACTGGTCCGCCGAGCGTGTCGGCATTGCCTTGGCCGTGCTGCAGGTGACTTATCGAAAAGGCAGCGCCCCCACTAGCGCTGCAGCAGTTTGCGCATGAACTCTTCGACCTTGAGCGGGCGAATCGGCTTGAGAAAATAGCCTTTGGCACCACCGGCCACTGCCGCTTCCACAATCGGGCGGCCGGCATTGCCGGTGATCATGACGACCCTGGACTGTGGACTGGCCGCACGGATTCGTGGCAATGCCTCCAGTCCTGTCATGACCGGCATATCGACGTCAAGACAGACCACGGCTGGGTGGGTCTTCTCGACCACCTCGATACCTTCCTTGCCGTTGGCGGCAAAACCGACGACCTTGATACCGATTTCCTCGAAAATGCCCTTCAGCAGCAGCCGAATCGACCCGCTGTCATCGATGATGACCGCAGAGCCGGGGGTGACGCCGGCCGGTGGCGTCGGGTCGGGTGCTGCCGGTTTACTCAGCGCTGAGGGCGTTACGGCGGCACGTGCGGCAATGGCGCGGGTTTGAGCGATTGCATTGAGTTCGTCGATGACCTGCGATTGCTCGAAGGGTTTTTGAATGAAGCCGGTGGCCCCCAGATCGGCGGCATGTCCTTTTAACTCGGGGTCATCCGAGCCGGTAATCATCACCACATCCACCTGGTTGGCGGCGGCATCCATGTGCACCAGCAACTCAAGTCCATTCTCACCCGGCAACTCATAATCCAGACAGACGACGTCAGGAGAATTTTCCTTGATGAAGTCCAGTAGCCCGTGCCCATCGGCATATTCGGCAATGACCGTATGCCCTTCGCTCTCGCACAGGGCGCGCAACACCTTGCGCAAGGATTCATTGTCATCAACGATGATCATCTTCATCTCATTCTCCGATCTCGCCATCCAGATAAAACCAGCGACCATCTTCACATACAAAGCGACTGGTTTCTGCCAGTCGGTGCGCGCGACCGCCGACTTTGTAGCGGGCGACGAATGCGACGGTGGCGTGCGTACCGTCCTGGGGCAGATGCTGCGCTACCGACAGCCCAAGCCATTGGGTCGGGGGCAGATCAAGCGTTGCAGGCCGTGTGGTCGGGTGCCAGGTGGCGAGCAGGTAGTCCGCACGCTGGTACATGTAAGCGGTGTAGCGCGAACGCATCAGATGCTCGGCCGTCGGAGCGGCGGTGCGACCATCAAGATATTGGCCGCAGCAGTCGGGGAGTGCGCTGCCGCTGCCGCAGGGGCAGCGGTCGTCGGGGGCGGCTTTGTGCTTCTTCATGATGCCGTCAGGCGCAGGCCGACGTTCACGAACAGCACTTCCTGACCGAGCATGACGATGCTGCCGGGCCGGCGGTCGTTGCCGGTGTCGCTGTATTCGAAGGCATAAGCGCGCCGCAGCACCAGTCGGCCGTCGTCGTCACGCGCCGGCTTGAGGCTGACGATGGCGACCGTTTCGTCGAGAAACTGCAGCCCATCGGCGGCGCAGGCGTGGCGCGCTTCGGCAACGGCGATATCGCGTACCTTGATGCTGTCGAACCACAGCCAGGCGAGGGCAACGAGGAGGGTGAGGCTGAAGACTTCAAACAGGGGCATGGCGAGAAAATCAAGGGGAACGGACGGAATTTACAGCGGTTCGCTATATGATGGGTCCCCTTATGGGAAACCACGCCTCCATCCTCGACACGCTCATGGCCAGCGTGGCATCGCCGGTCTGCGTCACAGACGCAACCGGCCACGTCACGCGTTGCAATGCAGCATTTGCTGCATTGGTAGCAGCCGAAGCGCACTGTGCAGATCATGTTCGCCAAGTACTGGAGAATGGCGTGCCGCAAGCGGGCACCATCCACTTGCCAGACCAGCCCACCCCTTGGGCGCTGAGTGCCACACCGGTTGTCGAAGCGGACCAGATCGTCGGTGCGATCGTCATCCTGTGGCCTCCCGCCGCTGCCCATGCCGCGCCTACCGATGGGCTCGATAATCTGACCGGACTGCCTGGCCGCCATCTGTTCTTCGACCGCGTTGATCAGTTGCTGCACCACGCCGGGCGTGCGCAGAAGTCCGTTGCCGTCATCCTCGTCGGTATCGAGCGGCTGGGCCAGATCGCGGATGTGCTGGGCAGCGAGGCCATCAACCGCATCCTGCGGGATATCGCCGAACGGTTGCGCCAGTGCGTGCGCGTCAGCGACACCGTGGCACGTCTCGACAACGAGCGCTTCGCCTTTGTCATGCAGATCAGTGCGATCAACGACAGTGTGCTCCTCACCGAAAAAATCCTGCACGCCTTCGAGCAACCATTCACCTTCGGGCAGCATGAAGATGTTGTGATTAGTTGCGCCCTCGGCGTCAGTATTTATCCGGCCGACGGGGCAAATGGGGAGGCGTTGGTGAAGAGTGCTTCATCCGCCCTGCATCATGCGGCACAGAGTGGCGCCAACCAGTGCCAGTTCTTCTCCAACGAGATGAACGACCGCGCACGCCATCGCCTGACGGTCGAAAGCGGCATTCGCCGCGGCCTCAGCAATCGCGAGTTTCTCGTCTATTACCAGCCGAAGATCGACGTCAATAACCGCCGGGTGGCTGGCATGGAAGCCCTGATCCGTTGGCGCGATCCGGCGCGCGGGCTGGTTTCCCCGGCGGAGTTCATTCCCGTTGCCGAAGAAAGCGGCCTGATCGAGCAAATCGGCCAGTGGGTGCTGGAGGAAACCTGCGCGCAGAACCAGCGCTGGCAAGCCGAAGGCTTGCCGCCGGTGAAGGCCTCGGTGAATGTCTCGGCGCGCCAGTTTCGCAACCGCAATTTTGTGGCCCAGGTGGAGGAGGTGCTGGCCCGTACCGGATTGGATCCGCGCTGGCTGGAACTCGAAATCACCGAGAGCATGCTGATGGGCGACATGGAGGCGATCATCAAGCGCATGGAAGATATCCGGCGGGTCGGGGTGTCACTGTCGATCGACGATTTCGGTACCGGCTATTCGAGCCTCTCCTACCTCTCACGTTTTCCGATCACCACACTGAAGATTGATCGTGCCTTCATCGCCGATGTGCAGACCAATCCGCACACGGCTGAAATTGCCCGCGCCATCATCGGCCTGTCACGCGGGCTCGATCTCGAGGTGGTGGCCGAGGGAGCGGAGGTGATCGAGCAGATTGATTTCCTGCGCGCGCATGGCTGCGAGCTAGTGCAGGGCTTCTACTACAGTCGACCGCTGCCGGCGGAAGAGTTTGCCCTGATGCTGCGCAACGGGCCCGGCACGCACCACGCGTGATTTTTCGTCGTCTGAGCAATTGGAAAGCATGGCCTTGGCGCAAATGGGCGCTTGAGGCCCTGATCCTCGTCGCCATCATCGGCGCAGTGACCGTCTGGCAGAACCGTGGCTTGCCCGAGGGCATGGCGCCACCGCTGGCGGGGGTGCGCACCGATGGTTCCACCGTAAATGTCGGTGCTGGCGGGACGGCACCATCGGCGCAACTTGTCGTGTTCTGGGCCACTTGGTGTCCGGTGTGCCGCGCCGAGGAGGGCAATATTTCCTCTGTGGCCGAGGATTGGCCGGTCATTTCGGTGGCGATGCAGTCCGGTGAGATGGCCGAGGTGGCGAAATACCTCAAGGAACGCGACATCACCCTGCCGGCGCTGGTCGATGCCGATGGCGAGATGGCGGCCGACTGGCGGGTGCGCGGTGTGCCGGCGCACTTCATCCTCGACCCGGCGGGCAACATCCGCTTTCGTGTAGTCGGCTACGCCACGACGCTGGGGCTGCGGGTGCGCCTGTGGTGGGCTCAGCAGTTCCCTCTAGCTTGAGCTTATCCATTCGATAAGAAATAGTGTCTGTTGCTGATGCTGCAATGCGGCTAAATTAGTGTTTTTGAATTTAGCCGAGGAGATTGCCATGCAAGACGGCCGCACCACCCTGACCCAGTTCATCATCGAAGAGCAGTCGCATGTTGCGGGCGCGTCCGGCGAATTCACCGGCCTGCTCAACGACATCGGCACCGCCTGCAAGGTGATCAGCAATGCCGTTTCCAAAGGTGCGCTGATCGGCGTGCTGGGCAGCGCCGGCGAAGAAAACATCCAGGGCGAGGTACAGAAGAAGCTCGACATCATCTCCAACGACGTGATGATCAAGTCGAACGAATGGGCCGGCCACCTCGCGGGCATGGCCTCGGAAGAGATGGACGACATCTACCCGATTCCGGCCGGCAAAAAGCGCGGCAAATACCTGCTGGTCTTCGACCCGCTCGACGGCTCCTCAAACATCGACGTCAATATCACCGTTGGCACCATCTTCTCGATCCTGCGCACTTCCAAGCCCGGTGAGGACGCCACGCTGGAAGATTTCCTGCAGCCGGGTACGCAGCAGGTCTGCTCCGGCTTTGCGCTGTATGGCCCGTCGACGCTGCTGATCATCACCACCGGCCATGGCGTGAATGGTTTCACACTCGACCGCGAAGTCGGCGAGTTCATCCTCACCCACCCGAACATGAAGATTCCGGCTGACACGCAGGAATTCGCCATCAACGCCTCGAACGAGCGTTTCTGGGAGTGGCCCGTCAAGCGCTATGTCGACGAGTGCATGGCCGGCAAGACCGGCCCGCGCGGCAAGGATTTCAACATGCGCTGGATCGCCTCGATGGTTGCCGAGGCCTATCGCATCCTGACGCGCGGCGGTGTGTTCATGTATCCGAAGGACACCAAGGATGCGACCAAGCCCGGTCGCTTGCGTCTGCTCTACGAAGCTAATCCGGTCGGTTTCATCATCGAGCAGGCGGGCGGCGTGTGCACTACCGGCTTGCAGCGCATGATGGAAGTCCAGCCCACCTCATTGCACCAGCGCGTGCCGCTGATCTTCGGTTCGAAGAACGAGGTGGAGCGCATCGAGCAGTACCACCGCGAACTGACGAAGTAAGCGTCAGGACAGGCCGCGGCGGTATTGCACTGCCTCGGCAATGTGCGGGCCACGGATGATGTCCTCGCCCACCAGATCGGCGATGGTGCGCGCCACTTTCAGGATGCGGTGATAGCCGCGTGCGGAAAGATCAAGGCGCGCCATCGCCTGCTTCAGGAGAGCGGCGCCGGCGCAATCCGGCAGGCAGTACAAATCAATCTCGTCCGGCGTGAGCAAGGCATTGGCTTTCTGCTGACGAGCCAGTTGCCGTTCGCGAGCGGCGATCACGCGCTGCTGCACGATCGACGAACGTTCGCCGTCACTGCGCGTGGACAGTTCCGCCTCGGTGACGGCTGGCACCTCGACCAGCAAATCAATGCGGTCGAGCAGCGGCCCCGACAACTTGCTGCGATAGCGCGCCACCTGCTCCGGCGAGCAGCGGCAGCGGGTCTCACCGAGAAAGCCGCAGGGACACGGATTCATCGCCGCGATCAACTGGAAGCGGGCCGGAAAGTCCGCACGCCGCGCCGCACGGGCGACGCGGATGTGGCCGGTTTCCAATGGTTCGCGCAGGGCTTCGAGCACGCGCCGCTCGAATTCGGGCAGTTCATCGAGGAACAGCACGCCATGATGGGCGAGCGAAATCTCGCCGGGGCGCGGTACGCCACCCCCACCGACCAGCGCGGGCGCCGAGGCCGAATGATGCGGGGCTTGAAAGGGTCGCTGCCCCCAGCGGGCCACATCGAAATGGCCGGCGAGTGAATGGACGGCGGCGGATTCGAGCGCCTCGGTTTGCGTCATCGGCGGCAGGATGCCGGGCAGGCGCTGGGCCAGCATGGATTTGCCGGAACCGGGTGGCCCCGACATCAAGAGTGAATGTTGCCCGGCGGCGGCGATTTCGAGCGCACGTTTGATCGGCAACTGCCCTCTCACTTCCGCCAGATCCGGCACAAAAGTCGGCGCTGGCGAGACGGCAGGCACATGGGGGGCGAGCGGTACGGCACCAGTCAGGTGAGCGCACACTTCCAGCAAACTGTGCGCCGGCAGGATCGTGGCATTGCCCACCAGTGCGGCTTCATCCGCACTGGCAGCCGGCAGCACGAAACTGCGGCCGGCACTGGATGCCGACAGGCACATCGCCAGCGTGCCGCGCACCGGGCGCAGTTCGCCCGAGAGCGAGAGTTCGCCCGCAAATTCGTGATCATCCAGATGTTTTGCCTCCAGCTGATGCGAGGCGATCAGGATGCCCAGCGCGATGGGCAGATCGAAACGGCCGGATTCCTTGGGTAGATCGGCGGGCGCTAGATTGATCGTGATGCGCTTGGCCGGGAACTCAAAGCCACTGTTGAGTAACGCGGCGCGCACGCGGTCACGCGCTTCCTTGACTTCAGTCTCCGGTAAACCAACCAGCGTCAGCCCAGGCAGGCCATTGGCGAGATGGACTTCAACCGCCACTTCCGGGGCAGACAGACCGGCGAGGGCGCGGCTGCGTAAAACAGCAAGCGACATGCGGGGTTAGCGCTGACTTTCGAGTTCCGCCAGACGCTGTTCAAGCGCGGCGAGACGTTCCTGGGCGCGGGAGAGCAGGGCCTTCTGGATCTCGAAATCGTCGCGCGTGACGAGATCGAGTTTGCTGAACTGGGCCGCCAGCACGGCGCGCAGGTTTTTTTCAAAATCGGCAACCGGCGTATTGGCCAGCAGAGCGCTGATCTTGGCGCTCAAGTCTTCCATGAGTTTGGGGTCAAGCATGGCAGTCGTTCTGGAAAGGAGATGCGATGAGTGTAGCACCCCAATGCATGCACCTTAACAGTGCATTTTACTTCCCCGCCGGAATCAAAGCAGTGCATGACCGACAAGTCAGAAAGTCCAATGTTTCCGGAAATTACATCCAACGTGATGATTTATATGAACTATGATTGTCTGGCACAGTAAGTGCAGAGTGTAGTCGCGGAGTTTTCCTTTATTAGCAACCACTTTGGAGATTTACATGAACAAAAAACTGATTACCCTGGCTGTGGCTGGTGCGCTGGCTTCCCCGATGTTTGCTGCTGCTGCCGAGCCGACTCCGGTGCACAGCTTTTCCTACAACGTAGGGGTGACCTCCGACTATTTGTTCCGTGGTGTTAGCCAGACGCACGGCAAACCGGCCCTACAGGGTGGCATTGACTATGCGCATTCGAGTGGCCTGTACGTCGGCGCTTGGGCATCGACCATCACTTGGGTGAAAGACAACTTTGGTAAGGGAAGCGTTGAGCTTGACCTTTATGGTGGTTACAAGGGCTCGATTACGGGTGATGTTGGCTACGATGTTGGCCTGATTCATTACAACTACCCGGGCAAAGGTAATGCCATCCCCGGCATCAACGCCAACCCCAATACGACCGAAGTCTATGGTGCCATCAGCTACAAGTGGCTGACCGCCAAATATTCTCAGGCTATTTCCACTAACTTCATCGGCTGGGTGGGCAGCGCTAATTCTGAGCTGAAGTCCAGGGGGTCAAATTATCTTGAGCTCAATGCCAACTATGACATGGGTGACGGTTGGACCTTGATTGGTCATGTTGGAACCCAGAAGGTAAAGAACAGCGTCACCACAGCGACCGTTCAAGATGCTAACTATACGGATTGGAAGGTGGGTGTCTCGAAAGATGTCGGCTTTGGTGTCGTCACCGTGGCGTATTCGGATACCGATGCAAAAGGTGTATGTAACGCCACCACTCAAACAAATCTATATTGCTGGGGTACCAACGCTGTGAGTGGCACAAGCGCTGCCAACTCTGGCTTCAAGGATGCCTCGCGCGGTACCGCTGTGGTCTCCTTCACCAAGGCCTTCTAATTCGAATAAGCACTCCCAACCCCATTTCCATTCAAGGAGTTCATCATGAAACTCGTTACCGCCATCATCAAGCCGTTCAAGCTTGACGAAGTGCGAGAAGCACTTGCCGCCGTGGGCGTGCAGGGCATCACTGTCACGGAAGTCAAGGGCTTCGGCCGGCAGAAGGGTCACACCGAGCTTTACCGTGGCGCGGAATATGTTGTCGATTTCCTGCCCAAGGTCAAGATCGAGGCTGCCATCAAGTCCGAACTGCTCGATCAGACCATCGAAGCGATCGAAAAATCCGCCAGCACCGGCAAGATTGGTGACGGCAAGATCTTCGTCTTCGACCTCGAACAGGTTGTCCGTATCCGTACCGGCGAAACCGGCACGGACGCGCTCTAAGGAGAACGACATCATGAAAAAGCTATTTGCAATCATGTTGGCGGCGATGAGCCTCAGCCTGTCCGGGCTTGTCCTGGCGCAGGATGCAGCCCCTGCTGCCGCTGCCGCTGTCGCCGAAGTTACGGCCGCTGCCGCAGCCGATGCGGTGCCTGCCGAAGTCAAGGCCGAAGTGCATAAGGGCGACGTCGCCTGGATGATGACTGCCACCATGCTCGTCATCTTCATGGCCGTGCCGGGCCTCGCGTTGTTCTACGGCGGCCTGGTGCGCGCCAAGAACATGCTGTCGGTGCTGATGCAGGTGATGGTGGTGTTCTCGCTGATCAGCGTGCTGTGGGCGGTCTACGGCTACAGCCTCGCTTTCGGCGGTGAGGGACTGATCATCGGTAACCTCGACAAGCTGTTCCTCTCCGGCGTGACGATGGACAGCCTGGCCGACACCTTCACCGATAACGTGAAGCTGCCCGAGTACGTATTCATCGCCTTCCAGGCCACCTTTGCCGGCATCACCTGCGCGCTCATCGTCGGTTCCTTCGCCGAACGCATGAAGTTCTCTGCCGTGCTGCTGTTCTCGGTGATCTGGTTCACCTTCTGCTATCTGCCGATTGCCCACATGGTCTGGGGTGCCGGTGGCTACCTGCTCGACAAGGGTGCGCTCGATTTCGCCGGTGGTACGGTGGTGCACATCAATGCCGGTGTCGCCGGTCTGGTGGGTGCCTACCTGCTCGGCAAGCGCATTGGCTACGGCAAGGAAGCGATGACGCCGCACAGCCTGACGCTGACCATGGTGGGTGCCTCGATGCTGTGGGTGGGCTGGTTCGGCTTCAACGCCGGTTCCAACCTCGAAGCTACGTCGGGTGCCGCACTGGCCTTCATCAACACCCTGTTTGCCACGGCGGCAGCGGTGCTGGCCTGGACCCTCGGCGAGGCAATTTTCAAGGGCAAGCCCTCGATGTTGGGTGCAGCCTCGGGTGCCGTCGCTGGCTTGGTCGCGATTACCCCGGCCTGCGGTTCGGTCGGTCCGATGGGCGCCATCATCATCGGCTTCGCCTCCGGCTTCGTCTGTCTGTGGGGTGTCAGCGGCTTGAAGAAGATGCTCGGTGCGGACGATTCCCTCGACGTGTTTGGCGTGCATGGCGTCGGTGGCATCCTCGGTGCGATCCTCACCGGCGTATTTACCGCTCCGTCGCTGGGCGGGACCGGCAAGGACGATTTCTCAATCGCCAGCCAGGTCCTGATCCAGGCCGAAGGCGTGGTCATCACCATCGTCTGGTCGGCGGTCGTCGCCTTCATCGCCTACAAGATCGTCGATGTGCTGGTTGGCCTGCGGGTGCCGGAAGATGAAGAGCGCGAAGGCCTCGACATTACCGCCCACGGCGAGTCGGCTTACCACTACTGATTTGCATGTAAAGCTTTACCCTCCCTCCGCTCTCAAAGTGGATTCGGGCGCCAGCAACAGGGCGCCCGTTTTTTTGTGGCCAGCATTTAAAATCCGTGCATGACCTTCGGTATAGATTCTTCCCCCGATTTTCCCGCTGTGCTTGGCCTGATCGAGCGCGACGCCAACGGACGTGCCAGTGCCCAACTGGGCGAATACCGGCTCAGTAGTCATTTCCAGCCGATCGTCAGCCTGTCGCACCAGCGCGTGATCGGCCATGAAGGGTTGATGCGGGCCAGCAAGGCGAATGGCCAGACGGTTTCCCCGGTCGATCTGCTGGTGGCTGCTCAGGGCAATGGGGAACTGGTTGCTGTCGACCGGGTTGCACGTGCCCTGCATGTGCTGAACCGCCCGGCCAGTGAGGCACAGTGGCTGTTCCTCAACGTTCATCCGGAAGTGTTTATCGAGCCGCTGACGTCCAGCAGCTTTACCGCTGACTTGTTGGCGCACCAGCAGATGACTAATGTCGATGTGGTCATCGAAGTGCTTGAAGACGCGATCCGCGATGAGGCCCTGTTCGCCGAACGGGTTGGCCGGTTGCACGAAGCCGGCTTCCTGATCGCACTCGATGACTTTGGTGCCGGTCATTCGAATTTCGACCGCGTTTGGACCGTCAAGCCGGATATCGTCAAGCTGGATCGCTCCTTTGCACTGCGTAGTGAACAGGATGCCGGCGCGCGGCGCCTGATGCCGCGCATCGTCAATCTGTTGCACGAAGCCGGCTCGCTGGTCTTGCTGGAAGGCATCGAAACGGCGGTGCAGGCGCAGATTGCGCTCGATTCCGATATCGACTTTGTGCAGGGCTACTACTTCGCCCGTCCTTCTGCCATACCGGAGGCCGATGTGGCGCTGGAGGCCAATATCCGTGCGTTGTGGCATGATTTCAGCGCACGTGAAGCAGCGGCGGGCACGGCGCAGCGCGAACTGATTGCGCCCTACCAGAATGCCCTCGGCTATGCATCGGTGTTGATTGTCGGCGGTCACGCATTTCCGGAAGCCTGCAAGGGCTTTCTTGAACTGCCGCTGGCCAATTTTTGCTATCTGCTCGACCGCGAAGGACGCCAGATCGGCCAGAACGTCTGGAATACCCGTGGTACGGTGCAACCCAGCCAGCGCTATCAGCCGCTCTCGAATGCCAGCGAAGCGCGCTGGTCGCGGCGCCCCTATTTCCGGCGCGCCATCCGTCAGCTCGATCGCGTGCAGGTGACGCGGCCCTATCTGTCGGCGTCGACGGCCGAACTTTGCGTCACGTTGTCGGTGGGTTTTCTACGCGAGGGTGAGCCCTACGTGCTGTGCGGAGATATTGCCTGGCCGGGCTGAACGTAATCAACAGGCCCACAGCATGAAGATGATGCCGCCCAGACCGGTGACGATCATCAGGCTCACCGAGATGATCAGGTCACGTGGTTCGCGTGGCAGTCCCTCACGCACCCGCCGCATCATGTTGAAGGCATTGCCGAGCGAGATCACCATCAGGAACAGCAGCATGAACAGGTCGACAAAGATCACCACACCGCCGAAGTTATCGATTGGTTTGCAGATGCGCAGCCCAAATTTATAGAGGAACGACAGGATGTGGTCGTTGGGCGGGCTGTAGCCCAGGCTGACAGTAGCCCAGGCGATGCTGATCAGGCCAGCGAGAACGATCAGCCCGAGGACGATCCATCCTTCGACGCTCTTGAGGTCCTCGCGCAGCGCCTGCAGGTCGGCCAGGTATTCCCGCGCTTCGCGGGCGAGTTGTTCGCCAAGGGCTTCTTTGCGCATCACCATGGTTAGCGGAACACCACGGTCTTGTTGCCATGCACGAGGACGCGGTCCTCAAGGTGATAGCGCAAGCCGCGCGCCAACACCGTCTTCTCGATATCCTTGCCGTAGCGCACCATGTCGTCGGGCGAGTCGGAATGGTCAATGCGGATCACATCCTGCTCGATGATCGGCCCCTGGTCGAGTTCGCTCGTCACGTAATGGCAGGTGGCGCCGATCAGTTTGACGCCGCGCTGGTAGGCCTGATGATAGGGCTTGGCGCCGACGAAGCTGGGCAGGAAACTGTGGTGAATGTTGAGGATCTTGCCCGGATGCGCGGCGCACAACTCGGGCGACAGAATCTGCATGTAGCGCGCCAGCACCATCGTGTCGCCGCGTGATTCCTCAAACAGACGCTGCACCTCGGCATAGGCCTGCGGCTTGTTGTCAGCAGTGACCGGCACATGGTGGAAGGGGATGCCATGCCACTCGACGAAACCCTTGAGGGTGTCGTGATTCGAGATCACGCAGGGAATCTCGATGTCGAGCTCCTTCGACTGCCAGCGCGCGAGTAAATCGTAGAGGCAGTGCTCCTGTTTTGACACCAGAACCACTACGCGCTTTTTGACTGCGCTGTCGGTGATCTTCCAGTCCATTTCAAGCTCGACGGCGATCGGCGTGAAACGTTGGCGGAACTCGGTGAGCATGAAGGGCAGCGAATCGGCCTTGATCTCGATACGCATGAAGTAGCGCGCCGGCGTTTCGCCGCTGCCTTCATCGGAGTGAAAACTCGACTCGAGAATCCAGCCCTGATGTTCGGCGATGAAACCGGTCACACGCGCAATGATGCCCGAGCGGTCGGGGCAGGAGGCGGAGAGGGTGAAGAAACGGTCTCGGTGCATCAGCGATCAGATACGCTGGCTGGCTTTGTCGATCTCGACACGCAGTTCGGCGTAGTTCATCGTCACCGGGAACTGCGGGAATTCGTCGATGACGTTCTGCGGCGGATGGAACAGGATGCCCGCATGCGCTTCGGCGAGCATTGCGGTGTCGTTGTAGGAATCGCCGGCGGCGATTACCTGGAAGTTGATTTCCTTGAAGCGCTTGACCGCTTCCATCTTCTGGTTCGGCATGCGCAGGTGATAATTGACGAGAAAACCCGACGCATCCGCTTCCAGCTTGTGGCAGAACAGCGTCGGCATGTTCAGCTGCGCCATCAGCGGCATGGCGAATTCGTAGAAGGTGTCGGAGAGGATGATCACCTGATAGTCGCGACGCAGGGCGTCGAGAAAATCCTTCGCGCCGGCCATCGGGCCCATATCGGAGATCACCTGCTGGATGTCGGGCAGACCGAGCTTGTGTTGCTTGAGCAGGTTGAGCCGGTACTTCATCAAGGTGTCGTAATTCGGTTCGTCGCGCGTGGTGCGCCGCAGTTCGGGAATGCCGGTGCGTTCGGCGAATTCGATCCAGATTTCGGGAACGAGGACCCCTTCGAGGTCGAGACATACCAGCTGCACGGCAAACTCCCTGATTTGAAAGGGGGGAATTCTACTCTGCCGCTTGCCGTTCCAGCGCTTCCAGTGCTTCGTGAACGACCAGCCAGCGCGTCTCTGCGGCCTCGATGCTGGCAGTGAGGTCGACATCCTGCGCCGCCAGTTGTGCGGCTGCGGTGTGGTCGGCATACAGGGCCGGGTCGGACAGCCGTCCGGCCAGCGCCGACTTTTCTACCTGCCAGGCGGCAATCTGCTGCTCGAGCTTTTCTGCTTCCTTCACCAGCTTGCGCTGCTCGGCCTGCGCCAGTTTTTTGGCGGCACGGTCCTGTTGGCGTTGGGCGGGCTTTTCCACCGCCACCTGTCTCGTTGCCGTGCGCCGTTGCGCCAGCCAGTCGGCGTAGTCATCGAGGTCGCCATCGAATACCCGGGCCTGGCCATCCGCCACCAGCCAAAGCTCATCGACGGTGGTGCGCAGTAGGTGGCGGTCGTGTGAGACCAGCACCACGGCCGCCTCAGTTTCCTGCAGGGCCAGCGTCAGCGCTTCGCGCATTTCCAGATCCAGATGGTTGGTCGGCTCGTCGAGCAGCAGCAGGTTGGGGCGGGTGCGGATCATCAGCGCCAGTGCCAGCCGTGCTTTCTCGCCACCGGAAAAACGGCCGCACGGGGCATCGGCCATCGGGCCGCGAAAGTCGAAGCCGCCGAGATAATCACGCAGTTCCTGTTCGCGCGTCTGCGGTTCCTGGCGGGTGATGTGTTGCAGCGGCGATTCGTCCGGGCGCAGCAGTTCCATCTGGTGCTGCGCAAAGTAGCCGATCTTGAGGTGGCGGCCTTCGAGCCGCTTACCGGCCTGCGGCTTGATTTCAGCCGAGAGCAGTTTGACCAGTGTCGACTTGCCGGCGCCGTTACGGCCCAACAGGCCGATGCGGCTACCGGGCCGCAGGGTGAGCTGGATGCTCGAGAGAATGACCGTCTCGCCATAGCCGACTTTTGCGTCCTCGATCTGCAACAGCGGATCGGACACGCCTTCCGGCTCGCGGAAGGCAAAGGCAAAGGGCGTATCGACGTGGGCGGCGCTGATCAGCTCCATGCGCTCCAGCGCCTTGATGCGGCTTTGTGCCTGCCTTGCCTTGCTGGCTTTGGCGCGAAACCGGTCAATGTAGGCGTGCAGGTGGGCAACCTCGCGCTGCTGCTTGACGTGCATCGCCTGTTGCAGGGCAAGCCGTTCCGCGCGCGTGCGCTCGAAGGTGGAATAGTTGCCACCGTAAAGCTTCATCTGGCCGGCTTCGATGTGCAGGATTTGTCCCACGACGGCATCCAGGAAATCGCGGTCGTGAGAGATCATCAGCAGCGTGCCGGGGAAAGACTTGAGCCAGCTTTCAAGCCACAGCACGGCATCGAGATCAAGGTGGTTGGTCGGCTCGTCAAGCAGCAGCAGATCGGCGCGCGCAACCAGTGCACGGGCAAGATTGAGGCGCACGCGCCAGCCGCCGGAAAAGTCGGCGATGGCGCGACGGTGGTCGGCCTGCGTAAAGCCAAGGCCATCGAGAATTTCAGCGGCGCGGGCCTTGGCAGTGTAGCCACCGATATCCTGCAAACGGGTATGCAACTCGGCAATCTGGTGACCATCGTGGGCGGCTTCGGCCTGGGCCAGTGCGGTTTCGACGGCACGCAGTTCGCTGTCGCCGTCGATGACGAAATCCAGCGCCGGGGTCGGCAGGGCGGGCGTGTCCTGTGCCACATGGCCGATGCGCCAGCCGGGCGGGACGTCCAGATCGCCGGCTTCGGCATGCAGTTCGCCGCGCAGCAGGGCGAAGAACGACGATTTGCCGCAACCGTTGGCGCCGGTCAGGCCGATCTTCCAGCCCGGATGGAACTGCAGGGAGGCATCGGTGACGAGGGGTTTGCCGGCACGGGCAAAAGCGAGTTTGCGGAGGAGAATCATTAGAATGGGCGACTTGTGTGTATGCGCATTCTAGGGGCTCAGATGAAACGCTTGCTGTGGATGGTGTGTTGCTGTTGGGCTGGACTCGTCTGGGCGGCCGAATCTGTAGAGGTAGAGGACTGGGACGCCTTGCGTACGCAGGCCAAGGAATTGCGCACCCAGGCCAAGGAAATGAAGGCCAAGGCCCAACGTGAGTTCGAGGTGACCCACAAGGCGTGCTGGGAAAGATTTCTTGTCTCAAGTTGCCAGGAAGATGCCAAACAGGCGCAGCGCGACACGAGCAAGGAAGCGAATCGTATTGATATGGAGGCACTGGCCATCGAGCGCCGCGTCGCCGCGCATGAGCGCGAAGTCAAACTGGCGAAAAAAGCCCAACGCCTGCAGGAACGCGATCTGAAGGCGGCCGATCGCGCCGAACAGATTCGCATCGAGGATGAGGCTAACCGCTTGCGGCTGGAGCAGAAACAGAATAAAGCCGGCGGCGATTAATTACTTGCTGACGGTGAGGAATCCCTGCCAGCGCTGCCATTCCTCACGACAGGCTTCCGGCACCGGAATCGTGGTCGGGATGGCCAGACAGGTGAAGGGCTGCATGCCCTGGGCAACCCGGATGGCGCGGGCCAGCACGTCGTACCACTGTCGATCCACGTCGGTACGCCCGGCGACAGCGGCATGCACCACTTCCGGAAATTCGAAGCGCTGCAGATAACGTTCCGAGACCTTGGAGATTTCGCAGGGGAAGATTTCGCGCTGGGCGCGCGCCTTGGTGATCGGGTCGGCCTCCTGGCAGCGTTCGAGATAACGCGCCATCAGCGCCGGGAAGGTTTCTGCCACGGCCAGCCAGCCAATGCCCGCCACCAGCCCGGTGGTGAAGGCTTCGTCGGCACGCCGTTCGGGCAGGTCGTATTCGGGCAGCAGCGCACGCATCGCGGCACCCGTGGCCAGTGCATTGAGCCAGAAGCCGCGATAGTCAAAGGCCTTGCAATGGCCTTTTTGATAACGCGCCATCATCTCGGCGACAAACACCACGCGTTTAACGAAAGTCGTGCCCAGCCGATTGACCGCCTGCGGCACCGAGGCCGTCTTGCCGCCGCTGGCGAAACGCGCCGCATTGGCATAGTTGATCATCGAGGCCGAAATCACCGGGTCAGGCTGGATGGCCTCGGCAACATGGCGTGCGTCGCCATCTTCGGCTGCGACGGAAACCTTCTGGTAGATCACGCCTGGGGCGGGCAGGCTGCCGTGGGCTTCGACGGCATCGAGAAACTCGGCCATGGTCGGCGTGGTGGCATCGCGGCTCGGCCCCTCGATGACGGCCGAGAGCAACTCAATGGCGGCCTCGGCGGGCGCGCCCACGTCCTTGTAGAAGGCATCGATGCTGATACCACTGCCGAAACGCTCGAACTCCACAACTGCTGCCGTCCCGCCAGCGCCGACTTTTTTCGGGATGGCCTCGCTGAAGCGGCCGTAGTTGTCGATGATGGTCCAGGTTGCAATATCGGCCGCATCACCCAGTTCGGCCAATAAGTAGCCAATGACGGCCGGTGCCAGTTCCTGAATCGTGCGCCCCGGATCATGACGCGGGTCGCAGCCCATGGCGATCACGGCCGACTGGCCCGCACTGGCGGGAACAAAGGCAGCCAATACGCCAAAGCCGGCGGTGGCAGTGCCGTCGGCTTCGACGGCAATTTCAAAGGTACGAGGTTCCATGAGGGCAGGGGCTAGAATGGTTCGTCTAGATTATCCCTGATCCATCAGTGTTTTGTTGTACTAACGAGCAACCATGGTTCCTCATCTCACGACCGCCCTGACCGGCCCGCTACTGGCGCTGGAAGAACGCATCCTCGCCGCCGAGACAGATATCGAGCGCTGGCTGCGCGGCCAGTGGCAGGAGCACACGCCGCCCTTCTATGCCTCGGTGGATTTGCGCAACAGCGGCTTCAAGCTCGCGCCGGTCGACACCAACCTGTTTCCAGGCGGCTTCAACAACCTCAATCCAGTCTTCCTGCCGCTGTGCGTGCAGGCGGCGATGGGGGCGATCGAGAAGATCTGCCCGGATGCGAAGAACCTGTTGCTGATCCCGGAAAACCACACGCGCAACCAGTTCTACCTCGCTAACGTCGCACGGCTAGCGGCCATCCTGCGCCATACCGGCCTCAATGTGCGCGTCGGCTCGCTGCTGCCCGAGATTACAGCGCCGACCACGCTGGACTTGCCAGATGGGCAAACCCTGACGTTGGAACCGCTCAAGCGCCTCGGCCAAAAGGGAAAGGACGGACAGGGCCGCCGCCTTGGCCTCGATGATTTCGATCCATGCGCGATCCTGCTCAACAACGATTTGTCTGCCGGCGTGCCGCCGATCCTTGAGAATTTGCACGAGCAATTTTTGCTGCCGCCGCTGGCGGCAGGCTGGCACGTGCGCCGCAAGTCGCGCCACTTCGCCGCCTATCACCGCGTGGCGAAGGAATTCGCCGCCATCATCGACATTGATCCCTGGCTTATCGACCCGGCATTCGAAACCTGCGGCGCCGTAAATTTCCACGAGCAGTCCGGCATGGAGTGTCTGGCCGCCAATGTCGATACGCTGCTCTACCGCATCCGCGCGAAGTACAAGGAATACGGCATCACCACCGAGCCCTTTGTTATCGTCAAGGCCGATGCCGGCACCTACGGCATGGGCATCATGACGGTGAAAGATGCCAGCGAGGTAAAGACGCTCAACCGCCGCCAGCGCAACAAGATGGCCGTAGTCAAGGAAGGTTTGCAGGTCACCGAAGTGATCATCCAGGAAGGTGTGCCGACCTTCGAGTCGGTCGACGACGGCGTTGCCGAGCCGGTGGTGTACATGATCGACCGCTATGTGGTTGGTGGCTTCTATCGCGTCAATACACAGCGCGGGCGCGACGAGAACCTCAATGCGCCGGGCATGCAGTTCAAGCCGCTGGCCTTCGAATGCGGCTGCTCGCTGCCCGACTGCTTCCTCGGCCCCGATGCGCCGCCGAACCGTTTCTACGCCTACGGTGTGGTGGCGCGGCTGGCCTTGCTGGCGGCTTCGCTTGAGCTTGAGGAGAGCGCGCCGGCATGAGGGTGTGGTGGGTGGCGTTACTGGCATTGCTGCTGGCGGCCTGCGGCAAGCCGGCGCCGGTCGGCCAGGAAGCCTACGTCTTCGGCACGCGTGTCGAGGTGCTGGTCTGGGGTGCACCCGAGGCGCAGGCCCATGCGGCGATGGGCGAGGTGCTGCGCGAATTCGACCGCCTGCATCGGACTTACCACGCTTGGCAGCCCTCTGAACTGACGGCGCTGAACGATGCCATCGCCGCCGGGCAAGCGCATGAGGTGTCGGACGAACTGGCGGCGCTGCTGCGCAGCGCACAGGCCCTGTCGGCACAGGGCGATCATCTGTTTGACCCCGGCATCGGTCGCTTGATTGCGCTCTGGGGTTTTCACAGCGACGAGTTCAAGCCCGCTTTGCCCGACAGTACGGCACTGGCAGGGCTGGTGGCGGCCAAGCCCTCAATTGCTCGGTTGAAGATCGAGGGACGCCGTCTTACCAGCGCCGACATTTCGGTTGCACTGGATTTCGGTGGCTATCTGAAAGGCGTGGCGCTCGACCGTGCGGCGGCCATTTTCAAGGCGCGCGGCATTGCCAATGCGCTGATCAACATCGGCGGCAACGTCATGGCCTTGGGCAGTAAAGGCGAAATACCTTGGCGCGTGGGCATTCAACATCCACGCGCGGCGACCGCCGGTGGGGTGCCGCTGGCGACGCTGGAACTCAGAGACGGTGAAGCGATTGGCACCTCGGGGGATTACCAGCGCTTTTTCGAGATCGACGGCCGGCGCTATAGCCATTTGATCGACCCGCGAACGGGCCAACCGGCCAGCGGGACGCAGGCCCTGACCATCCTCATCCCGCCGGGGGACGCAGCAGGCCTGCGCTCCGATGTGTTGTCAAAGCCACTTTTCGTGGCCGCTGACGACTGGCCGCAACTGGCCGGCAAGCTTGGTGTCACGCAGGTGTTGCGTGTCGACGCGGTGGGCAGGCTGAGCGCCACGGCGGCCATGAAGGCGCGGCTGACCTTTGGTCAGGCGGATATCACTGTAAGCGTCATGCCATAATCCAGCCTTATGCTCGGCCTACTCCTCATTACCCACAACACCCTTGGCGAATCGCTGATTCAATGCGCTTGCCATGTGCTCAACCGGCGCCCCGATCAGCTCATGCAGCTAGGGGTGGCGGCGGGTGACGACCCGAAAGATCTGCTGCCGCTGGCCAACCAGCTATTGGCGCTGGTCGATAAGGGCGAGGGGGCGCTGATCCTCACCGATATTTATGGCGCCTCGCCTTCCAATCTGGCGGCCAAGTTGCTGCAACCGGGGCGGATCGAAGGGCTGGCCGGGGTCAATCTGCCGATGCTGTTGCGCGCGATCAATTATCGCGACAAGGGCATGGAAACGCTGCTGGCGCGCGCCACCGGCGGTGGCCGCGACGGCGTTCTCAACATGTTGAAACACTGACCATGCCGAAAGCCGATGTTGAAATCACCAACAAGCTCGGGCTGCATGCGCGCGCCTCGGCCAAGCTCACGCAACTGGCCGGCAGCTATCCCTGTGAAGTTTGGATGGAACGCAATGGTCGCCGCATCAACGCCAAGAGCATCATGGGGGTAATGATGCTGGCGGCCGGCAAGGGCAGCACGGTGACCGTCGATACCGAAGGTGATCGGGCAGATGAAGCGCTGGCCGCGATCATGACATTGATTGCCGACAAGTTCGGGGAAGGAGAGTAGATGCCGTTCAGCCTGCACGGTCTGGCCGTCTCACAAGGCATCGCGATCGGGCGGGCGCATCTCATTTCCCATGCCACCTTCGAGGTTGCGCATTACACGATTCGCGAACGCGATGTCGGCCAGGAAATCGAGCGTTTCGAAGCCGCCCTGGCGGCGGTACGCAATGACCTGACCGTGCTGCATGCCGATGCGCTGGCGCCGGGCGCGCCGTCAGAGTTGTCGGCCTTGGTGCATGTGCATGCGATGTTTCTCGACGATCCGATGCTGGCGGAGACGCCGAAGGAACTGATCCGCGCACGCCTGTGCAATGCCGAGTGGGCGCTGGTGCAACAGATGCAGCAACTGGCCGCCCAGTTCGACGAGATTGACGACAGCTATCTGCGCGAACGCAAGCATGACATTGTCCAGGTGGTCGAGCGGGTACTGCGTGTCCTGCTCGGCAAGTCGCGCCGCCTGACCAGAAAGGGTAATGACAAGGATGAGCTGATCGTCGTGGCGCACGACTTGTCGCCGGCCGATACCATCCAGTTCAAGAATCTCAAGATCGCCGGCTTTGTCACCGATCTGGGTGGCGCGACCTCGCATACCGCCATCGTGGCGCGCAGTCTGGCCATTCCGGCGGTGGTCGGCTTGCACCATGCCCGGCCGCTGATCAATGAAAACGACCAACTGATTGTCGACGGCACGCGCGGCGTGCTGATGGTCAATCCCGATGCACGGGTACTGGAAGAGTATCGGCTCAGGAAACGTGAACTGGAACTGGTGCGTTCCAAGCTCAAGCGCCTCAAGACGGCGCGGGCGACGACGCTCGACAATATCGATGTCAGCCTGCAGGCCAATATCGAACTGCCGCAGGATATCGCGCAGGTCAAGGAAGTCAGTGCCGACGGCGTGGGCCTGTTCCGCACCGAATTTCTGTTCATGAATCGCGACACCCTGCCGACCGAGGAGGAGCAGTTCGAGGCCTACAAGGCCGTGGCGAAGGCGCTGGCCGGCAAGCCGGTGACGATCCGCACGCTGGATATCGGCGCTGACAAGACGGCGCGGGCGATTGGTCAGAGCTCGCGGCAGGCGCCGAATCCGGCATTGGGACTGCGCGCGATCCGTTACTGCCTGGCCGAACCTCAGATCTTCCTCGCCCAGTTGCGTGCGATGCTGCGCGCGTCGCACTTCGGCAAGATCCAGATTCTCGTTCCCATGCTGGCGCACCAGCACGAGATTGAGCAGACGCTGGCGATGATCGAAGTGGCCAAGCAGCAGTTGCGCGAGAAGCGTATCAAGTTCGACGAGAACGTGCCGGTTGGCGGCATGATCGAAATTCCTGCCGCCGCCCTGGCCTTGGGGCCCTTTCTCAAGCGTTTGCAATTCCTTTCGATCGGCACCAACGACCTGATCCAGTACACCCTGGCGATCGATCGCACCGATGAGTCGGTCTCCCATCTCTATGACCCGCTGCATCCGGCCGTGCTGCGACTGCTCGCCATGGTGATCCAGACCGCCCACAAGGCCGAAATGCCGGTCGCCGTATGCGGTGAACTGGCCGGCGATCCGAAATTGTGCCGTTTGTTGCTCGGCATGGGACTGCGCCAGTTCTCGATGCACCCCAGCCAGTTACTCGAAGTCAAACAGCAGATCGTGATGGCAGACACCGAGCAACTGGAAGCCAAGGTTGCACGCATCCTGCGCTGCGACGACCCCGAGCGCATCCGCGAACAGGTCGAACGGCTGTAAGTGGCTTTAACCCTACTGAAAAGCTGTGTTAAAGTGCGGCCCCATGCGTAAGCCCATGTTTCAGTTGTTGATCGCCCTCATCGCGTCTGTCTGCGCCTGCACCGTGCGTGCGGATGAGTTGCCTCCCCTGCAAGTCAGCCTGACCCTTGCCGAACCGCCCTCGTTGATGTCGCGCGCGGTCGATGGCATGCAGGGCACGCTCGACCAAGCCATGGAGTATCTCGGCATCCGCTACAAGCGCGGCGGTAGTTCGCCGGAAACCGGCTTTGACTGCTCCGGTTTCGTTCGCCATGTTTTCAACGAGAGCCTTGGCCTGCTCCTGCCGCGCAACGCGCTGGGCATGAGCAAAACCGGCGAGGTGGTCGATAAGCAGGAACTGATGCCCGGTGATCTGGTGTTCTTCAACACCATGCGACGCACCTTTTCGCATGTCGGTATCTATCTGGGTAACAACCTCTTCGTGCATGCCCCGCGCGCCGGTGCCAAGGTGCGTATCGAGGACATGACCGACAGGTACTGGAGCCGGCGCTTCAACGGCGCGCGCCGCGTACAGCCCTGATCGTCGCGATGCAGCCATCATGACCGAAGGCAGCATCGGACGCGTTACGCCGCAGCGACTGGCTTTCGACACGCCGCTTGCGCTCGCCTCAGGCGCCAGCCTGCCGCACTGGGAACTCGCCTACGAAACCTACGGAACGCTCAATGCGGCACGTTCCAATGCCATTCTGGTGTGTCATGCCCTGTCCGGCTATCACCATGTGGCCGGCCACTACGCGGACGATCCGAAAAACGTCGGCTGGTGGGACAACATGATCGGTCCCGGCAAGCCGATTGATACCAATCGTTTCTTCGTCGTCGGCGTTAACAACCTCGGCGGCTGTCATGGTTCCACCGGGCCGTCCTCGATCAACGCGGCGACCGGCCAACCCTGGGGCGCCGATTTCCCGATCGTCACCGTCGATGACTGGGTGAACGCCCAGGCCCGTCTGGCCGATGCGCTGGGCATCGAAACCTGGGCTATCGTCATGGGCGGCAGCCTGGGCGGCATGCAGGCGCTGCAATGGACCATCGACCTGCCCGAGCGCGTGCGCCATGCGCTGGTGATCGCCGCCGCCCCCAAGCTGACCGCCGAGAACATTGCTTTCAACGATGTCGCTCGCCAGGCGATCCTCACCGATCCCGAATTCCACGGCGGCAACTTCTATCGCCACAACGTACGGCCGGTGCGCGGTTTGCGTCTGGCGCGCATGCTCGGCCACATTACTTATCTGTCGGATGACCAGATGGCCGAGAAATTCGGCCGCAAGCGGCGCCCGAGTGCGGGCAGCTACGGCTTCGGCGTCGAGTTCGAAATCGAGTCCTACCTGCACTATCAGGGCGACAAGTTCGCCGGCTACTTCGACGCCAACACCTATTTGCTGATGACCAAGGCGCTCGACTATTTCGATCCGGCTGATGCCTTCGAGGGCGATCTGGCGGCCGCGCTGGCGCGCGCCAAGGCCAAGTTCTTCATTGCCTCCTTTACGACCGACTGGCGTTTTTCGCCGGCCCGCAGCCGTGAAATCGTCAATGCCCTGGTCCGCAACAAGCAGTCCGTCAGCTATGCCGAAATCACCAGCCCGCATGGTCACGATGCCTTCCTGATGGACGACCATTACTACCATGCGATGGTCGCCGCCTACGTGCGTAACATCAAAACATGACGCATACGCTGAAACGCTCCGACTTCGATGTCATCGCCAGCTGGATGAAGCCCGGCGAGAGCGTGCTCGATCTCGGCTGTGGCGAAGGCGAGTTATTGCAGCTGCTTGGTGAACGCGGCCTGCGCGGCTGGGGCGTGGAGCGCGATCCCGGTCTGGTGCTGGCGGCGGTCGAGAATGGCGTGAATGTCATCCAGAGCGACCTCGAAGCCGGCTTGGCTGGCTTTGAGAACGACGCCTTTGATCACGTCGTGCTGTCGCGCACGCTGCAGACCATGCGCCACACCCAGCAAATCCTTGCCGAAATGCTGCGCGTTGGCCGCGAGGCGGTGGTGTCCTTCCCGAACTTTGCCTACTGGAAAAACCGCATGGCGGTCCTGAACGGCCGCATGCCAGTGTCCGAAGACCTGCCCTACCAGTGGTATGACACGCCCAACGTGCGCTTCTTCACCATGCTCGACTTCGAGGGTTTGTGCGAGGGCATGGGTATCGTGATTCGCGACCGCCAAGTGCTTGAAGAGCGCGGTGGGATTGTCACCGAGGAAGCCAACTTCCTTGGCAGTCTGGCGGTTTATCGCATCGGGCGAGGTAGCTAAGGCTACTGGTGCCAGGGACGGGAATCGAACCCGTACAGCTTTTCAGCCGAGGGATTTTAAGGCTACACCAGTAATGCAATAAATCAACGAGATAGCGGCTGTCTCTTTCAACAATCGCTGCGCTGGTTACGATGCGACTTGCCTGCTTATCCGGAGGCCATCCATTCTTAATCCGGCAGAGCTACGTGAATTACCGGATGGCAAGAATTGAGGCAGCACAAAAGATAGTCGATGGGGTCAAGAAAGGCCTCCTTACGCCAAGGGACATGCTGTCAAGTGAGATATTTGCGCGGGTATGCCTCGGCCTCACCGAGTCGCGCCATACCGCGCCAAAGATTCTGGATTTCTATACCGCTGCTGCGTCTATCTGATTGAAGGAGTGGATCGGCATGGGAGCGTTGTCTACGGAGTTCACGCCGCGCCCCTAATTACAGCGCTGATAATATGTGGGCTAGATAGTCTGACAATCAGGGGGGGGTTATGCCGCTACAGACACTGAGATATGGTGCAATTGAGGAGATTCGCCGGAATCTGAATCGTGGGTTCCTGACCGCACATTCATTCGATATCAAGGCCAATTCACCTGATGGGATTTTGGTTCAGGTTACGTATAAAGATCGACCTGAATTTAGTATTGCTATCGTCCAGCCTGAATCCGATGCAAACACATCAAGGGTATGGAGAACAATAGAAACGCCCGGACGCCACTTTGTTGCTGCGGAAATTTATGACCATCAACAGTTTCAACAGGCATATGGCTCAATCTGGGGATGGGCTGATAGAGTTGCCGAAGAGATATTGCTGCAAGCTAAATCTGGAATCGCCCCCTCGGCAATTGAAGACTTACGGCGCAATGTCGAGGAGGCAGCAAACAACCTTGTCGATCCAGATAAGCCATTTTCGGAGGAAGAGATTGATGACTGGTCTGAACGGTTTAAGGCCTTAATAGCCCGTCTTACCGAACTCGAGAAACAAAACGAAATTCAGTCAGGCCGTGTTAACCAGTTGGCAAGCCAGTTGGAAGAACTGAAAAAGCAGGGAACGGTCGTGCCGAAGCGAACGTGGGTAAAGGCGGCGGGAAACAAGATTCTGGATTTTTTCGATACAGGGGCAAAAGCCGCCATCAAGGCAGCAGCGGAGGGCGCGGTAAAAGCGTTGTTGGAACACAAGCCCTAAGCAGCGTTTGCCTGTCTATGCACATGTGTTGGGGGGGCGCGTTGAACCTCTGCGCAAGCCGGGAATTGTAGAAACTGAGCCGAAATAGTAGAAGGTAGGGGAGTGGATAAAAAAGCCTGCAACCTTGAAACCCGCATGAAATACTGGTGCCGGGAACGGGAATCGAACCCGTACAGCTTTTCAGCCGAGGGATTTTAAGTCCCTTGTGTCTACCAATTTCACCATCCCGGCGCCGTTGCGCATTCTAATGGACGCTCAGGTTTTCCACTGCCGCTGAATGATGTCGCGGATCAGGTGCAGGCGGCGATGAAAGAAGTGGTCGGCGCCAGCGACGACCGTGATGGGCAAATCCATCGGCTCGGCCCAGGCCAGTACGTTGGAGAGCGGCACGGTTTCGTCCTTGGCGCCGTGGATGACGATGGTGTCGGCGGGGACGGCTACGGTTTCGTAGCGGCGCAAGCCTTCGATGAAGCCGGACGCGGTGCCGACCAGCACCAGTCGCCTAGCCGGATCGGCGATTTCGGTCAGCCGTAGGGCGAGCCGCGTGACGACGTAGGCGCCGAAGGAAAAGCCGGCGAGGTAGATCGGTAGCGCGTTGCCAAAGCGACCGCGCGCATAGGTATGGACGGCGAGCAGGTCTTCGGTTTCGGCAACACCATGATCGTGCTCGCCCTCGCTACCGCCGACGCCGCGAAAGCTGGGGCGCAGTGTGATGCAGCCGAGTTCGCGGAATGCTTTGGCGAGGGAGGTGACGACCTTGTTGTCGGCGGTGCCGCCGAACAGCGGGTGCGGATGGGCGATCAGCGCAATGCCGCTTGCGTTGGCATGCGGCTCAATGAAGACCTCAATCCGCCCGTCGGGGCCGTCGAGGAAAACATGTTCGTGGCGGCTCATTGAATGAGCAAGCGCTCGACGATTTTGCCCTGGCCAAGATGCGAATCGACGATTTCGTCAATGTCTTCCTGGTCGACGTAGGTGTACCAGACCGCTTCGGGATAGACGACGATGACCGGGCCCTGGCCGCAGCGGTCGAGACAGCCGGCGCTGTTGATGCGCACCTTGCCGGGAATCTTGTCGCCGAGCGCCTTGACGCGATTCTTGCAGTAGTCGCGCATGGCCTGGGCGTTGTGGTTGTTGCAGCACATCTCGCCAGCGGCGCGCTGGTTGGTGCAGAAAAAGACATGGTATTGAAAATGGCTCATGGGTCGCTCCTCGTTCATGGATCGACAATGTAGCAAAAGTCGGCGGTGGCGGGACGGCGCTACACTCCCGACCATGCCTGCCCTGCCCCTCGATCCTGCCCGTGAGCGCCTGTTGCTGGTGACCCTTGCGGCCATCCAGTTTGCGCACATCCTCGACTTCATGGTGATGATGCCGCTCGGCCCGATCCTGATGCGCGAGCTGGCGATTGATGCGCATCAGTTTGGCCTGCTGGTCTCGTCCTATACCTTCACGGCCGCGCTGGCCGGCATTCCGATGGCGATGGTAGCCGACCGCTTTGAGCGCAAGCGCATGCTGCTGACGATGTTTGCCTTGTTCGGCCTGGCTACCCTCGCCTGCGCGCTCGCGACCGATTACGCCACCCTGTTATGGGCGCGTGGTGTGGCGGGTGCGTTTGGCGGCGTGCTCGGGGCACTGGTGCAAACCATGGTTGGCGACCTGATTCCCTTTGAGCGACGCGGCCGCGCCAGTGGCGTCCTGATGTCGGCGTTCTCGGTGTCAACGGTGGCGGGCGTGCCGCTCTCGCTGTTTCTCGCCAACGCGTTCGGCTGGCGTTCGCCGTTTTTGTTGATTGCCGCCCTGACACTGATCGTGCTGCTGGTTGGTGTGCGGCAGTTACCCTTGATGCGGGGCCATCTGCCTTCGGCCACAACCGACGAAACAACGCGGGCACATCCCCTTGCCGCGATGGCGGTCGTGCTGCGCGACGCCAATCATTGGCGTGCGTTTGCGTTCATGGGGCTGGCGATCTTTTCGGGGTTTACGGTGATTCCTTACATCACCATTTATGCGACCGCGAATGTCGGCATCGCGCAGGCCGACATTCCCTATCTCTATCTGGCCGGGGGCTGTGCCACCTTCTTTACCGCGCGCTGGATCGGGCGTCGCACCGATGCCTGGGGCAAGGTGCGCACCTATCGCCGCGTTGCGATCTTTTCACTGCTGCCCCTGTTTGTGCAGACGCATCTGTCGGCTTCGCCGCTGTGGCTGATGATTGCCTGTACGACGGTATTTTTCATCCTCGTTCCCGGTCGCATGGTGCCGGTGATGGCGATCATGACCTCCGCCGCCCAGCCACGCTTGCGCGGCACTTTCATGGCGATCAATGCCTCGGTGCAGAACCTGTGTTCCGGGCTGGCGGCCTATCTGGGCGGCTGGTTGATCGTGATGGAAAACGGCAAGGTCGTCGGCTACGGCAACGTGGGCCTGCTGGCGATGGGCATGACGCTGGTGGCGATGCTGTTTGCCGGGACGATTCGGCTGCATGCCGTCCCGCCGGCGCCGACATTTACACCGGCGGCGGCGCCGGATACTTGATCGCGTTCTTGGCAATCTTGTCGCGCGCAGCCGCAATCAGGTCGATGTCGAGCGCATCGGCCAGTTCGACCAGATAGATCAGCGTGTCGGCGACCTCGTCGCGAATCTCGGCAAGTTTCTCCGATGAAGGCGTGAGGCTCTCCTCGGGCGTGGCCCACTGAAAATGCTCGACCAGTTCGGCGGCTTCGACGATCATCGCCATCGCGAGGTTTTTCGGGGTGTGATATTGCCGCCAGTCGCGGGCGGCGGCGAATCCGCGCAGCGCATCGCGCAAGCTGACGAGATCAGTGATAGTGGTCGTAGAGGTTGCGGGTGGCATTGCGACTCCTTGAAAGCATCAGCCAGGGCAGGGCGAAGAAGGGCCACAGCGCGGTGGCGAGGCGTGTGAGCCCGTTGAAGTTGAAAAAGTGGCCCTGCTGCCAGGTGCGCAGGGTGTCTTCCAGATAGGGGTTATCCGGCATCAGGTTGGCCAGCACGGCGGCGAACATCAGGGCCAGCGCGGCGAGGGCCTGGCGCAAGGCGGCGGGCAGTGGCATCACGGCAATCCACAGCAGCAGCCCCAGCCCGAGGCCACCGAGGCTGCCCGGCGTGGCCCAGGCAAGCCCCCGGTCGCCATGCATCAGCACCAGCAAGGCAAGGCTCTTGACGGCGAGTGCGGCGAGCACCAGGACGGGGGGCAGGAGCAGCGGATGGTTGGCAGCAAGTCGGGTGGCAATCAGGGCGATCGCCCAGGTTTGTGCGGCGACGCTGGCCATTTCCAATACCTGGAAGTCTTCGGCCGCAAATGGCAGGGCGGCGGGCAGGCCGAGCAGGCTGCGCAGGTTGCCATTGCCGAACAGGATGGTTTCCGGATTGAGCTGGGTCAGCAACCAAAGCGCCACCAGCACCAGCCCGAAATCGCCGTTGGGGCCGTGCAGAAAACGCCGTTGCCGCCAGGCATGCAGACGGCCGCCGTCGAGCAGATCGCGCCCCCAGCGCAGGCTGAGCAAAGCACCCAGAAAGGCGCCGCTGGCATTGCTGGCGAAATCGAGATTGGAGGGCACGCGGCTGGGCAGGTAGTTTTGCAGGGCCTCGATGCCGAAACTGAAGCCGGCAGTACCGAGGGTGGCCAGCAAGACGGCCAGCAGCGGGGCGACTGAGCGGCTCAGTACCGCAGCCCAGAGAAAGCCGAGCGGCAGATACGCCAGTGCATTGACGCCAAGGTCAAAGTGTGTGAAATAGCGCGGCCACGCCGCATTGAGAAAGGTGAAGGGTTCGATACCCGAGTCACGCCAGCCACTGAAAGGATGCAGGCTGGCATACAGCACCAGCAGCGTGTAGACGCCGGCAAGATACAGCGGCAGGCGTGAGCGCATCATCAGTGAGCGCTTACGGAACTGCCTGACTCAGGCGTGGCGCGGCGTGGCCAGCCGTGCGCGCAAGCGCAACAGCAGTTCGGCGGGGGAAAGCCGGGCGGGGTCGAAGCGCGGCAGATCGATGCCGTCGAGCGTGTTTTTTACCAGCAGGCCGAGGTCGGTATCGCCTTCCATCAGCAGGCGGCGGTTGAAAAACAGCGTGTCCGGGTCTTCCTCGCGGGCCAGCAGGGCAATGAAGTCGCGCGCCCGGGCCGAGATAGTGAGATCCGCTGGCGTGGTGTCGAAGACAGGACGGAAACCGCGTTCGCCGTAGCCGAAACGCAACGTCATGCCGGCATCGATGACACGGATGACGAAGCGCTTGCCAATTAGCGGTTCCAGCGGTTCGCGTGGAATCAGGCGGTCAAGCACCAGATTCAATCCGGTGACCAACGCTAGCGTCGGCGGCAGTTGCGGCAACTTGAGGCCGAGGCGTGCCAGGGGGGCCGGGAGCGTAAAGTCAGGCAGTTTGAAGTTGGTCATGTCGTTACCCAATCCAGTCCAGGTTGTTCGTGCCAGAAGCCGTTGCAATAGTTGCCTGCTGGCATATTTGCCGCATTGCCTTCAATCCGCGCACGATAGGCGCCAATGATCGCGCTCATGTGATCCGACTGGGGCGACAGGCGCAGCAGTTTGACACCTGTTTCGACCAGCGCCGGCAACTCATGGTCGAGATGATAAACCCGCGCGGACAGGGTCTGGATGCCGTTGATCGTCAGGAAGTCGGCGCCCTCGCGCGTCTTGAGATTCAGGCCATCGGGAAACTCGATGCAACGGAACTCGCAACTGTCCTTCTGCAGGTGGTAGCGGCGGGCGGTGAAGCAGCGTGCCGAATAGGCGAGGGGCAGACGGCCATGGGCGAAGACTTCGGTTTCCATACCGCTCGGCATGTCCTTGTTGATGTTCGTAAGCGCCGTGCGTCCCATCTCGGGCGGCATGACCCAGCGTGTGGCACCGCAGTCGGCCAGCAGTTTCAGGGTGTGGCTGTTGAAGATGTTGAGCGTCGGGCCGGCGACAAAAGTTTGCCTACGTTCGGCGAGTTGGCGTACCGCGCCCATCTCGTTGGCCTCGATGGTCAGGCGGGTATCTTCCTTGGCGGCGTCCATCAGGCGGCGCACCGCCTTGAGATCGGATTCCGATTCGATCAGCGGCAGGGTCGACAAGGCAACCTCTTTGCCGGCATCGGCGAGTACGGTGGCGACCTCGATCCAGTCGTCGAGACGCATCTCGTGGCGACGCGAACAGACGGCTTCCCCGAGATAGATGACGTCGACAGGCTGCTCGGCCATCTCGGCATAGAAGTCCATCGTCCGCTGGCGCGGCCAATAGAACAGCAAGGGACCGAGTGAAAGCTTCATTTCCACGGTCGGTTATAGGCGCCGAGGGTGGCAGACTGGCCTTCGGAGACTTTGTTCAACTCCGCCATCCAGGCCGGCGAGACGACAAAGTGATCTGGATCGCGTGTGCAGGCGTCGATGGCGCTGCGCCACACCTTGGTCACCTGCGTCACATAGGCCGGACTGCGCTGGCGACCCTCGATCTTGATCGCGCGGATGCCCATCTTCAACAGCTCGGGCAGCAGTTCGAGCGTGTTCAGGCTGGTCGGCTCCTCGATCGCGTAGTAGGTCTCGTCATCGACCTCGAAGCGGCCCTTGCACAGCGTCGGATAACCGGCCCGTTCGCCGGCGCCGAACTTGTCGATCAGGATGCCGTTGAGGCGCGTCTCCATGCCGGTCGGCGTTTCTTCGTAGCGCACTGATTTTCCAGGCGAGCAGGCGCCGTTGCAGTTTGGCGAGGTGCCGGTGGCGTAGGCCGACAGGGCGCAGCGGCCTTCGACCATGACGCACAGGCCGCCGAAGCCGAACACCTCGATTTCGACCGGTGTGTTGTTCACCACCTGCTCAACCTGCGCCAGCGACAACACGCGCGGCAGCACGGCGCGCTGGATGTTGAAGCGCTCACGGTAGAAGTTGATTGCCTCGTAGTTGGTGGCCGAACCCTGCACGGATAGATGCAGGCGCAGTTGCGGATGGGTGCGGTGGGCGTAGTCCATCAGGCCCGGATCAGCGAGGATGATGGCGTCGACGCCAAAGGCGGCGGCCTTGTCGACGGCGGCCGTCCACCGTGACCAATTACTGCTTTGCGGGAAGGTATTGAGCGCGATGAGCACCTTGGCGCCACGCTGGTGCGCGTAGGCGACGCCTTCCTTCAGGCTCTTGTCGTCAAAGTTGAGGCCGGTGAAATTGCGCGCGTTGGTCTCGTCGCGAAAGCCGGTATAGACGCAGTCGGCGCCATGGTCGACGGCAGTCTTGAGAGCCGGCAGGCCGCCGGCAGGGCAGACGAGTTCGAAAGGGGTATCCATGGAGGGCGGACTATAAAACTTCGCCGTCCGTATCGGCTTGACTTGGGTCAACGACTACAAAAAGTCGGCGTGACCGAAGGGAATCCCTTGTTCGGGACTGGCGGGACGGCGTAAACATCCTAAGGCCGCTTGATGCGCACCTTGTTTTCTGTAGCCACCACAAAGCATCCGGCCCACTCCCCGATCTCGGTGGCGATTGCCTGCACGGCGGCGACAAGCGCTCCTGCGCCAGGTTCGCGCAAGCGCAGCAGCAATACGCCGGGGTGCGTTCCTGGTGCAAATTGCCGGGTATCGGAAAAATCGAGGTCTTGGGTGATGAGGAAGCGGCCCTCGGTGTTTACCACCTGCCAAATATCGGCATCAGGTCGCCCGGAAAGATTTTCCTCGGGTACGGTATGTACGTCGTGCCCGTTCGCAGCAAGGATTCCCGCCAGCCGCGACGGCAGGTTTTCATCGAGCTTGATCTTCATGCCAGCGCTGGTGTGGCTGACAGTGGCAGGTCTTCCTCGGCAGAAACGGCAGCAAAGGCGATTACCGCGCGCAGTCCGTCGCGCGTCAATGTTGGAAAGTCGGCGAGAATTTCATCGTCGCTCATGCCCTCGGCAAGGCTGGCAAGAATGGTGCGTACCGTGACGCGTGTTCCTGTGACGACAGCCTCGCCGCCACAGATGGCCGGGGCGCGCAGAATGTAAGGTTTGAAGTTCATGGTCATGGCGGGATTTTCCTGGAAAGTGAAGGTATGGTGCATGTTAGTTTTCAAGAAGCTTTCGATGGCGGTTTCACAAGTATCGACTGACGACCAACTACGGCAAGCACTTGATGGAATATGTCCGGGTGATTCAGTTCTCCCCAACTTCGATAGGTATGGTGTTCGATCTGGAAGGCGTCCCGGTGCTTCTCGAATATCCAGATGCCTTCGCGTGCCGCGAGCGCCATCACATCGCATTGCAGCCGAACTGCGTATGACTTGGCTTGCAGAAATGCCTCTTCAAACTCTCGCCGTGACGACAGCTGGTATTTGGACTCGATGATCATCCGGGCGCTTTCATTTCCACGCCCCATCACCGCACCGATTGCATAATCGGGGTAGTTTCTTTCTCCACGCCCCATACGCACTGGCATCTGCCTGACCCAATCCTTGTCTCGATAGCCAAGTTGGGAAAGCAAAGGCTCGATCAACTGGATCTCGACGTCGCGCTCGTTTCCGAGGTCAACTTCAAGCTGTGCCGGCGGAGTCTGCATTACCGGAAGCACGGAGCGATCCTGTCCTTGCGCCACCATCAGATCGACAATGGCTTGGTACTCCTCGAAAGACAAAGGTGCTTTGCTGCTTGGACCCTGAAAGTTGGCGCGAATCGCCCCTTTTTTCGAAAGCAGTGGATCGGTCTTCAGTGTGGTCAAGGGGACCGCCGCCGTTTTGATTGGCGCGGCAATCCAGGCAATGCTGTGATAGTGAAAAAAAGGATCGACGAAGCCGTCGGACGCTGCGCGCCAGATCGAATGGATGCAGCTTTTCGGCCTGACGAGGTACATCACCAAAATGTCTCCACGCCGAACGCCTGAATTGGCGTTCCAATAGCGAACAGTTTCGTGTGTGTCTAGCTCGACTGTCTCGATGTCATTATTCCCTGCGCCGCCGGTAATTATCCAGGCCTTCGTTGGCAAAGGAAGATCGTTTGCGTCCGTGGGCGTAACGAACTCCTTAGCAAAATCGTAGAGGAAAGCGCACATCTCGACAGCATTGAGTCCATGCAACTGTCGGAATTCCTGCCAGACAGTATTGATGTCGAGATAGTAAAAAGCACGGCCAGTTTTGTCGCCTTTGCTTGGCACAGGGGCAAGCGGGATGCCGAATTCCTCATGGATTTCCGTGAGCTGATGAAAGCAACTGCGGAAGTCGTAAGGCAGGAAATACCCTGGATGAGCTTGATGCAACCCTAGAGAGATGGCAGCAACGTAGTCGTACCAATCTTCCTCAGCTTCGCCAAAGAAAAATACATCATCGACCTTGCCAGATTTATCCGTAGCTTGATAAGGAATGTAGTTTTTGTAAAGCTCGATATAGGCTTCTTCTGCCTGTTCTCTGGAGCAAATCGGTAGCTTTTCTGCTGCGGACTTCACCAAATCGACGATGTCGACATTGATGACCGGTTCGTTATATTGATCGAGAAATTCTTCCTTAACGAACACTTTGAATACTTCGATCAAATCGGGATCGTTATCGAAGATTTCCTTTGTCGGGTTGGCATAACGCTGCAACGCAGCTTTCCCGCGTTCAGTCTGACTGTAGTTTCCCCAGAGGAATTTATTGAAGCGCATGGGCGAGCCTTTCTGGGTAGCTTTCCCAAATTTCGAAAAGTCGGCGCTGATGGGACGGCGTTACTGAGGTCAGCTGGACTGCACTTCGCGCCGGATACCGTTCCAGTCGAGTGTGACCATGCCTGCGTCGAGTGCGTTTTGCCGCAGCGCGCGTAGGCGTTGACCGAGAACCTGTTTGGCTTCGCTGGAAGCGGCCGGAGCGATGGGGCGTAGCACAACCTCTACCTCACCCTCGGGAAAATCGGCGGGCAGATCAATCACCAGACGATGCGACCCGGTGACGACAGCATGGACGGCATAAGGGGGCATGGTGAATCCTCTCGTTACAAATGGCGCAACAGATATTACCGAAGTTCGGTGAAAAGTCGGCGCTGGCGGGACGGCATCACATGTTTCAGGCGGATTCGACCCGGTTGCGCCCGGTGTTTTTTGCCTTGTAAAGGGCCGTGTCGGCGCGATCGACGGTCTGGTCGGGCGATTCGCTGCCATTGAATTCGCTGACGCCGATGCTGATGGTCAGGTTGAGGGTTTTCCCCTTGATTTCTATTGGTAGCGCGCCGATGGATTCGCGCAGGTTCTCGGCGATGCGCAGCGCTTCGTCGCGGTCGCAGCCTTTGAGGGCGAGCAGGAATTCCTCGCCGCCCCAGCGCACGGCAAGGTCCGATTCGCGCAAGCCGCTTTCCAGTCGGCGCGCAATGATGGTGAGGACGTCATCGCCAATCTGATGGCCGTGTTCGTCGTTGATGCGCTTGAAGTGGTCGATATCAACCATCAGCATGCTGATCGGCCGTGGCGCACGACGGTATTCGGCGAGCAGCTTTTCAATCAGGATGGTGAAGGCATGACGGTTGAGCAGGCCGGTCAGTTTGTCGGTCGAGGCCATTTCCTCCAGTTGCCACTGGTAACGATTGAAGGCGAACTGAATCAGAATGATCACGATCAGTGTCACCACCAGGCTGATGGCGAGATTGGTGTAGAGCGTCTGTCGTACTGCAGCCAGCGCCACCGCTTCGTTCTGTTCGACAAACAGAAGCCACTTCAATTCGGGCAGATAGTTCACATGGAGAATGTGATTGTCGCCATCGATCTCGTATTGATAGGAACCGCGACGGTCGCTGATGATGCGGTCGATTTGTGGCCCCAGGCTGGGTACCGTGTGCAAGTCGAGTGTTTGCTTTTTCTTGTGGCCGAACTCGACGATGTGCCCGCGCAGGTCGACGAAGTAGATCTTGCGCTTGTAACGTTCCTGGTATTCCTTGATCAGGCGGTGGACAGCATCTACGGTGAGGCCGATGCCGGTGGCGCCGATGTAGTTGCCCGCGTAGTCGAAGACGCGGTAATTGATGAAGATGGTCAGCGCGTCGGCATTGGCAAGGTCGGGATCAATGTTGATCTCGTAATCCTCGGCGAGGCCGCGCACACGGTAGTACCAGGCATCGCGCGGCTCGAAGGAGGAGACGCGCTTGAGAACACCCTCGCCGGTGTAGTAGATGCCGCTCTTTTCAGAAACGAAGAAGCTGCTGAAGGCGCCATGGCGTTCTTTCACTTCCTTGAGGAAGCGGGCCATGTCCGGCAGGGTTTTCTCGCCGCGCAAGACCCAGTCGCGCACGAAGGTGTCGTGTGCCATGGTCATCGAGATCAGGATCGGGCGAATCAGGTCACGCTGGATTTCCGAATAGATGTTGCTTGAGGTCAGCGGCAGATCCTGCGCGATGATGGTTTCGCGAATCGCCTGCTTGGAAACGAAGTAGCCGATCAGCGAGATGGCGATGAAACCGGCCGACAGCAGTATCCACAGCATCAGCATGAGCTGACGGCGGTCGAAAATGGTGGGGCGGGCGAGTGCGCGGGTCATGACGATCGATTTTAGGGCAATCCACGGGGCTTGCGCCCGGCATGCGCAAAGAGGGCGTCGAAGAGTGGCCGTGGCAGGATTTTCAGGAGGCTGGCGACCACACTCATCGGCCAAGGCATTACGGCAAAGCGTGAGCCGCGCTCGATATGGCGCATCATGCTGCGTGCCGCATCTTCCACCGGCATCAGGAATGGCATCGGATAGGGATTCTTGTCTGTCATCGGCGTGGCGATGTAGCCGGGCGCAAGCGTGACAACCTTGACACCGCTGCCACGCAACTCCACGCGCAGACTTTCAAGGTAGGCAATCGCCGCCGCCTTGGAGGCGCAATAGGCGCCGGCACCGGGCAGGCCGCGAATACCGGCCACCGAGGCAATGCCCACCAAGCGCCCGCTCTCCGCCTGCCGCATCGCGGCGACAAAGGGCAGGAAGGTATGCACCATGCCCATCACATTGGTATCGAAGACGCGCCGAAAGGCGGGCAGATCCTCCGCAGCTTCGGTGAGAGTGCCGACCGACACGCCGGCGTTGGCAATCACGATGTCAGGAATGCCGGCGCGCTGGGTGAAATCCTGTCCGGCAGCGGCCATGGCGGTCTCATCGGCGACATCGAGTGGGTAAAGATGGCAGGTGGCGGGAAGATCGGCCGCGAGTGCCTGAAGTGCTTCGCCGCGCCGGGCAACCAGCCCCAGCGTGGCGCCCCGCTGCGCATATTGCTGCGCCAAAGCCATGCCGATGCCTGATGAGGCACCGGTAATCCAGACGCGCAGGGGAGCGTTCAGACGCTTATTTCTTCTTGATTTCGCCGCGATTCTTGGCGATCAGGCCATCGACCACCTCCAGCATATTGCCGAAGGTACCGAGATCCGGCGAGGGCATGTATTTGCCGCCGATAATTAGCACCGGCACGCCGCCGAAGCCATATTCCTGGGTCATTTCGGCCGCACGCCGGACTTTGCCATCAACGGCAAAAGATTTGTACATGTCGGCGAACTGCTGGCGGTCGATGCCTTGCTTGGCCACCCAGTCCAGTAGCGTTTTCTCATCATTGAGATTGATGCGTTGCTTGATCATGGCGTTAAACACGGCATCATTGTGCTTTTCGAGCAGACCCAGACCTTCAAGGGTGTAGTAAATGCGTGCGCCGGGTGCCCAGCTGTCGCGGAAGATGGCGGGCACTTTCTTGAAATTCACATCACTGGGCAGCTTCTTGGTCCAGGACTTGAGCAGCGGTTCAAAGTCAGAACAGTGGGAGCAGCCATACCAAAAGAACTCGATCACTTCGACCTTGCCGGGCTGTTCGGTGGGCTGCGGCATTTGCAGACGGCTGTAGTGCTTGCCTTCCTGCGGCGCGGTCGCCAAGGCGGGTGACAGGGCAAAGCCGCCAAGCGTGATGGTGGCGACAGCAGCAAGCAGGGTATTGAGCAACTTCATGGATGTTCTCCCTTAATCTTTTACCCGAACCACCGTGGCCGGGATGCCATTCTGAGACAGTTGACCGCGATTCTGGTTCATTTCTTCCGTGCTACTGTAGGGGCCGACACGCACGCGGTGCATGGTGCCCTTGTCGGCCACCTCGACTTCCTGCACACCGGCTTCGAAACCCAGCATGGCGAGTTTGGCTTTCATTTTCTCGGCATCGGCCACTTTCTGGAAGGCGCCGACTTGCAGGAATAAATGACCGGATTCCGCTTGCGGGGCCGGGGCGGCCGCTGGTGCCGTGGCAGATACGGGTGCGGGCGGTGTGGTGCCAGGGGTCACGGACTTTTTGCCTTCGAGGATGTCGTAGAACTCGAACTTGCGCTCGGCGGGTTTTTCGATCGGCTTGTCGCCCGGTTTGCCGGGCAGGGGGGCCGGTGTCTTTTGGCCATTGTCCTGTGACTTGGGCTCGGACGTCAGCATCTTGTCGACGAAGGGCAGAGGCGTTTTGTTCAGATACCAAACGACGCCAAAGGAGATCAACACGCCAACGACCAGACCGAAGGCCAGGCCAATCAGGGTACCACCACGTTGATGGGTCATTACATAGCCTCCGGGGCAGATACGCCGAGGATGTGCAATCCGTTGCAGATCACCTGACGGACCGCAACGGCCAGCGCCAGACGTGCGCGCTTTTGAGCTTCATCATCGACCAGCAGCCGCTCGGCGTTGTACCAGGCATGGAACTCCGCCGCCAGTTCGCGCAGCCAGAAGGCAATGGCATGCGGCGCCTGATCGCGAGCGGCGTTCTCGACGATTTCGGGGAAGGCAGCGAGTTTGGCGGCCAGGGCAAGTTCACGCTCGCTGCCCAAGGCACCGAGGTCGGCCTGCGCCAATTCGGAGGCATTGCCGTCCCACTGGTTAAGCACCGAGCAGACGCGCGCATGGGCGTACTGCACGTAATAGACGGGATTGTCGGTCGACTGAGATTTGGCGAGGTCGAGGTCGAAATCGAGCGACTGATCCTGCTTGCGCAACAGATAGAAGAAGCGGCAGGCATCGTTGCCGACTTCCTGACGCAATTCGCGCAGGGTGACGTAGGAGCCGGCCCGCGTCGACATCGAAACACGCTCCGTGCCACGGAACAGGCTAACGAATTGCACCAGTGCCACCTCAAGGGCCTCGGCATCAAGCTCCAGCGCCTGCAGGGCACCCTTGACGCGCGGAATGTAGCCGTGATGATCCGCACCCCAGATGTCGATGATGCGCGTGAAGCCGCGCTCGAACTTGTTCCAGTGGTAGGCGATGTCAGAAGCGAAGTAGGTATAGAGACCGTTGTCGCGCTGGACGACGCGATCCTTCTCGTCGCCGAAGGTGGTGGAACGGAACCACTTGGCACCGTCCTGCAGGTAAATGTGGTCGCGCTTTTCGAGTTCGGCGACGGCTTTGGCGACCATGCCGGTATCGTAGAGCGAGCGTTCCGAGAACCAGCAGTCGAAATGCACGCCATACTCCTCAAGATCGGCGCGACCGTCGGCCAGCTGTTCCGAAAGAGCGTGCTGATGAATGTAGTGCCAGTCTTCGCCGAGCAGATCCTTGGCGGCGGCGATCAGGCCGTCGAGGTGGGCTTCGGCGTCCGGTTCGAGGGGGGGCACGCAGGCCAGCACGGCGGCGGCCGGATGCACGTAGCGATCCCCGTGTGCATCCTTGATCTGCCCGGCCATGTCACGCACGTAGTCGCCCTGATAGGCGTTGGGCGGAAAGGGTACAACTTCGCCAAAGATTTCCAGATAACGCAGCCAGGTCGACACCGCGAGGATGTCCATCTGGCGGCCGGCGTCATTCACATAGTATTCGCGGCAGACCTCGTGGCCGGCGAAAGCGAGCAGGTTGGCCAGACTGGCGCCAAAGGCCGCGCCGCGCCCGTGACCAACATGCAGGGGCCCGGTTGGATTGGCCGAAACAAATTCGACCTGCAGCTTGCCAGGCTTTTTCGCCCCGCGCCCGAACGCATCGCCCTGTGCCAGCACGGCATGCACGATGGCCGTCTTGGCGGCGGGCGCAACGGTGAAATTAATAAAGCCGGCGCCCGCCACTTCGGTCTTCAGCACCCAGGCGGAGGGGGGCAATTCACGCACCAACCGGTCGGCGATCTTGCGCGGATTTTCTTTCAGGTCCCGCGCCAGTTGCATGGCCAGGTTGCTGGAAAAATCGCCGTGGGTGGCGTCGCGCGGGCGTTCGAGATGGATGTCGCACTCAGTACCCGGGGCAACACTCGCCAGCGCAGCGCGCAGCAAGTCGGCAAGATGCGTTTTGATATCAGGGGATTGGGCAGGCATAGCAGGCATTATAGCGAGGGCATTCCACTGGCGTGGGTGCCTAGGTTAAACTGACTGGATATGAAAACACATAACCTACTCAAAGCGATGCTTGGCCTGTCGGCCGGGCTGTGGATCGCCACCAGCGCACAGGCGCTGTCCCTGGCGGATATCTCGGGTCAGGAAGCCGGCGGCGGCCTGAAGGAAGCACTGACGCAGGGGGCAGGCAAGGCGGTTGATCTGCTCGGCAGGAGCGATGGATTTCTTGGCAACCCGAAAGTGAAAATCCCTTTGCCTGAAAGCATGCAGCAGGTCGAAGGCCTGATGCGTGGCCTCGGCATGGGCAAGCAGGCCGATGAACTCATCACCGCCATGAACCGCGCCGCTGAGGCAGCTGTTCCCGAAGCCAAGAATTTGCTGGTCAATGCGGTCAAGGAGATGAGCGTCGAGGATGCCAAAAGCATTCTGACCGGCGGCAACGATTCGGCCACCCAGTATTTCAAGCGCAAGACGGCCAAGCCGTTGGGTGAGAAGTTCCTGCCGGTCGTCACGCAGGCTATCGAAAAGGTGAAACTCGCCAAGACCTACGAAAAGTTCGCCAAGAAAGGCGCACAGTTCGGCCTGATCAAGGAAAAAGACACCCAGCTTGAGAACTACGTGACAGAAAAGGCGCTGGATGGCCTTTACCTGATGATCGCCGAGGAAGAAAAGGCAATTCGAACCAACCCCATGGGGGCTGCCAGCAGCCTTGTCCAAAAAGTTTTTGGTGCTCTTAAATAATCATGAAAGTCGACCTGCGCAAGATTTACCGTTTTGACCCCGTTGCTCGCAATGAGGATGGCTCGCTGCCCAAGGGCGGCAATGTCTATTACGAGTGTGACGAATGCAAGGTGATCGTTGCCTCTGTCTCGCACATCAAGGCCGCGTGTGAATGCGGCAATGTGGCCGGCGGCGGTGGTGCGACCGAGATCAAGGAACCGACCAAGATCAATCCGCTGCGCGGCACGTTGAAGTAAGCAGTGCATGGATTGAACCCGCCGCAGCGGGAGGCGGTGCGGTATCTGGATGGTCCCTTGCTGGTCCTGGCCGGTGCCGGCAGTGGCAAGACACGCGTTATTACGCAGAAGATCGCCTATCTTCTAAGTGACTGCGGCATGGCGCCGCAGCATGTGATGGCGATTACCTTCACCAACAAGGCGGCACGCGAGATGAAGGAGCGTGCCACGAAGCTGATCGGTGAGCGCGCCAACGAGGTCAGCATCAGCACCTTCCATGCACTCGGCGCGAAGTTGCTACGCCAGGAAGCTCGCGCTATTGGGCTTAAACCCAGTTTTTCCATCCTCGATGCCAGCGATACCGGCGCCCTGTTCGGCGAGATGCTGAAAGACGCCGACAAGGCGCGCGTCAAGCTGATCCAGCAGCGCATCTCCCTGTGGAAGAACGCGTTGCTAACGCCCGAACAGGCGCTGGAGCAGGCCGAGGATGATCTCGCCGTCGGTGCGGCGCGTGTCTATGCCGAATACGAACGCAGCCTGCGTGCCTATCAGGCGGTGGATTTCGACGACCTGATCCGCCTGCCGGTGAAGTTGCTGGAGGAGCACGACGAGGTGGCGCTGCGCTGGCGCACGCGTGTCTGGCATCTGCTGGTGGATGAATATCAGGACACCAACCGTTGCCAGAACCGCCTGCTGCGTTTGCTGACCGGCGAACGCGCCGCCTTCACGGCGGTGGGCGACGACGATCAGTCGATCTATGCCTGGCGCGGTGCGGACGTCGAGAACCTGCGCCAGTTGCAGGTCGATTTCCCGCGTCTGAAGGTGATCAAGCTGGAGCAGAACTATCGCTCGACCACGCGCATCCTCAAGGCGGCGAACAGTGTGATCAAGAATAATCCCAAGCTGTTCGACAAGAAGCTCTGGTCGGACAAGGGCCATGGCGATGCGATTCGCGTCATGGCTTGCCGCGACGGCGAGCATGAAGCCGAATGGGTGGTGACGCGCCTGATGGCACACAAGTTCGAGACGCGCGGCAAATGGCACGACTACGCGATTCTCTACCGTGGCAATTTTCAGGCACGTGCCTTCGAGCAACAGTTGCGGGCGCACAAGGTGCCTTACGTCCTCTCGGGTGGGCAGTCCTTCTTCGACAAGAGCGAGATCAAGGATGTGACCAGCTATCTGCGCCTGCTGGCCAATCAGGACGACGATCCGGCTTTCCTGCGGGCGACGCGTACGCCCAAGCGCGGTATCGGCAATACGACGCTGGAAGCCTTGGGACAGGCTGCCGGGCGGCGCCACATCAGCCTGTTTGCGGCGATTTTCGCGCCGGGGGTCGAACTGGAGATCAAGCCGGCGCAACTAGCGGCCTTGCGCGAGTTCGGCGACTTCATCAATCGCATGGAATGGCGTGCCGCGCGTGAACCGGCGGGTACGGTCCTGGAAGATTTGCTGCGGGCCATCGGCTACGAAGCTTGGTTGTTCGAGTCGCTGGAAGCGAAGGATGCCGAAACGCGCTGGCGCAATCTGCGCGAATTCACCGACTGGCTGGCGGGCAAGGGTACGGAAGAAAACAAGACGCTGATGGAACTGGCGCAGACCGTGGCGCTGATCACCATGCTCGACAAGCAGGACGAGGATGTCGATGCGGTGCAACTGGCCACCCTGCATGCGGCAAAGGGCCTGGAGTTTCGCCATGTCCATCTGGTTGGCGTCGAGGAAGGTTCGCTGCCGCATCGCGAGTCGATCGATGCCGGCAACATCGAGGAAGAGCGGCGGCTGATGTATGTTGGCATTACGCGCGCGCAGATGAGCCTGAACATCAGCTGGTGCGCGCGCCGCAAGCAGGGCAAGGACCTCATGGAGCGCAGCCTCTCGCGCTTCATCGCCGAGATGGATGGCAGCGATGGTGACATCAAGTTCGAGGGCGGGGCCGTCTCGTCAGCGCCGACAGTTGAGGATCGCGTTTCCGGCAATGCCCGCCTGGCCAATTTCAAGGCCATGCTCGGCAAAAAGACGCCTCAATAGCTTTCTGGCGGGCTTTCCTGATCGAGAATCCAGCGTGCGGCTTCGATCAGCCTGGCCTGACGTTCTTCATTGAGACCATTCATGTGGCCGGCCAGCCATTCAAGGCTGGCGCCGTGAATTAATCGCTTGGCCTGCGCCAGATCATCCGGCAGGGCGGAGTCATCGGGTGAGTTGGCCAGATGCCGGGCGGTATCAAGATACAGCTTGCACAGGTTGGCGCGCACAGTGTCGGCGCCGTGAATCAGCTGAATCAGCAGAGGTGGCAACTCCCAGACGGTGGCGCACTTGAGCGACAGATCGCGGAATCGAAAGCCGCAGGCCATCTCCTGTGCCTGGGCGGAGCGGGTGGCCTTGCCGCTTTTGAGCATGTCTTGCGCGGCCTGCGGCAACTCCGGCACAAAATGCCACAGCAGCAACTCACCCGTTTCCGCCAGCAAGGCCGCCATCGCGACCTCCTCTGGGGCAATATCGGAGCGCGCACGTCCCCACATCTGGGCAATCTGACTGGCCAGCACGGCGCGGGCGGAGCAGGCCAGCAGGCCGAGTTGATACTCGTCAGTTTCCGCACAACCCAGCAGCAGATTGCGAAAGGTCTTGATGCCGAGTTGCATGACGGCGCCCAGCGGCGTCGTGGTGTCATGCCCAAGACGGTGGGTGCGGCGTTTTTCGGCTTCGCGCAAGAGGCGCAGACAGAGGAAGGGGTCGCCGATGACAAGGGTGGTCAGGTCGGCGGCAGAAAGGTCATCGCCCTGTGTTTCTTCCAGTGCGCGCAACATCAGCTTGCTGCGGCCGATGCAGGGCAGGGTCTGGTTGGTGAGGAACGCCGCCCACTGATCGACGCCCCAGTGTTTCTGGTGTTCTGTCAGCATGCCGTCTCCATTTTCCCCGTTGCGGGAATAACGGCAGATTCTGCTTACGCTTTAGCGGCAGTCAATGCGCAAATGCGGGCTTGCTGTATCCGCATCGGGATTTGTGCCTTGTCCTGGCAGGCTTGTGCAATCGCACCGGCATCGACGGACTGCACGGCCGCCAGCAACGCGCGCCAGCGTTCGCCGGCCGTAAAGGGGCGTTCGGTATAGCCGAGGCGCCCGCGATAATCGGCCTCGCAGGCACCGAGGATTTCCTCGAAGCGGTCCGGGCGACGCAGGGCATCGCAGCGTTCGAGAAGCTTGAGCTGGGTGTCCGGCCGCAATTCGGTCACCTTGCCCATGTCGCCATGAAAGCGTGCCACCAGTCGAGCGACATCGCGACAGTCGGCCGGCACGCGCAGGCGTTCACAAATTGGATCAAGCATCGAGACACTACGCTGCTCATGGCCGATGTGGCGCGGCAGGATGTCGGTCGGCGTGGTGCCCTTGCCGAGATCGTGCACCAGCGCGGCGAAGCGTGCCGGCAGCGAAAGCTTGAGCTGCGCAGCCATGTCGATCACCATCATGACATGCACACCGGTATCAATTTCCGGATGGTATTCGGCCCGTTGCGGCACGCCCCACAGGCGATCCAGTTCCGGCAGTAGCTTGGTCAGCGCACCGCAGGCACGCAAGGTCTCGAACATGCGCGAGGGCCGGGCTTCCATCAGGCCGCGCGCGAGCTCCTGCCAGACGCGCTCGGCGACGAGTGCGTCGACTTCGCCATGCTCGACCATCTCTCGCATCAGATCCAGGGTTTCAGGGGCAACGGTGAAGTCGGTCAGGCGCGCGGCAAAGCGCGCGAGGCGCAGGATACGCACGGGGTCTTCGGCAAAGGCCGGCGAGACGTGGCGCAGCAGCTTGCGTTCCAGATCGGCACGCCCGCCATGCGGATCGACCAGCACACCCCCTTCACCGCGCGCCATCGCGTTGATGGTCAGATCGCGGCGGATCAGGTCTTCTTCGAGCGTGACATCGGCGCTGGTGTGAAAAACGAAGCCGGTATAGCCCGGCGCGGTCTTGCGTTCGGTGCGGGCAAGGGCGTATTCCTCGTGTGTTTGCGGGTGCAGAAAGACCGGAAAATCGCGTCCCACGGGCTTGAAACCGCGTGCCGCCATGTCTTCCGGGGTAGCGCCGACGACTACCCAGTCGCGATCTTGCACCGGCAGGCCGAGCAGTTCATCGCGCAGCGCGCCGCCGACACAATAAATCTGCATGGCCGTTATTTGAGCAGACGAACGCCGGCCAACTTGCCTAGCTTGCGATCGAAGCTTGCCAGTTCGGCACCTGCGGCCACACTTTCCACCAGAATCATGCAATCCGCGAAATCGGCATGGCCCGCATCGTAGTATTCCAGCGCTGCCCGGAAAACTTCCGGTCGTTGTAGGTGAAAAGCCGGGTGATCAAGCACCGTACGTAGCGCTTTCAGGAGCGTCCCCTTATTCAGGCTATACGCCGCAGATAGCACCCACACGGTTTCAATCTGAACTACCTGCGAGACGTAGGCTTCGCCGGCTGCCTGCACTTCGGCCCGCGCCGTGGCGCACTGTGTTGGCGCATCTGGATCGTCAATCAGGATACGCACCAGTACATTGGTATCAAGTGCCAGCACGGCGCTTCCAGCCTGAAGCGGTGGTTGTATTCATCAGTTCCAGATCCACGCCATGCTTCGCCTTGACCAAGCCGAAGACGGAAGTGATGGCAGTTTCTTGGCGCTGCAGTACGAGACGACCCTCATCCTCGGTGAAGCCCACACGGTCGCCCGGCTGAATGCCCAGCCGGGCGCGCAACTCGGCGGGAATGGTGACCTGCCCTTTGGTCGTAACGGATGAACTTAGCATGGCAATCTCCAGTAGTAATACTCAATTATATGGTATTACTCTATCAGGCGGTATTACTTATCTGCAATACGCCAAGTGAACGTAGAGAGAATCTAAGCGGCCAGATAGCCCGGCGCCACCACCTCCAGAGGCGTAGCGGTCAGGCCGAAGGGGAGTGTGCAACCGGCGGCGCAGACGTTGGGCACCTGCATCGACCAGACGTTGTCGCGGGTCATCGGTCCTTTCGGCAGGAACTCCATCAAAAAGGCCTGCAGGATCGAGAAAGCAAACGGCAAGCCGATGATCGGACGCGGATGACCGCTGACCTGACCAGTGTAGGCGACCAGTTGCTGCAGCGTGTATTCGCGTGGCCCGCACAGCGGATAAGTCTGGCCACGACTTTCCGAATGATCAAGGCTGGCGATGACGGCGGTGACGACATCCTCAATCCACACCGGCTGGAAGCGTGCGTCGGCACAGGCCAGCGGCACGATGGGCGCAAGCTTGAGCAGGCCGGCAAACAGAGTCAGAAAGGAATCACCCTGACCGAAGATCACCGAGGGCTGGAAAATCGTGGCGTCGGGATAGGCGGCCATCAGTGCGGCTTCCCCGGCGGCTTTAGAACGCAGGTATTGCGAGGGGGCATCGGTTGACGCGGCGAGGGCCGAGATGTGTAGCAGACGTGGTACACCTGCAGCCTTGGCGGCGCGAGCGATCTTGCCGGGTAGCTCGGTATGGGCGCGCTGAAAGTTACCCTTAAGGATGCCGACTAGGCTGATGACGGCATCCTGCCCGATCATCAGACGCGCCAGGGTCGCTTCGTCGTACACATTGGCTTGAACAATGCGGGCGGTGGGCAGTACGGAAAGATGCCGTGCCCGTTCTGGTCGGCGCGTCGGCAAAGTTACGCAAAAGTCGGCTTTGGCGAGACGGCTCGCCAGGGCGCTACCGACAAATCCGGTCCCACCGATCAACAAAATGTTCTTCATGGCAAATCCTCGGCTGTACCATCACTGAAGCCGCGCGGCCGGACGGTGCCGAGTCGCTGGGTCAGCGTGGGTTGGGTTGTGCCCATCAGGGCGGCATAGTGCACGGCGTTGGCCAGCACTTTCTTGACGTAATCGCGCGTTTCGTTGAAGGGGATCGTTTCCGCGTAGATGGCGCCTTCGAGCGGGCGCTCGCCGCGCCACTTGCGGGCGCGCCCCGGCCCGGCGTTGTAGGCCGCCGAGGCCAGCACCGGATGGTTGTCGAGACTGTCCATGACCATCTTCATGTAGTGGGTGCCGAGCGCCACATTGGTATCCATGTCGGTGACCTTGGTTGGGTGGTAATCGGCCATGCCGATCTTTTTGGCAACCCACTTGGCGGTCGCCGGCATCAACTGCATCAGACCCTTGGCGCCGGCACTCGATTTGGCATCCATGATGAAGCGGCTTTCCTGCCGCATCAGGCCATAAACCCAGGCCGGGTCAAGCCCGACATTGCGTACATGTGGCTCAACCTGACTGTAGAAGGGGGTGGGATAGCGCAGCGAGAAATCGTGTTCGGCACGGGTGCGGTCAGCCGTATTGATGGCGCGGTCGATGACTGCTTCACGGCGGGCGAGTTCGGCCGCTGCGAGCAGTTCCCGGTCGGAGAGACGGGCCAACGGCCAGTTCCACTCGCGGATGCCGTCGATGCGCATGCCGGTGCGAATCAGTGCCAGGCCGCGCACCAGCCCAGGGTTTGCTTGGGCGGCGGTCAGTTCGGTCTCGCTGATGGGCGCCGCCTTGGCGGGCGGGCTGTCGAATTTGCCCAGCGCTTCGCTGGCAAGAATGCCGTAGAAACTGGCCTGCCCCGCGATCCGCTGGAACAGTGCCAGTGCAACATCGCGTTGGCCCAACGCACTGTGTGCACGTCCCTGCCAGTAGAGCCATTCTGGCTGGGTGGCCTGCAATGATGGCATGGCGGCAATAGCGCGCAGCACTCGTGGCCAGTCTTCGTTGCGCAGCGCACTGCGCACGCGCCAGGCACGCTGTTCCTCATCCAGCGTGCCCCCCAGTTTTCCGGCCTGATCAAACCAGTCATTGGCAGTAGCTTGATGGGCAATGGCGGCCCGATATGCGAGCCATCCCCAGCCGGCGCCGCGCTCGACGGCAGGATAGGATGCTTCGATGTCGACCCAGCGCGACGCCGCGACGCGTACATCGGTACGCGCCATGCGCAGCACGGCAAACAGGGCCTGTTCGCGGCCGCTACGGGAGTCGGCAAAGCGTTCGGGTAGTTTGGCGAGATAACGTGCCGGATGGTTGTCGATGGCTTCGATCGTGCGCCAGGCCGGTGCTTCTGCGGTAGGTAGCCAGCTGGCCAGTGTGCGGGCCTCCTTGAGCTTGCCGAGGGCCAGTTGGCGGCGCAGGCGTTCCCACAGTCGTTCATTCGGTAGCGCACCTGATCGGGCGAGGCGCTCCAAAGGCGGGCGACAGGCTTCCGCCAAGGGCGCTTCGCTGGATAGCAGGGCGGGTATCTCCTCCATCGCCTCAACTTCGCCCAGGCGCAAACGTATGTCGAGACCGCGACATTGTGCCTCGGCATCGGGTCGTTCCATGTGAGCGAACTGGACGCGTGCGGCCGACCAGTCTTCCTGACGCATCAGCCACTTTAGCCAGTCACCGCGCGCTTTTTCACCCAGATAGGTACCGTTGTGACGGTCCACGAATTCAGCCATGCCGCTATCCGAGCCATCTTCGAGGCGCTGACTGAGGCGAAAATAGTCGACCCAGGGCAGCAGCGGGTGACTGCTCAGTTCGCTGGCCGCACGGGCAAACTTGTTGCGCTCGCCTTTGACAAACGCCTCGCGGGCGGCGACGAAGGCTGCATCCTCCGGGTGGGTCGTTTGGGCAAAAACCGGCGTGGAGAGGGAGATGGCCAAGGGGATGACCAAGAGCCGGCTGAGGAATGGCAAAGACTTTAGCTGCATGGTGCGGCACGGAATTGACTATGATCCTCTCAGAGTAGCACAGGCCCATCTGCCCTCCATGTCCGATCACCGCGAGAAAAACCCCGCCAATCCTGATGCCATCGTTGCCGCGAGCCGCAACCGCTTACGGAGCGAATGTATTGCAGCCCGCCTGGCCATCCCTGCGAGGGAACGTGCCGCACATGAGGCCCGCATCCATGCCCTGCTGTGGGAGTGGTTTTCCCCCCAGCCTGCCGGCAGGGTGGGCTTTTGCTGGCCGATTCGGGCCGAGGTCGATTGTCGGCCGCTGATCCTGCGCTTGCTGGCGGCCGGCTGGCAGGCGGCGATGCCGGTGGTGGTCGAACGCGATGCCCCAATGCGCTTCCGCGCCTGGGCCCCCGAGGTGCCGATGACCCAGGACCCCTACGGGATTCCTGTGCCGCTAAGCGCAGAAGTGCCTGCGCCCACGGTGCTGCTGCTGCCCCTGGTCGCTTACGATGCGGCCGGCTATCGGCTTGGTTATGGCGGGGGATATTTCGATCGCACACTGGCCCAGTGTGAAGTGCGACCTGTCACCCTTGGCATTGGCTATGCCCTTAGTCATGTCGACAGCATTCATCCGGCCGCCCATGACATTCCGCTGGATGCCGTAGTGACCGAGGTCGGCCTGCAGTGCTTTTATCCTTGATTTCCTGCAAATTCAGGCCGAAGATGCCGCTATGCGAAAGATGATCTGCTTGCCATGACCACTGAACCCCGTTTCCCCCTCGTCACCCTGCAACCGCTGACGGATGCCAACCAGGCATGGGTGGCGTTGCGATTGTGCGGCGAGCAGCCGCTCGATACGCCATCCCTGGCGCATGTGCTGAGCGGTTTTGGGCTTGCCGATATCCTGGTCGATCTGCCCTGTGTGGCGTGTATCGATCCCGCTGGCTTTGATCCGGCACCGCTTGCCCCCTATGTGCAGCGTTTGCAATTGGCGCTCACTGCCGCAGCAGCTGCCGATGCGACACTGGAACCTGCGCGCGCTGTCTTGTCGGCGGCCGGCTATACACTGGTGTCGAGCGATGACGTTGCCCAGACGGTGCAGACGATTGCGGCGGCGGCTCCCCAGAAGAAGGAGGCGTCGACACGCAGCTTGTTGCTCAAGTTGATGACGCTGGTGACTTCGGATGCCGACACGGACGAGATCGAGGCGCTGATCAAGCGCGACCCGAACCTTTCCTACCAGTTGCTGAAGCTGGTGAACTCGGTGGCGTTTGCGCCCGGCAAGAAAATCACCAGCTTTGGTCAGGCGATTGCCCTGCTCGGGCGGCGCCAGTTACAGCGCTGGCTGCAACTGCTGCTCTATGCGCGCCAGGCAGGTAGCCAGCATGCCAGTCCCTTGTTGCCGCGTGCGGCGCAGCGCGCCGGCTTGATGGAAGCGCTGGCCAAGCGTCAGGGGCTAGCGCGCGAGATGCGGGATCATGCTTTCATGGTCGGCATGTTCTCGCTGCTTGACCAGTTGTTTGGCATGCCGGTGGCCGAGGTGATTGCGCCGCTCAATTTGCCGGACCCGGTGGTCCAAGGGCTGACAACGGGCGAGGGTTCGCTGGGTGGGTTGCTGGCGATTGTGGTGGCCAGCGATGGCCTGCCGACGCCGGCACTGGGAGAGCGTATTGCGCGTCTTGGCATTGCCCGGGAAGACTGGGCGGCTGCGCAGGTTGAAGCCTTGCGCTGGGCCGTTCAAGTAAGCAAGGAAGCCTGATGAGCGCCGAGAGGTCTCGGGATTCTGCCGAACTCATCGCCGCACGCGCGCAGTGCGAAGCGGCGCGTGGTGTCCCCGGGGCCTGTCTGTTGGCGCCACAGACGCAAATCATCGACCAGATTCACGAGTCGGTGGTCACCATGGATCTCGGCGGATTCATCACCGGCTGGAATCGGGGTGCCACGCAGCTGTTCGGCTACACCGCCGAGGAAGCGATCGGCAAGCACATCCTGTTTCTCTATGCCGATCCCGATGCCGAGGATGACAGCGAGGGTTTCGACGGCGCCTTTCTCGAACATGGCGGACGCGAACTGGAAGTGCGGCGGCGACGCAAGTCCGGCGAGGTGTTCTGGGCCAGCCTGCAGTTGTCCTTGATGCGCGATGCCCGGGGCGACCCCTGCGGGCTGATCGGTTATCTTTCCGATATCACGGCGCGTGTCGAAGCTGAAAAGACCTTGCGACTGCAATCGCGCATCTTCGAACACAGCGAGGAAAGCATCCTCATCACCGACCCCGAGCGCCGTGTACTCTCGGTCAACTCGGCCTTCTATGCCATGACCGGCTACACCGAGGAAGAGGTTCGCGGCAAGACCACTGCTTTCCTGCGTTCGGACAAGCATCCGCCGCACTTCTACGACGAGATCTGGAAACATGTCGAGACCGAGGGCAGCTGGAACGGCGAGATCTGGACACGGCGTAAAAGTGGCGAGGATTTTCCCAGCTGGGCGTCGATCAGCCTGGTGAGAAACCGCGATGGCGGCCTGTGCAATTACTTTTCCATCTTTACCGACATTACCGAGCGCAAGAAGGCCGAGGAGCGTATCCATCACCTCGCCTATTACGACGGGCTGACTGGCCTGCCCAATCGCACCCTGCTCTACAAGCTGGTCGATCAGGCGCTCGTTGAAGCACGCCGCCACCGTTTGCATGGCGCGATCCTGTTCATCGACTTGAATCGCTTCAAACCCATCAATGACACACTTGGCCATGCGGTCGGCGACCATCTGCTGCGCTGTGTCGCCGAGCGCCTGCGCAGTGCGGTGCGTACCGAAGATGTCGTGGCGCGTTTGGGCGGCGATGAGTTCGTCGTGGCCCTGTTCGACATTACACGTCGTGAACATGCGGCCGTGGTGGCGCAAACAGTGCTGGCCGCACTCGACCCACCTTTTGTCCTTGAAGAGCATGAGCTCAAGATCGGGGCCGCGATTGGCATCAGTGTCTATCCGCGCGATGGCTTCGAAACCGAGGCGCTGCTGCGCATGGCCGATATCGCCATGTATCGCGCCAAGCAGGCTGGCCAGGATAGCTATGCCTTCTACAGCCACGACATGAACCAGCGTGCCCTCGATCGCCTCAAGATCGAGACCGGCTTGCGCCACGCCCTGGAACATGACGAACTGTTGCTCTACTACCAGCCCAAGGTGGACATTGCCTCGGGACGCATCGTCGGGGCCGAGGCATTGGTGCGCTGGAAGCACCCGGAGCGCGGCATGGTGTCACCGGGCGAATTCATCCCGGTGGCCGAAGAGTCCGGCCTGATTGTGCGCATCTCCGCCTGGGTGCTCGAAGCTGCCTTGAAGCAGGCCAAGGCCTGGCAGGCCGAAGCACTGCCGCTCACCAAAGTGGCCGTTAACCTCTCGGCCCGCGACTTCTCGCCCGACTTGGCCGACCGCGTTAAAGCCCTGCTGGTGCAACACGATTTGCCGCCTGCCTGGCTCGAATTGGAGATCACCGAAGGCATGCTGACGCACAGTAGCGAGGATGTCATCGCCATGATGGATGCCCTTAACGCAATGGGCGTCAAGCTTTCACTCGACGACTTCGGTACCGGCTATTCGAGCCTCGCCTACCTCAAGCGCTTCCCGATCGACACGCTCAAGATCGATCAGTCTTTCGTCCGTGGCATTCCCGAGGACGGCAACGATTGCGCGATTGCTGGTGCCATCGTCAGCATGGCGCAGCGCTTGGGCCACCGCGTGATTGCCGAAGGCGTCGAGACGCGGGCGCAACTGGATTTTCTCAACAGCCTCGGTTGTCAGGAAATTCAGGGTTACCTGTTTTCGCCACCGGTGCCCCCCGAGAAGTTTGCCGAAATGCTACGGGCGGGCAAGACGCTTTAACGCTGCGCCGACTTTTCAGCCGGTCTGGCTGGCGTGCGCGATGCGGGCCAGTGCTTCATCAATGAGCGGCGTGGTGGTCCCAAAATTCAGTCGTACAAACTGGCCATAGGCTGTTCCCGGTCCGAAATCGCGACCATTCGAGAGGCCAACCCCGGCCTTTTCGAATTCGGCTGCAGGATGTTCCCTTCCCCATTCACGACAGTCGATCCAGGCCAGGAAGCTGGCTTCCACGCTGTGCATCGACAACTCGGGCAGGGCATTGATGCTGCGCTCGACCTTGGCCGCATGGCTGCGCAGCGTGGTGAGCAAGTCCTGCCGCCAGGCTTCACCATCGCGATAGGCGGCTTCGCAGGCAACCAATCCCAGCACATTCACATGCGGCACAATGCCCTGCATGGCGGCGGTAAAGCGTTGTCGCAGGATGGGGTCGGAAATGATGGCAAACGAGCAGCCGAGGCCGGCGATGTTGTAGGTCTTTGAGGGTGCCATCAACGTGATGGTGCGCGCGGCGATCTCGGGCGACAACGTGGCAAAGGGGCGATGTCGTCCCTGCAGGGTCAGGTCGCAGTGAATCTCGTCGGAGCAGACGACGAGATCATGCTTTTCGGCCAGCGCGGCGAGTTGCCACAGTTCATCTTCGCGCCAGGCGCGGCCGACGGGATTATGCGGGTGGCACAGCAGGAACAGCCGGGCAGCCTTCATGATGGCATCGGCGGCGGCGAAATCCCAGCACCAGCCGCCGCCACTTTGCACCAGCGGCAGCGTCAGCAAATGTCGGCGCTGGCAGGACGGCGCGGTGAGAAAGGGCGGATAGACCGGCGTGGCGGTGAACACGTCGCCTTCAATAGCACGGCAGGCAACGTGCAAGCCGGGCACCAGCCCCGGCAGCCAGACCAGCCAGTCGGAGTCGATGGCCCAATCGTAGGCGCGCTGGCAGTGGGTGATGATGGTGTCGATCAGCGAGGGCCAGGGCTGGCCGTAGCCAAAGAGCCCGCTGGTGATGCGCTCTTGCAACGCAGCGACGACGGCGGGCGGACTGGGAAAGTCCATGTCGGCAACCCACAGCGGAATGACGTCGCGGCCAGCGTAGCGGTTCCAGCGGACGGAGTCGGCGGCGGGGGTGAAGGTGGGTTTAGCCAAGGAACAGCCGATACGCCGGATTCTTCGACTCGTCCCAATGACGATAGCCGAGGTGCTGCAGGAAGGCGCAGAAGTCCTTCATCTCGGCACGCGGCACCTGCATGCCGACCAGCACGCGACCCGTATCGGCGCCGTGATTGCGGTAGTGGAACAGCGAGATGTTCCAGCCGGCGCTCATCTTGTCGAGGAAGTGCATCAGGGCGCCGGGCCGTTCGGGGAACTCGAAGCGGTAGATCAATTCGTCCCTGGCCTGCGGGGCATGACCACCGACCAGATGGCGGATGTGCACTTTCGCCATTTCGTCATCGGTGAGATCGAGTGTCGCATAGCCGTGCTTGCGCAGCAGGCTGACCAGTTTCGTGGCTTCTGCGCGGTTGGCGACCTGCATGCCGACAAAGACATGGGCGGCGCCGGCGTCGTGAAAGCGGTAGTTGAATTCGGTGATATTGCGACTGCCGATCAGGCTGACGAACTGCTTGTAGCTGCCGGGTTTTTCGGGCAGCGTCACGGCGAACACCGCCTCACGCTGTTCGCCGACTTCGGCGCGCTCGGCGACGAAGCGTAGCCGGTCAAAATTCATATTGGCGCCGGAAGCGACGGCGACGAGGGTCTTGCCCTTGGCTTTGTGCTTGGCGGCCCAGGCCTTGGCGCCGGCGACGGCGAGTGCGCCGGCCGGTTCGAGAATTGAACGCGTGTCCTCGAACACATCCTTGATGGCGGCGCAGATGGCGTCGGTATCGACCAGCACCATCTCATCGACCGTGTCCTTGCAGAGACGGAAAGTTTCTTCGCCCACCAGTTTGACCGCAGCGCCATCGGCGAACAGACCGACGCTGTCGAGTTTGACGCGCTTGCCGGCCTTGAGTGAGCGGGCCATGGCATCGGCATCGGCGGCTTCGACGCCGATAATTTTCGTTGCCGGCCGCAGGCGCTTGATATAGGCCGCCACACCGGCAATCAGGCCGCCGCCGCCAACGCAGCAGAATACCGCGTCGATCGGATCGGGATGCTGACGCAGGATTTCCATGCCGATGGTGCCCTGGCCGGCGATTACGTCGGGATCGTCGAAGGGATGCACAAAGGCGAGCTTCTGCTTTTTCTCGAGCGTGAGCGCATGGGCGTAGGCGGCGTCGTAAGCCTCGCCATGCAACACCACCTCGCCACCGAACTTTCGCACGGCATCGATCTTGATCTGCGGTGTGGTGGTCGGCATCACGATCACGGCGCGGATGCCGAGTTTCTGCGCCGACAGGGCGACGCCCTGGGCATGGTTGCCGGCCGAGGCGCAAATCACGCCGCGCTGGCGCTGCGCAGGCGAGAGATGGGCAATCTTGTTGTAGGCGCCGCGCAGCTTGAAGCTGAACACCGGCTGCATGTCCTCACGCTTGAGGAACAGACGGTTGCCGCTGCGCGCCGTCAGGTTGGGGGCCAGTTCAAGCGGGGTTTCGATCGCCACGTCATAAACGCGGGCGTTGAGAATTCTTTCCAGATAATCCATGGCAGGTCAGGGTGCGCCGGGGGTGCAAGGGTAGCAGAGAGTAAAATTTTCAGCTTGAGTTTTGCGTCCACTGGAGATTTCATGAAAATCCTGCCCTCAATTTTCCGCCGTTTTGTCCTGGCAGTCGCTCTTTTACTCGCGGCGCCTGCCTTTGCGCAGGGTGCGAAATCCGAGTTGCTGCTTTATTGCGGGATTACCATGGTGCGGCCAATGACCGAGATTGCGCAGGCTTTCGAAAAACGCGAGAACGTCAGGATCAACATTGCCCAGGGCGGCTCGGAAGACCTCTTTCAGTCGGCCAGGAAAAGCGCTGCGGGTGACTGGTATCTACCCGGTGAGCCAAGCTATTACCAGAAGCATCTGAAGGAGGGTCTGTTCGGCGAGCATGTCACCGTCGGTTTCAATCAGATGGCGCTGATGGTGCAGAAGGGCAACCCCAAGAGCGTGAGGCCCGATCCGAAGGAGCTGCTGCGCAAGGATCTGATCGCCATCATTGGCAATGCCGAATCAGGTAGCGTCGGCCAGGAGGCCAAGACCATTCTTGATGGCATGGGCATCTACCCGAAGGTGATCAAGCAGGCAGCCTTTTTGGCGCCCGATTCACGCAGCCTGGTCCATGCCATCAAAAAGGGTGAGGGCGATATCACCATGAACTGGCGTGCGGTTGGTTTTTTCCCGGATAACGCCAGCAAGATCGATGTCATCGACCTCGATCCCAAACTGGCCAAGCCACAAGCGCTACTGCTGATTCAGTTGAAAAGCAGCAAGCATGTGGCGCTGGCCAAACGCTTCATGAGCTATGCGGCGGGCGATGAAGGCCAAGCCATTTTCCGCAAGCATGGTTTTCTTGACAACAAGGCGGTGAAGTAGCCGTGCAATAGCGCGCCCGCCAGTGTTTGGGCTCAGTTGATTTTCTTCGGCCCGGGACGGTGGATTTTGACGACATTCGTCTGTTGCGGCTCATCGGTGAAATAGGGCTTTTCATTGCGGTTGAGCCCGGCCTCTTCGGCGAGTTCGGCCTCGCGCTCGGCGATCAGGCCGAACAGGTCGCGAATGTCGGTGCGTGTGCCCTCACTCAGGAGCTGCGGCGTGCCCGGCGCCGGCGTGGCATCCTTGACGATGTTGGCGAGCACTTTGCGCAAGACGCGCAGAATGCGTTGTTCCTTGGTCAGTTCTTTGTCGGCCACGGTAAGACTCCAAATGAAAACTGCCGCCAGCTTACTGCAAAAGTCGGCGCTGGCAGGACGGCAGCCCTGATCGGGTCAGGGTTTCTGCCCGAGGGGGATCGGTTAGAATTTGCCGCTTTGCAGCATATTCTTTGCCCATGACTGCTCGCCTCCGGGAAATTCCCTACAACACCACCTCGTTTTCTGATCGCGAGATCGTTATCCGCCTGCTCGGCGAGGACATGTGGGCGGTGCTCGACGTGCTGCGCAGCCAGCGCGTTACCGGCCGCTCGGCGCGCATGTTGTACGAGGTGCTGGGCGATATCTGGGTGGTGCGGCGCAACCCTTATCTGGAAGACGACCTGCTCGCCAGTCCCGAGCGGCGCGCTGCGCTGATCGGCGCGCTTGAGCATCGCCTGACCGAGATCGAGAAACGACGCAGCGGCAATACGGCGGTGGCGCAATTGCTGGCCGCCGCGCAAAAAGCCGTGGCTGATTTCGAACAGTGGTTCATCGACACCCAGGCCTTGCGCAAGAAAGTCCTGCAGCGTCTGGTGCGTCATACGCGCAAGGACAATGTCTGCTTCGACGGCCTGTCGCGCGTCGCTCATGTCACGGATGCCACCGACTGGCGCGTCGAATATCCGTTCGTCGTGCTGACGCCCGATACCGAAGCCGAAGTGATCCTGCTGGTGCGCGGCTGTATCGAACTGGGTCTGACCATCATCCCGCGCGGTGGCGGCACCGGCTACACCGGCGGTGCCGTACCCTTGTCGCCGCGTTCGGTGGTCATCAACACCGAGAAGCTGATCGACATGGGGCCGGTCACCGAGGCGGTACTGCCCGGCCTGATGAAGCCTTACGCAACGATTCGCACCGGCGCCGGCATCGTCACGCGCCGCGTCATGGAGCGTGCCGAAGAAGCCGGGCTGGTGTTTGCCTGCGACCCGACCTCGGCCGACGCGTCGTGCATCGGCGGCAACATCGCCATGAATGCCGGCGGCAAGAAGGCGGTGCTGTGGGGCACGGCGCTCGACAATCTGGCCTCGTGGACGATGGTGACGCCGGCCGGCAAGTGGCTCGAAGTGGAGCGCATCGGTCACAACCTGGGCAAGATCCACGAGCAGGAAACCGCGACTTTTCATCTCAAGACATTGTCGGACGATGGCCGGCTCGAACATGAAGAATTCCTCAGCATCCCGGGCAAGACCTTTCGCAAGGCCGGACTCGGCAAGGATGTCACCGACAAGTTTCTCGCCGGCCTGCCCGGCGTGCAGAAGGAAGGCTGCGACGGCCTGATCACCTCGGCGGTGTGGATCCTCCACAAGATGCCGCCAGCGGTGCGTACCGTCTGCCTCGAATATTTCGGCCAGGTGCGCGATGCCGTGCCGAGCATTGTCGAGATCACCGATTACTTCAAGCCCGGCGGTGCCGGCCTTGCCGCCGGCGTGCAACTGGCCGGCCTCGAACACCTTGATGAGCGTTATGTGCGCGCCGTTGGTTACGCGACAAAAGCCAAACGCCATGGCACGCCGAAGATGGTGCTGATCGGCGACATTGTCGGCGCTGACGAGACGGCGGTGATGCGCGCCACCTCGGATGTGGTGAAGATGGCCAATGCGCGCGGTGGTGAAGGTTTCATCGCCGTCAGCGCGGATGCGCGCAAGCGCTTCTGGCTCGACCGTGCGCGCACGGCGGCGATCTCGCGCCACACCAACGCCTTCAAGGTCAATGAAGACGTCGTCATTCCCCTGCCGCGCATGGGCGACTATTGCGACGGCATTGAGCGGATGAACATCGAGCTGTCGATCCGCAACAAGCTTGATCTGTGCGATGCGCTATCCGTTTTCCTGGCGGGCGATCTGCCGCTGCACATGGGCGACACGGGACTGGATAAAACCGAGCTGATCGGTGACCGCCGCGATCAGGCGCTGGCAACCGTCGCCGGCGTGCGTTCGCGCTGGCAGGGCCTGATCGACAATCTGGATAGCGCCTGGCCGCCCCCGTCGGCGCCGACCATGCAACGCCACTGGCATCCGCTGCCGGTACCGCCGCGCCCCGTGCCCGTGAAGCTGTGGCACCCGGTGCCGGCGACAGTCTTTGGCAAGCTGCAGGACTATTCGGTACGCGTGTCGTGGAAGCGCGAACTCAAGCCGCTGCTGGCCGAGATTTTTGCCGGCGTCGCCTATGGCCCGGTGCTGGAGCGCATCCAAACGCTACACAAGGAAGTCCTCAAGGGCCGCGTCTTTGTCGCCCTGCACATGCATGCCGGCGATGGCAACGTGCACACCAATATTCCGGTCAACTCCGACAACTACACGATGCTGCAGACGGCCTATCGCACCGTCGAGCGCATCATGGTGCTGGCGCGCAAGCTTGGCGGGGTCATTTCCGGCGAGCACGGCATTGGCATCACCAAGCTGGAATTCGTCAGCGACGAAGAGATTCGCCCCTTCCGCGAGTACAAACAGAGGGTTGATCCTGCCGGCGTGTTTAACAAGGGCAAGCTGATGGCCGGTGCCGACCTGCGCAACGCCTACACGCCGTCCTTTGCCTTGCTCGGCGTCGAGTCGCTGATCATGGAACAGTCCGACATCGGCAGCATCTCCAACATGGTCAAGGACTGCCTGCGCTGCGGCAAGTGCAAGCCGGTCTGCTCTACTCATGTACCGCGCGCCAACCTGCTCTATTCGCCGCGCAACAAGATCCTCGGCGTTGGTTTGCTGGTCGAGGCCTTCCTCTATGAAGAGCAGACGCGGCGCGGCATCTCGCTCAAGCACTTCGAGGAATTCGGCGACATCGGTGATCATTGCACCGTCTGTCACAAGTGCGTGAAGCCCTGCCCGGTCGATATTGATTTTGGCGACGTGTCAATTGCGATGCGCAACTTCCTGCGCAAGGCCGGCAAGAAGAAAACCGCGCCAGCGACCAAGCTGGCCATGGTCTACCTGAGTGCCACCGATCCGGCGACGATCAAGGCGATGAAGGCCGGCATGATCGACCTCGGCTATCGTGGTCAGCGTATTGGCCACGCCATCGCCAAGTCGCTCGGACTGACGCAGGATTCTGTCAAGCGCCCGCCCGCATCCCAGGGTCGCCCCGATCTGAAAGCGCAGGTTATCCACTTCCTCAACAAGCCGATGCCGGCCAACGTGCCGGTGCGCACGGCGCGCGGCCAACTGGATATTGAAGATGCTGCAGTCATTCCGGTGATCCGCAATCCACAGCGTGCCAATGAAGATTCGGAAGCCGTTTTCTACTTCCCCGGCTGTGGTTCCGAACGCCTGTTCTCGCAGGTTGGGCTGGCCACGCAGGCGATGCTCTGGCATGTCGGCACCACCACAGTGCTGCCGCCCGGCTACCTGTGCTGCGGCTATCCGCAGACCTCGAACGGCGACGAGGACAAAGGCCAGGCCATCACCACGCAGAACCGTGTGCTGTTCCACCGCGTCGCCAATACGCTCAACTATCTCGACATCAAGACCGTGATCGTCAGTTGCGGCACCTGCATCGATCAGCTGCAGAAATACGAATTCGAACGCATCTTCCCCGGCTGCCGGCTGCTCGACATTCACGAATACCTGATGGAAAAAGGTGTGAAGCTCGACGGCCTGCAAGGCACACAGTATCTCTACCACGACCCCTGCCACACACCGATGAAGCAGCACAATCCCGTCAAGGTCACCAGCGCGCTGATGGGCAAGCCGGTGTTGTTGTCGGATCGTTGCTGCGGCGAGTCCGGCACGCTGGCGGTGTCGCGCCCGGATGTATCGACGCAGGTGCGTTTCCGCAAGCAGCAGGAAATCGAATCTGGAGTTGAAAAAGTCGGTGCTGGCGGGACGGCAGTCAAGTTGCTGACCAGTTGCCCGAGTTGCCTGCAGGGCCTGTCGCGCTACCGCGAAGATGCGCCCATCGAAGCGGATTACATCGTCGTCGAACTGGCGCGCCACCTGCTCGGGCAGGGCTGGCAGGAAGACTATGTGGCCGCTGCCAACGCCGGTGGCATCGAGCGCGTGCTGCTGTGAAGCAAGCTCACCACACGCTGATCATTTCCTCCTCCGGTCGTGGATTGATCGAATTCACATCCGAGCTGCGCAGCTTCGTGCGTGACAGCAGCATTCGTAACGGCCTGCTCACGGTGTTCTGCCGCCACACCTCGGCCTCGCTGCTGATTCAGGAAAATGCCGACCCCGACGTCCAACATGATCTCGATGCCTTCTTCACGAAACTTTCGCCCGATGGTCAGCCGGGCTGGCACCACAACAACGAAGGGCCGGACGACATGTCGGGCCATATCCGCACCGCCTTGACGCAAACCTCCATCGGCATTCCGCTGGTGGATGGCGTATTGGTGCTCGGCACCTGGCAGGGCGTGTTTCTCTGGGAGCACCGCACCCGGCCACACCAGCGCGAGGTGGTGCTGCACCTGATCGGGGAATAATCCCGTCAGTGTTCGGGCGCCAGGGCGATGATGTCCTGATCGACGCTCACCCAGAGGCTTTCGCCGTTCTTGCGCTTCATGTTGAGGATGGCGCTGCGCGGCAGCCCATTGACGTGGCGCGTGATGACATCCATGACCCAGCCATGCGCAATAACCAGCACCTTCTTGCCGTGATTTGCCGCGCCGATGTCGACGAGGGCGTCGAGTATGCGGTCGGCGAATTCATCCATCGTTTCTCCATCGGTGAAGTGGCCGGCGGGATTGCGCTTGAGGATGAGCTGGAGTTCCACGGGATTGAGTTCGGCGAGTTCGGCCTTGGGAATGCCCTGGAAGATGCCGAAGTTTCGTTCCATCAGCCCGTCGTGAAATTTCGGAAACGGCAGGCGGATCAGCGGGGCAATGATCTCGGCGGTTTCGCGTGCGCGTAGCAGGGGGCTGGACCAGATGGCGGCAAAGCCGGCGTCATTGAAAGCGGCGGCCATGGCGCGCGCCTGTTTGCGCCCCAGTTGGTTGAGCGTGACATCCGTCCAGCCTTGCAGGATGCCTTGCTGGTTCCAGTCGGTTTCGCCATGCCGCGTGATGCACAGCAGGGCAGGCGAATTGGCAGTCTTGGGCATGCGCCATTGTAAGATGACACTGTCCGGTATTTGAGGGTGTTCGACATGTGCGGCATCGCAGGAGAGTTACGTTTTGACGGCAGCCCGCCAGAACAGGCGACGATCGAGCGCATGACGGCGCAACTCGCGCGCCGTGGGCCGGACGGTCAGGGGTTCTGGCACGAGGGCCCCGTGGCCTTCGGCCATCGCCGTCTGGCGATCATCGACTTGTCCGAGCGTTCGCGCCAGCCGATGGTGGATGTGTCCTGTGGCCTGTCACTCATCTTCAACGGCACGATCTACAACTACCCCGAGCTGCGCGCCGAGTTGCACCACCTCGGGCATGTGTTTTTCTCCGATGGCGATACCGAAGTCATCCTGCGCGCCTTTGCCGAATGGGGCGAGGCCTGTGTCGAGCGCCTGCATGGCATGTTTGCTTTTGCGATCTGGGACAGTCGACAACAGCAACTGTTCCTCGCACGTGACCGGCTCGGCATCAAGCCGCTCTACTTTGCCCGCACCGATAGGTTTTTCCGCTTTGCCTCCAACACGCAGGCGCTGCTGGCAGCGGGCGAGATCGATACCAGCATTGACCCCATCGCCCTGCATCACCAGTTCACCCTGCATTCCGTCGTGCCTGCGCCGCAGACGATCCTCAAGGGCATTCGCAAGCTTGAACAGGGAACGACCCTGACGCTCGACGCGGCGGGTGGCGAGACAACGCGCCGCTACTGGTCGCTCAAGGCGCAACGCCCGGCCATTGCCCGGAGCGAAGCCGAGTGGACCGAGGCCATCCACGAAGCCTTGCGCGTGGCCGTGAAAAAACGCATCGAGATTGCCGACGTCAAGGTCGGCGTGCTGCTTTCCGGCGGGCTGGATTCCTCGCTGCTGGTGGCGCTGCTGGCCGAACAGGGTGTGCCTGACCTGATGACCTTTTCGATCGGTTTTGAAGATCATCCCGAGGAGCGCGGCAACGAGTTCGAATACTCCGATGCTGTGGCCGACCACTTCGGCACGCGCCATCACAAGATCGCGATTCCGAATGACGAGGTGTTGCGTCGCCTGCCCGAAGCCGTGGACTGCATGGCCGAGCCGATGGTCAGCCAGGATGTCATCTCGTTCTACCTGCTGTCAGAGCAGGTCAGCAAAACCGTCAAGGTCGTGCAGAGTGGGCAGGGGGCTGATGAGGTCTTTGCCGGTTACTCGTGGCACCCGAAGATGGCAGCCGAGTCAGGGCCCTATGTGGAACGCCTGCGCCGACACTATTTCGATCGTGACCATGCCGAGATTGCCGCCATGTTGGCCGTCTCGTCAGCGCCGACATTTCAGTTCGGCGATGTGACGGGCGACTTACTGGCAGCAAAACTTGCCGAACCATATGCCGACGAATTCATCGACCAGTTGCTGCGCGCTGAGGCGACGCTGCTGATTACCGACGACCCGGTCAAGCGCGTGGACAACATGACCATGGCCTGGGGGCTGGAAGCGCGCGTGCCCTTCCTCGATCACCACCTCGTCGAACTGGCGGCGCAGATGCCGCCCGAACTGAAATTGGGGTCAGGCGGCAAGCATGTGCTGAAAAAGATATCGCGCGGCCTGCTGCCCGATCTCGTCATCGACCGGCCGAAGGGCTACTTCCCGATGCCCGCCCTCAAGTTCGTGCGCGGCGAATTCCTCGACTTCATGCGCGGCATCCTCGATTCGCAAGCCTGCCGTCAGCGTGGCCTCTATCAGCGCACTTATGTCGAGCAACTGCTGGCCGAACCGGAAAAGCATCTGACGCGTATCCAGGGCAGCAAACTCTGGCACCTCGCCCTGCTGGAACTGTGGCTGCAGCGGAATGTTGATGGAGCATAAGCAGTTTCTTATATGTTGCTGTGTTGACATAGATCAAGATCTACAGGGCCTATGCACTCAAAATAATGACGCGCAGTTAAGGGCAAGCCTTGGTGAAAGCCATGGTACGCAAAGCTACCTACCTAAAGACGATGTCTATGGCAGAGGGGCCGCCAAGCGAATCATCTGATGCTGAAGCGGCGCCTCCGCCCGTGAAGTGTGAGGCAAGATGAGTACAGCAACGCCCTTTCAGCCAGGACTCTCCGGCTCCGCATCTTCCAGCCCGGCATCTCGCCCCAACGCGCTCTCGGCGGTGGATGCGCGTACCCAGTTGGCGGGTACCAACATGATGGAGTTGCTGCTCTTCAAGCTGGGGGCGCCCGAGGTTTATGGGATCAACGTCTTCAAGGTCAAGGAGATCATTCGTACGGTCGACATCACGCAGGCCCCCTCCCAACCCGAGTTTGTCGTTGGCATGGCGTCGATCCGGGGACAACTGTTGCCCGTCATCGATCTGGTTTCGCTCTGTGGCAACTGCCTTGCCGATCGATCCCCCGTGATGATCATCACCGAGTTTTCAAACTCCACCCAGGCGTTTCTGGTTGAGTCGGTGGATACCATCATCCGCGTTGCCTGGAGCGATGTGCATCAAGCCCCGGCGATGCTGACGGGTAGCACCAAGCTGACCGGCGTTACCCGGCTCAGAGATGGCACACTGGTCTCCATTCTCGATGTGGAGCAAATCCTGCACGCAATCGCAGGCGATAAACCGGTATCGCTGGAATCCATGTACCTCCCCGTAGCACAGCAATTGATGCTCAAAAGCATCAGAATATTCTTTGCCGACGACAGTGCTTTTGCGCGGAATCAGCTCAAACAGATTCTCGACAGCATCGGTGTTGCCTCGGAGTTTGCCGTCAATGGCCTGGACGCCTGGACGCGTCTGGATGCACTCGCTGCTGCCGCCGAAGCAACGGGGACACCACTCGCGGATTCGTTCCCAATTGTCATTACGGATATCGAGATGCCCGAAATGGATGGCTTCATGCTGACGCGCAAGATCAAGGCAGATCCCCGCTTCAAGGGCATCAAGGTATTGCTGCACTCCTCCATGTCGGAATCCTCCAACAAAGACAAGGGGCTCGCACTTGGTGCGGATGGCTTCCTGCCGAAGTACAAACCCGCAGAGGTGGCAGAGAGCCTCCGCTCGTTCCTGCCCACATAAATTACGGGCACACACCGGCGGCTGAAACCCTCGTGGTCGAGTTGATCAAATTGGTGCTTCCGCACCAATTGTGTGCGATATATGAACGGGGCAATTTTTAATTCAAAGTAATTCAGTCGGTTACGGGGCGAACCAGATGGCATAGCGCTTGCAGTGTCTGGGTTTTGCCCTAAGGAGTCCGACGTCGTGCCTGCTTCCTCCCCAGACCAGAATCCGTCCGCATCGCCCATCGAGCAATATCTCAAGGGCCTGCACGCCAAACATGCAGGATTCAGTGAAGGCCAGGTTGCCGACTACATCCCCGAATTGGCCAAAGCCGATCCCAACTGGTTTGGCATCTGCATTGCAACACGCGATGGTCATGTCTACGAAGTGGGGGATACGCGCCAACCTTTTACGATTCAGTCCATTTCCAAAGCATTGACCTATGGCCTTGCGCTGGAAGATCGTGGCGAAGATTTCATGCTTTCCCGCGTGGGTGTTGAACCATCAGGCGATGCCTTCAATGCGATCAGCTTGAAGCCGGGATCGGGCGCGCCCTTTAATCCCATGATTAACGCGGGGGCCATTGCAACCTGTGGCCAGATCCTCAATCAAGACGGGCGTTCGCGCTATGAGCGGATTCTGGCCTGTTTGTCCGCCTATGCGGGGCGTTCCCTCGACATGGACAGCATTGTCTATGCGTCGGAGAGTGAAACCGGACACCGCAACCGGGCTATCGGCTGGATGTTGAGAAATTTCAACATCATCGACGAGGAACCGACCGAGATTCTCGAAACCTATTTCAAGCAATGTTCCATCCGGATGAACTGCCGCGATCTGGCGGTGATGGGCGCCACGCTGGCAAACCAGGGACGCAATCCGCTGACACGCGAGCAGGCGATTGCCCCGGCCTATGTCGACAATGTGCTGTCGGTGATGTCGACGTGCGGCATGTATGACTATTCCGGCGAATGGATTTATCGTGTCGGCCTGCCCGCGAAAAGTGGCGTTGGCGGGGGAATCCTGGCCGTGCTGCCAGGTCAACTCGGCATCGGCATTTTCTCACCGCTGCTGGACGCGCAGGGAAACAGTGCGCGCGGCATCAAGGTCTGCGAAGACTTGTCGCGTGATCTGGCATTCCACCTGTTTGCCAACGGCGCAGCCCCGCAGCCTGCCCTGCGGCTTTCCTATGACGGCAGCCAGGTATCGTCTTGCCGCCGCCGCGCCCCCAAGTTTCAGCAGATATTGCGGTCGAGCGGGCATCGTCTGCGTGTCATCGCCTTGCAGGGCGAACTGATTTTTTCGACCTTTGAGCCGGTCGTCCGGTTCGCACTCAAGCAGGCGCCCTATTGCCAGCAGCTGATCCTCAATTTCAGGAATGTGATCAATATCGATGAGGTGGCCCTGAAGCTGATTGCCGAACTGCATGAGAGCCTTGCAACATCGGGCGTAAACCTGGTGATCTGCTACGTCGATAAATTCATAAAAGTCTTCCGCAGGCCGGGGATGAATCAGATCGCGCTGTTTCCCGATGATGATTCCGCTTTGGAAGCGTGTGAAAACAAACTGCTGGATGCCTTGGTCGGCTCGGAATGGCATGACTTGAAGCCATTGTCATTAGCCGACTGTCTTTTGTTTGAAGGGTTTGATGTGGATGAGCTGGGCTGGATGGATGCGCAAATGGAGAAAGGTGATGCCGTGGCGGGCGACCTTCTGATCCGGGCAGGCGACCCGGGCGATAGCCTGTACTTGCTGCTGGCCGGGGCCGTTGAGGTCAGGCTGCCGACGGAATCCGGCCAGCCGGGGAAGCGCGTCAATGTGTTCGAGGCAGGCATGAGCGTGGGAGAGATGGGTTTTATCGACGGCTCGCCACGCTCGGCCAACATCATCGCGAGTGAGAACGTCAGCTACCGCGTCATCACGCGCGAACTCTTTGACCGGCTTGATGCCGAGCATCCAGACTTGAAAATCAAGCTGCTCAAGAATCTGTCGAGATTGCTGGCGGCCAATCTGCGCAGATCGAGTCAGGAGGTGGCTACCTACAAAGGCTGATGTTGCCAGCGGGGCTAGCCTCTGCCTTCCAGATAGAAATCCACCCGCCCCTGGGGCGCCAGATAGGCAATCACTTCACGTGGGATGTCCTTGGGTGGCAGGGTGCTGGTGATTTTTTCGTCCGCTTCTTTCATGTCGAGCAGCAGGGCCTCGTTGCGGGGCACACTGGCGTCATAGAGCATCAGTAGCGGGCGCAGCAGATCCCGGGAGGAGGACTCGATCACCAGGCCATAACTGCCATCGCTCAGCATGACGAAGGTGCCGGGCGGGTAGACGCCCAGGGCCTTGACGAAAGCACTCAATAGCTCGGGGTCATACGCCGCCCCTTCAAGCTTGAACATGCGTGCGACAGCCTCGGCGGGCATGAGTGCCGTTTTGCCATCAAGCGGATTGCACAGATTGTCGTAGCGGTTGGCGATGGCGACGATGCGTGCCAGCCTGGGGATCTTGGTACCGCTCAGCCCGTTGGGATAGCCGCTGCCATCCCAATGTTCGTGGTGGCAGGCGATGATGTTCTTGATCGTGACGGGCAGTTGCTTCATCCCGGCGACGGCATTCAGGCCGCGCCCGATATGGGTACGGTAGAACTGCTCCTCGGCGGTGGTCCGGTTCGGATTGCGCACCACCCGCGCGGGAATATCGGGCAGGCCGGCATCGTGCAGCATCGCCCCCAGCCCCAGATGATTCATCTCTTCTTCCGATAGGCCAATGCTCTTGCCGATCAGCAAGGACAGCACCATCACGTTCATCGCATGATTCGGCAGCCCGGTCTCGCTTTTCTTCAAATTGACCAGATGCACGGCCACACTGCTGGCGCGGATGAGGCCGCCCACCAGGCGATCGACCAGCACGCGGCTTTGCGTGTGCGCTTCGCTCGGGCGCGGCCCCAGTTCGCCCAGTATCTGACGGATCGATCCGGTCTCCTGTTCGAAGAGGCGGGCGCAGCGCGCAATGCTTTCGCGTGTCTCGCGCACGCGCAGCACACGGTCGCGCTTGTTGTCGAGCAGCGCATCCAGCGCGCCCGCCGTGAAATCCGCCTCTTCCTCTACCGCTGATGTGGGTGCCTCCGGCAGGGGCTTGGTGGTACTGCGCTGCGGGTCCCACTCGACGGAACCCAGCCCCATCTGGTGGAGTGTCTGGATTTGCTGCGCATTGGCAATGCGGAAGCGATTGAGCAGAAACGGGTGTTCCATCCAGCCGAGCGACTCAAGGGAAATGAACATGCCGGGCTGAAGGCGATTAACGGGGATGGTAGGCATTGGTAATGGAAAGACGATCTGATGCGTTGAGCCGATTATGCGGTTCGTCCGGCGCTGGCGCAAGCGGGCAGGTCTGGACCGGCTGATAAAATTCACGCTTTCTTTATATGTACCTCCCCGCCATGACCCAGAAAGTCTTCATCCGCACCTTTGGCTGCCAGATGAACGAGTATGACTCGGACAAGATGGTCGATATGCTTGGCGCCGGGGGTGTTGTCAGGACGGACAAGGTCGAGGAGGCGGACATCATCCTCTTCAACACCTGCTCGGTGCGCGAGAAGCCGCAGGAAAAGGTGTTTCACGACCTCGGGCGGGTGCGCAAGCTGAAGGAGGCGAAGCCCGGCCTGATCATCGGCGTCGGCGGTTGCGTCGCCAGTCAGGAGGGCGAACACATCATCGAGCGTGCGCCCTACGTGGATCTGGTCTTTGGTCCGCAGACGCTGCATCGCCTGCCCGAACTGATTGCGGCGCGGCGTGCCTCTGGCAAGGCGCAGGTGGATGTGTCCTTCCCAGAGATCGAGAAGTTCGACACGCTGCCGGCGGCGCGCGTCGAAGGCGAGGCCGGTACCAGCGCCTTTGTCTCGATCATGGAGGGCTGCTCGAAGTTCTGCACCTTCTGCATCGTGCCCTACACGCGCGGTGAAGAAGTCTCCCGGCCGTTTGACGACGTGCTCGCCGAAGTGAGCGCGCTCGTCGCGCAGGGCGTCAAGGAAGTGACGCTACTGGGCCAGAACGTGAATGCCTATCGCGGTGAAACGAATGATGGCGATACCGTCGACCTCGCCTTCGTCATCGAGGCGATTGCCGCCATGCCGGAGATCGAGCGCATCCGTTACACCACCTCGCATCCGCGCGAAATGACACAACGGCTGATTGATAGTTACGCCAGCACGCCCAAGCTGGCGCCGCATCTGCATCTGCCGGTGCAGTCCGGTTCTGACCGGGTGCTGGCGGCGATGAAGCGCGGCTATACGGTACTTGAATACAAGTCGCTGGTGCGCAAGCTGCGCGCGGCGCGTCCCGAGTTGTCGCTGTCCACCGACTTCATTGTCGGCTTTCCTGGCGAGACGGCAGAGGATTTCGAGAAGACCATGACGCTGATCGACGAGATCGGTTTCGATGCCAGCTTCTCCTTCATCTTCAGCCCGCGCCCCGGTACCCCGGCGGCCGAGATGACCGACGACACAACCGCCGAGCTGAAAACCGAGCGGCTGATGCGCTTGCAAAAGCGCATCGAGGAACTCGCTTTCGCGGTCTCGCAGTCGATGGTCGGCACGGTACAGAAGGTGCTGGTCGAGGGGCGTGCCCGTAAGGATGAGCACGAACTGGCCGGCCGTACTGCCAACAACCGCGTGGTGAACTTCAAGGGTAGCCCGCGTCAGATCGGCCAGTTCATCGACGTCACCATTACCGCTGCGCTGCCGCACAGCTTGCGCGGCGAAGTTGTGATCCGCGAGTGATCTACGATTCCTCGACCAGAACCACCCCCGCCTGAGCGGACGCGATCCCATGTTCCGACTTTTCGGCAAACGTCAGGCCAGTGCGAACGAGGATGAGACGAGCGCCCTTCTCGCGACCCTGACCGGCAGCCCGGCGGCGGTTCTTCAGCAGGTGCTCGATTGGGTGGAGGAGCAGGCAGGCCGTGGTGCGCTGGATCAGGCGTGCCTGTTGCAGGCCGATGAGCGGCTCGAAAGCGTGCGTGCCGATATCGAGGCGGAGCGCTTGCGACAGCGACAACTGGGCACCGGTCAGCGCCTGCTGCGCACCTACTGCGAGCGCATTGGCCAGGCGTATGCCGCAGTGGCCCGCAAGCTGCCGGTCGGCCACGCCGATGCGGTACGGATTCGTTTGCGGGCGATCCACCTGCTGGGTCGGGCGAGCCGTTTGGCACGGACGGCGCAGGAGGAGGATGCGGCGACGCGCACCAGCTGTCTGGCCCTGTTTTCCGAGGCGCATCAGGCCGGCGTGGCAGTGACGCGCAAGCCGCCCTATGCGGGCATGGCCGATTCGTCGATGGCACAGGAACTGGCCATCACCCTGCTGTGGGAAACCATCCCCTTTGATGCGCTGACACCAGAGCAGGCGGACTATCTCGAACGCCTGCTGACGCACAACGGTGCCCAGATCATCATGAAGACCTCTGCCGGCGCGACGGCACCATTCGCCGTGCTGGCGAATGGGCAGGTGCTGCCACCGCTGCGTGGGGTAGAAGCGACACCGCTGCTGTTCATCGGCCCTGGCCCGCTAGCAGCACAGCTGGCCGCGCTGGCCAAGTTGCCCAATGATGCGGCTTTGCCAGCCTGGGCCGGTGAGCCCATTCCCGGTACCAGCATGCTCACCCTCAAAACCATGGCACAGCGCATTTGCATGGCTTGGGAACGCAAGCAGATTGCCCGCGTCGGTGAGCGTACCGCGCGAGGCGATGCCGTGTGCGTGACCGGCGGGTTCGCCAACATCCGGCGCGCGATTGCCTATGCAGCGTATGTCCGTGGTGGCGGCCGACTGGATGCCTACGACCGGAGCATCCCCTTCGTCAGTGAGCGGGCGCGCGAAATCATGGTGGGCCTGGAGCAGGAAAACCGTGAATACACGCCGCTGGAAATCCTCGTTGCCATGGAGTCGGCCGGCGATAGCAAGGCGGTGGAAACATGGCCGGTGCGCGATAGTAGTCCGCAAGGCTACAGCCTGGCCGTGCCTGGCTATCGGCCCTGGCTTGGCGTGGGTAGTTTGCTGGCGGTACGCGAAAGCCTGTTGATCGACTGGCAACTGGCCATCGTGCGGCGTCTGTATGGGGCGGCCAAGCAGCGCCAGGGGGGGCTGGAAATTCTGCAGGGCGCCCCCTTGCCAGTCGGCATGGGTGAGGAAGGCAAAACTGACAACGTGTCGCTGGCCGAGCTGCGGGATGCCATCCTGCTCAGTTCGCCCGGTCAGGACAGGCTAATCGTACCGTTTGCCTGCACACCGGGCGGCCTGTACCTGCTGGCCGGACAGTTCGGTCGGCGGCGCTACCGGCTGGGCGATCTGGTGCATGGCAACGCCAGCTTCAGCCTCTACGATTGCGTGCCCGCTGATCCTGGCACCCTCTAGCGTTCGAACAGTCGGCGCTGGTGGGACGGCGCCTGCCCGTGTTATCTTCATCGCATGAACCCTTGTGAACTGTGCGTTTCCCCTGGTGGTGAACTGCTCTGGCAGGATGGCCGTTGTCGCATCGTCCGTGTCGGCGGTGCAGAGGGTGACGCTTTTCCGGGGTTCTGTCGGATCATCTGGCAGGCCCATGTACGCGAAATGTCCGACCTTTCACCTATCGACCGTACGCATTTGCGTGATGTGCTTGATGCGGTCGAGTCGGTGGTGCGCCGTGTGATGAACCCGGACAAGGTCAATCTGGCCAGCCTCGGCAATGTCGTGCCCCACCTGCACTGGCATGTGATTCCGCGCTGGACGGACGATAGCCATTTCCCGGCACCGATCTGGGCCACCCCCTGCCGCGCCGTGCCGCCCCGAGCCGTGCCGGCCAGTGATGTTCTGGCAAGTGCCCTGGGGGCCATTCTCGGAGACTCACGATGAACTTCGATCTTCCGCCCACCGATAGCGATCAGCCGCCCGCTTTCGTCGATGTCGCGCCGTGTCGTGCCTGGCTGGCGCAGATGCCGGTATCGAATCCGGTGCAGGCGCAGGCGCACTTCCTGCGCCAGTTGCATCTGCTCAACCGCTACACGCTCGACGGGACAACGCGCCTGGCGATGCTCGAAATGCTGCGCGAGACGATCTGCTTCGTGCAGGACGAAAGTGCCAAGAAATATGCCGGCAAGCCGTTGCCCCTGGCGCCGCCCGAGCAAGCGGCCCTCGATAGCGCGCACGGCCTGTGGCAGGCGCTGGCGACCGGCTATCTGCGTTGCCTGGAAGCCTGTGACAGCGATGCGGGACTGAAGGGACAAGCGGCACTGATCTGCCAGCGCGCCTTGGCGACGCGGGTGGACAACCATATTGATCTGGTGCGTGCCGGCATGCATCCGGCGCCGGCGCACTGGCGTCTGGTGCATCGCATCTACGCGGCGGCTGAGGCGCTTGGGGTGGCGAACGTGGCCGTGGCCGATGCATTGCGTACCGACAAACCGCAGACGCCGATGGCGGCCTATGCCGAGCAGATGCTGCTGGCCGCCGCCAACCTGCATGAACTGACGCCACGACACCAGACCTGGGTGATGCGCTGGGCACGGCGCTGGGCGCCCAAGTTGGTCGTCCAGCCGACGCCTCCCCCCTTCGAATCGCGCGCGCTGCCTTTGTGTGTCGATCTCGACAGCAATCAGCCGCCAGCCTTCAAGCCGTTTGCTGGCGCGGGTGCGCGCTTTCTCGATACGGCCGAGTTGCGCAAGAGCCTCAAGGGGCGCATCGAATTGCTGGCACGCGGCGCCCCCGAGGACACGCCTGCCCGGCTCGGCCTCGGCGAGGATTGTCCCCAGCCTGCCTGTGAAGAGCTGCTGCGTCGGCTCTATCCGCGCTGGGTGAAGGGGGGCATGATGCGTCGGCATGATCGACAAGGCATGCAGGGCGCCTGCCGCTTCGTGGTCGGCGTCGATGCCATCCATTACTACCTGTCCAACCACCAGCCCTTCAAGTCGCCGGGGCAGCTGACGTCCGAGGAGTTACGTCGCCAGCGCGAAGAACTGGCGACCTTTGGCCGCATCGCGGAGCGCTTCGAAGACGAGTACAGCCGCAATCACGGTTATCAGCTTGAGAACTGGGAGGTGATCGAAGATTGGGGCCTGCTGAACCAGTCGAATGGTGGTTTGCGTCTGGTGCGCCCCCTCAAGCAACCCGGCGGCCGGCTGGCCGTCGGGCAGCTGATTGCCGTACAGCACAGTGGCGCCAGTGGCCTGGTGCTCGGCGTGGTGCGTTGGGCACAGATTGTCAGCGAGGAACTGATCTCGGGGGTCCAGCTTTATCCCGGGAAATCATGGCCGGTCGCGGTACGCGGCACGGGGGTCATGGCCGCGCGCGAGTCCTATAAACCTGGTTTTGTGCTGCCGGCCGTGCCTGCACTCGAACAGCCTGACAGCATCATCCTGCCGCCGGGCAGCTTCAAGCCTGAGCGCATCATGGAAGCCTGGACGGCCGAGGGTGCCGTGAATGTAAAGCTCAAGGCGCTGCTGGATCGCGGTGCCGATTTTGAGTGGGCCAGCTACGTCGAGGTCGCACCGCGCTAGATGGGCCGGGGTGATGCGGTGAGGTGTGCGCCGAACTCGGTGGCACTGACGGGATGCCCATACAGATAACCTTGTGCGAGTGCGCAGGCGCGTGCGCGTAGCAGTTCGGCCTGTTCGCTGGTTTCCACACCCTCTGCAACCACCGAAAGTCCCAGGCTCTTGGCCATGGCCAGGATGGCTTCGACCAGCGCGCGATCAGCTGGATTGCTGGCCATGTCGCGCACGAAGGCCTTGTCGATCTTGACGTGGTGCACGGGAAAACGCTTGAGGTAGGACAGCGATGAGTAGCCGGTGCCGAAGTCGTCAATGGCCAGTTTCAGGCCGGCCGCCCCGGCATCATTGAACCAGGCCTGAATCGCCGGTGCGTCGGCCAGCAGCACACCCTCGGTAATTTCCAGCACGATCTGGCGCGGCGACAAACCGTGCCGGGCCAGTACGGTGAGAATCTGCGTGACGGAAAGCGCGTCGGGCAACTGGCGCACCGACACATTGATGGCCAGGTTCAAGTGGTGACCGGCCTGTTGCCAGACGGCCAGTTGGGTGCAGGCCGCTTCGAAGACCCAGGCGCCAATCTCGCGGATCTGCCCGGATTCCTCCGCCAGCGGAATGAACTGGTCCGGGCCGATACGGCCACGCTGTGGGTGATTCCAGCGCAGCAGGGCTTCGGCGCCGATGACCTGTCCGCTCGGCAGGTCGATGATTGGCTGATAATGCAATTCGAATTCGCGGCGCGCGGTGGCGTTGCGCAGATCGCCCTCCAGCGTGCGGCGTTCCAGCGCCGCCGTGGTCATCGCCCGTTCGAAGAACTGTGCGTTGTTGCGCCCGGCATCCTTGGCCCGATACATGGCCAGATCGGCATTGCGGAACAGCGTCTCGACATCGCCGCCGTCCTCAGGAAAGAGCGTGATACCGATCGATGCGCCGATGTGGATTTCGTTGCCGCTCAGATCGAAGGGGGCTGCCAGCAGGGCGATGATTTTTTCGGCGACGATGCCGGCCGCCGAGCTGCCTTCGATGTCGACCAGCAAGATGACGAATTCGTCGCCGCCCTGGCGCGCGATCGTATCGGTTTCCCGTACGCACTGGCGCATGCGCTCTGCCACGGCCTGCAGCAAGGCATCGCCAACGGCATGGCCGAGCGTGTCGTTAACCCGCTTGAACAGATCCAGGTCGATGAACAACACGGCCACGCGGGTATTCTCACGGCGCGCCTGCTTGAGGGACTGATTGAGGCGTTCGGCCAGCAGGGCGCGATTGGGCAGGCCGGTCAGCGCGTCATAGTTGGCACGATAGGCGATCTCGGCTTCGCTGCGCTTGCGCTGGGTGATGTCGTGGAACAGCGAGATGAATTCGAGCAGCTTGCCCTGGCTGTCCTTGACCGACGTGACGACCTGCCAGACCGGAAAAATCTCGCCATTCTTGCGGCGGTTCCAGGTTTCGCCTTCCCAATAACCATGCTTGTTGAGCTGCTGCCACATCGCTTCGAAGTAACTTGGTTCGTGGCGGCCGGAATTGAGAAAGCGCGGCGTCTGCCCCAGGACTTCTTCGGCGCCAAAGCCAGTGATCATGCTGAAGGCAGGGTTGACGCGCTTGATGATGCCTTGCGGATCGGTGACCATGATCGCCTCACCAATGGCTTCGATCATCGCGTGCAAGCGCTCTTCCGATTCCTTGATGGCAATCTCGCGGACGCGCATGGCCACGGCCAGGATGTTGAAGTCCTCGGCCAGTTGGCCGATTTCATCATCCGGCGGCATGTCGATGCGGGTTTCCTGCTGTCCTTGCGCGAAGGCATGTACGCCCTCGCGCACCTGTTCCAGCGGGGCGCTGATCCAGCGTCGGCCGAGCCAGCCCGTGAGTGGCAAGACGATCAGCAGCGCAGCAACGAGCACACTCAGGGTGGTCGCCCAATGGGCACGTTGCGAATCTCCATAGGGATCGAGCCAGGCCAGCATGCCGGCCACCAGTAACAGGGCGATGGTCAGCGAGCCGGCCAGCAACCACTGCAGCTTGCGCCGTACCGGCAGGCGCTGCCGGGGCAGGCGTGCCGCAAGGGCGGCGAACGAGAAAGGCTTCATGCCGAAATCTTACGGCTTTTGGCCGCAAGAGGTCACCGGGGATGGCATGCAATCCGGGTCTATTACCTCGTCTGGCGTGACCGGCTCGAACCATTGCAACTGCGCGGCGAGCACCGCCGGCGTAGCTTCCGAGGCATCGCCCTGGCGCGTGGCGAGGCGGGCGGCACAGGTTTCCGGGCTGGCCTCCGGCGCAAGGATGGCGAAACCCACGCCCAGCGCACTGGCGAGGCTGGCAAACGCGGCACGCTCGGCACGCTTGAGGAAGGCGGCGTCGACGATCACCGACCAGCCGGCGCGCAAGGCGCGCTCCGCCAGTTCGGCCAGATGCGCGTAGGTGCGCAGTGTCGCGGCCGGGCCGTAGATTGTGCCGCCGCTGTCGGCATCTGCGGGCAGGCCGTGCAAGCGCTTACGCTCGACATCGGAGCGGATGCGCACCGTCTGCAGAAAGTCGGCGCTGGCGAGACGGCGACTGGACAGATATGTCTTGCCGCTGCCGGAAAGGCCGCAGGTAATTGTCAGCGTGGGCGCCGTGAGGGTGGTGAGCCGCAGGGCGAAGGAGAGGTAAGCGAGGCTGCCATCGCGATTTTCCTGCAGGGCGGCGACCTTGGCGCGCACCAGGGCGCGATAGACGAGGTAGAAGCGCAGCACCGTGAGCGCATCGAAATCGCCGCTGTAGGTCAGCCATTCCGACAGCAGCCAGGTCGCCAGTCCCGGACGCTGGTGGTCGAGCAGGTCGAGCAAGGTAAAGGCGATCTCGCTGGCGACATCGATATGGCGGAAACCGGCATTGAATTCGATGCCATCGAAGGGCACGATGCGGCCATTGAGTAGTACGAGGTTGCCCAGATGCAGGTCGCCATGGCCCTCGCGAATTTTCCCTTGCGCCTTGCGGCACACGAAATCGCTGTGGCGGCGCGTAAATTCAGCCTGCGTCCATTGCTTGAGGCGCGCCAGATGGCCGACGGCATCCGGCAGCAGGCGTTCCAGTTCCTCAAAGTTTTCCAGCGCGTCGGCGAGGATGGTTTCAGGTGTACCAAAAGTCGGCGCTGGCGGGACGGCAGCCTGGAAATCGGACAGATCGCGCGCAAACGCCGACAGCTGCGCACCGGTGAGATCGCAGTTGGCGCAGACGTGGTCGAGCCTTAGGGCTTCGTCGAAGCGGCGCATCTTCACGGCCGGTTCGCCATTCAGCTCGACGACCTCAAGATAAAGTTGCGGCGCGAAGCGTCGATTCAGGCGCAGCTCTTCTTCGCAGCAGGCGCGCCGTTTGTCGACCGTGCCATAGTCGAGGAAGGGCAGGACGACGGGTTTCTTGATCTTCCAGGCAAATTCGTCGGCCAGCAGCACCCAGGAAATATGCGTCTCGATGCAGCGCTCGATGGCAGGCAGAGCCGACAGGACGTTGGCAGGTGCGTTCATGGCATGGTGGCTTCAGTGGGAACGCGCAGTGGCAGAGATTTGGACAGCAAGCGGATCGCCGCGCGTATTTCCGCCACGCCCCAGACGCGCCAGCCGACCACGGCGGCGATGACGAGCAGCGCGCCGAAGATGAAGCGTGTCGGCAGGATTTCGGTCAGCACGATGAAGGCCAGCAGGCCATAGACGGCACCTTGGGCAAGGTTGCGGTTTTGCCAGACGGCATTGATGCGTGCGGCGTGCTCCCATGCGTCGAGCTGTTCCTGGATGCGCAGCACCAAGGGCTCGGCGCGGCGCAGGGTACGCATCAGCGGCGTGTCGGTGGGTAACCCTTCGGCGCGCGCTTCCTCGGTGAGCGCCAGCAGGGCCTGACTGGCGGTGGCGGCCGCGCCGCGCTGGAAGGCGCCGGACAGCAGCCCGAGTTCGCAGGTGTCGCGCAGCATCGCCAGCGCCTGATTGGTGCGGGATACCAGCGCGGCGCGGCCGGCCGCCTGTGCGGCGAGGCGGTGCTGCAGATTTTGTTGTGCGGCGGCCGCCGCCTTGCGGGCATGCGGCAGCAGCAGGCGGGCGACGATCCAGCCGGCCGGGTCGTCCGGCGCCAGCAAGGTGGCGAGCCAGGGCGCTTCGGCCGCATGCGGCGCCAGTTCGGCCTGCACTTGGGCATGCAAGGCCTGCGCGAACGCTTCGTCGGCGAGCGCCAGCAGCAGGGGCGGATGCAGCTGCGCAGGGGGCGGCAGGGACAGGTCCTGCGGCTGGCCGAACACCAGCGCATCGAAATCGGCGACGCCGGGGCTGTGTTGCTGCCAGCGCGTGCGCTGCGCTTCGGCTTCGCGCCACAGGCTGTCGACACGGGCGCGGGCGGTTTCCCAACGCGCCGCCAGCGCGGCTTCGGCCGGAAATTGGGCGGTGGGCAGTTCGCGCAACACCTGCTGCGTATAAACGGAGACCAGCCATTCCGCCGCCTGTACATCCTGTTGTTCCGCACGCACCGCACTGGCGATGAGTGCGGCCAGCATCAGGCTGCTACCGCGCCAGACCGGCGGCAGGTCGGGGGCGAGGCGACGAATCACGCGCAGCAGGCGCAGGTCGTCCGCGCTATCGCGGCGGTCGAGCTGATCTTGCACGAAACGCAGCAAGTCGTCGTCGCGCAGTTCCTGACCAATCCAGGCCGAGAGCTGGCCGCGCATCAAGTCCTTGCGGCCGGATTCCCAGTGCGTGGCAAGCGCCAGCGCCAGTTCGAGCGGCGTGGTGCACAGGCTGCCTTCCAGTCGATACGGGCGCGCGGCGTGCTGGATCGCTGCCGGGCTGTCTTCGACAGGCGCTGCCAGCGATTCATCACCAGCCAGCCAGCGGCGGATTTCGGCCATGCCCCAGCGCCGTTGCGGATCGCGCAGCAGCAGGCCGCGACACAGCTTGCGCCACTCGGGATCGTCAATCTCGCTGCAGTCGAGCGTACTGGTGACGAGACGATGGGTGATCACCGCGTCGGAGAGGCCCTCGAAGGGATGGTGGCCGGTCAGCAGTTCGACGAGGATGAGGCCGAGCGACCACCAGTCGGCGGCGTTGTCGAGCACACCGGCCAGCGTTTCCGGCGCGCCGTATTTCACGGTACGCGCGGTGCTGGTGAACAGTTGCGTGGCGTCGGCCACCGAGGCGATGCCGAAATCGGTAAGTACCAGATCGAGCGGTTCGGTGCGGCGCACCAGCACGTTCTCCGGTTTGAGGTCGCGGTGGATCACCTGCAATGCGTGCAGCGCGGCGAGTGCCTCGGCAATCTCGACGAGGATGTCGCGCAACTGGTCGCGCCGCAACGGCATGGCTTGCGTCATCCACTGGCGCAGCGATCCGCCGGCACAATATTCCATCACCTCGTAGCCGACACCTTCCGATTCGCCCCATGCGATCAGATGCACGACATGGCGGAAGGCGGCCTGCGACACGCGCTCCAGCACCTCGGCCTTGGGCATCAGGCCCGGGCGATACAGCTTGGCGATGACCTTCACGCCGGAGCTGAGTCCTTCGAGCAGCATGATCTCGGCTTCGGCGCCGCCGGCCGGCAGCACTTCGGCGATACGGAACTTGCTGGCCAGAGCGGCAGGCAAGCGGTAGAACGTGGATGCCGTCTCGCCAGCGCCGACTTTTTCGGGCGCAGACACCAGCGCTCGACCGCAGTAGAGACACTGTGCGCTGCCCTGCGGATTGGGCATCGCGCAATCCGCATGCGGGCAAACCAGCTCCGTGGTCGGCGGGGCCGGCGCGGTGGTTGGGACGGTTGGCGGTGCCATGTCCTTCAGCGTCAAGTCAACGCCCTGCAGCAGTGTGCCGCAGTGGCCGCATTGCGCTTCCTCGGGCGGTGCCTCCGTTGCGCAGACAGGACAGCGGCGAATGTATTCCGTCATCGCCACGAGACCTCGTTGAGGGCCAGCCCGCGCTGCTGGCACAAGGCTTCGAGCGCGATCATGTCGCCACGGTGCGGGATGCCGATAAGCCACAGCTTGCCGTTTTCGAGCGAGACCTGCATGCGCTTCTCATCCGGCGCTTGCGGGGCCGCGCAAAAATCGGCATAGCGTGCGACACCGCGCGCCGACAGCGGCACCAGCGTCTGGTTGTCCGAGCCGCGCCACAGGTGGCCGAGCGGGCGGCCGTCGGCGTAAGGCTCGGGGATCACCGCATCAAGTCGAGCGAGCAGCTTTGCATGTTGCTTTTCCAAGGTCTTGAGGGGATGGCCGCTGTAGCACAGGAGATCGAAATCGAGACCGGCCGTTTTGCGCCAGGCGGTGAGGCCGTCGAGCAGTTCACCGAGTGCCTTCGGCTGATCGAAGGGTTCGCCGCCGCTGATCGTGATGCCGTCGAGCCCATCGCCCGCCACCTTCCGGCACCAGTCGAGCAGCGCCTTCACCGGCAGCGCCCGCGTTGGATCGGCCGGCCAGGTGTCCTGCGAGACGCAACCCTTGCAGCGGATCGTGCAGCCCTGCAGCCACAACCCGATGCGCCGGCCGGGGCCGAGCACAGTGACGGGAAAGTGGGCCTTGTTGAGGAGGATGTTCATGAAGCGCGGAAGTGTACGCCGTTCCGTTAGCAGTGAGGCTGTCAGGCCGGAAGCGGCCCGAAGAGGCTGCGTCGACTTTTCTGGGCTGATCCCTTTTACTTGACTATTCTAGTCAGGTAATCTAAGCTGGTCATATACCAACCCGCAAGAGGAGTGTCATCATGAAAACCCTGAACGAACTCTGTAAATCCGTGTTGGTGAAGGAAGCCAGCAAGGGTCCGCTGCATGAGGCGTGCGCCCTGCCGCGCTCGCCAACGGACATGCACCCCTTGCCCGAACCCCGGACGGAGGCGTCGTTTGATTCCTCGTGGGAAGTGATGTCGGCGGCGAAAGAGGTTACGAAGCCGCGCCGACAGTAATGGCGTCGAAAACCAGCCATTCAGATTGACGGCGCTCTGCGCGCCGTATCACCAGCGCCGACTTTTCGGCGCTGGCAAGGGAAGGAGTCAGCGTCCCTTGATCGTGTACTTGTTGTCAGGCGTGAAGCTCACGTCGGCATCGAGAAAATAGGCCTTGATGCCGCTGCCCAGGGTGCTGACCGTATCATAGGCTTCGCCGGAGCGTGCGCCGGTCGAGCAGACAAAAATGACCGGCTTGTCTTTCGGCAGTTCGCCCAGCTTTTTCTCAAGTTCATTCATCGGGATGTTGATGGCGCCCGGGAAGGTGCCGGTTTTCACATCCTTGGCATCGCGTACGTCGATCAAGGCGACTTGCGACGGATTTTCCTTGAGGATGCGCTCGAAGGAAGGCACGCTGATACTGCCCTTGTCCTTACCCGGTTCGATGGCGATGGCCGCAACGGCCCCGGCCATGGCACCTGCCGCCTGGGTCATGGCACCCGCCATGTTCTGTGCGGCTTGCGCCATGCCAGCCGCTGGCTGGGCGCCGGTGGCAGCGAGATAGGCCGGATGGCCACCGGCAAAGGTACGCACGTTCTTGTAGCCGAGCGCCTTGGCCTTCTTGGCAGATTTCTCCGACAGGTCGCATGCGAAGCCCTGGCAGAAGTAGATGATCTCCTTCATCTTGTCGGCTGGCAGCTTGTCGACTTCCTTCTCGAAGTTGGTATCGGAGATGTTGATGGCACCCGGGATGGTGCCTTCGTTGGCGACGCGGCGGGCGGGGCGGGCATCGATCAGCACGATATCCATCTTCTCGGCCAGGATCTTCAGGATGAAGTCGGTGCTGACCGAGGCGTTTTCGCCTTGTGCCTCCCAGTCCGGAATACCCGGATCGTAGACCTTGATGTTGGTGTAGCCGAGCTTTTCAGCCTTGAGCGCCGATTTCGACGACAGGTCGCAGGCGGGGCCTTGGCAGTAGAAAATCAGCTCGCGATTCTTGTCCTGCGGCAGCAGATGCGTCATCTTCTCGAAGCTAGTGTCGGGAATATTGATGGCGCCGGGAATATGGCCGGTGTCGTAACGGCGCGCCTTCGGCCGCGAATCGATCAGCAGCGGGCCTTCCTCAATCTTGCGCGGCAACATCGCGACCTTGCTGACATAGGCGAAATCGACGAGATGCTTGTAGCGCACCATTGCCTCTTCGGCAGTGGGCGCGGCGGCAGGGGCAGACTGGGCTTGCGCTACCAGCGGAAAAGCAAGAAAAACAGCGGAAAGAGCAATAGCGACGGGTTTAGCTTTCATCATGATGACCTCCTGAGTCGATGATTTACAGCACAGTGAATTTTTCTGTTGATTCGTTATAACGTACAAAGGCATACCACACCAGCAACAACGCGCCGGCAACCAGCAGCGTCCAGCCCCAGCCGGGGATGATCTCGGGCCAGTAGGCCTGGTAGCCCACGGCGGTGATTTCGAAGGTTTCCATGTTGTCGGGATCAATGGATGTCCAGCCGAGCTTCTTGAACACGGCGCTGGCGATGGAACCAACCCAGGCGAAGAAGAACATCGTCACCCACAGCTTGAAGTGGCCTTCGCCCATGCGCCAGAGCGAGCCCGAAGCACAGCCACCGGCGAAGATCATGCCGATGCCGAAAATCAGGCCACCCACGAGCGAGCCAATCCAGAAAGTGGGCGGGATGGCGATGTAGGGATCGATCACGTTCTTCTCGAACAGGAAGGCGGCGAGCGGGATGCCGATGGCCAGCGCAAGAATCACGGCCTTGGTCATGTCGCCTTCGGCCGTCATGAAGGGCTCGCGGAAGGCGCGCGCGAAGCAGAGGCGGGCGCGGTGCATGATGAAGCCGATCAGGAAGCCGAGAATAATAATGACGGCGCGGGTGACTTCAACCGTGTCTTCGGAGGCATACCAGCTGGCCGACCAGGTCAGCACGCCGATGATGACGACGAGACCAAAGAGCGGGAAGAACCTGGAAACGCCATCGGGAATGTCGATGCGCGGCGGAGCTGTCATGCCCCACTCGATGTTTTCCAGCGTCCATAGCAACAGCTTAAGTCCAATCACCGCGCCGACCAGCAGGCCGGCCCACATCACCCAGCCGGCGGGCGAGGAGTGCAAGACCGGATTGAAGAAGCCGCCGGTGGTGCAACCGCCGGCCAGCGAAGCGCCGATGCCAAGCATTGAGCCACCGAGCATGGCCCAGATCAATTCGAGCTTGGGTGGGCGGTTGGGCTGAAACTGGCGCGATAGCAGCGCGGCAGAGAAGGCGCCGAGCAGCAGCATGATGTTCATCAGTGACATGCGGTGTATCAGCCAGCCTTCATCGGGCTGCCCGATGCCCAGGAGCGGCGCGAGGCCGATCAGGTGATTGAGCTGGTCACCCCAATACTTTACGCCGCCGAAAACACCCCAGAACAGGCCATTGATCATCAGCCCGGCAACGACAAACACCAAGAGGATGGCGCCGACGTAGGGCGACCATTCCTCGACAAAAATCTTTTCGTAGTCTTCCTTGAAACCGGCAATCCAACTCACGTATGAGCCCTCCAATGGTTGCCTGAAAATCAGCGGCCCACCCGCAACCGGGTGGGTGCTATCAGTAATTCAAAAGGGATTAATTGCAGCTAGCGGGCGCTTCGCCGTCCTTGGCGCCGCGCTGCAGGAAGATCGTTACGTCCTGCAGCAGCTCGGCATCTGCCACGTCGGCAAACTTCTCGGCCGCCTTGTTGCCGGCCTTGATGCTGGCGCGATAGTCCTTGCTGACGTACTGCTTGACGGTGTCCTTGCCCTTGGCATGCTTGTCGGCCTTCATGTAGGCAGCCCACTCGGCCTTGGTCTTGCCGCTCGGGTTGACCTGGCCGATCGGCAAGGCGACGTGGCAGGAAGTGCACACGCTGCGGTAATAGATGCGGCCGCGCTTCCAGTCGCCTTCGTAGGCGAGAACGGGCACGGAGCTAAGGGTGGCTGCGGCGATCAGCGGCAGAGCGATGGCGAATTTCATGGTCTTGTCCTCGTCAGGTTTCGGGAAGTCGGATTTTGCTGCATAAAAGTCTAAGAGGCGTTGGGCGTCTTGAACATTGTTTGTTTCTACCATGAGACTAATCGAAATCGGTTAACGCGCAGTGCGGCATCAATCGAATTTCGCTGGCGGCGACGGCGGATTCGACGGCGTCGAGCAGGGCCTGGTCTCTGAAGGGCTTGCGCAGGAAGGCGACGGCGCCCGCCGCCAGCGCGCGGGTGGCCATTTCCGCGTCGCCATGGCCGGAAATGAAGACGATCGGCCAAGGAGAAGCCAGCGCAGCGAGATGGTGTTGCAGTTCCAGGCCGCTCATGCCGGGCATGCGAATATCCAGTACCAGACAGCCCCCTCCTGCAGGCAGGGGCGGCACGGCGTCGAGAAACGCTTCCGCCGATTCATGACCGACAGCGGCCCACCCTGCTGACTCAAGCAGGAACAGCAACGAGCGGCGCACAGGCGCCTCATCGTCGATGACATGAATGATCGGTTCGGCAGACGTTTGCACCATGGCTTGAACGATAACCGTGTCGAGGCTGGCAGCCAATAGCCGTCTTATGGCATGCCACTAACCGGAATCGTTTACTGCTCGTCGAGGCCGCTGGGATCGGCACGCAGAATCAGCCGGGCCAGTTCGGCGGCGCTGCCGGTGCCGGTCTTTTCCATGACGTGCTGGCGGTGTACATGCACCGTGTTGTCGCTGATCGAGAGGTCGCGGCCAATTTCCTTGTTGGAAAGACCGAGGGCCAGGCGACGCGCAACTTCTGCTTCACGCGGACTGAGGCGGTCGAGCAGCGCGCGCGCTTCGTTGCAGCGCCGACTGGCCTGCTGACGGGTACGGCTGAGTTCGACGGCGCGCTCGATGGTATCGAGGAACGCTTGATCCTTGAAGGGTTTTTGCAGGAAATCGACCGCGCCGTCTTTCATTGCCTGCACCGCCAGATCAACATCGCCATGCCCGGTCATGAAGATGATCGGCCAGGGGGAGTCGAGGGCGGCAAGGCGGCGCTGCAATTCAAGACCGCTGATACGCGGCATGCGGATGTCCAGTACCAGGCAGCCGCCGGTGGCGGGTAGAGTGGGTGGGGAGGCGAGGAAGCTCTCCGCCGAGTCGTGCTCGCAGGCCGTCCAGCCGGAGGATTCGAGCAGGAAAATCAGGGAGCGCCGAAAGGACGCTTCGTCGTCGATGACGTGGATGACCGGATCGGGCTTAGGTGGCGTCATGGTGTGGGGTTGCAGCGCAAGGCAGTGTGAATGAAAGACATAGCCCGTGACCGTCGTCGGGCGGCGCGGCGGCGAGCTGGCCGGCATGGGCCTCGACGATGCCCTTGCAGATCGACAAGCCGAGCCCCATGCCGTCAGGCTTGGTGGTGAAGAAGGGTTCGAACAGGCGTGCCCCGTCTGCATCGGCCAGGCCCGGACCATGGTCGCGAACGGTGATTTTCGTGCGTTCGCCTGCCGGCGCCAGCAAGATCTCGATCGGCTCTCCGGCCCGGCCGATCGCACAATGGGCATCGAAGGCATTTTTCATCAGATTCAACAGCACTTGCTGGATCTGCAGGCGGTCGACGCAGACCCTGCGATGTTCGTCCGGCAGCCTGTCTTCGATATGTATTTCCGGCGCACGCGGCAGCATGCCACGAAACAGGGTGACGATTTCGTCAACCAGTTTCACCGCATCGCAATCTTTTCGCTCGCTGGCGCGCTTGCGGGCAAAGTTGCGAATGCCTTCGAGAATGCCTGCAGCACGTTCGGCCTGCTCGGCGATTTCGTGGGCGGCTTGCGCCACGGCATCGTCGGAGAGTTTCCCCGTCCACATGCGTCGCGTCAGGCTGCGCGCGTAGTTGCCAATGGTGGCGAGCGGCTGGTTGAGTTCATGGGCGAGTGTCCCGGACAACTCGCCGAGCACCGATAGTCGCGACAAGTGCTCCATCTTCTCGCGCTGCGTTTGCATGCGTTCTTCGATTTCGTCGCGTGCGGCGAGGGCTGCCGAAAGTTCGCGGGTGCGCCGCTGCACCAGAACCTCGACGCGCAGGGTATAGAACAGCCACAGCAGTAACAGAACGAGCAGTCCGGCGCCAATCGGCCAGTAGCGGCGAATTTGCGCTTCCAGACGATGCTCGCGCAGGAAGTCGTAGGGGTCAACTTGTAAATCGCGCAGCATGGCATGCACGGGGTGGTAGTCAGCCGGAACACCCCAGCGCAGTACGTCGCCGCGGCCGTCGAGCAAGAGCAGGGCAACCAGCGTGGCGCGCGCCAGCGCATCCGGTGTCTGTACGGCTGCAGCGAAAGCCCAGCCCGGATAAGTCGGCGTCGATCGTAGGCAGGGGGCGTCGGGTTCCTGCGGCGAGAGCACGCGATAGCGCCCGGCCGGCAGGCGACCTTGGCGCACCAGGTGCTCCAGCAGGCAGACACGCAGGATGCCTGCATCGACCTCACCGCTTTCGAGCTTGTCGAGAACGCGCGACATCGGCAGTCCGGCGAATACCGGCGTCACCTCCTCGCGCTCCGGATCGATGTCGCGCCGCTTCAGTTCGGCCCACACGGTCAGCCAGCCGCTGAAGCCGTCCGGCACGGTGGCGGCGATGCGCTTGCCGCGCAAGTCATCGAGCGTCTGCAAGTCGCTGCGCTCGCTCGGCACGATGACCGCCGAGCCGACCGCATGTTCGGAGTCGCGGTCCGGTTCGATCTTCTGGGTCGCGATACGTGTTGCACGGTGGCGTGATTCGAGCACGACATAGTGGCCAGGATTGGTAATGATGAAGTCCAGTTCGCCTGCCGCGAGGGCTTTTTCGAGCCCATCCATGTCGTGGTAGGCCATCTGTACCATCGTGTCGGGCAGACGCGCCTGCAGGGCGGCGCCGAGCCTTTGCCATTGCGTTGCGGCGGTCTGATCACCGAACCAGGCCAACACGCCAATGCGCAACTCACCGGCGCAGACCAAGGTCGGCCAACATGCCAGCAGCAACGCGCACAGGCGCGCAAAAGAAAAACTGCGAACGTCCATCCGATGATCGAGTGCGGTGCCTCGTTTTCGCGTTAACCGATTCCGATTAGGGGAATGGCACAAGCGTGCTATTTTAAGTCCGGTCGCTTAAGCCTAGACTGAGTCCCGTTTAGCTATCTAAAGGTGGACATTATGCACTCGCGCAGATCGTTTTTTTCCATTGCCCTGCTGGTCGGATTCCTGACCCTGACAGGCGGAGTCGCTGACGCTGCGTCGTCCAAGACCACTACGGCCGATCACTCCAAGTTCAAAGAACTTCAGCAGACCTTCAATACCGGTCCCGAAGTGACCAAAGCCTGCCTCAGCTGCCACACCGAGGCCGCCAAGCAGGTGCATCGCACCAAACACTGGACGTGGGAGTTTCTGAACCCCGAGAATGATCAGCGCCTGGGCAAGAAGAACGTTCTCAACAACTTCTGTATCTCCATCCCGCAGAACACACCTTTCTGCACCACTTGTCACGTCGGCTACGGCTGGAAGGACAAACACTTCGACTTCAGCAAGGAAGAGAGTGTCGACTGCCTCGTCTGCCATGACACCACGGGTGCCTACAAGAAAATCCCCGGCACGGGCGGCATGGCCTTCGGCAAGGACATGGAACTGCCGCCAGGATCGGGCAAGATCGTCAAAGGTATCGATCTGACCAAGATCGCCCAGAAGATCGGCAAGACCAGCCGCGATACCTGCGGGGGTTGTCACTTCTTTGGCGGTGGTGGCGATGGCGTCAAGCACGGCGACATGGACAGCTCGCTGGCCGCACCGGAAGCCGAACTCGACGTACACATGGATGCCGCCGGCCTTGATTTCACTTGCGGCACCTGTCATGCCACGTCGAGCCACGACGTGCCGGGCAGCCGCTACACGCCGACGGCCATCGACAAGGGCGGCGCGCATATCCGTGGCAAGGATGGGAAGGGCAATCCGGCCACTTGCGTGTCCTGCCATAACAATACGCCACACAAATCCGGCGATCATGCGGATCGGCTGAACCACCACGCGAAGAAGGTGGCTTGCCAGACCTGCCATATTCCCGAGTTTGCGCGCGGCGGCGTTGCCACCAAGATGGGCTGGGACTGGTCGACGGCCGGCCAGCTTGACAAGGACGGCAAGCAGTTTGTCAAGAAGGATGACAAAGGCAAGATCATCTACGAATCGCGCAAGGGCGATTTCGATCTCGGCACCAACGTCAAGCCCGAGTACCGCTGGTTCAACGGCGACATCAAATACACGCTGCTCGACGACAAGATCGACCCGACGCATCAACCGATTGGCATCAACAGCATCGGTGGCAGCCCGAGCGACGGTCGTTCGCTGATCTGGCCGATGAAGATCTCGCACGGCAAGCAGCCCTTCGACGCCGTGAACATGAACCTCGTCACACCGCATACCGCCGGCAACGACGATTACGGCTACTGGAAGAACCTCAACTGGGCCAAGGCCATCGAAAGCGGCATGAAGGATTCCGGCATGCCCTTCTCCGGCAAAATGGACTTTGTGTCGACCGAAATGTACTGGCCCATCACCCACATGGTGGCGCCCAAAGACAAGTCGCTGGGCTGCGTCGACTGTCATGCCAAGGGCGGTCGTCTCGAAGGCATCGAGGGTGTCTACGTATTTGCCCAGAGCAACAACAAGTGGGTCGATCTGTTTGGCTGGACGATCGTGCTGCTGACGCTGCTCGGTGTGATCGGTCACGGCCTGATCCGCATCATCGCCAGCAAGAAGGATTGAGGGGAAACGACATGACGCAAAAAATCTACATCTTCAAGAAATTCGAGCGCTTCTGGCACTGGTCGCAGGCGGCATTGATCATCTTCCTGATGGCGACTGCCTTCGACATCCACGGCACCTACACCATCTTTGGCTTCGAACAGGCGGTGATCTACCACCGCCTCGCGGCCTGGACACTAGTGGGTCTGTGGGTCTTTGCCATCTTCTGGCATCTGGCAACGGGTGAGTGGCGGCAGTATTCGCCCTCCATGACCAACGTCATCGCGATGGTCAAGTATTACCTGTCCGGCATCTTCAAGAACGCGCCGCACCCGCATCGCCAGACTGAGTTGCAGAAACATAATCCGCTACAGAAACTGGCCTATCTGGGCATCCTGGCCTTTGTTGCGCCACTGATCTGGACGACCGGCTGGCTACTGTTGTTCTGGGATTCGCTGGAAGCCTGGGGCTTGGGCTTCCTGCAACTGGAATGGATCGCCATCGGCCACACCATCGGCGCCTTCATGATGCTGACTTTCCTGGTCGCCCACATCTACCTGATTACCGCCGGTGCGACGCTGACCTCGCACCTCAAGGCGATGATTACCGGCTGGGAGGAAGTGCACTAAACCGACATTTTCTTCGGCATGAAAAAGCCCCGCTACGGCGGGGCTTTTTCATGTGACGTCTTGCGCACCGATTTTTTGTGATTACGACCAGACGATCCTCCGTATGCCACGATAGGCGAGAAAAGGTAGTAGTACGGGAAGACTGATCAGGGTCAGGGTCAGCAATATTGGGGTAAATGACGCAGCGCCAGCAAAGTCCAAGAGTTGGCTGGAAGAGGGAACGAGGTTCATGTGGGATCTCCAAAAATGTTCAAGCGGTTGTTTTGTCCTCGCCGATCAGCAGGCGCGCTTCGGTGAGGTATTGGTGCGGCGGGATTTCGAGATTGGTCGGGGCCGGCATGTTTGCCAGCACACGCCCGGCCAGGTCGAATTGCGAACCGTGGCAGGGGCAGAAGAAGCCGCCATCCCAGTCGGGTGACATACCCTGCGTGGTGCCGGTCTGGAATTTTTCGCTCGGCGAGCAGCCGAGATGGGTGCAGATGCCCACGGCGATGAAGATTTCCGGCTTGATCGAGCGATGTTCGTTGGTGGCGTATGCCGGTTGCTGCGGACGGGCGGATTGCGGATCGGCCAACTTGGGCTCGACCTTTTTCAGCGAAGCGAGCATTTCCGGGGTGCGATTGACCACCCAGACCGGCTTGCCGCGCCACTCGACGGTCATCATCTCGCCGGGGGCGAGCTTGGCGATATCCACCTCGACCGGCGCCCCGGCCGCCTTGGCGCGCTCCGAGGGGGCGAAGGTATTGACGAAGGGAAAAGCGACGGCGGCACCCGCGGCCGCAGCGGCGGCACTGGTGGCGAACAGCAACTGGCGACGTTTCGGGTCAGGCTCGCCGCATTGGCAGGAGGCGGTGCAGGTGGTCATGTTGGGGGGCCTTGGGTTTGATTGGTCTGTGTGCTAGACCTACACAAGGAACATGCCACCACGCTGACAGCGAAGGATTTTGATTAACTTGCTGAAACAAAACAAAAATAAAATTAAGAGTGGTTGATTGTCAGCTTCTACTGCCATAAATGACACCAAAACTGACGGTGTTCTATGTCATGTATGGCGGTATGCCCCGGTCAGTTCGACAGATGCTTGTAGCTCGGGTTGTCAATCAAGCCAGCCGCAGTTCCTGATGCCGATCCTGCCCCCTTCCAGCGACAAAACACCGCGTCCGACCCCCTTCTCGAAGTAAGCATTTTCTTCGAGATTATTTATAGCCCCGGCTTGCCGGGGCTTTTTTTCGTCGCCTCTATGGCAGATCGAAGCGGTCGGCATTCATCACCTTGACCCACGCGGCAACGAAGTCCTTGACGAACTTCTCCCTGGCGTCGTCCTGCGCATAGACCTCGGCGTAGGCGCGCAGCACCGAGTTCGAGCCGAACACCAGATCGACGCGGGTGGCCGTCCATCTGACTGTGCCACTCTTTCTGTCGCGGAGTTCGTACAGGTTCTTGCCGGCCGGTTTCCACGTATAGGCCATGTCGGTCAGGTTGACGAAGAAGTCGTTGCTCAGCGCACCGACGCGATCGGTGAACGCGCCGTGGTTGGTGCCCCCGTAGTTCGTCCCAATGACGCGCATGCCGCCGATGAGCGCGGTCATCTCGCAGGCCGTCAGGCGCATCAACTGGGCGCGGTCGAGCAGCAATTCCTCGGCGCTGACCACGTAGTCCTTCTTCAGCCAGTTGCGGAAGCCGTCCGCCAAGGGTTCCAGCACGTCAAAGGATTCGGCATCGGTCATTGCCTGCGTGGCATCGCCGCGACCTGGCGCGAAGGGCACGCTCACGTCGAAGCCCGCCGCTTTCGCCGCCTGCTCGACGCCGACGTTGCCGGCCAGCACGATCACGTCGGCGACGCTGGCGCCCGTGTCCGCAGCGATCTTTTCATACACCGCCAGCGCCTTGGCGAGACGCGCCGGCTCGTTGCCTTCCCAATCCTTCTGCGGGGCCAAGCGGATACGTGCGCCGTTGGCACCACCGCGCTTGTCCGAGCCGCGGAAAGTACGCGCGGAATCCCAAGCCGTTGAAACCATCTCGCTGACGGAAAGGCCGCTGGCGGCAATCTTCGCCTTCACGGCGGCCACGTCGTAGTCCTTGCGGCCAGCTGGCACCGGGTCTTGCCAGATCAGGTCTTCCTGCGGCACATCCGGGCCGATGTAGCGCGCCTTCGGGCCCATGTCGCGGTGGGTCAGCTTGAACCAAGCGCGTGCGAAGACTTCGGAGAAGTAGGCCTGATCGTCGCGGAAGCGTTCGGCGATCTTGCGGTACTCGGGATCGAACTTCAGCGCCATGTCGGCGTCGGTCATCATTGGCTTGCAGCGGATCGACGGGTCTTCGACATCGACCGGCATGTCCTCTTCCCTGATGTTCACCGGCTCCCACTGCCAGGCGCCGGCGGGTGACTTTTGCAGCCACCAGTCGTAGCCAAGCAGCAGCTTGAAGTAGCCGTTGTCCCATTTCGTGGGATGCGTCGTCCAGGCACCTTCGATGCCGCTGCTCATGGTGTCGCGGCCGATGCCGCGTGTCGTGTGGTTCACCCAGCCGAAGCCCTGTTCTTCGACATCCGCGCCTTCAGGCGCGGGGCCGAGGTTGGCCGCGCTGCCGTTGCCATGCGCCTTGCCGACGGTGTGGCCGCCGGCGGTCAGCGCCACGGTTTCCTCGTCGTTCATCGCCATGCGGGCGAAGGTGACGCGCACATCGCGCGCCGTCTTGAGCGGGTCGGGCTTGCCGTCCACGCCTTCGGGGTTCACGTAGATCAGACCCATCATCACGGCGGCGAGCGGGTTTTCGAGATCGCGCTCGCCGGAGTAACGGCTGCCCTCGCTGCCGGTGGGGGCGAGCCATTCCTTCTCGGAGCCCCAGTAGGTGTCTTTTTCCGGATGCCAGATGTCTTCACGGCCGAAGGCGAAACCAAAGGTCTTGAGGCCCATCGACTCGTAGGCCAGGGTGCCGGCGAGGATGATCAGGTCGGCCCAACTCACCCGGTTGCCGTACTTCTTCTTGATCGGCCAGAGCAAACGGCGCGCCTTGTCGAGGTTCACGTTGTCCGGCCAGCTATTGATCGGCGCGAAGCGCTGGTTGCCAGTGCCGCCACCGCCGCGGCCATCGGCGATGCGGTAGGTGCCGGCCGAGTGCCAGGCCAGGCGGATCATCAGGCCGCCATAGTGGCCCCAGTCGGCCGGCCACCAGTCCTGGCTGTCGGTCATCAACGCCTTGACGTCCTGCTTGAGCGCGGCGATGTCGAGCTTCTTGAGTTCTTCACGATAGTTAAAGCCCGCACCCAACGGGTTGGTCTTGCTGTCATGCTGGTGCAGGATGTCAAGGTTCAGGGCCTTGGGCCACCAATCCATGTGGGCCATGTTGGCCGAGGTGACGCCGCCGTGCATGACGGGGCACTTGTTTTCGTTACTCATGATGGTCTCCTTATTGTTCAGGGTATGAGCCCATCTTAGAGATCAAGCGACATTCAATCCAGTTGATTGTTCGGATAAAGGCAATAGGGGATAGCTATGAATCATCAAAACCAGCCCGCGCTGATTCTGGGCATCCTGCAAGAACGGATGGACACCATCGCCCGAATTTCTGCACCACGATGGCGGGCAGGAGGAAAGCCTGCATCGCATCGATGCGGTGGTGAGTGCGGCCGATGCCGTGGTCTGCCAGGCCGGTTGCGTTTCGCACACCGCCTACTATCGCCTCAAGGAGGCGTGCAAGAAACTCGGCAAGCCCTGCGTGTTTGTGCAATCGCCGGGCGTGGGCAGCTTTGCGCGCGGACTGGCGGTTTTGCGCGGCGAGACCGCAGTGATGCGGGTTGGCCAGTTGTCGAACTGCTGATTTGCCGTCCCGCCAGCGCCGACTTTTCAGTCCGGCACGAACTTCAGCACATTGCCATTGATGCAGTAGCGCTTGCCGGTCGGCGGCGGACCATCGTCGAAGACATGGCCGAGGTGGATGCCGGAACTGGCGCTACGCACTTCGACGCGGCGCATGCCGTGGGCGTTGTCGACATGCTCGGTCAGCGCGCCCGGTTGCGGGTTGAAGAAACTCGGCCAGCCGGTGCCACTGTTGAATTTAGTATCGCTCCTGAACAACGCCGCGCCGGTAATCGGGTCGACGAAGGTGCCGGGGCGTTTTTCATCGAGATGTGAGCCAGTGCCAGGGCGCTCGGTGCCCTGTTCGAAAGCGATCCTCTGCTGCTCGGGGGTCAGAAGATGGAAGCCGAGCCATTTCCAGAAGCGCGGCTTTTCGCCGTTATAGCCGGTGAAGCGTGAGACTTCCCTGCCGTTTTCGAACAGCACGATGGTTGGTGTGGCGAACAGCACTTTCTCCAGTGTCCAGCCGCCTGGCGCTTGAGCACTCATGGTGCGTGCCGCGGGCACCTCGGATTTCCAGCTATCGAGAATTTCGGCCTTGAACTGTTTGCAGTAGGCGCAGTCCTCCGCTTCAAAGACGATCAACTGGCGCTTGAGGTTGAGCGACTTGGGATCGAGCGGCTTGGCTGGGGCCACAGCTTTGGTCGGTGCGATTGAACCTGGATATTTCACGCCGGTGCCGCCCAGTCCGCAGTAGCCGTTGGGATTTTTCTTCAGATAGTCCTGATGGTATTCCTCGGCCTTGAAATACTTTTTTAGCGGCGCGATGTCGGTGGTGATGGCGCCGCGTCCGGCGGTCTTGAGGGCAGTCTGATAGACCTCGCGCGTCTTGTTGGCGGTGGCCAGTTGGGCGTCGCTATTGGTGTAGATCGCGCTGCGGTAGTTGGTGCCGATGTCGTTGCCTTGCCGATTACCCTGGGTCGGATCATGGCTTTCCCAGAAGCGTGCGAGAACGGTGTCGAGACTGACTTTGGCCGGATCGAAGCTGACTTTCACCACTTCGGCGTGATTGCGCTTGGCGGTTTGGCCGCGCTTGATCGCCGCTTCGAGCGCGAGGACGGCCTGATAGTCGCCGGCAATGTCGCCGTTGGCGTAACCGCTCTCCACATCGGTTACGCCAGCCAATTCGGCCATGCGCTTTTCGGCGCCCCAGAAGCAGCCCATGCCCAGCACGATGGAATCGGTGGCGGCGTTGGCAAGTGTCGTCATGAGAAATAACCCCAAAGCAAGTAGTAGGTTGACCATGATGAATTAGCGTCCTATGACCCCGAGATGGATGCGACCGTGCAAAATACCAGTCCCGCTTGCAATTGCACACCCAAGACCTCATTAGACAGTGATGCGCATTTTGGTTCTCCTCGCCGCTACAACGCTGACCCTGCTGGGCATTGCAGGAGTTTCCGCGCGCGGGGCGGGAAAAGAGGAGCCCTGCGGCACGGCGGGAGAATGGCGCGTGCCGGACGGCAAGACCACGCAGCCAAGCGATCCGCAAGCCTTGGCCGACCGCCTGGCACGCCAGCAGGTGGTGCTGCTCGGCGAGATGCACGATAGTGCCGAAGATCATCGCTGGCAGTTGCACATGCTGGCGCAATTGCACAGCCGCCAGCCGAAGCTGGCCCTCGGCCTCGAAATGTTCCCGCGCCGGCTTCAACCGATTCTTGATCAGTGGGTGGCGGGCGAACTGGCCGAAGACGCGTTTCTCCAGCGCAGCGAATGGGACAAGGTATGGGGCTACGACGCGCGCGATTACCTGCCGCTGTTCCACTTTGCACGCATGCATCGTTTGCCGATGCTGGCCCTGAACGTCGAGCGCAGCCTGCCCGAGGCGATTGGCAAGCAGGGCTGGGAGAACGTGCCGGAGACGCAGAAGGAGGGCGTGAGCCGGCCGGCGGCACCGAGCGCGGCTTACCGCAAGGAACTGCGCCAAGTGTTCAATCACCATCCGGCGAAAGAACGCGGCGAAGGGGGCTTCCCGCGCTTCGTCGAAGCACAGACCGTGTGGGACCGCGCCATGGCCGAGGTCATCGCCCGGCATCTGAAAAACGCGCCCGGTTCGTTGGTGGTGGGCATCCTCGGTGCCGGTCATGTGCGCAATGGCCATGGTGTTGAACACCAGCTCAAGGATCTTGGCATTGGCGCTGTCGCCGGCCTGATCACCTGGCCGCGCGATAGCGATTGCCGCGGTCTGGGCGGTGGCTTCGCCGCAGCCATGTTCCTTGTCGAACCGCCGAAAAGCAATGCCCCGCGCCTTGGCGTGGCCACCACCCCCGAAGCCGGCGGCTTGCGTATCGGTGAAGTCAAGCCGGGCAGCATTGCCGAGGCTGCCGGACTGCAGCGCGATGACCTGATCACGCGCATTGCCGGCCAGCCGGCCAATGACATCCTGAGCTTGCGCCAGGCGGTACAGCGTCAGCCGGCCGGCACCTGGCTGCCATTGCAGGTGAAACGTGGCGAGACCGAGCTTGAAGTGGTGGCGCGCTTTCCGGCCCCCGCTGCATCGGCCCCATGAAATTCTGGTTGCTGCTGCTGGTCTGGCCCGTCTTCGCCTGGGCGGTGCCGCAGCTTGAGCTGAACATTCAGCTCGATCCCGCTTCGCGCCATTTCGCGGCAAGCGGCGTATTGCGCGATGTCCGAGACCTGTCCGGGTTTCATCTGTCGCGCGACTTCGAGGTGACCGAACTCAAAGCTAACGGCGTGTCTATCCCACCCAGACGCCGTCTCGCCAGCGCCGACTTTTTCTCCTTGCCCAGCGGCACGCGCCGCGTCGAGCTGCGCTATCGCGCAAAGCTCGCGCCGACCCTGTCACTCGACCATCGCCAGGTGCTACGCCAGCGCGCCGCCACGGCATCGCCCGAAGGCAGCTTCCTGCCCGCCTCATCCGGCTGGTATCCGCGCGCGGCGGAATTCTTTCACTACCGGCTGACCCTCGAACTGCCGGCCGGACAGAAAGGGCTGGTGGCCGGCAACCTGAAAAGCGAGCAGCAGACGGCAGACGGCTATCGGGCCGAATTCGATTTTCCTCACCCGGCTGATGGCATCGACCTGATGGCGGGACCGTATGTCGTGCGCGAGCAGCCGCTGACTTTGCCGGCGGGGCGACGCATCGTCGTGCGCACCTGGTTTCACCCGGAGCTGACCGAACTGGCCGCCGCCTATCTCGATGACTCGGCCCGTTATCTGATGCGCTATTCGCGGCTGATCGGCGACTATCCCTTCGAGATTTTCAGCGTGGTGTCGAGCCCGACACCGACTGGCTTCGGCATGCCGAGCCTCACCTATCTTGGCCGCGAGGTCATCAAATTGCCCTTCATCCGCGCTACCTCGCTGGGCCACGAAGTGCTGCACAACTGGTGGGGCAACGGTGTGTATCCGGACTGGGACAGCGGCAACTGGTCCGAGGGCCTGACCACCTTCCTCGCCGACTACGCCTACAAGGAAGAAGAGGGCGAAACGGCGGCACGCGAGATGCGCATCGGCTGGTTGCGCGACTATGCCGCCGTGCCGCCGGGTGCCGACATGGCGCTGAAAGACTTTACCTCACGCCATCACGGCATCGCCTCGGTGATTGGCTACAACAAGGCGGCGATGGTATTTCTCATGCTGCGCGACCGCATCGGCCAGGAAGCCTTCGAGCGCGGCCTGCAGTTGTTGTGGGCGCAAAAGCGCTTTCAGGTCGCCTCGTGGTCCGATCTTGAAGTCGCCTTCAGCGCGGCTTCGGGGCGTTCGCAGGCGACCTTCTTTCGCCAGTGGGTGAATCAGGCCAGCGCACCGACGTTTTCTGCCGACGAGATCGCCCGCGACAGCGATTACCGCCTGTGGCGCCGCATCGATCCGGCGCAATTGCCGCCGATCCTGCGCGAAGTGTTCATCGCGCCCAAGGTACGGCTGATCGTGGCCGATACCGATGCGGAGGTTCGCCAGGCGGCGAATGCATTGGCTGCGCGTGTGCTCGATGCGAAAGACATGTCAGGCGGTAATGCGCGGCTGATCATCGGCCGTGACACGACCATCGAGCGCTGGCTGGCGGACAACGCGTTGCCGCCACCGCCCGCCGCCTTGCGTGGCAAGGGATCGGCCCGCGTCTGGGCCGGGCGCGATGGATCGGGCAAGCCCTATGTTGTGGTCAGCGGCCGCGATGCCGCGGCACTGGCGGCACTGCAACGCGGCCTGCCGCACTATGGCAAGCAGGGCTGGCTGGTGTTCGAAGGCGGGCGGGCCAGCGAGAAGGGGCTTGAGTTGCCCGGCTCCCTTACTGCGCCGGGAGGCCGCCCATCCCATTAACCCGGCGGCAGCGGGCGATGTCACAGGCGGTCGGCAGGACATGGCGATACTCGACGCCCGCCCGCATCCCCGCCGGATCACGGCTAAAACATTGGCTACCCTTGCCGTCGTGATAGTAGGACAGCACATCCACACAGCGCCGCGAATGGGCCATCAGACCGAGGAAGTGGCCCATCTCATGCGAGATCACCATTTGCAGCGTCTGCAGGGCATCGTGGGCCGGATTCCGGTCGCGCAGCATGCCGAAGGCTTTCGGTCCAAGCGACAGGGTGCGCTGCGTGAGATTGGCCAGCCCGAAATTGTCCATGCTGCCTTTGTCGCTCCATTGCACCCGAACCGTGCCGGTGCCTTGCGGGGCGACGGTGTCTCGCGCAACAACCGTTAACGGGATGCCACATTTGGTCCATTCCTGTGCAGCACGGCTGACGAGGTTCGCGACCCGTGCAGCCTCAAACCAGCCGGGCGCACCGTCGTGTTGGTAGATCACGTGCAGGGCGGCATGCGCGACCGGCCGGTCGATGCCATCCGGCCAGACGGCGATCTCGTCGGTGCGACATTCATCAATCTCCTGATCGCGCACGGTTTGCGCCCAAAGATCGCCACACATCAAAAGAAGGGCACAAGACGACAACAGAGTCTTAAAAAGTAGCATCCGTCTATCTCATCCAATTATGGAGCAAAGACGCCCCTCAGTCCGTTAATAGCTAATTGCTATGATGGGTATCGTATCAATCAATTAGAGAAACTCATCTAACGCACATAAGATACGCTCCGTGCTGTTGAAAAACTTTTGAACCACAGACCCTCAAACCATCAGGAGAAAACGCATGTCCATCATCAATACCGAAATCAAGCCGTTCAAGACGCAGGCTTACCAGAATGGCAAATTCTTCGAAGTGACCGAAGCGGCCGTCAAGGGCAAGTGGTCGGTGTTCTTCTTCTACCCGGCCGATTTCACCTTCGTTTGCCCGACCGAACTGGGCGACATGGCTGATCTGTATGGCGAGTTCCAGAAGATTGGTGTCGAGGTGTATGGCGTGTCGACCGACACCCACTTCACCCACAAGGCCTGGGCCGATGCCTCCGAGACCATCAAGAAGATCAAGTACCCGATGCTCGGTGACCCCACCGGCACGATTACCCGCAACTTCGACGTGATGATCGAATCCGAAGGCCTGGCACTGCGCGGCACCTTCCTGGTCGATCCGCAGGGCATCGTCAAGGTCTGCGAAGTGCATGATCTGGGTATCGGCCGTGACGCCTCCGAACTGCTGCGCAAGGTCAAGGCCGCTCAGTATGTGGCTTCGCACCCGGGTGAAGTCTGCCCCGCCAAGTGGAAGGAAGGCGCGGCTACCCTCAAGCCCTCCCTCGACCTGGTTGGCAAGATCTAATAAAAAAGACCCCCAATCCCAACAGAGCGTAAAACAGGGGCACCCGCCAAGGTGCCCCTTATTTGGCCAAAACGATAGTTGAATTCGATCAAAAAGGAGTTTGCGATGCTTGATGACAATACAAAAACCCAGGTACGTGCTTATCTCGAAAAGCTGGTGACCCCGATCGAGGTGGTGGCCACGCTGGATGAGGGCAAGAGCGCACAGGAAATGCGCGGCCTGCTGGAGGATCTGGCAGGTTTGTCGGACAAGCTCAGCATGCGCTTTGATGGCAGCGATGCTCGCCATCCCTCCTTCAGTGTCGGTGCCGTCGGTGAGGCACCGCGCATCCGTTTTGCCGGCATCCCGATGGGTCACGAATTCACCTCGCTGATCCTCGCCCTGCTGCAAAGCGGCGGCTATCCGCCCAAGGTGGAGGCCGAGATGATTACCCGCATCAAGGGACTCAAAGGTCCGCTGGCCTTTGAAACCTATGTCTCGCTCGACTGCCACAACTGCCCGGATGTGATCCAGGCGCTCAACCTGATGGCGGTGCTCAATCCTGGCATTACCAGCACGATGATCGACGGCTCGCTGTTCCGTGCCGAAGTTGAGGCGAAGAACGTGCTGGCCGTGCCGATGGTGTTCCTGAATGGCGAACACTTTGGTCAGGGCCGCAGCAGTCTCGAAGAAATCCTCGCAAAAGTCGGCCCTGGCGACACGGCTGGGATGGCGGCCAAGCTGGATGCCAAGGCGCCGTTCGATGTGCTCGTCGTCGGCGGTGGTCCGGCCGGCGCAGCCGCCGCCATCTACGCGGCGCGCAAGGGCATCCGCACTGGCGTGGTGGCCGAGCGCTTCGGCGGCCAGGTGCTCGATACCCTTGCCATCGAGAACTTCATTTCCGTCACCCATACCGAAGGTCCGCGTCTGGCCTCGGCGCTGGAAGAGCATGTCAAGGAATACGGCGTCGACATCATGAACATGCAGCGCGTCGAGTCGCTGGTGCCTGGCGAGAAAATTCACGAGGTGAAGATGGCCGGCGGCGGTTCGCTCAAGGCGAAGAACATCATCCTCGCCACCGGCGCGCGTTGGCGCGAGATGAACGTGCCGGGCGAAAATCATTACCGTGGCAAGGGCGTGGCCTACTGCCCACACTGTGATGGCCCGCTGTTCAAGGGCAAGCGTGTGGCGGTGATCGGTGGCGGCAACTCGGGCGTCGAAGCGGCGATTGATCTGGCTGGCATTGTCAGCCACGTTACCCTGCTCGAATTTGCCGACACCTTGCGCGCCGACGCCGTGCTGCAAGAAAAACTGGCCAGCTTGCCGAACGTCACCATCATCAAGAGCGCGTTGTCCACCGAAGTGAGCGGCGACGGCAACAAGGTCAATGGTCTCGTCTATACCGACCGGACCACCAATCAATCGCACAAGCTCGAGCTCGAAGGCATCTTCGTGCAGATCGGCCTGCTGCCCAATACCGATTTTCTCAAGGGCACGCTGAACCTGACCAAGTACGGCGAGATTGAAATTGACCCGAAGTGCCACACGTCTGTGCCGGGTGTGTTCGCGGCCGGCGATTGCACCACCGTGCCCTACAAGCAGATCATCATCGCCATGGGCGAGGGGGCGAAGGCCAGTCTTTCCGCCTTCGATCATCTGATCCGCACGTCGACAGCGTAAAAGTCGGTGCTGGCGGGGCGGCATGATTTGTCGTCCCGCCCGGTATCATGTCGACATGGATCTCGAAGACGACATCGAACAACCCTGGTGGCGCTCAATGCTGCGCCTGCTCGGCATGGTTGCCGGGCTGGTGGCGCTGGCGGGGGTCTCGATGGCCTTTATCTTCTTTGTGGCGAAGACATTCGACAAGGGCGGGGGCAGGCAGCCACTGCCCGTATTCATCGATGCCACCACGCCCCCACCGCCTGTCCAGAACGCCCGCACGCGTGTTCCATCAACGAATACGATCGAATGGCCCGACCATCCCGGGCGGGGTGCGGCCGCGAGTTTCAAGGGTGGGCGCGATCAGGGCAATGACCGCACCCGTGGCGGCGGCTCCGTGAACGCAACCGCCCCGGAAAAGCCCGTCCCGGTGGGCATCTCCACCGAGGCATACCGCGAGGCGGTGGATAGCGGCAAAAAGGTCTATTTGCCCAATCCAAAAGGCGACTGTGATGTGGGTGGCCAGAATGCGGCCAAGTCCATCGACGCCTTGGACAACTGCTTCGCCAAGCAGGCGGCCCGCTGAGAACGCTGGTCGTCAGGGGCGAATGACGGCCCAACCCTGTTTCTGCCGTTCGATGATTTCCACCACGCCGGCTTTCACGTAGCCGATCTTGGCGTGCATGTCCGCAGGGGTGAGTTTGCGGGCTTTCATCGAGTTTTCGCACATCACCACTTGCGCGCCGTTGGCGAGCGTATCGTCGATCCGTCCGGCCAGCGGCGAATCGAACTTGAGCAGACCGGCGCCATTGCCGAACACCACCAGTTCGACATCGACCTTGTCCTTGCCATAGGAATTCTGGATGTTGCGCACGACGTTGATGGCCTGGTTCCAGTTCGCTTCGCTGTCGTCGCTGACCTGAACCACGATGCCCTGCTTGGCCGCCTGAGCAAGAACCGGCGGGGCAGTAAACATCAAAGTGGCAGCGGCAAGTGTAGTGGCAATAAAAGCTCGGCGCATCATGGTTCTCTCCTCGGTGGGTTGTTATGGTGCGTCGATTGTATTCCCGATTGGAATAATCGGGAATACACCATTACTACACGGTGATAAGGCACTCAAAAGTAGTTGACATCACGAATCGACGTAACTACACTCATCGACATGAGAAAGAACTACCATAAAGTCATTCCCGATCACTGGCAGGAAATGTCCAAGGTGTTCACCGCCTTGGGCGATGAGCATCGTCAGCGCATCCTGCTGCTGTTCGAACCCGGCGAACGACTCAACGTCGGTCAAATCGCCGAGGTTTCCACGTTGTCGCGCTCGACGGTTTCGCACCATCTCAAGGTGTTGCGCGAAGCGGGCGTCCTGAGTTCGGAAAAGATCGCCAAGGAGGTCTGGTTCTGGATTAACCGCGATTACCTGCTCGAAGTTTTTGGCAACGTTGCGGACTACATCAAGGAATCGACCTGATATTTTTTTGAATATTGTGTCGATATGTTTAGTTGTATGGATATGTTGAACGACTTGCTTACCGGGAGGAATATCTGATGCGCACCGTGATTCGCTTCATCCTGCGCGGCCTGACCCGAGTCCTGTTTTCCGTCCGCATCAAGGGCGGGATGGACGCGTTTGATACGCAACGCCTGTTGATCATTGCCAACCATGAATCCTTCCTTGACGGACTGCTGCTGGGCCTCTACCTGCCGATTGATCCGGTCTTCGTCGTCCATACCGGCATCGCCCGCTCCTGGTATTTCCGCCTGATCCTGTCGCAGGTCGATTACCTGGCCGTCGATCCGACCAGTCCGATGGCCATGAAGCAGGTCATCCGTCTGCTCGAATCCGGCCGCCCGGTGGTGATCTTTCCCGAAGGACGCATCACCGTGACCGGCAGCTTGATGAAAGTGTATGAAGGTCCGGCCTTTGTGGCGGCCAAGACCGGGGCCACCATCCTGCCCGTGCGCCTTGACGGTCCGGCCCGTACCTACTTTGCCCGGGTATCCGGCAAGGCGCCGCGCCAAATCTTCCCCAGCATTACCATCTCGGTTCTGCCGACGACAAAGATCGAGATGCCCGAGGCAGCGACGGCGAAGCTGCGCCGTCACAAAGCCGGTGAAGCGATGCGCCGCCTGATGCAGGAAATGCTGTTTTCATCCCGCCCCCAGCAGACCTTGTATTCGGCCTTATGCGATGCGGTCGAAATCCATGGGCGCGGCCATCGTCTGCTCGAAGACATGAAGCAGATCGAATACAGCTATCAGGACCTGCTCAAGATGACTTTGATGCTCGCCCGGCTCGTTGAGCGGGCAACGCCGGAAGTGAAGGCCGGCGATCGGATTGGCTTGCTGTTGCCCAACCTCGCGCCGACGCTGGGGTTGGTGTTCGGCCTCTCGGCCCGCAACCGCGTGCCGGCCATGCTCAATTACACGGCGGGCAGCGAGGGCTTGCAGGCCGCCTGCACGGCTGCGAAGATTGAGGTAGTGGTAACTTCGCGGGCCTTTGTCGAACAAGCCAAGCTGACCGACAAGCTGGCCGGCCTGAGCGGCATTCGCCTGTTGTACCTCGAAGATCTGCGGGAAACCGTGACGCTGGGAGACAAGCTGTGGCTGATGGCCTATGCCCTGTGGTTTCCGCGCCGATTCGAATTGCCGGTGTCTCCAGAAGCCCCTGCCGTGGTGCTGTTCACCTCGGGCTCGGAAGGCAAGCCCAAGGGTGTTGTACTGCCACACCGCGCCTTGCTTGCCAACATCGCCCAGATCCGTTCCGTGATCGATTTCTCGGCGGACGACAAGATTCTCAACGCCCTACCGATCTTCCATTCCTTCGGCCTGACGGCCGGCGCGTTGCTGCCGATCCTGAATGGCGCGAGCCTGTTCCTGTACCCCTCGCCATTGCACTACCGGGTCATCCCGGAACTGGCCTACGACCGTAGCTGCACCGTGCTGTTCGGCACCAGTACCTTCCTCGCCAACTACGGCAAGTTCGCCCATCCCTATGATTTCTACCGGCTGCGCTACGTCATTGCCGGTGCCGAGAAACTCGCCGAGCCGGTGCGCAATCTCTGGTTCGAAAAGTTCGGCTTGCGCATCTTCGAAGGCTATGGCGCCACCGAGACCGCGCCGGTCCTCGCCGTCAATACGCCGATGGCTTACCGCACCGGCACGGTCGGCCAGTTCCTGCCGGGTATCGAGCATCGACTTGTGCCGGTGCCAGGCATCGAGCGCGGCGGGTTGCTGCATGTGAGCGGCCCGAATGTCATGGCCGGCTATCTGAAGTTCGACCAGCCGGGGGTTCTGCAGCCACCCGCTTCGGATGTTGGCGGGGGCTGGTACGAAACCGGCGACATCGTCGAGCTTGATGGCGATGGTTTCATTCGCATCGTCGGTCGCGTCAGGCGGTTTGCCAAGGTGGCCGGCGAAATGGTCAGCCTGGAGTCTGTCGAGAAGCTGGCCGTCGCTGCATCTCCCGAGAAACCCCACGCCGCGTCGAGCCAGTCGGATGCGGCCAAGGGCGAGGCACTCGTGCTGTTCTCGACAGACCCGCAACTGGTGCGCGAAACCTTGCAGATGAAAGCCCGCGAACTGGGTTATCCCGAACTGTCGATTCCGCGCAAGATCGTGTACCTCGACATGCTGCCCCTGCTGGGCACCGGCAAGATCGACTATGTCACCCTCAAGCGTTTCGCGGAGGCCGCATGAACACGACAAGACGCCGATTCATACTCGGGGGGATGGGCGCCGCCGCGATTGCCGGGGCCGGTATGGCCATGGGCAAAAACCTGTCCCGCGTCTGGAACCCCTGTATTGCCAGCTTGCCGGCCAGTCTGGCGAACGATCCGCTGATCCAGTCGGCCTGGGAAGGCATTGACCCATCGAAAGTCTGGGACTGCCATGCGCACATCGCCGGCACCGGCGATGGCGGCAGCGGCATCGCGATTTCGGCAGAAATGCAAAGCCTCCTGCATCCGCTGCAATATGCCCAGCGGCTGTTCTTCCTGAATGCCGGTTGCGCACACGATGCGCCGGGACGTGTCGACCAGAGCTATGTCGAACGCATGCACAACCTGATCGAAGGCATGCGACCCGGTTTCAAGATGATGCTGTTCGCTTTTGACTGGACACATGACGAAAGCGGCAAGGCGCTGCCCAAACAAACGGCTTTTTATGTGCCCAATGACTATGCGCGCGATCTGGCCCGTCGCTATCCCGCCCAGTTCGAATGGGTCGCCTCGATCCACCCCTATCGCCCGGACGCAATCCAGGCACTGGAGCAGGCGAAGGCCGAGGGCGCCCGTGCGGTGAAATGGTTGCCGCCGGCCATGGGTATCGATCCCGCTTCGGCGCGCTGCGATGCCTTCTACCGCGCACTCGTCCGACTGGATCTGCCGCTGATCACGCATGCCGGCGAAGAAAAAGCGGTGCATGGCGCCAATCGGCCGGAGCTGGGCAATCCGCTCAGGCTGCGCCGCGCGCTGGATGCCGGCGTGCGCGTCGTCATCGCCCATTGCGCCTCGACCGGCGAGGATGCCGATCTCGATAACGGTGGCCGGCCCATCGCCAGCTTCGAACTGTTCAAGCGCATGATGGCGGCGCCGTCCCACCAGCGCCGACTTTTTGCCGACATCTCGGCGATCACCCTGCGCAACCGTTCGATGAGCGTGATCCGCACCATCATCGAACAGGATGACTGGCATCCGCGCCTGCTTAATGGCTCCGACTATCCGCTGCCGGGCGTAATGCCGCTGTTCGCGCCGGCGGAACTCGCCAAGGCAGGATTGATTGCCGAAGACGCCGTAGCTGTTCTGGTCGAACTGCATGCGCACAATCCGCTGCTGTTCGATTTCGTACTCAAGCGCCAGCTTAAATCGGGCAAGAAAAACTTATCAGCGAACATCTTCGAAACCCGCCCATTCTTTGCACCGGAGGCGTCATGAGCAGCCAATCCCACCTGCTGCAGACCCGACGCTTCCTGCCGCTGTTTGTGACGCAGTTCCTCGGCGCGCTCAACGACAATGTGCTCAAAAATGCACTGGTTGTTCTGCTCACCTTCCAGGCGGCGCAATGGACCACGCTGCGTCCGGAACTGTTGGCCAACCTGGCGGCCGGCATCTTCATCCTGCCCTTCTTCCTGTTCTCGGCCACGGCGGGGCAACTGGCCGACAAGTATGACAAAGCCCGCCTGGCCCGCCTGGCCAAGATCCTCGAAATCGGCATCGTGCTGATTGCCGGCGCTGGCTTCCTCCTGCACAGTCTGGCGGTGCTGATGGGTTCGCTGTTCCTGCTGGGGTTGCAATCGACGCTCTTCGGCCCGGTGAAGTACGCCATCCTGCCGCAGCACCTGAAAGCGGAGGAACTTGTTGGCGGCAATGCCTTGATCGAGGCTGGCACCTTCGTCGCCATCCTGCTCGGCACCCTGCTGGGCGGTCTGCTGGCCGGCGCCACGGGTGCCACGGGCGTCATCACGCTGGCCGGCCTCGTCATCGCCATTGCCGGCTATCTCGCCAGCCGGGCCATACCCGCCGCCGTCCCGCCAGCGCCGACTTTGCGCATCAACCTGAACCCGCTCACCGAAACCTGGCGCAGCATCAACTTCGCCCGCGAGAACCGTACCGTGTTCCTGTCCATCCTCGGCATCTCATGGTTCTGGCTCTACGGCGCACTGTTCCTCGCCCAGTTCCCCGCCTACACCAAGAACATTCTCGGCGGTGGCGAGACGGCCGTCACGCTGCTGTTAGCGGTCTTTACACTGGGCATCGGCATCGGCTCACTATTGTGTGAGCGCCTGTCGGCCGGGCGGGTCGAAATCGGTCTGGTGCCGCTCGGTTCAATCGGGCTCACCCTGTTCGGGCTTGACTTGGCGTTTGCCTCACCGGTCGCCGCGAACGCTGCCGAACCGCTCGGCGCACTGGCGCTGCTGGCCCTGCCGGGCACCTGGCGGATTCTCGCCGACCTGGCCCTGATCGGCCTGTTCGGCGGCCTCTTCATCGTGCCGCTTTATGCACTGGTCCAGCAGCGCAGCAGCGAAACGCATCGCGCCCGCGTGATCGCCGCCAACAACATCTTCAATGCGCTCTTCATGGTGGTGGGCGCCCTGTCTGCCGCGTTGCTGCTGGGCAACGGCCTGAGCATTCCGTCACTGTTTGGCGTGGCCGCCGTCTGCAATGCCGCGGTCGCGGTTTACATTTACGGGCTGGTGCCGGAATTCCGCACACGCTTCATGGCCTGGATCGGCCGACGCAATCGATAGGGAGAAAACCATGTGGCTGATTGGTGCCGTGCTCGGCTTGATCATTGGGAGCAGCATCCACCATCAGATTGCCCTTTTGGGCGCGATTGTCGGGGGATTGCTGGGCTGGTGGATCAGCCAGCGCAATCAGCCAGTGCAGCCGCCCGAGTTGGGCGTGCTCGACCGCCTCAATCGCGTCGAAGCCCAGGTGGCGGCACTTCAGGAAGAACTGCGTCTGCTGAAGTACCCTGGTCAGCCAAAGCACACGGCTGTTGAAGCTGCGCCGCCATCCAACTGGGCGATAGGGCCTGAAATCGCCGAAGCGCCGCCGCCGACTTTCACAAGGGCGGAGACGCAAGACCAAGCCTTTGCTGCAGAACCGCTGCCCGAACCATCTCCGGCCATCGAGATGCCGGCTTGGCTCAAGCGTCTGTGGGAGGGCAATCCGCTGGCCAAGGTCGGCATCATCCTGCTCTTCTTCGGCATTGCCTCCGGCCTCAAACTCGCCGCCGAATACGGCCTGATGCCGATTCCCCTGCGGCTGTTCATCGCCGCTGCCCTCGGCATCGGTCTCATCGTGTTCGGCGTCACGAAGGTACGCGACCCTGAAAAACCGGAACACCGGACCTTCGGGCTGGCGATCCAGGGCGGCGGCTTTGCGTTGCTCTACCTCGTCGGCTATTTCATGCTGGCGCGTTACGTCATGATCGGCGAGGGCATGGCCTTCGGCTTGTTCGCGCTGGTTGGCGTGGTCTGCGTGCTTATGGCCGCGCGACAGGATGGCCCCGCACTGGCCGTGCTCGGGCTCTCGGGCGCCTTCCTCGCCCCGGTGCTCGCCGGCGGACGGGCCGATTCGCCGCTCGGGCTGTTTTCCTATTTCGCCCTGCTGAATGCCTTCATCCTCGGTGTCGACTGGTTCAAGTCATGGCGGGTGCTGAATGCCGCCGGCTTCATCTTCACGCTGGCCGTCGGCATGGCCTGGGCGATGGATGGCTATCAGGCGCGGCATTACCTGGTGACACAGAGTTTCCTGCTGCTCTTTCTTGTCGCTTACTCTGCCATGCCGGTGGCAACGGCGCTGTTGCGTGCGCCGGGACTGCAAGGCTGGCAGGATGGCATGCTGCTCTTCGGCACGCCGCTCATCGGCGCCTTCCTGCAAACCCGCCTGATGGAAGGCACGGAATATGGCCTTGCCTGGAGTGCGCTGCTTGGTTCGCTGTGGTACTTCGCGCTGTGGGCCTTGTTGATCCGCCGATCCGAACCGGAGATTCGTCTGATCGAGCGCAGTCATCTCGGTATTGCCATTGCGCTGCTGACCGTTTCGGTGCCCCTGGCTTTCGGTGCTCAAGTCACCTCGGCATTCTGGGCAGCCGAAGGCACCGCCGTGCTCTGGTTCGGCGTCAGGACGAAACGGTTACTTGCCCAAGGCACCGGTCTGGCCATGCAATTTGCCGCAGGCGTTGCGCTGGTCCTTGGCTGGCACCACTTGGGGCACAGCCTGCCGGTGGCCAACGATGCCATGCTCGGGGCCGTTATCCTCACCCTAACTGGCCTCATTTCCGCCCGCCTGCTGCGCTTACTGGAATCAGACATCCGGCTGCATCCCGCCATTCCCTTCGTCTGGGCGATGGCCTGGTGGCTCGGCGCGGGCTTGGGAGAAATCGAACGCTTTGCCCTGGCCGCTCACCACGCGCCCTACGGCCTGCTGTTCGTCACGGCCACGGTGGTCAGCCTCGACGGTTTGTCGCGCCTCTGGCGCTGGCCGCAGGCACGCGCCAGCACCATACTGCTGCTGATCGGCATGTGGGCCGCCGCGATACTGACGATCGACCGCAGCGGTCATCCCCTTGCCGGCCTGATGGTGCTGGCCCTGCCCGTGGCCATCGCGCTGCATTACCTGCTGCTGGCAACCCACGAGAAGTCGCAGGATGCGCCCATGGTGCAATTGCGTCACCTCGGGGCCTGGTGGCTGATTCTCGTCCTGCTGCCGCTGGAGCTTTCCTGGCAGGGCGACAGGATGGCGCCGGGTGTTTCATTGTGGCCGTTCATGGCCTGGGGCATCGTCCTCGCATGCGGCATTGCGCTACCTGTTCTCGGCAAAGATCGCTTCTGGCCGTTCGCTTCCGCAGCGGCGCGCTATGTTCCCGTTGGCGGCGCACTGCCTGCCGTTGCGCTGACACTTCTGCTGGCCTGGGGCAATACCCACCTGACAGGCGCCACGGGGTCTTTGGCATTGTCCTATCTGCCGGTGCTCAACTTCTTCGACATCACCGCATTGGCCGGACTGGGTGCCTTACTGGTGCTGGCACGCGCACTCAATATGGACTATCGACGAGCGGCCAATGGCATCGTCCTCGCCTTGGGCTTCCTGTGGCTCTCGACACTCGCCGGGCGCATCGCCCATCACTGGGGCGGCATACCCTTCGAGTTTGTGGCAATGATGCGCGCCACCCTATTCCAGGCGATTCTCACGCTCTTCTGGACGGTAACGGCAATCGCCACCATGATCTTGGGATCGCGGCGCACCCATCGCGAAATCTGGTTTGGCGGCTTCGGCTTGCTGGGCATCGTGGGCGCCAAGTTGCTGCTGTTTGATGCCACCGGACGCGGAACGCTCACCTGGACGGGAACCCTCATCGGCGTGGCGCTGCTGGTGCTGGCCGCAAGTTATTTTGCGCCCATGCCACCCAAGGCAGCGCAGAAATGATGCGGATGATGTTTCCAATGGAGAATCAGCCCGACCACGAAACGGTAGTCTGAATGCGCTATTGATGCGCCCGGTTCCACGGGATAGTCTGTTCCAAATGACTTTGACAGGATTGGAGCGGCGACAATGGAAAATTTCGGCATGGGCCTATTGCATGATAAGCGCCATCACGCAAGAATCGATGCGCACCTGCCGGTTACCATCAAAGACGAGCGAGGCCTCGTGCGCGATATCAGTGTCGACGGCATGTTCATCCTTCAGGATCAGCAGCAGGAGACTGGTTCGCATATCGAATTGTGGGTGCACCTGGATACTCCCAGCGGCACAATAAAATTGCACTGCGATGGCGAGGTGTCCCGCATTGAGGAAATCGATGGCCAGGTCGGCATTGGGATCAAAGTTCTCAAGCAATTCGGGATGCAGCTTCTCCTGGAGAACTTGGACGATTCGTCACCGAGCCCCCTGCTTCGACGTGATCATTAGTTCCTGCCGTTTGACGACAACGCAAGCATTCGCCCGTCTGCCGCCAGAGCGGGCGCTGAGGCCAACGTGGCGGGCGAAAGTCATAAGGCGCCCAGTACCAGTTCGGCCTGCTGATCGGCGTGATAGGAACTGCGGACCAGCGGTGCGCTGGCGCAGTGGGTGAAGCCCATTTTTTCCGCTTCGGTGGCAAACCTCTTGAAGATGTCGGGATGCACGTAGCGCGTAACCGGCAAGTGGTGGCCGGAAGGCGCGAGGTACTGGCCGATGGTAAGCATTTCGGCATCGTGCGCCCGCAGGTCACGCATCACGTCAAGAATTTCGTCATCGGTTTCGCCTAGGCCGACCATCAGGCCGGACTTGGTGGGAATGGCGGGCCGGCGCTGGCGGAATGCCTGCAAGAGCTTGAGCGAATGCGCGTAGTCGGCACCGGGGCGGGCCTGCTTGTAGAGGCGCGGCACGGTTTCGAGATTGTGGTTCATCACATCGGGCGGCGTGGCCGCGAGGATGTCGAGAGCGATGTCGAGGCGCCCACGGAAATCCGGCACCAACACTTCGATGATGGTGGTCGGCGAGGCGGCGCGCACGGCCGCAATGCAGTCGGCGAAATGCTGCGCGCCGCCGTCGCGCAGGTCGTCGCGGTCGACGCTGGTGATCACCACATACTTGAGCTTCATTGCCGCGATGGTGGCGGCAAGTTTTTTTGGTTCTTCGGGATCGGGCGGCAGCGGCGTGCCATGGCCGACGTCGCAGAAGGGGCAACGGCGCGTGCACAGGTCGCCGAGGATCATGAAGGTGGCCGTGCCCTTGCCGAAGCATTCGCCGATGTTCGGGCAGGTGGCTTCCTCGCAGACGGTGTGCAGGCCGTGCTCGCGCAGGATGCCCTTGACCTCGCCGAAACGCGCAGCGGAGTTGCCGGCCTTGACGCGAATCCAGTCCGGCTTCTTCAGGGGGGTGATGGGGACGACCTTGATCGGAATCCTGGCCGTCTTGGCTTCGCCCTTCTGTTTCTCGCTCATAGCTTTTCCTGTAGTTGAGCGACGAGTTTAGCGCCAACGTTTTCCATGTTTACAGCAGGGTCGAATGCGGAAAGCTGCGTCACCGCCATGCCGGCATAGCCGCAGGGGTTGATGGCATTGAAGGGTGATAGGTCAATCGCCACGTTGAGGGCGAGGCCGTGGTAGCAGCAGCCGTTCTTGATTTTGAGGCCGAGTGCGGCGATTTTGGCGCCACCGACATACACGCCGGGGGCGCCTTCGAGGCGTTCGGCGGCAACGCCGTAGCTCGCCAGCAGGTCGATCAGCGCCTGCTCCATACGGTTGACCAGGCCCTTGATGGTGATGCCGCGCCGCTTCAGGTCGAGCAGCAGGTAGCAGACGATCTGGCCGGGGCCGTGATAGGTGATCTGGCCGCCACGGTCGATCTTGACGACGCGGATGCCAATGTTTTTCAGTAGGTGTTCCGGCTTGCCGGCGAGGCCGAGGGTGAATACGGGGGGGTGTTCGCAGAGCCACAGTTCGTCAGGCGTGTCTGCCTCGCGGCGGGCGGTGAAGTCCTGCATTGCGCGCCAGGTCGGTTCGTAGTCGACGCGACCGAGCGACTTGACGATCAGAGAACGATCTTGACCCACGGATGTGCGGTGAGTTCGCCATACAGCGCGTCCAGTTGCGGCTTGGACGTGGCGCAGATGGTGCAGGTGAGCGAGAGATAGTTGCCGGCCTTGGAGGGACGCATTTCGACGCTGGCGGCATCGAAATCCGGCGCGTGTTTCAGCACGACGTCGACGATGGCTTGGGCAAAGCCCTCGCGCGTGGCGCCCATGACCTTGAGCGGAAAGTCGCAGGGGAATTCGAGCAGGGTTTCGGGTTCAGCCATGGCCTCAGTTTCCTCTCATGACCGTACGCTTGAAGTCCTGATACCAGCCGTACATCGCCCAGAACACCGGGCCGGGCAATCCTGCCGTCTTGCCAGCGCCGACTTTTTGGCCATCGAGTTCGACGATAGGCAGCACTTCCTTGGTGGATGAGGTCATCCACAACTCGTCGGCGGCACACACTTCGGCATCGCTGATGTCGCGCACGTCGGTTTTCAGTCCGTGGTTGGCGGCGAGTTCGAGTACCACGTCGTAGGTGATGCCAGTCAGCATCAGATGATTTTGTTGCGGGGCGAGCAGCACGCCATCCTTGACGACAAAGATGTTGGAAGCCGCGCCTTCGGAGAGCATGCCGTCACGGAACAGGATCGTCTCGGCACAGCCGGCATCGATGGCCATCTGGCGCAACAGACAGTTGGCGAGCAGCGAGGTGGCCTTGACGTTGCACCGCAGCCAGCGGATGTCGGCGGTGCTGATCGCGCTGATGCCTTGTGTCCGTTGTTCATCCGGTGGGGTGTGCAGTTTCTCGGCGAGGCAGAAAACGGTGGGGGTGATCGTGGCCGGGAAGGCATGGTTGCGCACCGCCATCGGGCCGCGCGTCACTTGCAGCAGGATCGAACAGTCGTCCGCTGCGAATTCGGTAACAAGCCGATTGACCACTCCCTGCCATTGGGTTGATGACAGCGGATTGGCGAGGCGAATCGCATCGAGGCTGCGTTGCAGGCGACCGAGATGTTCGTCGAGGCGGAACGGGCGGCGCGAATAGACGGGGATGACTTCATATACGCCGTCGCCGAACAGGAAGCCGCGATCCATCGGTGAGATCGCGGCATGTTCGAGCGGCTGGAAAGTGCCGTTGAGATAGCAGAGCGTCATTATTGGAACCAGAGCTTGATGCTGTCCCAGCTGCGGCCGAGGAGACCGGCGACGGGCACGTCGGCAAGGGCGACCAGCGGCATCTCGGCAAACGGTTTGCCGTCCAGGGTGAGGGCCAGGGTGGCCACCTTGTCGCCCTGACGCACCGGGGCGATCAGCGGCTGCACGCTCCTCACTTCAGCCTTGAGACGTTCGCCCACGCTGGTCAGCCCTTTGGGTAGCGAGAAGATCAGATCCTGCGTAAAGCCGGCGCCGACCGTCGACTGCGCGCCCTTGAAGATCTTCAATTGCGACAAGGCCTGGCCCTTGTCGTAGAGCTTGACGGCATCGAAGGCGCGATAGCCGTAATGCAGCAGGGCGAGGGTTTCCTGCACGCGTGCCTGATCGGAGGCGGTGCCGAGTACGACGGCGGTGAGGCGGCGTGCACCGTCGTGCTTCGAAGCGACGAGGCAGAAGCCGGCCGATTCGGTGTGTCCGGTTTTCACGCCATCGATGGTCGGGTCGAGCCACAACAGGCGGTTGCGGTTGTACTGCTTGATCTTGTTGTAAACGAAGTCCTTGACCGCGTAATGCTTGTACTCCTCGGGGAAATCGCGGATCAGTGCGGTGGTGAGGCGCGCGAGGTCGGTCGGCGTGGTCAGGTGTGACGGGTCCGGCAAGCCGGTGCTATTGACGAACTGCGTCTGCGTCAGGCCGAGGCGTTGCGCTTCGGCATTCATCATGCGCACGAAGGCTTCCTCAGTACCGGCGATGGCCTCGGCCATGGCGATGCTGGCATCGTTGCCAGACTGGATGATGACGCCCGAGAGCAGTTCGCTGATGGTGACCGGCTTCTTCGGTTCGATAAACATGCGTGAGCCGGGTGCTTTCCAGGCCTTCTCGGAAACCGGCACGACCTGCTCAAGCTTGATCCGGCCATCGCGCAAGGCAGCATAGGCGATGTAGGAGGTCATGATTTTTGTCAGCGAAGCGGGCTCGACCTTCTGGTCGGGATTTTGTGCGGCGAGCACTTGGCCACTGGCATGGTCGATCAGCAGCCAGGCACGGGCGGCAAGGACGGGCGGGGGTTCCTGGGCAACGGCCAACGAACTGGCCGCGATCAGGAGGAGCAGTAGGGAACGAAGGATTTTCATGGGGTGATTGGGGGGAAAGTATTGTTATGGTTTATTTGACGAGGACAGAGGGTAAATCAAAAGCGGACTTGAGTTGTTCGGCGACACGACGGGCTTCGGCGATATCGGCCCAGGGGCCCAGTTGCAGGCGATGCAGTGAACCGCTGCTGCGGATCGTCAGCCGCTCGCCCAGTTCACCCAGCTCACGCGCCAGCTTGATTCTGAGCGATTCGGCATTGTCGCGACTGCCGAAGGCGCCAAGCTGGAGGAAGTGGCCGCTCTTTTCCTCGACATCACGCAATACCGTAGGTTCCTCCGGGCGGGATTTATTTTCGGCCACCTGAATGGGTGCGTGTTCGGGCAAGGGCGTGACGCCGGGGACGACGCTTTCGACGACGACCCGGCCACTGCCGCTACCGATCAGACCGAGCTTCCACGCTGCAGTGTAGGAGAGGTCGATGACGCGATCATGCAGGAAGGGGCCGCGGTCGTTGACGCGCACCGTGACGGTCTTACCGGTGTCTGGTCGGGTGACGCGCACATAGGAAGGAATCGGTAGCGTCGGATGGGCGGCCGTCATGCCGAACATGTCGTAAGGTTCGCCGCTCGATGTTTTCTGGCCGTGAAACTTTCTCCCGTACCAGCTGGCGATGCCTTCGCGGCGGTAGGGGGTGCCGGCTGCCAGCGGCACATAGTCACGGCCGAGGACGTTGTAGGGCCGGTTGGCAAAACGGTGCGGTGGCTCATGGCGTGGAATGGCATCCGGCACGCTAGCGAGATCCACCGGAATGGTGTCGAGCGGGCCATCGTCCTTATAGTAACCGCCGCCTTTTGAAAAAGTCGGCGCTGGCGGGGCGGCAGGCGTTTCGGCCTTAGGGGATTCGACGACGGGTTTGGGGGCTTGCGTGCCGCAGGCGGCGAGAACGAAGGGGGCAAGCAACCACAGTAACCATGACTTTTTCATTTCTGCACCAACATTCGGTTTTTTTGGATGGACATCAGGATGCCAATACCGAGGCACAGCGTGACCAGCGCGGTGCCGCCATAGCTGACGAAAGGCAACGGCACACCAACGACAGGCAGGATGCCGGAGACCATGCCCATATTGACAAACGCATAGGTAAAGAAGATCAGCGTGAGGGCGCCGGCCAGCAAGCGGCTGAAGAGCGTGGCGGCGTTGGCAGCGATCAGCAGGCCGCGGCCGATCAGCAGGGCGTAGATCACCAGCAGGATGAAATTGCCGATCAGGCCGAATTCCTCCGAATAGACGGCGAAGATGAAGTCGGTATGGCGTTCGGGCAGGAAGTCGAGCTGGGCCTGCGTGCCTTCCCCCCAGCCCTTGCCGAACAGGCCGCCCGAGCCGATCGCGATGGTGGACTGGATGATGTGGAAGCCCTTGCCAAGGGGATCTTTTTCCGGGTCGAGCAGGGTCAGGATGCGCTGACGCTGGTAGTCGTGGAGGAGTGTCCAGGCAAATGGTGCGGCGGTAGCCGCCGCCGCACCGAGGCCAAACATGACTTTCCAGGGCAGACCGGCGAAGAAGATGACGAAAAAGCCGGAAGAAAGTACCAGAATCGAGGTGCCCAGATCAGGCTGGCGCACGATCAGCGCGACCGGGATCAAAAGGATCAGGGTTGCCACGGCATAATCTTTCAGACGTAGCATCGACTCGTGCTTCTGGAAATACCAGGCGAGCATCATCGGCATGGCGATTTTCATCAGTTCGGAGGGCTGGATGCGAATGAAGCCAAGGTCGAGCCAGCGCCTTGCGCCCTTCGAAATATCGCCAAACAGCGCAACGCCCACGAGCAGCAGCACACCCACCACATAAATCGGCAGCGCCAGATACATGAGACGTTGTGGCGGAACCTGGGCGACGATGCGCATGACGGTCAGCGCGATGGCCAGGTGGGCCAACAGGGTGGTCAGGCGGGCAGGCGAGGCGCTACCCATGGTGATCAGCGCGAGCAGGATCAGCAGGCCGAGGAAGACCATCAGCGGCCCGTCAATCGGGGCGACGAACTTTGCCCAGAGTTCGCGGATCATTCGTCGGCCTCCCGGGCGGCTTCGTCGGCCGGTGCGGCGCCGGGCGGCAGCTTGCCGAGCAGGTAGTAGTCGAATACCTGGCGCGCGATTGGCGCGGCCGCCTGGGAGCCAAACCCGCCATTTTCGACCAGTACGGCGACGGCGATCTTCGGCTGTTCGGCCGGTGCATAGGCGATGAACAGGGAGTGGTCGCGCAACTCCTGCTTGACGGTATCGCGGTTGTACTTGGTGCCTTTCAGCGAATACACCTGGGCCGTCCCGGTCTTGCCGGCCGAGACGTAGCCGGCATCCTTGAAGGCGCGTGCGCCGGTGCCTTCCTGATTGACGCCGACCATGGCCTGCTTGATCACGTCGATGTGTTCCTGTTTGAGGGGCAGGGTGCGCAAGGGTTGCGGTTCGATATAGGTTTTTTGCGCCGACTTAGTGTCGATGATGTGATTGACGAGGTGAGGGCGGTACATTACGCCGTCATTGGCCAGCGTAGCCATGGCCTGCGCCAGCTGGATCGGCGTATAGGCGTTGTAACCCTGCCCGATGCCGACGGAAATGGTTTCGCCGGCATACCATTTCTGCTGTTCGGGCTTTTTGAAGCGTTTTTTCTTCCATGCCTGGGAAGGCAGCACACCTTCCGATTCACCTTCGATGTCGACGCCGGTACGACTGCCGAAACCAAAGTGGGCCATGAATTTTGCAATGTTGTCGATGCCCAGATCGTTGGCGAGGACATAGTAGTAGGTGTTGCAGGACTCGACGATGGACTTGTACATATCCACCATGCCGTGGCCGCCCTTTTTGTCGTCCATGAACATGTGGCCGCCGAAATTGAAGAAGCCGGGATCGGCAAGGAGCTGCTCCGGTCGGCGCTTGCCGGTCGTCAACGCTGCAAGGGCCATGAAGGGCTTGAAGGTCGAGCCGGGCGGATAGGCGCCGTTGAGGGCGCGGTTGACCATTGGTTTTTCCGGCGATTCATTCAGGTCGCGCCAGTCCGCCGTGGTGATGCCATCGACGAACAGATTGGGATCGTAGTTGGGCATCGACACCATGGCGAGGATGCCGCCGGTAGCAGGTTCGATGGCCACCAAGGAACCCTTGCGCTCGCCGAAAGCCCTTTCGGCAACTTCCTGCAGCTTGACGTCGATGGTCAGCGTCAGGTTGTTGCCGGGCACTGGTGCGGTGCGGGCCAGCGTGCGGATGGCCCGCCCGCCGGCATCGACTTCCACTTGCTCGAACCCCGAGGTACCGTGCAATTCCATCTCGTAATGGCGTTCCAGTCCGGTCTTGCCGAAATGATCGGTACCCCGATAGTTGGCTTCGACGTCCGCTTCCTCGATCTGCCCCAGGTCGCGCTCGGTGATGCGCCCGATGTAGCCGAGCACATGCGAGGCGAAGGCGCCGCGCGGATACTGGCGGAACAGTCGCGCCTTGATCTCGACGCCGGGGAAGCGGAAGCGGCGGGCAATGAACCTGGCGACTTCCTCATCGGTAAGGCGGGTGCGGATCGGCAGCGAGTCGAAGCGCTTGCTTTCCTCAAGAAGTTTCTTGAAGCGTTTGCGATCCTTGGCTTCGATGGTGATGAACTCGGCCAGACCATCGATGGTCTCCTCAAGATTGGCGACCTGGGTGGGGATGATTTCCAGGGTGTAGGCCGAATAGTTGCGTGCCATCACCTCGCCGTGGCGATCGATGATCAGGCCACGGTTCGGCACGATCGGCACCAGCGAAATGCGATTGTCTTCCGCCCGGGTCTGGTAGTAGTCGTGCTGGATCACCTGCAGCCAGACGAAACGCGCGAACAGCAGCGTAAAGCAGATGAGCACAAATCCGCCGGCGATGGCGATGCGGCGATTGAACTGCTCCAGCCCTTCCTGCGCGTTGCTGAATTCCATCCGGATCAGATTGGCCTGTTGTCGTCGCGCTCGACTGGACGGTATTGCGGCAGCAGCAGCAGCAGGCTGACCGGATGCCAGATCAGGATCGCGACGAAGCTTGAGAGGAAATACAGGATGCCGGGGAACTCGGCGCCAGTCGCCATGCGGATCAACAACATCACCAGTTGCGTACCCAGTAGCAACGGCAGGACATGCAGGGCCTGCTGCACCAGCGGGAACCACAGCACGCGACGCGACAGACCGCCGGCGGCAAAGGCGAGCAGCACATAGGCCAGAGCATGCTGACCCATGATATTGGCATTGGCGACATCCATCACCAAGCCAAAGAAGAAAGCCGTCCCCATGCCGACTTTGAGCGGCTGGTGGATACACCAGAAGGCCAGTACCAATGCCACCCAGTCGGGGATGCCGGGCAGACGGCCAAAGGGAATCAGGTTGAGCACGAGTGCCGAGACCAGCGTGAAGTGGATGAACCAGCCACTTACCGGCAGGAGGATGCGACGCGAAGAGTGGGTCGGCTGAATCATTCTTAGTGAGATTTCAATGCGGCCGCACGCGCCTTGCGGCCCATGGTTGGTTTCTTGACGGCATCTTCGGCTTCCTCCGGCATCGGCAGGATCCTGCGCTTGCCAAGCACCAGTACCTGGCCATGACGCTCGACACCGGCAAGTGGTACGCACTCGATGCGCGCAAAGGAAAACGAGTTGTTGCGGTCGATGCTGGTGACGCGCGCGACCGGCAGGCCCGGCAGGTAAATGCCGTCGAGGCCCGAGGTGACAAGCGTATCGCCCGGCTGCACATCGGCGTTGGCCGGCAGGAACTTGAGCTCCATGGTGCCACTACCGGCGCCGGCAAGAATGGCACGCAGGCCGTTGCGGCCGACCTGTACCGGAATCGCCTGATTCTTGTCGGTGAGCAACGTTACTTCACTCGTGAGCGGAAAAACACGCGTGACCTGGCCGATGACGCCAAGATCGTCGATGACGGCCTGACCCAGCTCGACCTCATGGGCGCTGCCGCGATCGACGACGATGCGCCGGGAAAACGGATCGCGGGCGGCGTACAGGATATCGGCGGCACGGGCGGGTACGTCGAGTTTTTCCTGCATTTCAAGCAGGGCACGCAGGCGCAGATTTTCGTTGTCGAGATGGGCCTGACGCAACAACAGGTTGGCCTGCGCCAGTTGGCGTTTACGCAATTCGGCATTTTCCTGTTGCAGGCTGGTCAGGTTGGCAAAATAGCTGCCCGCATCGTTGGCTCCTTCAACCGGCAGCAACACGGCCTTCTGCACCGGCCACAAGAGGGTGGCAATCATCAGGCGCGTGGGTTCGAGCGTACCGTAGCGAAGATCGGCAACCAGCAGCAGCAGGGCGAACGAGACAAAGAGGGTCAGTTGCGCGAGCGGTGCCGGCCCCCGTTTGAAAAACGGCGGTGGCGAATGGCCAATGTGACCGCCAGCAGACATGCAGGAAACTTATTCGTTGGAGAAAATACTGCCGAGTTTGTCCATCTTTTCGAGCGCGAGACCTGATCCGCGCACCACGCAGGTGAGCGGCTCGTCGGCGACGATGACCGGCAGCCCCGTCTCTTCCATCAGCAGGCGGTCTATGTCGCGAAGCAGTGCGCCGCCGCCTGTCAGTACCATGCCCTTTTCGGCGATGTCGGCACCGAGTTCTGGCGGGGTTTGTTCGAGCGCGATCTTGACGGCACCGACGATCTGGTTGAGCGGATCGGACAGTGCCTCGAGAATTTCGTTCGAGCTGATGGTGAAGCTGCGCGGAATGCCTTCGGCGAGGTTGCGGCCCTTGACTTCCATCTCCTTGACTTCGGAGCCGGGGAAGGCCGAGCCGATGGTCTTCTTGATGGATTCGGCGGTGGTTTCGCCGATCAGCATGCCGTAGTTGCGGCGAATGTAGTTGATGATCGCGTCGTCGAACTTGTCGCCGCCGACCCGTACCGAGCCGGCATAGACCATGCCGCCCAGCGAAATGACGCCCACTTCGGTGGTACCGCCACCGACGTCCACGACCATCGAGCCGGTGGCATCCGAGACGGGCAGACCGGCGCCGATAGCGGCGGCCATCGGTTCTTCGATCAGATAGACCTGCGAGGCACCGGCACCGAGCGCCGATTCGCGGATGGCGCGACGCTCGACCTGGGTCGAACCGCAGGGCACGCAGATGATGATGCGCGGGCTGGGCGACAGCAGGCGCGAGTCATGCACCCGCTTGATGAACTGCTTGAGCATCTGCTCGGTGACGGTGAAGTCGGCGATCACGCCGTCCTTCATCGGGCGAATGGCCGTGATGTTGCCGGGCGTCTTGCCGAGCATCTGTTTGGCGGCGTGGCCGACGGCCTGGATGGTCTTCTTGGCGTTAGGGCCGCCTTCGGTGCGGATCGCGACGACGGAAGGCTCGTCGAGGACGATGCCCTTGCCGCGGACATAGATCAGCGTGTTGGCGGTGCCTAGGTCGATAGCCAGGTCATTGGAAAAATAGGAGCGGAGAAAGGCGAACATCGATATCCCAAATAAGCAAAAGGCAGCCGCCGGAAAGGGGAAGGCGCTGCCGTAAAAGGTAGCCTATGATACTCTAATGCGCTGCTCTGAATAAGCGCCTGCCTACCCTCCAATTGTCCCCCAATCCCGCTTTCATTTCACATTAATCCCGAAAAATCATGTCCTTGAGTTTGGACGATGTCAGCCGCATCGCGCGCCTGGCACGCATCGAAATTTCCTCTGCCGAAGCCGAGCGTACGCGCGACCAGTTGAACGGCATCCTTGCCTTCGTCGCGCAGTTGCAGGCCGTCAATACGGATGGCATCGCGCCGATGGCCCATGCGGTCGATGTAGTGCAGCGCTTGCGCCCGGATACGGTCACCGAGCCGGATCGTCGTGATGCTTTCCAGGCGATTGCCCCTGAGACCGAGGCCGGTCTGTATCTGGTGCCGAAGGTGATCGAATGATCAATGCGAGCCTGAAGGAACTGGCCAGCGCACTGGCCGAAAAGAAAATCTCCAGCGTTGAATTGACGACGCTGTTTCTGGATCGCATTGAGCAGCACAATCCGATGCTCAATGCCTTTGTAACCATTGACCGCGCCAAGGCGCTTGCCACTGCCCAGGCCGCTGATCAAAAAGTCGGCGCTGACAGGACGGCGTTGACGGGAATTCCCCTCGCCCACAAAGACATCTTCTGTGCTGAAGGCTGGCGCACGACCTGCGGTTCGAAGATGCTCGGCAATTTCACCGCGCCCTACGATGCGCATGTGGTCGAGAAGCTCAATGCGGCCGGCATGGTGACACTGGGCAAGTGCAACATGGACGAGTTCGCCATGGGCTCGTCGAACGAAACCTCCTTCTTCGGCCCGGTGAAAAATCCATGGGATACCGCATGCGTACCCGGTGGTTCCTCGGGCGGTTCGGCTGCCGCGATTGCTGCGCGTCTGGCGCCGGCGGCGACCGGCACGGATACCGGTGGCTCGATCCGCCAGCCGGCCGCGCTGTGCGGTCTCACCGGCATCAAGCCGACCTATGGGGTGGTGTCGCGTTACGGCATGATCGCTTTCGCCTCCTCACTCGATCAGGGCGGGCCGATGGCCAAGTCGGCCGAGGACTGCGCGCTGCTGCTGAACGCCATGGCCGGTTTCGACCCGCGCGATTCGACCTCGCTGGAACGCCCAACCGAGGATTACGCCCGCGATCTTGAGAAACCACTTGCCGGCCTGCGCATTGGGCTGCCGAAGGAATTCTTCGGTGCCGGCATGGATGATGGCGTGCGTGTCGCCGTCGAGGCTGCACTGGCTGAGTATCGCCAGCTGGGTGCGACCACTGTCGAAGTCTCGCTGCCCAACTCCGGCCTGTCGGTACCTGCCTATTATGTGATCGCGCCGGCCGAGGCCAGCTCGAACCTGTCGCGCTTCGATGGCGTGCGCTATGGCCACCGTGCCGCTGAGTATGGCGACCTGAATGACCTGTATGCCAAGAGCCGCGCCGAAGGTTTTGGCGACGAGGTGAAGCGCCGCATCCTGATTGGCGCCTATGTGCTTTCGCACGGCTATTACGACGCCTACTACTTGAAGGCACAGAAGATTCGCCGTCTCATCGCCGCCGATTTTACGGCCGCCTTCAAGGATTGCGATGTCATCATGGGGCCAACCGCCCCCTCGGTGGCCTTCAAGTTTGGCGAAAAGAGTGCGGATCCAGTGCAGATGTATCTGTCCGACATTTACACGATTGCCGTCAACCTTGCGGGTCTGCCGGGCATGTCCATCCCCTGCGGTTTTGATCGCGATCTTCCCGTCGGCCTGCAACTGATCGGCCCTTGGTTTGGCGAGGCGCAGATGCTGAATGTCGCACATCGCTACCAGCAGGCGACCGATTGGCATCGCCGTATGCCGGCGGCGTTTGCGGGATGAGCTGGTTACGCGCGCTGACCATGCTGGGCATGGCAACGCTGGTCGGCTGCGCCACACCGGTGCCCACGCCGCCACCTGCAGCAGAAGTCATTGCCGAACCGCCACCATCCGCCCAGCCGGTATTGCGCAGAGACACGCTCAAACATCTGGCCAATCGCGATCTCAAGCCGATCAAGACGCGCCCGCTGAATGCCAAGGCCAGTTGCGGATTTCGCGATCCGAGCGGTTACCGCGGACGGTTGAAACTCGATGTCAAGGAAGCCAGCGTTAACCGTTTCGAAGCGAGTGTGGATGTGCCGAAAAAAGGCAGTTGCAGTTTTAACCTGAAGGATTTCCAGCAGACCGATCATTTGCCGAATGTGGTGTTGGCGGCGAAAAAAGGCGATTGCAAGGTATCGCTGTGGGAGCAGGAGCATCGGGTGACGGTGGCATTTCGTGATTGCCGTGCCGAATGCAGCGGCAATTCTGTCGAATATCTCTGGCCCATTCTGGTCGATAACCAGAAGGGCAGCTGTTCATGAAGGATGATGTATGAATCCGTGGGAAGTCGTTATTGGCCTGGAAACCCATGCCCAGTTGCAAACAAAATCCAAAATCTTTTCTGGCGCCAGCACCGCTTTCGGCGCTGAACCGAACCGTCAGGCCTGCGCGGTTGATATTGCGCTGCCCGGCGTGCTGCCGGTGCTCAACCGCGAGGCGGTGGTTTGTGCCATCAAGTTCGGCCTCGCCATTGGTGCCGAGATTGCACCGCGCTCGATCTTTGCGCGCAAGAACTACTTCTACCCTGACCTGCCGAAGGGTTATCAGATCAGCCAGTTCGAGATCCCCGTCGTGTTGGGCGGCGGGTTGACCATCCATGTCGGTGACCGGGAAAAGTATGTCCATCTGACGCGTGCGCACCTTGAAGAGGACGCAGGCAAGTCGCTGCACGAGGATTTCCACGGCAAGACTGGCATCGACCTCAATCGCGCCGGTACGCCCTTGCTGGAGATCGTTACCGAGCCTGATATGTGCTCCAGTGCCGAAGCGGTCGCCTATGCAAAATCGCTGCACTCGCTCGTGACATGGATTGGCATTTGCGACGGCAACATGCAGGAAGGCAGTTTCCGCTGCGACGCCAACGTGTCGGTACGCAAACCGGACGCACCCTTGGGCACGCGCCGCGAGATCAAGAACCTCAACTCCTTCCGCTTCCTGCAGCAGGCCATCGACTACGAGATTCAGTGGCAGATCAACGAGATTGAGGAGGGCCGCAAGATCCAGCAGGCTACCGTGCTGTTCGATCCCGATACGGGTGAGACGCGGTCAATGCGCAGCAAGGAAGACGCGCACGACTATCGCTACTTCCCCGATCCCGATCTGCTGCCGCTTGAGATCAAGCCCGATTGGATTGCCGAAATCAAGGCAGGCTTGCCCGAGTTGCCGCAGGCGATGCAGGCCCGCTTTCAGGTCGATTATGGCTTATCGCCCTACGATGCGGCGACGCTGGCGGTGACGCGTGCCAGCGCCCAGTTCTTCGAGGAAACCGTTGCCGCAGCAGGGAAGGACAACGCGAAGACTTCCGCCAACTGGGTGATGGGCGAACTGGCTGCGCGTTTGAATCGCGACGAGAAAGAGATCACAACCAGCCCGATCGCCGCTGTGCAACTGGCCGGCATGATCAAACGTATCGCCGACGGCACACTGTCATCCAAGCTCGCCAAGGAAGTTTTCGAGGCGCTATGGAACGGTGAGGGGCAGGATGCCGATGCGATCATCGAGGCGCGCGGCCTCAAGCAGATGTCAGATGCATCGGCGATTGAGCCGATCATTGACGAGGTGCTTTCCGCCAATCCGAAATCGGTCGAGGAATTCCGCGCGGGCAAGGACAAGGCCTTTAACGCGCTGGTCGGTCAAATCATGAAAGCGACCAAGGGTAAGGCCAATCCGCAGCAGGTCAACGAACTGCTGAAGAAGAAACTCGCCGGATAGTTATTTTTTCCCGGTCAGATCGCGGTAGCGCAGCTTGTCGGCCTCGAAGCGCGCCTTGACAGCCTCAATGTCGACATCTTTCTGCTGCAAGGCCTTCTGCTGTGTCGCGATTTCGGCCTCGTTATCCTTGATCTGGCTTTGCAAGTTGGCGGGTATTGGCTTCTTCGTATAGAACTCTTTTTCCTGATCAAGCTTGAGCTTCTTCTTCTCGGCAGCATCGAGGCGATTCTTGGCCTGCTCGGCATTCTTTTCGATTTCGGCAATGGCGCGATCGCGCGCCTTGTCGATATCTTTCTCCGTGGTGTAGCTATCTTTCAGGGCACGGTCGCGGCGTACCATCCCTTCAGCTTTTTTCTTTTCCTCGGCGGCGCGCACTTTTTCGGCCTCGCGGGCGGCAAGTTCTTCTTGCGTCAGGGGACGTTCGACTTCGCGCGCCACACCGCCCTTGTCGAATACCTTCTTGGCCTTATCGACGCATTGCGCTGGCGCGGGATCACCACAGGTGCGTTTGCCGTTGACATCGCAACAGGTGATTCTGGCGGCGGCAGGAAGGGCGAACGCGATACCAAGCAGCAGGGCAAGTGTGGTCGTCGAAAGTTTAGGTAACACCGTAAGTCTCCCGATAGCGGCGCACGGCCGCGAGATTTTGTTCGAGTGCCGGTTGGCCGGCAAGATAGTCGATCACATCGGTCAGGCGAGCGACGGCAATCACCGGCATGCCGAGCGACAGTTCCACTTCCTGCACGGCCGACAGGGTACCTGTGCCGCGTTCCTGACGGTCGATGGCGATGGCGACGCCTGCGGGCGTGGCGCCACCGGCGCGGATGATCTCGACCGATTCCCGTACCGAGGTGCCGGCCGAGATGACATCGTCGACGATCAGCACACGGCCAACGAGCGGGGCGCCGATCAGCGTGCCACCCTCGCCGTGATCCTTGGCTTCCTTGCGATTGAAAGCAAAAGGAAGATTGTGACCACGCGCTGCAAGGGCCATGGCAATCGCAGCGACCAGCGGGATGCCCTTGTAGGCCGGGCCGAACAGCATGTCGAACTGAATCTTCGAAGCGAGGATTGCGTCGGCATAGAAGTTGGCCAGCTTTGACAGGGAGTCGCCATCGTTGAACAGGCCGGCATTGAAGAAATAGGGAGACAGGCGTCCAGCCTTGGTTTTGAATTCGCCGAAGCGCAAGACGCCTTTCGCACAAGCGAAAGCGACAAAATCCTGACTAAAATCAACAGTATTCATAGGAATCATTCTACATGCTGCGCATCATTACATTGAACCTCAACGGCATTCGCTCGGCCACCAAGAAAGGCTGGCTCGACTGGCTGGCGACACAGGACGCCGACATTGTCTGCGTCCAGGAACTGAAGGCACAAGCGGGTGACCTGACCGAAGCAACGCGTTGCCCCTGCGGCGCGATGACGGGCTGTTTCCATTACGCCGAAAAAAAGGGCTACAGCGGCGTCGGGCTGTATGCGCGTCGCGCTCCCGAACGCGTCATTGAAGGCATCAACAATCCCGAGTTCGATGCCGAAGGTCGTTATCTGCGGGCTGACTGGCCGGGATTCTCGGTCATCTCTCTGTACGTCCCTTCGGGCTCCTCCTCGCCGGAGCGCCAGGCAGCCAAATTTCGCTTCATGGAAGCCTTCTATCCGTGTCTGGCGGCACTAATGGAAGAGTCGCGCGCGACCGGGCGTGAGTTCATCATCTGCGCTGACTGGAATATCGCCTCGACCCAGCAGGATTTGAAGAACTGGAAGTCGAACCAGAAGAATTCCGGTTTCCTGCCTGAGGAGCGCGACTGGATCGCTCGGGTCAAGGCAGAACTTGGCTGGGTGGATGCCTACCGGACACGCTATCCGACCGAAGAGGCGGCGGCTTACACCTGGTGGTCCAATCGTGGGCAGGCTTGGGCGAAGAACGTGGGCTGGCGGATCGACTACCAGTTGGCGACGCCCGGCATGGCGGCTACGGTTTGTGAAGCGCAGGTCTTCAAGGATGTGCGCTTTTCGGACCATGCGCCCTTGACAATCGACTACGCTTGGCCCTGATCGCCTGTGAGACAATGGCAGCATCATTCGACCCCGTGTTTATCCAAGGAGCAAAAAATGACTGAAATGACCGATACCAGCAAGGAAAAACTGATCAGCGATTTCAAGGTGGTGGTTGCCGATGCAGAAGAACTGCTGCGCGCCACGGCCAACCAGGCCGGTGACAAGGCAAATGAACTGCGTGGCAAGATCCAGGTGCGCCTGGCCGATGCCAAGGTGCGCTTGGCCGATGCTGAAGCCGCCGTGGTCGACAAGGCCAAGCTGGTGGGTCGTGCTGCCGATGATTATGTGCATGACAACCCCTGGCGTTCCGTCGGTGTGGCTGCCGGGATCGGCTTCATCGTTGGCCTGCTGATCGGCCGTCGTTGATTCAATCCCCTAGGCTTCTCGCTTCCCTGCGCGGCTTCGCGACCACCTCGGTCGCCTTGCTGCGCACGCGCCTTGCACTGTTCAAGGTCGAGGCGCAGGAGGAGGCTGATCGTCTGATCGGCATGCTGCTGTGGGGCGTTGCCGCCACGCTGCTGTGCATTGCCGGTCTGGTCTTCCTCGCCGTGTGGCTGACGGTGTTGTTTTGGGAGGATCACCGCCTATTGGCGCTGGGCATTTTTACCGCCGTGTTTCTCGGCGGTACCGCCTTTGCCGTATCGAGTGTTCTTCGGTTGGCACGCCAAGGTTCGCAACTCTTTGCGGCGAGCCTGGCCGAATTGCAGCGCGATGAAGCCGCACTGGCGGAGTCTCCCCACGAGCATCGCCCATGAGCCGTGCCGTCGCGCATGCGCTAGAAAAGCAGCGACTGCAGTTTGCGTCTGCTGAACAACGCGAACACCTGACCCGGTATGGGGCCGGCATTGCCCCCTTGTTCGAGGCTGCTGATCGTGTGCAGGACGGCGCGCGCTGGGTGCAGCGTCACCCCGAGGTGACAGTCGGTGTGCTAGCGCTGATTGCCGCCGTTCGCCCGCGTGTGCGCCAGTTTCTCTGGCGCTGGTCAAAACGCGGTTTTGTCGTCTGGAAGCTATGGCGCAACTCGGCGCGCTGGCTGGAACAGAATTCGCCTTCCTCGCGTACTCCATGACGGGCCGTCGCTTTTCGCCGCCGATCGTGCGCGACATGCTTGAGGCACAGCAGCGCGAGCGCCAGCAGATCACGCGCGAACTGGCCAAGATCAAGGGGCTGATGCCGCTGTTGATGAAGCGGCGCAATGGCGGCCGCTGGACAGTCGATGAGCGGCATGAACTGATCGGGCAACTGCATGCCATGGCCTATCTGTCGCCCTACCTGTTTGTCTTGGCACTGCCCGGTTCGGTGCTGTTTTTGCCGGCACTGGCCTGGTGGCTCGACCGCCGGCGCCAGAACCGGGAAACCGCCGGTAGCCGCAAGGCAGCGTGAATTACTTGAATTATCAGCAGACCCCAGTAATATTAGCGCCTGCTAATATCATCTACGGGTAGAGGTTCGCCACATGTCACGGCAGGTTCGTTGTGTTCTTTATGTCCGTCTGCCGGTCTGGAAGATCTGGCCGGGCGGGATGGTTTATGTGGCCGACTACATCCACAAACAGCGGCCGGATGTGCGGCAGGAAATTCTTGACCTTGCGGTGATTCCGTCAGGGCAAAGAAAGTCAGCGCTGGCGGGACGGCTGGCGGCACTGAAACCCGATGTCGTTGCCTTCTCCTGGCGCAACATGCAGACCTTCGGGCCACACCCCGAGAACGACGCGCTCGACGTGGTGATGAACTTCGACCACTCACCGAATCTTTTGCGGCGTCTGCAATCGGCCTGGCAGGCCATCGGCATCATCGCCAACTATGCCCGGCAGCGCATCTGCAACTTTGGCTATCTGCGCCTCGTGCGCAAATTGATGCCGACCACCCGTCTGGTGGTCGGTGGCACGGCGGTGTCGATCTTCGGCAAGTATGTCGCGGCAAAATGTCCCCCCGATACCGTGGTCGTGGTTGGCGAAGGGGAGGACGCGATGCTGTCGATCGTCGATGGCTTCTCCGCACCGGCCGGCCACCACTACTACAAGGATGCCAGCGGCACCGTGCATCACCGACCGGCCGAAGAAAGTTTTGACCTCAGCCAGCTCACGGCCGTCGATTTTCCCTACATCGCCTCGATCTTCCCTGCGTTTGACGAATATGCGGGCGGCAAAGAGGCCATCGGCGTGCATACCAAGCGCGGCTGTCCCTTCCAGTGCCATTTCTGCCTTTACAACAAGATCGAGGGTGCGCTGCAGCGTTACCGCGATCCGGTCGAGGTAGCGAAGGAAATCGAAATGCTGAACCGCGACTATGGCGTTAGGCACATCTGGTTTACCGATGCACAGTTTTGTTCCACCCGCCGCAGCATGGCGCACGTCGAAGCCATTCTCGACGAAATGCTGGCGCGTCAGGTCAAGGTGCGCTGGACCGGCTATCTGCGCCTGAACTTCCTCACGGCGGCTGTCGCCCGCAAGATGATCGCCAGCGGTCTGGAGAGCATCGACCTCTCCTTCACCGGCTCGCAGGACATGATCGACAGCCTGACGCTGGGCTACGAACTCGATCAGCAGATGGAAGCCTTCAAGCTGTTTGCCGACGCTGGCATGACCGACCAGCAGGTCAAGCTCTACCTGCCGCTCAACGCACCGGGCGAATCGCCCGAAACCCTGCGCGCGACCTTTGCCCGCATTGACGAACTGTATGCGCTCTTCGGTCGCGACAAGGTGCTGCCTTTCATCTTCTTCGTCGGCGTGCAGCCGAACACGCCAATCGAGAAAAAACTCATTGCGGACGGTTATCTGCCGCAGCATTACGATCCGCTGACGCTGAATCCTTTCATCATCAAGAAACTGTTGTACAACCCGGGCCCTCTGGGCCGCCTGATCGGCCGCGCTTATCTGCAGGCCCTGTCCTACTCAAGCAAGCTGGACGATACCAGCGGCGAATATGTTGGTCGGGCGACGCTGGAAATCCTCGCGCGCGAACTGGAACATTTCACGCCAGCGACAGGCACAGATACTTCAACTCGAGATATTCCTCAATCCCGTACTTCGAGCCTTCCCGCCCGATCCCCGATTGCTTGACGCCGCCAAAGGGCGCTACCTCGTTGGCGATCAGCCCGACATTGACGCCCACCATGCCGTATTCCAACGCCTCGGCGACCCGCCAGACACGCGCCAGATCGCGCGCATAGAAGTAGCTCGCCAGACCATATTCGGTGGCGTTGGCCAGGGCAATTGCTTCGGCTTCATCGTGAAACTTGAACAGCGGCGCCACCGGCCCGAAGGTTTCCTCGCGCGCGCAGCGCATGGCGGGCGTCACATCCGCCAGCACAGTCGGTTCAAAGAAAGTCCCGCCAAGCGCGTGCCGCTTGCCGCCCGTCAGGATGCGGGCGCCTTGCGCCACGGCATCAGCGACGTGGGCCTCGACCTTGTCCAATGCCTGCGCGTCAATCAGCGGGCCCTGGTTGACCCCTGCCGTCGTGCCAGCGCCGACTTTTAGTTTCGCCACCTCGGCGGCGAGCTTTTGCGCAAATTCCTCGTAAATGCCGGCCTGCACCAGCAGCCGGTTGGCACACACGCAGGTCTGGCCGGCGTTGCGGTACTTGGACGCCATCGCACCCGCGACGGCGGCATCGACATCCGCGTCGTCGAAGACGATGAAGGGCGCATTGCCGCCGAGTTCCAGCGAAATCTTTTTCAGTGTCGGCGCGCACTGCGCCATCAGCAATCGACCCACTTCGGTCGAGCCGGTGAAAGAGAGCTTACGCACGACTGGGTTGCTGGTCAGTTCCGCGCCGATCAGCGGCGCATGGGCCGCCGAACTTGTGATGACATTGAAGACGCCGGGCGGGAAACCGGCGCGCTCGGCCAGTGCTGCCAATGCCAGTGCGGTCAGCGGCGTCTGCTCCGCGGGCTTGACCACCACCGGGCAGCCGGCCGCCAGCGCCGGCGCCACCTTGCGGGTAATCATCGCAGCGGGGAAATTCCAGGGCGTAATCGCGGCGCAAACGCCGATCGGTTGCTTTAGGACAAGCAACCGTTGATTGGCAATGGTCTGTGGAATCACGTCGCCGTAGGTGCGCTTGGCTTCCTCGGCAAACCACTCAACGAAACTGGCCGCATAGAGTGCTTCGCCACGTGCTTCGGCGAGCGGCTTGCCCTGCTCGCTGGTCATCAGCAGGGCCAGGTCGTCGGCATGTGCGACGATCAGATCGAACCACTGGCGCAGAATGCTGCCGCGCTGCTTGGCGGTGAGGGCGCGCCAGGCCGGCCAGGCGGCATTGGCCGCAGCGATGGCGCGGCGTGTTTCCGCAGCCGCCATGTCGGGTACGCTGGCCAGCGCCTCACCCGTGGCCGGGTTGGTGATGGTCACCGTCGCGCCGTTGTCGGCAACGCACCACTGGCCGTCGATCAAGGCGCGGTCACACAACAATTCGGGATGTTGCAATTGCATGGTATTTGCTCCGTTTTTTGGCTGGCTGGCGGCGAGTCTAGCGAATTAGTATGGTCACATGCGCCTCTTAACCCTGATCGTACTGGCACTGCTGGCTGGCTGCGGGCATTTCGGCAGTTCACCCACGCTGTCGTCCGCGCCATCGCGTGCACAGGTCGATCCACGTGCGCATGAAGTAGTGATCTACGCGCTTGGCCTGATCGATACCGGTTACCGTTTTGGCGGCAAGAATCCCGAGGCCGGGCTGGATTGCAGCGGCATGGTCAGCCACGTGTTCGAACAGGCTGCCGGCCTGCGCCTGCAGGGTTCGGCCGCCGACATCGCCGCCCGTGGACGGTCGGTCGATCCGGCCAGCCTGCGAGCGGGCGATCTGGTGTTCTTCAACACGCGCAACCGGCCGCGCTCACACGTCGGTATCTATATTGGCGATGGCCGCTTCATTCACGCGCCAAACAGCAACGGCAAGGTGCGTACCGAAAAGCTCTCGCAGGGTTGGTTTGCGACGCGCTTCGAGGAGGCACGGACCTACTTCGACTGAAACTGATCGCGTCGCAGCATGGCTTTTCGTGCCACTCGATAGGCCATACCGCAGGGTAGGCAGAAGGATTTTGGGCAGGTCAGGTCCACATTGCGCCAGATGGCGATGAGCCAGAACAGCATCCCCAGGGCCGCCCCCGCAATGACGAATACCAGCAGCAGGAACTGGATACCGAACGGTCCATTGGTGAATGGCAGGGTACAGATCATGCCGCCGATCATTCCCAGAAAACAGGTTTGCCAGATTTTCCACCAGCCACGCTTGCAGCAGAGAAAAAGCAACGGGTAGCCGACGACCAATACCCCGACGAAAACGAATAGCGCGGCCCGCTGAGGATTGCGCCCAAGCCCCAGTTCGAACACCATGGCCGCAAATGCCGCCGCCACAACCAGCAGCGCAAGGCTGACACGTTGCATGTAGAAATCCTCCGCGCGGCCTGTTGTTGTGCCTCACTGGGCAGGGGCCGCTGCGGGGGGATTGTGACAAGCTTCTGCGCCGGGAGCAATAGGCGGAATTGCTACAGGATTGCGATACCGTTGGACCTCGCTACTGCACTGATCAAGTGCCCCCCTGGTGTCAGCGTAAAAGTTGAGGAAATAGATAGCGGAGCAAGCTGGATTGGTAGTTACAAAGGCATTGAGCGGGGAGCATAGCCGAGCGTGGCACAGAAGGCGTAAAGTGGACAGCAACGCTAATGGCTGAAACGACACCAGGCCGTAGAACCTGCCATTAGCCATCTCAAGAGCGACAACCGGCTGGATCGATGCTGGCTGAAAGGACAGCTGGGTGACCCGCAAGGGGGCGATTCGCGCCGGGGCGGGCGACATCGGCATCGTGCGGGGCAGCATGGGGTCTCGCAGCTAGATTTCCCGGCTATCGTATGTGTTATGTTTCGACCCTTATTAACTATCGCCTACTGCAAGCTGTGAGCGTAACTCGCATCGTTATCTGCCCGACCTGCGGGCATGAAGTCGCCTGGGGACAGCAAAGTCCTTTCCGGCCTTTTTGTTCCGAGCGTTGCCGCAAAATTGATCTCGGTGCTTGGGCCAGCGACAGCTACCGCGTGCCCGTGGCCGCTCCCGGCGACGACTTCGATCTGCCCGACATTACGCCCACGCGCCCCGAATAGCGGCAATGCCGTGCGCACCCGCTGCGCAGGCGGATGCGATATCGGTCTGGCCCAGCCCACCGATGGCATAGACCGGCAGCGGCAGGCCGCCCACTTGTTCACCGAAAGCGGGCCAGCCCATGCCGGGCTGCCCCGGATGACTGGCGGTTTGATTGACCGGCCCGAGCACGGCAAAGTCGCAGCCGATGCGGGCGGCGTGTTCCAGTTCATGGCGATCATGGCAGGAAGCGGCCACCAGCGGGAAGGGCGGGCGCCGCTCCAGCGCCAGCAACTGCTGTGCCGGCAGGTGCAGGCCATCGGCGCCACAGGCGCGCGCCAGTTGCGCATCGCCATTGATGAGCACCTGGGCGCCGTGTTGCTGACAGCGTGGCACGGCCGCAGAGACGAAGGATTCGCGCTGCCCTTCCGGCAAAGCGCCTTCGCGCAACTGCACCAGCTTCAGGCCGCCGGCCAGCGCCCGATCGAGCGCAGCCAGTTGCGCGGTCATGCCGATCTGCCAGGCGTGGCTGATGCCATACACGGGCGGCAACTGCAGGGCGGCGAGTACCGGCGCATTAGCCGGCAGCATGGGCGATACGCTCAATGCATCAGCTCCTTGCCACGCCAGTGCGGCATGCACATGGTCGCGCAGTTCGCCGCGCCACTGCGTCACCCTGAAAAAGTGCAGGCGCACATGGGCATGCTCATAGACATGCTCGCGGACGATCCACGGGCTGGCTTCGATTACTTCGATTTCCAGTTCCTCGTGAAGCTCGCGCACTAGGGCATCACGCGGCGTTTCGCCCGGCTCAACCTTGCCACCGGGAAATTCCCAGTAGCCGGGATAGAAGGTATCGGCGGCCCGCTGGCCGAGGAGAAAACTGCCATCTGGCCGAAGGATGACGGCAGCGGCGACTTGAGTAATCTTCACTTTTGCCGGCCCGCAAAGTCGCGGGCGAACTGCCAGGCAACGCGCCCGCTTCGCGAACCGCGCTGCAAGGCCCACTGTAATGCCTCTTGCCGTGCCACCAACGCCGACTTTTCGTCCACACCCAACTGATGCAACCAATGCACGCAGATGTCGAGGTAGTCCTCCTGGCTGAATGGGTAGAAGGACAGCCACAGGCCGAAGCGTTCCGAAAGCGAAATTTTCTCCTCGGTGGTTTCGCCCGGATGGATCTCGCCGTCGTCGCCATGCACGGTCTCGCGGTTTTCGGCAAAGCGCTCCGGCATCAGATGGCGGCGATTCGAGGTAGCGTAGATCAGCAGGTTTTCCGGCGTCCCGGCGATCGAACCGTCGAGCGCACTTTTGAGCGCCTTGTAGCCCGGCTCGGAGGCTTCGAAGGAGAGGTCGTCGCAGAAGACGATGAAGCGTTCCGGCCGGTCGGCGATGAGATCGATGATCTCCGGCAGGTTGATGAGGTCGTTGCGGTCCACCTCGATCAGGCGCAGACCGCGCTTCGCAAATTTGGCCAGCACGCCCTTGACCAGCGAGGATTTGCCGGTGCCGCGCGCACCGGTCAGCAACACATTGTTGGCCGGCTTGCCGCTGACGAACTGGCGTGTGTTGCGTTCGATGGCGAGCTTTTGCGCATCGACGCCTTGCAGATCGTCGAGACGGATCTGGTGCGGGTGGCGTACCGCCTCCAATCGACCGCGCCAGCGGAAGGCAATGGCGTTCCAGTCGGGCGCGGGCGGCGGTGCCGGCAACAGCAATTCCGCACGCGTCAGCAGCGATTCGAAACGCGCGAGCAATGATTCCAGTCCTTGCATCGGGTAAGCTCCGGGCCATGATGAAACGCAATTTAACACTCCCCACGTTTTTGTTCGCGCTGCTGCTCGGCGGTTGTGCGGCCGTCCTGCCAATCCCGACTTCCCAGCCGGTCTGCCCACCCTGCGCCCCCAGTGTCGAACCGGAAAAACCCAAACCGACCGCCAAGCCCCTGCAAGCGGCCGAGTGGGCCGACCTGCCCGGCTGGGAAAGCGACGACCATGCCGTTGTCCTCGATCTGTTCCGCCAGCAATGCACCAGTCTCGCCAAACGCCCGCTGTGGCTCGCTACCTGCGAGGCGGCACAAAAAGTCGGCGTTGGCGGGACGGCACGCGCCTGGTTTGAAGCACAGTTTCGCCCCTGGGTGCTGGTCAATCCGGACGATAAGCGCGAGGGCATGGTGACCGGCTATTACGAACCTATCGTGCGTGGTAGTCGCAACCAGAAGCCGCCTTACGCCGTGCCGGTGTTTGGTCCCCCGGAAGATATGATTGTTGTCGACCTCGGGGAGCTTTACCCGGAACTCAAGCACATGCGCTTGCGCGGCAAACTGGATGGGCGCAAGCTCGTGCCTTATTTCAGCCGCGCCGAATGGTCAACGGAAGAACTGCGGCGCAGCCAACAGGCATTGCTCTGGCTGGACGATCCGATTGACTTCTTCTTTCTGCAGATTCAGGGGTCGGGACAGGTCGCACTCGACGATGGCAGCCGGGTACGCATCGGTTATGCCGACCAGAACGGCCACCCCTACCGTTCGATCGGCAGGTGGCTGATTGACCAGGGAGAGTTGAAATCCCACGAAGCGTCGATGCAGGGTATCAAGGCCTGGGCGGCGGCCAATCCGCGCCGCTTGCAGGAACTGCTCAACACTAATCCAAGCCTGGTGTTCTTCCGTGAGTTGCCCGTCACGGGCAACGGCCCCCCCGGCGCCTTGGGCATCCCGCTGACACCGGAACGTTCGATTGCCGTCGATCCACGCCACACGCCGTTGGGCGCCCCGGTCTGGCTCGCTACAACCCGACCAAATAGCGATGAATCCTTGCAGCGTCTGATGCTGGCGCAGGACACGGGCGGCGCGATTCGTGGCCCGGTGCGTGCCGATTTTTATTGGGGTAGCGGCGCTGCTCCGGGTGCCCAGGCCGGCAAGATGAAACAAAGCGGCCAAATGTGGGTGTTGTTGCCGCGCTGGCATACACCCTGATTTTTGGCGCATAACCCCCCTTTATTGGCATGGTTTTGTTAGGATGCGCCGCTTCGGGAAAGGGGATAGACGATGAAACTAAAGGATAAAACGCTGGTGTTCTTTGTCAGCATCATGGCGCTCTTGGTCGTGGTGCTCACGGTGCTGTCCGCTTTCAGCTTCCGGCGTTTCTCCCTTTACACCGCCGAGCGCCATGCGCTTTCCGTCGCAGAAACCGTCAAAGTCGGCCTGACCGAAAGCATGATCAACGGCACCATCGACAAGCGCCAGCAGTTCCTCTCTCGCCTGTCCACCGTGCCCGGCGTGCAACAGGTCCGTGTGGTGCGCGGTCAGGCGGTCATCGATCAGTTCGGCCCCGGCCTGTCTCAGGAAACCCTCTCGCTGAACCACGTTGATGCGGTCCTCGGCAACGGCAAGGATTATTTCGAGGTGGTCGAGACCGAAGATGCCTTTTTCTTCCGGGCCGTCATTCCGTATGTCGCCAACGACCACGGCGTACCGAATTGCCTGCAATGCCACGCCGTACCGCCCGACACCGTGCTGGGCGCGGTAATGATCGATATCCCGCTCAACGAGGTGCGTAGTCAAGGCATCATTGCCGTGGTACTGGTCAGCCTCGCGGTAATCGCTGCGGCGCTGCTTTCCCTGATTTTGCTGCGGCGCATGCTCAACCCCCTGAGCGAAACGGCGCAGGCGGTGCATCAAGTCACCGCACGGGCGGTGGATGGTGATTTTTCCGGGCGGATTCAGCAGCACAGCACGGATGAGGTAGGCGATATCGCTGACAACATCAACCATCTGCTGGAGTTTCTTGAGCGCGAGATCAGCACGATTCGTTCGCGCGTCGGACAACTGCTCGGCCACCAGTCGCGCGACGGGCGCAACCAGTTGACGCTGACCACCGAGATGGTCGACAGCCTGGTCGAAGCCTCGCAATTCAAGCAGGCCATCGAGGAAGATCAGACCAAGCAGGAGATTTACCTGCGCCTGATCGAGATGCTGCAGAACAAATACTTCATCCGCCGCTTCTCCGTTTATGAAGTGCTCGAAGGCAAAAACAAGATCATCCCGATCAATATTTCAGGCGATATCGGCGCCGACTGTCGCTATTGCGACCCGCAGATCACCATCGACGCCAGCGCCTGCCGTGCCCGGCGTACCGGTCACGAAGTCAATGCGGTCGGCTATCCGGGGCTGTGCACCATGTTCCGTCCCGAGGCCGAAGGTGACAGCCATATCTGCCTGCCGATCATCCAGTCCGGCTCGGCCGGCTGCATCGTCCAACTGGTTGTCAGTGCCGAGCAGGCCCCCTTTGCGTCCATGGCACTCCCCTTCGTCGCTGTCTATCTGCGCGAAGCCGGCCCGGTGCTGGAGGCCAAGCGTCTCATGGAACACCTGCGCGAAAGTGCGCTGCGCGATGCCATGACCGGTCTCTACAACCGCCGTTTCCTTGAAGAGTATGTTGGCACGCTCGTGGCCGGCAGCCAGCGCCGCAAGGCGCCGTTTGCCGTGCTGATGCTCGACCTCGACTTCTTCAAGCAGGTCAACGACACCCACGGCCACGAGGCGGGCGACAAAGTCATCAAGATGCTCGCCGATCTTCTCCAGCGCAATGTCCGCAGCTCCGACATGGCGGTACGCTACGGCGGTGAGGAATTCCTGATCGTGCTGCTCGACACCACTGTCGACGCGGCCATGAAGGTGGCCGAAAAAATCCGCAGCGACGTCGAGGCCACCAAGATTCCGCTGTCCAGCACCATGTTGCAGAAAACCATCTCGATTGGTGTCGCGGAATATCCCAACGATTCCGACACCTTCTGGCAGGTGGTCAAGTTCGCCGACGTGGCGCTTTATCAGGCCAAGTCGACGGGACGCAACCGTGTGGTGCGTTTCTCGGCCGAGATGTGGGACGCTGACGCCCACTATTGAGGCGTGTGACGCACCAGCGCGGTGCCTGGCACCGCGTTTTTAGCGGGCGCATCCGTATAACTTGTTGTATTCGCTACACTAATAATCAGGAACGCTTGTTGCGCCTGCCCCCCCCCCATTTCTGCGCATTTCTGATTCGGGGAGCACCAATATGGAGAACTTCAAGACGTCCGCCGACGTGCTGTTCATTTTGCTCGGCGCCATCATGATCCTGGCCATGCACGCCGGCTTTGCCTTTCTTGAGCTGGGCACTGTGCGTCGCAAGAATCAGGTGAATGCCCTGGTCAAGATCCTCTGCGATTTCGCCATGTCGACGCTGGCCTATTTCTTCATCGGCTATAGCATTGCCTACGGCGTCAATTTCTTCGCCGGCGCGGAAACACTGGTCGCGAAAAGCGGCTACGACCTCGTCAAATTCTTCTTCCTGCTCACCTTCGCAGCCGCGATTCCGGCCATTGTTTCCGGCGGCATCGCCGAACGCGCCCGCTTCAATCCGCAACTGGCGGCCACCTTCCTGCTGGTCGGCTTCATCTATCCCTTCTTCGAGGGTATCGCCTGGAATCAGGCTTACGGCATCCAAGCCTGGTTACTGGCCAGTTTCGGCGCCGAGTTCCACGACTTTGCCGGCTCGGTGGTCGTACATGCCGTCGGCGGCTGGATCGGCCTTGCGGCGGTGCTGATGCTCGGTGCCCGCAGCGGGCGTTATCACAAGGATGGCGGCATCGCCGGTGGTCACCCGCCCTCCAGTATTCCCTTCCTCGCCCTCGGCGCCTGGATCCTGATCGTCGGCTGGTTCGGCTTCAACGTCATGAGCGCCCAGACGCTGGAAAAAGTCTCGGGCCTCGTGGCGATGAATTCACTGATGGCGATGGTTGGCGGCACCCTCGTTGCCCTGTTCATGGGCAAAAACGACCCCGGCTTCGTGCATAACGGCCCGCTCGCCGGCCTCGTCGCCATCTGCGCCGGTTCCGATCTGATGCACCCGCTGGGTGCCTTGGTCACGGGCGGCATCGCTGGCGGCCTGTTCGTCGTGATGTTCACCATCACCCAGAACCGCTGGAAGATCGACGACGTCCTCGGCGTCTGGCCGCTGCATGGCCTGTGCGGCGCCTGGGGCGGCATCGCCGCCGGCATCTTCGGCGCCCAAGCGCTGGGCGGCATGGGCGGCGTCAGCTTCATGAGCCAGTTGATTGGCACGCTGCTGGGCATCGTGATTGCCCTGGCTGGCGGCTTCGCGGTCTATGGCGGCCTGAAAGCCACCGTCGGCATCCGTCTCGACGCCGAAGAGGAATTCAACGGCGCCGACCTGACCATCCACCAAATATCGGCCGGCCCGGAGCGGGAAACGAACTGGTGAGACTTGGCGGCGGGATGGCGATGCCGTCCCGCCAGCGCCGACTTTTACTTGATGTTGGCGCTACCCTTGTCGAGCGCCTTTTCCAGCATCGCCGCCGGCATGTAGCCCGGTACACGCGAGCCATCGGCGAAAAACATGGCAGGGGTGCCGCGGATGTTGAGACGCTTGCCGAGGTCTAAAACCTTGTCGACCCCCGAGGTGTCGCACTTGGCGGTGGGCGGCGCAACGCTTTTCAAGACGTAATCGTTCCACGCTTTGGCGCGATCCGGGGCGCACCAGATACCTTTCGATACCTCGCCAGATTGCGGGAAGATCGGATAGATAAACGTATAGATCGTGACATCGTTGATTTTCTGCAGTTCTTCCGCCAACTTCTTGCAGTAGGTGCAGTTGGGATCCTCGAAGGTTGCGAGGACCCGCTTGCCATTACCTTTGACCTGCTTGGCCGCCAGGTTGAGCGGCAAGTCGGAAAACTTGATCTGTGAAAGCTTCTGTTTGCGCTCGTCAGTAATGTTCTTCTTGGCCTTGATGTCGAGGACATCGCCGGTCATCAGATAGCTGACCTTTTCGTCGGTATAGAGCAGGTCGCCACCAATCTGGATTTCATAAAGATTGCCGATACCCGCCTTGCGTACGCCATCAGCCTTGATACCCGGGCCAAACATCTCTTCCAGCACGGGGCCGATGGCCTTCTTTACATCATTTTCGTTGGCGACGGCAGCGTGTGCAATCAACAGGGTGGCCAGGCCACCCACAAGGGCTTTGAACTTCATGAAATCTCCAGACGGGAAGGGGGAAAGAAGCGGGCCAAACGACTAGCCCATAGCGTAGCGTACCAGCATGTCCTTGATGACCGGTAATCGGTCGACAAAGTTCATGCCGAAATTGCGCAGGCCGGGGATCGGTGTCGGGGCGGGACCAAACAGACGTTGCAGACCATCTGTCACCGTTTGCAGCGCCACGACTTCCTCGCAGCGCGCCCGCTCGTGACGGCGCAGCCATTGATGATCACCGCAATCGACGTGGGCGGGGCAAGCCGCCAGCGTCTCGGCCAGGCTGCGGGCATCCTGAAAGCCGAGGTTGATACCGTGGCCGGAGAGCGGATGAATCGTGTGTGCCGCATCGCCAATCAGGGCGAGGCGCTGCGCAACCGTCTGCGGCGCGCGCATCAGGCGTAGCGGGAAGCCAGCCGCCGGTGTGACCAGTTCAAGATCGCCGAGCACATGCTCGCCAGCAGCCGCTACGCGGGCGCACAACTCGGCGGGCGGCAGGGCCACCAGTTCCTCGGCATGTGCGCGGGGCGTCGACCAGACGATTGAGATCAAATTGCCCGGCAGCGGTAAATAGGCCAGCACGCCATCGGCTCGGAACCATTGATAAGCCACCTCGCGGTGCGACCGGGCGGTGCGGAAATTGGCCACCACGCCATTGTGTTCGTAAGGCAGAAAATCGACTGCAATGCCGGCCGCCTGACGTGTCCAGGAATCGGCGCCGTCTGCGGCTACAACCAGTTTCGTCTTCAGTGTGCGCCGGTCGGAAAGCTCCAGCACCGCCTCGTGATCGCCGATATCCAGCAAGGTCGGCGTCGCTGGACAAAGCAAATCGACATTGCCCTGACGTTTGGCGGTTTCCCATAGTTCGGCTTGCAACAGGGAGGATTCGGCAATCCAGGCCAGTTCGCCCACCCCGCTATCGTAGGCGGAAAAACCGAGCTGCCCGCCCTGATCGCCGCGCACATCCATTTTGTGCACCGGCGCCATGCGGCTCAGATCCAGATGCTGCCAGATGCCGATACTGTCGAGAAAGCGGGCATTGGCGGGGCTAATCGCGTAGATGCGCGCATCCCAGCCCGCCGGCCGCTGCGGGGCGCGCCCTTCGATCACGGCGATGTGAAAGCGGCTGCGGCGCAAGGCCGTCGCGAGCGCAAGCCCCGCCAACCCCCCGCCGACGATAACGATGTCGTAGTCCATCCCGCATTGTCGCGTCCGCCGACGATCTTGACAAGGCCACCCTCACACCGTGATAATTCCGCCCCTTCGCGTGGTGATGTAGCTCAGTCGGTTAGAGCATCGGATTCATAATCCGGGGGTCGGTGGTTCAAGTCCACCCATCACCACCACTAATACCAAGGGCCAGCGGGTTTTTTAGACCTTCTGGCCCTTTCCTTTTGGCACACTAGCGGCACAGTGCGCGCCAGTAATCAGCAACACAATCCCCTGCTTGAATCGACGGCGCTACCTTGGCGGCTGTTGTGCTGTGCCATGCGGCACACTTGCCCGGTAGCCTGTGGATAACTGATGGAATTTGATGCTTCTTGTGCCGCTAGTGTGCCGCCATGTTTCATGGTTGCAATAAACACTGTAATAACAAAGGATTGAGAAAATACAACTTCGGATTTGAAATCTGTTGTTGCTATTTATTGAGCCTTGTTCTAGGATGCGGCTATCAGTTCATCGGTGGGGGCGAACATGGCAACAGTTCAGAAACGCAAGAACGACGACGGCACGGCAAGTTACCGCGTGATGATTCGCCTCAAGGGGCATCCGACCGCTACCGCGACCTTTACCCGTCTGACCGATGCCCGCGAGTGGGGAACCAAAACCGAAAGCGATATGAAGGCCGGTCGCTATTTCAGTGCCGCCAAACTCAAGACGCTTAATGACCTGTGCGACAAGTACCAGGCGGCAGCATCACAACGCCTCAAGTCGTGGGATGAAGTAGCTAGACGCCTCGACTGGTGGAAGGTGCAGGCCGGTAACGAAATGCTTGGCGCCATTACCCCCGCCCGCATTGCTGAATGGCGGGATGAATTGCTTGCCACACCCAAGACATACGGCGGTGGCAAGCGTAGCGGTGCCGACGTGAATCGAACCATCGCCGCGCTATCCAGTGCCATGACGCACGCCGTCAAGGAATTGGGCTGGATTGAGCGCAACCCCTGCGAACGTGTCACGAAGCCGAAAGAGGCGGGCGGGCGTGTGCGGTTCCTGAGTGATGAAGAACTACCCCGTTTGCTGGCTGCGGTGCGGGCATCGTCGCATCCCGACTTGCTGCCTGCCGTCCTGCTGGCACTGACGACCGGAGCACGCAAGGGCGAGATTCTTGGGCTGCGCTGGTCGCAAATCGACTTCAAGCGCCGCGCCATCACCTTGCACCAAGGCGAAACCAAGAACGATGCAGGCCGCGCATTGCCGCTGTCAGGTGAGATTGTCGAACTGCTGAAAGTGCGGAACAAGGTGCGCCGCCTGGACGATGACCGCGTTTTTCCTCCTGCTGAGGACTGCAAGGAACTGGAATTGCGCGAACCGTGGAAGGCGGCACTTGTGCAGGCCGGTATCGACGTGCGGCAGGCAACGCGCAGCGGGCGGACAGGGAAGGATGCGCCCCCGGTGATGACTTCGGACTTTCGCTGGCACGACCTGCGCCACACGGCGGCAAGTTACTTGACGATGGCGGGGGTATCGGCTATCGAGGTCGCCCGCGTGCTTGGGCATAAGACCCTCGCCATGAGTCTGCGCTACTCGCATCTAGCCCCTGACCGCGTGACCGAATTGGGGGACAAGTTGGCAGAACGTATGGGCATAGCCGGGGGTGCGAAATGACTTGTGACAAGGTGCTAATTGGATACGCCGAGTTCATTGCACTCTGCCATGTCGATAAGCCTGCCGACTTCGGCGGATTCCGCGTGGAAGCCAATGGCTTGTACGTCCACTTGCCTCCCGCCGAAACGACACTGACGCCGGAAGAACGGGCCGCATTGACATGGCACCCAACACACCAGTACGACAAGCCCGCGCTACCGCTGCCCTGCACCTTGGGGCAACTGCGGGCTTTCGTGGCGCAAGCTGGGCTACTTGGTTGTATTGATGAGGAAGCCGTGGACGTGGTGCTGCCCAAAGATGCTGTACAAATTGACAAATCGCCTACTGACGCTTGCAGTAAGGACGAAGCGGTAAAAGTCGGCGCTGGTACGACGGCGAAACATGACTGGATGACTCAAGCGTGGAGCATCGGCGAATCGTGGATGCTGGCCGAAGAGAAGCGCACTGGCACGCGCCCAACTGTAGAGCAGATTGCAAAGCATGCGGAGGGAGAGCTATCGACTCGCGTCATTACTGGCCCAAGAGGAAAATTCCTTGATTGGGAAACTATCAAGCGAGAGGCATTAACGGGAATTACTGGTCGCACAAAGGGCGATAACTTTAGAAATCCGAAGGGGAGTCCCCAGCGTAAAAGGGGTTCCCCATCGAAATAGGCCAGTAACGGCAAGGGTTTCAGATTGTAGTAGTGGTGCTTGTGGGGAGTTTCCTCCCCATCATAAATGACGGTTTAGCTGCAATGTTGCAGCAACACCGGAGACAAGCACCATGAAAACACATCACGCAGCAAACATAGCGGAATTGCAGGCACTCCCCCCGACAGTGGCGATGCCAGCCGCCGTTCGCTACGCAACAATCATTCAGGCCGCCGAGCATCGCCCGGTATTCACGCCGGCGGCCTTCCGTGATCTTAAATTCAAGGCACACGACCGCAAGAACTCGCGCGGCGAAACCATTAAGGGTAACGGAACTGGGCCTGCTGGGGTATGGATACAAATCGGCTCAAAGGTCCTCATCAACCTCGACGCCTTCGACCGTTGGGTTGAATCACACAAGATGGGTGGCCAGTAATGAAAACGCCCCCAAGCCAAACCGCATCCGAGATCGCCCCCATCAAGGAGAGTTCTACGCTCCCCATTAGCGACCAGTCAGCCCTCGACTTCAATTCCCCCAGGAGTAACGCCATGCAAAACCAAACCGTACCCCAGCAATCCATCCCTGAAACCACCATCGCCGGCATGGATCTCAAGTCATTGCGCTTGCCGGCCAATTACGGCGCTACCCTCGGCGTCAAGAAACTGCTGACCAACGTGCTGGTCGGCAAGCCGAAGAAACCGCAGTTCTTCCGCACCCATGCGTCCGATGACATGACCTTCCCCGCCATGCTCTTGGAAAACAAGGAAGCGCGCGAATCCTACGTGGTGATCCCGGAGGTCGCGCAGGAGATCAGCGAATTGGTGCGTCCTGTCATGCTTCACGCAGCCATCGACCGCCAGAACAACGTCTTCCTGATTCCGGTGCCGTTGCCGGGCGAGGATGGCACCCGCAACCCGTGGCATGAATCGTTGGCGCAGGCGGTCGAGCACGCCAAACTCAAATGGATTCGCATCACCGCCAACATGCACGTCGGCGGCTACGATGTGAATGAAGCCCAAGCTGAGTTGCCTGAACCGGAATGGCCCGAGCACGATATTGACGCACTGGTTCGGGTGGCCTTTCGCGGCAAGATCATCACCACCATGGATCACCCCGTCGTGCACTCCCTGTTGGGAAAAATCTAATCTCCGCGCTCAATTTCTCAGACGGCATCTTCCTGGTGGACTTCGAGTTCCACCCGGCAGGTGGCCGTGAGGGCAACCCGCCGGTTCCGATCTGCATGGTGGTGCATGAGTGGCTTTCTGGCCACACCACGCGCCACTGGCAGGCCGATCTAATGCAGATGACCACTCCCCCCTTCCCGACGGGAGACAAGGCCTTGTGCGTCGCCTACTACGCCTCCGCCGAAATGGATTGCTTTCATGTGTTGGGGTGGAGTTATCCGACGCATGTGCTTGACCTCTTCACTGAATTCCGCTGCCTGACGAATGGGCTGCGCCTCGCTCACGGTAGCGGTCTGCTCGGTGCGCTGATGCACTACGGACTCCCCAGCATCGGCGGCGAACAGAAGGACACCATGCGCGACCTGATCCTGACTGGCGGCCCGTGGAGTCCGGCAGAGGAATTGGAAATTCTGGACTACTGTGAAACCGACGTGGTGGCGCTGTCCAATCTGCTCAGAGCCATGCAAGACCAGATTGACTGGCCCCGTGCGCTGCTGCGGGGTCGCTACATGAAGGCGGTGTCGCGCATCCAGATGAATGGTGTCCCCATCGACACCGATACGCTGGAACAACTCAAGATTCATTGGTTTGCCATCCAGGACCAGTTGATTGCCGATATCGACAGTGACTACGGCGTGTACGACGGTCGCAGTTTCAAGGCCAGTCGCTGGGAGGAATACCTAGTGGCGAACGACATCCCCTGGCCACGCCTGGAAAGCGGGCGACTCGATCTTAGTGATGCCACCTTCCGCGAAATGGCACGTACTTATGTCGAGGTGGCCCCGATCCGCGAACTCCGTTCTTCTTTGTCAGAGATGCGCCTGTCCAAACTACAGGTTGGGGATGATGGGCGCAACCGTTGCCTGCTGTCGCCGTTTCGTGCACGCACCGGACGCAACCAGCCGTCGAACTCGAAGTCCATTTTCGGCCCTTCGGTATGGCTGCGTGGCCTGATCCGCCCTGAACCGGGCTGGGGACTGGCTTATGTAGATTGGAGCCAGCAGGAGTTTGGTATTGCCGCCGCGCTGTCCGGTGATCCGGCAATGATGGAAGCCTACCGCAGCGGCGACCCTTACCTCGCGTTTGCCATTCAGGCTGGCGCAGTGCCGAAGACGGCAACAAAGAAAACGCATGAGGCCGAGCGCGAGCAGTTCAAGGCCTGCGTGCTGGCAGTGCAGTACGGCATGGGCGAATCCAGCCTGGCGGCACGCATCAATCAGCCGGTGGCGCGTGCCCGCCAACTTCTTGAACTTCACCGGCGTACCTTCCGCACCTTCTGGAAGTGGTCGGACAGCGCGGTGGATGAGGCGGTGCTCGGTGGCCGACTGTGGGCCGGATTTGGCTGGCAGATCCATACCCGTGACGAACTCAACGACCGCAGCCTGCGTAATTTCCCGATGCAGGCTAACGGGGCCGAGATGTTGCGCATCGCCTGCATCCTGCTGACGGAGGCCGGCGTTCGGGTCTGTGCGCCGGTGCATGACGCGCTCCTGATCGAAGCCCCGCTGGATGAACTGGATCAGGCCATTGAAACCACGAAAACGTTAATGCAGGAGGCCAGCCGGATTGTGCTCGACGGCTTTGAGCTAGGCAGCGATGTGAAGGAGGTGCGCTACCCCGACCGTTACATGGACAAGCGTGGCGTGGTGATGTGGAACAAGATAATGATGCTGATCGGAAAACCTACGCCGAAGTGACCTGCGGTAGCGCGCCGCACCTACCTGCCGTGTGCTACCGCACCCGTACATTCTCTTTAATAATCTTATGTCTACTACCTACACCTCTGATTGCCATGTACCAGTGAAGCGTCTTCAGCTTGATGCTGCCTCCGGCGCTTTGATGACCGCACCCAAGAAGGCGCTATTTCTTCGGGGACCAATCTCGCTGGCATGGTTGAAAAAGGCGGCTGAATTGCCGGGAAAGTCACTCAACGTTGCCTTGGCATTGTGCTGGCTCAATGGCATGGCGAAAGGAAAGCCATTCAAACTCACCCAGCTGTCACTGAACTATCTTCACGTAGCACGGGATGCGGCAAGGGATGGGCTGACTCGGTTAGAACAGGCGGGCCTGATTACGGTTGACCGCAAGACTGGCCGACGCCCCATCATTTCGATTCTGGAACTACGGCCTGTTGGTCAAGGCGAAGATTAAATTTACCTCTGTACAACAAACCGACAGTCAGGCCTGCTGCCGGTCTGATTGCCAATATTCAGCTATTTGCCGTTGATAAGTCCGCGCCTATATCTTCACGCCGCCAAAACCCTTTGAAATAGTCTGGCCCCTCCCCCCGTTAAGCTGCTTTTCGGGGCATTCCCGAGCTGGCGATCCATCCGATGTATGCCTGCGTGCCGAACGTCGCGGTGGCGAACTACTCAAGGAATTGGCAATGGATACTTATAAACAGCTGGGCGCAAAAGGAAACGCATCAATGGGACGCATATCCGCTGCCGATACATGCGTCCCGACCGCCAAATCCCCCTACACCGAAGCGATTGAGTCTGCCGGCCTTTCACACCAGCGCGCGAATCGGATGAACCCATACGGGCTTCTGGCATGGTTTGGGGCGTAGGGTTCCGTCTGTGGTGGCGATAGCACCCTATGTGTGCTTCGCTCGGTTTGCTGCCGTTTGGCTTCAGTTTTGTCGTATGAAGGCAGCCAACCTGAAACGGGAGTTGGCAACCAGCCATCGCATACGTTCAACATCGAGTTCAGTGGCACGTTAGCGCATTTACTAGAACGAGTTCTTGGGCGTTCTTGTCGATTTGTACTCAGCCTTGACAGAGAGCCGGCGTATGAATACTATGAGTAGCGAATGTCCCTTGAGCAAAACCCTGTGTCATCTCATACTCTTAACAGCGAAGTATCAAGCATTAATGAAACTCCCCAAGTATTTGACCTTTTGGATACTGGTGGTAGAGAGCTGAGCACTCAACTTGCTGAAAGAACGACGAATCGCTGCGAAATTATCTTGGGCGACGCACGCCGAATCCTGCACGAGATGCCCGATGGATGTTTTGATTGCGTCGTGACCTCACCGCCCTACTGGGGGTTGAGGGATTATGGTGTCGACGGGCAGATCGGGGCAGAGGCTACGGTTGATGAGTACATTGTGGACCTCGTGCGACTATTTCGAGAGGTTCGGCGCACCCTCGCCGATAACGGCACCCTGTGGCTAAACATCGGCGACAGCTACACGTCAGGGGGCCGAACTTGGCGGGGTGCTGACGCCAAGAACAAAGGGCGGGCAATGGACTACCGAGCCCCGACGCCAGATGGTTTGAAGCCGAAGGATTTGATCGGCGTTCCTTGGCGGTTGGCTTTTGCCCTTCAGGCAGACGGCTGGTATTTGCGCACGGATATTATCTGGAACAAGCCCAATTGCCAGCCTGAGAGCGTGAAGGATCGCCCAACCCGCGCCCATGAGTACGTGTTTCTGTTTTCCAAGTCGGAGAAGTATTACTACGACTGGCAAGCGATAATGGAGCCAGCGACGGACCCAAAACAGAAGTCGAAGAATCGCCGCTCCGTCTGGAACATCAACACCGAGCCTTATCCTGGCAGTCACTTCGCTGTCTATCCGCGGGCCCTTGTTCGCCTCTGCGTAGCGGCAGGTTCCCGAGAGAATGGCCGAGTACTTGACCCGTTCTTCGGGTCAGGGACTACTGGCGTTGTTTGCAATGAGCTAGGTAGGAAGTGTGTCGGTATTGAGCTAAATGCGGAATATGCAGAATTGGCGCACGCGCGGTTGTTACGAGGGCGCTAGGTCAAAAACCCAAGTCGCATGCACCTTGCAGAGGTTTTTTTGGAGGTGTTTGATTTGTAGCTTGCGCTCTGTGCCTCCGTCGAAATACAGTGAATACTTGAGCTGCCCATTTGCATCCTTGACATAACCGTAGCCCGGCTGCGGATTCTGTCTGCTGCCGGTACAAACCTCTAGTTCGCAGTTTGCCGCTTCGAGCAGCAGCGCTTTAGGGATCTCGACTAGTTCGTAGCGGATCTTGTCACCTTCATCTTTCAGGCGTCGGAGCGTGAAGATGCGGTCATAGCTTTGCATATGTTCAAGGAACAAATCCCGCAGCAGTGGCAACTTCCACTCGCCTCGCCCCAGCTCCATCCACTTGCTGACATGGATTGATTCGTCCTTGATATTGGTTGCGGCTTCTGTCTTGAGGCTAACCGGAATTCCACGAATACTAATATCATGGCCCCGATTCGTCCGACTTTTTACGAGCTGAGCTGTAATGCCAGAGGCGTTTAGCGCGGCCTCAAACGCAAACTCGAACCGATCTTTGCTCAGGGCTTGACGGCTTCCGGCATGGTGACTTAACAAGCGATCCCCAAGGGAGGAAAGGACAGCATCTGATACCACATCGGAGTCAGGGGCCCGATCAAATTGGCAAACAGCCCCGAATGCATGGATAGCAGACTTGACCCATTTCTGTTGCGCAGGAGTAAGGCGGCGTAGCGCCTCAACAATTTCTGTAATTTCCCTTTCCGAGAGGCTCACTCAAGTTGTCCCATCTGTTCGTTATTCGATGGGCTTTCGCGCTCTGTAAGCAACTCAGGAACTGTTACGCCTAAAGTCGAGGCCAAGACCTCAAGCGTGCTTAGTGTGACGTTTCTTTCGTGGCGCTCAACTGAACCGATATATGTACGGTGCAAGCCGCATCGCTCGGCTAACTCTTCTTGGGAAACCCCCTTCCCCCTACGAAAAGTCTTGATGTTCTCAGCTAATACAGCGCGGAGAGATTCGCTTGATTTTCTGACCATGCTCAAGTCCTAACTGATTAGACTGGGATTTTCCGCAAATGACGACTATAAGGCGACAGACTATAGGTAGCAGTAATGTATGCCGCACGGCGCAAGCAGATTGGATGCCGCCCAATAGCACTTGCACGAATACCCGCGGAAAGCATTTGCTGAGCACCATCAAAACGAGTCGACAATCCGCATCCAGTTATCAGTACGCCCATTACAATTCATCTTGATTCAAGCAATATGGATACCCCGCGACCTATTGAGCATCTATTTGCCTACAACGAATTGATGAATGACAGAAGTCCGGTAGACACGATTGCCCTCCATCTCAGATACAACTCGGTCGATGAGTCTGGTAATGCCGCGAGTGATTAGCCGTCAGCTCTCATGCCAATCGCGAATGGGAGACCATCAAACATCACGCCAAGCCGTTAATAGGTCAATCGGTTACAAATGAAATACGACATCATTGGTGATATCCACGGCCACGCAGACCAACTCGAAGGACTTCTGAAGGTGTTGGGTTATCGGCCCAGAGGTCGCACCTACAAAGCCCCGAATGGACACAAGGCAGTATTCGTCGGTGATTTGATTGATCGCGGGCCGGCGCAGATTCGCGTGCTAGACATCGTGCGGTCAATGATTGACGGGGGAGACGCCGTTGCCGTCATGGGCAATCATGAATTCAATGCAATTGGCTTCATCACACGTAGCGATAACGGCGACTACCTGCGGCCCCATACCCGAAAGAATCTAGAGCAGCACGCTGAGTTCCTTGCCCAAGTCGGCGAAGAATCGCCGTGCCATCTGGAATGGGTTGCATGGTTCAAGATATTGCCCTTGGCCATTGATCTGAACGGTATCCGCGTAGCCCATGCCTGGTGGTGCGATGATTCTGTCAAAGAGATTTCAGATTCCTATTGGGATGCGCACCGTCGGCAAATGTCGGATGATTTTCTTTACGGCAGCCATGAAAAGGGATCACCGCTCGAAACCGCACGAAAAATACTGACTTGTGGAGTCGAGTGGGACTTACCCAATGGGACATACATCATCGATAAGGCAGGCCACCAGCATGGTGAGGCCCGGATGGCGGTCTGGCGGCATGACGCTACACATTTGCGTCAGGTAGCGATTGTTCCCAAGGGAAACGAAGACACAGTTCCCAACATTGCCATTCCGCCGGAGGTCAGGTTGATCGAGGTAACTGGTTCGCCAGTGTTTTTTGGACACCATTGGTTTTCTGGAACACCGCGAACAGAGACAAAGAAAGTGGCATGTCTGGATTGGTCTGTTGCCAAAGGCGGCCCTCTGGTTGCCTACCGATGGGATGGTGAAGATGAACTGCATGATGAAAATTTCGTGATGTATGGCGGATCACACTGATCCTCTCGCTTGAGTGCCATGCCGTAACCGATGCAAGTAAATGGTTTTGTCGAATTGATAGGATGAGGAACTGTAATGGCCAACATTGACAAGTACATTGCCGAGCAACAGTCCAGGGAATTAGCCGATCAGATAATTCGCGTAGTGAATATCAATAAGCCCGGTGCATTCCCTAATCATGCAATGTGTCTTGTCACAAGCTTTCAACAACGTTCAGATTTGCCTTTGCATACATCCCTTATAAAAATGTCGCGAGTGGTTGAGAACAATCTCAAGGCAATCGGATTGAACGAGCCAGTTTCTCTGCGACTGGTTCAAGACAAGTGGTGGTTAGCCAATGTCGATGCTTCAGTTGATAACCCAAATTTTGAATCGGGTGGCTGCATGGCTACCGTCATTGGTACTACTGAGTATTTGGCACGACGCTATTGGGATGTGTATTGCGAATTCACGCACGGGCCTTACGGGAGTCGTGACGAAATTGATGGCATATGCTTGGTGACAGAGAGTTTTGACCGATCAAAGTTAGGGGCTAAAGCCGCTGCAATCCTGATTCCCGGTTTAAGTGCCAGGCGTCTTGAGGAACAAGGGATTCACGAACCGTTCCCGTCGTCTTTACTGGAAGATAAGTGGTGGGTATGCGGGATGGGTGGCGGTATCTGCTCAACAAAGGATTTGCCGCTTATGATCCATTGTGGCCGGCATGTCACCGACGGGCCATTCGATAGCAAAGCAAAGGCCGAATACCAGTTCGATTGTTTATGGGAATCACCAGAGTAACGCCCACTGAGTAAGCAATCAGTTGAGTGGGAATGGCAACCGATGCCTTTGCTGCATACCAGACAGCCATGTTGAAAATCCAATGGCATCAGGTCAATAATCACTTACAAGCAACCTGAAAATGAATGGCCGCAATGGAGAAAAGTTCCAAGCGGCGGGTCATGCCCGAGTACAGCCCGCAGCCCGCAACATAATCCACAAGCTGGAAAACGGCAGGTCGACTCAGGAGGTTACCGCTCAGCGCCTCGCCAATGGCGCACTGAATAGACGAAATTCACCATGCTCCAATGCCAATTCAATCTGACGCTGGGTGTGTCGGCCAACCAGATCGGCCCGATTACCCAGAGGTAAGGCCATCCCGCAGGATATTTTTCAAAAATTGGGGTGGGGTCTGTGGGGTGAGTTGGAGCATGACCGATTCGCGTTTCGGGGTACAGGCCGGGGGGGTAGCCGGCAAATCATTTGACTGACCCATCCTCAGGATAATCCCGTTCCCATTGCGCAGCCAACCCAACATCCCGCAGGAAGTCATCGAACTTGGCACGCACCTGAACATCGACCTGAATCGGAGCCTTGCCCCAGCCGCGATCCAGCAAAGCCTGGGCAGCGGTCACTCGCGCCGCCATCGCCTGCTTCTCGTCCTCGACCGCCCTCGCCAGCAGGGCGACAGCAATGTTGGTATGGCTTCGGGCCAGCATCACGACGGTCACGCCATCAGCCTTACGGCCTGCGCCGGGCAAAACGCTGCCGGGCAGTAACCGGCCAAGGGCATCACGCTCTGCAATCCCAAGTGCTTGGCGACGGGCGATGTTTGCTTCTGACCTTGGGTCGTCTTCGGGCGAGGTGTTGGCGGGGGCGATGGTTTCCATGCCGTGCAGCATGGGGCAAACAGCAGCATTTGCGACGGCAAATTATTTGTGTTTCGGCGGCACACTGGCGGCACACTGCCGAGCAAAAAGCATCAATCAATCACAACACGCCATAGCAACAAGTTTGCGCTAAACGGTTGTTTCTTTTATTATGGAGTCCTTCGCGTGGTTGTGCTTTATTGGACTTGCTGGATTCATAATCCGGGGGTCGGTGGTTCAAGTCCACCCATCACCACCATTTTCCTCCACCTTTTTTCGTTGTCTGTGCGAAGCAGATGGCGTACGTTAGGTGGCATGGCAGACCCGATCACCGCCGCTATCGTCAGTTCCATCATTGGTTCGGTTATCGAGGGCGCACTTGCCCCGACCCCGCCGGAACCCGTCATGGGCATTGTCCGCATGCTGCCTGAAGAGGCGCGCATCGGAAACATGTTGCCGCCCGCGCAATGGCAGGTACAGATCGACGGCAAGACCTATCCCTTGTCACATGGTGCGCAGATTCGTAACGAATTGAACATGATGATTCTGCCCACGATGGTGGAACAGCCGGCCAAGGTGCGCTATCTGCTGGATTACAGCGGTGCCGTCTATCGCATCTGGATTCTTTCGAGTGCCGAAGCGCGCTTGTCGGAACAGCGTTGAAGCCAAAAAGCCTGACGGTCTCCTTCACCCCGCTCGACAATATCCAGCTGGCCAATTTGTGCGGTCCGCTGGACGAAAACCTGCGCCAGATCGAAGCCGCTTACGATGTAACGATTGCGCGGCGCGGCGATACCTGTCGCATCGAAGGTGCACTCGCCCAGTCGCGCCTGGCGGCCAAGGCGCTGGAACATTTCTACGCCATGGCGCAAGCCGTGCTGTCGGTGGACGAAATCCAGCTCGGCCTGATCGAGCTGCGTAATCGCGGTGACGTGGTGCAGCCGCCTGCCGGCCTGCTCACCAAGAAAACCGATCTGCACGGCCGCACACCGCATCAGGTGGACTACCTGAAGATGATTCAGGAACACGACATCACCTTCGGCATCGGCCCGGCCGGCACTGGCAAGACCTATCTGGCCGTCGCCTCGGCCGTCGATGCCTTCGAGCGCGATCAGGTGCAGCGCATCGTGCTGACGCGCCCGGCCGTCGAAGCCGGCGAACGGCTCGGCTTCCTGCCCGGCGATCTGGCGCAGAAGGTCGACCCGTATCTGCGTCCCCTCTACGACGCGCTTTACGACCTGATGGGCTTCGACAAGGTCGCGCGCATGTTCGAAAAGCAGAGCATCGAAATTGCACCGCTCGCCTACATGCGCGGGCGCACGCTCAGCCACGCCTTCATCATTCTCGACGAGGCGCAGAACACCACGCCCGAGCAGATGAAGATGTTCCTCACGCGCATCGGCATCGGCGCCAAGGCGGTGATCACCGGCGACGTCACGCAGGTGGATTTGCCCAAAGGACAGAAGTCGGGCCTGGTCGAAGCACGGCAGATTCTGGCCAACGTGCGCGGACTGGCCTTTACCGATTTTGATGCGTCCGATGTGGTGCGCCATCCACTGGTCGCGCGCATCGTCGCTGCTTATGAAAGCCATACCCAAAAAACCTGAACTTGCGCTGGCTGTGCAATATGCCTGTGCGGATGCAGGGCTACCTGACCGCGCGCAGGTGCGGCGCTGGGCGCTGGCGGCGCTGGAAACCGATGTGCAGGTCACCATCCGCTTCGTCGCTGCCCGCGAGGGCCGCAAGCTCAATCATGATTTCCGTGGCAAGGATGTCGCGACCAATGTGTTGAGCTTCGTCTATGAGACTGATCCGGTGATGGGCGATCTTGTCGTCTGCCTGCCGGTGGTCAAGCGCGAGGCCAAGGAACAAAAGAAGCCTTTCCGCGCCCATCTGGCCCACATGATCGTGCATGGTATGCTTCATCTGCAAGGCTATGACCACGAAACTGGGCCGGACGAAGCGGAGATCATGGAGCAACGCGAGCGCGAGATGCTGGCCCGCTTCCGCATCGCCGACCCGTATCTGTAAATATGGACCCATCCCAAAATCGACCGTCGTTTTTCGAAAAGCTCTCCTCATTGCTGCTCGGCGCACCCGAGGATAGAGAGCAACTGTTCCAGCTCCTGCGCGGCGCCTATGACCGCAACCTGATGGATGCCGATGCGCTGGCGATGATCGAAGGCGCGCTGTCCGTTTCGGAAATGCAGGTGCGTGACATCATGGTGCCGCGCTCGCAAATGGACATCATCGACGTCAACGAGCCGCTCGAAAAGGCGCTGCAGTTCATGCTCGATACTTCGCACTCACGCTTTCCCGCCATGGGCGAGGACAAGGAGGATGTGCTCGGCATCCTGATGGCGAAAGATCTTCTGCGCTACTTTGCCGGCAAGCCTTTCGACCTGCGCACCAGCCTGCGGCCGGCGGTGTTCATTCCGGAAACCAAGCGCTTGAATGTGCTGCTGCGCGAATTTCGCGCCTCGCACAATCACATGGCCATTGTTATCGACGAATACGGCAGCATCGCCGGCCTCGTCACCATCGAGGATGTGCTCGAACAGATCGTCGGCGACATCGAGGACGAATACGATTTCGACGAAGCAGCAGGCAACATCGTGCTCGACAACACCGGCCGCTACCGCGTCAAGGCAACCACCAAGATTGCCGACTTCAACAGCGCTTTTGGCACCAACTTTGCCTCCGATGAAGTCGATACTGTCGGTGGCCTGGTGATCCACCAACTCGGCCGACTGCCCAAGCGCAAGGAACACATCTCCATCGCGGGCCTGCACCTGCAGGTGCTGCGCGCCGACAGCCGGCGCGTGCATACCGTGCTGGTCGATCCGCAGCGCGATCTGGCCCTCAACGCCGCATGATCTTTCCGCCGTCTTTGCTGGCGGCGGGACTCGGTGCAGTCAGTGTGCTCGGCTTCGCGCCGTTCGAGTGGTTTCCCCTGCCGATCCTGACGCTGGCGCTCCTGTTCCGGCTGTGGCAACGCAGCGCTTCGCCACGCCCCGCAGCGTGGCTCGGCTTCTGTTTTGGCCTCGGTTTCTTCCTCGCCGGCGTCTCGTGGGTGTATGTCAGCCTGCATGACGTGGGCGGCATGGCGGCACCAATTGCCTTCACCGCCACGCTGTTGTTCTGCATCTACCTTGCGCTATTCCCCGCGCTCGCCGGTTTTGCCTTTCGCCGTCTTGCCAGCGCCGACTTTTTCAGGAATGTCTTGTTGCTGGCCGGCCTCTGGGCACTCACCGAATGGCTGCGCGGCTGGTTGTTGACCGGCTTTCCCTGGCTGGCCATCGGCTATTCGCAAACCCCGCCCAGTCCGCTGGCGGGCTACGCTGCCGTGCTAGGGGTGTATGGCATCGGTTTTCTCGTGGCGCTGATTGCTGCCGTACTGTCGCTTCATCCACGGCAATGGCGCGGCTGGCTCGCCATCGTCGCGCTGCTGGCTGGCGGCTGGCTGCTACGCGGCATGGACTGGACGCAACCGACGGGGCAACCGCTGACGGTCAGCCTGCTGCAGGGCAATGTGGCGCAGAGCCTGAAGTGGGAGCCGGAACGTCTGCCGCTGTCGGTTGATACCTACACGCGTCTGGCGCGCGATAACCCGGCGGCACTGACGGTATTGCCGGAAACAGCGATCCCGCTGTTTTTCGACCAGATTCCGCGCGAGACCCTGCAGACGCTGGCACAACATGGCGATGTGCTGCTCGGCGCGGCGGCTCGCCACCGCGAGGGCGGCTACGTCAATGGCGCCATCGCCATCACCAAGGACGGCGTGGCGAGCTACGCCAAGCGCCACCTCGTGCCCTTTGGCGAATACGTGCCACCGGGCTTCTCGTGGTTCTTTGATCTGGTGCGCATCCCCATGTCGAACTTTTCGGCCGGCCCGGCCGTGCAAGCGCCCCTGCAAATCGCCGGGCAACGTATCGCGCCCAACATCTGTTACGAAGACCTGTTCGGCGAGGAAATTCTGGCGAGCCTGCCGACCGCCACGCTGCTGATCAATCTCTCGAACACCGCTTGGTTCGGCGACTCGCTGGCCCAGCCGCAGCACCTGCAGATCGCCCGGCTGCGCGCCATGGAAACCGGCCGCATGATGCTGCGCGCCACGAATACCGGCATCACGGCGGCCATTGCGCCCGACGGCCGCGTGCTGGGCCAATTGCCACCGTTCACGGCAGGCGCCTTGCGCGTTGAGGCACAGGGCTACAGCGGCGCGACGCCGTACATCCGCTGGGGCAATGCGCTGGCCCTGCTGCTGGCAATCTGCGCGGTTTTGCCGGCGCTCCTGAGCGCTTATCGACAACGCAAGAGCCGTTAAAATCAGGCTTTACCGAATTTGTCCGCTGCCATGAAGCCAACGTTTCAAGAAATCATCCTGCGCCTCCAGGAATTCTGGAATCAACAAAACTGCGCGCTGCTGCAACCCTATGACATGGAAGTCGGCGCCGGCACTTCGCACACCGCGACCTTCCTGCGCGCCATCGGCCCGGAGCCGTGGAAGGCCGCCTACGTGCAGCCCTCACGCCGCCCCAAGGACGGTCGCTACGGCGAAAACCCCAACCGCATGCAGCACTACTACCAGTATCAGGTAGTGCTCAAGCCCGCGCCGGAAAACATCCTCGAACTCTATCTCGGCTCGCTCGAAGCGCTCGGTTTCGACCTGAAGCAGAACGACGTGCGCTTCGTCGAGGACGACTGGGAAAATCCCACGCTCGGCGCCTGGGGCCTCGGCTGGGAAGTCTGGCTCAACGGCATGGAAGTCACGCAGTTCACCTACTTCCAGCAGGTCGGCGGCATCGACTGCAAGCCGATCACTGGCGAAATCACCTACGGCCTGGAACGGCTGGCGATGTATCTGCAAGGCGTCGAAAACGTCTTCGATCTGCAATATGCGCCGGGCCTCAAGTACGGCGATGTTTTCCACCAGAACGAGGTGGAGCAGAGCACCTACAACTTCGAGCACAGCAATGTCGACTTCCTGCTCACCGCCTTTGGCGCCCACGAAGGCAACGCCAAGCATCTGATGGAACAGCAACTCTCCCTGCCGGCGTATGAACAAGTCCTGAAGGCAGCCCACACCTTCAACCTGCTCGACGCGCGTGGCGCGATTTCCGTCACCGAACGCGCTGCGTATATCGGTCGGATTCGCAATCTCGCGCGCAGCGTGGCACAAGCCTATCTTGATAGCCGCGCAAGACTTGGCTTCCCGATGGCGCCCAAGGCGTGGGCCGATGAAGTGCTGGCCAAGCTGGAGAAAGCAGCATGAAGAACCTGCTTGTAGAACTGTTCGTCGAGGAACTGCCGCCCAAGGCGCTGAAGAAACTCGGCGAATCTTTTGCCGCCACGCTGGTAGCCAAACTCAAATCCAGCGGACTGGTTGGCGATGACGCTACCGCGACCCCCTACGCCTCGCCGCGCCGTTTGGCCGTGCATGTGACGAACGTCGCCGCGAAAGCGGCCGACAAGCCGATGCAGCAGAAGCTGATGCCGGTGGCCGTGGCGCTCGACGCCAGCGGCAACGCCACGCCCGCACTGCTGAAGAAACTCGCTGCCCTCGGTGCCGACGCATCGGTAGTGCCGACGCTCAAGCGCGCCATGGATGGCAAGGCCGAAGCCCTGTTCCTCGACAGCATTGTGCCCGGTGCAACGCTCGCCGAAGGTCTGCAAGCCGCGCTGGAAGCCGCACTTGCCGCACTGCCCATCCCCAAGGTGATGGGCTATCAACTGGCGGATGGCTGGACAACGGTGAACTTCGTGCGCCCTGCGCACAAACTTGTCGCGCTGCATGGCGCCGATGTGGTGCCGATCGGCGTACTCGGCCTCACCGCCGGTCGCGAGACGCAGGGCCACCGCTTCGAAGCGAAGAATCTGGTCGTCTCGATCAAGGATGCCGACAGCTACGCGCAGCAGATGGAAAACGAAGGGGCGGTGATCGCCAGCTTTGCCGCTCGCCGCGCCGAGATCGAGAAGCAGTTGAAGGCTGCAGCCGCCAAGGAAGGTTTGCAGCCCATCGACGACGATGCGCTGCTCGACGAAGTGTCGGCGCTGGTGGAGCGGCCCAATGTACTGACCTGCCAGTTCGAGCAAGAGTTTCTGGATGTGCCGCAGGAATGCCTGATCCTGACGATGAAGGCCAACCAGAAATACTTCCCGCTGCTCGATGCCGCCGGCAAGCTGACCCACAAGTTCCTCATCGTCAGCAACATCAGTCCGGCCGATCCTTCCGCCGTGATTGGCGGCAACGAGCGTGTGGTCCGTCCGCGTCTGGCCGATGCCAAGTTCTTCTTCGATCAGGACCGCAAGAAATCGCTGGCTGACCGCATTCCGGGTCTGGCGAAGGTCGTTTATCACAACAAGCTCGGCACGCAGGGTGAGCGCGCTCAGCGCGTTGCAGCACTGGCCAGCGCCATTGCACACAAACTAGGCGGAGAAAAACTCGCCCAGCAGGCCGATCAGGCCGCGCTGCTGTCGAAGGCCGACCTGCTCACCGACATGGTCGGCGAGTTCCCCGAGCTGCAGGGCATCATGGGCCGCTATTACGCGCTGCACGATGGTCTTGCTGCGGATATCGCGGATGCCATCGAAGACCACTACAAGCCGCGCTTTGCCGGCGACGAGCTACCGAGAAATCCGGTCGGCCTGTGCGTCGCGCTAGCCGACAAGCTACAAACGCTGGTCGACATGTTCGGTATCGGCCAGTTGCCGACCGGCGACAAAGACCCCTTCGCGCTGCGCCGCCATGCGCTCGGTGTGATCCGCATGCTGAGCGAACGCGACTTGTCGCTCGATCTTGCGTGGCTGTTCGACGCCGCGCAAGTCAAGGATGCCACCGTCGCCGGACAACTCGCCGACTTCATCTACGAACGCCTCGCCGGCAGCCTGCGCGAGCAGGGTTACTCGGCGCTGGAAGTCGATGCCGTCGTCAGTCTGCGCCCGCAGCGCCTCGGCGACATTCCCAAGCGTCTCGCCGCCGTGCGCGCCTTTGCGGCGCTGCCCGAAGCAACCAGTCTCGCCGCTGCCAACAAGCGTGTCGGCAATATCCTCAAGAAGGTTGAGGGCGCTGTGGTTGCCAAGGTTGATGCGGCGCTGTTCAAGGAGGATGCCGAGCGCGCGCTGTTCGATGCGCTGAACGCCGTGAAGCCGCAGGCCGACGCAGCCTTCGAGCGCGGCGACTACTCCGCCTCGCTGCTGGCGCTGGCCGCGCTAAAAGCGCCGGTGGATGCGTTTTTCGACAAGGTGATGGTCAATGCCGAGGACGCCGCGCTGCGCAACAACCGGCTCGGTCTCCTCGCCACCCTGCACGAGGCGATGAACCGCGTCGCCGATCTCTCCAAGCTCTCGACCTGACCATGGGCACCAAACTGATCATCCTCGACCGCGACGGCGTCATCAACAAGGACTCCGATCTCTACATCAAGTCGCCGGAGGAGTGGGTGCCGCTGCCCGGCAGCCTGGAGGCCATCGCACGGCTCAACCAGTGGGGCTGGCGCGTGGTGGTGTGCACCAACCAGTCCGGCATCGGGCGCGGGCTGTTCGGCATGGACACGCTGAATGCCATCCACGAAAAAATGATCAAGGCGGCGGCGCATGCCGGCGGGAGCATCGACGCGATTTTCTATTGCCCGCACACGAATGCCGATAAGTGCCATTGCCGCAAACCCAAGCCCGGCATGCTCGAAGAAATTGCCTCGCGCTACAACGTCCCACTCGCCGGTGTGCCGGTGGTGGGCGACGCGCTGCGCGACCTGCAGGCCGCCCTGGCCGTGGGCGCGCGGCCGCTGCTGGTGCTCACCGGCAAGGGCCAGAAAACCCGCATTGACCCGGCCCTGCCGCCCGACATCCCGGTCTTTGCCGATTTGGCCGAGGCGGTCAAAAGTCTCACGACAGATAAATGATCTTCCTGCGCTCGGCCCTGTTCATGCTGGCGATGGTCATTACCACGCCGCTGATCGTGCTGGCGCTGCTGTGCGTATTCTGGATGCCGTCCCGCCAACGCCGACTTTTCGTGATGCCCTGGGTCAGGCTGGTGATGGGGATGATCCGCCATGTGCTCGGCATCGACCATCGCATCGAAGGCAGCGAGAACATCCCGACCTCGCCCTGCGTGATTCTTTGCAAGCACCAATCGGCCTGGGAAACCTTCGCCTTGCAGGTGGTCTTTCCGCTCACCTCATTCGTCTACAAGCGTGAACTGCACTGGCTGCCTTTCTTCGGCTGGGGTATCAAGCTGATGCCCTTTGTCGGCATTGATCGCACCTCGGGCAAGGCCGCGCTCAAGCAGGTGGTTGAACGTGGCAAGTTGCGTCTCGACGAGGGCTACAGCGTGGTGATTTTCCCTGAAGGCACCCGCATGGCGCCCGGCGCGACGCGCGAATTCAAGATCGGTGGCGCCTGGCTGGCGGCGGCGGCGGGCGTGCCGGTGGTGCCGGTGGCGCTCGATTCCGGCGAATTCTGGCGCCGTAATGCCTTTCTCAAGCATCCCGGCACGGTCACCGTGAGCATCGGCCCGGCCATCACGACCACCGGCAAAAAGGCGGGCGAGATCAATGCACTGGCCGAACGCTGGATCGACACCGAGATGCGCCGCATCAGCCCGCATCGCTACCCCAAGGAAGCCCATGAAACCGCGCACCCCGCAACTCACGCTGCGGCTTGATGCCGCCACGTCGATACCGGATGCCGACTGGGGCGCCGGGACGACAATTGCCTACTTGGGCGGCCGGCTGACGCTAGTGCTCGACACGGCGTGTCGGGTGGCCATGCGCATCGGCGACGAGCTGCATGTACCGCTGCCGCCCGCCGCCAGCGCGCGCCAGATTTGCGATGCGGCCGAGAGTTGGCTGCGCGAGGAAGCGCTGCGCCTCTTTACGGAAAAGTCGGCGTTGGCAGGACGGCAAGCGGTCACGGTCAAGCTGGTGTTTGGCAAGCGCAGCGACTGGGCGCGGCTGGAAGGCCAGCAGTTGCGCTGTCATTGGCGCCTGATCGAACAGCCGCTGGCAGTAATCAGCCAGGTGCTGACCCAGGCATTGGCCAGCCAGACACCTGCGCTGCAATCCGACGATCTGTTTGCGTTGGCCTGATGCCCGAACAGTTCGAACTGTTTCACGCCCCCAGCAGTCTTGATACGCCGCCGCCGAACCGGCACCTCGTTCTGCACGGGCGCATCGTCGCTTACGCATTGCGGCGTAATCGGCGGCGACTGGCCTTGCACATCGACGAGCGCGGCTTGCGCGTCGGCGCCCCGCGCGTGTTTCCGCTGGCCGACATCGAGGCTTTTATCCAGACCCATGCGGACTGGGTGGTACGCAAGCTCGATGAATTCTCCAACCGCACAGCCCCGCGTCATCTCCCCCTCCATGATGGCGCCGAACTGCCGGTGCTGGGTGAAACGGTACGGGTCTGCGTTACCGCAGGTGGCAATCGCGGCTACTGGAAAAAAGGGGAACTTTGGCTGGCAGCGCGTCCTGCGGCCGACCTTGCTGCCTTGGCCCGTCGTGCCCTGCAACGGCGCGCACTGGAAGTGTTTCAGCCGCGCATTGCCGCAGCAGCAGCGCAACTCGGCGTGACCACGCCCGCCCTTGCCCTGTCGTCTGCCCGCACGCGCTGGGGCAGTTGCAGCACCCACAGCGGCATTCGCCTCAACTGGCGTCTGATCCACCTGCCGCTGCCTTTGGTCGATTACGTCGTCGCCCATGAGGTGGCGCATCTGGTCGAGATGAACCACAGCCCGCGTTTCTGGGCACAGGTGGCGAGGCTTTGCCCGGACTGGCGCAGCGCCCGCGCACAACTCAAGCAGCAGGGGGCGGCCCTGCCGCTGATCTGACCGGTTATTCGCGTCTATTCCTCATCCGGGTCGCGGAACTGATCGCGCACCGCGATCACCGCTTTCTGGACAGCGAGGAAGGCATCCGTGCAAACGGGATCAAAATGCGTCCCGCGACCTTCGGCAATAAAGGCCCAAGCCCTGTCGAGTTCCCATGCCGCTTTGTAGGGACGTGCCGAGGTCAGGGCATCGAAGACATCGGCAATGGCCACGATGCGGCCGAACAGGGGAATCTGCTCGCCGGCCAGGCCGCGCGGATAACCGCTGCCATCGTATTTTTCATGGTGGGTATGGGCGATCTCGGCGGCCACCTGCAGCGTCGGGGCGGCTGAGCCCTTGAGAATTTCCCAGCCAATGGTTGCATGCTGCTTCATCACAGCAAACTCTTCCGGCGTCAGCTTGCCGGGCTTGAGCAGGATCATGTCCGGCGTGCCGAGCTTGCCGACATCGTGCATCGGGGCGGCTTCGAGGATCAGATCCTGTTGTGCCCGATCCAGGCCGAGCTGGGCAGCAATCAGCTTCGAGTAGTGGGCCATGCGCTGGATATGCGCGCCGGTCTCGGGATCGCGGAACTCAGCCGCGCGCGCCAGTCGGAACACGGCCTCGCGTTCTCTTTCGCGAATCTCCGCCGTCGCCTTGCCCACTTCTTCGGCCAGCCAGGCGGCACGGTCGGTAAGCGCCAGATGGCTCCTGCGGATGGCCAGCATGTTCTTCACCCGCGAGGTAAATTCGATGCGGTCGACCGGCTTGGTGAGGAAATCATTGGCGCCAGTCTCCAGCGCGCGGTAGCGTACTTCCTTCTCGTGGTCGGCGGTCACCATCAGGATCGGCAGCTCCGCCTTGTCTGGTTCGGCGCGCAGGCGCTGGATGAATTCGATGCCATCGGGCGCCGGCATCATATAGTCGACGATGACCAGATCCGGCTGGTTGGTCAGGCACCAGGCCAGTCCGGCGGCCGAGTCGGTGAAGCAGACTGGTTTGCAGCCGTCGATGCGATTGACCAGCGCCTGCATCAAGGTGACATTGATCTGGGTGTCATCGACAATGACGACGTTCATAAAAACTCCTTTTCTTAACGCAGCTGGTCCGCCTTGACCCGCTCGGACAGGAAGCGTTCGAGGTGGCGGTCGGTGATGCTGATGTGGCTGATAAACCAGTCGAGCAACAGGAACTGGCTGCGGAAGGCGAGGCGCAGGGCGGGGGTCTTGCCATCATGAATGCCCGCCGCCAGACTTTCGAGGAACTCACGGAATTTTTGGTGCTGCTGACGGTGTTCGAGAAAAGGCGAACGCGGGTAGCCATGTGCTTCCATCATGCGTTCTTCGGATTCGAAATGTTCGCGCGTCCATTCCACCAGCTTGACAACGATCTGGCTGGCCGTGCCGGCCTGCTCTTCCTGCAGGGCATTCGCCAGCGAAACAATGTGGCTGAAAATGACCTGGTGCATATCGTCGAGGCCGGCAAAGCCGAGCAGGTATTCGGGACGCCAGTGGGTGGCACTATCCGTCTCGCCGGCCTCGCCGGTATGGGCGCGGTTGGCCTGGCGGCAACGCTGCCAATACACGGCGGCGGGCGTATCGCCCGGGTTCTGTTCGAGACAGTCGCCGAATAGCCCGAGGGCATCTTCCATGCGGCGGAAATGGTAATGTGCCAGCGCGTCCTCGAACGTATCGCGATAAGCCAGCTTGGCGGCCTTGATCGGCGCCGGATCGGCATCGAAGACCTCGTAGATGGACTGCGCCTGATGTTTGCCGCGCACGCGCACGCGGTCGATAAAACGAATCGAAAAATCGGTCGGATGGCGAATGCTGTTGAGCGTGTGCTGGGTGATCAGGATCGGCGTCTGGTAAGTCTTGGTCAAGGTCTCGACGCGCGAGGCGACGTTGACCGCATCGCTGATCACCGTCACTTCCATGCGGTTTGCGCCGCCGATGACGCCGAGCATCAGCAGACCGGAGTTCATGCCAATGCCGATCTGTACATCGCCGGTCGTACGCCGGTCGGCATGCTCAAGTGGCAGTTCGTTTTGCAATACGGCACGCTGGGCATTGAAATGATTCAGTTCAGCCAGCATGCCGAGGGCCGCCTTCAGTGCATCATCGCCACGCGCCGGGAACAGGGCCATGACCGAATCGCCAATGTACTTGTCGATGAAGCCGCCGTGCGCCAGCACCACTGGTTCCATGAAGCTCAGGTAGGCATTGATGAAATCGAAACACTGCTGCGGCGACATGCGTTCCGACATCGAGGCAAAGCCGCGGATGTCGGAAAACAGAATGGTCATCTTCTTCTCGGCCTGATGCCCCCAATCGACATCGAGGATACTTTCCTTGCCGAGCAGCTCCAGCAATTGCGGTGGCACAAAGCGCGAATAGGCCGACTGCAGCTGCACAAGGCGCTGTTCAACGCCCTGACGGGTGGCGACCTCGGCTTCCAAGCGCGCACGCAAACGCCGCAGCTCGTCGTCTGCGTCGCTGGTCAGTACCGAAGGGTTTGGGGTGATACCTGGGATCGTCATTCAGCACATTGTAGTTAATATGATTACCAATGGCGCAAGCCTTTTGGCGCACCATGCCGATGAGCGACGACTAGATCAGGTACGCACGTTCGATGGCGGTTTGCAGGTGGAAGGCGATTTCTTCCATGGTTTCGATGTCCTCAGCACAAAACGTATCACCGGATTTCTTGTTAACCGCCTGAATCGCGCCAACCATTTCCGCCCGGAAAACGCTTTTGACCGGGACGCAAAGCATGTTGCGCGTCACAAAGCCGGTGTTTTTCTCGACCGATTTGTGCGCGCCCTCTTTGGCGCGAAGATTGTCCTCGATGGCCAACTCGCCCGAAGCGATCACTTTACCTACAACCGAATTTTTGGCATCCACTTCGATCTGCCGCTCAACCACGCCGGTGCCGCACTTCAGCCAAATCTTGTTGTTCACCGGATCTTTGACAAAAATGCTGCAGCGCTCGACATCCAGCAGCTTTTCGACGATCCGCACATAGAAACTGAAGAGTCGCTGATCGTTGCTCGAAGTTGCGTTGCCTTGCGCGATTCGATAGTTAGTCATCATGCATCCGGCCTTGCTAACTGAGGCCACATAGGAGGAGCAACTGTCATCCCTTTCACCATACCCCACAATATCCAGATGAGAAGCAAAGGCAAGACCAACGTCTGAAGAAGAAATATCACCATGAGCCTGATGGCGTTTTCGATAGCCTGTTCTGCGGCTTCCTTGAGGCCGGTGAGTTGAGGGCGTATATCCAGATTCTGCGTAGACCACCCCTTTATCTTGTCCCAAATACTTTTCTCCTGTGCAACTTGTGGCGCAGAGTCATTCATGGAGGGCAACTGGCCAGACACCGTTTCAATACTTTTCTGGCTAGACATATAGTCATCCGCCATGAACTCATGAAACATCTTGTCGCTACCGATGATGGCAAGCGGCACGGCAAACCGGACCATGATCAGCATGGCCAGTACCTTGGTGAGCAGGGCGGGCAGCGGTCTTTGACGGAATATGTAATAGGCGCACATTACCGCGATGGCCGTAATCACCAATGACACCATCCAGTAAGCGCCAATGCTTATCAGGATTTTCTCGATGCCGAAGGCAATGCTGGCCGCCAACATCAGCTGGGAAAACTGTTCGACAACATCGTTTACCGGGTCAAGTATCTGCCCGACAGAGAGCTGTACGCCAATCCCCGCTGGCGTTGCTGCAATCTCGGTACCTTGAGCAACCGAGATCACGGCATTCAAGGCGCGGGCGGATGCAAAGCTCACCAGGGCGCGTTTGAGACCGGCATCCACATGCTCGGTGGCTGCCTTGTCGAGGGGAATGATCCATGCGCCCATGACAACGAGCCCCAACAAAAGCCCCCAGACAATTTGGCGTGAATATTTCATCGTTCGCTCCCTCACGTTATCGGCCAGCAGCACCCTATACAGAGTACCGCAAAGACAAAGCCCCGCAGGTCATAGGACGAGCAGGGCTTAGAAGGATGGTGGCCCCCCTGGGAGTCGAACCCAGCACCAACGGATTATGAGTCCGCTGCTCTAACCAGGCATGAGCTAGAGGGCCTCGCAAGCACACAAGATGCCCCGTGTGCCGCTGAAACTTACTCGCTGCCGTCGAGGAAGCTGCGCAGCTTCTCCGAGCGTGAGGGATGGCGCAACTTGCGCAATGCCTTGGCTTCGATCTGGCGGATACGCTCGCGGGTGACGTCGAATTGCTTGCCGACTTCTTCCAGCGTGTGGTCGGTGTTCATCTCGATGCCGAAGCGCATGCGCAGCACCTTGGCTTCGCGCGGCGTCAGGCTGTCGAGCACTTCCTTGGTGATGAAACGCAAGGAAGCAAACAGCGCTGCGTCGGCCGGGGCCAGGGTGGATTGGTCCTCGATGAAGTCGCCCAGATGGGAATCGTCGTCGTCGCCGATCGGCGTTTCCATCGAGATCGGCTCCTTGCTGATCTTGAGGATCTTGCGAATCTTGTCCTCGGGCATTTCCATCTTGATCGCCAGCGTGGCCGGGTCGGGTTCGCTGCCGGTTTCCTGAAGGATCTGGCGGCTGATGCGGTTCATCTTGTTGATGGTTTCGATCATGTGCACCGGGATACGGATGGTGCGCGCCTGATCGGCGATCGAGCGGGTGATGGCCTGACGAATCCACCATGTCGCGTAGGTCGAGAATTTGTAGCCGCGACGGTATTCGAACTTGTCCACCGCCTTCATCAGGCCGATGTTGCCTTCCTGGATCAGATCAAGGAACTGCAGGCCGCGGTTGGTGTATTTCTTGGCGATGGAGATGACCAGACGCAGGTTGGCCTCGGTCATCTCGCGCTTGGCGCGGCGGGCCTTGGCTTCGCCAGTGGACATCTGCTTGTTGATGTCCTTGAGTTCCTTGAGCGGAATGCCAATGCGGTTCTGCAGATCGATCAGCTTCTGCTGCTCTTCGAGAATGGCCGGTGCCTGACGCATCAGCACGCCAACATAGGGTTTGCCCGACTGGATTTCGTGCTTGAGCCACTCCATGTTGGTCTCGTTGCCGGGGAAGACCTTGATAAAGTGCGGGCGCGGCATGTGTGCTTTGTCGACACAGAGATGCAGAATCTTGCGTTCGTGGCTGCGCACAGACTCGACCATGCCGCGCACCGAATCGCACAGGCGCTCGATGGCGCGGGCGGTAAAGCGGATGTTCATCAGCTCGTCGGAAATCTGCTTCTGGACGCGCAGGTAAGTCTTGTCCTGCGAGCCGCGCTTGGCCAGTGCCGGCATCAGCTTTGAGTAAAAATCGAAGATGGCGCTGAAGCGCATCAGCGCGTCCTGCTTGAGTTGCATCAGCGAAGCGGAAACGCGGGCTTCGCCGTCCTCGCCTTCTTCCTCCTCATCGTCATCAATGCCGAGGTCTTCGTCATCATCGCTGCTGGCTGCGCCGAAGCTTTCTTCCGGGGCATTCGGATCGATCAGGCCATCGACCAGCTCGTCGATACGCATCTCGTCCTTGGCCACCTTGTCGGCCATTTCGAGAATCTCGACGATAGTGGTCGGGCAGGCGGAAATGGCCAGCACCATGTGCTTGAGGCCTTCCTCGATGCGCTTGGCGATTTCGATTTCGCCTTCGCGCGTCAGCAACTCGACCGTGCCCATCTCGCGCATATACATACGCACCGGGTCGGTGGTGCGGCCAAATTCGGAGTCGACCGAGTTGAGTGCTTGTTCGGCCTCTTCCTCGGCTTCGTCGGCATCAACTGGCGCAGCGCTCTGTTCGGCCAGCAGAATTTCCTCTGGTGCCGGGGCATGGTCATAGACCTGGATGCCCATGTCGCTGAAGGTGGTGATGATCGACTCGATCTGCTCGGCATCGACGATGTCATCGGGCAGGTGGTCATTGATCTCGGCATAGGTCAGGTAACCACGCTCCTTGCCGAGGGTGATCAGGGTTTTCAGGCGGATACGGCGTGCTTCGAGATCGATCGTGGCCGGTTGTGAGAGTTCGAGCGCGGCGAGCATTTGCTTGTCGCGCAATTTTTTAGCGGCCTTGGCCGACAGGGGCTTCGCCGGTGCCGCGTTTTCCACGGCAGCGGGGGCGGGAGTGGGCTCCACGGGTGAGACGGGTGGCATATTGGCAGCGATGACCTTTTCGGATTTGGTGCTCGGCTTACCGACTTTGGCCGGCTCGGTTTTAACAACGGGTTTAGCCTTCGCCACCAGCTTTGGTGCAGGCTTGGCAGCCACCTTGGCGACCGGCTTTGCAACCGCTTTGGCGGGGGCCTTGGCCACTGACTTTGGAGCAGGCTTGGTCGCTGGCTTAGGCGCTGATTTTTGGGCAGCTTTCGCGATGGGCTTGGCGCCCGGTTTGGCCGTCTTGGCGACAGGCTTGCGGGAAGCTGCCGTTGCTTTGGCTGCCGGCTTGGCGGTTGGCTTGGTCATGGGCTCGACTCGAAATTCGGCGAAACGTTAAATTATATATGATTTATCAAGCTTTTTTACGTGCGAGCAGGCTGGCCAGCGTCTGGCGCTCCTCGCTACTCAGGGTACTGGCACGCGCTTGAGACGTCAGGACGTCAATCTGGCGTTCCAGGGAAAGCTGATGCAGGCGCTGAATGGCATCGAGGAAGACGGTCTCCTGCTCTCCTTCGTCCTCCGCCTCCCGCTCGGCCTGACTCGCCAGTCCGGCAATCAGGTCGGCATGCGGGCTGCCGCGAAAGTGCTCCATCAACAAGCCAAGGTTGCCTGCGGGCAGGGCGACCTGATCGATTGCCTCGGCCACGGCAAGGAGCGCAGCGCCTTCGGCACTGTCCTGCGTAATCAGCTCAATGGGCAAGCGTGCTGCCCGCTCGGGGCGACGCAAAACAGTGAGCAGCAGAATGCGTTCGAGGGCATTGGGCGCCGGATGCGGGCGGGCGCGCGGTGGGGCAGGGCGACCGCGTGCCTGGGGCTTGAGGCCGCATTGCGATTCCACTTCAGCGGGTGTCAAAGCCGCTGCCTCGGCCACCGCGCGCGTCAGTTGTAGACGCAGCATCGGCGCCGCCAGTTTGGCTAGATAGGGCTTGGCTTCGTGCACGAGGCGCGCGCGTCCCTCTGCCGTAGCCAGATCAAGATCGGCCTTCAATTCACGCATCAGGAATTCGGTCAGCGTGGTCGGCAGGGCCGCCAGGCGACGAAAGGCCTCCGCACCCTCGGCGCGCACAAAACTGTCCGGGTCGTGCTCGGCCGCCAAGAACAGGAAGCCCACCAGCTTGTCGTCGGCCAACAGTTCCAGGCTGGATTCGAGCGCCCGCCAGGCCGCCTTGCGACCGGCCTTGTCGCCATCGAAACAGAACACCACCTGACTGGCCTGACGCAACAGCTTGCGCACATGATTCGGCGTGGTCGCCGTGCCCAGCGTTGCCACGGCATTGCCGATGCCGTACTGGGCCAGCGCCACCACATCCATATAGCCTTCCACGACGATGATGCGGTCGTCGTCGCGAATCGCCTGACGCGCTTGCGGCAGCCCGTAGAGTTCTTCGCCCTTGTGAAACAGCACGGTCTCGGGCGAGTTCAGGTACTTCGGCTCCCCTGCACCGAGCACACGGCCGCCAAAACCGATGACATTGCTGCGCTGGTCGAGGATCGGAAACATGATCCGGTCCCGGAAACGGTCATAACGTCGCCCTTGTTCGCTGTCGATGACAAGGCCGCATTCGGCCAGCGCCGGGCCGGCGTAATCATCAAAGACGCGCTGCAGTCCCTGCCATTCATCCGGCGCATAGCCCAGGCCATAGCGTGCGGCAATCTCGCCGGTCAGCCCGCGTCCCTTCAGGTACTCGATGGCTTTGGGCGAGGCTTTTAGCTGCTCCTTGTAGAACCGGGCCGCTTGTCCCATGCGCTCGGTCAGCGGCTGCTGCTTGGCTTTTTCCTGGGAGCGGGTACTGACTTCCTGGGGAACCGCCAGCCCCAGATGGCCAGCCAGATCCTCCACCGCTTCGACAAACCCCAGGCCGGCATATTGCATGACAAAGCCGATGGCGCTCCCATGCGCGCCGCAACCGAAGCAGTGATAGAACTGCTTGGATGGACTGACGGTAAAAGACGGCGTCTTCTCGGAATGAAACGGACAGCAGGCCTGATAGTTGGCGCCCGCTTTCTTGAGCGTGATGTGGCGCTCGACGACGTCGACGATGTCGACGCGCGAGAGCAGTTCCTGAACGAATGAGTCTGGGATCACCCGGCGGATTATGCCGGAGTCAGTTTGGCCTTGACGAGCTTCGACACCTCGCCCATGTCGGCTCGGCCAGCCAGTTGTGGCTTCACCAGCCCGATGACTTTGCCCATGTCGGCCGGCCCCTTGGCACCGGAGTCCGCGACCGCCTTGGCGACAATCGCGGCGACCTCGTCGGCACTCATGGCCTGCGGCATGTAAGCCGACAGCACCCCGACTTCGAACTTCTCGGCATCGGCCAGATCCTGACGCTGGGCCGCTTCATACTGGGTAATCGAATCCTTGCGCTGCTTGAGCATCTTTTCGATGACCGCGATCACGGCGGCATCGTCAAGCTCGATGCGCTCATCCACTTCCTTTTGCTTGATGGCGGCGAGCAGCAGGCGAATGGCACCGAGGCGCGCCGTTTCCTTCGCCTTCATGGCGGACTTCATATCGTCAGTAATGCGGGCTTTCAGCGACATGCAATTCTCCTGGATCAGAAACGACAAAACCGCCCGCGGCACTGACCGGGGCGGTATCGACTGCTGGCGCCTGCGTCAGCAGGCCACCAGAGAAATCAATACATCTTGGGCGGCAGGAGCTGGCTGCGGATGCGCTTGTGATGGCGCTTGACGGCAGCGGCGAGCTTGCGCTTGCGTTCGGAAGTGGGCTTCTCGTAGAACTCGCGCGAACGAAGTTCGGTGAGCGTGCCGGCCTTTTCGATGGTGCGCTTGAAGCGACGAATGGCAACTTCGAAGGGCTCGTTTTCCTTGAGACGAATACCAGGCATGCGAATTTCCTAGACTTGATTGGGTGAAAGGGGGCGAATTCTAGCCATTTCACGGCACTTGTCAAAGTAAAATTTCGTCATGCTGGTACTCGGTATCGAATCTTCCTGCGACGAAACAGGCATCGCCCTCTACGACACCGAGCGCGGACTGCTGGCGCACGCCGTGCATACGCAGGTCGCGATGCACGAGGCTTATGGCGGTGTGGTGCCCGAGTTGGCCTCGCGCGACCATATCCGTCGGCTGATTCCCCTGCTGGAAAACGTGCTGGCCGAGGCCGGTGCAACACACAAGGACATTGAGGCCATCGGCTACACCGCCGGACCCGGACTCGCCGGCGCGCTGCTGGTCGGCGCCAGCTTTGCCGAGGCGCTGGCGCTGGCCCTCGATATTCCGGCCCTGCCGATCCACCACCTTGAAGGCCACCTGCTTTCCCCGCTGCTCTCAAAAGACCCCGCGACTTTTCCCTTCATCGCCTTGCTAGTTTCTGGCGGTCACACCCAGCTGATGTGTGTCACGCAAGTGGGCGCTTACGAGCTGATGGGCGAATCGCTCGACGATGCCGCTGGCGAAGCCTTCGACAAGACCGCCCAACTGCTAGGCCTCGGCTATCCCGGTGGGCCGGCATTGGCGAAACTGGCCGAGCAGGGCACCCCGGGCAAGTTCAAGCTGCCGCGCCCGATGCTGAACAGCGGCGATTTCATGTTCAGTTTTTCCGGCCTCAAAACGGCTGTGCTGACGGCTGTGCGTGAGCGCACACTGACCGAGCAGGACAAGGCCGATCTGGCTACCGAGTTTCAGGAAGCCGCCACCGAAGTGGTGGCCACCAAGGCCCTCGCAGCCTGTCGCCAGCGCCGCTTGTCCACATTGGTCGTCGCCGGTGGCGTCGGCGCCAACCAGCGGCTGCGCCAGCGCCTGGATCTGGCCGCCGTGAAACAGCGTGTGCGGGTCTGTTATCCAGAAATGGCGCTGTGCACCGACAACGGCGCAATGATCGCTTTCGCCGCCGCGCAACGCTTGCTGGCCGACAAAGCCGAAACAGCGAATCGCAACGGTGCCTTTGCGGTCAAACCCCGCTGGCCACTGGCGACGATCTAGGCTTTCTTCTTGCCGATCCGGCCTTCGGTGCCTTCTACAAGGCGCACGATATTCGCCTTGTGGCGCACGATCAACAGCAGGCACATCACCCCAACGACAATCGACACCGCACCGATGCCGTGATTGCTCAATGCCAGCGTCGGTGCGACGCAGGCCGCGATGATCGCCGCCAGGGATGAGTAACGCGTGACGACCGCCGTCACCAGCCAGGTCAGCGCGGTCAGCAGGGCAACCCAGCCATCCAGACCGATCAAGACGCCAATTGCTGTCGCCACGCCCTTGCCGCCTTTGAACTTGAGGAAGACAGGAAACAGGTGGCCAAGGAAAGCTGCCAGCCCGGTCAAGGCAACAGCCGTCCCGTCAGCGCCGACTTTTGCGGCGAGGAACATCGCAACCCAGCCCTTGGCCGCATCGCCCAGCAAGGTCAACACGGCGGCGGCCTTGTTGCCGGTGCGCAGTACGTTGGTCGCACCCGGATTGCCCGAGCCGAAGCTGCGCGGGTCAGCCAGGCCAAAGGCTTTCGAGACGATCACCGCGAAGGGCAGCGAACCGATCAGATAACCAAGCGCTAGGTAGATGAACAGGGTTTCCATAGAATGGTCAGCATTCTAAACGAGGCAGTTTCATGGACTTCATCTTCATCGAGGACATGCGCGTCGAAGCGCATGTCGGCATTTACGACCGCGAACGGGCCGCGCCGCAAACGCTAGACATCTCGCTCACCTTCGGCGTGCCCGACGAGGCCGCACAGGATGACGACATCACCAAGACCATCGACTACGCCGTCGTGATCGAGCGCATCCGCACCGAACTCGCGGCCCGCCATTTCAACCTGCTTGAAACGCTGGGCGAATACGTCATCGGCCTGTTGCTCGACGAATTCCGCGCGCCTTGGTGCAAGGTTTCAATTGCCAAAGTGGGGATTGCCCGTGGCGTCAGGCGTGTCGGCGTGCAGATCGAGCGGGCGCGCGGCTAAAAAGTCGGCGCAGGCGAGACGGCACCTACCAGTTCAAATGCAGCAGTATGGCAGGGCCATCAACACATTGCTCAACAGTAATTGAGCGATGCGCTTTACGGCTGCCCTCCGCATTCAACCGCTGGATGCCACGCAAGTGATCGGGGTTGATGCAACAGCCGCAGAACATAAACGACTCTGGTGCATGTTCGGGATCGCCATCACAAAAGTGACCCAGTGCTTCCATGTGACAGGTGGCGATGTCTTCGTGATACTGGCCGCTTGAGGAAAGATGGGATATCGCCAGCTTGCGTGCCCCCCATTTGCGGCAGGCAAAAACAATCGCCTCGTAGCTGACGTTGTAATAGAAATTACGATTCGGCCGCGGGTCGTATGAGCGCACAAACGGCTGATAACTTCGCGTGTTGCTGCCGGGTGCGAGGATGATTCCCCTCAACTGGCTACCTTCCCGCTGACTGCTTATTGCCGCGAGCGTAACCCGGTCATTCTCGTTGCGGTTCCAATCAGCAAGGCGGCTGATCTCCTTCACGGGCACGCCAAGATCAGCGGCGAAAAACTCCTTCGATATACCAAGCGGTGAAAAACCATCCTCGGTCGAAACGATGGCAACATCAGCCTCCCCGCGCTCTGCCAGTTCCTTGAAAGAGGCGTGGAGATCGTAGCCGATGGCTGTACGGTGGCCGTGCCTTGATTCAAGGTTGGAGAGTAGCGACATCAGCGCGTCTCTTTTTGAACGATTCCGACTATGCGCTCGATTTCATCAACGGTTGTAACGAACCACTCCGAACCCGGGGCATCCGATTTCCAATGCCCGGACAGTTTTAGAAGTCCCTGCACAGTGCGCTCGGTCAGTGAGACCTGATTCACTCGCCATGACCTCATAATTTTGGGCTGGCTGAAAAAAGCCGAGCCCTTGCATTGATCTGCAACACGCTCCTCAACGTCTCGGATGGTCATACCGACCTTGATGGGGAATGGCTCGTTCTTGATAAGTTCGGGAAAGGTGAAGGCGTAAATCCAGCCATCCGTAGCCGCACCAGCCTCCTCGGCGATTTCTTCCTCGATTTCATCCCCACTGGTGGCGGCCTCCTGTTCTCCTGTGGGCATCCGATACCAGCCACGCTGAACGAACTCGATAATGTTATTGTCCTTTCCTACATATCGGACATACCAGCGAATGGTGTCAAGAACAGATTCAGGTCTGCCGTTTGGCCGCAGATAGGTTGCCTGCTGTTCTTCCCGTGTCAGATACTCATCTGTTATTGCTTGAAGCATTGGCGAAAGTTGGAATGGTTGGCCGCTTCTGAATTCCTCGCCCTCCGTAATGCGCGGAAGCACCAGAAACTTTGAGAAGCGATATCCAAAACTGCTCGAAACCGTATATTCCAGTGGTCCGGTGGTTGTTTCAATCGGCTTAAGGGGCATTTTCAGTAACTCCTCGTTCAAAATCAGCTTGACTCATTGTATTCGCACATGGCATAGAAAGTCGGCCCTGGCAGGACGGCATCATCTCAAAGCACACTACCCCAAACCTCATCGATCAACTCCGGCAGCACTTCGGCTGCCTTGCCTTGAAGGAATGCGTCGGCGTGAAGGGACAACGTTGTCGGCTTGGGATTGATTTCGATAATTGACGCGCCATTCCGTTTCGCCCGCATCGGAATGCTGGCCGCCGGTTGCACTTCGAGCGAGCTGCCAATGCAGATCAGCAGGTCACAGGTATCGGTCGCGCTCCAGGCGGCGTCAAGTACGTCCACGGCCAGCGGTTCGCCGAACCAGACGATGTCGGGCCGCAGCAGCGCCCGGCATCCCGGGCAGCGTGGCACGGGGCCGGCTTTCAGTTCGATGGCGGCAAGGTCTTCCTTGCTGGCGTAATGGTCGCACTCCTCATCCAGGGCATAACCGTCGCAGATCGGGCAGATGATGGGGCTGCGGTCGCCGACAAACAGATCATCCGCATCGACGAAGGCAGTGAGACGAAACAGGTTTCCGTGAAGTTCGAGCACATCGCGACTGCCGGCGACCTGATGCAGGTTGTCGATGTTTTGGGTGATGACGATGAGGCGGGGCGCGAGTTCTGCCAGTCGCGCCACGGCAACGTGGCCGGCATTCGGTCTGGCCTGACGGATCGCGTCGGCGAGATACACATGCCAATCCCACACCAGTTGAGGGTTAGCACGGAAAGCCTGCGGTGTGGCCACCTCTTGGGGATCGTACTTGGCCCAAAGCCCCTCGAAGCGGTCGCGGAAGGTGGGAATGCCACTCTCGGCCGATATCCCCGCGCCGGTGAAGACGACGATGTTCCGGCAGGCGCGGAGGTGCTGGCGGAGCGGGCCAGGGATCATAGCGAGGTCAAAAGTCGGTGCTGGCGGGACGGCAAAAGATTAGCAACCGCCATGCTCAGGAGGTGAGCATGGGCTTACGCCAGCCAGTTCTGCACCCTCAACCCCGGCACCCGCTTGAACTCACCCACGTTGTCGGTCACAAGAGTCAGCCCGCCGTCCAGCGCCTGCGCGGCAATCAGGAGATCGTTGGGGCCGATGATCTGGCCGCTGCGTTCCAGTGTGGCGCGAATGAGGCCATAGTGCCGGTCGGCATCGGGTTCGAGCGGCACTATTTCCAGCGGCGCGAGTATGGCTTCCAGTTGCTCGCTCAGCCGTGGCGAACCTTTCTTTGCCGCGCCGTAGCGCAGTTCGCAGGCGACGATGATGCTGGTGCACACCATCGCTTCGCCGACCTTGGCGATCTTGCGCGCAATCTTGCCCTGGGGGTTGCGCACCAGATCGGAGAGGATATTGGTGTCGAGCAGGTAACGCTGTTCCGCCATCGCTCAAAGCTCCACCGGTTCGACCGGCAATTCCTCGATGGGCGGGAATGTTTCCGCCAGCGGCTGGAGGCCGGCCAGCACCGCCAACAGGGAATGCGGCGCAGCTGGTTCGACAATCAGGCGGTTGCCTTCCTTGCGCACGATGGCCTCGTTGCCGGGCAACTCGAATTCGCGTGGAATACGCAACGCCTGATTACGCCCGTTGCGGAATAGTCTGACTTGGCGTTCTGCTTGCATGATTTTGTCCCGACTGGGTTTCTGGTGAGCAAAGCATATGCCAAGACATAGGCCGAAGCAAGGGAAAGCTGAAAAGTCGGCGCTGGCGAGACGGCAGTGAATACACCGGACAATTTTAGCGATACTGCTCCGCTGCCTGCCACAACCGTTCCGCCACCTTGGAACGCAGGTGTCGAAGACGATGGGCGCATTCAGCTGCCGATCAGGCCTGCCCGCACTCCACGATTTTCGGCTGCAACACCCGCAGGATGTCATGCGGATGCACACCCACGAGATAACCCCGCTGGCCGCCGTTGATGTAAATCAGCGGTAGATCGAGGATGGTTTTTTCCATGCAGAGCGGCAGTTGCTTCTTGGTGCCGAAGGGCGAACAGCCGCCGATCATGTAACCCGTGTGGCGGTGGGCGTCTTCGGGCGTGCAGGGGGCAATCTTCTTGACGCCGAGCTGACGGGCCAGTTCCTTGGTGGAGACTTTCTTGTCGCCGTGCATCAGCACGATCAGCGGTTTCTTGTCCTCGTCTTCCATCACCAGGGTTTTCACCACCGCATGCTCGGCAACATTCAGTTCGCGTGATGAGACTTTGGTGCCGCCGTGCTCCTCGTAGGTGTAGAGATGGTTTGAATGCGCAATGCCGTGCTTGTTGAGAAACTTCGTCGCGGGCGTTTCGGGCGGGCGGTCATCATGTTTCATGGCGTTATCCTCGTGGATGATGCGCGGTGTGGAGCGCTTTCAGTCGGGTCCGCGCCACATGAGTATAGATCTGCGTCGTTGAAATGTCGGCATGACCGAGCAGCAGTTGCACCACGCGCAAGTCGGCACCATGATTCAGCAGATGCGTCGCAAAGGCGTGGCGCATCACGTGCGGCGAGATTCTTTCGCGCGGGATGCCGGCAGCAACGGCGTGCTTCTTGATCAGCGTCCAGGCCATCTGGCGCGTCATCCCCTCGCTGTCCTTGCGGCCGGTGACAAAAACAAAATCGGAATTACGCCCTTTCAGCAACGCGGGACGGCCTTCCTGAAGCCAGCGTTGCAACCAGTCGGCCGCGATTTCGCCAAGCGGTACGAGCCGCTCCTTGCCGCCCTTGCCAAAGGTGCGCACCACACGGTCGTTGAGGCTGATATTGAAGAGCTTCAAGCCAACCAGTTCGGATACGCGTAGGCCGCTGGCGTAGACCACTTCGAGCAGGGTGCGATCACGCAGACCGAGCGGCGTATCGACATCGGGCGCGGCCAGCAAGTCCTCGACCTGCTTTTCCGACAGCGTTTTGGGGAAGCGTTCGGCAGTCACCGGCGGCTGGATGTTGAGCAGCGGATCGACCGTAATCCGTCCCTGCTCGATCAACCAGCGATAGAAGCGTCGCAGGGAGGCCTGAAAGCGCCGCAAGGTGGTGGGACGCACCTTTTCCTGCCGCGTATGAAGATGGGCCAGCCAGGCATCGATGTCGGCCTCCTGCGCGTCGGGCAGGGCGACCTTGCGGCCCGCCAGCCAAGTTGAAAAAAGTGCAAGGTCGGAGCGGTAGGCAGAGAGGGTGTTTTTCGCGAGTCCATCGGCCAGCCAGAGACTGTCGGTGAATTCGTCGATGAGCGACTTATCGGCTTCGCTCATGCGCCCGCATTTCATGACCCAGCAGCCAGCGCTTTACGTCGAGCAGAAAACCGCCGCGTTGGCGCGCAAAACCACCCAGACCCTGATTGGCTGCAATGACACGATGACAGGGTACGACAAGCGGATACGGGTTGGCGCCGCAGGCGTTGCCCACCGCACGCGGGCCGCTGCCGATGGCCTGCGCCAGTTCGCCGTAGCTTGTCGTCTCGCCGGACGGGATGGCGGCGATGCCGGCCCAGACGCGGCGCTGAAAAGGCGTCCCCTTGGGCTGCAAGGGCAGCGCAAATTCAAAACGTGCGTCCTTCAGGTAGGCGCGCAACTGGCGCACGGCCTCTTTGGCCAGCAACGTTTGCGGCTTGATCTCGGCACCGGGTTCGAGATAGACGATCTCGGTAATCTCGTCGTCCGTACAGCGGATGCCGAGACAAAAAGTCGGCGCTGACAGGACGGCATTAAAGTCCATTAGCCGCGAACTTCCCCATTGCCGAAGACGATCCACTTCTGCGAGGTCAGCCCCTCAAGCCCGACCGGGCCGCGCGCGTGGAACTTGTCGGTGGAGATGCCGATCTCGGCGCCAAGACCGTATTCGAAGCCATCGGCAAAGCGCGTCGAGGCATTCACCATCACCGAGCTGGAATCCACCTCGCGCAGGAAACGCATTGCCCGCGTGTAGTCCTCGGTGACAATGGTTTCGGTGTGCGCAGACGAATATTGGTTGATGTGGGCGATGGCCTCATCGACATCCGCCACCACCTTGCAGGAAATGATCGCCGCGAGGTATTCGGTGTAGTAATCCTCTTCCGTAGCGGCTTTCGCCTGCGGCACGAGTGCTTGCGTCTCGACACAGCCACGGATTTCAACCCCTTTGGCGATCAGCATCGCCGCCAACTGCGGCAGCAACGCCGCAGCCACCGGGCGTGCAACCAGCAGCGATTCGGCGGTGTTGCAGGTGCCGAGGCGCTGGGTCTTGGCATTCTCGAGAATCTTCAGTGCCTTTTCTGCATCGGCGGAGGCATCAATATAGACGTGACAATTGCCGTCGAGGTGCTTGATCACCGGCACGCGCGCCTCTTTCGAAATACGCTCGATCAGGCCCTTGCCACCACGCGGCACGATCACGTCCACAAATTCCGGCATGGCGACGAGATGGCCGACGGCGGCGCGGTCGGTGGTCTCGACGACCTGCACCGCCGTTTCCGGCAGGCCGGCGGCGGCCAAGCCCTTGCGCACACTGACGGCGATGGCCTGATTGCAGCGAATCGCCTCTTTGCCGCCACGCAGAATCGAGGCGTTGCCCGACTTGAGGCACAGCGCCGCGGCATCGGCCGTGACGTTTGGCCGCGCTTCGTAGATGATGCCGACGACGCCGAGCGGCACGCGCATCTTGCCGACCTGAATGCCGGTCGGGCGGTATTTCATGTCGGTGATTTCACCAATCGGGTCGGGCAGGGTGGCCACTTGTTCCAGCCCTTGCGCCATCGACTCGACGCCTTTTGCCGTCAGCGTCAGACGGTCAAGCATGGCCGGTTCCAGACCATTGGCGCGGGCTTCGGCCACATCTTCGGCATTGGCGGCCAGCAGCTCGGCCTGGCGCGCGCGAATATCGGCGGCCATCGCCAGCAGGGCGGCATTCTTCGCGGCGGTACTGGCCTTGGCCATCGCGCGTGAGGCGGCGCGTGCTTGGCGGCCGAGGGTTTCCATGTAGTCTTTTACATCCATTGCTTACGCTTTCGTCAGTCGTAATGAGAGTTGCAGGAATTCGTCCCAGAGATCACCGCTGGCGACGCCCTTGATGATGCGATCAATCTTCGCCGCATGCAAGAGGGCGGCGCGATGCATGCGCTGACGCGCTTCGTTGGCGAGTACCCACAAGACCAGCGGCGGGGCGGCTTCCTCGGCCTTGAGGCCTTCGAGCGTACGGGCACAACGTGCCGTGTCGCGCGCCGTCAGCGCATTTTTCAGATCGTCGATGTCGTAGCGTGCCACATTCAGTACCGCGGCTGACACCTGCTGCAGCGTCAGTTCGCCCGCCGGATAGAGCAGTCCCAGCTTCTGGATCTCCTGATGCGCCGCCAGCAGGTTGCCCTCGACATGCAGGGCGATGAATTCAAGCGCTTCCGTAGAGGCAGACTGCTGCTGCCGCGCCAGCCGGCGGTTGAGCCACTGCGGCAATTGCGCCAGCGGCGGCGCATTGCACTCGATGCTCACGCCAACCGCCACCAGCGCGGCAAACCAGCCCGCCTTCTTCGCCCGCCAGTCCATCTCGGGCAGGGTAATCAGGGTCAGCGTATCTGCCGGAGGTGCCTTGGCATAGCGCTGCAAGGCATCGCCACCCTCGCGGCCGGGCTTGCCGGTGGGGATGCGCAGATCGACCAGGGTGCGGCCACCAAACAGGGATAAATTGCCAGCAGCGTGGAACAGTTCTTCCCAGCGGAATGACGGGGTGACCACCAGCACACTGCGTTCATCAAAGCCCTGTTTGCGCGCGGCGGCGCGCAAGGCATCGCCGGTTTCAATCGTCAGCAGCGGATCGTCACCGTGCAGGACATACAAAGACTGCAGCGGCTTATCGAGATGGGCGGAAAGTTGTTCCGGGCGCAGTTGCACGGCAGTGTCGCCTAAGTGTCGCCTGGGCCTAGCCCTTGGTGGCGCGGCTACTCGCTGCAAGACGGCGCAACAACTGCTGCACCAGATCGTTCTGCATTTCCAGATAGATCATGCCTTCTTCCGCTTCCTTGGCGAAGATCTGTTCATCGTCAAAGGTCATTTCACGCATCAACACGATGGGGCTGGCCGGCAGTAATTCCTTGCCTTTCGCGTCCTGAATGCGATAGACGAAGGTGCGGGTTAGCTGAAATTCGCGCACCCGGCCTTTGGCGTTCAGCGACAGGATGCTCTTGGCCTGCTGATCGCTCACAATCATCAGGGAAGCCTGCGCCTCCTTGGCATCCGTGACGATGCGGGTTTTTGTCGAGGCCTCGATGCTGCGCTTGAGCTGGGCGTACATCGGCGTGTTCTCGCCCATGCCCAGATAGAGCGTATCCCAGGGCAGGGTATAGCTGCCGCGCAACTGGAAGCCGCAGGCGGCAAGGCCAAGGGCCAGAAGCAGAATGATCAGGCGGCGCATGGAGTTTTCCTCGCTCAAACGACGATATTAACCAGACGGCCCGGCACGACGATGATTTTTTTCGCCGGCTTGCCTTCCATGAACTTCTGCGCCATCTCGTTGGCCAGTGCGACGGCTTCAATGGCCGTCTTGTCAGCGCCGACTTTTACCTGGATGCTGCCACGATGCTTGCCGTTAACCTGCAGGACCAGTTCCAGCTCGTCCTGCACCAAGGCTTCCTCGAGCGGCTCGGGCCAGGGGGCATTGAGAATGTCATCGCCGTAGCTCAGTTCGATCCAAAGGGCATGGGTGATGTGCGGGGCAATCGGCGACAACACGCGCAGCAGGATGCCAAAGCCTTCGCGTGCATGCGGGTCGGCCGGCGCCTTTTCCAGCGCGTTGAGCATCTTCATGCAGGCCGAGGCGACGGTATTGAACTGCAGCTTGCCGAGGTCGTAGTTGGCCTGTTTGAGCAGCAGATGGATTTCGCGACGCAAGGACGGGGTACTCGCACCCGCCTGTTGCTGCTTGAGCGCATGGCCGAATAACCAGATGCGCTTCATGAAGCGGTAGGCACCCTCAACGCCCGAGTCCGACCACTCCAGCGTCTGCTCCGGTGGCGCGGCGAACATCATGAAGAAGCGCGCGGTATCGGCGCCGTACTGCTCAATCAGCGCTTGCGGATCGACGCCGTTGAGCTTGGACTTCGACATGGTGCCAACGCCACCGTAGTCGATGGTGCTACCGTCGGCCTTGAGCGTGGCGCCCGTGACATGGCCAGTCTCGTTCTTCACCAGTTCCACTTCTTCCGGCGTGAAGTACTGGATGCCGCCCTTGTCGGTGCGGCGGCTGAAAATGTGGTTCAGCACCATGCCTTGCGTGAGCAGGTTGGCGAAAGGTTCGTCGTAACTGACGAGGCCGACATCGCGCATCACCTTGGTCCAGAAGCGCGAATAGAGCAGGTGCAGGATGGCGTGCTCGATGCCGCCGATGTACTGGTCGATGGGCATCCAGTAGTTGGTGCGGGCATCGACCATCGTCTGCGCATCTGGTGCGCAGTAGCGCGCGTAATACCAGGACGAATCCACAAAGGTGTCCATCGTGTCGGTTTCGCGCTTGGACGGCTTGCCGCACTGCGGACAGGTACAGTTGAGGAAATCTTCGCGCTTGTTGAGCGGATTGCCGGAACCGTCCGGCACGCAATCCTCGGGCAGGACGACGGGCAACTGGTCGTCGGGTACCGGCACCGAACCGCAAGCGTCGCAATGGATGATCGGGATCGGGCAGCCCCAGTAGCGCTGGCGCGACACGCCCCAGTCGCGCAGGCGGAACTGCACCTTCTTCTCGCCCAGGCCCTTGGCCGCCAAGTCGGCGGCGATGGCATCCACGGCGGCTTCGTAGCCAAGGCCGTCGTATTTGCCGGAATTGACGCAGACACCGCGCTGTTTGTCGGCGTACCACTCAGCCCACGCTTCCAGAGAGAAGTTCTGCCCTTCGACGCCGATGACCTGCTTGATTTCCAAGCCGTATTTCTTGGCGAAGGCGAAGTCGCGCTCGTCATGGGCGGGCACGCCCATCACCGCGCCGTCGCCGTAGCTCATCAGCACGTAGTTGCCGACCCAGACTTCAACCTTGGCGCCGGTCAGCGGATGCTCGACGAAGATGCCAGTCGGCATGCCTTTCTTTTCCATCGTCGCCATGTCGGCTTCCATCACCGAGCCGTGCTTGCATTCGTCGATGAAGGCAGCCAGCTCAGGATTGTTCTGAGCGGCGTGGGTGGCGAGCGGATGTTCGGCGGCGACGGCGCAGAAGCTGACGCCCATGATGGTGTCGGCGCGGGTGGTGAACACCCAGAGCTGACCTTGCTCACCGTCGAGTTCATACGGAAAGGCGAAACGCACGCCGGTGCTCTTGCCAATCCAGTTGGCCTGCATGAGCTTGACGCGCTCCGGCCAGCCGGGCAGCATGTCGAGTGCGCCGAGCAGTTCGTCGGCGTATTGGGTGATGGCCAGGTAGTAGCCGGGAATCTCGCGTTTTTCCACCACCGCGCCGGTGCGCCAGCCACGGCCGTCGATCACCTGTTCGTTGGCGAGCACGGTCTGGTCCACCGGGTCCCAGTTCACCGTCTGCGTCTTCTTGTAGGCGATGCCCTTTTCCAGCATGCGCAGGAACAGCCACTGGTTCCATCGGTAGTAGTCGGGCTTGCAGGTGGCCAGCTCGCGTTCCCAGTCGATGGCGAAACCCAGCGACTGCAATTGCTTTTTCATGTACGCGATGTTGTCGTAGGTCCACTTGGCGGGCGGCACCTTGTTCTGGATCGCCGCGTTCTCGGCCGGCAGGCCGAAGGCGTCCCAGCCCATCGGTTGCAGCACGTTGTAGCCGCGCATGCGGTGGCTGCGCGACAGCACATCGCCGATCGTGTAATTGCGCACGTGGCCCATGTGCAGCTTGCCCGACGGATAGGGGAACATCGACAGGCAGTAATACTTGGGCTTGGCGGCATCTTCGACGGCATTGAAGACGCGCGAGGTACTCCAATGCACCTGGGCAGCCTGTTCGATCTCGGCGGGGCTATATTTTTCCTGCATGGACAGAGGGCGATTGACGTGATTCGACAAAGCGCCAAATTATACGCGCCGCCCCTGGCGGCCATGCTCGGTGAAACGTTTACGAACGATCAGCCGAACGGGACCGGTCGCATCAGGCGCCAGCCGCGCTCGTTGTTCAACGTCAGCGCATCGAGAATCGCCAGCGGTGCTTGCCACAGGCTGTTATTCAGACGCGTCAGGCGCCGCCAGCCGAATGAGGCCGCATCCTCACGCAGACTTTCCGCTGCCACCAGCTCAAGCAGGCGATCCATCGCCGCCGCCCAGTAGGCGGGCGTGTCGGTTTCGCCCGTCGCATGGGTCGCATGGCGTTGGGCCGCGTGCCAGAGAATCTCGGCGCGATGCAGGGAAATACTGGCCTTGTGGGCCAGCCAGGGCAGGATCTTGGGGTTGGTGTTTTTCATGATGATTCCTTTCTCGCGCAATTTTGTTGCGCTGCAACATTTAACCATGAGATGGGGGATTACGCCAAAAGTTCAATAACGAGCGTGTAGACTGCTTGTTTCAACGATAAAAGCTAAGCCATTGAATTTACTGGACAGGCTCAATGAGCCCCAACTCGCCGCCGTTACCCTGCCACCCCAGCACGCGCTGATCCTCGCCGGCGCCGGCTCGGGCAAGACGCGAGTGCTCACTACCCGCATTGCCTGGCTGATATCAACGAGCCAGGCCAGCCCGCCGACCGTGTTGGCGGTGACCTTCACCAACAAGGCCGCCAAGGAAATGCTGGCGCGCCTCTCGGCGATGCTGCCGATTAATGTAAAGGGCATGTGGATCGGCACTTTCCACGGCCTGTGCAACCGCATGCTGCGTGCCCACTATCGCGATGCGGGGCTGCCGCAACTGTTCCAGATTCTCGACTCGGCCGATCAGTTGGCCGCCGTCAAACGGCTGCTAAAGTCGCTCAACGTCGATGACGAGAAATATCCGCCGCGCGAACTGTGCTGGTTCATCAACGCCCAGAAGGAAGCCGGCTTGCGCGCCAGCGCCGTCGAAGCCTGGGACGAGTGGACGAAGAAACGCGTCGAACTCTACGCCGCCTACGAGGCACAATGCCAGAAGGAAGGCGTGGTCGATTTTGCCGAACTGCTGCTGCGCTGCTACGAGCTGCTGGAACGCAACGAGCCACTGCGCCGGCATTATCAGGAGCGCTTCCGGCATATACTCGTCGACGAGTTTCAGGACACCAACAAGCTGCAGTATCAGTGGCTGAAGTTGCTCGCGGGCGAAGGCGCAGCGCTATTTTGCGTCGGCGACGACGACCAAAGCATCTACGCCTTCCGCGGCGCCGACGTCGGCAACATGCGCGACTTTGAACGCGAGTTCAAGGTGCAAAACATGATCCGCCTCGAACAGAACTACCGCTCGCACGGCAACATCCTCGATGCCGCCAACGCCATCATCGAGAACAACCCTTCGCGCCTCGGCAAGAACCTGTGGACCGAGGCCGGCGCGGGCGAACCGATCCGCGTGCATGAGTCCTACTCGGACGGCGACGAGGCGCGTTTCATTGTCGAAGAGGTCAAGGCGCTGGCACGCGACGGCCATGCACGCAAGGAGATCGCGCTGCTCTACCGCAGCAACGCGCAGAGCCGCGCGCTCGAACACGCGCTGTTCAACGCCGGCCTGCCGTATCGTGTTTATGGCGGCCTGCGCTTTTTCGAGCGCGCCGAGATCAAGCATGCCCTGGCTTATTTAAGATTGATCGCCAACGCGAACGACGACACCGCCTTTGCGCGCGTGGTGAATTTCCCGACGCGCGGCATCGGGGCGCGCAGCATCGAACAACTGGCCGATGCCGCCAAGACGCAGGGCAGCAGCCTGCACGCCGCGATTCCCTATGTAACAGGGGCGGGCGGCGCCAAGCTCGCCGCCTTCGCCACGCTGATTGTCAAGCTGCGCGAGGCCGCGCACCTGCCGCTGCCCGAACTCGTCGAGCACGTGCTCGACCTCTCCGGTTTGCGCGAGCACTACCGCAACGAGAAGGAAGGCCAGGAGCGCCTCGCCAACCTCGACGAACTGGTCAATGCCGCCAGCGGCTTTATCGCCGAAGAAGGCGTCGTGGGTGAAGAAGGGGAGCTCTCGCTGGATCTGGCCTCCTTCCTCGCCCACGCCTCGCTCGAAGCCGGCGAGCACCAGGCCGGTGAGGGCGACGATGCGCTGCAACTGATGACGGTGCATTCGGCCAAGGGCCTGGAGTTCAACATCGTCTTCATCTGCGGGCTGGAGGAGGGCTTGTTCCCGCACGAGAATTCGCTGAACGAGAACAAGGGGCTGGAGGAAGAGCGCCGCCTGATGTATGTCGCCGTCACCCGTGCGCGCCAGCGCCTCTATCTGTGCCACGCCCAGACGCGCATGCTGCACGGGCAAGTGCGCTACAACCTGCCCTCACGCTTCATTGAGGAAATTCCGGCGGGACTGCTGAAATTCCTCACCGTGCGTGCCAACAAGAGCGGCTATGCCGTCCCGCCAGCGCCGACTTTTGATTCCGCCCCCCGCCCGCAAAAAAGCGGTGGGCTGCGCATCGGTCAGAATGTCATGCACGCCAAGTTCGGCCTCGGCGTCATCGTCAATGCCGAAGGCGGTGGCAACGATGCGCGGGTGCAGATCAACTTCGGCAACGCCGGCATGAAATGGCTGGCTTTATCTGTCGCCAAACTGGAGCCGGTATGAAGATTGAAGCCAACGGCATCAACATCCACTACGAAATTTCCGGCAGCGGGCCGGTCGTCATGTTCGCCCACTCGCTCGGCAGCGATCACTCGATCTGGGCCGCGCAAAAGTCGGCGCTGGCAGGACGGCATACGGTGCTCGCCTACGACCTGCGTGGTCACGGAAAAACAACGGCAAGCCCCGGTGCCTACACGTTTGACCTGCTGGCCGCCGATGCCATCGCCTTGCTGGATGCACTACAGATCGAAAAAGCCAGCTTCGTCGGCATCTCGCTCGGCGGCATGATCGGCCAGGCTGTGGCGCTGGCGGCGCCGCAGCGGATCGACAAACTGGTGCTGGCCGACACCACCTGTGCCTATCCGCCGGAAGCGCAGGCCGCCTGGCCCGAACGCATTCGGCAAATCGCGGCGAGCGGGCTGGAACCGCTGGTGCTGCCCACGCTGGAACGCTGGTTCACCGCGCCCTATCGCGCCGCCCATCCTGAAGTAATCGAGCGCATCGGCGCCCTCATTCGCGCCACACCGGTCGCCGGCTATCTCGGCTGCTGCCATGCCATCGCCCAACTTGATTTCAGCGCGCGCCTCAAGACCCTGCCGATGCCCGCCCTGGTCGTCGTTGGCGACAGCGACCCCGGCATCCCGCTGCCCCTCGCCCAGGCGCTGGCCGTTGCGATCTCCGGCGCACAGCTGGCCGTCATTCCCGGCGCGGCACACCTGGCCAATATCGAACAGGCGGATGCCTTCAACCAATTGCTGCTGAACTTTTTGTGAGGAACTGACATGCCCGGCCTATTGCCCCACGTCGATCCCGACGGCCTGCTCGAATACTCGGTGGTCTATACCGACCGTACGCTCAACCACATGTCGCAAGCCTTCCAGGGGGTGATGCGCGACATCTCGGCCATCCTCAAGCGCACCTACGGTGCTGTGCAAGTCGCCATCGTCCCCGGCGGCGGCACCTATGCCATGGAGGCCGTGGCGCGCCAGTTCGCCAGCGGGCAGCACTGTCTGGTGATCCGCAACGGCTGGTTCAGCTTCCGCTGGTCGCAGATCCTCGACATGGGCGGCTTTGCGGGTAGTACTACCGTCCTCAAGGCTCGTCAGGTCAGTGAGGGCTCGCAAGGGCCCTTTGTGCCGCCGCCCATCGACGAAGTGATCGCCGCGATTCGCAAGCAAGGTCCCGGGCTCGTCTTCGCGCCGCACGTCGAAACATCCTCCGGCATGTTGCTGCCAGACGACTATCTGAGACAGGTGGCCGCAGCGGTACGCGCGGTCGACGGCCTGTTCGTGCTCGACTGCATTGCCTCCGGCGCGCTATGGGTGAACATGCGCGACCTGGGCATCGATGTGTTGATCAGCGCACCGCAAAAAGGCTGGAGCGGCCCCGCCTGCGCCGGCTTCGTCATGCTCGGCGAACGTGCCGCCGCACGCATCGAAACCACGACGAGTTCCAGCTTCGCCTGCGACCTGAAGAAATGGTTGCAGATCATGGCGGCTTACGAAAACGGCGGCCACGCCTACCACGCGACGATGCCCACCGAAGCCTTGCGGCAAGTCCGCGCGGCGATGCAGGAAACCGAGGCGTTCGGCATGGAACAAGCCTGTGCGCAGCAACGCGAACTCGGTCGCCAGGTCCGCGCCCTGTTCGTCGAACGCGGTTTTCCCAGTGTCGCGGCCCCCGGATTCGAAGCACCGGGCGTCGTGGTCAGCTACACCACCGATCCCGAACTGCAGTCAGGCAAGAAGTTCCTCAACCTCGGCCTGCAAACCGCCGCCGGCGTACCGCTGCAATGCGACGAACCGGCCGATTTCCGCACCTTCCGCGTCGGCCTGTTCGGCCTCGACAAGCTGGGCAATATCGACCGCACAGTGGGCAGCCTCAGACAGGCGCTGGACCAGTTGGGTTAAGGCTTAAAAAGTCGGCGCTGGCGGGACGGCGTGAAGGGAGTTTAGGCGCGTTTCTTCTGCTTCGCCGGCTGGCGTGCTTTTTCTAGCGCATCGAACAGGCGGGTGAATTCGTCGGTCAGCTTGTGGCCTTTGTCGAGATGGATCATCGGCTTGGCTTGCTGGTGCGATTCCTTGATCTTCACCGAGGCCGACAGGAAAGGTTCGAGCACCGGCAGCTTCTCGGCACACAATTCATCAATGATCTGCTGCGGCAAAGTGGCGCGTGACTGGAACTGGTTGACGACGATGCCCTCGACGGCCAGTGCCTGATTGTGATCGGCACGAATCTCGGCGACGTTGTCGAGCAGCGTATAGAGCGCGCGGCGCGCGAACTCGTCGCAGTCGAAGGGAATCAAACAGCTATCGGCGGCGATCAGCGCCGAGCGGGTGTAGAAGTGCAGGGCGGGCGGGGTGTCAATCCAGATCTGGTCAAAGTCGAGGGCGTCGAGCGCTTCCTTGAGCTTGTAAATCTTGTAGCGTGATTCAAGTTTGGCCTGCAACTCTTCCAGCGCGGCATCGGCCGGCAAGAGGAACAGGTTATCGAAGGGGGTGGCGTGGATGAAATCCTCGGTCGCCTTCGGGCGCAGCTTGAAGTTGAGCATCTGGTCGAAGAATTCGGTCACCGATGATTCGATGCTGTCGGCGGCGGCGCCCAGCAGGTAACGGGTCGAGTTAGCCTGGGGGTCAAGGTCAACCACCAGCGTCCGCATGCCGCGTGCAGCGGCAATGGCGGCCAGATTGCAGGTAATGGTGCTCTTGCCAACACCGCCCTTTTGATTGAAGACGACGCGTTTCATGAGGCTTCCGTCCATAAATGTGATGCGGCATTTTCGCACAGGGTAAGATTGCGTTTTATCTCATTCACGCTGCGCATCCATGAAAACAGAACATAACGAGTCGGCTGTCGACCTGACTGCCGCCGCGCTTGAGTACCACGCCAGCCCGACCCCAGGAAAAATCTCGGTGGTACCCACCAAGGGCCTCACCAATCAGCGTGATCTTGCGCTCGCCTATTCTCCCGGCGTTGCCGCAGCCTGCAACGCCATCGTCGCCGATCCACGCGAAGCTTCGCGCCTGACCTCGCGCGCCAATCTGGTCGGCGTCATCACCAACGGCACCGCCGTGCTCGGTCTCGGCAACATCGGCCCGCTGGCGGCCAAGCCGGTGATGGAAGGCAAGGGCGTGCTGTTCAAGAAGTTCGCCGGCATTGATGTGTTCGATATCGAACTGGCCGAAAATGACCCCGACAAACTGATCGACGCCATCGCCGCGATGGAGCCAACCTTCGGTGGCATCAACCTGGAGGACATCAAGGCGCCCGAGTGCTTCTACATTGAGGCCAAGCTGCGCGAACGGATGAAGATTCCGGTGTTCCACGACGACCAGCACGGCACCGCCATCGTTGTCGGCGCCTTCATCCTCAATGGCCTTAAGCTCGTCGGTAAGCAGATCGGCGAGGTCAAGCTGGTGACCTCGGGTGCCGGCGCCGCCGCATTGGCTTGCCTTGATCTGCTCGTCAATCTGGGCGTCAGGGTCGAGAACATCTGGGTCACCGACCTCAAGGGCGTCGCCTACGAAGGTCGTGTCGAGGACATGGACCCGATCAAGGCGCGCTATGCCAAGAAGACCGATGCGCGCACCCTCGGCGAAGTGATTGCCGATGCCGATGTTTTCCTCGGCCTGTCGGCGGGAGGCGTGCTGAAGCAGGAGATGGTGGCGAAGATGGCGGCGAAGCCTCTGATCCTCGCCCTTGCCAACCCCTCGCCGGAAATCCTCCCTGAAGACGTCAAGGCGGTGCGCGACGACGCCATTATCGCCACCGGCCGTTCGGACTACCCGAACCAGGTCAACAACGTCTTGTGCTTCCCCTTCATCTTCCGCGGCGCGCTCGATGCCGGTGCATCGACCATCACCGAGCAGATGAAACTGGCGGCCGTGCGCGCCATCGCTGAACTGGCCCAGGCCGAGGCCTCGGATATCGTGGCGACGGCCTATGGCGGCGAGGCCACCGCCTTCGGACCGGAATACCTGATTCCCAAGCCTTTCGATCCGCGCCTGATCGTCAAGATCGCGCCTGCCGTGGCGCAGGCCGCCGCCGATTCCGGGGTGGCCGGTCGGCCGGTGGCCGACATGAATGCCTACCGCGACCAGTTGAACAATTTTGTCTATCACTCCGGTTTCGTCATGAAACCCGTCTTTGCAGCGGCCAAGCAGGCGCCGCGCCGTGTGGTCTATTGCGAAGGCGAGGACGAGCGCGTGCTGCGCGCCGTGCAGGCCGTCAAGGATGAAGGGCTCGCCCAACCGGTGCTAATCGGCCGCCCGGATGTGATCGAAAACCGCGTACTGCGCGCCGGTCTGCGCATCCGCGCCGGTATTGATTTTGAGGTCGTCAATCCCCTGTCCGATCCGCGCTATCGCGATTTGTGGAACGAATACCATCAGCTGATGGGCCGCCAGGGCATCACGCCCGAAATGGCCAAGCAGGCACTGCGTTCGGACACCACGCTGATCGGCGCGATGTTGTTGAAGCGTGGCGATGTCGATGCCATGCTGTGCGGCACCGTCGGCCGCCATGCCCAGCACTTGCGCCACGTCGAAGATGTGATCGGCCTCAAGCCGCGCGCCCATTGCTTCGCCGCCATGAACCTGCTGCTACTGCCGCGCCATACCCTGTTCATCTGCGACACCTATGTCAACGAAGAGCCTGACGCCGGCCTCGTCGCCGACCTTGCTTTGATGGCGGCTGATGAAGTACGTCGTTTCGGTGTGACGCCCAAGCTTGCATTACTATCGCATTCCAATTTCGGCAGCGTGCCGTCGGCGGCCACCCTCAAGATGCGCCGTGCGCTCGAAATCATCTCCGCCCGCGCCCCCGAGTTGGAGGTCGATGGCGAGATGCATGGCGATGCCGCGCTCAACGAGAAGATCCGTAACCGCCTCTACCCCGGCTCGCGCCTCAAGGGCGAGGCCAATTTGATGATCATGCCCAATGTCGATGCCGCCAACATTGCCTTCAACCTCCTGAAGGAAACCAACGGCGATGGCATCACGGTCGGCCCGATTCTGCTCGGCGCGGCCAAGCCCGTGCATATCCTGACCTCAACAGCCACCGTGCGCCGCCTGGTCAACATGACGGCGTTGGCTGTGGTCGACGCCAACCACTTGCGCACCTAAGGAGAGCAGCATGCCGCATGCGATTCGACTCTATGAAACCGGTGGCCCGGAAGTCATGCGCTGGGAAGAAGTCGGCGTTGGCGAGACGGCAGCAAATGAAGCACGTGTCCGCCATGAGGCGGTCGGCCTCAATTTCATCGACATCTATTTTCGCAGCGGGCGCTATCCGCTTGCTTTGCCCAGCGGCCTGGGACTCGAAGGCGCCGGCATCGTCGAGGCGGTCGGCAGTGCTGTTACCGACATCCAGGTGGGTGACCGCGTCGCCTACGCTGGCGGCCCACCCGGTGCCTACGCCGACGTACGCAACATCCCGGCGGACCGGCTGGTGAAGCTGCCGGATAGCATCGACTTCAAGACCGCCGCCGCAATGATGTTGCAGGGCATGACGGCGCAATATCTGCTGCGACGCACATTCCGTGTTCAAGCAAATGACACGATCCTGATTCAGGCCGCCGCCGGTGGCGTCGGCCTGATCGTCTGCCAGTGGGCCAAGGCGCTCGGCGCTACCGTGATCGGTACGGTCAGCTCCGACGAAAAGGCGGCATTGGCTAAAGCCCACGGTTGCGACTATCCGATCATCTACACGCGCGAGGATTTTGTCGCCCGCGTCAAGGAAATCACCAGAGGCGAGGGCGTATCCGTTGTCTATGACTCGGTCGGCGCCGATACCTTCACGAAATCGCTCGACTGCCTGCGCCCGCTCGGCATGATGGTCACCTTTGGCCAGTCGGCCGGTCCGGTAGCTCCCGTTGATACGCAGGAACTTTCCAAACGCGGCTCGCTGTTCCTGACGCGGCCGACGCTGTTCACCTATGTCGCCAAACGTGCCGACCTTCTGGCCAGCGCCCAGGAACTATTCGAGATGGTAGCTTCCGGCAAGGTCAAGATCGAAGTCAATCAGACCTATGCACTGAAGGACGCAGCGCAGGCGCACATCGACCTCGCGGCACGCAAGACGACCGGCTCGACGATCCTGCTGCCGTAAAAAACAAGGGCAGCCATAGCTGCCCTTGGTGGTTTTGAAGCAAGTACGCGCTTACTTGCGGCGCAGCTTCTGAATAGCGGACAGTTGCGCCACGGCTTCGGCCAGCTCTGCTTGCGCACGGGCATAGTCGAGTTCGGCACTGCGGTCGGCCATGGCTTCTTCAGCCTTGCGCTTGGCATCCAGTGCCTTGGCTTCGTCGAGATCCTTGCCGCGAATCGCCGTGTCGGCCAGTACCGTCACCAGCCCCGGCTGAACTTCGAGTACACCGCCGGCCACAAAGATCAACTCTTCCTGATCCTGCTGCGGCAGCTTGAGGCGCACGGCACCCGGCTTGATGGTCGTCATCAGCGGCATGTGGCCGGGCAGGATGCCGAGCTCACCGGCTTGACCCGGCAGCACGACAAACTCCGCCAAGCCGGAGAAGATCGACTCCTCCGCGCTGACGACATCCACATGAACAGTCATAGTCATGATGTGACCTCTTTACTGAAGCGTCTTGGCCTTTTCGAAGGCTTCCTCGATACCGCCGACCATGTAGAAGGCCTGCTCGGGGAGGCTGTCGCACTCGCCATCGACGATCATCTTGAATCCCTTGATCGTGTCGGCCAGCGGTACGATCTTGCCGGGCGAGCCGGTGAAGACTTCGGCCACGTTGAACGGCTGCGACAGGAAACGCTGAATTTTCCGCGCCCGGCCAACCGCCAGCTTGTCTTCCGGTGCCAGTTCGTCCATACCGAGAATGGCGATGATGTCGCGCAGTTCCTTGTAACGCTGCAGGTTCGACTGCACGCGACGCGCGACACTGTAGTGCTCTTCGCCAACGACCAGCGGGTCGAGCTGACGCGAGGTGGAGTCGAGCGGATCAACGGCCGGGTAGATACCCAGCGAAGCGATGTCACGCGACAACACGACGGTGGCGTCGAGGTGGCCGAAGGTCGTCGCAGGTGACGGGTCGGTCAAGTCGTCCGCCGGCACATACACGGCCTGAATCGAGGTGATCGAGCCGGTCTTGGTGGAAGTGATGCGCTCCTGCAGGCGACCCATTTCGTCCGCCAGAGTAGGCTGATAACCAACAGCAGAAGGCATACGACCCAGCAGCGCGGACACTTCGGTACCGGCCAAGGTGTAGCGGTAGATGTTATCGACGAAGAACAGGATGTCCTTGCCTTCGTCACGGAACTTCTCGGCCATGGTGAGACCGGTCAGTGCCACGCGCAGGCGGTTGCCGGGCGGCTCGTTCATCTGACCAAACACCATCGCCACCTTGTCGAGCACCTTCGACTCTTCCATCTCGTGGTAGAAGTCATTGCCCTCACGGGTACGCTCGCCCACACCGGCGAACACCGAGAAACCACCATAGGACTTGGCGATGTTGTTGATCAGCTCCATCATGTTCACGGTCTTGCCGACGCCGGCGCCGCCGAACAGGCCGATCTTGCCGCCTTTGGCGAACGGGCAGATCAGGTCGATCACCTTGATACCCGTGGGCAGCAGGTCAACCGATGGGGCCAGCTCGTCGAACTTTGGTGCCTTGTTGTGGATCGGACGCAGCTCGCCGCCCGGAATCGGGCCGGCTTCGTCGATCGGGCGACCCAGCACGTCCATGATGCGACCAAGGGTGCCGACACCCACCGGGACCGAAATCGGGGCCCCTGTGGGCTTGACCGACATGCCGCGGCGCAGGCCGTCGGAAGAGCCGAGGGCAATGGTCCGCACCACCCCATCGCCGATCTGCTGCTGGACCTCGAAGGTCAAACCAGGTTCGGCGTTGCCGACATTGGCCTCGTCGAGAACCAGCGCTTCAAACACCTTGGGCATGGACTCGCGGGGGAACTTGATATCCACCACCGCGCCAATACACTGAACGATGCTTCCGTTGCTCATGGTCGATTCCTTAATTTACTAAATTCATTAACCTGCTCATCAACCGGCGATAGCAGCTGCGCCACCGACAATTTCCGAAATTTCTTTGGTGATCGAGGCCTGACGCGCCTTGTTGTAGATCAGCTGCAGTTCTTTGATCACGTTACCTGCGTTGTCCGTGGCTGCCTTCATCGCCACCATTCGCGCCGACTGCTCCGAGGCCATGTTTTCGGCCACCGCCTGATAGATCAGCGCCTCGATGTAGCGGATCAGCAGATCATCAATGACGACGCGCGCATCCGGCTCATAGAGGTAGTCCCAGCTGCCCTTCGGCGTGCCGAGGCGATCACCGGTCAGGGGCAGCAACTGCTCCATCACAGGCTCCTGGCGCATGGTGTTGATGAACTTTGTGTAGACGATATACACCACATCAAGCTCACCCGCCTGAAAGGCGTCGATCATGACCTTGACCGGCCCGATCAACTTGTCGAGGTGTGGCGTGTCGCCCAGATGCACGACGTGCGAAACCACATTGGCACCCAGGCGCTGCATGAAACCCAGCCCCTTGTTGCCGATGCATGTCGCTTTGATGGTCGTTGCACCCGCCGCCTCCCATTGACGCATCGCATTCAGCGTCATGCGCAGCACGTTGGTGTTCAAACCGCCGCACAAGCCCTTGTCTGTGGACACCACGACGATACCGATGCGCTTGGGCGCCTGTCCCTCCACCATTTTAGAGAGGAAGGGATGCCGATATTCGGTCACATTAGCGGCCGCGAGGTGCGCGGCCAGGCCGCGAATCTTCTCGCTATAGGGTCGGGCAGCACGCATCCGCTCCTGCGCTTTGCGCATTTTGGATGCGGCCACCATCTCCATGGCCTTGGTGATCTTGCGGGTGTTTTGGACCGACTTGATCTTGGTGCGAATTTCCTTGCCGCCTGCCATGGCGCTCTTCTCCTAGTGGATTAGGCCCAAGTTTTCTTGAACGCAGCAACGGCGCTGGACATTTCGGCTTCGCCTTCCTTGTCCAAATCGTTGGTCGCGGCAATCTTGTCCATCAGTACGGCATGTTGCTGACGCATGTACTGGTGCAAGGCCGACTCGAAAGCAAGAATCTTGGCGTTATCGACATCGTCGAGGAAGCCCTGGTTGGCAGCGAACAGCGAAACAGCCATATCAGCCACCGACAGCGGTGCAAACTGAGGCTGCTTCATCAGTTCGGTGACACGACGACCGCGCTCCAACTGCTTGCGCGTTGCATCGTCAAGGTCAGAAGCGAACTGGGCAAACGCCGCCAGCTCACGATACTGAGCAAGGGCAAGACGCACGCCGCCGCCTAACTTCTTGATGACCTTGGTCTGCGCAGCACCACCGACGCGCGACACCGAGACACCGGCGTTCATGGCAGGGCGGACACCCGCGTTGAACAAGTCGCTTTCCAGGAAGATCTGACCGTCAGTAATCGAAATGACGTTGGTCGGTACGAAGGCGGACACGTCGCCGGCCTGCGTTTCAATCACCGGCAGGGCGGTTAGCGAACCCGTCTTGCCGGTCACCTTGCCGCCGGTATGACGTTCAACCCAGGCTTCGGACACGCGCGCGGCACGCTCCAGCAGGCGCGAGTGGATGTAGAACACGTCGCCCGGATAGGCTTCGCGACCCGGGGGACGACGCAGCAGCAGGGAGATCTGACGATACGCCCAAGCTTGCTTGGTCAGGTCGTCATAAATAATCAGGGCATCCATACCGTTGTCGCGGAAGTATTCGCCCATCGTGCAACCGGCGTAGGGCGCCAGGAACTGCATGGCTGCAGAGTCAGAGGCCGTTGCGGCGACGACGATGGTGTATTCCATCGCGCCCTTCTCTTCGAGTTTCCGCACGACGTTGGCAACGGTCGAAGCCTTCTGACCGATCGCCACGTAGATACAGAACATGTTCTGACCTTTTTGGTTGATGATGGTGTCGACCGCCACCGCCGTCTTGCCGGTCTGACGGTCGCCAATGATCAACTCGCGCTGACCGCGGCCCACCGGCACCATGGAGTCGATCGCCTTGAGGCCCGACTGCACCGGCTGGGACACCGACTTACGCCAGATCACGCCCGGTGCCACCTTTTCGACCTTGTCGGTCATCTTGGCGGCGATTGGGCCTTTGCCGTCGATCGGCTCACCCAGCGCATTCACGACGCGACCGAGCAACTCGGGGCCAATTGGCACTTCGAGAATGCGTCCGGTGCATTTGACCGTATCACCCTCGGTGATGTGCTCATAGTCGCCCATGACCACGGCACCGACAGAGTCGCGCTCAAGGTTCAGTGCAAGGCCGAAGGTATTGCCGGGAAATTCCAGCATTTCGCCCTGCATCACATCAGCCAGGCCGTGAATGCGGCAGATGCCGTCAGTCACCGATACCACCGTGCCTTCATTCTTGGCAGTGGCAGCGAGCTGCATATTCTGGATCCGGCTCTTGATCAGATCGCTGATTTCGGAGGGATTAAGGTTCATGAAAAACTCCTAGTTCTTGAGCGAGACCGCCATGGCGGCGAGTTTGCCGCGGACGGAAGCATCGATAACCTGGTCGCCCAGGGCAATGCGGATACCGCCGATCAGTTCCGGCGCAATTTCGACGGTTGCCTTGATCTTGCAACCAAATTTGCGCTCCAGATCAGCCACCAGATTTTTAACTTGCGCATCGTCCAGCGGAAAGGCAGAGCTAACAACGGCTTCGCGCGTATCTTCCTCGGCATTTTTGAGCTGCTCGAAGAGTTCGCTGATTTCTGGCAGAACCGTCAGGCGACGATTCTCGGCCAGCAAATTGGCAAAGCTGCGCTGCTCGACACTCAGATCGCCAGACACGCCCAGAAAAAGATCGGCGAGTGCTGCCGGTGCAATCCGCGGGTCGGCAATACATTCGAGCATCTGCGTATCCGCAGAGGCCACTGCCATGCGCGCCAGGGCCCCTTGCCAGGCAGCCAGCGCACCGCCGGCCTTGGCCAGGGCGAAAGCTGCTTCAGCGTAGGGACGAGCGACGGTGACGTTCTCGGCCATGATGATTACAGTTCCGCTTTCAGCTGGTTGAGCAGATCGGCATGCTTGGCGGCATCGATTTCCTTGCGGAGAATCCGCTCGGCACCGGCCACGGCCAGCAAGGCGACCTGATCGCGCAAGGCTTCTTTGGCGCGCTGCGCTGCCACACCCGCCTCACCTTCAGCGGCAGTGCGCGCTGCTGCCACGATGCGGGCTGCTTCGGCTCGCGCCTCATCCAGCACTTGCGCACCCTGACGTTCGGCGCCAGCACGCAGCTCATTGGATGTTTCACGCGCCTTGCGCAATTCATCCGTTGCACGACGTTCAGCTAACTGCAGATCGGTTTTCGCTTTGTCCGCCGCCGCCAGACCATCGGCGATCTTGGACGCGCGCTCGTCGAGTGCCTTCATGATGGGCGGCCACACGAATTTCATCGTGAACCACGCCAGAATGAAGAACACAACCAGCTGTGCGAATAGCGTTGCGTTCAGATTCACGGTTTCGCTCCTTTAAGCGTTTAAAGGGGAGCCGCTTACTTGATGAACGGGTTGGCGGTGGTGTACCAGAGGGCGATACCAGTACCGATAATGAACGCTGCGTCGATCAGGCCGACCAACAGGAACATCTTGGTTTGCAGGGTATTCATCAGCTCGGGTTGACGGGCGGATGCCTCAAGAAAACGGCTGCCCATAATGCCGATGCCGATACAAGCGCCCGCAGCGCCCAGACCGATGATCAGGCCGGCGGCCAGCGCGACGAAACCAACGATGTTGCCTTCCATGATGACTCCTTGTGTTGAAAAGTTGGGGTTGAAAAAAGAGGGTTAAAACTTAGTGACTTTCATGTGCCTGGCCGATATATACCAGCGTCAGCATCATGAAGATGAAAGCTTGCAATGTGATGATCAGGATATGGAAGATCGCCCATATGGTACCGGCGATGATATGACCTATCCACAGCAAGCCACTACCGAGGGTACCCGCCCAAGCGGCACCCATCAGCGCGATCAACATGAAAATCAACTCGCCCGCGTACATGTTGCCGAAGAGCCGCATGCCATGGGAAACCGTTTTGGCGACATACTCGATCATCTGCATGGAAAAGTTGACCGGCCACAACAGGGGATGCGCCCCGAACGGCGTGGTAAACAACTCGTGCATCCAGCCGCCGAAACCCTTGATCTTGATGCTGTAGTAGATGCACAGCAACAGAACGCCCAAGGACATACCCAAGGTAGCATTCAGGTCGGCCGTCGCGACGACGCGCATGTAGTCAATCCCCACGGCAGCACCCGCCATCGGCAGCAGATCGACAGGTACCAAGTCCATTGCGTTCATCAGAAAAATCCAGACGAACACCGTCAGCGCGAGCGGCGCGACAAACTTCCTGGATTCCGGAGAATGCACAATCCCCTTGGCCTGATCGGCCACCATCTCGATAATGATCTCGACGGCAGCCTGAAATCGACCGGGTACGCCGGACGTCGCCCGCGCCGCGAGTCGTGCCATGACAAAAACCCCGAGCAGGCCGAGGATCGTCGAATAAAACAGAGTATCGATATGGAACACCGACCAATCGACCAAGGAGGTCTGCTTCGCACTGGTCAAAAAGCTCAGGTGGTGAACGATGTACTCGGAAGCGGTAGGAGCGTGTTCGGCAGCCATGGTCTTAGTTCTTTAGCAACAGAGAGAATAAGTTTACGAACAACACGACAAACAACCCGGCGATCAACGCCGGCCAATTCACTTCCATGATGCGCGGCAACACAATCAGCAACGCAATCACGGCAGCCAGTTTTACAGCTTCACCCACCAAAAATCCGACCGCTCCCGCTTGGTGCATCGCCATCGCAAAACGCAATCGCAGCACAAACAGCAAGTTCGGCAGAAAGTAGGCGACACCACCTGCTAATGCAGACCTTGCTCCGACCGCACCTGCCAGCAAACCGGCTAACGCCGCCGCCAACAAAATTCCCGCTGCCTGAAGTAAGAGTGTCTTGGTCACAACTGCAAAACCCCGCGACTATAGATCGAAAGATGGAATAAGTCAATAGAATTTCTGCAGTGCAACATACTTATCCTCCTTCAATCGCGCAGGCGCTTCAGGATGCCCTCCAGTTGATCAAGACTGGAAAAACGAATGGTCAGAGCACCCACCCCCTTGCGATTGGCCGCCACACTGACGACCGCACCAATGGCATCCGCCAACTCCTCCTCAAGACGCACCAGATCGCGACTCTTGTCCTGCATTGCCTTGTGCGCCGGCGGATGCAGTTCGCGCGCCACGCGGCGCTCGGTTTCTCGCACCGAATAGCCCTTGTCGGCCACCTCAGCCGCCAGCCGGCCCTGCTCATGCTTCGGTGCCGCCAGAATGGCGCGCGCATGGCCCATCTCGATATCACCCGCCATCAGCAAGTCCTGCGCCGGCTTGGCCAATTGCAGCAAACGCAGCAGGTTGGAAGCCGCCGAACGCGAACGCCCGACCGCATCGGCCGCCTGCTGATGGGTCATACCAAACTCGTCGATCAGACGCTGCAGACCCGCCGCCTCTTCGAGCGGGTTCAAATCCTCGCGCTGGATGTTCTCGATCAGCGACATCGCCAGCGCCGCATCATCAGGGATGTCGCGAATCAGCACCGCCACCTCGGTCAGCCCGGCAATCTGCGAGGCCCGCCAGCGTCGCTCACCGGCAATGATCTCGTAGCGACCGTTGTCGACAGGGCGCACGGAGATCGGCTGAATCAGACCCTGCGCCTTGATCGACGCCGCCAGATCTTCCAGCGAACCCGGGTCCATGCGCGTACGCGGCTGGTACTTGCCCGGCTGCAGGCTGCCAATCGGCAAGGTTTCCTGACGCTGTGACTCTGCCGTCTCGGCATTGCCCGCCAGCAACACATCCAGGCCGCGGCCCAGCCCCTTCATCTTTGGTGGATTCACGATTCCTGCTCCCATGTATTAACGCGTTCGATCATTTCCTTGGCAAACGCCAGATAGGCCTGCGCGCCCTTCGAGGCCTTGTCGAACAGAACCCCCGGCACGCCGTAGGAGGGTGCCTCGGCCAGCCTTACGTTGCGCGGCACCAGCGTCTTGAACACCTTGTCGCCAAAATGCTCCTCAAGCTGCATCGACACCTGATTCGACAAGGTCGAGCGCGGGTCGTACATCACGCGCAGCAGACCGATGATCTTGAGGTCGCGGTTCAGATTCTTGTGCACCTTCTTGATGGTGTTGACCAAGTCAGACAAACCTTCGAGCGCGTAGTACTCGCACTGCATCGGGATGATCACCCCATGCGCCGCACACAGGCCATTCAGCGTCAGCATCGACAACGACGGCGGACAGTCGATCAGCACGAAGTCGTAATCATGGCGGCACTCCTGCAGGACACCCTTGAGGCGCATCTCGCGCAGATCGAGATTCACCAGCTCGACCTCGGCGCCCGCCAGATCGCGGTTGGCCGGAAGCACATCGAAAGCAGCGGATGGAGAAGTCTGGCGCACCTCGGCCAGCGGCTTGAGCCCCACCAGCAACTGATACACCGAACGCGTCAGCCCCCGCTTGTCGATGCCGCAGCCCATGGTGGCGTTACCTTGTGGATCGAGGTCGACCAGCAAGGTGCGCTTGCCGGCCAACGCGAGGGCGGCCGCCAGATTGACCGAAGTGGTGGTCTTGCCGACCCCGCCTTTTTGGTTGGCGATGGCAAAAATATGCATCAGTTTTTCTCCAGTTGAAGCAGGTGACGCTCGGCATCGAGGCCGGGAACGACAAGCGGGTGACTCGCCACAACCCGCCAGTTATCTGGCAGTGCTGCAATTTCGTCGGCAGGATACGCGCCCTTCATCGCCCACAGGGTGGTCGACAAATGACCGGCCAAGGCGACAAAATCCGCCAGACTCGCAAAAGCACGGGAAATCACGCCATCAAACCCTTCGGTAAAGGCTTCGACACGGCCGCAGTGAATACTCACGTTAGTCAGTCCCAGTTCGATCTTGGCCTGACGCTGAAAGGCGGCTTTTTTCTCGACTGTTTCGACCGACGTCACTTGCCAGTCGGGCCGAGCCATCGCCAGCACAAGCCCAGGCAGACCGGCACCGCTGCCAACGTCGGCCAGACGCAGAGCATGCCGTCCTGCCAACGCCGACTTTTGCAAAATCGGCAATGCAGACAATGAGTCAAGCAGATGATGCGTCACCATCTCCGCCGGATCACGGATGGCGGTGAGGTTGAAGGTCTTATTCCATTTGGCCAGCAGGCCCAGATAAGCGGTCAGCTTTTCTTCTGCCTCCGCAGGCAGCGACAGGCCCAGCGCAGCAATTCCCGTTTTCAGGTTCATGCCCGCCCTCGCAGCTTTTTCAGATAGACCAGCAAAATCGAAATCGCCGCCGGCGTGACCCCCTGAATGCGGCTGGCCTGACCCACCGTCGCCGGACGATGTTGAGCAAGGCGCTGACGCACTTCGATGGAAAGACCGTTGAGCGTCGCGTAGTCAAGGTCCGCCGGAATCGCCATACCTTCCTGCGCCGCCATCTTCGTCACATCCTCTTTCTGGCGCTCGATGTAGCCGTGATACTTGGCCTGGATATCCACCTGTTCGATGACATCCGCTGCTTCCAGCGGTACGCCCGCCCCGGGCAGCGTCATTAATTTCTCATAGCCGACCTCGGGACGCCGCAATAACTCGAACAGGCTGTATTCGCGCTCGATCGGTTTACCCAGCACTCTTTCCACCTCATGCATGGCGACCACGTTGGGGTTGATCCATACGCCCTTGAGCCGCTCAGCCTCGGCGCTAATCGCATCGCGCTTGCGGTTAAACACCTCCCAGCGCACATCGTCGACCAGACCCAGTTTGCGACCGGCTTCGGTCAGCCGCAAGTCGGCATTATCTTCGCGCAGCGAAAGCCGATACTCGGCACGGCTGGTAAACATGCGATAAGGCTCGGTCACGCCGCGCGTGATCAGGTCATCGGCCATCACGCCCAGATAAGCTTCATCGCGCCGCGGCCACCAGCCATCGCGTCCCTGCGCCTGACGTGCGGCATTCAGGCCGGCGAGCAAGCCCTGCGCCGCCGCCTCCTCATAACCGGTGGTGCCATTGATCTGGCCGGCAAAAAACAGACCGCCGATGGCCTGCGTTTCGAAGGTCGCCTTTAAGCCGCGCGGATCGAAGTAATCGTACTCGATGGCATAGCCGGGGCGTGTGATGTGGCAACACGCCAGCCCCGGAATCGAGCGCACCAGATCGAGCTGGACATCGAAGGGCAGACTGGTCGAGATGCCCTGCGGGTAGTACTCGTGCGTCGATAGCCCCTCGGGTTCAAGGAAAACCTGATGCGAGTCCTTGCCGGCAAATTTGTGTATCTTGTCTTCAATGGAAGGACAGTAGCGCGGACCAATGCCTTCAATAACCCCGGTGAACATCGGCGAACGATCAAGGCCGCCGCGAATGATGTCATGGGTTCGCGCATTGGTGTGGGCGATCCAGCACGGCACCTGGCGCGGGTGCTGGGCACGATTGCCCAGGAAAGAAAACACCGGCACAGGATCGTCGCCCGGTTGCTCCTGCAGCACTGAAAAGTCGATGGTCTTACCATCCAGACGCGGCGGCGTTCCGGTCTTGAGACGGCCCACCGGCAGCTTCAACTCACGCAGCCGCGCCGCCAGCGAGAGGGATGGAGGATCGCCAAAACGGCCGGCGCGGTAGCTTTCCAGCCCGACATGCACCAGGCCATTCAGAAACGTACCGGCCGTCAGCACCACCGTGCCCGCCTCAAAATGCACCCCAAGCTGCGTGACCACGCCCGTGACGCGCTCACCACTGACCACGATATCGTCCGCCGCCTGCTGGAACAGGGTCAGGTTCGGCTGGTTTTCCAGACGCGCACGAATCGCCTCGCGATACAAGGCGCGATCCGCCTGTGCCCGCGTCGCCCTGACCGCTGGCCCCTTCGACGCATTCAGGGTACGAAACTGGATGCCGGCTTCGTCGGTGGCTGCCGCCATGGCACCGCCCAGCGCATCTACTTCCCTGACCAGATGCCCCTTGCCGATGCCGCCGATAGAGGGGTTGCAGGACATCGCACCCAGTGTCTCGATGTTGTGGGTCAGCAGCAGCGTCTGCGCGCCCATACGCGCCGCCGCCAGTGCCGCCTCGGTGCCAGCATGGCCGCCGCCAATCACAATCACATCAAATCGCTTGGGGAAAATCATGGGGAAAAGTCGGCGCTGGCGGGACGGCGTAAAGAAGGGGGCGAATCATACCCTGAAGAAAACTCACACTAAAATTGTTTCACGTGAAACCCAGTTGCCCCATGGTTTCACGTGAAACAAATCAATCCTTTTTGCCGCCCAGCCCCAGGTAGGCCTCGACCACCTTGGGGTCATCCTCAAGCTGATCTGACGGACCTTCAAGGGCAATCTCGCCAGTCTCCAGCACATAACCGTAATCGGAGACCTGCAGGGCGGCGCGCGCATTCTGTTCGACCAGCAGGATGGCCACCCCCAGCTTGCGCAGGTCTGCAATCACGCGAAAGATCTCGCGCACAATCAACGGTGCCAGACCGAGGCTCGGCTCGTCGAGCATCAACAACTTGGGTTGTGCCATCAGCGCCCGGCCGACGGCCAGCATCTGGCGCTCTCCACCAGACAGGGTGCCGGCCATCTGCTGGTGGCGCTCCTTGAGACGCGGGAAGATCGTATAAACCTTTTCCAGCGTCTGCGCCTCATCGCGGAAGCCGAGACGGCGGCGCATGAAAGCACCCAGCAACAAGTTGTCCGCCACACTCATCTCGCCGAACAGTTCGCGCTTCTCAGGCACCAGCGTCATGCCGCGCGCCACCATCTGCTCGATATCGACATGGGCATAAGCATCGCCCTGATAGCTGACGCTGCCCCGATTGAACGGCAGCACACCCATGATGGCCGAAAGCAGCGTCGTCTTGCCGGCGCCATTCGGCCCGATCACCGTCACGATTTCGCCGGGGCGCACCTTGAGCGAGACATGATGCAACGCCTCGACCTTGCCATAGGACACGCACAGGTCACTCACTTCGAGAATGGGCGCTACCATGGCTTCGCTCATTCCACACCACCGAGATAAGCCTCGATCACGGCCGGATCACTCTGCACCGCATGCGGCAGACCCTCGGCGATCTTCTTGCCGAACTCCATCACCACCACGCGATCGGCCAGATCCATGACGAACTCCATGTCGTGCTCGACCAGCAGGATGCCCATGCCTTCGGCACGTAACTGTTTCAGCAACTCGGCCAGCGCCTGCTTTTCCATGAAGCGCAATCCCGCCGCCGGTTCATCCAGCAGCAGCAGACAGGGATCGGCCGCCAGTGCCCGGGCAATCTCGACGATGCGCTGCTTGCCCAGCGGCAGGCTGCCCGCCGCATCCTGCAGATGCTCACCCAGCCCGACGCGCTGACAATGCCGCGCCGCCTCGGCCAGCAGGCAATGCTCTTCCTCACGCTCCAGATGCAGCATCGCCGCCGGCACACCATGCTTGCCGCGCATGTGGGCACCGAGCGCCACGTTTTCCAGCACCGTCATGCCGGCCAGCAGTCGCACATGTTGGAAGGTGCGGCTCATGCCCATGCGTGCGATCATGCGTGACGTGTGACCATCGACGCGCTCACCCATGAAGCGCACCTCGCCGGCCGTCGGTGGATTGACGCCCGTCACCAGATTGAAGAAGGTCGACTTGCCGGCACCATTCGGGCCGATCAGTGCCAAGATCTCGCCAGCATTCACGTGCAGGCTCATATGGTCGTTGGCGACCAACCCACCGAACTGTTTGATGGCATCCTTGACCTCCAGAAGGGGCGACCCGACGGCCGGAACGGGACGGCGAGGTAGTGGGGGCGCATCTCTATGCCGTTCCGCCAGCGCCGACTTTTCCGGCAGCCAGCGCACCAGCCACGGCCACAATCCATCGCGGGCGCGATGCAAAACAACAATCATCAGCAGGCCGAAGGCGATCACCTCAAAATTGCCGGTCGCGCCAAACAACTGCGGGAGCAGATCCTGCAGCCATTGTTTAAGCACCGTGATCAGCGCCGCACCGACCAGCGCCCCCCAGACATAAGCCGCGCCGCCAATCACCGCCATGAACAAATACTCGATGCCGATGTGCAAGCCGAACGGGGTGGGATTGACGAAACGTTGCAGGTGGGCATACAGCCAGCCCGACAGACAGGCGAACAGCGCCGCGATCAGGAAGATGATGGTCTTGGTGCGCGCCGTATCGACCCCCATCGCCTCGGCCATCACCACGCCGCCCTTGAGCGCACGAATCGCACGCCCGGCCCGCGAGTCGAGCAGGTTATGCGTCAGCCACACAGCCGCCAGCAGCACCGCCCAGATCAGATAGTAATAGTGGCGCCCATCTCGCAACTCGATACCGGCGATGGACAGGGTCGGAATCCCGCTGATGCCGGTATGCCCGCCGAGAAACTGCAGGTTGCCGAACAGGAAGTAGAGCGAGATCCCCCAGGCAATCGTCCCCAGCGGCAGATAGTGGCCGGACAGGCGCAAGGTCAGCACGCCCAGCAGGAGGGCGACGGCCGCCGTGACCAGCAAACCCGCCAACAACCCCCCCCAGGGATTGGCCAGGGGGAGCAGCCAGGCCGGCAGATCAGTTGCCGTCGTCAGCGCCGCCGTCGCATAGGCGCCGAGACCCACAAAGGCCGCCTGACCAAAGGAGGTCAGACCGCCGACCCCCGTCAACAACACCAGCCCGAGTGCCACCAGCGCATACAGGCCGATATAGTTGAGCAACGTGATGTAGAACTCGGGCAGCACCAGCGGCCCGAGGCCAAGGAGGACAACAAAAACGATCAAGAGGTGCCGGGACGTCATTCCTCTTCCTCGACATGGCGGGTCGTCAGTGAGCGCCAGACCAGCACCGGGATGATCAGGGTAAACACGATCACTTCCTTGAATGCCGAGGCATGGAAGGAGGAGAAGGCTTCCAGCAAGCCGACCAGCAATGCACCCGCCGCCGCCACCGGGTAGCTCGCCAGCCCGCCGACGATGGCACCTACAAAGCCCTTGAGGCCGACCAGGAAACCGGTGTCGTAATAGATCGTGGTGAGCGGTGCGATCAGGATGCCCGACAGCGCGCCGATGGCTGCAGCCAGCAGGAAGGACAGCTTGCCGGCCAGCGTGGTGGAAATGCCCATCAGGCGTGCGCCGGCACGGTTGATCGCGGTCGCCCGCAATGCCTTGCCATACAGGCTGCGTTCAAAGAAAACGTAGAGGGCCACGATCAGCACCAGACTGGCGCCCACCACCCACAGACTCTGGCCGCTGATCGTCAGGCCACCTACTTCCAGCGACGCATCCGAAAAGGCCGGCGTACGCGAGCCCTCGGCACCGAAGAACAACAGGCCCAGCCCGACCAGTGCCAGATGCAGGGCCACGGAAACGATCAGCAGGATCAGCACCGGCGCCTCGGCAATCGGCTGATAGGCCACGCGATACAGTTGCGGGCCGAGCGGCACGACCACAGCCAAGGCCAGCAGCACTTGTAGCAGCATCGGCCATTCCTTCGGCTGGGCACCCAGCACCAGCGCAGCAATGACAAGCGGATAAGCGATCTGACGCCCAATCAAGCCATAAATCTTCGGCCCGGCTCGACACCCTTGCCGCCAGAGGGCCGGCGCATCCAGCGCGGCGACCGCAACGCCGAGCACCATCAGCAGCCAGAGCGTTCCGGGCGTTTGCCCGATCTGGAAACTTGCCAGCGTCAGCGCCCCATAAGCCACAAATTCGCCCTGCGGAATGAAGATGACGCGCGTGACCGCGAACACCAGCACCAAGGCCAGGGCGAGCAGGGCGTAGATGGCGCCATTGACGATGCCATCCTGAGCCAACAACAACGCGATTTGCAGATCCATTTGCAGATCCAAAGAGGCCCATCAGAAAAAACAAGGGCGCCCGGTCTTGAAAGGGGGCGCCCCTGCTCGAGAACGGCGGGATTTTACTGGATCAGCTTCCAGTCGCCATTCACGACTTGCACCATCACGCGAGCACGCTGGTCGAAGCCGAGGTGATCCTGTGCCGACATGTTGACGATGCCATGCGAGACGGTCACATTCTTCAGGCCCTCCAGCGCATCGCGCAGCGCCAGCTTGAACTCTTTGGAGCCCGGTTTGCCTTTCTTGAGCGCCAGCGGCACCGCGTTCTGCAGCAGGATACCGGCATCCCAGGCGTGGGCACCAAAGGTCGAGGTACTGCCCTTGCCATGTGCCGCTTCATACTTGCCGACGTAGTCCAGCGCCACCTTCTTGATCGGATTGTCGGCCGGCAGTTGCGCCGCGACCAGCACCGGGCCTGCGGGCAGGAAGGTGCCCTCACAATCCTTGCCGCAAACACGCAGGAAGTCTTTGTTGGCCACGCCGTGGGTCTGGTAGTAGGCGCCCTTGAAGCCCTTTTCCTTCAGCGCCTTCTGCGGCAACGCTGCCGGCGTACCCGCACCGGCGATCAGCACGGCGTCCGGCTTGGCCGCCAGCACCTTCAACACCTGGCCGGTGACGGATGTATCGGCACGGTTGTAACGCTCGTTGGCCACAATCTTGAGCTTGCGCGCTTCGGCAATCTTGGAAAACTCCTGATACCAGCCCTCACCATAGGCATCGGCAAAGCCGATAAAGGCAACAGTCTTCACGCCGGCGTTGGTCATGTGTTCAACGATGGCGGTAGACATCTGGATGTCATTTTGCGGCGTCTTGAATACCCACTTCACTTTCGGGTTCGCCGTATCAACGATGCGCGCCGAGGCGGCCATCGAGATCATCGGGGTTTCAGCCTCGGCCACGATGTCGATCATTGCCAGCGAGTTCGGCGTAATGGTGGAGCCGACGATCACGTCGACCTTGTCCTCGGTCAGCAGCTTGCGGGTGTTCTTCACCGCCGTCGTCGTGTCGGAGGCATCGTCCAGCACAATGTAATTGACCTTCTCGCCGCCAATGCTGGTCGGCATCAGGGCAATGGTGTTCTTTTCCGGAATGCCCAGCGAGGCGGCCGGCCCCGTGGCGGAAACAACGACACCGACATTCAGGTCGGCCAAGGCAGGGGCAGCGAGCGCGGTACAGACGGCAGTGGCAAGCAGTGAACGGGCGATCTTCATGTTTCCTCCGTGAGTTTTTTTGTGTGAAGCGGCGACTGTAACATCGGGCGACTCAGAACTGCAACCTCAGTGCAGCAGCGTATCCCAGCCGATCTTGACGATCAGCAAACTCGTCATCACCAGAAACACCGCGCGCACAAAACCGCTGCCATGGCGTATCGCCAATTTGCTGCCTATTTGCGCACCGATGATGTTGCAGGCCGCCATGCCAAAGCCCAGCACCCACAGCATATGGCCATGCGGCGCGAACAACAGGATGGCGCCCGCATTGGTCGCCGCATTGACGATCTTCGCCGACGCCGACGCATGCAGAAAGTCCATGCCGAACAGGCGCACGAAAACAAAAATCATGAAGCTGCCCGCGCCCGGCCCGAAGATGCCGTCATAAAACCCCAGCAGCGCCCCCGCCACCACCGCTGCCCAGAACAGACGCTCGCGTGAAATCCGTGAGGTCGTCGCCTGCGTGCCGAAATCCGGCTTGGTCCAGGTGTAGAGCGCCACCGCCACCAGCAGTAGCAATACCAGCGGGCGCATCACTTCTTTGGGCAACCAGGCCGCCATCGCCGCGCCGCCAAAGGAAAACGCACAGGCAGAGAGTGCCGTCGGTACCACGATAGACCAGGGCATCACCACCTCGCGCGCATACTTGCGTGCCGCGTTAAGCGTGCCGAAAATCGACGCCAGCTTGTTGGTACCAAGCAGGGTCGCCGGCGCTTCGCGCGGCAGCGCAGCGAATAGGGCCGGTACCTGGATCAAGCCGCCGCCGCCCGCCACCGCATCCACAAAGCCGGCGAAGGTCGCCGCCACCAGCAGCATCAGCCAGACTGGATCGATCTCCATCAGACGGCCCGGTCCCCCAGCCAGAATTCCTTGCCGCGCCCGAGAAATTCCTCATAGGGCACATAGTGCGAGCCGTCGCAGGAAAAAGTGAGACCGACGATGCCATTAAACAGATTGACCGTGCCGGAACGCAGATAAAAGGTTTCGTCGATCAGTCGCAGCGGCCGGAAGTTTTCCAGCACCGTGCGCACCTTGTCGGCGGGAATCAGCGCGTCCGCAGGATAGGGCTGGCGCGGATAGGCCAGACACAAGTCGGGATCGACCAGCGCGTCGATATCCAGCAGGCGGTAGCGGTAGGGATCGGCGATCTGCCAGATCACCGCACGCGAACTGGAGAAATGCAGCATCAGGTGATACACGCCGTGAAAGCGCATCAACTCGGCCAGTACACCGAGCACGGTGTCAATGTGGCGGTCCATCTCGCTCTCGGTGCGACATTGCTGGAATACCGTGCCGCGAATCGACGGGTCGCCCTTGATCTGACGCCAAGCGCGCGGTTCCTCGTACAGGGCGCGCGTCAGCGGTAGATCGCGCAGCCCGAAATAGGCGCCGATCCAGCCCAGCATTTCACCTTCGGCTGTGCGCACCGAGCGCAGCGCCGTCAGGGAAGGGCGCTTCTCCTTGAGGCTGATGTAGGACTCGGAGAGCAGCAAAGAGGCGCCCTCGACCAACCCCTGCATGTAGGGACGACCGGAACGATCCCGGCCATAACCCGCCTGCGGTCCCGCGTGGCTCATGTTGTCGCTGATCTGTACGAAATGGCGATCCACCACATACAAGTGCTGGCAGTAGGGCAATGAGGTGAGCGTTGCGGCCAGCGCGGCATTGAGGGCTTCGCGCTGACCCCAGACCGTACTGCACTGTGCAGCGAGTTGCTGCAACGGGGCGCGCAGCAGACCCATCAAGGCCTTGCGCTGATGGGCAATGCTTTGCTTGAGGGTGGCGCTACTTTCCAATGCAGAAGCGTCCAAAGATTTCGCCCAGCAAATCGTCGGCCGTAAATTCACCGGTAATGGCGGACAAGGCATTCTGCGCCAGCCGCAGTTCCTCGGCGGCCAGTTCCAGCCGATCCAGTTGCCGTCCTGCCAGCGCCGACTTTTCAGCGGCCAGCTTCAGGGCGTCGAGATGTCGTTCGCGCGCCAGCAGCACATCTTCGCCATGGCCCGTCCAGCCGGCGATGCGCAACAGCTCGTCGTGGAGCAATGCCATGCCCTGACCGGATTTCGCCGACAGACGCAAATGTACCGATTGCACCTGATGCCCGGCCATATAACGACCCGGCTTGGTATCGGCGAGGTCACACTTGTTTTCGATCACGACGCGCTCGATGCCGGCCGGCAGCTTAACGGCGATGGCATGATCCGCCGGCGTGACGCCCGTGCGTGCATCGACAATCTGCAGGACGACATCGGCGCGTTCGATTTCCTGCCAGCTTCTGGCGATGCCGATTTTCTCGACGGCATCCTCGGTCTCACGCAAGCCAGCGGTGTCGATAATGTGCAGCGGAATGCCTTCGACCTGAATAGTTTCGCGCAGCGCATCACGCGTCGTGCCGGCAATGTCGGTGACGATGGCGCGCTCTTCGCCCGCCAGCCGGTTCAGGAGTGAGGACTTGCCCACGTTCGGCAGGCCGGCCAGCACAACATGCAGGCCGCTACGCAGCACCGCCCCCTGACGGGCGCGCGACTGAAGTAGTGCCAGATCGGCATTGAGCTTTTCCAGGCGTGCCACGGCGTCAATGTCATGCAACAGCTCCTCGGCGTCGATTTCCTCGTCGGGAAAATCCAGCGTCGCCTCGATCAGCATGCGCAGTTCGATGAGTTGATCGACGATGGCCTGCACCGCCCGCGAGAATTCGCCGGACAGGGAACGCAACGCCGAACGCGCCGCCTGCGCCGAAGCGGCTTCGATCAGGTCGGCAATGCCTTCGGCCTGGGCCAGATCGATCTTGTCGTTTTCGTAGGCGCGGCGCGCAAATTCACCGGGCTGGGCGAGTCGCGCACCCAATTCGACGCAGCGCACCAACAGCGTTTGCATCACCACCGGGCCACCGTGGCCGTGCAGTTCGAGCACGTCCTCACCGGTAAATGAGTGTGGTGCGGGGAAGTAAAGCATCAGGCCATGATCAAGCGGCGTGCCATCTGCGGCCAAAAAGTCGGCGCTGGTGACACGACGCGGGGCGGGGGTTTTCCCGCTGATGGCCACCGCAAAGGACAGCAGGTCGCGGCCGGAGATGCGCACCACGCCAATGCCACCCCGACCGGGTGGTGTGGCGATGGCGGCGATGCAATCAGTGCTTGCTGCTTGCACCTTCAATCATGCGGTTGCACTGCCACTGCTGGGCAATCGACAGGGTGTTGTTGACGACCCAGTACAGCACCAGTCCGGACGGGAACCAGAGGAACATCACGGTAAAGGCAACGGGCATCCACAGCATGATTTTGGCCTGGATGGGATCGGGCGGCGTCGGGTTGAGCTTGGTCTGCACAAACATCGTCACGCCCATGATCAACGGCAGCACATAGTAGGGATCCATCTGCGACAGATCTTTAATCCATCCAAGCCAGGGGGCACCACGCATTTCCACCGTGCCGAGCAGCACCCAGTAAAGGGCGATGAAGACGGGAATCTGTACCAGGATGGGCAGGCAGCCGCCGAGCGGGTTGACCTTCTCGCGCTTGTACATCTCCATCATTTCCTGATTCATGCGCGCGCGGTCGTCGGCGTAGGTTTCCTTCAACTTCATCAGCTTCGGCGTCAGCACGCGCATCTTCGCCATCGACTTGTAGCTGGCGGCGGAGAGCGGGAAAAATACCGCCTTGATCAGCACCGTCAGCAGGATGATCGCCCAGCCCCAGTTGCCCACATAACCGTGGATCCACTCCAGCACCCAGAACAGCGGCGCGGCCACCGGCGTCAGCCAGCCGTAGTCGACCACCAGTGCGAGACCCGGGGCCAGCTTATCGAGTTTGTCCTGCTCCTGCGGACCGGCATACAGCGGCACGGTCAGCTTGCCGCTGAAGGGCACCACCACGCCAACCGAATACAGACCGCCATCCAGCTTGCGGGTGAAGAACTCGCGATCACCATTGGCCGGCAGCCAGGCCGAGACAAAATAATGCTGCACCAACGATACCCAGCCATTATCGGCCTGGGCGGGATGCTTGTTCTTGCTGCCAAAATCGCCAAAGTCGACCTTCTTGAATTTGTCCAGGTCGGTATAAATCGCTCCCCCCGTAAAGGTCATCATCATGGCATTGGCGCCTTCCGGCGGCTTGTCGTCGCGCGTCAGCTGGAAGTAGGCATGCGCACCGGCCGGTGTGGCAGCATCGACAATGGCATGCTCAACTTCGACCAGATAGCTGCCGCGCTTGAAGATGTAAGTCTTGAGTACCTTGCCACCGCCTTCAATAGCCGCTTCAAGGGAAAAGTGCAGTTCGTTTTCACCTTCCTTGAGCGCCAGCGTGTCAGTTGGCAGCTTCCAGAGAGTTTTGTGATTCGGCAAACCGGTGCCGATCAGGCCGGATTGCGCCGCATAAAGATGAACTGGATCGAGCAGAACAAAGTTTGCATCCTTCTTTTCCGTCGCCCGGTGGTGCAGCAGTTCCAGCCGCACCAGATCGCCCCCTTGCGCTGAAATTTCCGCATTGACGAGATCCGTGCTGACCTTGAGCAACGGCGCAGCAGACTGCGCCGCAGCCGATATATTAGGAACCGCCGTCGGGCTGGTCGCAAAAGTCGGCGCTGATGGGACGGCGGCATTGCCGGCGCCAGCCGCTGATCCGGTGGCGGCCTGGGTCGCCACCGGCGCAACCACGCCCGGCTGGGGCTGTCCGTGGCGCTGCCAAGACTCCCACAGCATCATGCAGGAGAAGAAAAAGACCAGCAGCAGTATCAGGCGTTGGGTATCCATGGGCAATCAACAGGCAATTCAAAAGAGGGGATATTCTACGGCACCGGATCATGGCCACCCGGATTCCACGGATGGCAGCGTGCAATCCGTCGCGCAGCAAGCCATGTGCCCTTGAGCGCACCGTGGCGTTGCAGGGCTTCGATGGCATAACAGGAGCAGGACGGGTAAAAGCGGCAGGAGGGCGGCAACAGCGGGCTGATCGCCAGTTGGTAGCCGCGAATGATCCAGATCAGCGGCTTACTCAAAAAGGAAGTCATGTTGTCTTAACCGCCGCAGTCTGCTGCAACTTATCGAACAGGCCTTCAATTTCCAAACGCCAGACGGCTTTGCTGGCCTTGTCGAGCCGATAGTCCGGACGATCAATCGGCTGGGCCAGTCGAAATACCAGATCACAAGGGGGCATTTGTGGACGCTGCCGACGGAACACTTCGCGTATCTGCCGCTTGACGGCATTACGCAGCACGGCGTCGCGCGCATTCTTCTTGGGAATGACCAGACCCAGTCTGGCCGACAATACGGGCGGCAGTGGCGACTCTCTCTGCAGCGCGGCGGTCAGGCAATAGTGCAGCGCGAAATGACGGCTGCGCAGCACCCGGCGGTTCTCGAAAACTTCGGTGTATTCCCGTGGCTGTAACAGCCGAAAGGCCGGCTTGAAACCAGCCGCAGGATCAGACACCCAGGCGCTGGCGACCCTTGGCACGACGGGCGCGAATGACGGCACGGCCACCACGCGTCTTCATGCGAACGAGAAAACCATGGGTACGCTTGCGACGTACAACGGAAGGCTGATAGGTACGTTTCATGATTCGGTTTCCTTGCAGAAAAGCGCGCGATTACAACCTGTTAGGTGCGTTATTGTCAAGTGTTTTTTCTTTGCCTAAATCGGTCGGCTTGTGGATAACTTTCCCTGACTTGGCTAGAATGCGTCCCTCGATCGCTGGCTAAAAGCGCCCGCATCAAAATAAATAACACATAAAATTCAAATAAATGAGTCAATTTTGGACGGATTGCCTGGCGCGCTTCGAGACCGAACTGCCGGCCCAGCAATTCAATGCATGGATCAAGACACTACGGGTTGAGGCGGATGAATCCGGTCAGCGCCTGCGTCTGATCGCGCCCAATGGCTTCATTCTGCGCTGGGTCCGAGACCGCTATCTGGGTCGCATCGAAGAACTGGCACGTCAATTTTTTCCAGGGCCGATGAACATAGATCTGGTCATTGATGCCAATCCGGTTGCCATAACCGATACACCAGAACCGACCAGTTCCATCGTGGTTGCATCCGTTGACAAGCGCAGTTCATCTAACCCGGCACCCTCGGCCGATAATTATCCCGATTACGAAAAAACGCGGCTGAACGCCGAGTTCACTTTTGACAATCTGGTCACCGGCCGCTCCAACGATCTTGCTCGCGCAGCGGCGCAACAGGTTGCCGCCAACCCGGGCATTTCCTACAACCCACTCTTCATCTACGGCGGTGTCGGTTTGGGTAAAACTCACCTGGTGCATGCCCTGGGCAATGAAGTATTGCGCCATGCGCCAGAAAAGGTCATTCGCTATATCCATGCCGAAGACTATTACTCGGATGTGGTGCGGGCCTTCCAGCAAAAATCCTTTGATATCTTCAAGCGCGCCTATCGCAGCCTGGACGTTCTACTGGTTGATGACATCCAATTCTTCAACGGCAAAGCACGCACACAGGAAGAATTCTTTTACGTCTTCAATGCGCTGGTCGAAGCCAAGAAACAGATTGTCATTACCTGCGATACCTATCCCAAGGATATCCAGGGACTTGAGGAACGACTGATCTCGCGTTTCGACTGGGGCCTGACGGTTCAGATCGAACCCCCCGAACTCGAAATGCGCGTCGCCATTCTCAAGAAAAAAGCCGAGAGCGAAGCGATTGCGCTCGGCGACGATGTGGCCTTCCTGATTGCCAAGAATCTGCGCTCCAATGTGCGCGAACTGGAAGGCGCGCTCAAGAAAGTACTGGCCTTCTCCCGCTTCCATGGCAAGGAAATTGGACTGGAACTCGCGAAAGAAGCCCTGAAAGACATTATCGGTGCTCACAATCGCCAGATCACGCTCGACCTGATCCAGAAGACCGTGGCGGACTATTACAAGATCAAGGTAGCCGACATGTTCTCGCAAAAGCGCACGCGCGCCATTGCGCGTCCCCGTCAGGTCGCCATGTGGCTGGCACGCGATTTAACCCCGCACAGCCTGCCCGAAATTGGCGATGCTTTTGGCGGTCGTGACCACACGACGGTCATGCATGCCTGTCGCACCATTAATGATCTGCGCGTCAAGGAACACCAGCTCAATCACGACGTTCTGGTTCTGTCTCAAACAATAAAAGCTTGATTTAAATAGATTTAATATCCTGTGACTAAAAAACCTGCACAACCTCTGAATAACTGTGGATAAACCTGAAAAAATGGCAGCCCGTCAATTTGACTCACAATCGCGCACATTCTCTCCCGAGGGTTTTCCATGGCTTTTTCACCAGACCAAGTCAATGTTCCATAAAGTAAATTCGGCCTTATCCCCAGAAACCTCCGCCCTTCATCATCATCAGGAGTATTAAATATGCTTCTATTTAAAGGATCTAGAGATCAATTCCTGACACCCTTGCAGGCTGTCTGCGGTATCGTCGAAAAGCGTCATACCTTGCCCATTCTTTCGAATGTTCTGATCGAAAAAAAGGGCGAACGACTGACCTTGCTGGCAACGGATATCGAGATGCAGATCCGCACCAGCACGCCATCGACCGGACCGGAAGAAGTGGCCGTCACCGTCGCGGCACGCAAGATGCAGGACATCCTTCGTTCGCTGCCGGAAAGCGCGGAAATCAGCCTGAGTCTGGAAGATCGACGCTTGCAGATGAAGGCCGGCAAAAGCCGCTTCAACCTGCAAACGCTGCCAGCAGAAGATTTTCCGCGCATGGCGGAAGCTGGCGGGTCGCCCACCGTGCTCAAGCTGACGCAAAAGCAGTTCAAGCGTCTGCTCAGCCTGGTGCAATACGCCATGGCGCAGCAGGACATTCGCTACTACCTGAACGGTTTGCTGTTGGTGGTCAATCAGAATGAATTGCGCGTTGTGGCGACCGATGGTCATCGACTGGCGTATGCCAGCGAATCAATCACCGGCATGGCTAATGACGGGCGGATTGACGTCATCCTGCCGCGCAAGACGGTAATGGAATTATCCCGCCAGCTGGCGGATAACGATGAGCCGCTGGAAATTGCCTTGATGGGCACGCAGGCACGCTTCAGCTTTGGCGATGTTGAATTCATCAGCAAACTGATCGACGGCAAGTTCCCCGATTACGAGCGCGTGATACCGCAAAATCAAAACAAATCGATCAAGCTTGATCGTTCGCTGTTGCAGCATTGTCTGCAGCGTGCCGCGATTTTGACCAATGAAAAATTTCGTGGGGTTCGTCTCGTCTTATCTCCTGGCAGCCTGAAAATTCTTTCGGCCAACGCGGAAAACGAAGAAGCCCAGGAAGAGCTCGAAGTCGACTACAACGCCGAAGAACTGGATATTGGCTTCAACGTCAATTATCTGGTCGACGTGCTCAATAACGTGGCGACTGATGTGATTGAAATTCGTTTGGCCGATAGCAACTCGAGTGCCTTGATGATGCTGCCAGACAACGAGCGTTTCAAGTACGTCGTGATGCCAATGCGCATTTAATGTGGAACAGTGATGACAGATAATCAGCAGGCTCCCCAGCCCCCTCAGGACGGCGGCTACAACGAAGATTCGATCCAGCAACTGGAGGGATTGGAAGCCGTCAGGAAACGTCCCGGCATGTACATCGGTGATACATCCGATGGCACCGGCCTGCACCACATGGTCTTCGAAGTTGTCGACAACGCCATCGATGAAGCACTGGCCGGCCACTGCGACGAAATCGTCATCACCATCCACACGGATAACTCAATCTCGGTCACGGATAACGGCCGCGGTATTCCAGTCGGCGTCAAGCTTGACGACAAGCACGAGCCCAAGCGTTCGGCGGCCGAGATCGTCATGTGCGTGCTGCACGCTGGCGGCAAGTTCAACCAGAATTCCTACAAGGTCTCCGGCGGCCTGCACGGCGTCGGTGTGTCCTGCGTCAATGCGCTTTCGAAGTGGTTGCGTCTGACTGTCCGCCGCGATGGCAAAAAGCATTTCATGGAGTTCAATCGTGGCCATGCGGTTGATCGCATCATCGAAGTGCAAAACGGCATTGAGGTATCGCCGCTCAAGGTGATGGGCGATACGAAGAATCGCGGCACGGAAGTTCACTTTCTGGCGGATGAAGAAATCTTTGGCATCGGCACCATCGAATTTCATTACGACATCCTCGCCAAGCGACTGCGCGAACTCTCCTTCCTCAACAACGGGGTTAAGATCAAACTCATCGATCAGCGCAACAACAAGGAAGAAGACTTTGCTTTCTCCGGAGGCGTCAAGGGCTTCGTGGAGTACATCAACCGTGCCAAGACGGTTTTGCATCCGACCGTGTTCTATTCGAGTGGCGAATCACAACTCCCGGGGGGCGGCGCCATCGGTGTCGAAGTCGCGATGCAATGGAATGACTCCTACGCCGAGCAGGTGCTGTGCTTCACCAACAATATTCCGCAGGCCGATGGTGGCACCCACCTGACCGGTCTGCGTCAGGCGATGACGCGCGTCATCAACAAGTACATTGAAGAAAACGAGATCGCCAAGAAGGCCAAGGTCGATATCGCTGGCGATGACATGCGCGAGGGTTTGGCCTGCGTTCTCTCGGTCAAGATGCCCGATCCCAAGTTTGCCTCGCAGACCAAGATGAAGCTGGTGTCTTCCGAAGCCCTGCCCGCCGTGCAGGAAGTCGTGGCGCAAAAGCTTTCCGAGTTCCTGCTCGAAAAGCCGGGCGATGCCAAAGTCATAACCGGCAAGATCGTCGAAGCCGCCCGCGCCCGTGAAGCAGCGCGCAAGGCCCGCGAAATGACGCGCCGCAAGGGCGTACTCGACAACATCGGCCTGCCCGGAAAACTTGCCGACTGTCAGGAAAAAGATCCGGCGCTGTGCGAACTCTATATCGTTGAGGGCGACTCCGCTGGCGGCTCCGCCAAACAGGGCCGCGATCGCAAGTTCCAGGCCATCCTGCCGCTGCGCGGCAAGGTGCTCAACGTCGAAAAGGCGCGGCTCGACAAGGTGATCTCCTCCGAGCAGATCGTCACCTTGCTGACGGCTTTGGGTTGCGGCTTCGGCAAGGAAGACTACAAGCACGAGAAGCTGCGCTACCACCGCATCATCATCATGACCGACGCGGACGTCGATGGTGCACACATCCGTACCCTGCTGCTGACCTTCTTCTATCGCCAGATGCCGGAACTGGTCGAAGGTGGCCACATCTACATCGCCCAGCCGCCGCTCTACAAGATCAAGCACGGCAAGAGCGAACGCTACATCAAGGACGACAACGAACTCAACCAGTACCTGCTGACGCTGGCGCTGGAAGGCGCGGCGCTGACCCCCAAACTGGGCGCAACCAACATTGAAGGCGCGGCACTGGAAGAACTGGCCAAGAGCTACCTTACCTCTGAAGCCATCATTCGTCGCCTCGCCGATTTCGTCGATGCCGACGCACTGCACGCCATGATTGCCAACGACATCGCGTTGAATTTGAGCGACGAAGCGGCGGCCGAAGCGAGTGCCGCCGCTCTGCGCCTCACCATCGGCGAGAAGCTGGTGGTACGAGCCGCCTTCGACGAAAAGACGGAAGCCTGGCAACTGCGGCTGGAAAAAATGCGTCATGGCAACCTGCGCGTTTCCACCATCGACGAAGCCTTCCTGGTTTCCGGCGACTACACCCAGTTGCGCAACACAGCCCATCTGCTGGCTGGTCTGGTGACAAGCGACGCCATCATTCGCCGTGGCGAAAAATCACAATCGGTCACGAGCTTTGCCGACGCCATGCAATGGTTGCTCAACGATGTCGAACGCAACCTCGGCAAACAGCGCTACAAGGGTCTGGGCGAGATGAACCCCGAACAGCTTTGGGAAACCACGATGGACCCGAAGGTGCGTCGCCTGCTCAAGGTGCAGATCGACGATGCTATCGCGGCAGATGAAATCTTCACCACGCTGATGGGCGATGTGGTCGAGCCACGCCGCAAGTTCATCGAAGACAACGCGCTCTACGCACGCAACATTGACGTGTAAAAAAATTTTTCGCTCGTTCAACATGTGGAAACGCTGACGCAATGGCGTGGAGTCGACTAGAGGTAGAAGCTACCGTCGCCGACTATTTCCACATGCTGATGTTGGAGTTGTCGGGTCAGTCCTACAACAAATCAGCACATCGTAAGCTGCTACTGCAACTACTCAGTGGCCGAACGGATGCAGCAGTCGAGAGAAAGCACCAAAATATTAGTGCCATACTCATCCAGTATGGCGTTCCCTACATATCCGGCTACAAACCCCTTGGCAATTATCAAGCGCTGTTGAGAGAGGTGGTCGAGGAAAGACTAAAGGTCGACCCTCTCCTTGATCAGGCGGCTGAAGTTGCCTGCTCGACGCCAGCAGCCTCACCTTTGCTTTCCAATTATTCCGGCCTTCTGGTTGATCCGCCAAAGTTCAATCATGTGGCGCGGGAGCCAGAGGCTGCAGGAGCGTATAGGCCGGTTCCGCAGAAGCGGGATTATCTGGCGAGAGAGGCTCGTAATATCTCGCTGGGATTGGCAGGAGAGGAGTTTGTTCTCAACTATGAACATTATCGACTCCGATTATTGGGTGAGGATGGCTTGGCAGATCGCGTAGAGCACGTTTCTAAGACGAAGGGGGATGGGTTGGGGTATGACATCCTTTCGTTCGATGCCAATGGCCGTGAACGCTTCATAGAGGTTAAGACTACTGCTTTTGGTAAAGAGACCCCATTTTTCGTAAGCCGGGGAGAACTGAGATTCGCCAATGAATACGAAGACGTATTTCACCTCTATCGGCTATTCGATTTTCGACGCGAACCGAAACTCTTTGATCTATCGGGGTCGTTAGAGAAACATTGCAGCCTCAATCCTGTGACCTATATCTGTCAATTCTCGTAGCATCGATAGTCGTCTCATGTCAGGTCGAAAAGTCGGCGCTGGCAAGACGGCATCCGTTGCTTAGATTGAGACGAAAAAATGGCGAGCATTGCTCGCCATTTTTCTTGGATGGTAAAGAACGGCTTATTCTGCGCCGACTTCCTTGAGCAGGACGGTGATGACCTTCTTGAGTTCTTCGTCGGTCAGATCGGCTAGACCACCGCGGGCCGGCATGTTGCCGTGACCACGGATGACGGTCTTGGTAACGGCATCGAGGCCCTTGGAACCGCGCTGGCGCCAGGCCGCCTTGTCAGACAACTTGGGTGCGCCCTGATCGCCGGTTTCATGACACTTGAAGCAGGTGGCCTTGGCGATTTCCTCAGGATTCTTGTCGCTCGCTATCGACTTGGTGCCAGCAGCTGGCTCCTTGAAGTTAGCACCTGACTTATTGGTCATGAAGATAATGGCACGTGCCAGTTCTTCATCAGTTGCATCGGAGCCACCCTTGGGCGGCATAGCGCCTTTACCAGCTTTGGATGTCTTGGTTAATACATCAAGACCGACGCCAATGCGTGGAGCCCAAGCTGCCTTGTCGCCTGTCTTGGGCGCACCGGCAACGCCAGCCTCATGGCAGGCACCGCAGATAGCGTTGTAAAGTTCTTCACCTGAACGAGCGCCTGCAGCGGCACTTGAACCTGCCTGAGACCCTGCAAGCTTGATCTTAGCCACGGGCTGGATGCGCACATTAGTGGCTTCATCATCACCATCCTTGGGGCGTCCGCCCATCGCCATGGCCATGGCGGGTGCCAGAACAAGAAGGCCGGTCATGGCCAGCGTGCGAGAAAAGTGCTTTTTCATGCAAATCCCCAAATAATTGATTATTAGCAAGGACTAATTATATATGTGGCGCGCCCGGCGCGATTCGAACGCACGACCCCTGCCTTCGGAGGGCAGTACTCTATCCAGCTGAGCTACGGGCGCTTTGGGCCAAACGCCGCATATTATAACCCCCTGGCCCAGGCCGGACGCTTCGGTGCGTTTTCCGGGTGGGCAAGGGCGGCAAGCCGTCGGATACATGGGGAAAGGCGGGTTTTGATGGCAGTCATTATGAATCAACTGTAAACCCAGGTGCTAGCATGCGCGGCGGCGCATAAACTGGCCACCCTGACTGAATCATGAACTCCCCTCTTTCCTCCGCACACCGCATCGCCGCCGTCCTGTTTCTCGGATTCGCCTCTGGTTTACCGCTGGCGCTGACCGGTCAGGCCATGCAGGCCTGGCTGACGGTGGACGGCGTCGATATCGCCACCATCGGCTTTCTTGGCCTGGTGGGTATTCCCTACACTTTCAAGTTCCTCTGGGCACCGCTGATGGACCGCTTCGAGCCGCCTTTCCTCGGGCGGCGGCGCGGCTGGCTGGTGCTGACACAACTGGCGCTGGCAGCGATGCTGTATCTGATGTCCGGCCTGTCGCCCGCTACCGAGCCGCTGCCCTTCGCGGCCGCGGCGGTGCTGGTGGCGTTCCTGTCGGCATCGCAGGACGTGGTGGTGGATGCCTACCGTACCGATGTACTGGAAGCCCGCGAGCGCGGCCTGGGCGCATCGATGTCGGTGTTCGGCTATCGCATTGCCATGATCCTGTCCGGCGGCATCAGCCTGATCTGGGCGGATCAGTGGGGCAGCTGGGGGCAGGTATATCAGGTCATGGCGGCGATCTTCGTGGCCGCCGCCGTTGTGTCGCTGCTGACTCTGCCGCGCGTCAACAGCGCGCTGAAACCGCTTGCGTCGGCGCCCAGCCGTGAGCTGATCGGCTTCTTCGCCATGCTGGCGGGGGTGCTGGCCGGCGCCTTCGGTGCACGCTGGCTGCTGATCGGTCTGGGGCTCGATCCCCAGGACGCGAACAAATGGATTCAGTTGCTGTTCATCATGGCCAGCATCGTCGCCGCATTGCCGCTGGGCTATTGGGCGGCGCGGCGCGCCGGCTTCGAGACACTGAACCGCTCGTTCGACAGTTTCATGCTGCAACCCGGCGCCATCGCCTTCCTGGTTTTGATCGTGCTGTACAAGCTGGGCGACGCCTTCGCCGGGGTGCTGACCACGCCGTTCCTGATCAAGGGCATGGTCTTCTCGCAGGCGGAAGTCGGCATCGTCAACAAGATCATCGGCATCTGGCTGACCATCTTCGGCGCCCTCGCCGCTGGCGCCATCATGCTGCGCATCAGCCTGTACAAGGCCCTGCTCATCTTCGGCATTCTGCAATTGCTGTCGAATTTCGGTTTTTACGTGCTTGCCGTGCTCGGCAAGGGCGCCTGGGGCGGTTTCACGCTGCAGCCGTTCGATCTCGGCTTTGTCGCCATCACCACGCCGGCGGACATCGACTCCTTGCTGATGACGGTGATCGCCTTCGAGAACATCTCCGGCGGCATGGGCACAGCGGCTTTCGTCGCACTGTTGATGAGCTTGTGCAACCAGCGCTTCTCGGCGACGCATTACGCCCTGCTGTCGGCGCTGGCGGCGGTTGGCCGCATCTACGTCAGCCCGCTCTCCGGCGTGCTGTCGGAATCGATTGGCTGGCCGGCATTCTTCCTGTTCTCGGTGGTGGCCGCAGTGCCGGGTATCTGGATGGTGTGGCGCATGCGCGCGGCGATCAGCGGTCTTAACGGCGCCGTGACATGAAAACCCAAAGGCCGCGACGACGAAAAATAAATGAGCGCTACAATCAACTTTTATCCGGTAGCGACGTTACGTTGGACATGACGCATCGATCAAGCGCAAGGGAGTTGGACATGGTGATTGTGATGGATATGAGCACAGGAAAAACAGAAAAGTTGCCGATCGAAGTCGAGACGGAAGAGGAATTCGGCCCCTTCGTCGACGAAGTCCTCAATGCCGGGTGGATGCCTCAGCCCGTCGCACGTCTTGAGCCCCGTCCCCATGCGGTCGATGCCCTCAGGCCGACCACGGCGGGAAAGGAAATCGACACCGAGGAATTCCTGAGCAATTTGTATCGTCATCAGGAGTAGCGGCCCTGTTAAAATTTTCCGCTATTCATCGCGGCGCAGGGCGGGTAAGTGAACTTTTCCGACAACAAGGCAGCAGATACCTCAAAGTTACTTGAGGACATAGAGGCATTCTCGCGTCAGGGACCGGTGGTGACGAAGGAGCCAGCAAAGCCCGAGATTCATCGGGATGTTCTGGCTTTCCCTGACCTCAACGTGCCACACCATGAAAAACCCAAGGTGCAATCTCCTGTAAAACCAGCGCCGAATCTTGGTGAGGAAATGCGGCGCGAGGCGCCGCTGGAAAACAGCTTGCTGGCCCGCCTCAAGCAACAGGCAGAAAGCCTGCAAAAAGACAGCGGCCAGCGCACCGCCGAACAGGAAGCGCGGGCGCAAACCATCAGCGATGCGATTGGTGCGGCCTTCCATTATCTGGATGACCTGATCAAGCAACTCAACATCATCAAGCCGGCCATTCCCAAGGAATTTGTTTTCCCCGGCAACATCCTGTTTGCCGACATGACCTGGCTTGAAGGGGCGACCGATTTCCGCATGGTGCCCTCGGCCAGCGATGATCGTCGTTACGAAGGCCTGACCACCCGGTTCCGCATTGCCTCGGGAAAAAACCTCGTCATTGATCGCGAAATGACGACCGTCGAACCCTTCCGCAAACTCTTGCACGACTACAGCATCGTGTTCACGGCCGATGAAAAAATGAATACCCGCAATATTGTCGAACGGGCACGCTTCACCTTTCCCTGCGAGATCAAGGCCGGCTTTGTGCTCAAGGCAGATTACGAAATGGGCAATCTCGTCTTGCGCACCCGCAACATCGATCGTTTCGGCATGATGGAATTCAAGCTGCAGCCCGACGATATTCGTCAGGAGACGCTGGACGAGCTGACCAAGCTGTTCCTCGGCGAGAAAAGCCGCTTCCTGCAGCTGTTCCGGCGCTCGGCGTAAGGACGGCTACAAAGCGTGGCGCCGGTCGCCGCGTGCAAACCCGAGCAGTGGGACATCAACGCCGCGCCCCAGCGCAATCACCTTGAACAGCTCGCCCATTTCGCCCGGGGCAATCAGCGTCTGCACGGCGCCATTGGCGCGCAAGGCCTGTTCGCCGCCGGCTGCCTGGCGGGCCATCAGCAATTCACCGAGGCCGCAGTTGATCAGGAAGCTCGACTGGCTGGTATAGCCCAGCACATCGAGACCAGCGTCGAAGCCCGCTTCGGCAACCGCCGTGAAATCCACATGGCTGGTGATATCCGACAGCCCCGGCCACCAAAAAAGATGGTCATGGGCGCGCTGGCGATAATGGCAGCGCAACGTGCCCTGATTGCGTTGCGGGTGATAAAGCTCATGGCGCGGCAGACCATAGTCGATCAGCAGCAAAGCACCCTGCACCAGCCGGTGTCCCCACTCACTCACCCAGTGCCGCGTGGCCAAACTGACCTCGCTGACAAACGGCGCTGTGTCCACGGGCAAAGACGCCATCGCGGCGGCCAGCGCGCCGTGCGCCGGCCGTTCCGCCCAGTCAAAACCCGCATCTGTCATGACCACACCGCGCTCCATCAAGCCGGCTTCGCGCCAGGCGACCGCATGCGTCGGCAGCGCATCGAGCAATTCATTGGCGATGACACAGCCAGTAAAGTGTTCCGGCAGCGCATCAAGCCAGACGACGCGTGGGGCCAGATGGGGGGCTGCTGCAGCAATCGTCTGCTGCTGGCGGGCGCGCAACTCGCCCGAGAGTTCGAGAATCGCGTAACGTTCAGGCAGGCGATCCAGCCCTTCCAGCGCCAGCAACAAGTCGGCCGCCAGGCGACCGCTGCCGGCGCCAACCTCCAGTAAAGTCGGCGCTGGTGATACGGCACAGGCATCGAGAATCTGCGCCACCTGCGGCGCGAGTGCCTGACCAAATAGCGGCGTCAATTCGGGCGCGGTAACAAAATCGCCTGCAGCGCCAAACTTGAGCGACCCCCCGGCGTAATACCCCAGCCCGGGCAGATGCAGCGCCATGTCCATGTAGTCCACAAAAGGCAACCAGCCGCTGGCATTCAGGATGGCGGCGGTGATGCAGGCAGACAATTCGCGACTGGCCGCTTTCGCGTCGTCTGAAGGCTCGGGAAGGTTGGGCATATCTGGAGCGGAAAGTCAGGACTTGGCAGGCCAGGCAACCGTTACGCCACGAAAGATGATCACGTTGCGAATGCCGAGAATGCCGCCCATGTAGAACTAACCGGCGCTGCGCGGCTTTATTCGAGGCGTCCGTGTTGAGCGCCGGGTTGGGCTGGTCTGTGGTTCTACAAGACGTCCTGTGACATATTTATGAAGGACACTGGCCATTAACGTCTGATAAGGAATCGCTTCTTCTGCGGCCTTTGCTTGAATGTCGTCTAGGTCTCTGGAAGAGATACGAATGTTGCCCCGCTTGTCCTTAACCAAAGATGCAGAAGCCAGAATTTCTTCTTCAAGTTTGCCTTCTTTGTCCATTTCAACGCACCTCATCAAGATACATGCGAGTGGCTTTCCGGCTCGGTGCTCCAGTTCACAGGTTTCATTCCCTGAATGCTACACCTGTGTGCCTTACGGCATCAAGATGCCCTTGTAGTAGAGCTAACCGGCGCTGCGCGGCTCTATCGCGCAGCGTCCAGCGTCCAGCGACCGAAGGGAGCGAGGTTGAGCGCCACGTTGGCGTCGACACAAGCCTCCTTGCTACAGACGGCCCTGCCAATATCGAGGTTCGCGACTTTGGTGAGAAACAGCATATATACGCGGCCCGGAATCGTCTTCGCGGTACACCAATGAGTAGGGAAATCGGTGAAATGGATAAACACGCAAGCCCTCATTTGCCGCGGTGCCGAGCTTTTGATTTAGTTCCAGCAGCGCGACGACCCGCTCGAACTCGGTCACAAACGCGTTTGCAATGATATTGCTCGCGTGTTCAGCGTAGTACAGCGCAGCATCGGTGAACTCGATTTCCGCCTCGGGATGCAGCCAATAGCTCATGCAAGGCGCGCACGGACGCGAGCAACGGCTTCTGGCCCAGGCGCAAGGGAAACCTTACCTGCCTGGACTTCAGCTTCTCGCCTAAGCGCTTCTGACACCCAAGCATCTTGAATCTTTGAACTGGGCTCAAAGCTTTCAATCAACCGCTCAAGAAGATGAGCGCGTTCAGTCGCACCTAAGTTCAAAACTTCAGCTTCAAGGTCAAAAATATGAGCTGGCATTGGAACCTCCTGTATTTGCACAATTGATAGCATGACACAACTGCTGAAACGATTGTTGGACAAGTGCGCGGCCCGGGATTTGAGACGCCGAACGTAGAAGTCACCGGCGCTGCGCGGCTTCATCGCGCAGTGTCCAGCGACCGAAGGGAGCGAGGTCGACCGCCAGGTTATGCCCGGTGTCAATTATCTTGGCCAGTCGGCGTCAATTATCCTGACCGGTGGAAGCGAGGCATGATGGGTTCAGGCTTTCGTTTTTGACGTTGGTTTTTTGCTCTGCTCAGACGGGGTACGCCCCGCCTGAGCAGAGCGGCGGCGGAAACTTTCCACGTTCATCTCAAAGATCATCGAGTGGTTCACCAAGCGATCGACGGCGGCGAGCGTCATGGCCGGTTCGGCGAACACGTGATCCCACCCCGAGAACGGCTGATTGGCCGTGATCGCAATACTTCGACGCTCGTAGCGTTCCGCGATCAACTCGAACAGCACGGAGGTTTCCGTCTGGTCACGGCGAACGTAGCTAAAGTCGTCACACACCAGCAGATCGAGGCGGTCAACCAGACATCACTTCTACTGCCTATCCTCTTCCGTCAGGCTCCCATCGTTGGACAATGTTTACCCTTGTATATTTTCATTGTAAATGTAAAAATACAAGTATGAATGTAAGTTTTCCCCGCCTTGCTGTCGAGCGTCTGCACCATCTGGCCGGACAGTTTCCGGCTGTGCTGATTTTGGGTGCCCGTCAGGTGGGCAAGACGACGCTGACGCGGGCGGCGTTTCCCGGGCATGCCTATGTCGATCTTGAAGCGCCGCGCTGGCGCGAGATGTTTGCGGAAGATGCGGCATTTCAGATCGGTCAGCGGGCGGGCGGGGGGGTGATTCTCGATGAGGCGCAAGCGGTGCCGACGGTGTTCGCCGCGCTGCGCGGCCTGATTGACGCGGACCGACAGCGGTACGGTGCTTTCGTGCTGCTCGGTTCGGTGCAGCCCATGCTGGTGCGCGGCGTGGCCGAATCGCTGGCGGGGCGTGTCGGTATTCTGGAACTCGATCCGCTGACGGCGCTTGAGGCGGGCGGCGGCCCGACGCCGCTGCCCTGGCAACGCGTCTGGCTGGCGGGTGGATTTCCGGATGCCCTGACGGGTGATTTCCGCGAGTGGCAGGAAGCCTATCTGCGCACTTATCTGGAGCGCGATCTGCCGCAACTCGGACTGGATGCCGATGCGCTGTTCCTGCGCCGACTGCTGACCATGCTGGCCCACCAGCAGGGCGGACTACTAAATGTGTCGGCGTTGGCGGGTGCGCTGGGCGCGAGTCACGGCCGGGTGAGCCGTGCGCTGGATATTTTCGAGCAAACCTTTTTGTTGCGTCGCTTGCCGCCCTATTTTCGCAACGTCGGCAAACGGCTCTCCAAGTCGCCCAAGGCCTATCTGCGCGACACGGGTTTGCTGCATCATCTGCTTAATATCGGCACGCTGGATGAGCTGGATGCACATCCGGTGCGCGGGGCGAGCTGGGAGACCTTCGTGGTCGAAGACCTGATCCGCCGCGAACGCCTGACCCATCCGTTCAGCCAGGCGTATTTCTGGCGCACGGCAGCGGGGGCGGAAATCGACCTGCTGTTACAGCGCGGCGATGCGATGGGTGCGGTCGAGGTCAAGGCGGGCATCGGCACGGCCCGGCAGGCCCGTGGCCTCGGCGAGGCGCTGCCCGATGTCGGCGCAGCGGCCGGGTGGATTGTTGATCAGGGCGAAGGCGATGAGGCGCTGAATCCCTACGTCCGGCGGCGTGCCTTCGCCGCCGATCCGGGCTGGTTGCCGGCATGAGCGCGGGAACCTCTCGCCGCTTCGGTGGCATCGACCGGCTTTATGGCCCCGGCAGCCTTTTGCGGCTGGCGGCGGCGCATGCTTGCGTGATCGGCATTGGCGGCGTGGGGTCGTGGGCGGCGGAAGCGCTGGCCCGTTCGGGCGTGGGGCGGCTGACGCTGATTGATCTCGACCATGTGGCCGAGAGCAATGTCAATCGCCAGGTGCATGCACTGGAAACCACGCTGGGGCAGGCCAAGGTGCTGGCGATGGGTGAGCGTATCGCCACGATAAACCCGGACTGTGTGGTGGTGTGCATTGAGGAATTCATTACGCCGGAGAACGTCGCCACGCTGCTGCCAAGCTGCGATGTTGTGCTTGATTGCATCGACGACGTGAAGGCCAAGGCGGCGCTGATCGCGCATTGCCGGCGCGCCAAGCGCCCGGTAATCACCACCGGCGGCGCGGGCGGGCGCACCGATCCGACGCGCGTGCGCATTGACGACTTGTCGCGGACGACGCAGGATGCACTGGCTTCCAAGCTGCGCGCGAAGCTGCGCAAGGACTATGGCTTCACGCGCGAGGCCAAGAAGAAGTTTGGCGTGCCCTGCGTGTCTTCGGACGAGCAAATTCAGCGGCCGAAAACCGGCGCTTGCGAGCTGGATGAGGTCGGGCTGCACGGCTTGAACTGTGCCGGCTATGGTTCCTCGGTGGCGGTAACCGCCGGCTTCGGCTTTGCGGCAGCGGCGCATGGGCTCGGTATACTTCTGAAATGAATACTCCAGCGGTCTTGATTACGGGTGCGGCAAAGCGGGTCGGTGCGGAGATTGCCCGCACATTGCATGCGGCCGGCGCCCGCGTTGTGTTGCATCACCGCGCGTCGACTGCGGAGGCGGAGGCGCTGGCGGCCCAGTTGAATGCCGTGCGCGAAAAGTCGGCGCTGGCGATACGGCGTGATCTGCGTGACGTGGCCGGACTCGCGGCCATGGTCGAAGAAGCGGTGGCCTATTTCGGCCGACTCGATGGACTGATCAACAACGCGTCGAGTTTTTTCCCCACGCCGGTCGGCGCGATTGACGAAGCCATGTGGGACGACCTGATGGGCAGCAATCTGAAAGGTCCGCTGTTCCTCTCTCAGGCCGCCGCGCCGCATCTGGCGCAAACGGGCGGTTGCATCGTCAACATCACCGATATCCACGCCGAACGACCCTTGAAAAACTATCCCCTCTACTGTGCTGCCAAGGCCGGGCTGCTCGGGCTGACCCGCGCGCTGGCGCTGGAACTTGGCCCGACGGTGCGCGTCAATGCGGTCGCCCCCGGCGCCATCGCGTGGCCCGAGAATGACACGGATTTTCCGCCGGACCAACAGCAGACGATCATCCAGCACACGCTGCTCAAGCGTGTCGGCATGCCGGCGGATATTGCGCGCGCGGTGAAATTTCTGGTCTTCGATGCGCCCTATGTGACGGGACAGGTGATTAATGTGGATGGTGGCCGGACGGCACATTTATGAGTACCTACAAGGCTGCCCACAAGGCCGAATTTGAAGCCAACAAACTGGCCAAGCGCCTGCGCCGCGAGGTCGGTCAGGCGATTGCCGACTTCAACATGATCGAGGAGGGCGACCGCGTGATGGTCTGCCTTTCGGGCGGCAAGGATTCCTATGGCCTGCTCGACATCCTGCGCTACCTGAAGGAAAAGGCGCCGATTAATTTCGAGATCATCGCCGTCAATCTCGACCAGAAGCAGCCGGGCTTTCCCGCCGAGGTGTTGCCGGCCTATCTTGATGGTCTCGGCATTCCCTATCGCATCGTCGAGGAAGATACTTACTCAATCGTCAAGCGCGTCATTCCCGAGGGCAAGACGACGTGCTCACTGTGCTCGCGCTTGCGGCGCGGCATTCTCTACCGTGTGGCCGACGAACTGGGTGCGACCAAGATCGCGCTCGGTCATCATCGTGATGACATTCTCGCCACGCTGTTTCTCAATCTGTTTTTTGCCGCCAAGCTCAAGGCCATGCCGCCTAAACTGGTGTCGGACGACGGCAAGCACATCGTCATTCGTCCGCTGGCGTATTGTCAGGAGAAGGATCTGATCGCCTGGGCGCAGCAGCGCGAGTTTCCGATCATTCCCTGTAATCTCTGCGGTAGCCAGCCCAACCTGCAACGTCAGCAGGTGGCCGAGATGCTGCGCGACTGGGACCGGCGCTTTCCGGGGCGCGTCGAAACCTTGTTCAGAAGTTTGTCGAACATCGTGCCTTCGCACTTGATGGATGCGAAGCTTTATGATTTCGCCGGCCTCAAGGCGACCGGTGTGCCCGATCCGAATGGCGACACAGCCTTCGATGGCGAAGACATGCCGCCGCCGGTGGATGTGATCAGTTTTTCAGGCAGTCGCTCATAAAGGCTTTGCGCTCGGCGCCCTTGAGTTCCTTGGTCTTGGCATCGGCGTTACAGGCCTTCATTTTTTCCTGTTGAGCCGAACGCGCATCCTTGGCTTCAGTTTGTTTGCCGGACAGGCAGCCCTTCATGAACGACTTGCGTTCGTCTCCTTTGAGTTCCTTTGCCTTGGCGTCGGCGTTACAGTCTTTCATGCGTTGTTGCTGCGGCGTCGGCTTTTTTTCCTCAGCGGCAAGCAATTGTGGTGTGAGCGCGAACTGGGCAGCAAGCAAGACAGCGGCAGCAAATACTTTTTTCATGATGGCTCCTGGGTGGGTGATGAGCGCATCAGTGTATATGCTATCGAGATGCTACGTGGTGAGTTTCTGCAGCAGCATGATGGTGGCCGGCTTGCGGCCTATGCGGATTGGGGGGTCCAAACAGGCCACCGACCAGCATGCCGGCGATGCTCGCGATCAGGCCGAAGAGATGTGGTTCGATATCGCCTTCCGGAATGAACAGTTCGAACAACAGCCAGGTGCCAAGGCCGAGGACGATGGCGAGCGTGGCGCCGAGATTGTTGGCGCGCTTCCAGAACAGGCCGGCGGCCAGGGGCACGAAAGCGCCGGCGAGCGTGATGCGGTAGGCATTTTCTACCATGCCATGGATGGTGGCATCGGAAGAAACGGCGTAGAGGGTTACCAGCGCGGTAAACACCACGACGGTGATGCGCGTGGCAAGCAGCAGTTGACGGTCGCTCATGTGTTGCCAGAAACCTTTGAGGATGTTTTCTGAAAAGGTCACCGAGGGGGCAAGCAGCGTACCGGAGGCGGTCGACATGATGACCGATAGCAGGGCGCCAAAGAACACCACCTGGGCGGTGAAGGGCATGTGGTTGATGATCAGGTGGGGCAGGATCAGTTGCGAATCCTCCTCCATGAAACGGGTCACCAGGGCCGGGTCGATCAGGGTCGCCGAGTAGGCGAGAAACAGCGGGATGGCGGCAAAGAAGAAATAGCCGACGCCGCCCAGGGTGGTGCCCCAGATGGCGATGCGTTCGTTCTTCGAGGCATTGACGCGCTGGAATACGTCCTGCTGGGGAATCGAGCCGAGCATCATGGTGAACAGCGCGGCGATCCACGCCAGCATGTCGAGTGCATCCAGTCTGGGCAGCCATTCAAACTTGCCTTCGGCGGCGGCGCGTTCGATCACGACGGAAAATCCACCGGCCAGATCACCGGCCAGCCAGGTGACGTAAACCAGGCCGAGCACGATGACGATCATCTGCACAAATGTCGTCAATGCCACCGACCACATGCCGCCGAAGAGGGTGTAGATCAGTACGACGCTGGCGCCGATGATGATGCCCTGGTTCATCGACACGACACCGTCGGAGAGCACGTTGAAGACCAGTCCCAATGCCGTCATCTGCGCGCCGACCCAGCCGAGATAGGACAGCACGATGCAGATTGACAGCACCAGCTCGGTCTGGCGGTTGTAGCGGATGCGGAAAAAGTCGCCCAGCGTCAGCAGGTTCATGCGGTAGAGCGGCCGCGCAAAGATCAGGCCGAACAACACGAGGCAGAGCGCGGCACCGAGCGGATCGGAGATCAGGCCGCGAAAACCTTCCTCGATGAAGGTGGCGGAGATGCCCAGTACCGTTTCCGCGCCGAACCAGGTGGCAAACACCATGGCCAGCACAAAATGAAAAGGCAGGTTTCTTCCCGCGACGATGTAGTCGCGCGCGTTATGCACGCGCGTTGCGGCGAAGAGACCGATGCCGACCGATACCATCAGGTAAAGGATGACGAACCAAAGCAGCATAGTCTTCTCCCCCGCGTACCGCTACATCAGTTGAACAGCCAGGGCTGCGCGGCCTTGTGCTTCTTCTCGAACGCCTTGATCTCGTTGGCATGTTGCAGCGTCAGGCCGATTTCGTCGAGGCCATTCATCAGGCAGTGCTTGCGATGCGGCGTGATGTCGAAGGTGAACCACTCGCCGGCGGGGTTGCGCACCGTCTGTGTTTCCAGGTCGACGCGCAGCTTGTAGCCCTTTTGGGCCGCACACTCGCGGAACAACTGGTCGACGATTGCGGCGGACGCGACGATCGGCAGGATGCCGTTCTTGTAGCAGTTCGAGAAGAAAATGTCGGCAAACGATGGCGCGATGATGACGCAGAAACCGCAGTCCTCGATGGCCCATGGTGCATGCTCGCGGCTGGAGCCGCAGCCGAAGTTGTCGCGGGCCAGCAAAACCTGTGCGCCCTTGTAACGCGGCTGATTGAGGACGAAGTCCTTCTTCAGCGGACGGTTGGTGCAGTCCATGCCGGGTTCGCCGACATCCTTGTAGCGCCATTCGTCAAACAGGAAGGGGCCGAAGCCGGAGCGCTTGATGGATTTCAAAAACTGCTTCGGGATGATGGCGTCGGTATCGACGTTGGCGCGGTCGAGCGGGCAAACCAGACCATTCAAGGTGGTGAATGCTTTCATGTTCAGAAACTCCGGATATCGACAAAGTGGCCAGCGATGGCGGCGGCAGCAGCCATTTCGGGGCTGACGAGGTGGGTGCGGCCACCGGCGCCCTGACGGCCTTCAAAGTTGCGGTTCGAGGTCGAGGCGCAGCGCTCGCCGGCGGCGAGGCGGTCGGCGTTCATCGCCAGACACATCGAGCAGCCCGGTTCGCGCCACTCGAAGCCGGCGGCGGTGAAGATCTTGTCGAGCCCCTCCGCTTCGGCCTGACGCTTGACCTGACCCGAGCCCGGCACAACCAGCACCAACTTGACGTTGGCGGCCTTCCGCTTGCCCTTGGCGACGGCGGCGGCGGCACGCAGGTCTTCGATGCGCGAGTTGGTGCAACTGCCGATGAACACCTTGTCGATCTGGATCTGGTTGATCGGCGTGTCAGCCTTGAGGCCCATGTAGGCCAGCGCGCGCTCGATGCTGCCGCGCTTGACGGCGTCCTTTTCCTTCGCCGGGTTCGGCACCTTGGCGCCGACCGACAATACCTGTTCCGGCGACGTTCCCCAGGTCACCTGCGGCTCGATCTTTGCCGCATCCATCTCGATCACCGTGTCGAACTTCGCATTCCTGTCCGAGACCAGCGTCTTCCAGTAAGCCACGGCTTTGTCCCAGTCGGCGCCCTTGGGGGCATACTGGCGGCCCTTGAGGTAGGCAACCGTCTTTGCGTCCGGGGCCACGAGGCCGGCGCGGGCGCCGCCTTCAATCGCCATATTGCACAGGGTCATGCGCCCTTCCATCGACAGCGCACGAATCGCCGCACCGCCGAACTCGATGGCGTAGCCGGTGCCGCCGGCGGTACCGATCTTGCCGATGATCGCTAGCGCAATGTCCTTTGCCGTCACGCCAGCGCCGACTTTTCCGTCGACCTTGATCAGCATGCGCTTGGAACGCTTGGCGATCAGCGTCTGTGTCGCCAGTACATGTTCGACTTCCGAGGTGCCAATGCCGTGCGCCAGCGCACCGAAAGCGCCATGCGTCGAGGTGTGGCTGTCGCCGCAGACGACCGTCATGCCCGGCAGCGTGGTGCCGTTTTCCGGGCCGATGACGTGGATGATGCCCTGATTGGCGTGCTTGAAGGGGAAATACACCAGCGCGCCGAAATCCTTGATGTTGGCGTCGAGCGTTTCCACTTGCAGGCGCGAGATCGGGTCCTTGATGCCGCCGTCCCAGTTGTTGGTCGGCGTGTTGTGATCCGGATTGGCGACGATACTGTCCTTGCGCCAGGCCTTGCGCTGGGCCAGCCGTAGGCCCTCGAAGGCTTGCGGACTGGTCACCTCGTGCATCAGGTGACGGTCGATGTAGATCAGACAGGTGCCGTCGGATTCCTCGCGGACGACGTGCGATTCCCAGAGTTTGTCGTAGAGTGTTTTGCCAGCCATGTGGGTTCCTTGCTTGGGTGGGTCAGTGAGTGGTTTGCTGTTCCTGGTCGCGAATCAGCTTCACGTCCATGGCGTCGACCAGTGCCTGCCATGACGCATTGATGATGTCGGTGGAGACGCCGATGGTCGTCCAGCTATCCGTGCCGTCGGTCGATTCGATCAGCACGCGCACCTTGGCGGCCGAGGCTTGATCCGAGTCAAGCACGCGCACTTTGTAGTCGGTCAAACGAATCGCGCCGATGGCCGGGTAGAGGCGTTCGAGCGCCTTGCGCGCGGCCTTGTCGAGCGCATTCACCGGGCCATCGCCCTCCGCGACGGTGAGCACTTCCTGATCGCCGACACGCACCTTGATGATCACCGACGAGTTCACCTGATTGACGGCCGGTTCGTTGGTGATGACCTTGAATTCGACCAGCTCGAAGAAGGGCGTGTAGCGGCCGAGCATCTTGCGCACCACTAAGTCAAAAGAGCTCTCGGCGGCCTCGAACTGATAGCCCTCGTGTTCGAGTTCCTTGAGGCGGTCGATGATCTTCTTCGTCTCGGGCGAATCCTTGGTCAGCGTCGGGTCGATGGCATTGATGCGCGCCAGCAGCGTACTGCGTCCGGCGACTTCCGACATCAGCACGCGGCGGCTGTTACCGACCAGCTCGGGGTTGATATGCTCGTAGGAGATCGGGTTCTTCACCACCGCGTCGATGTGCATGCCGCCCTTGTGGGCGAAGGCGTGACCACCGACGTAAGGCGCTTTTTCATTCAGTGGCAGGTTGGCGATTTCGCTGACCGAACGGGCAACGTTGGTCAGATGACGCATCGCCTCGGCGGGAATGCACTCAAAGCCGAGTTTATGTTGCAGGTTCGGGATGATCGAGCAGAGATTGGCATTGCCGCAGCGTTCGCCCAGGCCATTGATGGTGCCCTGTACCTGCGTCGCCCCGGCCTGCACGGCGCGGATCGAATTGGCCACGGCCATCTCGCTGTCGTTGTGACAGTGAATGCCAACGGCGGTGTTGGGAAACTGCGCGCAGACGGTACGGGTGATCTCGAAAATCTCGTCGGGGAAGGAGCCGCCGTTGGTATCGCACAGGCACAGGCAGTTGGCGCCCGCTTCGGCGGCGGCGGCGAGCGTCTTCAGCGCATAGTCGGCGTTGTCCTTGTAGCCATCAAAGAAATGTTCGGCATCAAAGACGACTTCCTTGCCGTGCTGCTTCAGGTACTTGATGGTGTCGCCAATCATGCGCAGGTTTTCATCGAGCGTGGTGCGCAGGATTTCGAGGGCCTGGTAGTCCCAGCTCTTGCCGAAAATCGCCACCGCTGGCGTGTTGGCCTTGAGCAGCGATTGCAGGTTGGCGTCGTCCGAAACGCGGATGCCGACCTTGCGCGTGGCGCCGAAGGCAATCATCTTCGCGTGGGCCAGCTTCAGGGTGGCAGCGCGGGTGAAGAACGCCAGATCCTTCGGGTTCGAGCCGGGATTGCCGGCCTCGATGTAGGCGACCCCCAGTGCATCAAGACGCTCGACGATCTTGAGCTTGTCCTCGACGGAATAGGAAATGCCCTGCGCTTGGGCGCCGTCCCGCAGGGTGGAGTCGTAAATGAAGATTTTCGTCATGAAATCAGAGAGAATGCTCATATAGATGGCATTCTACCGGTTGTACCAGAGGTCGCCTCACCGAGAACCGCTCGGCGAGCGGCTTTCGATGCAGCCTACTGTGACCCATGAATCCGCAAGCGATCGATTACAAGAACATCCCCGTTCAGGCCGACATCATCTCCGGCATCATTCGTCTCGACCCGGAAGCGAACAACTGTTTTCGCGATCTCGACAGTTTCGTCCGCTCCGATCAGGGCGTGGCCACCCTTGTGCTGCGTGTGGTCAACTCGCCGCTGTATAGCCGGGGCCGCCAGATTGCGACGATTCCCATCGCCATCAGCGTGTTGGGCTTCAATGTCGTGCGTTCGCTGGCCATGCTGGCTTTTAGTCGCTCGCTGTTCTCCAAATCGCGTGACCCGGCATTCCGTCTGCACATCTGGCAGCATTCGCTGCTAACGGCGATTGCTGGCCGCAACATCTGCCATGCCCTCGGCGGGGGCAAGGAAAAAGACGAAGCCTTTATCGCCGGCCTGATGCACGACATGGGGGCGGTACTGATGTTTACCCATGACCATGATCGTTATCGGCAGGTGATGGACCTGATGCAGACGCAGGGCGTTGATACCTCCGCCGCTGAGCAGCAGGTGTTCGGCTTCAATCGTTTCGATGTTGGTCGCGAAGCGGTCAGCCAATGGAAATTGCCGGCGCGTTTTGCTGATTTTATGGGGGCGGACACGGCTGCTGCTGCCGGGAACCTGGTCGCAGACCGGGTCTGGCGCAGCCTTGCCGCCGCCAACTGCCTGATCGAGGGCGTTGGGATTGGCAGCGTGCCGATTGACGATGTGGCCATGCGCAAGGCGGCCCTGTTGCGTTACGAGATCGACGAGACGCTGTGCGATGAGTGGCTGCAGCCGGGCTATGTCGACAGCCTCAAGGAAGATGACACCTACCAGCTCTGCGCCAATCTCTGACGTGGTCATCCTCCACGCGCTCGATCACGCACGCTGGGAGGAAGTGCAGGCCGCCCTGCGGTCGGCTTTTGCAGCGCGCGGGCTGGATGCCGCGCTAGCACCGACCATCCGCATCCTCCACGACTTGCTCGATGCGGCGATTCGCCAGATGCACCTCAAGGTGTTTCGCCACATCATGGAATCGGAGGTGGGCTTGCCCTTCGATGGCGACGATGCGCAACTGGAGCCGCTCTACCATGCCGAGTTGAGCGAGCATGGAGCGAACAACATCGCCAATGCCTGTCGACTGCGCGGCTGGCAGGCTGCGATTCACCTGCCAGCGGCCAGTGATGCCGCGCTGGCCATCCTTGAGCTGCCCTTCATCCTGCCACGCGCGGCCTGCCGCAACATCCGTCTGATCGAAGCGCTCGGATTCGAGCTGGTGATCGAGGCACAAGACGATACGTGCCGGATCATCCTGCGCAACGGCGTGGCCACGCGCATGTCGCCCGCCCCGGCGTTACCGCTGTCGCTGGAAGAAACGCTGGCCAGCACCGCACAGATCAGCGAGCAGCTGGGTTATGCCGTGGCGCGCTTTTCGGCCGCAGGCGATTTGCTGGCGGCGTCGCCGTCCCTGCGGGCACTGCTGACACCGGCGGATGCGATTCCGCTGTCCTTTCGCAACGAGGTCATCTGGGGGCTGGCGCTGGCAGAGGGCAATGGCGCTTTCGAGAACTACCGTATCCGCTTGCAGTCGGGGGGGGCGACCACGCAGTCGACTCTCTACAACGTCAGCGGATTTCGCGCCGCAGACGGCACCATTCATTCACTCTGGCAGATCGTCTCCCATGTTGAAGGCGGCACGCAGTTGTCTCAGGGGGCCATCTTGAGCGAAGTGCGCATCAGCAACATTACGCGCAACTACGTGCCCCAACTGGTGGAACACAAGGCGCGTGAAGCGGTACGCCTGGGCAAGACGGCCCTGAGCAATGAAGAGCGGCCGGTGGCCGTGCTGTTTTGCGATATCGTCGGCTTTACCGCCTACGTCGAGAGCAATGCCAGTGGCGAGTCGATTATCGACACACTCAATACCATCCTGCGCCGGGTTTCCGTCGCGGTGAAGAACAACCGTGGGTACATCGACAAGTTCATGGGGGATGCGATCATGGCCTTGTTCGATGATCCGGCCGACGCTGTGCTCGCCGCCATTGACATGCAAAGCCATTCGGACGACATCAATACCCTGCGATCCTTGGCAGGCCAGCAGGTGCTGCAATTGCGCATCGGCATTCATTGGGGCGAAGTGGTGATCGGCAATGTCGGTACGGCCGAACGGCTCGATTGGACCGCCATTGGTGATGTCGTCAATACCGCCGCGCGTATCGAGAAGGCCTGCCCGCCCGGCGGCGTCTTGATCAGCCAGGGGACGCGTCAGGCAATCGATAAGGCCGGGCCAGGCCGCTTTGCCTATGGCGAGATGTTAGGATTACATGTGAAGGGCAAGCGTGATGCCCTGATGGTGTGCGGTGTGCGCCTGCCTGCCGTGTCGCCAGTGCCGACCTTTTCTTGAAGATTTCAACATGACATTCAACGTAGCCGATGTGCTCGACGGACTCGAGCTTTTTCAGGAGTTCTCTTATCCCGAACTCAAGCTGATTGGTCGCTTTCTGACCAAGGTCGAGAAGAAACAGGGCGCGGTGGTGTTTGCCGAAGGTGACCCCGGTGACTACATTCTGATTCTTGCCGAGGGCCGGCTGTCGATCTTCAAGGGGGGCGAGCATGGCAGCCACCTACTGTGCCACGAGGGTCGCGGGCGCATTGTCGGCGAAATGGCGCTACTGGACCGCGAGCGGCGTTCGGCCACCTGCATGGCCGATACGGATTGCACGATGCTGACCCTCAACGATGTCGGCCTGCGGCAAATGGCGGACGAAGCCCCGTTGCTGGCCTATCGCTTCATGTTCAACCTGGCGAAGTTGCTGTCACGGCGGCTGCGGCGTACCTCGGGCATGTTGGTCGAGTACCTGTCGGTTTAGCACTGTTCCGAGCAACCGGCCTTCCGGGCCGTTGTTCAGCCGTTTGCCCGTGCCGCCTTCGGGCAAACTGGCGGCATGACCCAGATACAGAAACTTGGTTTCCAGATGCAAGCGGCACTGACGGCAGACGTACCCGCCGAGCTGGTCGCCCTTGTCACCACAACCCAGCATGCCGGGCGGCTGCAGACCCTGTTTCGCGAGTCCTCCCAGCGTCTGTTGCGCACCCATCAGGAAGCGCAGGCAAGGCCCCAGTCGACGTTGGCCCAGTTCGAACGGCAGCGCAGCAAGGCGCTGCTGGATCTGGTGCGGGCGCGCATGGCCATTGCTGGCTGCCGCAAACCGGGTGTGGACAAGATGATGGCGCTGCTGGGGACGACCAGCCTGCGCAAGGTCGTCGACCTGCGCCGGGTCGCCTGATTTCCTAGAACAGAGGCAGGGCAGCAACCAGCAGTGCCAACGCCGCCAGCAGGATGGCCGAGAGAGCCAGTTGCCGGTTGCGGGTCGCTGCTTCGCGCAGTCGGGCAATTTCTTCGGCAGCGGTTTCGCGGGCATTGGCCTGGGTCAATGCCTGATGGGCGAGGCGCGGCAGTTGCGGCAGCAGCGTGGCCCATTGTGGCCCCTCGCGTTTGACGTGATTGAGCAGTCCGCGCCAGCCAGCCTGTTCGTGCATCCAGCGCTCGAGGAAGGGCTTGGCGGTTTGCCACAGATCGAGGTCGGGATCGAGCTGGCGGCCGAGACCCTCGATGTTGAGCAGGGTTTTCTGCAACAACACCAGTTGCGGCTGGATCTCGACATTGAAACGCCGCGAGGTTTGGAACAGGCGCAGCAGTACCTTGCCGAAGGAAATCTCTTTCAGCGGACGATCGAAGATCGGTTCGCAGACGGCACGTACGGCGGATTCGAGTTCATCAACCCGGGTGTCCTTCGGCGCCCAGCCGGATTCGATGTGGGCTTCGGCAACGCGCTTGTAGTCGCGCTGGAAGAAGGCCAGGAAGTTGATCGCCAGATAATTCTTGTCGGTCTCGGTGAGCGTGCCGACAATGCCGAAGTCGAGGGCAATGTAGCGGTTGAACGTCGCCGGATCGTCCGAGACGAGAATGTTGCCGGGGTGCATGTCGGCATGGAAAAAACCGTCGCGAAATACCTGGGTGAAGAATACCTCGACGCCAGCGCGTGATAGCGCCTTGAGGTCGATGCCGGCGGCGCGCATGCGCTCGATCTGGCCCATCGGCAGACCATGCATGCGCTCCATGGTCATCACCGAATGGGTGCAGTAATCCCAATGCACTTCGGGCACCAGCAGCAGGGTCGAGTGGGTGAAATTGCGCCGCAACTGCGAGCAGTTGGAGGCTTCGCGCATCAGGTCGAGCTCGTCGCCGAGATGCTTGGCAAACTCGGCAACCACTTCGCGTGGCTTGAGACGCTTGCCATCCGACCAGAAGCGTTCGAGCAGGCCGGCGAAGGTGTCGAGCAGGGCGATGTCGTGGGCGATCACGGGCGCAATACCGGGGCGCAGCACCTTGACAGCGACTTCGCGGCTGCCATGCTCGGCGCGCAGGGTGGCAAAGTGAACTTGCGCCACGGAGGCCGAGGCGACCGGCTCGCGCTCAAAGCTGTCAAAGATGGCGGCAAGCGGCTGACCAAAACTGGCCTCGATTTCAGCAATCGCCTGATCGGCCGGGTAGGGTGGCACGCGATCCTGCAACAGGGCCAGTTCGTCGGCAAGGTCAGCGGGCAGCAGGTCGCGGCGTGTCGAGAGTACCTGGCCGAACTTGACGAAAATCGGCCCGAGCGCTTCAAGCGCCCGCCGCAAACGTACGGCCCGCGAGGCGGAGAGGTCGCGCCAAAATAGCAGTCGATTGACGAGGCCGAGAGGCCAGGCGAGGCGGCAGTCGGGATCGTGTTCAACGATCAGGCGGTCGAGTCCGAAGGTCAGGCCGACGCGGACGATTTTGGCGAGGCGGAAAAGGCGCACGATGTCAGGAAAACTTGGAGAGCGCGCACTTTAACATTGAACCGCCAGCAACTTTTCTGTCCCGCCCTTGCTAATACCTATTCAACAAGCGTGCGGCACTGCGCATTGCCACGGACAGCATCGTACTGGCTTGTATGACCGCTCCGCTCGCCTGGTATCTGGCGACAGAAAACGCCGAAGACGAAGTCGTGGCACTGGCCATGGAAGAATCGAATCGCTTTCTGCACCACTTCGATGCGGTCGATATGACCGGGCCGGCGGCAGCAGAACATGCCAGGGAAGCCGCTGAAACCATCGCCGGCGGCATCTTCGATATTGCAGAAATTGCCAACGAAATCCGCGAGCATTTGCAGGACAGCACGGAGGCCACGGCACGAACACTGCTGGAAGCACGCATCCGCCTGCATTTCGAGAGGTAGCGATAAGCTTATCCACTGCCCGCGCCATTAGCGCGTCGCGGGCAATGTCAGGGTTGCCTGCAAGCCGCCCAGCGGGGAATCCGTCAGCGCCAGTTGTCCACCATACATGTGCGCCAGATCGTCGACGATGGCGAGTCCCAGGCCCGTGCCGGGCACCTGCTCATCGGCGCGGACGCCGCGGCGGAGGATGGTTTCCCGCTGCTCTGTAGCGACGCCCTTGCCATCGTCGTCGACCGAGACCCGCAGGCGGTCCTGCTCGACGTGAGCGCGGATCTCGATGCGGGATGTTGCCCACTTGCAGGCGTTGTCGATCAGGTTGCCGAGCATTTCCTGCAAATCGTGTTCCTCGCCGCGAAACGCCACGGGCGTTGCGAACGGCTGGACGATCAGTGCCAGATTGCGTCCGGCGTGAATGCGCCGCATGGTGCGCACCAGTCCCTTGATGACCGGCTGGAGCGGCGTACGCGCGCCGGGCAGGCGCACCGTGGCGGCGGCCTGGGCGCGCGCCAGGTGATAGTCCACCTGTTTGCGCGCCATTTCGACCTGCGTGGCCACCAGACGGGCTAGGTCCTCGTCCTTATTTTTCGCTGCATCGGCGGCGTTGGCGAGCACGCTCAGGGGCGTCTTCAGTGCATGGGCGAGGTTGCCGGCCTGGGTGCGCGCGCGTTCGACGACTTCCGCGTTTTGCGTCAGCACACTGTTGAATTCGGTCACCAGCGGCATGATCTCGGTCGGGAAGCCGCCCTCCAGCTGCTGCGTCGCGCCGTCGCGCACGCGGCCGAGCGCGGCGTGCAGGCTGCGCAGCGGCGCCAGTCCGACGAGCACCTGCACCAGTGCCGCCAGCGCCAGTCCGAAGCCGAGGATGCCGAGCGCCAGCCAGAGTTCGCCATTGAAGCGGGCCACCGGTTCGATCATCAGGCTCTCGTCGGCGGCGACGATCAGGCGCAGCGGCAGGGCATCGATCTCGACGTGGCGCTCGATCAGGCGCAGCATCTTTCCTTCCGGGCCGCTGGTCCGATGCTGATGCAGTTCTCCCGTGGCGGGTGTATCGGCAGGGACGGTCAGTATCTGATCCCACAGCGAACGCGAGCGCAGGACAGCGGCAGCCGCCGGAAAGTCGGCGCTGGCGCGACGGTCGATTTGCCAATAGAGGCCGGCAAACGGCTTGTTGAGGCGCGGATCGCTGGGCGGCAGCACCAGCATCGGCTGGCCTTGTTCATTGAGTGCCAACTGGGCGGTCAGTTGGTCGAGATGGGTTTGCAGTTCGGCATGAAACTGCGTCGCGACATGCTGCTGAAACAGCTTGCCGAGGCCCCATCCGGCGACGAGAATCGACGCGGCGATCCAGCACAAGGTGCCCAGCAGCAGGCGCAAACGCAGTGAGGTCATTGCGGACGGGTAAGGCGGTAACCCAGGCCGCGCACGGTTTCGATCAGATCCGCAGGCAGTTTCTTGCGCAGGCGACCAATGAAGACTTCGACGGTGTTCGAGTCGCGATCGAAATCCTGCGCGTAGATGTGTTCGGTCAGGTCGCCGCGCGAAACGATCTCGCCCTGATGGTGCATCAGGTAGGCCAGTACGCGGTATTCGTGGCTGGTCAGCGTCAATGCACGGCCGTCCACGCTGGCGCGGCTGCTGCGGGTGTCGAGCGTCAGCGGGCCGCACACCAGCTCGGTGCTGGCATGCCCGCCGGCACGGCGAATCAGGGCGCGCAGACGCGCCAGCAACTCTTCCATGTGGAACGGCTTGGTGAGATAGTCGTCGGCCCCCGCGTCGATGCCGGCCACCTTTTCATGCCAGCTGTCGCGCGCGGTGAGGATCAGCACCGGCATCGTGCGCCCTGCGGCGCGCCACTTCTTCAGTACCGTGATGCCGTCCATCTGCGGCAGACCGACATCCAGAATCACGGCGTCGTAGGGTTCGGTGTTGCCCATGAAATGCGCATCGACGCCATTGCCGGCGACATCCGCGACATAGCCTGCCGTGTTCACGCCTTCGACCAGTTGCGCGGCCAGTGTCGGCTCGTCTTCCACCACCAGAATACGCATCAGCGCGGCCCCTTTTCCTTGCTGTCGAGAACGGCGCCATTGCGGGCGTTGATCTTGAGCTTGACCAAAACACCGCCGGTCTTCAGCAGCTTGATCTCGTAAATCCAGCCGCTGTCCTTGCGCTCCAGTTCGACTTCCATGATCTGCCCCGGATGATCGCGCTCGACCCGTTCGAGGATGGTGCGCAAGGGCAGTATTTCACCCGCCTCCAGCGCCTGGCGGGCGCGATCATGATCGTGCACGTCGCTGGCCACGCTTGCCCCGGCGCCAAACAAGGCCAGCGCCAGCGCGGTGGTCAGCGCCATGAATGATTTGTAGGTGCTTGTGTCCGACATCGCGATCTCCGCACGTTTTCCAGTCTGTCTTCTAGCGCGTCGCGCCTGAACGCAGGATGAACGGCGGATTCAGCTTTCGTTCAGTTCGCCCGGCGCATAGTGCGTTCCACAGACACATTATCGCAAGGAGAAACCATGAAAAACGCAATTGCCATCACCCTCGCCATGCTGCTCAGCACGGCCAGCAGCGCCGGCCCGCGTGAAGATCAACTGGCGCAGTATGCCGCAGCCACCAAGTCCGCAGGTTTTTCGGCCGCACGCGGACAAACCCTGCACACCCAGAATTTTGCCGGCGGCAAGCCCGATACGCCCGCCTGCACTTCCTGCCATGGCAAGGATGTGCGCGGTGCCGGTCGCACCCCGGTCGGCAAGGCCATCGAGGCCGTGGCAGTGTCGGTCACACCGACCCGATATACCGATCCGGCCAAGGTTGAAAAGTGGTTCAAGCGCAACTGCAATGAAGTGCTGGGACGTGAATGCACGCCGCAGGAAAAAGGCGACTGGCTCACCTACATGATTGCCCAGTAAGCCCAAATCAAAGGAGATTGCCATGAACATTCCCTATCGCCCATTGGCACTTGGTTTCATTGCGCTGGTCTTTTCCGTCCTCGTGCTGGAGCGCGCCCAGGCCGGTGGCAGCCACTTCTACGCGCCGGTTGCCGATCCCGTCGTCAAGGAGGAGTGCGGCAGTTGCCACCTGGCGTTTGCCCCATCGATGCTGCCGGCCAGTTCCTGGCAGCGCATGATGGGCGAGCTGAAGAATCACTTTGGCGACGATGCCAGTCTCGATGCGGACACCACAGCAAAAATTGCCCGCTATCTCACCGCCAACGCGGCTGATGCGAGCGGCCGGCGCTACAGTGGCAAATTGCTGAAAGGCGTTGCTTTGAGCAGCGCACCGCAGCGCATCACCGAACTGCCCAAGTGGGTGCGTGAACATCGCAAGGTGCCTGATTGGGAATGGCGCCACAAGGATGTGCGCACCAAGGCCAACTGTGTCGCCTGCCATGCCGACGCCGAGCAGGGTTATTACGACGAACACAGTATCACCGCCAGAAAATGATCCATCGAAACACCGCCATGAAAACCGTGCTGGCCAGTCTTTTCGTTCTCGTTGCCCTGGCCTGGGGCTGGGATGTTGCTACGAGCAGTCCCACCGGCGGGACTCTGCCGTGGGCGGTACGGCAGCAGGGCCTTTACCTGAGCGGGTTGCTGTCCATCGCCATGATGTCGCTGGCGATGTTTCTGGCGGCGCGTCCGGCTTGGCTCGAAGGGCCGTTCGGCGGGCTGGATCGCATGTACCGTACTCATAAGTGGGCTGGCATCCTTGCCGTTGGCTTTGCCGCCGTGCATTGGCTGATCGAAATGTCGAGCGACATCCTCAAGGCCATGATCGGCCGCGAGGGGCGTGCGCCGAAGGAAAAATTCACTGGCTTCCTCGAAGTGCTACGTGACCTCGCCGAAGACATGGGCGAGTGGGCGATCTACGCCGTGCTGGCGATGCTGGTGCTGACGCTGTGGAAGCGTTTCCCGTATCGGTCCTGGCGCTTTCTCCATCAGTCCATGCCGGTGCTTTACCTGATGCTGGCTTTTCATGCCGCACTGCTGGCACCGGCCGCTTACTGGGCGCAGCCGGTCGGCGTGCTGCTCGCGCTGCTGCTCTGTGCCGGCGCGGTTGGCAGTGTGCAGGCGCTGGCCGGGCGCATCGGCCGCGCGCGGCGGGTCGGCGGCAGCATTGTCGCCATCGAGCGTCCCGCGCCCGACATCGTCGCCGTGCGCTGCCAACTGGGCGACGGTTGGCGCGGGCATCGCCCCGGCCAGTTCGCCTTCATCACCTTCGACCCGAAGGAAGGGCCGCATCCCTTCACCATCGCCAGCGCGGATCGGGGCGACCGTCGCATCGAGTTCCAGATCAAGGCGCTGGGCGACTACACCCGTGGCCTCGCCGGCCGGCTCCAGGCCGGGCAGGTCGTGAAGATCGAAGGTCCCTATGGCCGCTTCGACATTGCCCGCCACAATCCGCAAGCACAGCAAATCTGGATCGCTGCGGGCATCGGCGTCACGCCTTTCCTCGCCTGGCTCGAATCTTTCCAGGCCAATCCCGTAGATGCCCCCGCCGCCGATCTGCATTACTGCACGCGGGATCGCGCCACCGACCCCTTCGTCGCCCGCCTCGAATCCCTCTGCGCGCCCTTGTCCGGCATCCGCCTGCACGTGCATGGCGCCCTGCAGGGAGAAGTATTGAGTGCCAGCAAGGTGACTGCCAAGGACAACGTCCGTCGCACCGAAGTCTGGTTCTGCGGCCCGCAAGGCCTGGCGGAGAGTCTGCGCAAAGGCCTGCACACCGTCATGGGCGGCAAGCTTAGCTTCCATCAGGAAGCGTTCGAGATGCGTTGAAAAGTCGGCGCAGCCGAGACGGTCGTTAGCCCTTTCTTAAGCTTCAGCAGTCATACTGATAATCATGACTTCACTATCCTTACTGCTTTGGATTTTCCTCGGCCTTACGCTGCAGGTTGCCATTTGGCTTGGTATCGAGTTCTGGCGCCACTGGGCGGAATATCGCGTGTTGAAAAATGGCGATGCGCATCAACAGGTGCCGGATGCCGTGAGTGAACCCGCGCTGGCTTCGGCGTGGACGGGGTTGCGGTCATTTCGGGTTGATCGCAAGGTGATCGAGGATGCGGCAGGCACGATCTGCTCCTTCTATCTTGTACCGACGGATGGTCAGCCCCTTGCCAGCTTCCTGCCGGGCCAATTCCTCACCTTCCGGCTGGATCTGCCGACGGAGCAGATCATCCGCTGTTATTCGCTGTCCGATGCGCCACACCCGGATTACTACCGGGTGTCGATCAAGCGCGTGCCCGCGCCTGCGGGCAGCGATCTGCCGCCGGGGCGTTCATCGAACCACTTCCACGATCATGTCAGCGTCGGCGACACCCTGCAGGTGCGCGCGCCGGGCGGCCACTTCCATATCGACCGCAGCGATGCGCCAGTGGTGCTGATCGGCGGCGGCATCGGCATTACGCCGATGCTCTCTATGTTGCACTGGTGCCTCGCCGAGCAGCCGGGACGCGAGGCCTGGCTGTTCTATGGCGTGCGCAACAGTCGCGAGCCGGTGATGAAGGCGCAGCTTGAAGCTCTGGTGGCCGCCCACCCGAATTTCCATGTGCGCTTCTGTTTCAGCGATCCTTTGCCGGAAGACGAGGTCGGGCGCGATTACCAGCACCATGGCCGTGTTGATGTCGCTCTATTCAGAACAGCGCTCCCCCTCAAGCCCTATAACTTCTACATCTGCGGCCCGACGCCGATGATGGAGAGTCTGGTCGCGGCGCTTGAAGACTGGGGCGTGCCGGAAGCACGCATTCATTTCGAGGCGTTTGGTCCGGCTTCGATCAAGCGCAAGCCGGCCGTGGCCAGTGTGGCGCCAGTCGAGATGGCGGCGAGCGATATCGTCGTCACCTTCGCCAAGTCAGGCAAACAATTGCCCTGGCGACCGGCTTCGGGCAGCTTGCTCGACTTCGCCGAGGCCAACGGCATCCGCGTCGATTCCGGCTGTCGCGCCGGCGGTTGCGGCAGTTGCCAGACGACGATCCAATCCGGCGAGGTCGCCTATCGCAATCCGCCTGACTACGATCCCGAGCCGGGCACTTGCCTGCTGTGCACCTGTACGCCCAAAACCAGCGTGACCCTGGAGGCATGATGACATCTGCACTTTGGTATCGCCATATCCTGCCCTTCACGCTGCTGCTCGGCCTGCTGGCCGTCGCCACGCTGGCTGGTGACTGGTTGTTGCATCGCTTTGATCTGGTCTGGGTCGGCCGTTATCTCGGCATTCCCGGCACCTTGCTGATCATCGGCTCGCTGTTCTATTCGCTAAGGAAGCGCAAGATCATCACCTCCGGCAACGTCAAATCCTGGCTCAGCATGCACGAGGTCGGCACCTGGCTTGGTTCGCTGATGGTGCTGCTGCATGCCGGCATCCACTTCAATGCCATCCTGCCCTGGCTGGCGACGGTAGCGATGGGCGTGAATGTGATCAGCGGCATGGTCGGCAAGCTGCTGCTGGCGCGTTCGCGCGAACATGTGCTGGGGCAGCGTGATCACTACCAGTTGCGCGGCCTGTCGAAAGACGAGGTGGAGCGCGCAGTTTTCTGGGATGCCGTCACGCTCGATGCCATGACCAAATGGCGCAAGATACATATCCCGATCTTCATCGTCTTTGCCGTGCTGGCACTGGGCCACATCATCAGCATCTTTCTGTTCTGGGGCTGGATATGAGCCGCACCGTGAAATGGATTCTCGCAGCGAATCTGCTGGCGCTGGCTGTGCTGGCCTTCGTCTATCCGCACCTGATGGTCGGGCCGGGCAAGCTGATTCCGGGCCACGCCAAGCTGGAGGCAGACTGCTTTGCCTGTCATGCGTCATTTACCGGTGCCGACTCGCAACGCTGCATCACCTGTCACAAACCGGCGGACATCGGCCGCCTGAACACGGTGGGTCTGCCTATTGTGAAGCCGCTGACCAGTATGCCTTTCCACCAGAAACTGATCAATGATGACTGCGTGGCCTGCCACAGCGACCATGCCGGCGTGAAGCGTTTCCGTCCCACCGGGCATTTCAACCATCGCCTGTTACAGAAGGCGACACGCGACGAATGCCAGGGTTGCCACAAGTCCCCCAAGGACAGTCTGCACCAGCAGATCACTGGCAACTGCAGTCAGTGCCACAGCCAGGAAAAATGGACGCCAGCGACTTTTGATCACGCCAAGTATTTCGAGCTTGATCGCGACCACAATGTCAAATGCGTCACCTGCCACGAACGTAACGACTACAGCCGCTACACTTGCTATGGCTGCCATGAGCACTCACCGCAGAAGATCCGCCGCGAACATATCGAAGAAGGTATTCGCGACTTTGATAACTGTGTCGAATGCCACCGCAATGCCGACGAGCACGACATTCGCGGCCCATTTGGTAGAGAAGGCAAAGGGGGAAAGGGTGAGCGCAAGCGCGACGGCAGGAAACACGATGACGATGATTGACAGCCACCCTGCCGCAGAATAAAAGCCTTTCTGGCGAGAAATCAGGCCCCCGTTTAGCGCGTGCGGTAGGCGGCGTGGCAGCCGATGCAGGTATTGAGGAGCGCGGGCAATTTCTCCAGCGCCGCTTGTTGGTTGCCGCTGCTGGCTATCTGGGCGAATTCACTCGCGACGGCATGGCCATTGCGCCCGAGTTCGTGCATCGCTGCGGGCATCTGCGGGCCGGGGCGGGCATCGAAGGGCAGCCGGGCATTCTTTCCCATCGCGGATTTGCCGAGCCGGATTTCGGCCACCTGACCGGCTTCCTTCACCTTGTTTTCGGCGAGCAGCGTGAGAATTTCGTTGAAGGCCATCAGGTTGTCGAGCATTTCCTGACGCAGGGTTTCCTGTGCCGCCGGTGTCAGCGGGGCCAATTGACGGTTATCTTCGGCGAATGCCGGCCGCAAGCTGAGGCCGGCGAGGAGCAACAATATGTGGAGGGCGGGGAGCGTGCGCTTCATGTGAATTCCTTGTTTTAGTCGATGCAGACTGCATTAGAGCATGGCGAACCTGCCGTCCCGCCAGCGCCGACTTTTTCTACCCAGCCTACTCGCCTCAGCTTTCCGTTGCCTTCGGGCCAGGGACTGGGGCACACTACGGCGCATGAACTCCGTTTCAGTCATCCCCCAGCCACGGCGCGTCAAGGCCAGATTCATCGGCCCCTTCACCGTGGCCTTGCTGTTCATCCTGATGGTTTTCTCGCTGGCCTTCTACTGGGTCGGTACGCACATCCGCGAGCGTGATCTGGCCGAGCGCTCGGCGGCGGTGGCTAACCTGTTTGCCCAAAAGCTCGACAAGGACACCAACCTGATGATGGCGGCCATGCGTGCCATGATGACCAACGCCGCGATGGAGGCAGCGGTTCGCCAGGGCGACCGTGCCGGACTGGCGCGTCAGGGCAGTGATCTATTTGCGTCTTTGCGCGACGATCATCGGATCACCCACCTCTATCTGACCCGTCCCGATTACGTTAATGTCTATCGCTTTCACAGTCCCGATGAATATGGTGATGTGATCAAGCATGTGGTGTTGAAGCAGGCAATGGAAAGTCAGCGGGCCACTCATGGTCTCGCACTGGGCGTGATGGGAACGCTGACTTTGCGATTGGTGGTGCCGTGGCAGCGTAACGGCGAGTTGCTTGGGTATCTCGAAGTCGGCGAGGAGATCGAGCATCTGATCGATGAAATTCACGACAGCCTGAAGGTTGATTTGCTGGTGCTGGTCGACAAGCAATATCTGACGATAGAGCAGTGGGCACGCGGTCAGGCGTTGATGAAACGCAGCGGGAACTGGGATCGCTTTAAAACCCATGCCGTGCTGGCGCAGACATCGGCGCAACTGCCCGACGCACTCGATGACGCACGCATGAGAAAAGTGCTGGCCGGACAGACGGCCGAGATCGACGATGCCGGACGGTCCCTGCATCTGGCCACCGTACCGATCCACGATGCGGGTGGGCGACACCTGGGTGATCTGGTGGTGATGCGCGACATCACGGCGCTGGTGAATGCCTTTCATGGCTCGATCCTCACCGTCACCCTGATCAGCCTGTTGGCAGCAGCAGGCGTACTGGCCATTTTCTATCTGGCGCTGGATCGGGTTGAGCGTGACTACCAGCGCCAGCATGATCTCGAACACCAATTGCTGCATCTCGATACCGAACACCGGCGCATTTTGCAGATGGAAAAGCTTTCCGCACTGGGCACCATGGTGGGCAGCATTGCCCATCAGCTCAACAATCCGCTGGTCGGCGTGGTCAATCTGGCCCAACTGGCCGAGCGTGGGGCCGATGATCCGGTGCGCACGCGCGAGTTGTTGCGCGACATTCGCAGTGCGGGCGAGGACTGTCGCGCCTTCGTCAAGCGTATGCTGGCGTTTACCAAGGTGTCCAGTTTCGAGAGTCGGCCGACGCTGATGGCCAATCTGATCGAGGATACGGTGCTGTTGTTCCGCCAGACCGAGAAGCAGCATTTGCCCGTGGATGTGCAGTTGCCAGATGAGCCGGCGGTGCTGACGGTCGATCCGATTCTGGTCCGCCATGCCCTGTTTAACTTGTTGGTCAATGCGGCACAGGCCATGGAGTCGCAGGGTGCCATCGTGATAGCGCTGCAACGCGAGGTGGATGCGGCGCGCAATCTGCCCGGCTGGTCACTGAGCGTGACGGACCATGGCCGCGGCATGCCCCCGGAAGTGCTGGAAAAGATCTTCGTGCCGTTTTACACCACCCGTAGCGACGGCACCGGGCTGGGATTGCCCGTGGTGCAGCATGTGGCGCTACTGCACGATGGCCAGGTGACGGTGCAAAGCGATCCAGGACATGGCACGCGTTTTGCAATCTGGTTACCGGAATTACCGTAAACCATCCTCTCCCCTGCCTGACATGCTGCCCAAAATACTGGTTGTCGACGATGATCGCCACACCCGCACCTTGCTTGAGCGGCTGCTTGCCAATAGCGCCAAGTTGAGCATGGCGACCGATGGCGCCGAGGCGCGCCGCCTGTTTGCAGACGACGATTTCCATCTGGTGCTGATGGATCAGTGCCTGCCCGACGCCAACGGGATTGATTTGCTGCGCGAATTCCGCGTCCGTCGCCCGCGTCTGGTGGCAATCCTGATGACCGGTTTTGCTGACGTGCGTGATGCCGTGGCGGCGGTGCGCGAGGGTTTGTTCGACTATCTGACCAAGCCGTTCGAGGATCTGGAGGCGCTGGAGGCGGTCATCGGCAAGGCCCTCGAACTCGACCGGGCCTATCGTGAAATTGATGGTTTGCGCGCGCAACTGGCCAGCGAATCCGGGCAGCCGGCGCTGATTGGCCAGTCGCTGGCGATGGAGCGTGTACTCGGTCAGATACGTCAGGTGGCGGGTCTCGATACCACCGTGTTGCTGGAGGGCGAGAGCGGCACCGGCAAGGATCTCGCCGCCAAATTGATCCACACGCTGAGCACGCGCGCAGACAAGCCCTTCCTGGAGGTCAACTGCGGCGGGCTACCGGAAACCCTGCTGGAAAGCCTGCTGTTTGGCTACGAGAAGGGGGCATTTACGGGGGCTGGCCAGGCCAATGCCGGCTACTTTGAGAAGGCCCATGGCGGTAATTTGTTCCTCGACGAAATCGCCGACATGAGTCCCAAGCTGCAGAGCAGCCTGCTGCGCGTGCTGCAGGATCACAGCTTTACGCGCATCGGTAGCACGCATCTTCGCAAGGCCGATTTCCGTCTGATCTGTGCCACCAACCGTCCGCTGCTGGCCGAGGTCAAGGCGGGGCGCTTCCGCGAGGATCTGTATTACCGCATCGCCGTGGTCGCCGTGCGCATGCCCCCGCTGCGTGAGCGTGCGGGCGATATCGTGCCGCTGGCCATGCACTTCCTCGACCATTACAACAATAAATTCGGCAAGGCCTGTGGCCCGCTGACGCCGGCGGCGGTGCAGGTGCTGGAAGCCTGTCGCTGGGAGGGAAATGTGCGGCAACTGCAGCACTGCATCGAGCGTGCCGTGGCACTGCATGTGGGTGGCCCGCTGGATCACACGCACCTGTGTCCCCTGGATGAACCAACCGGGCTGGCCGCGGCCATGCCAGACACTTCGGCCCCCCTAGGTTATCAGGAAGCGCGGGCTGCGTTTGAGCGCGATTATCTGCGTCGTCTGTTCGATCAGGCCGGCGGCAATGTGTCGGAGGCCGCACGGCTATCCGGCATCCCTAGGCAGAACCTGTATGTGCGGATGAAGCGTTGGGGAATTGTCACGGAAAAGTGACGCGTGTCGCGAATGAGTGACATCTATTAACAAGGCTGCATCGCCCATAAAGGCGTATTTCCCCCTGATTTCAGTGCTGAACATGCATGGCGCGAAGATTGCGTCAATTCACTCAGGTAATAACCCTATATGAGGTGAGTGATATGAAAAAACGTGCATTGATCATCGGCATTTCCATTTCGGCCATTGCCGCAGGCTGTGCCAGCCTATCCAACGATCTCGGTGGCGTAAATTGGGACAAGGGAAACGCGGAACAACCGCCTCGAAGGCGATCTGATTCTGCACGCTCATTAAATTTCTGACTAAAACCGCTTCGAAACTCTGTTTCTGGGCGGTTTTCTCCCGTGCACCGCTGTTCCGGTGCTCGTTTTGCCCATTTC
>JAUXXJ010000050.1 GCA_030681195.1 Rhodocyclaceae bacterium
TGGACGCCGTCAAGCGCCAGGGCTGGCGCAACGACCACATCCTGGTGATCTCCGAGCACGATGAACGGCTGGACTGGGTCGAGAAGGAATTCGTGCGGCGGATCGGGGAACGCCTTTACGGAGGGAAGCGCCATGACTGAGACCACGACCCAATGGACAGTCGAGGATGTGGCAGCCCGGTTTGCCGAGGCGGCCGAGACTGCACACAAGCTGCCCCGGGTCCGACCCGGTGGCCACTTCAACCCGTGGATGACCATGGCCTTCCAGGGGCCCGAGCGCTATCCCGACCGCGAGAAGCTGTACCGGCCCCTGCCTCCCAGCCCGCAGGCCGTGGAGCGGATGCTCGAGACCATGCGCTGGGTGCAATGGCTGGAGGTGGAGCAGCGGCATTTGGTGTGGATGCGGGCTAATCGCTACGAGTGGCAGCAGATCGGCAGACGCTTTGCCTGCGACCGCAACACGGCGGCACGGCGGTGGGACAAGGCGATAAGAGTCGTGGCTGTGAGGTTGAATTCACCCACGGAAGTCCCAGTCCTCGGACAAACTACGCCACTAAGTGGCATAATAAGAAAATGAAGCGAGTATTCAAAACCCGTCACTTTAGTCGGTGGATGCGTAAAACAGATCTGATCGACAGTGCGTTGTGCGATGCCGTGACAGAGATGTCACAGGGTTTGATCGATGCCGACCTTGGCGGCGGCGTCGTTAAAAAGCGCATCGGTCTTGCAGGCAGAGGCAAGCGTGGCGGCGCCAGAACATTGGTCGCGACAAACAAAGGCGGCAGGTGGTTTTTCGTTTACGGGTTCGAGAAGAATGATCGAGCCAACATTGCAGACGATGAACTGGAAGCATTGAGGGACATCGCAGAACAGTTGTTGGCCAGAACAGGGCGACAACTCGATGAAGCGGTTGAAGATGGTTCGTTACAGGAGATTTGCCATGACAACAAAAACCAAGGCTAAAAGCCGAATTTTTGAAGCTGTTCACGAAACGGCCAGTGATCTGCATCGTCTGGGGTTTATCGACAAGCGAAAAATGAACAAGTTCGATGCGCTGTGCCTTGATCCAATTCCCGAATATGACAGCGGAAAAATTCGGGCGCTACGTGATCACCTTCAGTTGAGCCAGGCCGTTCTGGCTGCTGTGCTGAACACGAGCTTGTCGACGGTACGCAAATGGGAAGTTGGTGACAAGCATCCGAGTGGGCCGTCGCTCAAATTACTCAGTCTGCTAGAGCGTAAAGGCTTGGAGGCAGTACTTTGATGCACGATTAGTTACGTGGATGAACTACAGAAACTTCGTTCCGTCCTCTTGGCGGGCGCGGCGTCTCAACCTACTCGAGCGGTAGATGGAGACTATTTCCAATCTTTGCGTGCAACCGTCGCGACGAGCCAGCTGTCTGGCCTTGGCAGATCCCATCAAAATGACCGCACGGAATCAAAAAGCCAACCGATGGCGGCCATTGAAGATTTGATCAGCGGCATCAATGCGGACAACCTTCATGAAGAGGCCGACTTCGGAGGTCCTATTGGCAAGGAAAAGCTCTGACGACCTCAAGGTAAGCTGATCTTTCCAAAGCTGTGAGTCAAGGAGGGTAACGGCTTCATCGTTTGTCCATGGATTCGGGTAATTGGCCGAAATCGATACCCACGGGCATGCAGCATGGTGGCCCATTTTGGCGTAAAGTTTCGGCTACGGTCAGGATAGAAGCGCAAGGCACCGATGACCCTCAAATCCCGACGCGGCTGACGCAGCCGACACAGATTTGATGGGTCCTTCCAGTCGCCTCCGCTATGCAGGGGGCAACAGCGCGAGACTTCGATAGCGTCTGCCCTTAAAAACAGGTTACCACCCAGCCAGGTTACCGGCCCGTGGTTACCACCCCGATAGCCAGTTAGCACCCCTGAACATTTCTCACCCGCCCAGCGGCAACGCTCGGCGGGTTTTTGTATTCCATTTCGGAATCCCGCTTGCGACCCACGACGAGGATCAATCCCTTCTCGTTAGGGCTGCATTTTTGTGTGACGTGCAGCGATCCAACCAATGTCCCTTCCTGCCGACGACTCATTTGGCGACAGGGGGAGAGTGGCGTCCGTTTCCGGACGACTGCCGCTACGAAATTTGCAGCCTTGGCGCAGTCCGTAATGCGAGCACCGGTCATGTTCTCCGGCCGTGGCTTGCCGGATATGGCTACTGGTACGTGCACCTTGGCGCGAAGGGCATCAAGACTGGAATCCATCGTCTGGTGGCACTGACCTTTCTTGGTCTGCCACCAACGCCGCTGCACGAAGTGGCGCACAACGACGGTGATCGCAACAACAACGCGGTCTCTAACCTGCGCTGGGCCACACATGCGGAGAACGTCGCCGACACATTTCTGCATGGCACCGCTCGGGTGCCGGTATTTGTTGGACAAAACCACCCTCGCGCCACGCTGGTCGACAGCGATGTACTGGAGATTCGCAGTCGCTATACCGGGCGACGAGGGGAGCAAATTCGATTGGCGCGCGAATTCGGCGTGTCGCGTTACGTGATTCATCACATTGTCAGAGGTGAGACTTGGCAGCATCTGAATTGAGCTTGCAGCACTGGCCTATCGATCGACTAATCGACTACGCCAGAAATCCGCGCAAGAACGATCACGTAGTCGATCAGATGGCAGCAGCCATCGTGGAGTTTGGTTTTCGGATTCCGATTGTTGCCCGTAGTACTGGCAACGTTGTAGATGGTCATTTGCGCCTCAAGGCCGCCAGAAAACTTGGCTTGACCGTGGTGCCGGTCGTCCTCGCGGATGAGTTGAGCGAAAGTCAAATCAAAGCGTTCCGTCTGCTGGCGAATCGATCAGCGACGTGGGCTGATTGGGACGACGAGCTGCTGGCGCTCGAAATGGCGGAACTGTCGGAGGCTGGTTACGACCTGCTGCTCACCGGATTCGAGGATGACGAACTGGCGCAGATGCTGGCCGATCTCGGTGACCCGGATGCGGAAGCGTCGGATGAGGAGTCGACCGGTGATGAGGATGACGATGTCCCCGAGCCGCCGAAACAACCAATCTCCCGTCCCGGCGATGTCTGGCAGCTGGGCCTGCACCGCCTGATCTGCGGTGACGCATCCGACCCGGACGCCATCGCCACCCTGATGCAGGGCGAGCAAGCGAGCCTGTGCTTTACCTCGCCGCCCTACGGCAACCAGCGCGACTACACCTCCGGCGGCATCGCCGACTGGGACGGCCTGATGCGCGGCGTATTCGCCCAGATGCCGATGGCTGCCGATGGCCAGGTGCTGGTCAACCTGGGCTTGATCCACCGAGACAACGAATTCATCCCGTACTGGGACCCTTGGCTCGACTGGATGCGGACCCAAGGCTGGCGGCGCTTTGCCTGGTACGTCTGGGACCAAGGGCCAGGCATGCCCGGTGACTGGCAAGGTCGCCTGGCCCCCAGCTTCGAATTCATCTTTCACTTCAACCGCCAGACCCGCAAACCCAACAAGACCGTGCCCTGCAAGTTCGCCGGCCAGGAGACTCACCTGCGTGCCGACGGCTCTTCAACGGCTATGCGCGGCAAGGATGGCCAGGTCAACGGCTGGACCGCTGCCGGCCAGCCGACGCAGGACCACCGCATCCCCGACTCGGTCATCCGGGTCATGCGCCACAAGGGAAAGATCGGCAAGGACATCGATCACCCGGCCGTGTTT
>JAUXXJ010000058.1 GCA_030681195.1 Rhodocyclaceae bacterium
CAGAGGGTTGCACATTAGCAGCCCTTTTTTATGTCTGGCGTTTTTGTAAAATGTAACCAGTTTGTAACCGCATTTGCTCAATACTTAAAGCTATCCATTGGTATTTAGCTGTAACTGTGAAGAGGCGGGATATTTGGCGTAGTAGCCGGAACTTGGTGGAATGACTCGGGACTTAGAGGAATACGGGTTGCGGGGTTTTTTGGGTGGTTTTAAAATTTGCACGATATTTGGCGTGATTCAATTGGGTTTCAAATTATTTGCGTGATATTTGGCGTAAAAATAACAGGCCATTAACGGCATTTAATTAGTTTCTGCTTCAATTTCGTTTTTTTGCATTGATATTGATTGTTAGATTTAGCGGACCGGCTACTTGGGGCGCTTCGATCACCACATGAATATGATGCTTATCAAAAATTACCCTCTCTTTATATATAGACGATCCTAGCATTGGATGGTTTGTACTTAATTTTGTAAAAATTACCCGCCCTTTGTGATTCTTGCGTCTGTCCATAGCGGATATTGTCCTTGCTTACATTGATTTGACCAGATTCTTTAGGATTGATTGAGCGTATGAGAACGACTCGGTATTTTCCTTCGCTTTATCACGCATTATCACTTGATAGGCAGCGCCCACGGCGTCTGCCATTTCCCTTGGGGTCATCGTTACGCGGTTTTTTTCGTTTTGACGGCCCACGAACAACACGCATATCTCCAATACATCAATATCGATAGGATTGGCCTCTGACGGCGTTTGCTCGCCCTGAGTATAGCTAGAATCGACAGGAACGTCTTTTGCGTCCTCTCGCACTGCCCCTCTGTCTTTATGCGCGTCAGCGTCAACAGTGGAATACGTCGGGGGAGCACTGAACACCTCTAATCCCCTTGGCTTGCTGTTACGAAACATCTCGCCTTCACCTGTCAACAGCCAGTTGATATTAACTCCCCCATCATGCAAACCGCGTAATGCACCAGAGCCTGGTTCACTGGGTCCTCTCTCATATTTCTTCCATGATCCTAAAGGAATATCAAATTTTATCGCGGCGTCTGGTTGTGAAAGTTCCAATTTGAGCCTTAATTTTTTGAGCCTTTCTGATATTGTCATTGTTTCGCACCTAAACAAGCCAAGTGCGAAACAATATAATTAAGAGGTGCGAAACTTTTCGCACTTGTAAGTCGTTGATTTATATTTATTTTTTTAATTTTCATAATAAAAGCAAATTTAATCAAGTGCGAAAAGCAAAAAAGGTCTTTTGTCTCGTTGACAAGGTGCAAATTTGCGCCTAACATGTTTACAAGCCATCAATCACGGCGGCTTAATTTTAGGAGAGTATCAACCATGAACACAAAAGCCCAAAAAAAAGCCAATCAAGAAGCAGAACCTGCTCAAGACTGGCATCCATCTGACGTAATCGCTGCTTTGCATAAGTCTGGCTGGACGCTTGCTGAGCTGGGAAGACATCATGGATTAAAAGGCGGTCAAACGCTATCAAAATGCTTGAGCGCCAGTTACCCCATTGCTGAAGGGCGTATTGCCGAGGCATTGGGAGTGCATCCAAAAACCATTTGGCCGAGTCGCTACTTAGACAATGGTGATACGAAGCCGCGCGGTTTTCGGGCTTTAAAGTTTAACCGACTGGCCGGTGACGTCAACGCAAAAATAGTTGATAGCGCGCCGCAATGAGCTATCAAAACTCACTTTCATCATCCAATGCATCACCTAATTTAATGGTTATTTGCAGGGTTGCAGTTTCTTCCCCAGTTAATGCCGCTACAAATGCCAGGCTGTTAATGGTTACTGCTGCTGACGGGTCAACCAGATCAGCTAGAGCCTTAGAAAACGCTTGCTCAATTTGATTAACAGATACTGATTTTAAGGATTTAGACATGAACATTACTCCAGAATTAATAGGAAAAATTTTAGCCAGGTTTTTAGTGGTATTCCCTGGCCAATTAAGCCTAGATGAAGCCAAATTGGCGATTCCTGTTTGGTTGACCGCCTTAGAAGATCTTACTGAAGATGACGTTAGGCAAGCTGCCAAGTTGGTGTTGAAACAGTTAAACCGATTCCCCACGCCTGCCGACATCCGTACTGCCGTGCAAACCATACAGTCAGTACGTGCCATTCAGGCGCGTTAATTAGTGTAGTTGGCTTTATTAGCATGGCTACCAATAGCGATATTAATGCCCCAGCCACTCTGGCCGAAATCGCCCGCATTACGGGGGTTGAAAAACGGACCATGGAGATTAGATCAAAAAAATGGGCCTGCAAACCTACCGTTGGGGCTAACCGTCAGCACTTTTATGCGTTGAAAGACTTACCCAAAGAACTGCGTGACGCACTGATTAACCACCGATTGAAATTAGGAGATAACAAAAATGAGCAAGAAAGACGAGGTAGCAACCCTGCCATTACCGGACACAGTGGAGGAAATGAGTCAGGAGCAAATCAACGACATTCTGGATTCGGACAGTTATTTAACGATTCACCAGCTGTCAATCTTGCTACAGACAAAGGCGGGGTTGTGGACAACAGTACCGACGTTCATCACCTTAAACCTGGAAGAGTGGACAAATCACGGCCCGTTAAGCCTGTCAGAAACCGAACTAAGGGAGCTATTACAGACCAAGGAGCTAGAGCGGATGCAGCTGATAAAACTGGTACAGAACAACGGGGAAACCAAGTGGAAGTTAACGGCAAGGGGGCAATTGTTCGTCACATTTCACAGGCAAAACCTGCTGGAAATATTCGGCTATTCATTGACGATACCCAACGGCTAAAAGACGGCGCTCGGCAAACCATCTTGCGGTTTATAGATAGTTATCCCGGCACTATCCCAGCAGCGTGTGAGTTTTTAACCAAGCAATACGCAGCTAATGAGTTAAACAGTGATTTAGTGCATGCCATAGAAAATTGTAACGATAAAGCCAACGCCCAGCGGCGCGGGATTATCTCGATCCATACCGTCTGTAAGTGGAGCAGGATGCGCCGAGACAATGGCCATTGCTTACCAGCTAAAACCAGAGTGAAAGCCGATTGGCGGCAAGTGTGGTGGTTTAGGTTGTTTTTAAGCTGCTACCAGAAGCCGCAAAAGCCAAAAATTACCGAAGCGATGGCGGATTTTAAAGAGGATTGGATGCGGCAAGGCTTACCGATGGATGACTTACCCAGTTATGACACGGTTAACAGGCTAGTAAAGAGCATGTCGAAGATAGATCGGGAAAAAGGCCGTATGACCGGTGCAGAAATGGGCGCACTTAAGCCATTTATTCGGCGCAACTGGAAAGGTGACAGTAATGAGGTGTGGGTAGGCGATGGCCATAGCTTTAAAGCCAAGGTTAAGCACCCAGAGACAGGCAGGGCCTTTGCACCGGAAGTCACCGTCATTATTGATGCAGCCAGCCGGTTTATCGTGGGGTGGGCGTTTAGTTTGTCGGAAAACGTTATCGCGGTATCAGAGGCACTAGGGCAAGCCATGCTGAAACATGGAAAACCGTTAATTTATTACTCGGATAACGGCTCAGGCCAAACCGCAAAGCCTATTGATTGTGAAGTTGGCGGCATGATGGCCAGGATGGATATTGACCACCAAACCGGTATTCCCGGCAATGCCCAAGGGCGCGGCTTGATTGAGGGGCTTTGGGATATTACCGCTATTGCAGCGGCTAAAACCTTCCCAACCTTTCAGGGCACAGGCATGGACGGCGACACCTTGCGAAAAGTGACCAATGCGATTAATAGCGCTAAACGCAAGGGTGAAACCCCTGATTTTGTCCCTGACTGGCATTGGTTTATGGCGACCTGTGAGGAGTACTTCGACACTTATAACCATGAGCATAAGCACAGCAGCTTAAGCGGAAAAACCCCAGCCGAAGTGTATTTTGCAAATTTTAATGATGCGTGGCACCGGCCATTAACCGAGGACGAGCAAATCAACTTGTTTCGGCCATTTGTGGAACGCACGCCAACACGGGGCGAAGTGAAATGGATTAACAATATTTACTTTCACAAAGACCTGGCCTGCGTGCCAGACAAGACCAAGGTGCGCGTGGCTTATGACATGCACCACCCGGATTATGTCTGGATTAGCGATTTAAAAGGGGTGTTTATTTGTAAGGCGGAGTGGAACGGCAACATGGTCGATGGCTTTGCCAAATCCTACAAGCAACAGCTTAAAGACACGCGGATTGACAACATTGTTAAACGCAAAATGGAAGGCGTAGCCGATGCCCTAGCCGAGCGGGAAGATAGAGATGCCATTGACGGCGAAGTACTACGCCGTATTGAAGTGATACCACAAGAAACCTTGCCGCCATTGGTGCGCGTGGCACCGATAGCGAAAGAAGTGGAAGAACCGTCGAAGCCAGTCGTAATAAAGGCTGGATTCAGCAAGCAAGAACCTGAAGAGCGAACCATGACCCGGCTAGAAACCTTGGAATGGATCAAAGAGCAGGGCGCAAAAAATAAGGGCCAATAACGGCCCTTATCCCAACCTGATTGCTCGAACAATCAGATTTTTTACCAACAATGAAGTGAGGAATAGTAACAATGAAAAGCCATTTTGTAAAAACCAGCAACTATCAGAGATTTTTGGAGTTTTTGGCCGCAGTGGAAGGGCAGGCCCCCAAAGAGGGCCGGATTATCAACGTTAACGGCGAGCCAGGCAGCGGTAAAAGCCGCACGATGGACCATGTGGGCGCGGATCGTAATGCCATTTACATCAACGGTATGCCGGGTATGACAGTGGGTTATTTGCGGGATTTGCTGGCGTATGAGTTGGGCTGCCCTGGTGGTACTCGGCTGCAGCAGCAACAGGCGATAAACCGCGCGTTTAGTGAGCGGGTGCCGATGGTGATATTTGACGAAGCCCAGCACGGTCTTCATAAAAAAGCCGAGTGCATAGAGTTTTTACGGTGCACCTGTGAGCAAGTCGGTAGCGTGTTGGTGTTAGTGTGTCACACCTCAGAAAAGCACCGTTTCGGTGAACATAAACTTGCGCATATATCGACCAGAATCAGTGCGGTAGTGGAGTTTAAACAGGCAAATTTAGCGGATACCGTGTTGTATTTTAATGAGCTGTGCGACATCACCGTTGATAGCGCAGTTGCTCAGTTGGCATTAACGCAATCTAAAGGGCGATATCGTCTACTTGCCAACGCTTGCCGCACCTTGGAAGACATCGCGCAATCACTGGGCAAGTCTGCATTGACTATTGATGACGTAAAAGGCGTGTTGCTGTGCGAAGACGCGATGAAAGCGTTACGCAATAAGGTATCTAGCCATAAAGCGGGGCAGTAAATGACCAAGTACCGCCCAGGCCAAACCCGTAAACGCAACACAACTCGAGGCTTACGAGCAAAAGCGTGGTGGGTTTTACGTAAAAACAACAGCATGACCCTAGTCGATATCCAAAGCACCATTTGTACCGGCACAGAACGAAGCGCAAAAAGTAATTTGTGCCGGTGGTTTGTACAGCTGGCACGGGTCGGAGTGGTTAAGTCCACCACGATCGATGACGGAATATTAACCAGTAATGGCAGCAACCTCTACAGCATCATCAAGGACGTGGGGCCGCTAGCGCCGATAGTACGCAAAAACGGCGATGTATTCGACCCCAATAGCAACCAGATAATCCCCCCCCTGAATAAGGGGGGGTTGAATGCTCCCAGCAACAGCGACACTTCCGCCATCCATGGCGGTCGGGGTGGGATATGACAGAACTTCTGGAAGCCTTTAAAGCAAAACGCGCTGAAATAGGCACCAAAGAACTTGCGGATGCCTTAGGGATAAAAGATAGCGCGGTGCGGATGGTCTGCACTGGCAATTACCCCAATCCACACAACATCCTTAACCAATTTGCGCGGCATTTTATCAACGTGGTGGACTGCCCGTATGCGGGCCGAACGCTGGAACGTAGCGACTGCCACACCCGATCCACAGCACCGCGGCCCTTTGGTGGGGCGGCAAAACTTAACTGGTGGCAAGCCTGCCAACACTGCGAGCACAGATCATGAGCAAAGTTTTTATTATTTTAGAGGACGCCGGTACCGGGATCGATGTTAAGGGGCTGACTCAGCACCCTACCGAGCACCCAGAGGATGCAGACCTAACCCCAGCCGAACAACTAGGCGAGTTTTTAAAGACCGCCGCGCAAGTTTGGCTGGAAACCCAACACATGGATACCCCAAGGGCGCTGGCTTATGTACAAGCGCTTGCTAACCACGATGCTAGAGGACTGCACTGATGAGCACAATCAATCATAACGACATCCCACAAACCAACACAGCCAGTTACTCCGCGTATTTACTGGAAAAAATCTACAGCAAAGATGCCCACATTGAGCATTTACGCACCGAGCTCAGCAACGCTAAACAGGATCGTGATGCCGGTTGGGCGCTGGCGATTGGCCTGGTTGTTATCGTCGTCGCTTTATTCGCTAAATGGCCGGGGGGCATTTTATGACGCCACGCTTACACATACCCAACGTGCCGTTAATGCGCGAGGCGCACCAATCGGCCTTAAAAGCCATTGCCACGCTGGACGCGATGAATATCGAGATAGAAAGCATGATTATTGCCAACTATCAGCCGGTGATTTGCGTAGCGCATTGCCAAAAGAACTACCAGCTGTTTGGGGTAATGGCGGGGCGGGTTGCTGACGCGGGTAGCCGCTATATGCGCCGGGATGCCATGTTGCACGGCTGCAAAATAATCTGGAATGAGCGGGAGGTCGCATGAACGTGGCTATCGAGCATTTATCCCCCTTATTGCTGGTACTTACTGGTGCAGCAATTGGTTTTATCGTAGGGGTTATCACTATGGCATTAATCATTATTAATCGACCAGATGACGAGGAGGAGGATGAGCATGAACATGAACAAGGAATCTGAGTTGCTTGATGATCTTCTTTCGCCGCCTAAACCAATTAACAGCCTGGAAGCCTGCGCCCTATTAGGATTCCCGGCGACAAAAGGCGGCATCGCTTACTTAAGTGTATTGATTACTTACTGCCCCAACTTTCCGGAAAAATTCAGGATTAAAGGGAAGCGATGCCAAAACTTTTTTAACCGATCTGAGCTGACTAATTGGCTGGCAAGCCACAGCGTTAAACAAGCCTTAAGTGCCGCTTACAAAAAACGCAGTGGCGAGGGCGAGACATGCCCCACCCAAGCGCTACGGCTGGCATTTTTAAAAGGCGATTTTGCCCCACCAGACCAGCAACGGCGCAAAGCGATAAAACGCTTGCATGCTAAACACTTCAATAGCAGCCCGGTAACACGGGTCACTGTTGGCAATTTTTAACCACTATTTAAATCAACGTGAGGTCAACATGTGCAATTGCCAAGGCGACATTGAAGACAAGCTTAAAGAGCGTTTTATTGAGGAAAACCCTAGTGCCATCGACCATCGTGCCGTGTTGATGGGGTACGCGCTTATGCTTGGGAAAACATTAGCCACAAAGGGTTATATGGAGTTCGAGTTAACTGCAAAATTTAGGATTAAAAACAAACCCGAACTCAAAGAGAAAAAACAAAAAAGCAACATTACATTTAATTATTGCCCATTTTGCGGCGAAAAATACCCTGCCAACTAACAACTAAAGGACAAAATATGACTACTGCCCCAACCGGCTACCGCCCCAACAGCCAAGGCCACTTAATCCCCAACGAGTCCATTAAACCACTGGATTTACTACGCGATGACACCGTGCGCCGCATTGTTGAGCAAGCCCGCGACACTCAACACCAGCTATTGCGCTTTAAAACTAGCGCCATGGACGACATTAACAGCTTTGTTGATATTGCCGCAGAGCAATACAGCACCAAGCTAGGCGGCAAGCGCGGCAACTTAACCTTAACCAGCTTTGATGGCCGCTACCGCATTAACGTTCAGGTATCAGACCTGTTGCGCTTTGATGAGCGTCTGCATATCGCCAAACAGCTCATTGATGAGTGCATCCACGAATGGACCACCGACAGCAATGCCAACATCAAGGCCTTAATAGAGCACGCCTTTCAAACGGATAAAGAGGGCAATATCAACAAAGGTCGCGTGTTTGGCTTAATGCGATTAAGGATTGACGATGCCAAATGGATCAAAGCTATGGAAGCCTTAAAAGACAGCATCCAGATTGCCAGCAGCTCAGAGTACATGCGCGTTTACGAGCGCATTGGCCAGACCGATCAATACAAACAAATTGCACTTGATATAGCGGGGTTATAGCCATGAAAAACGACCAACAAAAAGCCCTGGATAAAATCAAGAAGTGCTTGAAGCTTTCCGGTAGTAGCAATGCAAACGAAGCCGCTACCGCATTGCGCCAGGCGCAAGCGCTAATGGAAAAATACAACGTCGATTATACTGATGTGTTGGCCGCAGAGTGTGGCCATGCAACCATCCCATCATCGGTAAAAGCCAAACCCACCGCCTGGGAAAGCTATCTGGCCAACAAGGCAGCACAGGCATTCAGCTGTAAGTTTTTATTAACATCCAGCATTTTTGATAAAAAAGCCAATTGGAAATTTATCGGGGTCGGCTCATCGCCAGAGCTGGCCGCCTATGCGTTTAACGTGCTGTTTAGGCAAGTTAAACGCGACCGGGCCGAGTATATAAAAACCACGTTAAAGCGCTGTAAAGCAGCTAATAAAACCAAACGAGCAGATTTGTTTTGCGAGGCTTGGGTCTATCTGGCAGGTGAAAAAATAGCTGCCATTGCACCGAGCAAGGACGCCCAGCTCGCTATCACTGCGTATATGCAAAAGCACCATAGCAAAGCAGGCGAATTCGCACCAAGACAACCGAAAAAAACTAATAGCCAGTCATCTTATGCCGATAGTCATGCCGGGATTAATGCCGGTAAAAGCGCAGTATTAAACCGAGGCATGACCGGCACCGCCGCTGCAACCGCATTGGAGCATCAACAATGACACACCCAACCAACCGGCCCAAAGCCGCCCTGCGCCGCAATGCCGCCATGGCCAAGATCCACATCGCCAAAAAGCAATTAGGCATGGACGACGATACCTATCGCGCCATGTTGCTCAGCATTGGCGGCGTTAAATCCAGCAAGGATTTATCACCCGAGGGAATTGATAAAGTCGTTAAACATTTGGCAAGCATCGGCGCCGCCTTTACTAAAGCCAACAAAGCAGGCCGCGCTCCGCATAGCTTAAACAGCAAATCTAACAAAGCCGATTTACTGAAAAAGATAGAGGCGCTGTTGGCAGAGGCTGGCAGGCCGTGGACATACGCCGCCAGCATGGCTAAACGCATGTACAAAAAAGACACCCTGGAGTTTTGCAGCGCTGCCGAGCTGACTGGGATTATTGCCGGGCTGGTTAAAAATGCCCAACGTGAGGGGAGGAGGACGCAATGAAATCAACCCTGATACTTAGCTCAATATTTTTTTTGTTGAATTTGTTATCTGCCTACCTAACTCACGACCATGGGTATTATTTTTTAGCCGGTTATTTTGCGGCCACAACTATGATGTGCAGTTGGTATTTTGCAATGCGGGGAAAATATGAAACTAACTAAAGCCCAGGCAGACAAAATAAAAGATAGCGTATCAGGCCGTTATGGATCGGTGTATTTGCGCTGTGATAACTACTTGGTTACTGGGAAAGTAGAACAGTACAGAACGAGATTAGTGATAGCGGTTTTCGTTAATGGCTACCAAAAAGGCACCGATATTTGGACGGGAAAAGAGGGCGATTTTAGCGAGATGCCAGAACTAACTAAGCGCTTTTATTATCGCCGTAAACATCCCGTTAACACTAAGGAACAAGCCACATTATTAAAGATATTGGGCAAAAAAGCCTTTAATGAAAAAAGATATGGCGAGGCTTGGTACACCTGCATTCCGTGGTTTAACTCACCTGCCGGATTTGTGAATCATCTTAAAAAGCACAACGAGTCAATACAGGTGCTTGATTATGAAACGTATCAAGGAGAGCTGAATGCGATTGAAGAAGGGGATGCCAATGCAGCTTAATAGATGCCCAATTTGCCACAGCCGCATTAGCCTGGATGCTATGGTGCAGGATGAGGCCGGGCGGGAATTGTTGGGGATATTAGCTGGTATGGATAATGAGTTTGCACAAGCATTAGTCGGCTATCTTGGGCTGTTTAGATCAACTACTCGCGATCTATCCAACGATAAAGCGTTGCGGTTAATAAAGGAGACTAAGGCGTTAAGGGACGACCGATACAACTTAACCGCCGCATTACGACAAACCATCGAAAGCCTGCAAGGCAAAGGCGGCAAGCCGTTGACTAATCATAACTACCTGAGGCGGGTACTTGAGGATATGCCTGTTTTATCGCCCTCACCCCAACCCTCTCCCGTGGGGAGAGGGGGCAATGCCGGAATGATTATCAAGGATGCTTTAGACAATATCCCTGTTTATGGCCAAAAAAAAACCAGCAAAACCGCCCAAGCCCTGCAATCACTAGAGGATTTTGGTAATGAATGAGCCAGTCAACCAACCATTACCACCGGTTAACTGGCTTAAACAGTGCGTGTCCGTGGGTATCGGCGCCTTAGTTGTGCTGCATTTAGACGGCGCACCACCGGCTGAAACCGTACGCAGTACCGCATCCATGTGGTATCGCATCATTAAAGGCTGGCCGATACTCTGGGATGAAGCCCTAGACAGAGGCCGCTTAACCCAAGCCTTTATAGCCTTAGCCAGTCAAGCAACCCGCTGGCCAGCACCACACCAACTGCGACCGCTATTACCGTCGCGTATCTATCCACAACAGGCCTTACCGCCACCCGAATACCCGGAGGAAAAAGCCAAAGCCAACCGGCAGAAAATAAGAGACTTGTTAAAAACCGCTTACCAAAAAATCAACTAACCCAACTGGAGAACAACATGAACCACAAAGAACTCATCGAGCAATTATCAACCGATACCGCTACCAACAAAGCGACCATTGAGCGCGTTTTAAAAGTCCTTGCGGAAGTTGCCGGCAACCAATTAAAAACTAACGGCAGCTTTGTTTTGCACGGCATCGGCTCTATCGTCACCGTTGATGCCGCCGCCCGCGAAGGCCGCAACCCTGCCACCGGCGAAACCATCCACATCCCGGCCAAAAAGCGCATCAAGCTTAAAGCCTGCAAAGCTTTAAAAGACGCCGTAGCCTAACCCCGTCGTAGGATGGGTAGAACGCAGTGAAACCCATGCCGATCATGATGGGTTTCGCGATGCTCTACCCATCCTACACCCTACCAACCACCAACCACCCAAAACATCATGGCCAAAAAATACGACTTAGCCGTTAAAACCGGCACCTACAAAGCACAAGACGGCACCGACAAAGGCCGCTATGAAACCCTGGGCGAGATCCACCCAGGCCGAGACGGCGGCTACTTTGCCCGAATCAACGCCTTTCGCATGCTGGGCTTGGCAATGGCCGCCGTGGCCAGGGGCGATGATTCCGTGTTGGTATCGTTGTTTACCCCCACCGGTACCCAAGCACCAGCAGCACCAGGGCAACAGGCGACCAACTCAGCGCCGCCACTACCACCTTATGATGATGACTACCCGTTTTAAAGGTTAGACAGCGTGGGCAGGGATTATCTGCCCACCATTAACCTGCTATATTCAGACGCTTAACCAATAACACCAGATGGATTTATGAAAAAGATAACGATTTTATTAGCGGGATTGGCTTTAACAGGGTGTACCAACCTGAAATATCCAAATTGGCAATATGTCAGAATAGAGAAGGAAGTACCGTCGCCATCCTGCATCTACAAAATGCAAGAAGCTTGTGCCGATGGCGGTGCTAACTGCTTTGATTGGTATAAACAAAGAGCCACAAAATATGACGCCAACACCGTTGTTATTACACAATCAGAGGCCCAAAAGCGTTACTCTGTGGGAGTTTGGTCAGCTGGCGGCGGGGATATAAACAATCAGGTTGCGGATTATTATTACTGCAATAGCCCCAAGAATTTAAATCCTAAGTAGCAAAGGCCAATAATGAAAATAACCAAAGAAATGATTAAAAAAGCGTCAGAAGCTTACGCTGATATGCGACATCCAGAACGATGGGACGGAAAACCATGGGGTGAGGCCGGAAGGAAAAATCATAATGCTGCGATTAAAAACGCACTGGAAGCTATTTTTAAAGATTACAAGTTAGTTAAAAAAGACTTATCCGAAACGGCTTTGGGGCCGGATACCGACTTGACCGTCCTGTTAGCCGAAGAAAATCCAAAAGAAAGCATAAAAACCTGCATGGCAACAAGTTCAAAAGACTGGAGTCTCTATGAGAGAGACGCCTGGATATGGGGAATAGTATTTGGTTGGGACGATGAATCGCTAGTCGATTTATCTAAGCGGCACAAATGGAGAAATGTTGACGTTGACAGATTAAAGCGGCTGCACCAAAAATGGCGCGCATAACGCTTGATTAAGGCGGCGCTGCACATTTTTGATGAATACGGCGGGCTTTAGGCGATCGCCTTGAATTAACTGTTAGGCTTGGAGATAGTATGCCGTGTTGCGATTTTTCAGATTTTAAAGACGGCCTCATTCATTTTTTTGGTCGAGAAAAAATTGGTAGTGCACTGATTGACTGGGGTACGGCAAAAACACACTGGAAAAAATACCATTGCACGGGTGGAGAGTCTGCAAAGATGCTGGTTCAAGAGCTAAAAGCTGAGCGTGAGCCGATTGTTGTAGCTAATTTGACGCGCAAAATAAAACAACGTTTAGAACAAGTCCAAGATCAAGATGACGACGATTAAGCCGCCTAACACCCAAATAAGCCCGCTTAACGCGGGCTTTTTTATGCCTAAAATAATAGATAAAAATTTAATTTAAATTATTTTACGTTTTGTATATACAAAACAAAATAACAGGACTATAATTTTAACCACTGGAGCAGATAAGCTCAGTCTGAACCGGCGGCACCGGGAGATCACGAATAGATAGGTGATAAAAATGAAAAAATTTACTGAAGACAACCCAATTACAGCCATCGACATCTTTAATGACATCAAACGTAGGTTAAGAGACCCTGCTAAGCAAGTTGTTACGACTAATGATGCACAAGTCGAATTTAACAATTGCTGTTTTGAATTTATTGCAGATGAATGGTGCTCGCCTGGCGCAATTGATAAGGCGATAGAACTTATCAATAATTATTATGATGTAAAAATAAGCGATCAATGATGATCCGCCCAGAAAAACACCTAAGAGCCGCATGGTTGATGAACTCCGCGCTGACAAAGGGCGCGGCCTACCGGATTGGCCCGCCTGGTGCTTTATGCCGATGGCCGGTTGGTATGCTGTTGTCAGCCAGGGCAATATCGACAAGCTGTTGTCTGGCAGCCGTCTACCGCCGCATTTGATTATCGATGTCGGCCGGTTAGCCGCCATCGGTACATGGCGTTACAGTCAAGGAATTTACCGCCTGGATGCCGATCTACAAGCGGCGATTGCCGATACCATTATCGTTGGCGATATCCCATCAGAAGTCCTGTTTAGGCTGCCTGAGTGGTGCGTGTATATCGAGACGCCAGGGCGTACATGGTGCGGCGATGCCCTACATGGATTTTGGTGCCACCTGGAGTTTGATGTTAACGCGCAGCGTAATGAGTTGCGGCTACTGCTGGATACCGAGCAGAGCCTAATCCCGGTACCGGTGCATATCGGACCATGGACAGTCACTGAGGCAATCGACCGGATGGCATCTGAAGCGGCCAAACAAGCCGGGCTGGCTAATCTGCCATTCGACAAAAACCCAGAGCAGGTGCAACAGCTGGCAGCAGACATCAACCCGCTGATCTCTATGTTGCTGTATCTGTGCTCTGATGAGCCCGATATTGATGATGCTAGAGTGCCGGGATCATCACCCAGCAGGCCTAAACCAGTTAAGACCAAAAAAGGCTGGCGGATTTTCCCGGCCGAAAAACCGCGTATTTGGATAGTCGGCGGCAAAATTGGCGCGCAGTTGCGTCAGTCTCAGGCAGATCTAGCCGAGCAGACCGGTCGCAGTGTTAAAGCACATTTGCGGCGGGGGCATTGGCATGGGTTTTGGAAAGGGCCGCGTGAAGGCGAGCGCAAGTTTTTTTACCGGTGGATGATGCCGATGATTATAGGTGGTGGGCATGACTGATAAATTAACCGGCAGGCACGGCAATAAAAACGCTGAGAAATCAGCTGATACGCGCGCGGCGGCCGTGATACTACTGCGCTGTAAGCGTGTAGATAAAGCGCGGTGGCAGGCTGCGGCGGATGCTGCTGCCATGCCTTTAAGCAAATGGATTATTAGCCGGTTGGGATAGTATCTGTAGATAATTTGTTTACGCTTGAAACTGTGCATAATGATTTGGTTTAAATTTTCCGGGCCGCCATCATGCCAGCACTGCCACTTTTTGATTTACCAACTGCGCTTATCCCTGAGCGTTTGCAAGAGATTGCTGGGTATTGCGGCGAGCAAACCGCCTTGGTATTGCTGCTTAATTTCCCCGGCGTACACGTTCGCATCCCTAAAAAAGCCCACCCCACCCATAAACTTGCTGAGCTGTTGGGGATGCCTGCCTTTTTAAAAATGGTGGAGATTTTTCCCGACGAGGTGTTGCAAATCCCCCGCGCGGCCAAAGCCATCAGGGCGCTACGCAATCAACAAATATTGCGTGATTTTGCGGCCGGTCACTCTCAAGCCAGCATTGCGCTTAATTACGGCATGACTGAGCGCCAGGTAAACACCATTTGCAACACCGTCCGCATTGATAGCCAGCTGGATATGTTTGCTTAAATACGCCCGCACACCACGCTTGCGAAGCACCAGCTAACCAAACCAACCGCCACGTCGCGTAACATTGCGGCATGACAAAAAACACCCCCCACACATTAAGCCCTGCCGGGTTAACCCTGATTAAAGACAGTGAAAAACTGTGTTTGCAGGCGTACCTATGCCCAGCTAATAAAGTCACCATCGGCTATGGCCATGTGATTATGCCCAACTGGGATGCCGGGCTGTTTAACATGGACAAGCAAGCGCTATCCCCCACCATTGCTGATTGCCAGTTGCGCAGGGCTATTACGCCGTTTGCCAAGCAATGGCTCAAGATCACCAGTGAGCAAGCCGAATTATTACTGGCTAAAGACACCCGACAAAGCCAGTTGTTTATCGACTCCGTTACCCATGTTGACCTTACTCAGGGCCAGTTTGATGCCTTGTGCAGCCTGGTGTTTAACATCGGCCAAGGCAATTACGCACAATCAACCATCCGCAAGTTAATCAACACCGGGGACTTTAGCAGCGCTGCTGCTGAGTTTGACCGATGGATTTACGTAACCAAAAACGGCAAAAAAAAACCGCAACCCGGATTAATCACCCGTCGCGCTAAAGAGCGTGCCTTGTTTGAGGGTTTATGAGCACACCATCGCTGTTAAAAATAAAAATCAAATTATTGGCCTTGGCGATTGACGATCTTGAAGATCGCCTGTCCATACGCCGTCACTGCATGACCGACCTAAAAACGGAGCAATGCCCCGTGGTCATCGCCATGCAAAACAACTTATCAGACCTTAAACGAGCGGGCCGTGAGGCCGTGTTTAGCCTGCTGGTGAGCGGAATCAGCCATCGAGAATTTATGAAATTTACCAAGGAGTTACCATGATTTTATTGTTAATACTGGTTGCCATATTGGCAGCCGCATGGCTTAGGCAGTGGCGAGCAACACAATATTTGCAGCGCGAACTAGAGGATGGCGCACGGGCCACGCTGCATGCCGCTTATTTACTCAGTCGTGCCGAATCCCGCAACACCCGCCTGCATAACCGCTTAGCAGCTGTTAGAGCCGCCGTTGAAACCTCACTGCATACGGACTTACACCCATGATTGGCATAGACGCGATTGCAACCCTAGTCTCCACTACCGTCGATAAGATCTGGCCGGATGCCAATATTGAGGCGCAAGCCAAGGACGACACCTTAAAACAAGAGCTTACCAAAGAGCTTGAATACACCCTGGGCCAAATCGACATCAATAAGATAGAGGCGGCCAGCAGCTCAGTATTTGTGGCCGGTTGGCGGCCTGCTGTGGGTTGGGCCGGGGCGCTTGGGTACGGTTATGAGTTTGTAATCAGGCCAATATTAAATGGCCTGATTGTTGCCGCTGGATTTCCGCCGGTGTTTCCGGGCATTGAGATCGACGCGCTAAGCAGCTTGTTGTTTGGGCTGTTGGGCTTAGGCACGCTAAGGACAGTTGAAAAGGTTAAGGGAGTAGCGCGCAAATGAGATTGTTTAGATTCGTAGGATGGGTAGAACGCAGTGAAACCCATGCCCTCAGGGGTACAAGTACGGAGTAGGATGGGTTTCGCGATGCTCTACCCATCCTACTCCCCAGCCAGCGCATTGAAACACGAGGCCGCTAATGGACTTGCTAGTAATTTTATTGTTGATCGTCTGGGTGCTGTACCAATGTCTGATTTAATCGATACCGCCAACCAGGCGGCTGAATTTATCCGTGATGCCGACCTTGCCAACGAGCTGGCCAGCCATGCTATGCCGCCGCAACATATCGTTGACGGCATCGTGCATTGCAGTGATTGCGATGCCGTTATTGATGCCGCCAGATTAACAGCCAAACCGGACTGCATCCGCTGTATAGGTTGCCAAGAAGCGTTTGAAAAAGAGGTTAAAAAATGGAAATAACCGTGGAGTTTTGGCAGCTGATTGGTATAGCAGGCGGGGTGTTAACCGCTTTTATATCCGTGATATTCGCCGCCGGTAAGCTGTTTTTATCGCAATTAGAACGGCGCTTAGATGGCCGGTTTAAATCGCTGGATAGTCGCTTTGGCACACTGGAACAAGCCTTTGCCAGCGATGCCAAAGAATGGCAGCGCATTGAGCGGGAAATACTGTTAATGAAAGCCGACATGCCTGTGCAGTACGTGCGCAGAGACGACTACATCCGCAACCAAACCATCATCGAAGCCAAGATTGACGGGCTTGCCGTAAGAATTGAAAACGCACTTTTAAAAGGGAATCAACATGGCTGATATGCACAAAATACGCCGCGAAACTATTCGCTGGCAAATCCTGTTAACGCTTAACAATGCCCGGCCAATTGGCGCATTTGAAAAGCTGGTGTTATCAGTCATCCAGTCCGAATACCCGGATGCAACCCAAAATGAAGTGCGGCGCGAGCTGGACTATTTAGGCGGGCGTGATCTGGTGCATATCGACAAACGCCCAGATGGCCGCTGGTTTTGCGAGATCATCCGTTACGGCGTGGATGTAGTCGAGTACACGGTGGCTGTGGAGCCGGGCATTGCCAGACCGGAGCAATATTTCGATGCGTAGGGGTGAAAAATCTTTCGCCCCTACAGGGGTAAATCATGCCTAAGCCCAGCCTGATCGACAGCCTAACCCCAGAACAGCGTAGCGAATTCGAGCGCGAGTTAATCCGCCGCAATTTTGCCGACTATGACGGATTTGTCGGTTGGTTGACTGATAACGGCTTTGACATTAGCCGGTCATCTGCCTACCGCCACGGTGCAAAACTAAAACGCAAATTGCAAGCGGTACGCAACAGCACCGAGGCGGCGCGGATGATTGCTGAAGCGGCACCCGATGATAGTGATTTGCGTTCGGCGGCGGTTATCTCCCTGGTGCAATCCGAATTGTTTGATGTAATGGTCAGCTTGCAAGATCTTGACGAAGCAGAACCCGGCGAGCGAGTGGCGTTATTAAAAGAGGCGGCACGGTCGGTGCTGGATATGACCAAGGCCAGCGGCCTACAAAAGAAATGGAAACAAGAAGTTGAAGATGCGGTGATGGCTGCCCAGCTGGACACGTTAAAGCGTCTTGCCGTTTACATAGACAAAAATAACCCCGAATTAAAGTCCGCTTTTGCCCAGATATTAACGCCATTTGGCGCCGTTTTAACCGATGGCCGCACGTAGAAAAGACCAGTTTATTGGCGAAATATCGCAGCTAGCCGAGCAGGTAGCGGCGGAAGTTAGCGCCGATACCACGCAAGCGCTGACCTTTCGTGATTGGTGCCACGCTGCCAGCCCAGAGTTTAGATGGGATTGGCCACATTTGGCCTACATTCGTGGGCGACTTGAGCCGATTACCGACATGCTTGAGCAGTCATTGCGTGGCGAGGTATCAGACCATAAGCCTAGGCATTTGATCTTATCAGTACCGCCCCGGCATGGTAAATCAGAGCAAGTAACCGTGCGTTACCCCGCCTATTTGATGGAGCGCTCCCCAAAATTGCGCACCATTGTCGGCGCTTACAACGCCGCATTAGCGCTTAAATTTAGCCGTAAAACTAAGCGCATTGCCTCACAGCGCATTAATTTAGCCAAAGATGCCAACACTACCGCTGAATGGGAAACCGCCGAGGGCGGCGGCTTACGGGCCGTGGGTGCCGGTGGCGGTGTGACTGGTCACGGTGCCAACTTAATCATTATTGATGACCCAGTAAAGTCACGCGAAGAAGCCAACTCGGAAACCTACCGCGAGAAGATTTGGGACTGGTTTACCGATGACATCTATACCCGACTAGAGCCGGGCGGTGTAGTCATCATCATTATGACCCGATGGCATGAGGACGACCTGGTAGGCCGAATCCAGAAAAGTGACTTTGCCGACGATTTCGAGGTGATTAATTTAGCCGCCGAGGCTGAATACGGTGACCCATTAGGCCGACCGGTGGGCGCGTCTTTGTGTCCTGACCGGTTTAACGAAACAGCACTGGCAAAACTGCGGGTGATCTTGGGACGAAGCTATTACTCTCTGTACCAAGGCAGACCGGCAGCGGTTGAAGGCGACATTATCAATATCAACTGGTTTAAACGCTACCAGTACCGGCCAGCGTTTAAGCGCATTGTGCAAAGCTGGGACACGGCGCAAAAAGCCAGTCTTAAAAACGACTACAACGTTTGTTGCACCTGGGGCGAAACTGAAGAAGGCGACTCCTATTTGCTGGATATTTACCGCGAGCGCATGGAATACCCCAAGTTAAAACGCGCCGCTATTGAGCAAAAAAAGCGATGGAATCCAAACGCTATATTGATCGAGGACAAGGGCCACGGCACCGCGCTGGGTCAAGAGCTTAAAGAACTGCCCGGATACAGTGTGATCATGATTGAACCGGAAGGCGACAAGGTCACACGAATGAGCGTTGAATCATCGGCTATTGAATCTGGCCGGGTTTGGTTGCCGGGTAATGGCTTATGGCTGGCCGAGTTTGAAAACGAATGTACTAACTTTCCTGCCGTTAAACACGACGACCAGGTTGATGCAATGTCGCAGTATCTGTTTTGGATACGCAACCCTAACAAGAAAAGGGCCGATTACCGGTCATGGAGCTTACCGTGGCTATAGACCGCACATCCGACCAATTTTTATTAGACGCTTACAGCGGCCAAGGCGGATTCGCGACTGGCGAGTATTTAATCAAACACCCGCGCGAGTCAGACACCAAGCTGGCCGCCCGCCAAGAGCTGGCGGTGTACCCAAATTTCACCCGAAAAATCGTTGATGTGATGATGGGGTTTTTGTGGCGCCAGTCACCCAGCCGCGATGTTGATGATATTTACAACGCCTTTAGCGCCAACGCTGACGGCGCTGGCACCAAGCTGGACTCGTTACTATTCGCGTATCAACGCCTGGCGATGATACTGGGCACAGTGTACGTCATCGTTGATAAGCCCAAAACCCAAGGCGACACCCGCGCCACCCAGGCATCGCCATACTTGGCCTTGCGGATGACAGGGCAATTGGCCGCAGAAACTAAAGACAGTAGCGGCGCATGGGAATCGGTCACTTTTAGCGAAATGGCCGGTAATGAGACGATCTATCGTACCTATACCCGCACCGGCTGGACATTGAGCAAAAAACAAAATGGTGATGGCTTTTTGGATGGCGGCGCTTATAACTTAGGCCGGGTGCCGGTGGTCCGGTTGCATATCGCTAAACCGTTAAACCCAACCGACAGCAGGTCACAAAGCTGGGTATACGATCTGGCCGGGCTGAATTGGGATCTGTTTAATCTACGCTCTGAGCTGCGCGAGCTGTTTCGGGCGCAAACCTTTGCCATATTGGCGTTGCCGGTGGCTGATGACAGTGAGCGCGAAAAGCTTAAAGACCTGCAAATCGGCACCGAAAACGCGCTAACCTATAACCCCGTAGGTGGCGGCAAGCCTACTTTCGTCGCCCCACCACCTGACCCGGTTACTCTGTACATGCAACAAATCGAAGCCACTGTCACCGACATTTACCGGGTGGCAAACTTGGAGTTTGTTGGCGGCGTGCAGCAAAGCGGCGTAGCGCTAAGCTTCCACTTCCAGGAAGTTAACAGCAGCTTACGCGGTATGGCGGAAATGTGCGAAGCCGCAGAAAATGATATCGCCGCCCTGGTGCATTTATGGCAAGGCCAAACCTTTACCGGCAACCTGTCATACCCGACCGATTTTAATCTAACTGATTTGCAATCGGCCATCAGCACCGCGTTGGATGCCGTCACCTTAGGCATGGGTGCAGAGTTTGACAAAGCCATTAAAAAGCGCCTGGCTAAACAAATATTAGCCAACGACACCGCCCCCAGCACCATGACCGCCATTGATAACGAGATCGACGCCGCCGGTGATACGTATGGTGATCGGTTAGCGCAACAGGCGGGCGCGTGAGCGTCAGCATATTTCCAAACACCACAACACTGAGCTGTAAACAAGCGTTGGAATCAGCCTTGCGGGATGTGGATTTATTAGATGACGTGCTGATTGTCGGCACGTACAAAGAGGACAACAGCCTGTTTATCGTGTCATCCAGGCTAAACCGCGCCCAAGCCTTATGGCTGGCAAAAATGGCCGAGTTACACGCCTTAGACAATGACTGATTACCCCGAACTCTACAAACGCCTGGCTCAAGAAATCCTCAAGCATGAAGGCCGCATTGAAGGCGATGCCCAAATATTTGTTGCAGAATTGTCAAAACAATTGCGAAATGATGGCTACCAATTAACCCCGGAGTCAGAATTAATTATGAGCAATTATATAGCACAAGCCTTAGCCGCCATTAAAACCGGCATACAACGGGCAACGGCAACCGCACTAACACAAGATTTACAATCTGAAGTTGTGTTGAAATCGACCGAGCAAGCATTTATCGAGCAATGGCCAGACGGATTAAACCTCAGTGACCGCTTGTGGAAATGGGACGATGCCACCCGCAAAGGCGTTAGCCAGGTATTACAAGAGGGCATTCGCGCAGGAAAGGGAGTCGATAGTGTTGCAATGGATATGCAGCGGGCTATCGAGCAAGCTACAGGCGGCCAGCGCTTTAAAATCGTCAGCGAACATGCTGATGACTGGGTAGCCGAGCTGCACAAATCAGCAATGACACTAATACACGACGCAAGTGCTCGTAAACAGTGGAATGATACGGTGGAACAAGCCCGCGAAATCATTGATGGACTAAAGGAAACCGGAAGCAGAAGCGCTGCACAGCGCGTACTGTCTGAAATGCAAAAAGCTGTTGAAAAAGGTCGCGAAGAGCTGCTTGATAAAGCGGTTAAATGGTGGACTTACGACAAGCAGCTATACAACTTAAAACGTATTGCCCGCACAGAAATGGCGAATGCCACACACCGCGCGGTTATTGACAGCACCATTAACGATGAAACCATCATTGGTTATCAATGGCGGTTATCAGGCAGCCATCCGGTATCAGATATTTGTGATGTTTATGCCAATGTAGAGATGGGGCTGGGCAAGGGCGTATTTACCAAAGAGACGGTGCCACGGCACAAGGCCCACCCGCATTGCATGTGCCTGTTAATTCCGCGCGTGACCCCCCTCAGCACTAAAGGCCAATTTAGCTATGAGCAATTACAGCAAAGAATCGTTAAACCCGCAGCCAACAAGCAATAACCAAAAAAAACGCCATTTAAGACGGTTTACACGTAAAACCCACATATTGAGTCATAAAAAAAATTAACGGCTCAATAACGGGGTGTCTCGACAGTCTCAGCACTATTGTTGGGTTAAGTTTTAGGTCGGTTTACATCCCCCGCTAACAATCCGCAAAAAACACCTTCCGAAGCACTACACAGTCAATTTAAAAAATCCTTGCCCTATCCTGTCGATGAAATCTAAATCATCAACCTATAGGACAACCCGCATGTTTAGAGTTAAACACCGTTTTTGCAATGCCGACCCCGCGCAAGCTGGCGGCGCAACTCCACCCGCCGCCCCTGCAGCACCCGCTACCCCCGTTATTGATGTGCAAACGCAAATCAATCAAGCCTTGGCCGCCCAACAAGCGGAATTTGCCGCGCAATTGGAAAAAGCTACCGGTCACAAGGACATCGGCGCGTTAACCGAGGCGCAATTAAAAGCCCAAGGCAAACTGCAGGAACTAGCAGACGCCAAAGCCGCTGAAGCCACCAGTTACAAATCCAAATTTGAGCAAGCTGCTATCGGCAATGCGTTGTTGTCTGCCTCGGTTGATGCTGTTGACGCGGCCACAGTTAAAGACCTGCTGGCGGGTAAAGCCAAGGTCGATGAACACGGCGTAGTGACGATCGACGGCAAGCCCGTTGCTGATGCTGTTGCGCAATTGTTAAAAGACAAACCGTTTTTAGCCAAAGCGCAAGGCGATAACGGATCAGGTGCACCGCAAAATACCGGCGGCGGCAAAGCATTGACACGGTCGGCGTTTGAGCAGCTTTCGCCAATTGAAAGATCGACGCATATCAACACCGGCGGCACAGTTATTTAATAATCCGGTTAATCCCCCATTTAAAGAGAGAGCACGATGCCTAATACCCTAACTAATTTAATTCCTGATTTGTATGCCGCGTTGGATGTGGTATCCCGCGAGCAAATTGGGTTTATCCCCTCTGTAACCATTGACGCCAGCTCAGAAAGAGCAGCACTAAACGAACTTATCCGCTCACCGGTTGTCCCTGCAGCGGTTGGTGAGGATATCGTTGCGGGCACGGCCCCGCCGGATACTGGCGATCAGGCCATCGGCAATCGCAGCTTTTCAATTACCAAGTCAAGGTGCTGGCCATTGAGATGGAACGGCGAGCAATCCAAGGGGATTAATAACGGACCTGGTGTGTTAAGCATCCGCGCCCAACAATTCGCCCAAGCCATGCGGGCGGCTGCGAACGAAATCGAGGCGGATCTTGCCGCGCTGTATAAAACCTCAGCCAGAGCCTACGGCACACCCGGTACAACCCCGTTTGCAACAGCTGGCGATTATTCCGATGCCGCATTTGTCAGACAAATTTTAGTCGATAACGGCGCGCCGCCCTCGGACTTGCAGCTGGTTATTAACACAACTGCCGGGGCCGTTTTTAGAGGCAAGCAGTCACAAGCGCAGATTGTCGGCTCTGATATTTTGCAGCGTCAAGGCGTTTTGCTGGATGTCCACGGCATGCAGATCCGCGAATCAGCACAGGTTAAAAAACATGCCAAGGGCACCGGTGCATCATATTTAGTCAATAACGTGGAAGGTTATGCCATCGGTGCCACTGCGCTGGCAGCCGATACCGGCACCGGCACCGTGTTGGCGGGTGATGTGATTACGTTTACCGGTAATACTGATAAGCATGTGATCGGTACGGCATTAAGCGGCGGCAACTTGGCATTAAACGAGCCCGGATTGCGTGCTGCAGTAGCTAATGACGTTGCAATTACTGTCGGCAATAGTTATGCGGCAAATATGGCCTTTAGCCGCTCTGCCATTGTTTTGGCAACGCGCGCCCCGGCGTTACCTGATGATGGAGACTCCGCCATTGATAGATTTATGCTAACCGACCCACGTAGCGGACTGACATTTGAAGTGTCCGTTTATGCGGAATATCGCCGCGTTAGATATGAACTCGGCATTGCTTGGGGAGTTGGCAACTTTAAATCCGAGCATACTGCGATACTACAGGGCTAAACCATGGCGACCAAACCAACCAGATCTAAAAAACCGGTTGTCGCTCAGGCGGCAACCGATCAACCCAATACCCCACTGGAGCTGTCTACAGGGGCGGTGGATAATCCGATCCCTGATGTGCCTGTGGCTGATGCTATTAGCGATGATGTGCCTGTGGCCGATGATATTACCGATGATTTAGAGCCGCCTTGGCTAGCTGGCAATCTTGATGACCAGGGCGATATTGATAATGACATCGACAGTGATGATGTAACTGAGCTGGTTGTCGAACTGGTAACGTTACATCGTGACGAACCGCAGCACGAAGGAGGGCCGTTAGACGCTGACGTACACCCGGATGAAATCGACAACTACCTAGCCGCTGGCTGGGTCCGCTAACCAAACGGGACCGAGGGCCATGATCAACATCAAATTAGATTTGGGTGATGCGCCATCGGTGCTGGCGGCGTTTGCAAATGCTGGCAGCGTGCAAAAAGTGGTTAATGCAGCGGCCGAAAGCTATGTCGATGACATCCATAATTTTATTGATGCCGGGCACGCATTTACACCGCGTACCGGGCAATTGCAACAGGCTACCAACTGGCGGCCTGCAGGCAACGGAACCGCCGAGATTTACGCCAATACTGATTATGCGGGCTATGTTGAGCAGGGTACTAAGGCGCATAAAATCGCCCCAAAGCCCGGCGGAAAAGGCTTAAAAATAGGCGTGTCAGGTGGTGGCGGTTACATTATCAGACGGGCTGTTAATCACCCAGGCAGTAAGCAGCATCCATTCTTTTTTGCTGACCAACCCGACCGACTTGAGCGCATGCAAGCAAAAGCCTTGAGCGTGTTAGCACAGAATATGGCCGGGTAATATGACTGATCCAGTTGATTATGAGCAACAGCCAGGCGACGTTATTAAGCGCAATATCGGGATGCTTGAAAGCGACACCAAGATGATATTTTTTACCATCGCCCACCTGTCTGCCAGCCTATTAAGAGGCGTAAAACCCGAGCGCTACATGCCCAGCTTGCATGCCATTCATCAGCTGAGCCAGCGGGCGATCGATTACCACGCCAACATCAAACGCTTACAACGGCAACTAGATAAAAACGATGGCTAAATATGCACAATTTGCCGACTGTATCGACCCGGCGCTGACAGTATCAGCACTTAATTTAACCGAGGCCGATGTCTACGTCGATTTAGCCCTGGGCAATATCGGCATTACCCCCACTCAGGCGTTATTGATCACCCTGCCCAATGCCGCATTAACGGCCATTGCCGCCGCTTGGGCAAAACGCCTGGCAGCGATCGAGGGCAGCATGGGCGACAACTCTTTATTAATGGACAAGGCCAGACAATATCAAACTAACGCTGAAAGCCTGGTTAAACAACTAAATCGCACGGCGCTGGGCTTATCCGAGCCCACCGGCACCGGCTACGGATCACTGACCCTCGGGAGGGGCTAATGAAGACAATTACAGCACCAGAAAGATCAACCGAACTATTACGCGCCGGGCAAGTGATGACCGTTACAGGCCAAGCGCTGGTCGAGTGGTTTGGCGAGGGTGGTATTAAAAAAGGCCCAATTGCTGTTACTGGCAGTAAGACTGTTGGACCGTTTGGCAGTGATGTACAGCTGGTTATTTCGGCACTGGTGGGGGAGGTTAGTTTTGAGGTCGGGGAGGGGGATGCTGAGGCGTTGACATCTTATGTCAATGGGGTAGCTGGTGGTAATGCCAGCCTACCAAACCAGAGATTAACAACCCTCGTTATTGGCAACTCAATCGCCAACCATAACAAGCTGCGTAATTTAAACGACATAACAAGATACGCAAGGTCTGAAATTACATGGGCTAACTGGTTAGCTGGCGGAGCGCTTGTGTTCCCAGAGATGGGGACATATGGCACTGGAGATGCTGTCAACGCTGGATTTTACTCTGATAAAAGCGGGGTATACGGGCATGGCGGTGCATCGTCTGCAACTATACTGAGTGAGATATACGCGGAGCTTTTTCTACCTGTACTACAATCAGGTGTTATTCCAGATTTAATATGGATTCACTCGCTGTTTGAAAACGACATCTCTAACAACTTAACGTCTGAAGAGTCAATAACTAACCTAAATAAAATAATGGCTATGGCTAGAGCAATTTGGCCTAACGTTTTATTTTTAACTGCATCCTCACGACCTGCGTTTTCTTTTAATACAGCGACGAAAAAACAGCGTTTTATCGACAAACGTGATTATGTTTTGGCGTTAGATAATGCTAGTGGCATGTACGGTTATGATGCCAGTACGCCTTATGAAAACCCTTTAGACCCAGCGACGCCAAAATATATTCCAGTAGTTGGCAGTATCTCCGGTACTACCATGATTATTGAATCATTGCCTGTTGGAGCTAAATTAAGAGTTAAGTATCAGGTGGGCCTGGTTGGCTCGGGAACAGCGCCTGCAACAATAACTAATGCTGGAACGACAGGTGGCGACGTTGGCACATATACCACAGATGGCACTGGTGGACTGTCATTGCCAAGCGGTTCAGTATTTTGGGTGCATAACTATGTAGACGGCGCCGTACACCCTACAGGTGAGGCTAATTACTTAGTCGCCAAAAATGCAGCAAAAGCTCTTAACCGTATTTCAAAGGGATTTAAAACTAATAATCCTGTTGTATCTCCAAATTTGTTGCTAAATGGTAGCGTGGCAGCAACAGGAACAGGTATCGTTGGTGGCTCCACATTGCCCACTAATGTCTATGTTTCAGGCTCAGTAGCAACAGCAGCAACAACGCTCACTGCCTTAGGAAATGGTTTTAGAATATCAATAGCCAGCCCAACATCAACAGGCACAGCATTTACACCATGTACTTTAGCGCTTGCAAAAGGCGCGTCGGGTATTGCTTGGCCTTTATCTGATGCTGGACTGCCTAACATTGATGCGTTCAGGATGGTTGCTAAGGTCAAAGTTATTAGCGGATGTAAAAATGTGGAACGAATTTCTTTCCAGGCCAGAGCTGACTCAGACACACCAAAGCAGTTGTCATCATCCGCATTAACATCCGGGCTACATAGCGCTTTAGGATATGCCGATGGGGATGAATTTACTATTGTTAGTGATATATACAGATGCACAGGTCATGGAGCATCTTTTATTGCTACGTTACGAGCGTATCTTGACATTTACATGGCTGGAGAATGTACAACAAGCGACAATCCTATTGTCGAGGTTTACAGTTGGGGATATGAGGTAATTCAAGATAACAGCTCAATAGGTACGCTTGTAGCTGGTACTGTCACTATTACAGATACGTCAATCAAGCAAACATCTAAAGTTAGAGTATTTCGACGCAACGGTGCCGGAACAACCGGCCTAGTTAAAGAGACTGCACGTGTCGCGGGTACATCAATCACAATAGCATCATCTAATGCGGCTGATACTAGCGCGATTGGCTATGTGATCGAATAATGCCAATCATCTATCTAATCATAATCAGCTTTTTAACCGGTGCCGCTCTTGGGGGTGGCGCTGTTTATAAAGATATACATTTATAACTAATCGCCGTTAAGAAGCACTTCAACTCCCACCAAATCTGCATGATACCTATCATGCAGACATGAACATTTTTCAAAAAATCCCGCGCTCTTTATGAGCATTAAAGCATTACTCGCTACCCGTGCGAAGCTGCAAAGCTTCGCGCCGCTCAATGCCTTTTGGCAAAGCCGGTACCAGCGGCCAGCAAAGCACATTGTTGGCTATAAAAAGCCGGTTAATGCTAACGATTACCCTGCTATTTGTTATGTGCCGATTAACAGCAGCCGCCCCGATAGCGTCGGCGGCATGGCTAAAGAGATTATTAGCCTGGTAGTTGGCATTAATGAGCCTGAGATAACAAATGATGTTTTTGACGGCGTTAGCCAGCTGGCCATTATCGAGGGCCTGATTTTTGATTGTTTAGAGGCTGGCGATCTGGGCGTTAATGCGATGTATCTCGGCCAGGCAAAAACCACTGGCGATCTATCCACCCGTCACCCTTTTCACGAGCTAGAAATCACTTTTTTAGCCGCATCACGATAGTCATATCAGGAGACATCTATGCAAGATCAATACACCGGCCAGGCGGGCACATTTATCGTCGATCCCATCTCTGGCACGCGTATGCCGTATGACGAGTGGGTTGCACAAGAGGCCGCCAAGGCCGCTGAAGAAAAGCCCAAAAAGGACAAAAAACACACTACTGAGGAGGCCATCTAATGGCATTAGCACAACGCAAGCGCGTTATTTTAGTTAAACAAGAGGTCACTTACGGCACTGATGCTACGCCGGTCGCGGCTGATGCTGTGCTATGTAGCAATTTAAACCTAAACCCAATTGAGGGTAGCGAGGTAGCCCGTGATTTTATCCGGCCGTTTTTTGGTGGCTCTGGCTCTATCCGCGTAGAAAATTACTCAACGTTGGATTTTGAAACCGAATTGGCCGGTTCCGGCGCTGCCGGGACCGCGCCGGAATGGGGTGCTCTGTTAAAGTCGGCAAACTGGACAGAGACAGTGACAGCGGCCGCGATTACCGGCACTGCGCAAGTCGGTGGCTCAACAACCAGCATCAAGTTGGCCGCCGCTGCCTCTGCGGTTGATGATTTTTACACGGGCATGACGGTTAGTTTAAGTGCCGGTACCGGCAGTGGCCAGTCTGGCGAAATCATCGGTTACGTGGGATCAACCAAGATTGCAACCATTGCCAAAGCTTGGGCTGTGGCTCCAGACGCTACCAGCACCTACAGCATAGGTGCCAATGTTATCTATACCCCAAACAGCAATTTCGGCACGGCCACAGCCAACACCTCATCATCGATCTATTTTAATGTCGATGGCGTGCGCCATGTATTGCTGGGCGCTCGTGGCACCTGTAGCTTTGAAATGTCCGCTAAACAAATACCCAAAATCAAATGGAAATTTACCGGCTTGCTGGGCACGATTGCTGATGCCACCTTGCCAGCAGCTGATTTTACCGGCTGGCAAACACCGGCTACGGTATCGACCGCCAATACCACTGATTTAAACCTTTTAGGCTACAACGGCGCGGTTCTGCAAACGCTTAATTTCGACATTGCCAACCAGGTGATTTACCGGCAATTAGTGGGGGCTGAGTCTGTACTGATTACCGATCGCAAACCAGTCGGCAATGTCTCCATTGAGGCGGTAACAGTGGCTACCAAAGATTGGTGGACGTTGGCGAAAAATGCCACCACCGGGCCGTTTGCTGTTAAGCACGGCCAAACCGCTGGCAATATCATCGGTGTTACCGCGCCTAAAGTGCAGTTAACCCAACCCAAGTACAGCGACAGCGACGGTGTGACGATGATGGACTTTGGTCTGGCATTTATCCCCTCCGGCGCATCCGGCAACGATGAAATCCGCATTTGCGTTAAATAAGGAACAGCCATGGCTTTTAAACTAAACACATCCAGTACCTATAAATACCCGGTTAAATTTGCAATTGTTAGCGAGCATGGCGGCACCATTGACCAGGAGTTTACCGCTATTTTTAAGCGTTTGGACCGTGCTCAAGTGGTCGATTTGCGTAACCGCCACCAAGGCGATACAGGTAACAGTATTGATGAGGTATTGGATGCCGACGTTGCCTACATCACCGAGTTTTTAACCGGCTGGGAAGGTGTCGATTTAAACGGTGCGACTGAATTCAATATCGACAATTTACGACTGTTATTAAAGTCCCTGCCAAAGATCAATATCTTTATTTCCAGCGCCTTTTTTGACAGTGATGGAGCCGTTGCAAGAAAAAACTAATCGAGGCCGCCGAGTATTGGGCACAAGGCGGCAAAGATGACGGTAAGGCGATGGCAGATGACGCCGCTATTTTAGGGTTGATTTTGCCAATATCAGAGCCAGAAAAAGACCCTGATTTTTATGTATTGCCAGAAAACTGGCCCACAGTGCTGGTGTTTTTGGCGTTAGGCACTGCTTGGCGCATTGATGGTATGAGTGGGGTCTGGCAAGGGCTGGATTATCCATCAGTTAAAACGGTGATGTGGGCACAGGGCGTTAAAAAAGCCGATCGTAAAGACGTATTTAACGGCCTGCAAATCATGGAACGCGCGGCAATCGATTTAATCAACAGTAAGCTGAAGAAATGATATGAATAAAGAGCTGGGTCTAAAACTTATCATTACTGGTGATGGCAAGGTGGCGGTGCAGGCATCTAAAGAGGTGCAAGCCGCGCTGGCCGGGGTTGCTGCTGAGGCACATAAAAGCGGCGCGGCATCTAAGCAGATGGCGGTGGATATTGAGCGTAACAGCAAAACCGCCAGCGCTAGTGTTGATTCATTGACGGCCAGTTTAAAATCTATGGCGGTGGGTGTAGTCGGCTTTGCAGCGATTACCGGAACTGCTAAAGGCATCTTGCAAACCAATATCGAGATGGAGCGCTTACGAGCGTCTTTAACATCGACAATTGGCACCATCCAAGGCGGCCAAGCAGCTTTTCAATCCATCGTTACTTTTGCTAAAAATACCCCGTTTGAAGTTGCCGGGTTAACGCAAACTTATGTGATGCTGCAAAACATGGGCTTGCGGCCGACTACGGCAGTGATGGAGGCGCTAACTAATCAGGCGTCAAAGCTAGGCGGATCACAAGAGACGCTGACATCGATTGCGTTGCAGTTGGGACAAGCCTATTCAAAAGGCAAGTTACAGCAAGAAGACATGGTTATTCTTGCTGAGCGTGGCGTGCCTATCTATCAGCTGTTGTCTGAGGTGACGGGCGCTAATGCCTCAGAGCTGGCGAAAATGTCAGAGCAGGGCACGATTACCCGCGATGTAATGGATAAGTTGATTGTCAAAATGAACGAAATGGCGACCGGCAGCAATGCCACTGCCATGGATACATTGGGCGGAAAAATCAGCAATTTATCAGACAGTTGGCATCAGTTTGAAGACACTCTGTTAAATGATAAAAGCGAGGGATTGATTAAAAGCATCGTTGCCTCGGCTTCAGGTGCGCTTGATATCCTCAGTCGTAACATGAGCAGCACACTTGATGCGCAAATTGCCCATGCTCAGGCGCGCATTAAATCATTTAGCAGCTTAGGCGGAGTCGGTCAGTTTGCAGGCGACATGCTGGGTTATGATCCTAATATCGAGAAAAATCGCCTAGATACGCTACTTGGGCAAAAAAACGGTGAAACCAATGCATTAAAGGCTGGTGAAGCTAAAGCAAAGGCCGCCGACGAAGCTAAGAAAATCACGCAAACTTTGGCAGAATCTGAGCAATGGTATTCAGATGTTGTTATTAATGAAGAGCAAAAGCGCGAAAAACAACGCGAACAAAGCCGCAAGGCCGCTGAGAGTGCTAGCCATCAGGCTACTAAATCAGCAGCATCAAAAGCTGAACAATTAGCCCGGCAAGCTGCTACTGAACTTAAACAGCTTAATGACCGTGCCCAAGCCATGCGCGAAGGCGCCAACCCGGATGTTGCCTTTGTTGCCAACATCGAGGAGTACACCAAAGCCTATAATCGCGGGGCTATCTCTATTCAAGACTATGTTTTTTGGCTGACTAAGCTGGATGATACCCGCAACCAAGCCAAAGGCAGCACGCCCGATACTGGCTGGGCGGATATTACTGCGATACAAGACGAGGTATCGCTGCAGCGTAGCCAAGACGCGACTAAGGGCGTTGATGATTACGTTAAGTCACTGGACCGCGCTAAAGACAGCGCGTCGGCATTGAGTGATGTGTCGTCTTCTATATTTGATGGTGCCCTGGGCGGGGTTAATTTAATCGCTGGAGCGTTTAATAACCTGACCAAAAGCATTGCCGACACCACTAAGGAGCTGGAAGCTAACAGCGCGGCGCGCATTGCCAACGATGCAGAGCCGGAATCTGATAAAAAAAGCGCTAACCGGATAAAAATCGCCAATGAAGAAAAGCGTTTGAACAATGAGCAATTAAAAAGCTCATTGTCTGGCATTCGGCAAATATCCAGCGCCACCGCTAGCATGTTTAAAGAAAATACCAACGCGCGGCGGGCGTTTAACGTTATCGCGTTGGCAGCCAGTGTCACAGAGCGCATGGCCGACATTGCCGGGTTAGGCATTAAGGCGGCCTCGGCAGTTTTAGAGCAAGGCAAGGGCGATCCGTATACCGCTTTTGCGCGGATGGCAGCGATGGCGGCGATTGTTGGCAGTGTATTGTCTGCTGCCGGTGCGGGTACGTTTCAGTTTGGAGGTAGTTCCGTGCCTAAAGGCCAAGTGCCGACCTCGCCAGATTCCGGCACCGTGCTGGGCGATCCCGCCGCCAAGTCCGAGTCCATCAGCAAAACATACACGCTTTTGCAAGACATCCATGCCACTGAGTACCGTGAGTTGCGGGGGATTAATAGTGGCGTAGCGGCGATGAATCAGGGCATTACTGACTCAATTACTAAGCTGTTTCAGGCGGGTGGTTTACAAACACCAAACATCCCCGGCTTAGGTACAAAAATGAGCGGCATCGGATCGTTTTTAACCTCCATTGACCCCGTTAATAAGATGGGATTGGACCCGATCGGCAAATTCATCCTTAAAGGTCTTTTCGGTACTACTAAAACATCTATCACCGGTGGCGGCATTTACGCCGGTGGCAACTCCCTCGCCTCTATATTAAATGGTGGCGACATCACGGCGCAGCAATACACCGAGATAACCAAAACCAAAAAAAGCTGGTTCAGCAAGTCTTCAAAAGTGTCCGAAGTGATGGGGCCCGTAAATGCTGAATTTCAAGACTCACTGTCCTTGATCTTTAGAGGCATGGGTACATCAATGCTGGCCATGTCCAGTGAGTTTGGTGATGACATGACCAACTCTATCAATAATTACGTCATCCCTAAGTTAAAAATAAGCCTGTACGGTCTGTCATCTGAGCAGATGATTAAAACGCTTAACAACGTGCTATCGACCCAGTTGGATACCATGACCAGCGCCATCTTCGGCAGCATGATTAAAAAGTACCAAAAGTTAGGCGAAGGCATGTTTGAGACGGCCACCCGCTTGGTTAGCGAAAAGGCAATCGTGCTGGATGCGATCGACCTGGTCGGCAGCAGTTTTAAGGGCGATGCGATCGATATGGCAGACGGCTTGGTACAGCTGGCAGGCGGCATCAAAGAGTTTCAAGCCCAGTTTGATGACTATTACCGTAAGTTTTACTCAGAGTCTGAGCAGCTGGCCAACACTACGCGCCGCTTGACTGCGAGCCTTGCCGATATGAATATCACGCTACCTGATAGCCGCAATGCCTACCGCGACCTAGTCAATGCTCAAAAATTGGATACTGAAGCAGGCCGGGAGCGTTACGATCAACTGTTAAAGCTGTCTACCGCCGCTGATGTTTATTATGAGAGCATGGAGAAATTGCGCGAAAGCATGAAGCTATTGACGCAAGACAATTTTAAAAGCGCGGTTGATTACAAGCGTTATTTGGGGCTGGCCAGCCTGTCGGGTATTAAAGCTGCAACCGATCTACTGCCTGCTAATCCCAACACTACATTTATGCCTACTGGTAGCCCAAACCAGCTGTTGCCGGGCATTGCCAGTACACCAATGACCACTGCATTTACGACCGTTGCAGAGAGCAATAACGCCGTGGCCAATGAGGTAAAACAATTGCGCATTGAGCAACAAGCGCAAGCGCTAGCTATTGCACAAAATACCGCTGATATGGCTAAATTATTGAAGCGCTGGGAAGGCGACGGTCTGCCTGCAACGCGGGTTATTGCATGATAATAATCCGGCCGTTTGTGGTAGATTCCGATATCGCCCTGGTTAGCTCCAACATCGCCGAAACTGACTATCCTGAGTGGCTGGTGGGCACTACCTACGCGCTGGGCGTGCGGGCAATCAGACCCAGTAACCACATGATTTATGAGTCGTTATCTGCTGGCAATATCGGCAATACGCCGGAAACCTCGCCTACTGTCTGGCTGCAGGTGGGTAAAACAAATCGCTGGCGGATGTTTGACGAGTCGGTTACCTCGCAATCAACCGCTGCTGATTCTATTTCTGTGACGGTGCAAGCGGCTGGGCGCATCGATTCTATCGGGCTATTTAATGTTTCTGGTAGCTCTGCGCAGGTGATTGTGCATGATACGTTTGGTGTCGAGGTTTACAACAAAACCTATTCGCTGGTTGATGCTAGAGGCGTTTATGATCTGTATAGCTATTTTTATGAGCCGGTGGTTCGTAAAACCGACCTGGTTGTTTTAGACCTTCCGCAACGCTCTAACCCGCGCATTACCATCATTATCAATGACCCAGGCGCTACGGCAAAGCTGGGGGTGTTTGTATTGGGGTATCAGCGGGATATTGGCGGGACGCAATATGGGGCCAAGGTTGGCATTCAGGACCATAGCGTAAAGACTCGGGATGCGTTCGGCAATTACTCAATTTTAGAGCGTGATTTTAATAAAATCGGTAGTTTCCAGGTTGATGTTGATAAGCACCTGGTTGACGCAACGTATTCGTTATTGGCGTCATATCGTTCTACAGCTGTTGTTTATATCGGCTCTGATATGTATGGATCAACGGTTATTTATGGTTTTTTCAAGGACTTTTCTTGTTTAATTTCATATCCAAAATTTTCAATTTATTCAGTTGACATCGAAGGGTTAACATAATGGCAATCACACCGATTACGGTCGTTAATCACAATCTAACCGATCGAGAGCTGGTTAATGCTGTCGATAATTTCATGGCTGAGTTGCCGACGTTTGCTGAGGAGTTAAACGCTGCAGCGATGGCGATGAATAACAATTCAACTAATTCAACCAGCGCCTCGGCGCTAACTATTGCTGTGGGGGCGCTGTCTCTGACTGTGCAAACGGCAAAAAGTTACTTAGTGGGGATGTCGGTTAAGGTCGCTCTTACAGCCGATGCTACAAACTGGATGTATGGCGATGTCACAGCGTATGACCCTATCACCGGCGCTCTGGCGGTTTATGTTGCCAGCATCCAGGGCAGTGGCTCAGGATCTGCATGGACAGTGTCGCAAAGCTCGCCGGGTGGAGCGTCGATTAACGGCTCTGCAACTCAGGATTTTGTTGTTCGATCATTAAAGCAGCAATTGGGCGGCACGATCGCAAGCGCTGCGACTATAAATTTAGATGTGACCACTGGCGATACTATCGATGTGAGTGGTGTAGCAACGGTATCAGCTGTCATATTAACAGCCGGTAATATTAAAATAATTCGACATACGGGGGGGCAAATACTAGTCAATAGCTCAGCCATGATTTTGCCGGGGGGGGGCAATATAACCACACAATTTGGGGATTTTTCAGTGTGGTTGGGCGGCGCTGCCCCTGACACCGCCTTTTGTATTGCCTATAACCGAGCGGGCGGCTATGACGATATAGGTATTATTGTTGCGGATTCAATGCCTGGCACGCGTGCTGGCTATATCGATTGCCCGCCTGCCGTTAGCCTCAGTTTAGACCCGGCGCTATATCCAGTGCTCTTCGCACGGATTGGGTATACATGGAGCGGCGGCGCGACTTCAGGTAATTTCTCGCCACCTTGGGTGCCTGTTGATTATGCGGTGGTCGCTGGTGGGACGGTGGGTAGCAGTACGACTGGTGATGTAAAAACTCATACTCATAGCGGTGTCGTAGGTGGTAGCTCTTACCAGTGGCAAGGCGTCGGTGCAACACCACAGGCTCCTAATGGCTCTACAGCAATCGGCTATACAGGCAGCACAGCAAATTACCCTGCAGCGCAACGCGTTAAATTTAGAGTGAGATACAAATGATAAAGCGCGTGTATTTATATGATGATAAAAATCTCTTTACCAATCACTATGATGCCTGTGTCAGCCCAGAGCAGCCGGGGGTTTATATCACCCCTGATAATAGCCTGGAGACAGAGCCAAATTTTGTAGCCGGTATGTGGCCTGTGGCAGTCAATGGTGCGTGGGTAAATCAACTGGATCATCGAGGTATTGTCTGGGAGACCGCGACAGGCAACCAAGTAGAGCATGATCAATTAGGTGCATTGCCTGTTGGATTAATATCTATACCTAAGCCTGATGGTTTTTATTGCTGGGTTGATGGTGCGTGGGTGTTTGATATATCGGCGTCCAGGGCCGCAATGTCGTGTACGTCCGGCCAGTTTCGCATCGCCCTAACTCAGTTAGGGTTGAGGGCAATAGTAGAGCAAGCTATTTTGACGGCTAATCAAGATACTAAGGACATGTGGGAATATTTCACAACGTACAGGCGCTTGCATCCTGCTGTTATCGGTATTGCTACAGCACTGGGTAAAACGGACGTTGAAGTCGACGCGATATTCGAGTTGGCGGTAACCATCAGTTAGGATTTATTTGCTCGATATTTGGCGTTATTTGTGGATTAATTTAACGCCAAATATCATACAAATTTACGCCAAATATCGCGCGGCCTTACACT
>JAUXXJ010000053.1 GCA_030681195.1 Rhodocyclaceae bacterium
GCTTGAATTCTTCCGTGTGTCGCCGCCTTCTGCGCTCCGCCGGCTTCAATACCAATGTGTCCATGTGTCCACCTCCCAACGAAATGGACACATGTACCCTCAGCTACCTCGCCGGGATAGGTGGACGCGTTGGAGGCTTACATTGGACGCACCCCAGGAATTCCTGTCGGAGGCCAATCGGGAACGGGCAACCCGGGCTGAGGCGCAGGACAGCGCGCTGATGCGGGCCCTTGGATTGGCGCATCATTGGCAGCGGCTACTCGATGATGGGCGTGCATCGTCGGTGACCGAGATCGCCAAGGCTGAAGGTTTGGACGTGACGCACATACGCCGCATCATGCGGCTGACCCTATTGGCCCCGGATGTCATCGAACGGCTGGCGGAGGCGCCGGACATCCTTCTTGAGTGGGTAATGCGCCGTCCTTGGCCCAACGACTGGCGTGATCAGATGCGGATGCTTTCACCACCCTCGTGACCGCCCCCACATCGGATCGGACACAGCGTCAGCAACCGCCTCCGGGCGGTTTTTTTGCATCTGTGTGTTCTCGGTCGCCTCCGCCCAGGAATCACCAACCACAACCAATTGCCTCGAAACCCTCACCAATACAGGAAGCGCTCTCACTCACGCTCGCGTCAGTACCAGAGAAAAACAGAGAACAGAGAGGCCACGGAGGGCCAAAAGTGCGAGAATGAGCGAGGTGGCGCTCGCGAGGCAAATCCGCGAAGGCCCGCCAGTACTGGCGTTGCGGGCGGATACGAAAAAGCCCGGAACAAGTCCGGGCTTTAGGGTGATGGTGGTGCAGTCTACACCCGATTTCGAACTCACTCTCCAAACTCCTGAGTAATGCATGGGGTCGGTTGGAAAAGATTCCGGTGATTGTCCGTTGTTCCAGATCTCCCCACCAAGCACTATTTCACGAGATCAGAACCCAACCTCCTTTTGATGTCGCACCGCCAAAACCGTGACGGAGTTCTGGCCAACTCGGTAGCGGGCCACATAACCACTGTCACCGAAATCGATGATCCAATCGCGAAACTCCTCGTCCATGTCCTCAACGGGACGCCCAATGCCTGGCTGTTGTTCCAGTACATTGACACCTTGGCGGATTGCTTTCACGGCCCGCTTAGCAGCGTCAGGATTTTTGGGTGCAAGGAAGTGATAAAGACGCTGCACATCAAGGAGCGCTGAAGGAGACCAGATCAGGTGTGACATTCAGGCGGCTCAATGTCATTGCCTTGTTCGAGTTGGGCCATCCAAGCATCAGCCTCATCGGCGGTCACATGCAAGCCGTTCGCACGGAAGGCTGCCCACACCTTCAGCGCTTCCTGGCGGAACGCCTCTCGCTTCTCTTCGCGATCCACATACTGTGTAATCGCCTCGCGCATTAACCAATGAGAAGTGCGCTGACGTGCATCGGCCAAGCGCTTCACTCGAGCTTTGATGTCTTCATCAATCTTGATCGCCACAGGGCGAGCGGCAGTAGCAGTCATAGTGCCCTCCACAGGAGTATTGCGAGGTATTACCATAACATACCTTGGGGCGACATGCCACCTTCAGTCGCTTCCCCAGGCCTTCGGCCAAGAAATGTCTGGCTTGGCTTTTCCCGCAAACAGCACCCTCATAACCGGAACCTTTCCTTGGCGCCACATGGCCTTTAGGCCCGCATCGCTCATTTCCTGCGACATGAACCGAAAAATGTGGGCAGCGAATTAGCGCTGCTTATTCGCCTGCGCTAGAACCGATGCAGCTAGCTCCCTGGTCTCATCGGCGTAGCGGTCACTGGCCAAAACCCGTGCGGCCACGTCTTCCATCTTCGCTCCGGTCTGCTTATCGCCATTGCGTTGTGACAAAGCCGACGCCGCCAGGCTCTTTGCGACCTGAGATGAGCGATCGTTCTGCAAAGTTTCCGCTGCCAGCGTGGCAACGCGAGAAGACGTCTGCTTGGCGTTCTTAGACATCGCAAATCCTTTCTTTGATCAAGGTGTATTTGGAAATTGGCATGGACAAGGTTTACATATTTTATTATAATGTAGGCATATGTAAACTCTCAATGAGGAGATGAACATGATCGGACAACGGCTGTACCGGGCTCGGAAAGCGGCTGGATTTTCGCTGCGCGACCTCGGTGCTCAGGTCGGCCTGACGCATGCAGCTATCAAGAAATATGAGGACGAGCAAGCCACGCCGCCCTCCAGCACCCTGCTCAAGCTCGCCCGGGCGCTCAATGTCCGCACGGAATACTTTTTCCGGCCGGAGACCGTGGCGCTCGACCGTATCGAGTACCGGAAGCGAAGCACGCTACCCAAAAAACGCCTTGAGGCGATCGAACACGAGGTAATCGACCAGATCGAGCGGCGTATCGAGCTCGAGAACCTGTTCCCGGTACCACCTCTGACGCCGTTCGCCCCGGTGGCAGGATTACCGGAATCGATCAGCAACCTGATGGAGATCGAGGACGCAGCCGAGGCAGTACGCACGGCATGGAAACTGGGCTACGACCCCATTCCAGATCTTATCGATGTGCTGGAAACGCACGGCATCCGTGTATTCATGATCGACGCCAATACCGATCCCAAATTCGACGGGCTGGCGGCGTCCGTCAATCAGATGCCGATCATTGTCGTCGGCAGCAATTGGCCTGGTGACCGTCAGCGCTTCACCCTCGCTCATGAGCTAGGCCACCTAATGCTCGCCAACCGGCTATCGCCCGACATAAACGAAGAGATAGCGTGTAACCGATTTGCGGGCGCCTTTCTGATTCCACGCCTATCGGTCTCACAGGAGCTCGGGAATCACCGTAACTATATTGAACCGAAGGAGTTGTCGTTGCTCAAGGAGGAGTTTGGCCTAAGCATGGCTGGCCTGCTTTATCGGGCACGTGATCTCGGAATCGTCACGGCGACGTGGCGTGACGAACAGGCAAAGCTCTTCCGGATCAAGGGCTGGCACATCACCGAACCAGGCAATCAGTATCCGGCAGAGAAGGCGCATATCTTTGTGCAGTTGGTCTTCCACGCGCTCGGCGAAGATTACATAGGGGAATCCAAAGCGGCAGAGCTCATGAAAATGTCGCTGACGGAGTTCCAGACCATCCGAGCCCTGGAGGGCGGCAATGCGGCTGCTCATCAGTGATGCGAATATTCTGATTGACGTTGAGATCGGCGGACTCGTCGCGCCGATGTTCAGCCTCGACTATCGGTTTTCCGTGCCAGACGTCCTATTCTATGAGGAACTGGACGAACAGCACGGCTATTTGATTGACATGGGCCTCGAAGTGCGCGAACTCGATGATCGAATGGTGGCCCATGTATTTGATCTGGCGGGGCAATACAAGCGCCCTGGCCGTTATGATCTATTTGCGCTAGTGCTGGCCGCCGAGGAAAACTGCCCGCTGCTTACGGGCGACAAAGACCTAAAGGCAGCGGCGGAAAACGAACACGTCGAAGTGCGCGGCACCTTATGGCTAGTAGAGGAAATGGTAAGGGCCGGCAAAATCTCGGTACAAATTGCACGCAATGCCTATCAGCGAATGCAGGTCCATGGCCGGAGATTACCGTGGAAAGAAGCGGAAGATAGATTGGCACTACTCGACAAATAGTCGGTCCAGATCCAAAGCCAAACCGACGAAACTCGAACTAGCCGATGTGCCGGACCGAGTCGAGAATTTGGCGATAGAGGATTGCCTGAGTTGATGCTTCGCGCTTGGCTGCTGCCGACTTGAAGTCATAGACCACAGCAACGCTGGTCATAAGCTTTTCAGAAACAGAAGGGGAAGCCGGCAGGGTTACCGCCTCGGCAGGCGCTTCAAATGAGAGATTAAGCTGCTGGGGCTGGGTCGTATTGTCCATCGCTCGCCTCCTCAAGATTAATCAGCTTATGTCTAACCAATGATTCTACCACCAGGCCTTCCAACTCAGGAAATGCCTGCATGCTCTTTTCGAGTCGGGGCATCGCCTCTTTGGGGGCCACCTTAATCATCAACCCGTTCTTCTTCCGGGTATCTGGTCGAACCTTGAACAGGTCCAAGTATCGCCCCGGAGCGACGCCGTCAAACGGCAATAACCGAACTTTTTCGACATCAGTTTCCCGCTCAGAGATGGCGTCCCCATGAAGCTTGATCGCCAAACTTTTCCGATATGGCTCAATGTAGTACACCTCTGATATCCCTGCCGCAACAATATGCCGCGCACAAGAGTGGCATGGATATGTGGTGACGAACAACTTGCCCCCAACTATCTTCGACCCAGCTACTTTTCCTGCATTCAAGATCGCGTGCATCTCCGCATGAATCGATCTCGAAAATTCGATGAGCCCTCGGAGCTTGTTGAAGGACGCTATCGCCGACCTGGCCTCGGTTGCTTTTTCGGTAGGGATGAACTTGTTCAATGCCTCCATCAACTGATCAGCAAAAAGTACCTTCTCCTCATCGTTGAAGCACTTTCCACCTTCACGGTTCCAGCATCTTTTATCGGCTTCCCCAGCGGGATCTTGAGGACTGTACACATACAGCCCTCCGTTCATGCGGGGGACGTCGTTCCAACCCGTACTGATGACTTCGCCATCGCTCGTCGTGACGGCTGCACCAACTTGCCTTGAAAGGCATGCCGAATTCGCTGCTGCGGATGCTGCTGCATACATTGCAGACTCGTTCAGGGTTGGCGTAATGATCTTCGTCCCAAGAATCAAATTAAGGAACCGTTCAACACGACGCTTAAGTTGCGAGTCTGTGCCGCTATCCATCCGCAAAAAGAAATCGCACTGAGGGAAGGTATCTCGAACTGTCTGTCCTGTCTTGGCCTCCTCCCCAGAATCGCGATCGATCAGTTGATATACCTGGGCCGGATCCAGCCCTTTGCGCTTTAGATTTTCTTCACGCTGATCGAGAGGAGAAAATACACCAACGACATACAGCATCTCTCGATAAACCATACGGAGCAGGTCTAACTCCTCTTGATTCTTGATCGAATCGATGATGTGACAAACACGCCTGGGGGCATATGAAGTGCCACCGGTGCTCTCCTTGTGTTTTTCCCGATCAAGTCGTATTGAATTCACCGCAAGTTCAGCAAGGACACTCGCTCCGTACGTCTCTCTCAGATCGTTACCCACATCGATCTGCGCCTGTATTTTTTCGAAGCCCGGTTTTGTAGGAATTTCCTTCTTAACCTTGGCCGCGTACTCGGCGATCAACACACTAAGTCTGATCTTGGTGCATTGCTCGTAATCAAATTGGCCGACGAGCATGTCCTCAATTGCCGATGCCACTTCATGAAGGGGTGACCCGATCGGACCACACAAAGCGATCACTAGTTCAGTGGTGTGGGTCTTCGAGATAGTCGTTGCAGCCCGTTGGCTAGAAAACAGATCGACGACAGATGGTTGTTTTTCTTTGACCGCTTTCTTTGCTGCAGTTGCCATCCCTAGTCTCCCCTACTGCTGTTCTGGCAGACGGTATGCACCGTCTGGCCTCCATTGTCATTGCCATTTGAATCAAGCTTGCAGTTCGGCGCAATTATTGCCGATACCGGATCATCCGCCAATTGGAATAAATATCGACGAGGCGTGACACGGCGTTTCCATACGACTTTCTTGTATGGAGTGAAGAAATGTCTCACAAAATCTGCAAATCATGTAGCCGCCAATTTCATCCTCACCCTCACCCGCAAACACCTCAACAGGAGTTTTGTTCTACCGAAGCATGCCAATGCGAGCGGTGGCGTCGATCGCAACAACGGCGGCGGCAGAAGGACTCCGACTACCGAAAGAATGACTCGAGGAACCACAAGGAGTGGGCAGCAAAGAATCGCGGTTATCCGAGCCAGAAATGTCCATCAGCGAGGTCATCAAGAATTTGGCGGGTGTGTGCCCATGGCAATCGCTGACAACTTCCACCCGTCAGTTGCTCAGTGAGCGCCAAAATTGCTTGAAAAGGAAGACTGTCGGAAACGGCGGTCATCAACGTAAATTCCCTGTATGCAAGCGCTCTGAATCACTCATCCCGGTACCACCGTCAAACAATCGTGCTTCGCCAACATACTGCTTGCCTTCCGCTGCAAACAGCGCGTTCATAGCAGTTCTGACAACCCCTGCGGAGGGACGCGCATGAAAACCGAACGATGCATGACTCAAACCGAGTTGGCCGAACGCTGGCGGATCAGTGAGGCGACGCTGGAACGCTGGCGGACCGAAGCGAGTGGTCCGGTGTTTCTCAAGCTGGGCAACCAAGTACGCTATCGCGTTCGTGATGTCGAAGCCTTCGAGGCCGAGGTGCTTCGGGAATCGACCAAGTCCGACGGCGGTGTCGCTCAGCAAGAAATCATTGTTCAACCGCCAGATCGTCGACGTCGGCCTACAAATCGTCCCGTGCGGCCGATCACTGTCTGGCTGCGCATGAGCTCTCGCCAGTGGCGCTTATTGGGCACACAACGGCAAAAGTATCCCGCCAGATAATGCGCCGCAGCGCTCAGTGAGCGAACAAGGCGTTGAACAACATACCTAGGTATTCGTGCAGGGCAGCTGAACTACGCCCCAGTCCGCCCGGCAATAGATTGGCCAGCAGCGAGGGGGACTGGGTACTAAATCCGGTCGGCGCCGGGACGACCTCAAGGCCCTCCTTCTCGAACAAGGGGATGGCGCGCGGAAGATGCAGGCCATGACTGAGCAGGGCAATGCGCTTGACCCCGTCTGCCCTCAACAGTGGCGCAGAGAGGGCGGCATTCTCGGCGGTATCGCGCGATGCACCCTCTACCCAGCGTACCTTGACGCCGAATTCCGTTTCCAGCGCTTCCGCCATCAGTTCGGCTTCGGAGCGTCCGCCGTGTGGCGCGCCGCCGGTGACAAGTAGTGGCAGTCTGGTTTGGCGTGCCAGATGGGCACCATAGCGTATCCGTTCCAGCGTCACTCGGCCAACCGTATCCCCGCCGTATTCAGGGGCTGCGGAGTAGGTTCCGCCCCCCAGAATGACGAGGGCCTGTACCTGCTGCAATTGCGCCACCGTGATCGGGGGGTAGGGTTCGAGTGGGGCGACCAGCGCGTCACTGACCAGGGGGGTGTTCAAGAGCAACAGCGACACTACGGACAGGATTGCCAGCAGAAATCCGCCGTCCCGCCAGCGCCGACTTTTGGCGCGCATCATCCACAAGCCCAGCAAGGCCAACAGCAGTAGGCTGGTGGGGGGCAGTATGAGTGTGGTGAGGAGTTTTTTGAGAATGAGCATGAGAGCATAGGGTAGTGTAGTGGTCTAATTTCACACTGCCCCGTTGAGCTTGCTTGTGGTGGGGGATCTTCCCCTTGGCAATGTAGTGACGTGAATCGGCTGCAAGCCGCACGACCTCGGTCATTTACTCCAAACCTATAAGCGCCAGTACTGCTTGGCCACGGGAAAGTCAGCGCCATTGAACATCGCCTTGACGTCAACGACCACCCCGCCGCGGGCCAGTTTGCTCGCCATGCCGAGTGCGCCGAGTTGTCGATACGCATCGTGAGCGACAGCAAGAATCAAGGCATGCCCTGACTCAAGGGATTCCCAAGGCGTGAGTGGCAACCCGTACTCTCTTTGTGCTTCGTCATCATTTGCAACCGGATCGTGCACCGCCACGTCGAGGCCATAGCTTTCCAGTTCCCGGATGATGTCGGGCACCTTGGAGTTCCTGAGGTCCGGGCAGTTTTCTTTGAAGGTCAGACCGAGCACATTGACTTTTGCGCCATTGAGGTTAATGCCAGCCTGGATCATCAGCTTGACGGTTTTCTCGGCGATGAATTTGCCCATGCCATCGTTGATCCTGCGGCCGGCCAGGATGACCTGTGGCTGGTAACCGAGCATTTCGGCTTTGTAGGTCAGGTAGTAGGGATCGACACCGATGCAGTGGCCGCCGACGAGTCCTGGCTTGAACTTGAGGAAGTTCCACTTGGTGCCCGCCGCTTCGAGGACCTCTGTCGTATCGATCCCCATCTTCTCGAAAATGATGGCCAACTCGTTCATCAAGGCAATGTTGAGATCTCGCTGGGTGTTTTCGATAACCTTGGCGCCCTCGGCTACCTTGATGGAGTTGACGCGGTAAACGCCTGCAGAGATGATCGTTTCGTAAAGTGCCGCAACCTGATCAAGGGTGGTCGAGCTGTCTCCCGCTACTACCTTGGTGATCCGGGTGAGGGTGTGTTCCTTGTCACCCGGGTTGATCCGTTCCGGGCTGTAGCCCACGCGAAATCCTTCCCGCCATTTCATTCCGGAATACTTTTCCAGCACAGGAACGCAAATTTCTTCGGTAGCACCGGGATAGACGGTGGACTCGAAGATGACGAGGGCGCCCCGCTTCAGGTGTCGCCCGACGGTTTCGCAAGCCGAAAGGAGGGGGCCGAAATCCGGCTTGCGCGCTGCATCCACCGGTGTGGGAACGGCTACGACGACAAAGTCGGCGCTGGCAAGGTGGCAGGGATTTGTCGTGCAGTCGAGCAAGTTGGCGGCCTTAATCCTAAAAATCTCAGTTGCCCGCATGTAAAGTAACGTGAAATGAGGCAGGCTACGGGTTTTGAGTGGATAGAGGGAGTCACCTGATGGGTGAATCGAAGCTGAAGCTGGCGCAACGCGAAGAGATGCTGTTGTCGTGCGC
>JAUXXJ010000008.1 GCA_030681195.1 Rhodocyclaceae bacterium
CGAACAGGACCGTGAAACAGGACCGCGCCAATGATAGTGAGCTTCCGCTCGCGAAAGTAGGTCAGCACCAGACTTCCCCTCAAAACAAAGCCCGTCGATTATTGAATCGACGGGCTTCGTCATTTCCGGGGTTGCGGTAAAATCTGCACCCATGAAAACGACCTTTCTGGAATTCGAGCAGCCGATTGCCGAGCTCGAAGGAAAAATAGAGCAATTACGTTTTGTACAGGACGACTCCGCTGTCGATATTTCAGATGAAATCGGCAGACTGGAAAGCAAGAGTGTCGCGCTGCTGAAAGAGGTTTACAGCAAGCTGACGCCTTGGCAAATTGCTACGGTGGCACGCCACCCGCAGCGTCCTTACACCTTCGATTACATTGAGAATATTTTTACCGACTTCGTCGAGTTGCATGGCGATCGTGCCTATGCGGATGACTTGGCGATTGTCGGTGGTTTGGCGCGGTTCAATGGCCAGTCATGCATGGTGATCGGCCACCAGAAGGGCCGCGATACCAAAGAAAAGATTCAACGCAACTTTGGCATGCCGCGTCCGGAAGGCTATCGCAAGGCGCTGCGGCTGATGCGCCTGGCCGAGAAATATGGCGTGCCGATCTTTACCTTTATCGATACGCCGGGTGCATACCCGGGCATTGGTGCTGAAGAGCGCGGGCAATCGGAAGCGATCGGTCGCAATCTTTACGAGATGGCCGAGATCAAGGTACCGCTGATTTCAACCATCATTGGTGAAGGTGGTTCTGGCGGTGCATTGGCGATTGCCGCTGGCGACATCGTGATGATGATGCAGTATTCGACCTACTCGGTCATTTCCCCGGAAGGGTGTGCCTCGATCCTCTGGAAAAGTGCCGAGCGTGCACCAGACGCCGCCGAAACCCTTGGCATTACGGCTTCGCGTTTGAAGACACTCGGTCTTGTTGACCGCGTGGTGACTGAACCCTTGGGTGGGGCACATCGAGAACCACGTGTTGCCGCGCAATCGTTGAAGAAAGCCTTGCAGGATGCCTTGCGCCAACTGCAAGACCTTTCGGCAGATGAGCTTGTCGAACGCCGCTATGAGCGTCTGATGAGTTTTGGCAAGTTCAAGGAAATTGCCGCACACTGATTCCGCAGCGCCGCTAATTAAGGCGCTGGCGGCGTGCTTTTCTCGTCATATTGCTCCTGGTAGTCGGGTCACCCTTGCATTGTCTGGCGGGGTGGATTCGATGGCGCTACTGCATGCCTGCCTTGAGATGCAGCGCGCAGGCCAATTTGAATTTACGCTGGATGTCGTGCATGTCCATCACGGACTGAGTCCACATGCGGATGCGTGGACCGCCTTTTGTCAGGAACGTTCCGCCTACTATGGCTTGCCATGCGAAGTGGTCAGGGTTGAGGTTGAGCGCGGATCTTCCGATGGTTTGGAGGGGGCAGCCCGCCGTGCGCGCCATGCTGTCTTTCGCGACAGAGATTGCGATTGGCTCCTGTTGGCACATCATCAGGACGATCAGGCGGAAACTATGTTGTTCAATCTCTTGCGTGGGAGCGGGCTGGCCGGGGCAGCCGGGATGCACGAATGCAATGGACGTTTGTTGCGCCCATGGCTGGATGTCACCCGGGCTGAGATCGAGCGCTATGCACAGGAGAAGGCGCTGACGTGGATTGTGGATGAGAGCAATGCGGATGAGCGGTTTTCAAGGAACTATCTGCGTGCCCGTATTTTTCCCGTCCTACGTGAGCGCTTTCCTGCTGGGCCGCGCAATCTGGCGCGTGCGGCGGGGCATTTTTCAGAAGCGCGCAGACTATTGGATGAACTGGCCTGTCTTGATCTGGGCGATGCCCCGCAAGGCTTTCCGTTGAGCCTGAAATGCCTGAAAAATCTGAGCGAGGCGCGCGCGCGCAACCTGCTGCGCTTTTTGTTCAGTATTCGGCAGGTACCAATTCCCAGTGAGGCACGTTTGTCTGAAGCCGTTCAGCAGTTATGTGAGGCCGGGCCGGATAAACATCCGGTGATTCGTTTTGGACCGTATGAACTGGTGAGACGACGCGATCAGGTTGATCTGCTAACGATCTGAAAAGTCGGCGCAGCCTCTTCGGGCCGCTTCCGGCCTGACGGCCTCCCTGCTGGCTGGACGGCACAACTCGGGTCAGATCCCGAGATAGCGATGCCAGATGCCATGATCGGCATCCAGTTCGGCTGAGCTGCCTTGCCAGACAATCCGACCCTTTTCGACAATGGTGTGATGATCCGCCAGTTGGATCAGTCTCTCGACATATTTATCGATGACCAGGATGGTTTGCCCACTCTGGCGAAGCGCATCGAGGCAGCGCCAGATTTCCTCGCGGATGATGGGGGCAAGGCCTTCCGTGGCTTCGTCAAGAATCAACAGGTGGGGATTGGTGGTGAGCGCCCGCCCGATGGCCAGCATTTGTTGTTCCCCGCCGGAAAGCTGATTACCCAGATGATGCTGGCGTTCAGCCAGTTGCGGGAAGAAGGCGAACACCTTGGCCGCCGTCCACGGATCCGCTTGCTGGGCGCGATTGGCCGCAAAGGCGATCAGGTGTTCAAGGACCGTCAGATTCGGAAAGACCTGCCGACCTTCCGGTACGAGTGCGATGCCTTGTCGGGCGATCCAGTCAGCCGGTTTGGCGGCAATGTCATGACCAAGAAAGCGAATCGAGCCCGCATTCGGGCGAGTCAATCCGCACAGCGCGCGCACCGTGGTGGTTTTGCCCATGCCGTTGCGACCGAGCAGTGTCGCAACTTCACCCTGACGGATATTCAGATTGATGTCGAAAAGCACCTGGCTGCTGCCATAGCCAGCCTGGAGTCCGGTTACCTCGATCAACGGACTTATCAACTGAGTCACGCGACATCCTCGCCGAGATAGGCCCGCTTGACGGCCGAATCGGCACGAATGGCATCCGGCGTGCCCGTGGCCGCGATATGCCCGGCGACCAATACCGAGATGTGATCGGCGACGCGAAACACCATGTCCATATCGTGCTCAACCAGGAGTACGGTCTGCTCGCCCTTGAGCGAGGCAATCAATTGGGTCATGCGCTCCGATTCCTCTGGCCCCATGCCAGCCAGCGGCTCATCCAGCAGCAACAGACGAGGGCGTGTGGCCAAGGTCATCGCCAGTTCGAGTGCGCGTTGTTCGCCATGCGACAGATCGGCCGCGTGCGTGCCAGCATGTTCCGCCAGACCGACGCGACCCAGCCAGTCTTCGGCTTCCTCGATCATCGAAAAGTCGGCGCTGGCGGGACGCCACATGCTCAGACTGCTGCCCCAGTCGCGCTGTCGTGCCTGCACGGCCAGACGCACATTCTCGAGAACAGAGATTTTCGGGAAGATTTGCGTAATCTGGAAGGAGCGGGCAATCCCCAAAGCAACCCGCTCATGCATCGATTTTTTCGTGACATCCCGGCCATCGAAAAGCAGATGACCCTCATCCGGAAACAGTCCTCCCGAGATGAGATGAATCAGTGTGGTCTTGCCGGCGCCATTCGGGCCGATGAGGGCATGAATTTCGCCGCATTGAATTTCCAGCGAGACATCCCGGGTGGCCCACAGGCCGCCGAAATGCCGTTTCAGATTCTGGATGGTCAGCAGGGACGTCATCTTGACTTGAAGAATAGTCCGGCCAGACCGCGCGGCGCATACAGCACGACGGCCAGCAGGATCAAGCCGATATACAAATGGCTGTGTTCCGTCACTTGGGCCAATGCTTCCTCTAGCCCAAGCAGGACGAATGCCCCCAGTACGCCTCCATAGCGGTGGCCAACCCCGCCGAGAATCACCATGACGAGGAGCATGCCCGATTGTGTCCAGTAAAGCTGCCCCGGGCCGGCCATGCCATTCTGGTTGACCAGCAAGGCGCCGGCCAGCGCGGCCAGTACGGCGCCGATAACGAAACAGGCGAGCTTGAGTTGCTGGACGGGATAGCCGAGCGCTTCCATGCGGGTTTCGTTCTGGCGTATGCCCGCCAGTGCGTGTCCATAGCGCGAATGGCTCAGACGCTTGAGCAGCAGTAGGGAAATGGCCAGCAAACCAAGCGCCAGCCAATAGAGGATATGGTCGTTGCCCAGATCAAACGGGAACAGGCTTGAGCGCTGATCGAGGGGAAGGCCATCATCGCCACCGGCAATCTTCAGCGAGATCACCGAGTAGTAGATCATCTGGGCAAAGGCCAGCGTGATCATGATGAAATAAACGCCCCGGGTGCGTAGCGAAATGGCACCGATCGCCCAGGCCAGCAGCGCAACGATGAGCATGGTCAGCGGCCAGTTTGCCCAGGCAGAGAGGAGTCCGCCGGTCATCAACAGCGCGACCAGATAGGCACCGCCGCCGAAGAAGGCCGCATGACCGAATGCCACCATGCCACCATAACCCACGACAAAATTAAGGCTGGTGGCCGCCAATGCGTAGATCAGCAGACGTGTGGCAAAGCCGATGTAGTAGTCCTCGCCAAGCGCTGTCAGGAGCCAGGGCAGGATAATGGCAAAGGACAGCAGGGCAAGTTCGCCAAGCAGCGTTCCAGAAAGCACTGAGCGGGATGCCCGCATCATGCGCGCGCCGGGAATAGACCGGTTGGGCGCCAGAACAGTACGGCAGCCATCAACAGGTAAATCAACACGGAAGCCAGTGCCGGCCCGACATGGGCGGCGATATCCGGTGACGTGATTGTGCGAAGCAGGGTGGGCAACAGGGCGCGTCCCAGTGTGTCGACCATGCCCACCAGCAGACTGCCAACCAGCGCACCGCGAATCGAGCCGATGCCGCCAATGACGATCACGACAAAAGCAAGAATCAGGATGTCTTCTCCCATGCCAACCTGCACTGCCAGCAAGGGCCCCAGCAGCATGCCGGCAAGGGCGCACAAGACTGCCCCCAGTGCAAATATTCCCGTGAAGAGCTTGCGTACATCGATGCCGAGCGCTTGGGCCATTTCACGGTTCGACGCGCCGGCACGCACCCACATGCCGGCGCGGGTATGTCCTACCAGCCAGTACAGCAGCCCGGCAACGGCAAGGCCAACGACAATGATCAACAGGCGATAAGCGGGATAGCTGATGCCGAACAAGTCAACCGGCCCGGAGAGGACTTCAGGTGCGTTCAGCATCAGCGGTTGCGGGCCCCAGATCATACGTGCCAGTTCGTTGGCAATCAGGATCAGGGCAAAAGTAGCCAATACTTGGCTCAGATGGTCGCGTTGGTAAAGGCGACGCAGCAGGACAACTTCAAGCAGCAACCCGATCAAGGCCATCCCTACCAATGCAGCCAGCAGGCCAACCAGAAACGAACCGGATGCTTGTGTTGCCGCAGCGCCGAGATAGGCGCCGCCCATGTAAAGGGAGCCATGCGACAGATTGATCATGTCCATGATTCCGAAAACCAGGGTCAGGCCAGCCGCCAGCAGGAACAGCATCAGCCCGAATTGCAGGCCGTTCAAAAGCTGCTCGATGATTAGTTGCGTCATCATCGGCGGGGCGCTACAACGAACGTCCGCTTAGGCGGGGCGTGGCTTGTTGTTGGGTTTGTTGCTGCCTGACTGTGGTGGGCGACCTCCGCCACCACTGCCGCCACCTCCGCCTTGGCCCGGCTTGCGTGGCTTACCCTTGAAGCGGTTCTTCGATGGCATACCGCCGCCGCCACCACCCGAGGGTTTCCCCGAGTAGGCAAGGGGTGGTTGGTTGCTGGTACGGTTACCGGGCGCCGTCTGAATTTCCAACTCGTTGAGTTCGTCCCAGTCGGCATCAGTGCGATCGCGTTCCGGAATGGAAAGCAACTCGCGAATGCGGCGACGTGGGTCAAAGACAGGCGCAACAGGAGCGGCTGCAACAGGGGCAGCCTGATCCGGTGCGGGTGAGGTCGAAACCTCATTCTCCAAAGGAATATCGTTCAATCGAATACTCAACTAGGATGAGCGGAGCAAATGAGTGTATCTAGTGGGGCGCGAAATTTTCGCGGAGAGTCGGCTCATGTGAAACGCTACTGCTGTTGCCGACTTTCACTGGAAACTTGGTTGCGGGGTCCGGATTCGAGCGTTATTTGAAAATAATGCACATCAAATTACCGCCCTCAGGGCGTCCCCCACGCATATGCGGATAATACCAACATTTAGAGATATTGTCAGTTTCGTACCCTGTTTTGTCGCGAGTTTGTCGCGACATGACCTTCGGTACCATTAGGCGAGAGATAGCCAATGATGCCGGGACAGGGGGCTGCTCGATCGTAAGCCATGCGTGTTGACTACACCGGCAGCTTGGCCGATTCGCGTGCTCGCTGCTTTGCTGCAACATAGTCGGCATGGCCGATGTAGAGCAGATCCGCCAGTTTGCGCATCAGGTGCAGTTCATGGGCACTGAGGTGCCCGTCGATCATGGCCACATGCCAGAGGTTCTCGATGATCTGCACTTTCTGTGGTAGATCGCAATACTTGTTGATGAGTGAAGTGAATTGGTAATAGTCATTGGCCCCGTGCGCTTCCTGTTCGGCAAGTACCATCAGGGTTTCGATTTGCTCACTGCCGAGATTGAACTGGGTCTGCAGGGTCCAGGTGATGGCCTGATGTTCCTCGTCCTTGAGTTCGTTGTCCATGCGCATCATCTCCAGCAGCAGGGCCGCTGTTGCGACCTGCAAGGCGGGCGTTTCTGTGGTGCTGGTGGCGATTCCGGGTTCAATAAACTGGCTGAAAAAGTCCTTGATGCTGGCGATCATGCTTGAGTGTCCAGAACGTGAATGGGAAGAATCAAGCTGACAGGCGATGGGATTACTCGGGTTTGCGCGCGACCATGCCAATCAGAGCTGAGCGTCCTCGGTGGCCGATGCCTTCTTCGATCACGTCTTCGTACGCGACGAGTTCTTCAATCTCCCAGTCGGCAAACAACTGACTGAGGATGCCTGGGGTGTAGAGATTTTCCAGTGCAGAAGGCCCGCCGGTCTTGTAGTCGAGTTGCTTCGGGGTGTAGCCCTGTAGCAGGATGCGACCACCGGGACGGGTGACCCATTTGAGCGCGGTCATCTGATGGAGGCGTTCGGCCGGTCCGGCAAACTGGATGAAGATGCCGATCACCCAGTCATAGGCATTGTGATGACGCACTGGTGGCCAGTCCAGCGCAAGCATGTCGCCAACCTCGAACTTGACCGCGACGTTGCGACCGGCGGCAAGCTTGCGGGCTTTCTCGACCGCAACCTCGGTGATTTCCACCGCAGTCACGTCGAGTCCCTGTTCGGCAAGCCAGACAGAATTCCGCCCCTCGCCATCGGCGACAGACAGGGCGGTGCGCCCCTCGCGCAAGCGTTCGGCACGATGTGCCAGAAAACGATTGGGCGTGATGCCGAACAGGTAGTCTTCGCCGGCGGCGCGAAAGCGCTCGGTCCAGAGAGCGTTCTGATCCATCAGCCTGCCTTTCTATGGAATGGTTTTGTGTGTCTGAAGTTCAATCGTGTCCAGAAGATCAGTCATGGGCTCGACGGCTTGATTACTTCTTCTTGGCCTTCTTGCCGGCCACAGCGGTTTTAAAGGTGGCACCGGCAGTGAATTTCGGCGAGGTAGAGGCGGCTATCTTCAGAGCAGCACCGGTGGCCGGGTTGCGGCCGGTACGGGCGGCACGCTTGACCGACTTGAAGGTGCCGAAGCCGATCAGAGTCACGGTATCGCCCTTGGCAACCGCCTTGACGACCGTTTCGAGGGTGGCATTCAGGGCACGCTCGGCGTCAGCCTTGGTCAGCTCGGAGGATTTGGCGATGGCTTCGATCAGTTCGGATTTGTTCATGGTTGATGACCTTTCTGGTTGATGAGGGATTTGTAAAGCGAGGGACTGAACGGCAGGAAGCTTTTGGTCCTTTGGCAAGCGTTTGATTGCCAACTCGGCCTTCAATGCTTCCGACTGAGTACCGATGGGGGCTGATGCTAGCAGGCGCAAGGGTTTGTGGGAACGGGTATAGCGGGCGCCTTTACCGGATTGATGGGCTGCAACGCGTGCAGGGACATCGATGGTAATCCCGGTGTAGAGGGCGCCATCAATACATTCGAGGAGATAGATAAACCAGGTTCTTGCTGACACGTAAGAGGTCAAAAGCGGCAGCCCATCGTTTTACTCAAAGGTGAGAGGTTTGGGAAAGGATCGCCAACATTCTGACACCCAGCGGAGATACGGGAAGCCTTGATACAAGGCCAATATCCGCCAAATTCCCGGTAGCGATAAAAATTCCGGGTCTGCGCACTACCGCACAGAGCGCAGCCAATCACCGCTCTATGCTCTATCGCAAAGCGTGTTGGAAACTTGTATGGCAAATGCCGTCCTGCCAGCGCCGACTTTTCAACGAGAAATAATTCGGCCATGCCATACCGATTCGCCCCCTTATGCTTGCTTGCCTTCTTTGCGCTGACGGCCAATGCCGCTGCGGCCCAAATGGAGAGCGGACCAGCGCCCGGTAGCGAAGTGCAGTTGTTCATCGAGAATGACATGCTGGCGAACACTGACCGTTACTACACCAATGGCATCAAACTCGGCATCGGACTACCTTTCGCGCTGCTGCAGACACCGGCAGCAACCCTGCTGCGCAGCCTTGATCCTGACAATGGTGAAGATATTCACGTCGGCCTGTTCATCGGTCACAGCATCTATACACCACGGGACATCACGATTGCGGCCGCACAACCGCACGACCGGCCATGGGCGGCCTGGCTCTATCTCGGTGGCGTGGCCCAGCGCGCGCGCGGCAACCGTCTTGATACGGTCGAGCTCGATATCGGCGTGGTCGGCCCCGCTGCGCTCGGCAAAGAAGTCCAAACGGCCTGGCACCGCCAGCTTGACGCAGATGAACCGCGCGGCTGGGGCAATCAGGGATCAAGCGAGCCGGCGTTCCTGATTTCCTATTTGCAGAAGCGACGCTACGGCGGCGATAACGCCGACGTGATCCTCCACGGCGGGGCAAGCCTGGGCACGGTCATGAGTCTGGCACGCACCGGCGCCATGCTGCGCTTTGGCCAGCGCTTGAGCGGCTTTGGCCCGGACACCATCGAGCCGGGCGGCGCCATGCTGCATGGCACGCGCGCGCAAGGCATCGCGGCGTATGCCGGCAACTCATGGAATGTCTATGCGGGGGTGGATTATCGACTGGTCGCGCACAATATCTTTCTCGATGGCCCGGTATTTCGTGATGGCCCCGGGGTAGATCGGCGCAATCACGTTCGCGATCTGTCGGTTGGCTTCAGCATGCGCATCGACCGCTTGCGCTTCTCATGGACGCGTATTCAGCGCAGCGAAGAATTCCGCAGGGTTTCGGGCAAGGGCTCGCAGAGCTTCGATTCGCTGAATATCGGTTTCGAGTTCTAGCCGCGTGCCGGGCAGGCAGGGCGGGGGGCATTTTCTCCTGAGTGGGTCAGCGAACAGACAGTCGTTAGATGCCGGGAGATGATGACCGTCTCGCCAGCGCCGACTTTTATCTTGATTCGCCATGCGTAAAACCCCTGTCACAAAGTTGAGGAGTACGAGCCATGCCGCCAGACAGCGATGAACTGAAGCGTTTGGACGCCTACTGGCGCGCCGCCAACTATCTCTCGGTTGGGCAGATCTATTTGTTCGACAATCCCCTGCTGAAAGAACCCCTGCAACGGGCGCATATCAAGCCGCGCCTGCTGGGCCACTGGGGCACCACGCCGGGACTGAACTTCATTTACGCGCACATGAACCGGGTGATCCGGCGCGAGGATCTGAGCATGATCTTCATCGCCGGCCCCGGCCACGGCGGCCCGGCGGTGGTGGCGAATACCTGGCTCGAAGGCAGCTACAGCGAGCTGTATTCCAATATTTCGCAGGATGAGGATGGCATGCGCCAGATGTTCCGCCAGTTTTCCTTTCCCGGTGGCATTCCTAGCCATGCCGCACCGGAGACGCCCGGCTCGATCCACGAGGGCGGCGAACTCGGTTACGCCCTGTTCCACGCCTATGGTGCGGTATTCGATAACCCGGACTTGATCGCCTGCTGCGTCGTCGGCGATGGCGAAGCGGAAACCGGGCCGCTGGCGACGTCGTGGCACTCCAACAAGTTTCTGAATCCGCGCACGGACGGCGCGGTGCTGCCGATCCTGCACCTGAATGGTTACAAGATCGCCAGCCCAACCATCTTCGCCCGCATCGCTCCCGCCGAGTTGGAAAGCCTGCTGACGGGTTATGGCTACCAGCCCTACTTTGTCGAGGGCGATGAGCCCGACGTCATGCATCGGCTGATGGCCACGGCAGTTGATACGGCCATTGCCGAGATTCGCGACATCCAGTCCAGGGCACGCAACGGCAATGACACAAGTCGCCCACGCTGGCCGATGATCGTGCTGCGCTCACCCAAGGGCTGGACCGGGCCGGAAACCGTGGATGGCATGAAAACCGAAGACTACTGGCGTTCGCACCAGGTGCCGTTCAGCGATATGGATAAGCCCGAGCATGTGCAGTTGCTGGCGCACTGGATGCAGTCCTACCGGCCGCAGGAATTGTTCGATGCCAGCGGCCGGTTGATGCCCGAGTTGGCGGCCATGGCGCCTGTCGGCACGCGCCGCATGGGCGCCAATCCCCACGCCAACGGTGGTGTACTGCTGCGCGATTTGCGCCTGCCGGATTTCCGCGACTATGCGCTGGCCGTTCCCGCGCCCGGCGAGACGATAGGCGAGTCGACGCGGGTGATGGGGACTTTTCTGCGCGATGTGATGCAGAAGAACCTCGACATCTTCCGTGTCTTCGGCCCGGACGAGACCAACTCGAATCGCCTCGGTGCCTTGTTTGAGGTCACCAACCGCAGTTGGGTCGCCGAGCGGTTCGACTTCGACGATCATCTTGCCGTCGACGGCCGGGTGGTGGAATTCCTATCCGAACACGCTTGCCAGGGCTGGCTCGAAGGCTATCTGCTGACCGGACGGCACGGGTTGTTTTCCTGCTATGAAGCGTTCATCCACATCGTCGATTCGATGTTCAACCAGCACGCCAAGTGGCTCAAGGTCTGCAACGAGATTCCCTGGCGCCGCCCCATTGCCTCGCTCAACATCCTGCTGACGTCGCATGTCTGGCGCCAGGACAACAACGGCTTCTCGCACCAGGATCCTGGCTTCATTGATCACGTGGTGAACAAGAAGGCCGACATCATCCGTGTCTATCTGCCGCCGGATGCCAACACGCTGCTGGTGGTCACCGACCGCTGCCTGAAAAGTCGCAATCTCGTCAATGTCATCGTGGCCGGCAAGCAGCCCGCGCCCCAGTGGCTGGACATGGACGCTGCCATCAACCACACCGAAGCCGGCATCGGCATGTGGGAATGGGCGTGCAACGATCAGTCCAGCGAACCGGACATCGTGCTGGCGGCGGCGGGTGACGTGCCCACGTTGGAAATGCTGGCCGCCATCAGCATCCTGCGCGAGTTGGTGCCTGATCTGAAGATGCGCTTCATCAATGTGGTTGACCTGATGACCCTGCAACCGCAAGAGGAGCATCCGCATGGTTTGTCGAGCAAGGAGTTCGACTCGCTGTTCGGTACCGACAAGCCGATCATCTTCGCCTACCACGGCTATCCGTTGCTGATCCATCGCCTGACCTACCGGCGTACCAGCCATGCCAACCTGCACGTGCGTGGCTACAAGGAAGAAGGCACGACCACCACGCCCTTCGACATGGTGGTACTCAACACTCTCGACCGCTTCCACCTGGTGATGGACGTGGCGAACCGCGTGCCGAAGCTCCATGCCCAGGCTGCGCATCTCAAGCAGCGCATGCGCGACAAGCTGACCGCGCATACCCGCTACATCCACGAGTACGGCGAAGACATGCCGGAAATCCGCGACTGGAAATGGCCGGGACAGGGAGCCAGCACATGAGCATGAACGCCAATCCCTTGCGCGCCCTCAAGGCACTGGGCCAACATGTCTGGCTCGACAATCTCTCACGCGCGCTGCTGCAGGAAGGCAGCTTGCAGCGCATGATGACTGAGGACGGCGTCGACGGTGTGACCTCCAATCCCGCCATTTTTCAGAAAGCGATTGCCGGAAGCACTTATTACCAGGATGAACTGGTGCGCTTGCGCAACTCGCCGCTTGACGCCGAAGCGCGCTACGAGTCCTTGGTCATTCCCGACATTCAGGCGGCCTGCGATATGCTGCTGCCGGCCTACGTCGCCACCCAGGGCGACGCCGGTTATGTCAGTCTCGAAGTCTCGCCTGCCTTGGCGCACGATACGGCAGGTACGGTGCTGGCAGCTCAGCGCCTGCGGCATTCAGTGGGCCGCGAGAACCTGTTCATCAAGGTGCCAGGCACGCCAGCCGGGGTGCAGGCCTTCGAGCAGTTGACTGCTGCCGGCGAGCGCATCAACGTCACGCTGATTTTCTCCTTAACGCAGTACGCAGCCGTGGCGCAAGCCTATCTGCGCGGTGCGCAGCGCTGGCTGGATGACGGCGGCAACGCCGCGCAATTGCGCTCGGTGGCCAGCGTGTTCCTGAGTCGCGTTGATACCCAGGTGGACCAGCGCCTTGATGCCATGAACACCCCACCGGCCCGGATGCTCAGGGGCAAAGCCGGCGTGGCGCTTGCCAAGTGCTGCCATGCCCGCTATCTGGAAATCTTCCACGGTCTGGCCTTCGCAACGCTCGCCCAAGCTGGCGTACGTGCGCAGACGCCCCTTTGGGCCAGCACCGGCAACAAGGATCCGGCTTACAGCGATCTGCGTTACGTCGAGCCGCTGATCGGCCCGGAAACGATCAACACCGTACCGGATGCAACCCTTGCTGCGATTCGTGATCACGGCCACGCGGCGGCTACGCTGACGACCGGTAAGCGTGAAGCACATGACCACATTGAAGCACTCCAGGTATTGGGGATCGACCTCGGTGAAGTCGGCGAAACCTTGCAAACCGATGGCGTCCGCCTGTTCAGCGAGGCGTATGAGCAGATCCTGATGAGCTGTCGTAGCTACCACGTCATCTGACAGTCTGTGTGAGCAATGCTACGTTATGAAGCCGGTTTCCAGCTACCGCTTTGATTTCCTTGTGCGCTGACGCACAGACAAGTTAGTCAGGCATGGTGCATGATGCTCCTTGGGCGACGTTTTGCCATGCGGGTAATAAATGTCGTGGTTGCCACCTTTACCCACACAACAGGGATAACCGCAAAGCATCATGGCGCATTACGCAATCAGGCTTGCCGCAGCGACAGCGATCTTCCTGATCGCGACGGTGGGTTGCGCCACCTTGCCGGACGCCGATCCGCTCATCGAGCGGCATAGCGCACAGGCCGCCCGTTTTGAAAATGCGCGCGGTGCGCTCTCCACGCGGCATAGCGCCGCCATCGTCGCGGAACTGAAACGCAGATCCGGCGACATCGACATCCTCGACAAGCAAATCGCACTGGAACAGGCGATTGTTGGCAGTCCGCTCATCGTCGGTAACAAGGTCACCCTGCTGCAGGACGGCGCGGCGACCTATCCGGCCATGTTTGCCGCGATCCGCCAGGCGCGGGATCACATCAACTTGGAGTCCTACATCATCGACGACGATGAGATAGGCCAACAGTTCGCGGCACTGTTGCTGGAAAAACAGAACGCGGGCGTCCAGGTCAACGTGATTTACGACAGCATCGGCGGCATCAATACGCCAAAGGCATTCTTCGAGCGACTCAGCGCGGCCGGCATCGCGGTGCTCGAATTCAACCCGGTCAACCCGTTCGCCGGAAAGACGGCGTGGTTGCCCAACAACCGCGATCACCGCAAATTGCTGGTGGTGGATGGGCAGATCGCCTTCATTGGCGGCATCAACATCAGCAGCGTCTACTCATCCGGATCGATCATCCGCCGTGCCGGAAAAGAAACCAGGAGCAACGTTGCCTGGCGCGATACGGATATTCAGATCGAAGGGCCAGTAGTGGCTGAATTCCAGAAACTATTCCTGGAAACCTGGGAAAAGCAACGGGGTAAGCCGTTGGCCGAGAAGAACTACTTTCCTACCCTGAAGACGGAGGGCAAGGATATCGTGCGCGCCATCGGCAGCACGCCGGACGACCCCTACAGCCTGATCTACCTGACGCTGATCTCAGCCATCGGCAATGCCGAACAGCATATTCGCCTCACGCATGCCTACTTCGTCCCCGATCCCCAGTTGCTCCAATCCCTGATCGAAGCGGCCGGGCGCGGCGTCGAGGTGAAACTTATCCTGCCCGGCCATACCGATTCGAGCGTCACGTTTCACGCCGGTCGTGGGCACTACGCCGCCTTGCTGAATGCCGGCGTCAAGATCTACGAGCGCCAAGGGCCGCTATTGCATTCCAAAACCGCACTCATCGACGGTGTCTGGTCGTGCCTGGGTTCGAGCAACCTCGATTGGCGCAGTTTTCTCGATAACGACGAGGTCAATGCAGTCATATTGGGGCGTGACTTTGCCCGGCAAATGCAGGCCATGTTCGAGAAGGACATTCAGGGTTCGAAAGCCATCGATCTCGTCACCTGGCAACGCAGGTCACCTTGGCTGCATGTCAAGGAGTGGGCGGCCAGCCTGGTGCAGCGATGGTTTTAGCGCCAGTCATTGGGAATCGCTCAACCCGCATGCCATGCTTGCCTTCCTGTTTGATTGCGTACATCAGGGAATCGGCTGCATCCAGCATGGCCGGAAAGTCGCTCTCGGTAGACTCGAACCAAGCGATGCCAATGCTGGCAGAGACGGGCGGAAATTGCTTCAGGGCGACGTCAGCGGCAGCGGCGATCTTGTGGCCGGCTTCAATCGCGGCAGCGTGGCTGATTTCCGGCAGCAGCACGGCAAACTCGTCGCCACCCAGGCGGGCCAAACGATCGGTATTCCGCAGTGAGCCCGCCAAAGATTTAGCCACCGCCGTCAGCGCCCGGTCGCCGGCTTCATGGCCCTGGCTGTCATTGAGGCGCTTGAAGTCATCCAGATCGAGGAAAGCCACGGCAAGCGGATGGCCGTAACGCCGGGAACGATCAGCTTCGGCATGTCCTGCCTCGAAAAAGCACGCCGGTTGAGCAGTCCCGTCAGGGCATCGTGGCTGGCGATTCCCCGTTCTCTTTCCAGCAGGGTTTTCACCATGACCACCAGATGGGTGATGAAAGCATAAAAGGCGCTACAAATGTCAGCGTGGCAGGCGCCGGATGATCACCTTACGCCGAAGGAACTTTGCCTTATGTACGGAATCGAACATATCAAGCGTCGCGGTCGTCGTATGTTGGCGAGCGCGCAGTAGCTGTAATGAAATGAGTCGTCAGAATGACAGACAGCTACTGGTCCTGAAGCAGACACAATGGCTTCAACTCAAGCGACAGGAGCATCCGCCATGAATACAACCCATACCGAAAAAGCCACGGCATCCGAATCAGCGAAAAACGAGGAACAGGGACGCTACGAGGCGCTCTATGATCGCTTTGCTGAAAGAACGCGTGAGCTTTTCGAGGCCAGCCAGGAAAAGGGCAAGGAAGCGATGGACAAATCCATCGAGATGGCCCGCGAGCAATTTGCTGCCGCCGGCGAATTTTCCGCCGAGCAGGGCGAGGTGTTCAAGCGTTACATGCGACGCGATCTGGCGCAAACAGAAGCCGACATGCGCATCCTGGGCCAGGAAGCCGCCGAGCGTTTTCACCCGGCGCGACTGGGTGCGGGTGCCTTTTCTTCGATGGCGCGACTCCTTCAGGCGACGGGTTCGGCGCTGCAGAACCTCTCGCAAAAAGCCGAGGATGCCCTGCACTTCAATACCGGCGAGATTACCGCCGCCGGCACGCTGACCTGCACAAACTGCGGGCAGAAGGTGCAACTCAAACGCAGCGCACATATCCCCCCCTGTCCGAGTTGTCATGGCACCGAGTTTCGCAAGGGATACTGAGAACTGGAAACCATCTCTTGCGTTGGCGCCCGTCTTGATGAAGCCACCCGGCAATTGATCGAAGTATGCATGTGCGGCAGCGTACAGATTTCATTGTCCTTGATGCCTATGCTCATTTCTGGAGTGAACCAAACATCAGGAGAATTCAATGTTCAAGACAATTACCGCGACCTATGACAGCGAAACCACCCTTACGAATGTCGTTGATGATCTGATCAATGACGGACTTCCGCGCGAAAAGGTGTTCAGTGACACGGCGTTGCTGCAAATCAAAGTCATTGCGCCAGAAGCGAGTGAATCGGGCATCAACCAAATCCTGATGCGGCACAGTCCGGTCAACATCAGTTGATCGCAGTGATGCTGACACGAGTGCTTGAAAGGAATCGAGTCATGTATGGATTCAACACCCAGTTAAAAATGCCGTTTGATGCCGCCGTCGAAAAAGTTACAGAGGCTCTCAAGAAGGAAGGCTTCGGTGTGCTCACCGATATCGATGTCAAGGCGACACTGAAAGCCAAGCTCAACATTGAGCAAAGACCGTATCGCATTCTCGGCGCATGCAACCCGCCACTCGCTCACCGCGCGATTGAGGCCGACCCGGACATCGGCCTGTTGCTGCCGTGTAACGTGGTGGTGCGCGAAGAAGCCGACGGCGCCATTACGGTGGCGTTCATGGACCCCGAGGTCGTGTTGAAACTGGTCGACAACGCGGCAGTCACTGCCATTGCCAAGGATGTCCGGGAGCTTTTGCAGAAGGTCAGCGCTAGCCTCAGGGAATGAAGAACATCGCACTGGCTGAGCACGCCGTCCCGCCAGCAGGGAGGCCGTCAGGCCGGAAGCGGCCCGAAGAGGCTGCGCCGACTTTTCAAGATTCTGCCGGCATGAATAAGGCGGCGAGGGAGTACTGGCACCAGGGGCTGCTGTGGCTCAATCAACTCAGTTTGATCATTCAGATCGGCATTACCGGATGCGTAGCCCTGTTGATCTGGCTGCTGGCCACGATCGCCGTATCACCAGCGCCGACTTTTGAGGTCGAATTTGAGCAGGCCACTGCAGAAGGCGATGGCCGCATCCGCGGGCAATGTCAAGAGTGCGGCATGGTGTCTACAACGCGAAGCATTGCGCATGCCGCACCAAGCCAGGGCTCCGCCATCGAGGTCACCGTCCGCATGAGGGATGGAACGATGCGCCAATTCACGGGTGAACATTCGGCGAACTGGCGCGTGGGGGAACGTATGGTCATCATTGATCGGCCGGGTGGAGAAGGTCAAACGGGCCTCCGCTGATAACTTTTGGCCGTGTAGTCCAATAGGCTCAACCACGACACGACAGCATCCCCCATCGCAAAGATGACACTTCAGATCCCGGTGCTGCGGCACTACAAAGATCAGGAGTTAACTCATGCATGGTCCTGCGAACCCGCGTCATAACTTGTTGCTTGCGGCCCTCTCGCCAGAGGAATTTGATCGTCTGAATCCTGATCTGGAGCTGGTCTGGTTGCCGCATGGCAAAGTGCTCCACGAGTCGGGAGACCGCTTGCAACACGTCTATTTTCCCGTCACCGCAATTGTCTCTCTGATGTACGTGATCGAGGATGGCGGATCTGCCGAGGTGGCACTGATTGGCAATGATGGGATGATCGGCATTGCCCTCTTCATGGGAGGGGAAACCATGGTGAATCGTGCCGTGGTGATGAGTGCCGGGCATGCGTATCGCCTGCGCCGCTCGGTGCTACAAGCGGCACTGACGCGCTTTGACGGGTGGCGCCAGGGGGCGCTCAATCACTTGTTGCTACGTTATACGCAGGCGCTGGTGACCCAGACGGCCCAGACGGCGGTTTGCAACCGGCATCATTCGGTGGCCCAGCAACTGTGCCGCTGGCTGCTGTTGAGCATCGACCGCCTGCCCTCGAACGAGCTGATGATGACCCAGGAGTTGATCGCGAGCATGCTCGGCGTGCGGCGGGAAGGCGTCACCGAGGCGGCCGGCAAGCTGCAGACGGCTGGGCTGATTCGCTACAACCGGGGTCACATTACCGTCCTTGATCGGGCCGGGCTTGAGGCCCGTGCCTGTGAATGCTACGAAGTGGTCAGGAAGGAGTGCAATCGATTGTTGCCACGGAAGTCGGATGTGTTGGATAGCGTACCGACCGGCTATCTGCCGCGGCCTAAGCTGGCCGTTGGCTCGGCAATTCTGTCAGCCGCATGAATCGAAGGAGAATGGCATGAACTGGGATATCGTTGAAGGCAACTGGAAGCAGTTCAAGGGCAAGGCGAAAACGCAGTGGGGCAAGCTGACGGATGACCAGATTGACGTGATTGCCGGCAGGCGCGATCAGTTGGCGGGCAAGCTGCAGGAAAGTTATGGCATCACCAAGGACGAAGCCGAAAAACAGATCAAGGAGTTTGAGGATCTGAACAAGGATTACCGTCCGCCGTCAGCGTAAGACAGCGTCACGGCTGACCACGCGGGAGTTGCGTTTTACCCGCCGTGCTTCCTTAGCTCGGCTTCGAGCTGCTTGATCCCGGTGATGTCGGTAAAGGTGATCACCACGCCGTCGATGACATTTTCCTGGGTGCGGTAGGGCATGATACGCACGCGGAACCAGCGGCCGTCATGGGTGGCGGCGACCGTTTCCTGAAACATCAGGGTGCGCAGCACATCAAGGGCATCTTCCTTGAGCTGCGGGTAGTCGAGGTCGGTCACGACATGCGAGAGTGGCCGCCCGACATCGCCGGGGATCAGTTTGAAAAGCTTGGTGGCATGCGTGGTGAAGCGGCGCAGCCGCATCTCGTTGTCGAGAAAGATGGTGGCGATTTCCGTGCTGTTGAGCAGGTTCGTCATGTCGTTGCGCACCCAGGTGAGGTCATCCACCTTGGATTGCAGTTCGGCATTCACCGTCTGTAGCTCTTCGTTAAGCGACTGCAGTTCTTCCCTGGAGGTGGTCATCTCTTCGTTGGTCGACTGCAATTCCTCGTTGGTGGATTGCAGCTCCTCATTGCTGGATTTAAGTTCCTCAACGGTCGTCTGCATTTCCTCGTGGGTGACTTGCAGGGCCTCGCGCGTTTGCTCCAGTTCCTGCCTCAGGGCGCTCTGTGCCTCGGGAATGGCCTGCTTGGTCGCCTTGCGGCGGGGCGGCGGGGCGGGTGCATCCTTGAAGACCAGCAGCACGCGGCCACGTAGGGCCTCAGGTTTCTCGATGGCCTGAACGGTGACATCGACCAGATGTGCGCTGCCTTCCTCCTCGATGCGCACGCCTTTGAGCTGGACCGCCCGTAGCGGCTCCTTGAGCGCCCTGAAGATCACGCCGACCAGTGCTTCGCGCAGGCCGGCGCGCGCCATCGCATGAATATTCACATTGGTTTTGCCGGCCGCCGGTTCGAGATACTTGCCGGTGCGTCCGCTGATGTAGACGATGTCGCCTTCACTATTTACCAGCACGGCGGCAGGCGCAAAACGCTGCTGGATCAACTGGTCAGTCAGTTGCCCGAGATTGTCGCCGCTCTCGCTGCGGGGCACGGCATTACTGTCGGGCAATGGGGTGGCCAGTTGCCCGGGAAGGACCAGTTCTCTCATCGAGGGCGATTCGTCGCGCTGGCGGAAGATGCGCGCCTTGTTGCTGAGCGGCGAAAACATTTGGCTGTAGTTGCCGATGGATTCGGAACTGCCCAGGAGGAGCAGGCCGCCGGGGTTGAGGGCGTAGTGGAACAGCGGCAGCAGGGTCTTTTGCAAAGCTGCGCCAAAGTAAATGAGGAGATTGCGGCAGGTGAGGATGTCGAGCTTGGTGAAGGGCGGGTCGGCGATGACATTCTGCGTGGCAAACACCACCATTTCGCGGATGTTCTTGTTGATGCGGTATCCGCCGCCTTCTTCGGCGATGAAGTAGCGCGCCAGCCGCTCCGGCGTGATATCGGCGGCGATGTTGTCCGGGTAATAGCCTTTGCGGGCTTTCTCGATGGCCTCGGCATCGAGGTCGGTGGCGTAAATCTGCAAGGTGAAGCGGGCTTCCGGCTTGAGGGTTTCCAGCACTTCCCGGAAGATGATGGCGAGCGAATAGGCTTCCTCGCCGGTGGAGCAGGCCGCTACCCAGGCTCGCAGGGTCTTGCCGCCCGCATGCTGGCCCAGCAGCAGCGGTAGCGCTTCAGTGCGCAGAGTTTCCCAGACCTCGGGATCGCGGAAGAAGTTGGTGACGCCGATCAAGAGTTCCTTGAACAGCAGATCAATTTCCACCGGATTGGCGCGCAGATGGCGCACGTAGTCGTCGATGACGCTGATCTGGTGTACCGCCATGCGCCGCTCGATGCGGCGGTGCAGGGTGTTGGTCTTGTAAAGCGAGAAATCGTTGCCGCTGCGGTCGCGCAGCAGGATGATGATCCGGTCGAGGGCGCTGAGGACGTCGGGTTTTTCCGGGACTTCGTCGCGCAGCTCATGGGACGGATGGCGCAGGTAATTGGCAATCCGCCCGGCGAGCATTTCCGGTGGCGCGACGATGTCGGCAACGCCCGCCCCGATGGCACTCCTCGGCATCGAGTCGGACTGGGCCGTGGCCGGTTCCTGCACCAGTGTCAGCCCGGCCTTTTCCTTGATGGCGCGCAGACCGAAGACGCCATCCGAGCCCATGCCAGAGAGGACGATGCCGATGGCCTTCTCCTTGCGATCCTCCGCCAGCGAACGCAGGAAAAAGTCGATCGGCAGGCGCAGGCCGCGTGGTGCGATGGGCTCAAGCAAATGCAGCTTGCCGTGCAGCAGCGACACGTCCTTGTTGGGCGGGATGACGTAGACGCTGTTGGCTTCGATGACCATGCCATCCGTAATCTCGATGACGCGCATGCTTGTGTTCGGCTGCAGCAACTCGGGCAGGACGCTGACATGGGTGGGGTCGAGATGCTGGACGACGACAAAGGCCATGCCGCTGGCCTCGGGAACGTGCGAGAAAAAAGACTCCAGCGCCTGGAGTCCGCCGGCCGAACAACCGACCCCGATGAGCGGAATGGCGGTGGTCGGGTCGAGAGAATCGGTTGTGTCGTTGCGTGGCTTGTGGTGGGCGGGCGATGGGACGGGTTTGGTCATGAGCGGGCACTGTTTCTAGAGACTTGTCCGGGCAGACTACCCTAATTGATTGCGAAAGGTGCGATAAAAGTCGGCGTTGGCGAGGCGGCATGGTTCGTTTGGCAGGGATGGAGATTCATTCCATTGGCGGAAGCCGCAGTAGGGTGTCTCATGCCGCCATCTGGGCGGTCGTATTCAGGAGTCTTGATGGCCCATACCGAAGAAACCTTGCTGGAACAGCTCCAGATCAACGAAATTGCTATCGCCCGTCGCAAGGCCTTGCTCGACTTCACCGATGCCGACGTGCGGCTGCTGCTGTCGTGTAAAGGCCTGGTGACCGAAACCATCGACAGCATCGTGGCCGACTTCTACGAGAAGCAACTGGCGGTGGATGAAATCGCGCTGTTGATCGGCGATGCCGACACGCTGGCGCGCCTTCACAAGGCGCAACGCGCTTACATCCTCTCACTGTTCGAAGGCTTTTACGACCGCGAGTATGTCAATAACCGCCTGCGCATCGGCATGGTGCATAAACGCATCGGTGTCGATCCGCGCCTCTATCTGTCGGCCATCAAGGTCATGAAGGACACGATCAATGCCGTGCTGGATCAGCATACGGAGGATAAGCAGCATCTGGTGGCGGTCAGTAATGCACTCGACAAGCTCTTGTATTTTGATGTCACCTTCGTCTTCGAGACCTACATTCGTGGCATGACGATGGAGGTGGAAGCGGCCAAGGACAAGGTGATGAATTACGCCAAGGAGCTTGAGCAACGGGTGGCGGAGCGGACGCAGCAACTGCTGGAACTATCCCTGCGCGATACGCTGACCGGCCTGTTCAACCGGCGTGCGCTGGATGACTATCTGCGTCGCGAGTTGCTGATTGCCAAGCGCCACAACCGGATTTTTTCGCTGGCCTATTTCGACATTGATGATTTCAAGCAGGTTAACGATACCGATGGACACTTTGCGGGCGACGAGATTCTGCGCTTTGCGGGCGAGGCCATGCAGGCGGCCTGTCGCGACATTGATTTTCCCTGCCGAGTCGGCGGGGACGAGTTTTGCCTTGCCCTGCCGGACTGCACCCTGGCAGATGCCCGGAACATCTGTCAGCGCATGATTGATTTGTTTGCCCAGCGGACCAAGAGCGCGACCCTGAGCATCGGCATCGTGCAAACCGGCCCCACGGATTTTCTCGGCGCGGACGATCTGCTGCGGGCGGCGGACAGCAAGATGTATGAGGCGAAGGCGCAGACGGGCTTCAAGATCTGCGTTTAGCATCGCCGAACGGTTCAACGAACGGCGGCATTCCTTACGGTTTCGTCAGCCACTTCTGCAAAGCCTCGAACAGTACGCGTGGCAGCACTGGCTTGGTGATGAAGTCGTTCATGCCGGCTTCGAAGCAGTGCACCTTGTCTTCGACAAAGGCATTGGCCGTGAAGGCGAGAATCGGGGTCTGACTGTTGTGGGTACCACGACGAATCCTGCGTGTGGCATCGAGTCCATCCATGCCGGGCATCTGCATGTCCATCAGGATCAGGTCGTAGTCGATGCGACCGGCTTGTGCCACTGCCTCGATCCCGTCCTCGGCCGTATCGACGATCTGCCCGACATCTTCGAGCAAAAGCTTGGTGATCTCGCGGTTGATCGCTTCATCTTCCGCCAGCAGGATGCGGTGGCCGGGAAGCTCGCGCTGCAGGAAGGCTTCAAGCTCGCCTACAGGCAGATTGGGCGATGGGAGCGTGGTCGTCCCGCCCTTGAGAAGCTGAGCCGAGAACCAGAAGGTGCTACCGACACCGGGGGCGCTGTGGACGCCGGCATCGCCGCCCATCAGGCGGGCGAGTTTGCGCGTGATGGCGAGGCCAAGGCCGCTGCCGCCATATTGGCGGGTGAGTGAATTGTCACCCTGCTCGAAGCTGGCAAACAGCTTGGGCAGGATTTCCGGTGCGATGCCGATGCCACTGTCTTCCACCTCGAAGTGGATGAGGACGTTCTCCGCCGTTTCCTCGGTCACGCGGGCGCGCAGGGTGATGGTGCCCTCCTCGGTGAACTTTACCGCGTTGGCGGCATAGTTGGTCAGCGCCTGCTGGACGCGAACCGGGTCGCCCAGCAGTGAGATCGGGAGGTCCTGCACCTCGATGAACATTTTGAGTTTCTTGGCCAGCACTTTGTCCTGCAGCATCGAGGCCACATTGCCGAGCAGGCTTTCGATGCGGATCGGCACTTCTTCCAGCTCGAACTTGCCGGATTCGATTTTCGCCATGTCGAGCACGGCATTGACGATGCCGAGCAGATGGTCGCCGGCAATCTGCAGCTTGCTGAGCCATGCGGACTGCAAGGGGGTTACCCCTTCCTGGCGGATCAGGTAGCCCATGCCACTGACGGCATTCAGCGGCGTACGAATCTCGTGTGACATGTTGGCGAGAAAGGCGCTCTTGGCAATGTTGGCCGTTTCGGCGGCTTCTTTTGCCGCCACCAGTTCGGCGGTGCGTTGGGCGACCATTTCCTCAAGGTGATCATTGAGGCTGATATAGCGTTGCAGGGCTGCCTGAAGCTCGGACTGGGTCTGGCGCAACGATTCGTTCTGCATCTCCAGTTCGATCTGGTGCACCTGTAATTCGTGCATCAGGCGCTGCTGGTCAGCGAGATTTGGCCCGTCGGGTGGCTGTGCCGCCTGACGCTGTGCCAGTTCTGCTTCGGCCTGACGGCGCAGTTCCATTGTGTTGGGGGTGTTCATAGGGTGCCTATGTAACGCATACTGTGCGTCAGTTGGGAGCGAACCCGTGGTTGATGGCGTAGCGGGTCAGTTCGGCGACGTTGTGCAGGTCAAGTTTGCGCATGATGTTGCGGCGGTGCACTTCAACCGTGGAGTGCGCAATGAAGAGTTGGGTGGCGATTTGTTGTGAGGTATGCCCTTCGGCCACCAGTTGCAATACCTGGCGCTCGCGGGCGCCCAGCTGGAGCGGCGGGCTCAGCTTGATGTCGCGCTGGGATGACCAGGTGCCGGCAATCAGGCTGGCAATGCGCGGGCACACATACTTCTGGCCGTTCTGCACCGCCTCGATGGCCCGTAGCAGTTCCTCCCCAGCCCCCGATTTGGTGACATAGGCGGTCGCGCCGGCATCGAACATGTCCATGGCGTAGCGCTGTTCGGCAAATGCCGATACGGCAATGATTTTGGTTTCCGGACAGAGCGTGCTCAGTCGTCGCGTCGCTTCGATACCATTCATGCCGGGCATGCCAATGTCCATGCAGATGATGTCGGGCGTGGTGGCCTGTGCCAGCTTGACGACCTCCAGCCCGTCACCGGTCTCGCCGACGACCTTGATGTGTGGCGATTTCTCCAGCAGGCTGCGCAGCGCATCGCGAAACATCTGATGATCATCCGCGAGCAAAATTCGCAGCGACTTTTTCATGCCTGAATACTCACGTTGATTCGTGTCCCCTGACCCGGATGCGATTCGATGATCATTTGCCCGCCGGCAAATTCGGCCATTTCGCGCATGTTGAGCAATCCCATGCCGCTGACCGAGGCCTTGGACTCAACTGAGGCGATATCGAAGCCGATACCGTCGTCGTCGATGGTCAGGAGGATGGGGATGGCATCGAAGTCGATGGCGACATTGATGTGTCGAGCCTTGGCATGCTTGAGGCTGTTGGTCAGTGCTTCCTGAAAAATGCGAAAGAGCAGTGATTCCAGGGCCGGGGCCAGGCGCGTTTCCCGATTGCTGCAATGGACATGGACCAGAATGCCGGTACGGCTGGCATAGCGATGGGCGTATTCCTCCATGGCGGCGGGTAGTCCGGCGTAGTCCAGAATTGGGCTGCGCAGGTCGGCGCAGATTTCGCGGATGCTGACATCGGTATCTTCAATCAGCGCGATGGTGTCGGCCAGACGATCAACGCATTCCGATGGCGCATCCGGTGGCAGGGCGGTGGTGATCATGCCCAGGTTGATCTTGATGGCGGCGAGGTTGGGGCTGGTGTGATCGTGCAGTTCACCCGACAGACGGCGCCGGGCATCCTCCTGCGCCTCGACGAGATGGCGCGACAGTTCGAGCAGCCGCCGCGATGCCGTCGCCAGGCCACTTTCCATCACCGAGCGCTGGCGCAGCGCTTTGCTGTCGTCGCGCACAATCTTCTGGACATAACTGCTGCCATCGATCTCGACCATGGTGGCGCCAACTTGTACCGGAAAAGAGCTGCCATCGGCACGGCAGTGCCAGGTCTGATAGGACATCGACCCCTGTTCTGACAACTGCTGCAATATCGCGGGAATGTCCAGATGCGTATCCGGCGCACGCAAGTCCATCAGCCGCATGCCGAGCAATTCTTTGCGGGTATGACCATAAGTGTTCAGACAAGAGTCGCTGGCATCGATAATCCGGGAGTTGGCATCGAACATCAGAATGGCATCGTTGGCATGTCGCATAAATGATTCGATGCGCCGCGCGTTATGCTTTCTCTCGTTTTCCGCATGCTTGCGCTGGGTGATGTCGGTCAGGGCGACACGAATCATCAGGCCGCTGGAAACGCTGCGGTGGTACATGCAATTCAGTTGAGCATGCAGGAGGGTGTTGTCGCTGCGCTTGAGCGCCAGTTCCAGATCCAGTTCGAACGCAAAACTCTTTTGCCCCTCGCTCTCGCTCATCCGCGAGTAATGCTGAACCCAGCGATCTTGGTCTTCTCGCGCCACGAAGGAGGTAAAACTTTTCTGCAGAACCTTTTTGCGCTCCATCCCCAGAAAGTTGGCGCCAGCCAGATTGATTTCCGTAATCAGGCCTTGGGGTGTGAGCGTCAGGTAACCCACCGGGGCAAACTCGTAGAGATCCTGATAGCGGTCGCGCGCCTCCTCCAGACTGAGTTGCGTGAGTCGCAAGGTTTCGTTCTGCATCTCCAGTTCGATCTGATGCACTTGCAGTTCGTGCAGCAGCTTTTCGACCGGACGGCCTCCGACGGATTTTTCGGATGGGTGTGCGGACTTATTTTGGCTTTCCGCCACAGAGGCGGCCAGGTGGAGTGGTTCGGCCGCTAGGTTTTTCATAGGCTTCCTATGGAATTCAGCACGAAGACATAGGGCTGATTGATGTAATGAGGGAATCATAATCGGTCCATCGAAGTCATGATATACCCAGATACCAGTACTCAAGGCAGGCGGTTAATTCAAAGCCTCATTGAAAAGTCGGCGCTGGCGGGACGGCACAGCTTAAGCGGGCGCGACTATCCAGGGATATTTCCGCTCCCATTGCCAGGCATCCGCGATGATCGTCGCCAATGCCGCGCGGCAGGGTTTCCAGCCCAGTTCATGGCGCACCCGATGGGCATTCGCCACCAGTCGGGCCGGGTCGCCGGCGCGGCGTGCTTCGTTGCGGACGCGGATTTCGCGCCCGGTGACCTGGCGCGCCGTGTCAATTACTTGCTGCACCGAATAGCCCTCGCCGTTACCCAGGTTGTAGCGCGCGCTTTGCCGTGTGGCCAGTAAATGCTGCAAGGCCAGAAGATGGGCATCGCACAGGTCGACTACGTGAATGTAATCGCGGATGCAGGTGCCGTCTGGCGTATCAAAGTCGGTGCCGAACACGGCGATATGGCTACTTCGCCCCGCTGCAGCCTGCAGCACGAGGGGGATTAAATGGGTTTCCGGTAGATGACGCTCGCCCAGACTGCCTGTCGGGTCTGCGCCGGCGGCATTGAAATAGCGCAGGCAAATTGATTTCAGCCCATACGCCCGGTCGTAGTCTTCCAGTATCTGCTCAACCATCCATTTGCTGCGACCATAGGGATTGATTGGCTGTTTGGGATGGGCTTCATCAATCGGGTGATAGTCCGGATTCCCATAAACCGCAGCGGTTGAGGAGAAGATCAGGCTGGCAACGTCTGCCTTGCGCATGGCATCCAGCAGGTTGAGCGTGGCGGATAGATTGTTGGCGTAGTACTTGCTGGGCTCCTTGACGGATTCGCCGACCTGAATAAACGAGGCAAAGTGCATCACCGCCGCAAAGCGGTAGCGCGTGAAAAGATCATCCAGCAAGGCGCGATCGGCCAGCGATCCAACCACCAACTCGACGTTATGTAACGCGTCCGCATGCCCGCTGGAAAGGTCGTCAAGCACCACCACGGCGAATCCTGCCCGCCGGGCCAGTTGGACCATGTGGGAGCCAATATAACCGGCGCCACCAATGATCAGTATCTGCACAAGCTAGATACGGCCTGTCAATAACAGGATAAGCAGGATGATGACGACCAGCCCCAAGCCGCCACTGGGACCATAGCCCCAACTGCGGCTGTGTGACCAGGAAGGAATGGCGCCAATCAGCAGCAGCACCAACACGATGAGCAAAATGGTTCCGAGCGACATGTTTTTCTCCTGTCATGAAATGGAAAAGACAGGCTACTGGACTGGTAAATGCCGTCTGTACGCTGTCGAACATTGGCATTTCTCGAAGGCTTGGTACGGTTTCGCACAGACGTCGACATCGGCATCGGCGAGGATGACTTCCCGATTACCTAACTATGTCAGGAGACATGATGACTACCGAACTAACCACAGAACAAGGGCCCGTCGCAGGACGGACGGATGCGCTGGTGAAGGACATCCTGATTGTTGCCAGCGATGCCAATGAATTGCTCAAGGAGAAACTGGATGCAGCCGGATCGAGCCTCGGTGAGGCGCGCACGGTGCTAACCGAAAAAGTCAGGACTGCCGCCATGAGCAGCAGTGACTATGTCAAGGGGCACCCCTGGAAGGTGTTTGGATTGGCGACCGCCGTCGGCGTCATCGTCGGCATTCTCGCCTGGCGCCGTTGAGTTGCAGCGGTGCAGGATTAACACGATGTTTCAAGGGGATTGCCATGTTACAGGGTGTGCAAGGTGAGCTTTTAGCGCAACAGGTGGGCATCGCCGCCTTGCAGGCCAGCGAGGCGCGCTTCAGGACGATGAGCGATGTGTCACCGCTGGGCGTGTTTCTTTCCGATCATGACGGCGCTTGCATTTACAGCAATGCGGCGTATCAAAAAATATCCGGGCTGAGCCTGGAAGAGACGCTGGGGACGAACTGGAGCAGCGCGATCCACCCGGAAGATCGTCAGCGCGTGCTGGAAGAATGGCATCAAGCGATCCACGGGAACATGCCCTTCAATACCGAAATGCGCTTTCTCCGCAGCGACGGCAGCGAGGTATGGACGCGCCTGAATTCGGCGGCGATGGTCGATGGCAGCACCTCGCATGGCTATGTGCAGACCGTCGAGGACATTAGTGATCGCAAGCTGGCCGAATCCGTCCTTATGAATGCGGAAGATGCCCTGTTTGAAGCCAAGGAACGTGCTCAGGTCACGCTCGATTCGATTGGCGATGCGGTGCTGACGAGCGATCTGCAAGGGAATGTGACCTACCTCAATCGGGAGGCGGAGCGAATGACCGGATGGCCACGGGCAGAGGCCATCGGTCGCCCACTGGTTGAGGTGTTCAAAATTGTTGATGGGACCAACCATGAGCCCGTCATCAATCCGGCACAGCAGGCAATTACGGAAAATAGAACAATTGATCTGGCGATGAACAGCCTGCTGATCCGTCGCGATGGGGGTGAGTGTGCCATCGAAGATTCCATGGCCCCGATTCACAACCGGCACGGCGCCGTGACCGGTGCGGTGATTGTTTTTCACGATGCCAGTGCATCCCGGGCGATGACCCAACAGATGGCCCACCTGGCGCAGCATGATTTTCTGACCGGGCTGCCGAATCGCGTCCTGCTCACGGAACGTCTGAGCCAGGCCATCGGCCTGGCCCGGCGGCACCGCAAGCAACTGGCGCTGTTTTTTCTGGATCTCGATTACTTCAAACATATCAATGATTCGCTGGGACACCAGATTGGCGATCAATTGCTGCGCTCGGTCGCGGATCGTCTGGTGGATAGCGTTCGGGCAACCGACACGGTTTGTCGCCAGGGCGGCGACGAGTTCGTCATCCTGCTGGCGGAAATTGAACAACCGCAAGATGCCGCCCATATTGCCCAGAAACTGATTGGGGCGTTCGCCCTGCCACACAAGATCGAGGGTCATGAGCTTCACATTACCCTGAGCATCGGCGTCAGCGTTTATCCGGATGACGGCGACGATGTGGATGCGGTGATGAAAAACGCTGATGTCGCGATGTATCACGCCAAGATGTACGGCCGTAACAATTACCAGTTTTTCCGGGCGGACATGAATGCCAGCGCCGGCCAGCGTCTGGTGGTTGAAGGGGGCTTGAAGCGTGCCCTGACGCAGGGCGAGTTTCATCTGTTTTATCAGCCGCAATTCAATTTGGCGTCAGGTGCCATTACCGGCGCGGAAGCGCTGATCCGCTGGGAGGACCCGGAACACGGCGCGATTGCCCCGGATCAGTTCATTACGGTGGCCGAGGAATGCGGACTGATCGTGCCGATCGGCCGCTGGGTGTTGCGCGAAGCCTGCCGTCAGAACCGGGCCTGGCAGGATGCCGGCCTGGCCACGGTGCCGGTGGCCATCAATGTTTCGGCGCTCGAATTTCGCCATCCGGAATTTCTTGAGGGGGTCGATCAGGCGCTCGCGGAGAGCGGGCTTGCGTCCGATTTGCTGCAGATCGAATTGACCGAGAGCGTGCTGATGCACGACACCGAGTCGTCCTTGGCCGTGCTGGAGGGACTCAAGACACGCAAGATACTGGTCTCCATTGATGATTTCGGCACCGGCTATTCCAGCCTGAGTTATCTCAAGCGCTTTGCGGTCGATACCTTGAAGATCGACAAGTCTTTCGTCTCGGATATTACCGATGTGCCCGTCATGACGGACGATAACACCATCGTCTCCGCCGTGATCTGCCTGGGCAAGAATCTCCGGCAACGCGTCGTGGCGGAGGGCGTTGAAACGGATGAGCAACTGGCGTTTCTCAAGACGCAGTCTTGTGACGAAGCTCAGGGATTTCATCTGAGCTATCCCCTTACGGCGGATAGCTTTGCCTCGCTGCTTGAGCGTGGTGCTCCTGCCAGCACTTTTGGCTAGAAAGGATACTGGCGTGACCAAATGGAATTTCATGTTGGCGGTTGCTGGCGTCGTGGCGCTGGGTGCCTGGTTGCTGCAGATCGTCGTGAGTGCGACAGCCATCCTGCCCATTGATTTGTTGGTGCCCGTTGTCGTCGATACCGATAAACGCATCCTTGTTGTACCAGCGCAGCCTCTGACACAGCTCAACTGCGCTTCCTGTGGCGTGGTGGTATCCATGCGCCTGGTGACGGCTATCGATGGTGCCGCCGTTAGAAATCCGGTGGGCAGCGCGGTGTTTGGCAGCATGATCGGCAATCTGATGGGAGGCACGCGCGGCCAGGAGTTGTTCGGCTGGCTGGGCGCAATCGCGGCCATACGCAATGGCGAGGTGCTACACCCCGGCATGTACTACGAAACGACGATACGCTTTGACGACGGGGGGACGCGCGCGTTTGTAAACATCACGCGGCCCCAATGGCGGGATGGGGATCAGGTGAGAGTCGTCGAAGGCGCTATTCAGACGTTCAGATCCGATGACGTCAAGCTGAAAGCGGAAGTCACGCTACCTTATCTTCTTTCCGTCGCTCCGGTATGGCGCTGACCAGAGTCTGGGCAGGGCTGCAGTCGCTGCTCGATGGCAGCAACCATTCATCGGCTACGCTCGATGAGGCGCTCCCCCTGCGCGCCGAGTTGTTCAGTGTTGCCCAGATGGCGCAGCATGGCCAGGTGCTGGCGGCAGCGCATCAGCCGCTGGCGGGTCACGGCCCGGACAAACTTCTGGCGCGACTGGACAAGAACGAGTCTGCCATTATCGACGTGTGCAGACGGTTGTCGGCCGTAGCGACCACCAAGCGGCGCAGCATGCCGGCCGGCGAGTGGCTGCTGGACAATCTGTACTTGATCGAGGAGCAGATTCGCACCGCCCGACGGCATCTGCCGAAGGGCTACAGCCGGGAGCTTCCACGTCTTACCAACGGACATACGGCCGGCTGTCCGCGAGTTTATGATCTGGCACTGGAAGCGGTAGCGCATGGCGACGGCCGCGTCGATGTCGAGACGCTGGGGCGCTTCGTTACCGCCTACCAGTCGGTTGCGGTTCTCACGCTGGGGGAGTTGTGGGCCGTTCCCATCATGCTGCGACTGGCGCTGATCGAGAACCTCTGCCGGGTGAGTGTGCGGATTGCGGCGAGCTGGGCCGACCGTAAGCTGGCGGATAGCTGGGCGGACCGCATGACGGATGCTGCCGAGACGGATCCAAAAAGCCTGATTCTGGTCACCGCCGATATGGCCCGCTCGAATCCGCCAATGGCGGGCGCCTTCGTGGCGGAACTGGCGCGCCGTCTGCAGGGGCACGGTCCTGGACTGGCGCTGCCGCTCACCTGGATTGAGCAGCATCTCGCTGAATCCGGGCTGACGATTGACCAGATGGTCCTGCAGGAAAATCAGGAGCAGGCCGTCAATCAGGTCTCCATTGGCAACAGTATTGGCACCCTGCGCGCCTTGGGCGCGATTGACTGGCGGGATTTTGTCGAAACCCAGAGTGTGGTGGAACAGACGCTGCGCGAGGATCCGGGCGGTGTTTATGCCCGAATGGATTTTGCGACGCGCGATCGGTATCGCCATGCGACAGAGGTGATTGCCAAAAAGACGCATTTGACGGAAAGCGCGGTAGCGCGCAAGGCGCTTGAGTTGGCGAAGCTTGGACCGACAGCGGATGGGCGCACAGCGCACGTCGGCTACTATTTGATTGACAAGGGGCTGGCGGCGCTGGAGCAGGCGGCGCAGGTTCGTTTGTCTTTTTGGGAACGCTTGCGGCGAACGGCGAGTCGGCATCCGCTGTCCCTGTATCTCGGCATCATCTTTCTGATCGCGGCGCTGAGCACCGGCGCGCTGTTGGCGGCTGCGGCGCATGCCGTCCCGAATTGGGCGTTGCCGCTCCTTGGCGCACTCCTGCTGTTGGCAAGCAGCCAGCTGGGCGTCGCGCTGACCAACTGGTTCGCGACCCTGGTGGTGACGCCGCACTCGCTACCGAAGATGGACTTCTCGGGCGGCATCCCGTCAGCGGCGCGCACGCTGGTGGTCGTGCCGACCATGCTGACCTGTGTGGACGGCATCAATGAACTGGCCGAGGCAATTGAAGTCAGGTTTCTGGCCAACCGGGATGAATGCCTGCATTTCGGCTTGCTGACCGATTTTGGCGATGCACTGACGGAATCTTTGGCCGAAGATGCGTTGTTACTGACGCTGGCGCAGTCGCATATTGCCGCCCTGAACGTCAAGTATGGGGGTGGAGGCAAGGATGTCTTTTTCCTGTTTCACCGTCCGCGGTGCTGGAATGCGCAGGAACACTGCTGGATGGGATTCGAGCGCAAGCGCGGCAAACTGGCCGACCTGAATGCCTTGCTGCGCGGCAATCCAGATGCGCGTTTTTCACGGGTTGAGGGCAACATCGCTGCCCTGGTCGATGTGAAGTTCGTCATCACGCTGGATACGGATACGCAATTGCCGCTCGATGCGGCACGGCGTGCCGTGGGGGCGATGGCACATCCGTTGAACCGGGCAGTTCATGACCCGGTGCCGGGCCGGATTGTGGCCGGATACGGGATCATGCAGCCCGGTATGGCCATCAGCCTGCCGGGCACCAACCGTTCCTGGTATGCCGGGTTGTATGGGGGAGAAACAGGGATTGATCCCTATACGCGTACGGTCTCCGATGTCTATCAGGATGTCTTTGACGAAGGCTCCTTCATTGGCAAGGGCATCTATGACGTCGATGCCTTCGAGCAAACCCTGGGGGGGCGGTTTCCCGAAAATTGCATCCTCAGTCACGATCTGCTGGAGGGTTGCTACGCACGCTCCGCGCTGCTGAGCGATGTTGCGCTGTATGAAGATATTCCCGCCAGTTATCTCACCGATATGCGCCGCCGCCAGCGCTGGATACGTGGCGACTGGCAACTGCTGGGCTGGTTGCGGCGGCATGTTCCTGCGCTGCGCATGGCCAATGGGGACACTGCGCAGCCTTCGACGGTCGAGAAAAATCCGCTTTCCTGGTTATCGCAATGGAAGCTGTTGGATAACCTGCGGCGCAGCCTGATGCCGGCGGCATTGGTGCTGATGCTGATCTTCGGCTGGGTGGTGCTGCCATCGGTGCCGTGGTGGACGGCGGCGGTACTCGGAATTCTGCTGTTGCCCCTCCTGTGCGTCAGCGTTCTCGACCTGATGCGCAAACCGGATGAGGTGCTGCTGCACCAGCATGCCGCAGCGGTGCTCGACACCCTGATCCGGCGCCTGCTGCAGACTGCGTACGAGATTGCCTGTCTGCCGTTCGAGGCATTCGTCAGCCTCGATGCGATAGCACGTACGTTGTGGCGCATCGGCGTTAGCCGCAGGCATCTGCTCGAATGGAATCCTTCATGCCAGGCGAACCGTGACAATGCCCGAGCGGGGCATGGCGAGTTTCTTGGGGTGCTGCGCGAGATGTGGGTTGCCCCGTTCCTGGCGGTCGCGGTGACGGCTTACCTGGTCAGCGTTGCGGTGGACACCGAGGCCCCACTGACTACCTTGATCATCGCCGGGCCGATCCTGTTGTCATGGTTTGTTGCACCGCTGGCCGCCTGGTGGCTTGGGCGTGAGCGGATCGACCGTCTGCCGCTGCTGACGGCCGAGCAGCAGAGCTTCCTGCGCATGCTGGCACGGCGGACCTGGTCATTCTTCGACCAGTTTGTCGGGCCGACAGATCACTGGTTACCGCCGGACAATTATCAGGAATATCGCACGGCAGTGGTGGCACATCGCACCTCGCCGACCAACATGGGACTGGCGCTGCTGGCGAACCTGGCCGCCTACGACTTCGGCTATCACTCGACCGGACAAGTGGCCCTGCGGACCGCCCACACCCTGCGCACGATGAACGAGCTGGAGCGGCATTGCGGACATTTCTATAACTGGTATGACACGCAAACGCTGCAGCCTTTGCCGCCGCGCTACGTGTCGACAGTCGATAGCGGCAACCTTGCCGGTCACCTGCTGACCTTGAGTGCCGGCCTGCGCCAGTTGGTGGATGAGCCGGTCGTGAGTGCACGCTGCTTCGTCGGTCTGCAGGACACCCTCGACATTCTGGTGGACACCGGGGGTGTTGCCGTCGATCAACTGGCCATGGCATTTCGGCGTGAGCTTGGGATTGCAATGGCTGCCCATCCCGACACGCTGGACATGGCCTGTCTGGCGCTGACCAAGGTGTCGGCCGCTGCCGACCAACTCGTTACAGCGCTTGCCCGCCATGCGGATTTTGGTCTCGAATCTGAAACGGCGCGCTGGGGGCATTTGCTGGCAAGACAAAGCCGCGAGGCCCTGGAGGATCTGCACCATCTTGCGCCATGGCTGAAGCAAGCCCTGCCATCAGACGCCATGAACACACTCGCCAACACCCAAGGGATGCTGAGCTTGCGCAGTCTGGCTGACTGGAGTGCGGCGGCCAGTGACAGGATGGCGACGCTGGAAGGTCTGGCCGAACAAGTCTTCGCACTTGCTCACATGGAGTACGACTTCCTGTTTGACCACTCACGGCGTTTGCTGAGCATTGGCTACAACGTGGGCGAGGGCCGCGCGGATGCCAGTTTCTATGATTTGCTGGCTTCCGAAGCACGGCTGTGCAATTTCGTTGCGATTGCCCAGGGGAAGCTGCCTCAGGAAAGCTGGTTTTCCCTCGGGCGCCTGCTGACGGGGACGGGTGGGAAGCCCGTCCTGCTGTCGTGGACCGGTTCGATGTTCGAGTACCTGATGCCGCTGCTGGTGATGCCAAGCTACGACAACACCTTGCTGGATCAGACGTGCAAGGCCGCTGTGGCGCGCCAGATCGAATATGGCAGCCAGTGCGGCGTGCCCTGGGGGATATCGGAATCCGGCTACAACATGGTCGATGTGCATCTGAACTACCAGTATCGCGCCTTCGGCGTACCCGGTCTGGGGCTGAAGCGCGGCCTGGCCGACGATCTGGTCGTCAGTCCCTACGCCTCCGTCCTCGCCTTGATGGTCGCGCCCGAACCGGCCTGCCAGAATCTGCAGCGACTTACCGACAGCGGGATGCTTGGGCGCTTCGGCTGCTTCGAAGCCATCGATTACACGCCGAGCCGGCAGCGGCGCGGCCAGAGCAGCACGGTGATCCGCTCCTACATGGCCCATCATCAGGGGATGAGTCTGCTGGCGCTGGCGTATGCGTTGTGCGATCGTCCGATGCAGCGGCGGTTTGGGGCAGAGCGGCAGTTCCAGGCGGTCATGCTGTTGCTGCAGGAGCGGATTCCCAAATCATCCGCACTGTTTACACACACGGACGAGTTGCTTGGCACGCGTGTGCCATCGGCGTCTGCCGATATCCCGATCCGCGTCATCGATAGCCCCGATACACCCTACCCGGAAGTACAGTTGTTATCGAATGGCCGCTATGCGGTGATGGTCACCAATGCCGGCGGGGGCTACAGCCGCTGGAAGAATCTCGCTGTCACGCGCTGGCGTGAGGACGCTACCTGCGACCGCTGGGGGACTTATTGCTACATTCGCGAGGTGGCCAGCGGCCAGTTCTGGTCGACCGCCCATCAGCCCACGCTGAAGCGTGCCACGAGTTACGAGGCCATCTTCTCCGAAGGGCGTGCCGAATTCCGGCGTCGCGACAAGCTTCGGTCGGGTGATGGCGCCATCGATACCTATACCGAAATCGTCGTTTCACCGGAGGACGATATCGAGTTGCGGCGCGTCTGCATCACGAACCGCTCGCGCCAGCGCCGCGTCATCGACGTCACCAGCTATGCCGAAGTGGTGATTGCGCCTGCGGCAGCCGACGAGATGCATCCGGCGTTCAGCAACCTGTTCGTGCAGACCGAGATCATTTCTGAGCGACATGCCATTCTGTGTTCGCGTCGCCCCCGTTCGGCCGACGAGCCAGTGCCCTCAATGTTCCATCTGATGGTGGTGCATGGCACGCCTCCCCGTGCCGTCTCCTACGAAACGGATCGTTCGCGCTTCATCGGTCGCACCCGTTCGGTGATTGATCCGCAGGCCTTGCGCGATCCAGGCGCACTTTCCGGGACGGCCGGGGCAGTGCTCGATCCCATGGTGGCGATTCGTTATGAGCTGACGCTGGAGCCGGAACAGGCCGTGATGCTGGACATGGTGTTCGGCATTGCCGACTCGCGCGATATTGCTCTGAGCCTGTTGGAGAAATATCAGGACAAGCATCTGGCCGACCGGGTCTTCGACCTCGTGCTGACGCATAGCCAGGTCGCGTTGCAACAGATTAACGCCAGCGAAGCGGATGCGCAGGTGTATGCACGCCTGGCCAGCTCCCTGATTTATGCCAACACGTCGCTGCGTGCCGCCGCCGCCGTGATCGGTGCGAACCGGCGCGGGCAGTCAGGCTTGTGGGGCTACGCCATTTCCGGCGATTTGCCGATTGTGTTGTTGCAGATCCGCGATGCCGCCAACATCGATTTTGTGCGCCAACTGGTGCAGGCGCATGCCTACTGGCGCCTGAAGGGGCTGGCCGTCGATCTGGTGATCTGGAACGAGGATCATGCCGGTTACCGGCAGCGCTTGCAGGAGCAGATCATGGGCATGATTGCCTCGGGGGCCGAAGCAAGCCTGATCGATCATCCGGGCGGCATCTTCGTGCGTCAGGCGGAACAGATCTCGATTGAAGATCGCATCCTGTTCCAGTCGGTGGCCCGGGTGCTGATCGCGGATTCGCGCGGGACATTGGCGGAGCAGCTCGAACGGCGCAGCCTGCCCGAATTGCGGGTGCCTTTGCATGTACCGGTTCGTCCGTACAAGGAGGTGCCCACGCCCAACACGGATGCAGTACTGCGCAGCGACCTGATCCTGGCCAATGGTCTGGGCGGATTTTCTGCCGACGGACGCGAATATGTCATCGTGCTCGGACCAGGGCAGACAACGCCAGCCCCCTGGGCGAACGTGCTGGCCAATCCGCGTTTCGGCACGATTGTGTCGGAATCCGGATCGGCCTACACCTGGGGTGAAAACGCGCATGAATTCCGCTTGACGCCCTGGCATAACGACCCGGTCAGCGATGCGGGCGGCGAGGCGATTTACCTTCGTGACGAAGAGAGCGGTCACGTCTGGTCGCCCACGCCACTGCCGGCGGGCGGCGCAGTGCCCTGCGTCATTCGCCATGGCTTCGGCTATAGCGTTTTCGAGAGTACGGTGGTGGGTATTCGTACTGAATTGTGGGTGTATGTGGCCCTCGATGCCGACATCAAGTTCTCGGTGCTGAAAGTCCGCAACGAGTCGGCGCATTTGCGGAAAATTTCCGTGACCGGCTACGTCGAGTGGGTGCTGGGTGATGTGCGCGGCAAGTCGGCCATGCACATCACGACAGAGATCGAACCCCAGAGTGGTGCGCTCATGGCGCGCAATGCCTATAGCCAGGAATTCGCCGAGCGGGTGGCGTTCTTCGATGTGGATGACCCGAAGCGCACGCTGACCGGTGATCGTCGTGAATTCATCGGCCGTAACGGCAGCTTGCGCCGTCCGGATGCTCTGCAGCGTGTGCGGCTGTCCGGCAAAGTGGGCGCCGGGCTGGACCCGTGTGCGGCACTTCAGGTGGGCACCGAATTGCTCCCGGGGCAGGAGCGCCAGATCATCTTCCGTCTTGGTGTCGGCAGCAATGCGGAAGAGGCCGCCCGGCTCGTGTCGCGCTATCGTGGCACGGGTGGCACGAGCGGCATACTGGCGGCGCGCAATGCGCTGGATGCCGTCAGGGCGTATTGGCAACAGTTGCTAGGTGCAGTCCGCATCGAGACGCCTGATCCTGCGGTCGATGTGATGGCCAATGGCTGGCTCGTTTACCAGACGCTGGCCTGTCGGCTCTGGGCACGCAGTGGCTATTACCAATCCGGCGGGGCGTTCGGATTCCGCGATCAACTGCAGGACACCATGGCCCTGGTGCATGCCGAGCCAGGCCAGGTGCGCGCACATTTGCTGCTGTGTGCCAGCCGCCAATTCCTCGAAGGCGATGCCCAGCACTGGTGGCACCCGCCCTCCGGCCGTGGCGTACGCACGCGCTGTTCGGACGACTATCTGTGGTTGCCTCTGGCCGTCTGCCGGTATGTTCTGAGTACCGCCGATACGGGCGTGCTGGAGGAGCGGGTGCCCTTCCTGGAGGGACGCCCGGTGAATCCCGAAGACGATTCCTACTACGACCTGCCGGGCCGCGCGGGTGAGTCGGCCACACTGTATGAGCATTGCGTGCGGGCGATCCGTCACGGCTTGCGCTTTGGCGCCCATGGCCTGCCGCTGATCGGTTCCGGCGACTGGAACGACGGCATGAATCTGGTGGGTATTCGCGGCAAGGGCGAGAGTGTCTGGCTCGGGTTTTTCCTTTGTGACGTGCTCAGCCAGTTTGCGACCGTGGCCGACAGCCATGGCGATCCCGCATTCGCCGCCGCCTGCCGTGATGAGGCGGAACAGTTGGGGCAGCGCATCGAAGCGAACGGCTGGGATGGTGACTGGTATCGGCGCGCCTATTTTGACGATGGCACACCGCTCGGTTCATCCACCAATGTGGAATGTCGCATCGATTCCATCTCGCAGAGCTGGTCGGTGTTGTCTGGTGCTGGCGATCCGGCGCGGGCACGTTGGGCGATGCGCTCGCTGGATGAGCGACTGATTCGCCGCGATGTCGCGTTGGTGCAATTGCTCGATCCGCCGTTTGATCAGGCCATCGTTGATCCCGGCTACATTCGCGGCTACGTGCCGGGGGTGCGCGAGAACGGTGGGCAATATACCCATGGGGCGATTTGGGCCGCCATGGCGTTTGCCGCCTTGGATGACCGCGTGCGCGCCTGGGAAGTGCTGCGCATGATCAACCCCGTCAACCATGCCTTGTCGGCGGCAAGCGTCGCGACGTACAAGGTCGAGCCCTACGTGGTGGCGGCCGATGTGTATGCGGTGACCCCGCACACCGGACGTGGCGGCTGGAGTTGGTATACCGGCTCGGCCGGCTGGATGTACCGGCTGATTCTGGAATCCCTGCTGGGGCTGCGACGCGAAGGGACGACGCTGCATTTCGTGCCGTGCCTGCCGGCGGAGTGGACGACCTTCACGATTCATTACCGCTATCACGAGACGCCCTACCGCATCGTCGTGTCACAGACGCATGACCTCGATAGCGAGCAGCCAGAAAAGACCTTGTTAAGCGTCGATGGGGTGGCTATGCCGGATGGACGGGTGCTGCTTGTCAATGATCTGCGCGAACATGCCGTCGAAGTGAGTCGCCATGTTCACTAGCGACTTAGGCAGCACGTCAGTGGCGGGCGACATCCAGGCGGCTATTCGGGTTGCCCCGAAACATTTCTGAGTTGTCGGGTTCTGAGAGCTTGAACGCGATGGCAATTTGCGTCCCGACACCGGCTTGCGATTCCAGGGAGAAGCGGCCGCCGATAAACTCGGCACGGTGCTGCATCGTGCGCAAGCCCTGGCCCGACTTGGGCGGATGCTGCGGATCGAAACCGGCACCATCATCGCTGATGATCAGCTTGACCTCATTGCCGTTGATGACTTGTCGGATATGGATCGATTTTGCCCGGGCATGTTTGGCACAGTTGGTCAGGGCTTCCTGAACGATGCGAAACAGGTTGGTCTCGATTACTGGCGGTAGACGCAATGCGGATTGCGCGCATTCTGCCTGCACCGCAATGCCGGTGCGGCGTTTGAAATGCTGCGCGTAGCCCTCAATGGTGATCCAGAAGTCGGATTGATCGAGCAGCGGTGGGTGAAACTCGGCACTGATGGTGCGAATGCTTTCGATCGTGTCGTCGAGCAGTGCGGCGGCGTCATCGAGTACCTGGGCCGCTTCCTCCGTTGACCGTCGTGTGGTTGCGTCTGCCAGCAGCCGCCAGTTGATTTCGAGCGCACTCAGGTTCGGGCTGGTACGGTCATGCAGTTCGACGGCCAGGCGGCACCGTTCTTCCTCCTGAATCATGACCAGCCGGCGGGCTACCTCGGCATCGCGCTTGATCGTTTCCATTGCCGCAATCTCGCGCTGGCGCAGATGCACCCGCCAGACCAGGAACAGAGTGGCGCTGATGGCGAGGGCAACGATCAGTGTGCGCAGGAGCAGATTGCGCCACCATCCTGCCAGTACGTTATTGAGCGGGTGGGCAATGGCCACGCCAAGCCCGCTATTGCCGATCGACCGGTGGATGTAGAGCCGTTCGACGCCATCAGCCTGGGATACCCCGATGCTGCGGACCATGGGTTGTTTGGCGTTGAGGTAGTTCTGGAACTGGGCTGATTTCCCCATGTTGAAGCCAACGTATTTTTCCGGATCGGGCGAGCGATAGAGGAAGTCACCCTGCGGGTTGAAGATCGCGTCGACAGAATAATCCCCTCCCGATGCCATGACCTGTTGCATCACGCTATCGAAAAATTGGTAATTCACGCCGGCGGCGACCACGCCGAGAAAACGGTTCTGCTCGTCACGGATCGCGACCGAGAAGACGATCGAGTAATCACCGAAACTCGACTTGAAGGGGCGTGAGATATGGAAGTTGCTGTCGATGATCTGGTCGCGGTGGGCGGTGAAGTACTCACGCTGCGACGCGTCGAATCCCTGGAGTGTCGGGATGAGGCTGGTCACGGCCCGGCCAGCGGCATTGAGGATCACTATCGAGCGGATTTCGGGTAGCTCTTGTTTGACTTGGTCCAGGGTCATTGCGGCGTGGTCAGGCAGTGCGTGCCGGGGGATGCCGGCGCGCTCCGCCGCGACCTGCCTGAGGGCTTGGCGAATGTGGCGCAGCAGGCCAGCCAGTTGGCTGTCGGCGATGCGGGCGTGGGCCTCCAAAATGGCGTATTCGGTTTCCAGTGCGTGCTGACGTTCCTCGTAGGCAAACCAGACGGTCATCGCGATGATGATGGACAGCACGAAGGCCGGCACTATCCAGACCGATTCCAGAACGCTGGAAGGGAGTGTGAGGCGGGGGAGAATTACTTTAATCATAGCCCCGCCGATTCTATGGGGGGGGGGGGGGGGGGTAGTAATACCCGGATACTGGTATTCTGGGACGAACGCTTGAAAAGTCGGCGCTGGTGAGACGGCACCTGACGGGATACGCGCGCCAAGTCAGGCGGTGATCTTCCAGTGGCGATGACGATGGAGAAATTCGCCGAGTTGGCGATCCGCCTTTGCCCTGGATAAACCAAGCTGCGCCCGAATGCGGCCCGTGAATTGGGCCTTTCTACCGGTTACGGCGAGCTCCGGCTCATCGCTCAGATGGCCCCAGGTTTCCTCGATGATGCCGACGAACTGCTGCAGCCGACCAATCCATTGATCGCGGTTCATGGTTCAGCCGGCACACGCGGCCATGCTTTGCGGCGCGGCGCGATGGTCACGATAGGTGGCCGGATAGAGCGTTGCCGCGAGGGGACGCACGATTGAACGACATTCCACCACCTCGGGCGAGAGCATCATGCCGTCCTGAATCAGCCCGAGGGAGAGGGCACTGCGTTGCAGTAGACGTGCTTCGGCACAGGTCTGAAACGGTCCGAAGTAACGTTTCCCATGGTTGCGTCCCGCTTGTCTGGCGGCTGGCCAGATCACAAAGTAGTAGCCGGCGTCGAGCGGACGATCCGTGACCGCTTCGATCTCCAGACCGTGTCGAATTTGTCCCGTGAGTGATTGCGGGTCGACGATATGGATGATTTCGTGCATGACTGCCTCCTGGTGCGTTGCCTGTCGGTTCTTGTGTTGCCATGGTACGTAGCCAGAGGGACCGCTTAAATACCGGGGAGTCGCTATTTGCGCTACCGATAAGCCGGTATCTGGGCAGGACACAAGGCACTGCGGACAGGGATGGACTAGTCTGAATGGCGCATGCGGAGGTCGGCCGCCATCTGCTTTCGCAGGGATTGAATCCGCTGACCTGCTGAGCGCCAACCGCCAATGCTATTCAATACCTTCTCGTTTGTTCTGATCTTTCTACCGCTCGCCTTGCTGGGCTATTTCGTCCTATCCAAATACAGCCTGCGTCTGTCCGTTGTTTTCCTGTTTTTGGCGTCACTGGTCTTTTACGCCTATTGGGATATCGCCTATCTCCCTTTGCTGCTGGGATCGATTGCCACGAACTATCTGGTGGGCATCTGGATATCCCGGGAAAAAGCAGCGCATCAAGCCCGTCGCGCCAAGCTGGCGTTGATCCTTGGGCTGGTATTCAATCTTGGCTTGCTGAGTGTCTTCAAATACCTCGACTTCTTTGTCGTCAACCTCGCCTGGCTCACCGGCGCAGACTTGAAGCCGCCCGGCATCCTCTTGCCGATCGGTATCTCGTTTTTTACCTTTACCCAGATTGCCTATCTGGTGGATTGCCATGCGGCCAAGGTGAGCGAATACAAGCCGGAAAACTACGGCTTGTTCGTGACGTATTTTCCGCATCTGATCGCCGGCCCGATTTTGCATCACAAGGACATGATGCCCCAGTTTGATCGGGTCGCGTCGCATGTGTTTTTGACCGGACGGCTGGTGGTGGGGATGACGTTCTTTACGATTGGCCTGTTCAAAAAGGTAGTCCTGGCCGATGGCGTCGCGCCCTTTGTGGCCCCCGTATTTGATCTTGGTCATGCCCAACTGACCAGTCTTGAAGCCTGGTGTGGCGCCCTCGCCTATACGTTCCAGTTGTATTTTGATTTCTCGGCCTACTCGGACATGGCGTATGGCTTGTCTTACATGTTTGGCGTGATCCTGCCGATCAATTTCAATTCGCCCTACAAAGCCCGCTCGATCATCGACTTCTGGCGGCGCTGGCACATCACCTTATCAATCTTCCTGCGTGACTATTTGTATTTCACGCTCGGCGGCAACCGCCATGGTGAACTCAGACGCTATGCCAACCTGCTGATCACCATGCTGCTCGGTGGTTTGTGGCATGGCGCCAGTTGGACATTTGTGATTTGGGGCGCGCTCCATGGCGTCTATCTGGTGATCAATCATGGCATCCGCCATTTCCTGGGTGAGCGCCAGCATATGTTCTTGAACCTGTCTGGATGGCTGCTGACCTTTGTTGCGGTGGTGGTGGGATGGGTTTTCTTTAGAGCGACATCGCTACCGATTGCGATCGACGTGCTGAGCGCGATGGTCGGTGGAACCTATCTGGGGGATTCCGGGGAGGGCTTCCTGGGGGGCAACCGCATCATGGCACTCGACGAATGCATGATCTGGTTGCTGGCATCCGCGGCCATCGTGTTTTTTGCGCCCAACGCCTACGACATGTTGGGACGGGGCATCCGTCATGTCGAAGAGGGGCGGCTGAGCGGTATGCGCGGTGGTCTGGCGCTCGGGGCACTGCTGACCCTGATGTTCTTGCTGCTGGCGATCAGCGAAACACGGGGTATTTCAGAATTTCTCTACTTCAATTTCTGAGGGAGGCTCATGCGCTTTGGTCTAGGAATCGGTATGGGGGTTCTGGTGGCATTGGTGATCCTGGAGGGGGTATTGCTTCTCCTGCCGGTGAGCTCGGGCGCCCGTATGGCTGAGACCGATCAGGTCAAACCGTTCTCCCACTATCTGCCGCAACAGCACTACACCTATTCGCTCGGATGGTCATTGCTGAATGCCCGGCGTGGCATGACCAATGACCAGGGGTTTACAAATTCGCCTGATTTCTCCGGTCAGGGCGGGGTTTTGGTGGTTGGCGATAGTTTCATTGAGAGCCTGATGCTTGATCTTGCGGAAACGGTACAAGGGCGTCTTGGCACGGCGCTGGGCGGGAATGTGGTTGCCGCCGCGTCTTCAGGGAATGGACTGGCGGATTCATTGAAGTTGGCCGAGTTCTACCTGCCCAGACTGCGTCCCCGAGCGCTGGTGATCTTTGTCAAGCATTCTGAACTCTCGTCACTCACCTCCCCGCCCCATCGCGGGCACAACGGCTTTGACGATGAGGGAGGTGTCGTTGCTGTGCGTCATAACGTGTACCAGGAGTCTCCTCTCAAGCAAATCGTCCAGAAATCCGCACTCGCCAGATACCTTTATTACAACCTTAAATTTCCGGATTGGGTGTCGAAGGCCGTTCGTGTTGAGCGCCCCAGCGAGACAAGTGCGCCGACGGTGTCCCCGGCGCGCAAGGAAAAGATGCTGAATTACTATTTTTCCGAACTGCAGCAGTGGGCGGGCGCTACTCAGTTGCAGATTTTGTTTCTGATCGATGGGGATCGGGAATCCATTTATTCAGGCCAGTTGAATCCGAAGGCGGTACGGAACAAGGCGGACCGAGAAATCTTCCTGCGCGTCGCCCCGACCTATGGCCATGGGGTGGTCGATCTGCAACCAGTGTTTGAACGTCATTGGTCGCAGCGACGCGAGCGGATGGACTTCATGCCTGCGGATGGGCATTGGAACCCGGTGGCCCATCAATTGGCAGCGGTCGAACTCTTGAAGCACCTCAAGCCTGCAGAAGCGCAGCGGGGAAACTGACGCGCGCAGCAATCGCTCACCGCAAGCTTGGCATGGTCTGATCAGACCGTGTGTCGGCAGCATTCAATTCGTCATCGCCAGCGTTCAATGGATTTGTCTGGAAGTATGGCGTCCGACGGATTTCATCGGTGCGTCATTCCTTCTCTATGCCTCCCCCTATCCAAGAACTGGAGACCATCGTGAACGTACAGAGCGGCGTACCTGCCTTCTTCAATCTGCATATTCCAGAGCAGCCTGGCAATGACATTGCCAACGACTGGTCTGATCTGACTGACTTCGCGACAGGGGGGCAGTTTCTCGCCACTGCAGGCCGTGCCACGCTGGTCATCGGCCTGGTTTGTACCGCGCTGGGCTTGCCGATGGCCGCCCATGCGCAAACCAGTTGTGTGCCGACGACGGCGGTCGACTGGATGGTGACTGGCAACCCGCTCGCCCCGGATATTCGTCCGCATGATTGCCAATCCGTGCTGCAGTCGCCCCCGGATTTTCGCTGGCCCGACGTAATCACCAGCGGTGGTTATCAGGTGACACTCACTTATCCGGATGGCCGCACCAGAACGCTGCCGACCACGCAGAACTGGCTGAACTGGGACGAGGTGTTGCCGGCCGGCAGTTATTCGTGGACCGCGAGCTATGCGGGCAGCGCCCAGAGCAACCGTCGGCGCTTTAGCGTCGATGCCAACTCGAAACCATTTCTCGTGCCGAAGATGAGCGCTGTACTCAGTACGGTAACCGCCAAGCCGCACCCGCGCAGTTTGCCGGATGCCGCGACGTTTGCGACGATGAAGGCGCAGCGTGCCACGGCAGTCAATGCGCTGCTGGCTAGTGTCGGCCGCGCCGTCAACCAGACTTTGCCGGCGGACGGACTTGGCTACAACGATGCCTACAACTGGAGCAAGCTGGCCTTGAATTCGCTGGTGGCCTGTGTTTACAGCAACGAGGCGCTCTATTGCAACGATGCCGTGCGGCGCGTGATGAATCTGGCGGCCTGGGATCCGAATGGCGCGACTTCCTATCTCAAGCCCGGCGGCCTGGACATGGCGGGACGTTACCTGACCTGGACGGTCGCCCTCGGCTATGACTGGCTCTTTCCACGCCTGACGGCCACGCAGCGCGGCCAGGTGCTGAGCACGCTGAATATCCGCACGGGTCACATGTACAACGACATTATCGGCACGCGTGCACGCATCGCCAGGCATCCGCGAGACTCGCATGGCAATCAGACCCTGACGGCTTTGGCGTCGATCTCATCGCTGCTGGCCGGCGACCTGCCGGTTGCCAATACCTGGCTGACAAACTCCCTGCCGCTGTTTCTGAATCATCTCAGTCCCTGGAGTGGCGATGATGGTGGCTATGCCAATGGGACGCCCTATGGCATGTACGACATGGGCGATACGCTACCCAACCTGATCGAGCTGAAATATGTGACGGGAATCAATGTGGCGCAGAAGGCCTGGGTGCGTAACTGGGCACGTTTCATCGCCTATTTCATGCCGCCCGGCATGCTTGATGGCAGCATGGTGTTTGGCGACAGCTTTGAGACCAGCGCGTTCGAACACCAGTCGCGCTACGGCAAGGGCTATACCTACTTTGCCCCGTCCCCGCTTGGCCGCTGGCACATGTCGCACTTGAACCGCGAAGACCAGACCCGCTTCGAATACCTGATGGCCCCGCCCGCCGATTTCTCCGGCCCGCAGCCGCTTCCGGCGGGAACACCCAACGCCTTGCATCTGCCTTCCATCGGTTTTGTGGCGATGCACAGCGACCTCGCTGCGCTGGATCGCACCTCCGTGTATTTCAAGTCAAGCCCGCCGCCCTATGGTGCGTTCAACCACCAACATGCGGATCAGAATGCCTTTGTCGTGAATACCGGCGGCAAGCGTCTGGCGATTGAATCGGGTTACTACGACGGCTACAAGTCATCGCACTTCATGAACTGGTATCACACCACCAAGGCGAAGAATGCGATCACCTTCGACGGCGGTCTGGGACAGATATTCTTCGAGTCAGGCAGCAAGATGGGCTACGGCAAGATCACCAGCTTCAACCACACGGCCGACTATGACATCGTCACGGGCGACGCCACGCAAGCTTATGGTGGCGCGCTGACGCTGGCGCAACGCATGCTGGTGTATCTGCGGCCGAACCTGATTCTGGTCTATGACAATCTGGCGTCCGCTACCGGCCGCCAATGGGAGTGGAACATCCACTCGCTCTTCCAGATGACGGCAACCTCCGATACCAAGGCGACGATCCAGAACGGCAACGAGAGCCTGTGCGTCACGCTGCTGGCCGGCCCGACGACGCGCTTTAGCCAGACCAACCAGTTCACTGTCAATCCGACCGGCACGCGTGCGGCGCAGTGGCATGGCCGCTTTGCCAGCACGACGCGCTTGCCGAGTGCCGAGTTCGTTACGCTGCTGAACGTGGGTTGCGAACCGATCAATGCCAGTGCAACCAAGAGCGGTGGCACCTGGACCGTGGCGCTTGGCGATACGACGCAGGTCACCATCGAACCGGGTGGGGTGAGTGTGGGCAAGCCTGCCCCACCACCACCACCGCCAGCCCCCACACCCACCAAGTCCCAGCCTTATAGCGGCACACCGATTACTGTTACGGCCACTATCCCGGCCCAGAACTTTGATCGCGGCGGTCAGGGCGTGGCCTATCACGACACCACCAAGGGTAATGCCGGCGGGCTGTATCGCCTGGAAGAGGATGTGGATATCTACACCTCCTGCGACAGTGCGGGCGGCGATTTCGTCATCAAAAACTTTAACGCTGGAGAGTGGCTGAACTACACCATCAATGTGCCTGTCAGCGGCACTTACGAGATTGGGATACGGGCCAGCAACAACGTCGCAACCGGTGCATACAGCATGGCGGTGGATGGCGTCAATGTGACAGGGACCATTTCCCAACTGGGTACGGGCAGTTTTTGCAACTTCAAAAACTTCGGCAAGACCGTGCACCTTGCTGCCGGGGTGCGTGTCCTGACCTTGCGCGCCGAGCAGGAATTCTTCCACGTGAATTCGATCAATGTCGTTGCCAAGCCCGCCGAGTCTGTTGCACCAGTACCAACAGCGGTCACCAAGTCCCAGCCTTATAGCGGCACACCGATTACCGTTCCGGCCACCTTCGCGGCTGAAAACTTTGATCGCGGCGGCCAGGGTGTGGCCTATCACGACACCACGAAGGGCAATGCTGGCGGGCAGTATCGTCTGGACGAGGACGTGGACATCATCCGTTCCTGCGATCCAGCCGGCGGCGGCTACGTCGTCAACAACTTTGCCGATGGGGAGTGGATGAACTACACCATCAACGTGCCGGTTACTGGCTACTACGAGGTCGGGATCAGGGGCAGCAGCAATTACCCAACCGGCGCCTACCGCATGGAGGTCGATGGTGTCGATGTGACCGGTACCATTACTGCACTTAATACGGGTAACTGGTGCGGCTTCAAGTACTCCGGCAAGCGCGTCCTGCTCCAGGCCGGAGTGCGTGTCCTGACCTTGCGCGCCGTGCAGCAATACTTCAACGTGAATTCGATCAATGTCGTTGCCAGACCGTAGGACGAACCCACTGTCCCGTGCGTCCAGCATCAGAGTGGGGTTTACCCTGCTCGAACTGCTGGTCGTCGTGGCGATCATCGGACTGCTGGCGGGCTATGTTGGCCCGCGCTATTTCGGCCAGATCGGCAAGGCCGAAGTCAAGGCGGCCCGCGCCCAGATGGATGCCCTGGAAAAGGCGCTTGATGCCTACCGCATCGATGTCGGACGCTACCCGACCAGCGAGTTGGGGCTTGAGGCCCTGATGGTGCAGCCCGGCGGGGTGGCGAAGTGGGGCGGTCCCTATCTGAAGAAAGGCATTCCGCCTGACCCCTGGGGCCAGGCCTATCGTTACAAGAGTCCGGGGGAGCATGGCGAGTTCGATCTGATTTCCCTTGGGCGTGACGGCAAACCGGGTGGTAGCGGTGAAGATGCCGATATCACCAATTGGTGATGCCCATGCACTTCAACATCACGGCCTACCGACATGGCGATGGCGTGAGCTCCTTTCAGCTTGAGGCGGACAGTGCCGAGGCTGCCGGTATTAGCACGCGAGAGCAGGGCTTCGAGGTAGTTTCGATACGGGAACTCGGGAACTGGCATCTGTTTGGCCGACGGGCGCAGCCTTTCGATTTGTTGTTGTTCAGCCAGGAGCTGCGTTCTCTGCTGGATGCCGGACTTTCCCTGATCGAAAGCCTGGGTGCGCTGGCACGCAAAGCGCCCGCTGGCGAGCGGCGGCAACTGATCCAGGCGCTGATTCACCGACTGCGCGAGGGCAAAGCGTTTTCAGCTGTATTGCGGCAATCCCCGCACCTGTTCCCGCCACTTTATCTCGCCCTGGTGGCGGCTAGTGAGCAGACGGGCGATCTGGCCGGCGCACTGGCACGCTTTATCGAATACCGCAGTCGGATGGATGCCATTCAAAAACGCGTGAAGGCGGCGGCGATCTACCCGGCCTTGCTGCTCGGTGTGGGCAGTCTGGTGATTGTGTTTCTGATGACCTATGTGGTGCCGCGCTTCAGCCGGGTGTACGAGGAGTTCGGCAGCGAATTGCCCTTCATGTCACGCTTGTTGCTGCAATGGGGCGCGCTGATCGAAACTCAGGGGCTGTCGCTGCTGCTGGGCTTGGCGGTCGTGATTGGTGGCATGACAATTTACGTCCGGCGCATGCAACTGAGTTGGGGCGTGTTGTTGCGTCGCATGCTCGACTGGAAAGCGCTGGCGAGTGTGCGTGACCGCTTTCATTTCTATGCCCTGGCCCGTTTTTACCGGACGCTGGGTTTGTTGCTACAGGGTGGGATTCCCGTCGTCACTGCGCTGGGGATGGCGCGCGAACTGCTGGATGAGAACATGCAGATCACACTGGCTGGCGCGTTGATCGAGATTCGCAGCGGTGTGGCGCTCTCGGCGGCCATGGAGCGGGCCAATCTGGCGCCGCCCGTCGCCAGCGATTTGTTGCGCATCGGCGAGAAGGCCGGCGACATGGGCGAAAAAATGATTCGTATCGCCGACTTTCACGACGAGGAAACCGCGCGCTGGGCCGACTGGTTTGCGCGTTTGTTCGAACCGCTGCTGATGCTCGTCATCGGCCTGTTCATCGCCTTCATCGTGGTCTTGCTGTACATGCCGATCTTCGAACTGGCCGGGAGCGTTCAATGAGCAATGGAAATTCGATCACGGTGAACGATCTGGTGTCGGCACACGAGCGCAGAGGGGTACGCCAGGATCGTCGCTGGGTGCGTCGCGACCGCCGCGCGGTCGAGCGCAGCGAGTTGCCGATCTTCGATATCGCTCGGCTGGATGCTCTGAGCCCGGCCTTTGATGTGCTTCCTTATGCCACGGCGACGCAACGGCAATGTATTGCCATGACCGATGAGGATGGGCGCCTCATGCTGGTGACCGAAAAGAGCACGGCGGCGGGACTGATGCCGTGGGCCGACGCGCTGCTGCGCCGCCCCTTCACCTTGTGTTATGCCAGTGTCAGCGATATAGCCAACGTACTGGCCCGTCATGGCGAGTCGATCCATGCGATGGATGCCCTGCCTGACTATGCGCCAGAGCAGCAGATCACATCCGGCGGCAGCGAGATCCTGCGTCTGGATACCATCCAGATGGAGGAAAGCCCCATCGTTCGGCTGACCAATTCAACGCTTTACGATGCCTACAAGGCGCGCGTGAGCGATATCCATCTGGAATCGACCACGGAAGGGCTGCGGGTCAAGTATCGCCTCGACGGTGTGTTGTCGACGATTGCCGAAGCCAAGGGCAGCCAGACCGCCGAGCAGGTGATTTCAAGAATCAAGGTGATGGCCGAGCTCGACATCGCCGAACGACGGATTCCGCAGGACGGCCGGTTCAATGTCTCGATCAACGGCCGCGATGTAGACTTTCGTGTCTCCATCATGCCGAGCATTCATGGCGAAGATGCCGTGTTGCGCATCCTCGACAAGCAGGCCCTGACGGAAAAAATGACCAGCCTGACGCTGGATAGCCTGGGCTTTGCGAGTGATCTGATGCGCACCTTGCGGCGCCTGGCCCGGGAACCCTACGGCATGTTGCTGGTGACCGGCCCGACCGGCAGCGGCAAGACCACCACACTCTACGCCGTGATCAGTGAGATCAACAATGGTCGTGCCAAGATCGTCACCATCGAAGACCCGGTCGAATACCAATTGCCCGACGTGCTGCAAATCCCGGTGAATGAAAAGAAGGGGCTCAGCTTCGCCCGTGGCCTGCGCTCCATCCTGCGTCACGATCCCGACACCATCATGGTCGGCGAAATCCGCGATGCGGAGACGGCGCAGATCGCCGTTCAGTCGGCACTGACCGGCCATCTGGTATTGACGACGGTGCATGCCAATAATGCCCTGGATGTGATCAGCCGCTTCCTGCACATGGGCGTCGCACCGCAGAGTTTTGTCTCGGCGCTCAACGGCATCCTGGCCCAGCGGTTGGTGCGCATCAATTGTCCGCACTGCAGCACGGAGGATCAGCCGGATGCTGGTCTGCTGGCCGATTCCGGTATCTCGCCGGTCGCTGCGCTGGATTTCAACTTTCGCAAGGGACGCGGCTGTGCCGAGTGTCGTGGCACCGGCTACAAAGGGCGAAAAGCAATAGCCGAGTTGTTGCAGCTGACCGATGATCTGCGCGAGTTGATTGCCATTGGCGCACCGCAGCGGCGCTTACGCGAGGAAGCGGCGCGGGGCGGCATGAGCCTGTTGCGCGATGATGCGCTTGATCTGGTGCGGCGTGGCGAATCCACGCTGGAGGAGGTCAATCGTGTCACCTTTGTGGCGTGAGCGCGTTGTGGTTGGCCTGGCGCCGGAGCGGCTCTCGGCCCTCCTGCTGGGGCGTGGTTGGCGACCGCGCCTGCTGGATCGGCATGCACTGCCGCTGCTGGAACAAGATGCCGGCGAGTGGAAAAAAGGACTGGAAGCGCTTGCGACCTTGCTCGACGAACCCGGCTGGCACGGGCGTGACATTGCCATTGTCCTGTCGGGCCACTACGTGCGCCATGCGATTTTTCCGGCCAGTTCCGGGCTGTCGGGCAAGGAGCGCCAGTCACTTGCCGAGGTGGTGTTTCGCGATACCTTTGGCGATCTGGCCCGCGAGTGGGAGCTGCGCATCAGTCCGGCGGGCAAGGGGCTGCAGACCTTGGCCTGTGGCGTGCCGCGCGCGCTGCTGGAGGCGCTGCAAACCGTGTGTGCCGGGCGTGGCCGCCTGCTTTCGCTGCGCCCAGGCCTGATGCCGGTCTTCAATCAGATCCGGCGTGACATCGGCCAGTCGGTCGGTTGCCTGGCGATGGTGGAAATGGGCAGGACGACGCTGGCGTTTTTCGAACTGGGGCAGTGGAAACATGTCGATAGCCGGGCGGGCAATGCGCAGAGCCTGCCTTTGCTGCTGCTGGAAGAAGCCGAACTGAGTGCACGGCAGCCCGGCGGCATCCTCTGGCTGTGTGACTTGACCGATGCGGCAAGCCTTCCCGACGACACGTTCTGGAGTTATCAGCAGGTTAATCCGCCCGCGCTGGCCGGCATGGATGACCAGGACAATCTGGCCGTCTGGGGGATGGTGTAATGCGTGCGCTCTGGCTTGACTACCAGCAGGCGGACCCAGGACGCCACCGTGGCGGATTCATGCTGCTGGCGCTGGGCGTGCTGCTGACGGGCTTGCTGCTCGCCCAGTATTTCACGATTGCTGACCAACTGTCGGCAGCCGGACTGCAACTGTCGCGCCTCCAGCGTGAGGTGCCGGCCGACGTGGACAAGGGCGCATTGGCCGAGTTGCCGACCGCAGCCCGCTGGGAAGCACTGTTCCATGCGCTTGAGACGGCCGGGGATGAGTCGGTGACGCTGCTGCGCTTTCAATCCAGCAAGGAAGGTCTGCTACTGAGCGGCGAGGCCAGCAGCCTGGATGCGTCGATGGCGTATGTGGCGCGCCTCCAGTCGGCACCGCTGCTGGCCAATGTGCAGATGACGGACTCGGCGGTGGTCAGCGATCATCCCCAGCGACCGGTGAGATTCAATCTGGTGGTCGGGAAGCCTGGGGCGCAGCCATGAGAAACCTGCTGGAAAAATTGGGCTGGCCGGGGGTGATGGGCCTCGGGCTGCTGCTGTTCTGCCTCAGTTTATTCTTCGGTCATCTGCTGCCCCTGCAGGACGAACTGATACAGATGGAGAGTGAGGTGGATGAATTTACTGAAACTGCGGCGGCACAGGTGCCGACGACGCTATCCGCCACGGCAGAGCTTCCCTTGCTTCCCCTTGCCACCGCACCGGAACAGCTGAAACAGCTAAATGCCTTGGCCACCCAGCATGGCATCGTGATCGAACGCGCGACCTACCAGATGAAAGCGCAGGCAGGGCAGACGCGTCTGGAAGTGAGCATGCCCCTCCATCTGAACTATCCCGTATTGCGTGCTTACCTGCGGGATGTACTCGCCATGCCGGCGACAGTGCTGGAAGAATTGATGCTGCAACGGGCGCAGGCGACCGATATGACGGTCGACGCGCAGTTGCGCCTGTCCTTTGGTTTTGCCCGTACGCCATGATGCGCAAATTCCGCCCGGCATGGCTGCTGCTGATGTTCTCTCCAATAGCCTTGGCCCAGCCGGTGGCAGAGGTGCCGCTGGCCGATATCTTTGCCGCGCGCAGTTGGGAGCCACCGCCCGTGGTGGTTGAAATGGCCGCACCGGCAGCGCCGCAGGCACCGCCACTGCCCTTCCGGTTTCTGGGTCGGATTGTCGACGCGGAGCGGGGGGCTGCCTATCTGTTGGCCGATGGGGCGCGTGTGGTCGTGGTGGGAGTGGGGGATCGAATTGGCAAAGACTACCGGGTCGAAAAGTATGAGAAAGGCCAGTTGTTGTTTCGCTATCGGCCGATGAATTTGCGCCAGGCACTCGATGTGGGAGAAAAGAAATGACCAGACACGATACTTTCCTGCCTCCCTATGGGCGGATGCTTCTGCTTGCGCTGGCACTGAGCGGATGTGCGGGCCAGACAACCCATCGCCAGGGCATCGACCTGTTTGTGGCTGGCAAGCACGAGGAGGGCCTCGCGAAGCTGGAACAGGCGAGCGCGGAAGCGCCCGACAATGCGACATTTCGCCAGGCGTATCGCAATGCACGCCAGCGCGTGATTCAGCGTCTGCTCGGCGAAGCCGTGCGTGAGCGGGGGGCCAAGCGCATGGAAACGGCCGAGGCGATTTATCAACGCATCCTGATCATGGATGCCGGTAACGCCGAGGCGCTGGACGGCCTTGCCGCGCTCGCGCAAGAGATGCAACGCGCGACGCAGCAAGCCGAGACGGCGCAGCATGCCGGGAAGAGCGACGAACCCGTCATGGCACCGATGCTGCGTGCCTCGTTCCGCAAGCCGGCAACGCTGGAGTTTCGCGATGCCGATCTCAAGCAGGTGCTGGAAGCCCTGTCAGTACACAGCGGGCTGAATTTCATCCTCGACAAGGATGTGCCGCCGATCAATGTCACCGTGTTGCTGCGCGACGTCTCGGTGGCGGAAGCACTGGAACTGATCCTGACGACGCATCAACTGCGCCACCGGGTGCTGGGCGAGACGACGCTGTTGATCTACCCCGACACGGCTTCCAAGCTGGTCGACCATCAGGAACTGGTGGTGCGCAGCTTCTTTCTCGCCAACGCCGAAGCCAAGCAGGTGGCCACCATGCTGGCGGCGATCCTCAAGGCGAAGAATGTCTTTGCCGACGAGAAGCTCAACCTGCTGATCATGCGCGATACGCCGGCCATGATCCAGTTGGCCGAGCGACTGGTGGCCACGCAGGATGTGGCCGAGCCGGAAGTGATGCTCGAAGTGGCGGTGGTTGAGGTCAGCCGTTCGCAACTGTCCAATCTGGGGATCAGATTCCCCAACCAGTTGAGCCTCTCGCCCCTGCCGTCGATTGGCGATGTGCTGACACTGCGCGATCTGCGCAACCTCGACTCGGGCACCATCGGTGCCAGCATCTCGCCGCTGACCATCAATCTGCAGGACGATGCGGATATCACCAATCTGCTCGCCAACCCGCGCATTCGCACCCACAACCGGGAGAAAGCGCTAATCCGCATCGGCGACCGGGTGCCGGTGATTACCACCACAGCCACCTCGACCGGGTTTGTTTCGGAGAGTGTGCAGTATGTGGATGTCGGCCTGAAGCTGGAGGTTGAACCGACGATCTATCCGAACGATGAAATCTCGATCAAGCTGGCCCTCGAAGTCAGTTCGGTCGTCAAGGAAATTGTCAGCAAGGCAGGCACGGTTTCCTATCAGATCGGCGGGCGCAATGCCGCTACGGTGTTGCGTCTCAAGGATGGCGAAACGCAAGTCCTCGGCGGCCTGATCAATGATGATGACCGGCACAATGCCAATCGCTTTCCGGGACTGGGCCGCCTGCCGATCATCGGCCGCCTGTTCTCGCGCGAGGGCAACAACAACCAGAAGACCGAACTGGTGCTCTCCATCACTCCGCGCATTGTGCGCAGCCTGACCCCGCCAGCGCAGGTGCCGGGCAAGTACTGGTCGGGCACGGAGAATCATCCGCGCTTATGGACTGCACCACCAGCCCCGTCGGCCGCGCAGGATCCGCAGGCCCCGTCAGTCCCGCCTGCACCCTAGCGCCATGACGATGCTGCCTGTTCGCGGCTTTAGCCTGATCGAACTGATGGTGTCGCTGGCGCTGATTGCCTTGTTTGCGACGCTGGCGCAGCCGCTGCATGAACTGACGGTGCGCCGCACGCAAGAAAGCGAGCTGCGCGATGCCCTGCGCCAGATTCGCGTTGCGCTCGATACCTATCGACAGGCCAGCGAGGAGGGGCGCATCCTCGTTCAGTCTGGTGCCTCGGGCTATCCGCGCAGCCTCGATCTGCTGGTGAGCGGCGTCAAGGATGCCCGCGATCCGTCGGCCGCGCCGATCCACTTTTTGCGGCGCATTCCGCGCGACCCGTTTGCCGCGCCCGATGTCAAGGCAACCGCTTCCTGGGGGCTGCGCAGCTATCTGAGTTCGCATGATCGGCCCAGCCCCGGCGATGATGTTTATGACGTTTATTCGCTGAGCCCGGCCACCGGCATCAACGGCATTCCCTACCGGGAGTGGTGAGCAATGAGCGCGATGAAAACCGTCAACCGCCCAGCCTTTACCCTGATCGAACTACTCGTGGTGATGGCCGTGATCGCCGTGCTGATGTCGCTCGCCGTGCCGCAATATTTCGGGCGCATCGAGGCCGCCAAGGAAGCGGTATTGCGCGAAAACCTGTACCTGATGCGCGATGCCATCGACAAGCATTATGGTGATCGCAACCGCTATCCCGATGCGCTGACCGATCTGGTAACGCGGCGCTACCTGCGGCGCATTCCGCTCGATCCAGTGACGGACAGCGACCAGACCTGGATCGTGGTGCCGCCGCCCGATCCGCGCAACGGCAAGGTTTTTGATGTCAAAAGCGGAGCGCCAGGCAATGGCCGGGACGGGACGCCGTATGGGAGCTGGTAGCCGGCAGCGTGGCGTTGCCTTCCTCGGCTTGCTGGTTGTCGTGGCGGTCATGGGTGTGACACTGGGGGGCACCGCCACGCTGTGGCAACAGGCGCAGCAGCGCGAAAAGGAACGTGAGCTGCTGTTCATCGGCCTGCAATACCGCCGTGCCATCCAGCGCTACTACGAGCAGTCGCCCGGCATCAAGACTTATCCCGCTACCCTGGCCGTGCTGTTGCGCGACGAGCGCTTGCCCGGCGTCCGCCGTCACCTGCGCCGCCCCTATCGTGATCCGCTGACGAATGACGATGCGTGGGGCCTGGTTCCGGCACCGGCGGGTGGCATCATGGGCGTGCATAGCCTGGCGCCGGGCCAGCCGATCCGCCGCGCAAATTTCCCGGCCGAACTCGGCTGGGCAGGGGGCGGCGCCAGTTATGCCGACTGGTCGTTCGTCTATGTGCCGTCAGCCGGTGCGGGGGGCGGTGCAGGGGGGGTGAGTGGGCACTGATGCCGTCCCACCAGCGCCGACTTTTGCTTCCTGCCCCCGGCTCAGACCGTGCTGACTTCCTCGACTTCACCCACCGCCGCTTCGATGACTTCCCGAGCCGCTGCGGTTTCCTGCGCGGTCAGCGTCTGCACTACCAGCACGACCTGACCGCTGGCGATGGCATCGCGGACCAGATCCGACAGCCAGCCGTCCTTGCGCTTGATGTCGGTCTGGGCGCCGGCTGCCGCCCCGACAATAGCGCCCGCGCTGGCGCCCCAGCCCAGCATCACCAGGGGCGCAAGCAGGGGACTGGCAATGAACAAGCTCACTTCGGCCGCGACCAGGCCGACCGTTGCCAACGCGCCGACACCGGTGCCGACCGCCGTGCCGATACCGCCGTCGACCAGCACGTTGGTCAGCACTTCATTGCTGTCGCTATGGGGCGCGGGCGCAGGGGGCATGGAGGTGCTATCCAGCAGTTGCATCCGCTCACGCGGCAGGCCGCCTTCTGCCAGCCTGGACAGTGCATTCTCGGCTTCTTCCCGATGGGCAAAAAAGCCCGATACGTGATGACGATATTGGTCCATGAAATTTCTCCTTGAGGTAAGCGGGGGAAAACATTTCATGAGGCTATCCGGCCCGTTACATGGACTCTGTACGACAGCACACGCAATGGCGCGCGAGCCTTCCCGTAGCTGTGTGCGCCATTCGGACTAGCGCGGCGTCTTGGTGCCCCACAGGTGGCAGCGTTACCGTGCAGGCTGACGCGAACGGAGGACTGATGAATAGCGAAATGCGTGGCGGCACCGCCGATGTAATGGCATGTCCTGAGACGGGAGGCCGTAAAGTGGAGACAGCGGAGGATTGTTGGCATCAAGCGATCAACCGGATCGAGGTGCGCATCGGCACAGGCTGCGCGGCACTCCAGGGACTGGAGTCCGATTGGCGAACGCTGACGGCGCTGCTGCCGAATGCGTCGTTTATCCATTCCTTCGACTGGCAGTGGGCATGGCTGGTGCATCTGGAAGCCGACTCGGCCGCCATTCACTATGTCAGCCTATACGATCAGGGGCAGCCGATTGCGATATTTCCGCTGCGCCGATTGCGCCGCAGCGTCGGCAATATCAGGCTGTGGATGTGGGAGTTGCCAACGCATCCGCACCTCGTGCTGTGCGATCCGCTGATTGCACCGCAATGGCCGGCCTATGTCCTGATCCGGCGACTGGCCAAGCAGCTGAATCAGCAGATGACGCAGCCCTGGGATGCCCTGCACCTGCCCAACATGCTGGGCGATTCGGTCGCGATGCGCAGCCGGCTGGCGGCGACATTGCGCTGGACGCATCAGGAAAAGACCGGGCAGAGCATGTATTTCGACTGCAGCGATCTGGACAGTGCGCTGGCCGATTGCAGCGGTAGCTTCAAGCGCAATCTGCGCCGCCAGGGCAAAAAACTTGCCCAGCAGGGCGCTGTGACGCTGACACTGGCCCGTGGCGGCAGCGAACTTGAGACGGCATTTGCCGAATTTCTGCGGCTGGAGGCTTCCGGCTGGAAGGGGAAGGAAGGCAAGTCCAGCGCGATTGCCTTGCATCCTCATCTACTGGGGTTTTACACGGAACTGAAAACGCGTTTTGCCGCAGCGGATGACTGCCTGATTTCGCTGCTCAAGCTCGATGGTGTGGCGATTGCGGCGCAGTTTTGCCTGTTGGCCGGGGATACCCTCTACATCCAGAAAATTGCCTATGACGAGACATGGCATGCCGATGCGCCGGGCAGCCTGCTGTTGTATCGCCTCATCGAATACGCCTGCCACGATGCCCGCATCCAGCGCCTGAGCCTGGTTACCGGGCCGGCGTGGGCGGTCGGGCGCTGGAATCCGCAAGCGCAGGATGTCTGGGATGTGCATGTGTTCAAGCCCAGTCTGGGCGGCCTGTGCGGGTTTGCGATGCGGCGTTTCAAGCAGCATGTATGGGTGCCGGTGCAGTTGCGCTACATGCGGCGTGCAAACGCCAAAACTATTTCAGGGGAGTCATCATGATTGTGCTCGGCATCAATTACTTCTTTCACGATTCGAGTGCCTGTCTGGTGGTCGACGGCCGGATTGTTGCCATGCTTGAAGAGGAGCGCTTTACGCGCCGCAAACATACCAACGAGTTTCCGGTGCAGTCGATCCGTGGCTGCTTGCGCCTCGCCGGCATTGCGCCGGGCGACATTGACCACATCGCCGTTTCGATCCAGCCGACCAAGGACTGGCTGACCAAGCTGGCCTACGGCTTGGGCCATGTGTCGCAGGCGCGGCCCTTCGTCAAGCACGAACTCTGGCATGCCTACCTCAAACAGCGCACCCTGCAAAGCTGGTATCGGGAGACCTATGGGAATGGAAATGCGGGTAAAGCGCGCGTTCAACCGCCGATCCACTACGTGCCGCACCATGCGGCGCATGCGGCGGGTAGCTTTCTGGCGTCGCCTTACGACGAAGCCGCGATCCTGAGCCTCGACGGCTCGGGCGAGTGGGCGACGGCGTTCATGGGCGTGGGGCGTGGTGTCAAGGTCACGCGTTTTCAGGAGAGCTATTTCCCCATGTCTCTGGGCGCGTTCTATGAGGCGGCGACCGAATTCTGTGGTTTCAAACCGAATCACGACGAAGGCAAGACCATGGGGCTGGCGCCTTTTGGCGACCCGACGGTATTTGCGGACGAGGTGCGCGATCTGGCCTGGATCGAGGATGACGGAAAAATCAAGATCGACCTGTCCTATTTCAGCTACCAGTTCTGGGGCAAGATGCGCTGCAGTGAACGCTTCCATCGGGTCTTTGGCGCGCCGCGCCATCCCGATGCACCGTTTGCGGACAATCATCACAACGTGGCGGCGGCTTTTCAGGTCAGGCTGGAGGAATGTGCGCTCAAGCTGTGTCGCATCTTGCGCGAGCGCACCAATGCCCGCTATCTGGTGCTCGCCGGCGGAGTGGCGCTCAACAGCGTGATGAACGGCCGCATCCTGCGCGAGTCGGGTTTTGATGACATCTACGTGATGCCGGCCGCTGGCGACAATGGCACTGCGATTGGCGCGGCGCTCTATGTCAGCCATACCCTGCTCGGGCAGGCGCGGGTGGCCGTGCATGATGATCCCTATCTGGGCACGGCGCACGATGATCGCGCCGTCGAAGCCCTGCTGCAGCAGTGCAAACTGCCCTACACCCGGCATGCCGACATCGCGCCTGTGGCGGCACAGTTACTGGCCGATGGCAACATTCTCGGCTGGCTGCAGGGGCGCATGGAAATCGGCCCACGGGCGCTCGGCAATCGCAGCATTCTGGCCAATCCGGCGTTTCCCGACATGAAGGGCAAGATCAATGCGGAGGTCAAACACCGCGAAGCCTATCGGCCGTTTGCGCCCTCAACGCCGACCGAGAGCAAGGATCGTTTCTTCGACATCAAGGGCGACAGCCCTTTCATGCTCAAGGTCTGCGATGTGTGGTCACAGATGCAGTCGCGCATCCCGGCCATCACGCACGTCGATGGCTCGGCGCGCCTGCAAACCGTGGATGCGCGCATCAACCCGCTGTATCACCAACTGCTGACCCGCTTTGGCGAAATCACCGATGTACCGGTGCTGCTCAACACCAGCTTCAACGTCCAGGGCGAGCCGATTATCGAGTCGCCGGAGCAGGCGATTCGCTGCTTCTTTTCGACCGGGCTTGACTACCTCGCCATGGGTAGTTTTCTGATCAGCAAGCGGGCCACTTAATCCAATGCCTCAGCCTGGTAACTGCCGCAAGCGCTGAGGTCGGGCCGGCCACCCGGTGATTGCTGAGAGATCTCGCGCAAGGCGGTGCGCAGGCCTTCTTCCAGTACCGGGTGATAGAACGGCATCGCCAGCAGCTCATGGGCGGTCAGTCCGCGATCAATGGCCAGCGCGAGCAGGTGGGCAAGATGCTCGGCGGCTGGCGCGCACATTTCAGCACCGAGAATGCGCGCGTCTTCTCGTGCGGCATAGACACGCAGCACGCCCTGGTTGCGCTGTGCAGTCAGCGCGCGCCCTTGCGAGGCGAAATTGACGTTGCCGATCAGGCATTGGTCTGTGTCCAAAGTGGCGAAGCGCTGGCCGACTGCGGCGATGCCTGGGTCGGAGAACGCGATGGACAGGGGCGTGCGGCGCTGGAAGCAGATCGGCTTATCGGCCACGGCATTGACGCCCGCAATGTAGCCTTCGTCGGCCGCCTCATGGAGCAGGCTGACGTCAGCGTTGACATCGCCGGCGATGAACACCGGCAGACCGGCAATCTGCATGGTGGTGCGGTCGAAAGGCGGTAGGCCGCGCTGATCGAGCATCACACCGAGGGACTCCATGCCCAGATCGCCAAGATTCGGCTTGCGACCGATGGCGACGAGCACGCGATCAACCTCGATATCGACCGGGCCGGCCTGTACGCGCACGCCGTTGGTGGTACCGGACAGCGTGACTTCGTGTCCAGCGTGGATGGCAAACTCTTCAAGCAGGGATTGGCGTGCGGTTTCGGCCACGACCGGGTCGGAAATCCCCGCGAGGACGTCGCTGCTGTCGAATGCGGCAACCTCCACCCCGAGGCGCGCGAGAGCCTGAGTCATTTCGATGCCGATGGCACCCAAGCCGATCACCGCCATGCGGGCGGGTAGTGTCTCCTCGTCGAAGAGGGTGTCGGTGGTCAGCAGGCGATCGCCCAGCGCCTGCCAGGGCTGCGGCACCACCGGACGTGAACCGGTGGCTATGACGATGCGGCGGGTTTGGAACACCTGATCGCCCACCGCCACTTCGTTGGGGCCAAGCAGGCGTGCCCGGCCTGCAATGCTGCGCTCCCCCATTGCCTCGGTTGACTTGAGCACGCCGCCGACAAAACGGTCGCGCAGCGCCCGCACACGCTGCATGACCGCCGGGATGTCGATGCGCAAGTGTTCGCTGCCACGAATGCCGAACGCTTCCGCCTTGTTGCGTGCGTGAAACGCATTGGCGATCTCGATCAGCGCCTTGGACGGCATGCAGCCCACCCGGGCGCATGTCGTGCCATAGGGGCCGTCGTTGATCAGGACAAACTTGTCGGTCTTCTTCTTCACCTGCCGCACGGCAGCCAGTCCTGCCGAACCAGCGCCGATGACGATGACGTCGAGTGTTGTGGTCATACCTGTCTCCTTCATGGTGGTCTCTTGCATGCGCATTTTGATGATACCCAGCCCAAACCCCATCACCGGTGCGGCAGCGCACGCTGACGTCCCTCCTCAGCGGACGACGGCGGTTTTCTGGAGCCGAAAGTCCGGGCGTAGACGCAGGTGAACGCTGCACCCAGCAGCAGAATCTGTGCTGAGAAATACACCCAGAGCAGTACCACCACCAGCGAACCGGCTGCGCCAAAACCCGCCGCCACGCCGCTGCGGCCGATGAAGGCGCCGATGACGAGCTTGCCCCCCGTGAAGAGCAAGGCGGCAAGCAAGGCGCCAAGCCATACGTCCGCTGCCAGCACACGCTGGTGCGGCATGATCTTGTAGATCAGGCCAAACATGAAGGCCACGAGCAGGAAGCCACCGATGGCATTGCCCCCCTCCACCACGGCCTGCCAGCCGCCGAAGACAGGGTCCAGCCGCCGACTCACGGCAGCGAGCATGGCACTGGTGATCAGCGAGACGATGAGCAGGAAGCCCACTGCGAGGATCATGCCGAACGCCATCATTCGGGCACGAATGAGCGTGAGCCAGCCGCTCTTGCGCAGCTGCCCCGGCACCCGCCAGATACGGTCGAGCGCGTTCTGCAATTCGGCAAACACCGTGGTCGCGCCGACAAACAGCAGCACCAGACCCACGGCGGTGGCCGTTATGCCCTCGGCGGGCTCACGCACGCTGGCGAGCAGGTCCTGCACCGCGCTGGCAGCGCTTTCACCCATGAGGTTCTGTAATTGCGCCTGGATCTCGCCACGGGCAGCGTCTTCACCGAACACCAGCCCAGCCACCGACACCACGATCAGCAGCAACGGTGCCAGCGAGAACATTGTGTAGTAGGCCAGTGCTGCACCCATGCTCGGCACGTAGTCATCGCGCCACGAGGTCGCGGTCTGTTTGACGAGTCCCCACCATGCGGCGGGTAGGCCGGACAGCGTCACGGGGTCTCGGCACCGTCGGCTTGTTGGACTGCGGGTTTTCGGTTCATAGCCCACCGGTAAATGCTGCAGTTTGTTCAACGCGCGTGACCCCGTCCGTGCGGCAGCGCACAGTGAAACAGGCCCCTATCGCGACACTATCGTCACGATCACCAGAGGAGAACAACATGCAGATCCTGATCAATATTGACCACAATTTCGAAGTCCATGAAGCAACGCTGGCAGAGTTCCGGAATAGCGTGCAGAGCGCTCTGAGTCGCTTCAGCGAACACATCACCCGCGTGGAGATCCACTTAAGTGACGAAAACGCCGACAAGAGCGGGCAAAACGACAAGCGCTGCCTGCTGGAGGCGCGTCTTGAACGCCGGCAACCCATGGCAGTTACCTATGCGGCGGCGAATCTGAGCCAGGCGCTTGACGGCGCGCTAGACAAAATGACGCGAATGATCGACAGCACACTGGGACGCGCGCAGCAATCAGGAAAGCCGCAGCATGAAGATCAAACCTGAGGATTGCGAAGATTTGCGAGCGCCTGGTCAATGAGGATGAGCGCCGCAAAAGTCGGCGCAGCCTCTTCCCCTTTGCGCCTGTTGACCATCAACATTCACAAGGGCTACACCGCGTTCAATCGCCGCTTTGTGCTGCATGAATTGCGCGAAGCGGTGCGCGCAGTACGCTGCGACCTGGTTTTTCTGCAGGAAGTCAAAGGCGTCGCGGGCTCCGTCGGCGCGCAGTACGAATTTCTGGCCGATCAGATCTGGCCCGACCACGCTTACGGTCGCAACGCGGTCTCTGCGGGGCAGGACCACGGTAACGCGGTGCTGTCCCGGCTGCCGATCGTGCGCAACCACAACCATGACCTATCGCTGCCGGGGGCTGAGCCGCGCGGGCTGCTGCACTGCGTACTGGTCCTGCCCGCCGGGCCATTCGAGCTGCATGTGATGTGCGTGCACCTGGGGCTGAGCGAGGCGCACCGGCGCCACCAGCTGGTGAGGCTGTGCGAGACGGTGCACCGCGAAGTGCCTGCCGGTGCGCCGCTGGTCGTCGCGGGCGACTTCAACGACTGGCGCTCGCGCGCCGATGCGCTGCTGGGTCCGAGCGGGCTGCAGGAGGTGTTCTGCCACACGTTCGGGGGCCACGCACGCACCTATCCGGCGGGCTTCCCGCTACTGCGGCTCGACCGCATCTACGTGCGCGGCATCGCCGCGTACCGACCGCTACCGCTGCCGCGCCGCCCCTGGTCCCAGTTGTCCGACCACGCGCCGCTGGCGGCCGAGATCGAACTGCCGGAGTCGCCGTGAACTCGCACTGGGTGCCCGGCAACCACATCACGCTGCTCGAAAACGGCGAGGAGTACTACCCGCGCGTGTTCGATGCCATCGCTGCGGCCGAGCACGAGGTGTTGCTGGAGACCTTCATCCTGTTCGACGACAAGGTCGGACGCGCACTGCAGCAGGCGCTGCTGCGCGCAGCCGGACGCGGTGCCGAGGTGCACGTGCTGATCGACGGCTGGGGATCGCCCGACCTGCCGCCAGCGTTCACGCAACCGCTGCTTGATGCCGGCGTCAAGCTGCGCAGCTTCGAGCCGGCTCAGCGCCTGTTCGGCACCCGCATCAACATACTGCGCCGCATGCACCGCAAGCTGGTGGTGGTCGACGGACGGCGCGCGTTTGTCGGCGGCATCAACTACTCGATCGACCACCTCGACGAGTACGGACCGCTCGCCAAGCAGGACTATGCGGTCGAGATCGAGGGCCCGCTGGTCGGGCAGATCCAGGCCTTTTGCCGCGCCAGCCTGGAGCGCTCGCAGCCGGCCCGGACCCTGTGGCTGCGGCGCTGGTGGGCGCAGCGCAACCAGGATGCCGATCAGGACGAGAGCGGCGCAAAGGGCGCAGACGACAGCGTGCGGGCCGCGTTTGTCACGCGCGACAACCGGAGCAACCGCACCGACATCGAACGCCACTACCGCGCCGCAGTGCGCAGCGCGCACCAGCGCGTACTGATCGCCAACGCCTATTTCTTCCCCGGCTACCGCTTGCTCAGAGACTTGCGCCGGGCGGCGCGGCGCGGCGTGCAGGTCGACCTGATCATGCAGGACCAGGTCGACATGCCCTGGGCGCAGCGGGCATCGAAGCTGCTGTACGGACATTTGATACGCGCCGGCGTACGCGTCTACGAATACAGCGAGCGGCCGCTGCACGCCAAGGTGGCCGTGGTCGACGACCGCTGGGCAACGGTCGGCTCAAGCAACCTCGACCCGACCAGCCTCAGCCTGAACCTTGAGGCCAACGTGGTGGTGCGCGACGAGACCTTCGCCAGGCATCTGCGTGAGCAGATCGAGCGTCTGATGCGGCAGCGCTGCGAGCGTGTGCAGCTGCCGACGCCGGGTCCGCTGCAATCGGCGTGGATCGCGCTGCGCAGCCTGTTCGTGTTCCACGCCATGCGCTATTTCTCGGGCTGGGTGCGGCACTCGCCGGATAGCGCCGCGCGGGTGGTTCCGCTGCAGGTCGATTCAGAATGAGGCCGGCGGTGCGGCCGACCCAAATCACATCACCGGTGCGGCAGCGCACAGACGCGATTCCTTGCCTCCTTCAGCATTGGATTCAATTACAGAAAGAACGTCTATGACCGAGCCCAACTTATCCAGTTTCATTAGCAAGAATACCGAACCGATCCTTGACGCATGGGAAAAGTACGCATTGGACCTTATGTCCGTTAATCTCAGTACGACGGATGCGCGCGATCATGCCAAAGGAATGCTGTCGGCGATTGTCACCGACATGCGGCAAGCGCAAACCCCTGAGGAGCAATCGGATAAATCACAAGTTGTCGTCCCGCAGGTGGACACGAATACCCAAGCCCAAAGGCACGGCTCCGAACGCCAATCAGGCGGATTCAGCATGCCCGAAACCGTGTCGGAATTTCGGGCGCTGCGCGCTACCATTCTGCGCCTATGGAACGATTCCGGCGACACCGCAATGAAAAGCGACCTCGACGGGATGATTCGATTCAACGAGGCCGTCGATAAGATATTGGCCGAGTCGGTGGTGCGCTTCGCCAGCGACAAGGAAGCGATTGCCCATCAGTTGGAGATCGACCTGAAGCGGGCGACAACACTTTCCGACACCATCATCGAGAGTGCCCCCGGCGGCTTCTTCATGATCAACGAAGAGGCCCAGTTAATGCGCTGGAACGAGCACTTTCGCAAGGAAACCGTCCTACCCGACGAAGAATTGCGCGGCACATCGGTCCTCACCTTCTTCCATGAGCAGGATCGACCGCTGGCCGCTGCAAAGTTTCTGACGGCCTTCGCCACGGGTTTTACCAGCATGGAAATTCGTGTGCCGACAGCCGATCGCGGGATCAGGCGTTACCTCATGACGGCGCGGCGCCTTGAGGTCGATGGCGTGCTCTATGTGGCCAGCTTTGGCATCGATGTCACGGATCGCAAGCAGGCCGAGGAAGCGCTCAATAATGAGAAAGAGTTTTTCGATGCGATGATCGAGAGTACCCCCGGCGCTTTCTACGTCATCGATGCGGAAGGCAACTATCGCCGCTGGAATAACTACCTTAACCGCCTGACCGGGCTTGCGGATCGGGAACTCCAGAATCGGATCTGGCTGCTCACCATCCAGGCGGAAGATCGGCCGCGCGCGGCGGCGATCATGAAAGAAGCCATCGAGAACGGTTACGCGCAGGCCGAGCTGCAGATGCTCACCCATGACGGCGGCGCCCTGCATTTTTTCATCAGTGTGCGGCGCTTCGTGGTGGGCAATGCCACCTACCTGGTCGGGGCTGGCGTGGACACGACGGATCGGCGTGCCACGATGAAGGTGCTGGAACACCAGGCGCAAACCGATCCGCTGACGCAAGTCGCCAATCGCGGCCACTTCGTCGAAATCGCCAATGAAGAGCTGGCGCGCTGCCGCCGTTATGGTCATCCGCTGTCGCTCTGGATGCTCGATATCGATCACTTCAAGGCCGTGAACGACACCTATGGCCATCATGCCGGCGATGTCGCCTTGCAGTCGCTGATGGTGACGAGTCGGGAAGCACTGCGCGACTGGGACATTCTGGGGCGCATGGGCGGCGAAGAGTTTGCCGTGCTGCTGCCAGAAACAGACGCCAGGCAGGCGCTGGACGTGGCCGAACGCTTAAGGATGATGGTCGCCGCCACCCACATACCCATCGAGGATGGCCAAATCGTGCGCATGACCGTCTCAACGGGGATTGCCACGGCGGACGACAGCGATATCACCGTCGATTCGCTGCTGGAGCGCGCCGACAAAGCGCTCTATGAGGCCAAACGCAGCGGGCGCGACAAGGTTTGCGTGGCCGGGAGTCATTCGAAGCTGATTGAGGAACCGGCATAAGGCGCGGACGGGTCTGTGGCAAGACGCATACGGAAAGCGGCTTGGAGCCGATCATTCCAGCGCGTGCTGAAGATGATGACGCGGTCTGCCGTGCGCGTTGGCACCCGGGCGATCAAGCAAAGCCAGCAAGCCGCGCAAGGTGCAGCGTAGCACGCGTTACGCTGCGACTATTACCGATTATCGACATCGCGGCCGGCTGGTCGCAACGCTCTGTGAAGTCGACAGGCTCGGGCACGCGTGGAGCGGCGGTTCCGCAAGGCATCGTTACAGCGACCCCAAAGGGCCGGACGCCTCACGGATGATCTGGACCTTCGTCGCCAGGCAATTTGCCCTGGCGTCAGACTAGCGCATGCCAAAAAATGACAAGACCGCAATGACGACAACCACCAGCCCGACAATGTAAATAATGTTGTTCATTCGGAGTTCCTTTCGAAAACTTCACCTTACCCCCCGCTGCCGTGAAGCTCTGTACGCCAACGCGCACAAATCCGATTTAGTCAGGCGTATGGGGTGCGTGACGCGTGCTGATCACGACACGGTCGTGGCCACCACGCTTGGCGTCGTAAAGGGCAGTATCCGCCGCTCGCAATACCGCCGGGAGGGTGTCGCCGTTTTCAGGAAATACAGCCAGGCCAATCGACAGGGTGATTGGTCCGACGGGACGCTGTTCATGCTCGATGTGTAATTGCGGAACGCCGCTGCGCAGTGTTTCCGCACGCTGGCACAGTTTGTCCTGGCGGGTGTTGGTCATGAAGAGTACGAACGCTTCCCGTCCATAGCGACACAGGATGTCTTCGCTGCGCGCGTGTGACTTCATGTAGCGACTGACGGCACCCAGCACGGCATCGCCGGCCGCATGACCAAAGGTGTCGTTGCAGCGCTTGAAATGATCGATATCGATCATCATCATCCCCAAAGGTTCGCCGCTGCGGCGCGAGCGACTTTCCTCGCGGGGGATCGACGCTTCAAGGTAACGGCGGTTGTGAAGGCCGGTCAATGGGTCGCGCACAGGGTCACGTACGGATTGTGTGCGCAGCCGCTGGTTTTCCTCGCTCATGTCTCGCTCGGCGCCCAGACGTTTGCTGACTTCGCGATCAAGTGCGGAGCGCGCCACATCCAGATGGGCGCTACAGGCGGCCAGTGCCTTGCCGTGATCGCGCCGCTGATTGACCAAGAGGGGTGTCATCATCAGCGATCAGAGAAAACAGAACTCGCGCAGTTTGAGCGGGGTCATTTGGGCGGCAGGCAGGGATTGTGGGGGCGCCATGCCGCACAGCAGGTCACGACTGTGTGGCCCAAGGTTCAGCAGCATGTCGATGGCGGACAGACCGGCGATGAATTCACCACTGCCGCACTGGGTATGGCGGGGATGCTTGAAATCCTGCCAGACGATGTTCACCCCGGCCCGGGCAAATGCCTCACGGTCGAGATAGTCGCGCGAGCCGCCCATGCCGGCCAGATAGGTGTCGGCACCAACTTCCAGACACAGGTTGAGGATCAAATCCGACTTCGTGCCCGCGACCTTGAGACTTGAACTGCGCAGCATCGGGGTTTCGATGGCGAGCGCTGTTCTGAGAAATTTGAGCATTGCCAAGTCCAGGTCGACCAGGCGTTCCGGGCGTGATTCCAGGATGTCACGCAAGCTGTGGATGTAGGGGTCGAGGAACAGGGCATCGCGGTAGGCATGGCGCAGTGTGCGAATCATGTCGGCCCCCCACCAGCGGGTTTCTTCCGCCCTGGGGTTGTCGATCAGTTTGTCGATGATGCGTTCCTGTTGCGACTGCTGCTGTACCGGGACGGTCAGCCAGTGTGCGTGGTCGTCAAGACGGATGCGGGTGCGGTTCTGGTAGTTGCGCCGCTCGAACTGCACGTGGTCGAGCACGATGAACAGGTCGGCCTGCAGCATGCGATGCAGGTAGCCGAGCCAGGGCAGAAAGTTGGGTTGATGGATGGATACGATCATGGAGGTTCTCCTGGTCTTGGGATTCACAGTCTGGGGGCCGACTGGCGACGCCTGTTCGATGCGCGATTGAGCCGATTGGACGGGCAGGGTGTCGGGATGCGTCACGCCAAATGGACTAGGTCGCCGATTCAATCCATGTACTGGGGCGACGCTAGGCTGGCGAACCTGACTTGCAACCGAATGAAGGAGTGCGCTATGTCTGAGCTTGGTAATTCCCCCCCCCACAAAACCGTGATTGTGTTCGGTGCCCACCCGGATGACATCGAGATTGGCATGGCGGGAACCATCTGCCGCCTCACGGAGAGTGGCAATCAGGTCTATGCCTGCATCGCCTCGATACCGGATGATCGCGGCCTGCGCATGCGAGAGTCACAGGAGGCAGCGAAGATCCTCGGCATCAAGGATGTGATCGTCCTGCCGATCAAGGCTTCGCAATTGGGCTACAACCGCCTCAGCATTGGCGCCATTGATTCGGTGATCAAACAGTTCCGCCCGCATTCGGTGTTTACTCACTGGAACGAGGATTCGCACCAGGATCACGTTAATGTCACGCGTTGCATCATCGCGGCGACGCGCAAGAACAACTTCAATGTCTATATGTATGAACAGACGATCCCGGGCGGCATCACGCCGGCAGGTTTTCGCGCCCAATACCTGATTGATGTGTCGAAATACATTGATCGCAAACTGGCCAGTATTCACGCCCATGCCAGCCAGTTGAAGCGCAATGGTGCGTGGTGGCTGGAAGGTGTGCGTGGTCGCGCCATGTATCGGGGCTACCAGATTCACACCCAGTTCGCCGAGGCCTTCGAGATCATCAAGATCAATGGCGATACCAATCTGTTTAACAGCGGCAACGATCTTTCTCATGTACGTGCGGCGGAAGCCATCATGTCGAGTGAAAAGCCGATGCTGATTTCAGCTTAGCGAGCGTGCCGTGCCATCCCTTTTGCGCCAGCGCGGTGCCGATGTCATCGGTATCGACGCCCTCGACCCGGCACACATCCCCGTAGTGCTGCTGGGCGGGGACCGCCGCGCTGATTGCCAAGGACCGCTTCGAGGCTTTCGGCAAAATGCGCGGCCTGCCGGTGCCGCGCTCGCTGACGCGATCGTCTTTACGATGTTCAGCGCAAGCTGATCGGGCGGGGGTAGGTTGCCCTACGACCGCAGTGCCGTCCCGCCAGCGCCGACTTTTCACGGGCTGAGGGCTCCTCGTTCGATGCCGGTATCCGCTGCTTGCGTCATAGTTACCAGTTCTTGTATATTTAACGCATGACAATCAAGCCCGTCGAGTTCCTGGGTAACACCATTGAGGCCCTGCGCAGCTTCCCCAACCATGCCCGCCAGGACGCCGGGTTTCAACTGGACAAGGTGCAGCGCGGAGAGGAGCCCGACGACTGGAAGCCCATGAACACCATTGGCGTTGGCGTCAAGGAGATTCGGATACAGGATGAAGTCAGCGCCTTCCGAGTAATCTACTTGGCGAAGCTGGCCGATGCAGTCTGTCCTGCACTGCTTCCAGAAGAAGACGCAGCAGACCAGTGAGAAGGACATCAAGTTGGCCCGCAGCCGTTACAAAGAACTGATGAGGAAACAGCTATGAGCAAAGAACAACGATTCGCCAGCGTATGGGACGCCATTGGGGATACGCCGCAGCAGGCCGCCAGCATGCGCGCTCGATCAGAACTGATGATGGCCTTGCAGAGCTGGGTGAAGATCAGCGGCAAGACCCAGGCCGAAGCCGCCCAACTCCTTGGTATCACGCAGCCCCGCATGTCTGACCTGATGCGCGGCAAGATCAGCCTGTTTTCACTTGATGCAATGATGGACATGGCCACCGTCGCCGGCCTAGAGCCGCACGTCACCATCAAAAAGCCGAAGGCGCCACGCAAGCGCTCGACCGAGGAACTGGCTGCAGCCTGATGTGCAGGGTGTTGACGCGCGCTACTGGCAGTGCATCTGGCAGTAGGGGTAGTCGAAGCAGCCAGCGAAGGTCAGCGATTTATGCGCAACCTCGGCGGCAAGTCGCAGCACGATTTCCTGTTCTGGGGTTGCACGTAGCCCGCACCGGGCTGAACGTGTGCTGTACCGTAAATCGAACGCGTTACGTTTGATTTGCGGTAATTAATGCTCGCTCGGCGGTTATGCCGTCCCGCCAGCGCCGACTTTATGCGCGCTGCGGTTCGGTGAGTGTAAGTTAGTCAATTCAGTAGATGTGGACACAAATTTTGATTTATTCAGCTACTATGTGGTCATAATGTTAAACCGGAGTCCTGATCATGCATGTCGCCATTCGTGAACTTAAATCCAGCCTTTCGCGGATTTTGTCGCTTGCGCAGGGGGGCGAGCTGATTGAGGTTACCTCGCATAACAAGCCCATTGCCCGTATTGTGGGTATTCCACCGCAAGCCGATGAAGGACTGCGCCGCTTGATGGTGGGCGGCATACTTTCATGGAGCGGCAGCAAGCCTCGGTTCGTACCGCCAGTAGCGCTTGCGCCGGGCGGCACGTCGGTCAGCCAGATGTTGCTGGAGGATCGTGGGTGATCCTGTTTTGTGACACGTCGGCCCTCATCAAGCTGTACATCAAAGAAGCGTTCAGCGCGGAAGTTCAGGCAGAGGCAGCAATGGCACAGGCAATCGCCGTGTCGCGCATCGCCTGGGCAGAGATCATGGCAGCACTGGCACGGCGCGCACGGGAAAACCCTGTCGATGTCGATGCCATCGAAACCGTTCGCGCCCAATTGCGGATTGACTGGCCGGGGCTGGCCATCGTCGAGGTCACACAATCGCTCGTCGAATTGGCGGGGGAGTATGCAGACACCTTTGCACTGCGCGGCTACGACAGTGTGCAATTGGCTGCCGCGCGTCAATTGCAGGAAGCAGCCAGCGAGGAACTGTGCTTTGCCAGCTTCGATAATCGACTGCAAAAGGCGGCGAAGGTGCTTGGTATGCGGACACTGGGCAATGCTGTGGGCTAAGCAATCGCCGGTGGGGCCGGGTTCCTTGGTAGCGTCGGCGGGTGCCTGCGCTCGCTGTGCCGTTGCTCCACAACGTGCACGAAGTACATGGCGGCGGCGGAAACGGACGCTGTCGTTGCGCGCCGCTCGAAGATACGGGGAGCCGTGCCGGAGGCAATCGCGGCCTGCCAGTATCTTCGGTCTGTGGTGAGCGGATGTGCTGCCACAAAGCGTAGCAGATCGAGTTCGTTTACACGCCGGGTTGTTATTGGGTCTGGCCTTGCTGCCGTCCCGCCAGCGCCGACTTTTCGCGTGCCGAGGGCGTGTCGCCCGATGCCGCTTGTCTGGTCTCGGGCAACAGGCAGGCGTAGGCCGCTAGCAACTTCGGTGCTTCGTAGTCCCAGGCGAGTTTGTCGGTGACGCGTTGGCGCCCATAGGCGCCCATGCGCGTTCGCAGGGCTTCATCATCCAGCAGCCGCAGCATCTGCTCGGCCAGGTCGATGCTGTCGTTGCGGCGGGCGTAGAGCGACGCATCTCCGGCCGAAAAGCGTCCTTCGGTCAGATCAAACTGGACGATGGGCTTACCCAGTGCCATGTATTCCATGATCTTGTTCATGGTCGACTTGTCGTTCATTTCATTGGCGACATCGGGATTGACGCAGATGTCCGCCGTGTTGAGCATGGCCAGCATGCTCGCGTCGTGAATGCGGCCGGTAAACGTGACAAATTGATCAATACCGAGTCTGACGGCCAGTTGTTTTAATGCATCGAGCGAGGTGCCGCCACCGACCAGACCGAAATGTACATCGGTGCGTTTTTTGACCTGAACGATGTAGTGCACCGCATTCAGCAGGTAGTCAATGCCTTCCTGCGCGCCCATCACGCCGACGTAGCCGACCAGATAACGGCGCCCACCCTTGAGGGCGGTATTGGGTGCTTGAATCTTCATCCGTTCCAGGCTCGGCCCACTGCGCACGACAAAGACGCGCTCCGGCGCCATGCCGCCGCGCTCGATGGCGATGCGCCGATAGGATTCGTTGGTGGCGATCGAGACATCGGCAGTGCGAAAGGTGAGGCGTTCAGCCATCAGCAGCAGGCGGTGGAAGAAGCCGCGCCGGCCGAACTTGGCTTCGTAGAGTTCCGGACAGAGATCGTGGTGGTCGAACAGGAATTTCTTGCCGAACAGTTTGTAGAAGCCGCCGACGAGAAACAGCAGGTCGGGCGGATTGCAGGCATGGATGGCATCGAAGCCGCGCGTGAGCAAGACCCGGACGCTGAGGATGAAGCTCATCGTCAGGGCAACACCGTACTCCAGGAGATAGCCGCTGGCACCGCTGGCTTCGACCGGCAAGCGGTAGCGGTAGATATGAATGCCTTCCAGTACTTCATGGCGGCTTTCATAGCCATGGCCGGTGGGACAGATGATGGAGACTTCGTGGCCGTTCTGGCGCAGCGTGGTGGCCTCCTGCCAGACGCGCCGATCAAAGGGACTGGGAAGGTTTTCAACCAGCATCAGGATGCGTTTTCCAGGTTTTGTGCTCATGGCGATTACCAGCACAGACCTTCGTAGACGCCGGCGATGCTGCGCGTCTCGCTGATACGGACAAAATCGATGATGCTCTGGCCATAGTTCAGGCGCTTGGGTACGTCGCGGAATTCGGGTGCGGCGTTGCCGATCACGATGGTATGGGCGTGGTTGAGCACGTCGGAGATTTTCGACACCATCAGCCGCGAGATGTGCGGAATGTGATTGAGGATGTAGTCACGATTCGCGCCACGGATGCTGGCAATGCTGACATTGCGGTCGTAGATGCGCAGGTCGTAGCCCTTGCCCAGCAGTCGCTCGGTGAGTTCCACCACCGGACTTTCGCGTAGATCGTCGGTGCCGGCCTTGAAGCTGAAGCCGAGAATGCCGACCTGCTTCTTGCCCTGATCGACCACCGCCTGCACGCCCATCTCGATCTGCTGCTGGTTACTGGGCAGGATGGCGCCGAGGATGGGCATCGACAGATCGAGCATCTTGGCCTTGTGCAGCAGGGCGCGCAGATCCTTGGGTAGGCAGGAGCCGCCGAAGGCGAAGCCAGGCTTCAGGTAATTCGGGGAAATGTTGAGCTTGGTGTCCTGACAGAAGATATCCATGACGCTGTGGCCGTCGATATTGAGCTTCTTGCAGATATTGCCGATCTCGTTCGCATAGCCGACCTTGAGGGCATGCCAGCAGTTGTCGGCATACTTCACCATCTCAGCGGTTTCGATGTCGGTGCGGATCAGCGGGCCGGGGGTGGCGGCATACAGCCGTGCCAGCACGTCACCACTGGAGGGTCCGAGTTCGCCGATCACCGTCTTCGGCGGGTTGTCGTAGTCGTAAACGGCGGAGCCTTCACGCAGGAATTCCGGATTGATGCAGACGCCGAAATCGATGCCGGCGCGTTTGCCCGATTGCGCTTCAAGCGCGGGGATCACGACGTCGCGGATGGTTCCCGGCAGCATCGTGCTGCGGATCGCCACGACCGGGGCACCCTCATGTTCGCGCAGCCCGGCGCCGATCTGTTCGCAGACCCGGCGCACGTAGCTGACATCAAGGCCCCCGTTGGCCTGGCTGGGCGTACCGACACAGACAAAGAACAGGTCGCTGTTGCGGATCGCCTCGCTCGCGTCGGTGGTGGCGCGCAGGCGACCATTGGTCACCTGCTCATGAATAATCTCGCCGATGTCTTTTTCAACGATGGGGGATTTCCCGGCATTGATCAGGTCGACCTTGACCTTTTCCGGATCGACACCAATGACTTGATGGCCGGCCCGGGCCAGACAACCGGCAGAAACAACACCGACATAGCCAAGTCCCATTACGCTGATTTTCATTTGATTTCTCCTGATGATCGTAGGCGTCCTACGATAGCGATGCGGTCGTGATGCCGTGTGGCGACGCGGATGGTCGGCCCTAGTCCAATCGGATCAGCTTGCTGGCCAGCAGATGCGATCCCGCTTTAGTCAGATGGCCATAGTCGAAGGCGATCGGCTTGCGCTTGCTTTCGATGCTCGCCACCGCCTGACAGCTATCGCCTTGACACAAGCGATCCAGGGCAGAGATGAAGGTCGCACCGTTACGGGTGGCGATGGCCTGCAGTCGGTCATCGACCGCGCGTAGATGAGGCAGCATCGGTGTGTAAATGGCGCCTTCCTCGCTCAGCATCAGTCCGCTTCTCACCATGGCGACAGGCAAGGACGGCGACCACTGGGGAACCCCGCCCAGCAGGGTAATTTCAGACGCAGGGGATACCTGGCGAATGTGTGCCAGCGTCTGCGCGATGATCAGGTCGGCATTCGTCGTTCGGGCGTCCTTGAAATAGGACGACCAATTCGCGTGCAGCATAATCCGCCGGGGTTGGCTACGCGCGATCTCGCTGAGGACGAAGCGGTTGATTTCCTTGCAGTAGGGTGCAGCGGCAATGCTTACATCGATCAGTGGCGGGCAAGCCCCCGCTGTGTATTGAGCCATGCCCGGCATCCGGACATGCACACCATTCGACAAGGCGGCGGCATGTGAGTCGCCCCAGAGAAATAGGCTGTCGCCAGCATCGGCCGCAATTGCGCAGCTTGGCGCGAACTTCCAGTCGCGCTGCGTCGATCTCACATGGCATTCCTGCTGCCGGTAGAGCGCTTTGGTATCGTAATCGGCGAATGCCAGCACCTCACGTTGCTCGGCCGTGAATCGCTCGTCGAAACCCTTGGTCGCGACGCCCCACCCGCCCAGCGTAACGATCAGCGCGCCGACCAACAAGCTCTGGCGGAAAAGCTGTCGCCGGCCCACCCGCTCGGCATCCCTGAAGGGCCGCTCGATGTAGCTCAGGCTGAACTGCGCGAGCAGCAAGGTAGCCGCAACGAGGAGGAGCAATACTTCCTGACTCAGGGGGCCATCATGGCGTAAGCGGGCGAAGGCCAGCAGCGGTTGGTGCCACAGATAGGCGCTGTAGCTCATCAAGCCGATGGCGACCGGCAGTTTGCTGCCCAGCAGTTTGCCCACCAGTGTTTGCGGGTGGGCAAACAGGAGGATGAGGGCGGTCCCCAGCGTCGGCACCAGCGCATAAAGACCGGGGAAGGGCGTGTTTTTATCAAACGCAAAGACTGAGAAGGCGATCAGCAACAGACCAAAGAGGCTGGCGGGCTGGGCAATGCCCTGCGCATTGAGCTTCGCTGTGCCGCCATGAGAGTGATGAAACGCAATGAACATGCCGATCAGCAGTTCCCAGCCACGGGTGGGGAGCAGGTAGAAGGTGGCCGAGGGCTTGTGGAGCGAGCCCCACTGTGCCAGCAGCAGGCTGGCGATGGCGGCGAGCGCCAGGATGCCGATCATCCAGCGCTTGCGTAAGCGCCACATCACCAACAGGAAGAGCGGGAACAAGACATAGTATTGTTCTTCGACGGCCAGACTCCAGGTATGCAGCAGCGGCTTGAGTTCGGCGGCCGTGTCGAAGTATTCGCTCTGCATCCAGAACAGGATGTTGGAGGCGAACAGCGGCACCGCAATCAGGCTTTGCGAAAACTCCATCAGGTCCATGGGCAACATCCAGAACCAGGCAAACGGCACACATACCAGGACGACAAAGAACAGGGCGGGCAGGATGCGCCGGGCCCTGCGTTCATAAAACCCGCTGAGAGAAAATCGGCCCGCCTGTTTTTCGGCAAGGATGATCGAGGTAATCAGATAACCGCTGATGACGAAGAACACATCGACGCCAATGAAGCCGCCACCAAACCACTCGAAGCCGGCATGAAACAAAATCACCGGCAAAACGGCGACCGCCCGTAGTCCATCGATTTCTCTTCGGTAGGTCAGCATGTGATTTCGGTGCGCAAGGTCGTCGTGCCGTGCAGTTGCGCCCGCCAGTGCAGCGTGGGCGCCGGCTGGCGGACATCGAAACGCCGCGATACCCAGCCGGCCATCGGCTGGGTGCTGCCGCAGTGGATCTGTTCGGTGGCGCAGGTCGGTTCGGTAATGACCGGTAACTGGATGCGGATCGTGCGTCCTTCATGGCTGAGCAGGTAGCCGCTGTCGCTTGCGGCGGAGAGGCGGGTGTGCTCATCGCAGTGAAAGAACAGTTCGATGATGTGTGTCCCGGCCATTTGCAGGGTGTCGTCGATGACGATGCGTCCTGTTTGCTTGTCCAGGGTGATTCGTCGGGTGTGCGTTACCGGGTCGGCCAGACGCTGATAGCCGTCATGCCAGCCTTCGAACACATCCTGCGCTGGCCCACTCAGCCAGGTATGACAACCCGCCTTGGCCTTGTTGAGCCACATGAAGTTGCCGCCCGACTCGGACTGGTCGCGCTCATCCACCCGCACTGTGTTGTGTGCGGCGGTGCCGCGAAAGTAGGCGCGCCACGCGGGTTCTGTGTGGTAGGCATAGGTGCCGGGATCGATCAGGAATTCCCGTCCGCCGACGGACAGGGTGAAGGCCAGCGCATCGGCGTGGCCGTGGGCGGCAATGCCCTGGTAGCCGAGGGCGCCCGCATCGGCGACGAGACGGATTTCGTCCTTGCTCTCGAAGCCGCGACCGAGAATGTAGTAGCCGCCGTCCTTGAAGGCTTGGCAGATGGGTAGCCGTCCCGCCAGCGCCGACTTTTCGGGCAAGGCCGTGAAGGTGGTAGCGGCCGTCGGACCAAGCAGCCAGCGCGTCTTGTCGTCGAGTGTCTTGGCCTTGGCTTTGAATTCAGCGCGCTGGAACAGCACGGCCCCGGTGGCCAGCAGCGAGTGGTAGTTGCAGAACCCGGTGGCCGGGGTAAGTTGCACGACGCGGCCATCGTCGGCATCGCCGATCATCGGCACATGGCCGCCACTGTCCATGATCGAGGCCAGAAATTCCATCATCGCCTCGATGCGGGTGCTGTAACTGTGAGGAAAGTCGATACCGTTGGCGCGCCCGGCCAGGAGGGGCAGCAGCAGCAGATCCAGCACAAATTGTTGATAAGCAATGGCCTGTTCGCGATTGACGCCGTCCGGGGCGTTCTGCAGCAGCGCTTCACGGACTAAAAGTTTTAACCCATTGGTGCGCCAGCGCTTGGCCTGGGGCCAGTGGGGCCAGGTCACGCCGGCGATGAAGAGGCCTGCCGCCTCGCCGATCAGGTGGTTATTGGCAGACGAGTGGCGGGATAAATGACCGCGAATGAATTGCGCGTGATGGTAGATGGCATCCAGCCAGGCTCGTCGGAAGACGCTTCCGCCTGCGCCATCGAACAGCGGCGAGGCAATGGCGCCGACCAGTTGCCAGGTGATCGACCAGTTGATCAGGCGCAGCGCCACTTCAAGGGAACTCGACCAGTTGGCACCGAGGCCGGGCGGGCAGGCCGTGAACCAACTGCTCAGATGGTCGCGAATGGTCGTCAGGTAACGCTGATCATCACTGAGGGCATAAGCCTGTGCCAGGGTGACCAGATGCAGGTGACGGTTGGGTTCCCATAAGTACTTGATGTCGCCGACCAGTTGCGGGTCGCGGTAGTTGAGTCGCTTGCCACACGTCAGCGGGGCGACGATGCCGGTGCGTGGGTCGCGGTTCCAGTTGGGCGGCGCCTCCGCTGAACCCAGCGGCAGATCATGCAGCGCGAACACATCGAACCTGCCCGCCACGATGCGCTCGGCAGCGGCCAGATAGGGCTGCGCATCCCGTGTGCGGTCGATGTCAATCCAGGTCGTTGCCGCATAGCGAATATCCGCTGCCGGCACTTGCCGTGTCCTGTGCCGCAGCAGGCGTTCGGTTTGGATGCGGATAAGTCGCCCGAGGCGATGGCATACCTCGCTGACACTCATGCAGCGCAGGCGGTTGAGGCGCCAGGTCAGGGTTTGCATGATTTCTGCATGTCAGGTGCGACGCAGCAGACCGACCCGGCTTTCACACAATTTTGCATAGAGCCGTGCGAAGCCGCCGGCCATGCGCTCGATCGTGTAGCTATGGGCGATTCGGCGCCGACAGGCGTCGCTCATCTCGGCCAGAAGGGCAGGGTCATTCGCCAGTTTTTCGATGGCACGACAAATCGCCTTATCGTCATGCGGCGGGACGAAAATGCCATGTACGCCGTCTACCATTACATCGGGAATGCCGCCGATGCGCGTGGTGATCGCAGGCACGCCTGCCGCCATGCTTTCGAGCAGGGCGTAGGGCAGTCCTTCGGCGTGATAGGTGGCCAGCATCAGGAGGTCCGCATGTCCGTAAAGGCCGAGCTTGTCGGTGTCGAAGAGTGGGCCGACGAAGCGCACGGTGTGGTCGAGCCCCAGTTCCCGCACCCGCTCCCGTAGCGGTTCCTCGTCCGGCCCGCTGCCGGCGATGACCAGCGTAACCCGGATACCCTTTGCCTGTGCCCTGGCCATGCCGCCCAGCGCGTCATGCAATCCCTTGGCGCGTGCCAGTCGACCGATATAGACCAGGCGCAATCCCGTCAACACCGGATCGTTAACCCGTTTCAGGTGGGCATAGGGTGCGATGTCGATGCTGTTGGGCAGCAATACGATCTCCTGTCCCGGCACGAAGCGGCGATAGGCCGCCAGTTCAAACTGCGAGAGCACGACCACGGCATCGGGCAGGCGCAAGCTGGTGCGCAACAGGGATTCCATCAAGTGATTGCCCTGGCAGAAACGCAGCGGGGTCTCGCCACCATGGACCTGATAGAGGATGCGCGCACCACTGAGTTTGGCAATCAGCAGATAGGCCAGGTCGCGCCAGAAGGCGCTGGCGTTCAGGGAGGTGTTGATGTGCACGGCCGTGGCATTGCGCCGCAGGATCTGGAAGGCCAGGGCAAACGGGCTGCTCAGCAGGCGCCAGAGCTTGCCCGGCAGCGATTCCTGGCGGCCCTCGCTACCGACCTGAAACTGAATCAGGGTGAAAGCATCGGCCAGCGCCGAATCGAAAAGCAGGTTGAGATGGGTGCTGACGCCGCTGACGGCGTTGCGACTCGGTCCGAGCATGATCACGACAGGACGGTAGGGTTTCATAGCCGCCACACCTGAATGCCTTCGGCCCGGAAGGGGTTCGGGTCGAGGGCGGATTTGACGTCGATCAGGCAGCCATTGCGCACCACTTTCTTCATCACTTCGGCGGTGGGCAAGTCAAGAAATGCGCGGTGCGGCACGGCGAGTATCAGGGCATCGGCCGGCGGCAGTCGCGCCCAGGAACAGAGGCTGAGCCCATATTCGTGCATGGCGGCGTCGGCGTCGGCATTGGGATCATGGACATACACCTCGACCCCGAATTCGCCCAGTTCGCGAATGATGTCCACGACCTTGGAATTGCGGATGTCGGCGCAGTTTTCCTTGAAGGTCAGGCCCATGACGTTGACGCAAGCACCCTTGATGTTGCGACCGGCATTGATCATTTGCTGGATGGTCTTGCGTGCGATGAAGGCGCCCATGCCGTCATTGATGCGTCGTCCGGCCAGGATCACCTCCGGGTGGTAGCCACTCAGCTCGGCCTTGTGGGTGAGGTAGTAGGGGTCGACGCCGATGCAATGTCCGCCAACCAGTCCCGGCCGGAAAGGCAGGAAATTCCACTTGGTGCCGGCGGCCTTGAGGACTTCCGTGGTGTCCAGCCCGAGCCGGTCGAAGATGATGGCCAGCTCATTGGTCAGTGCGATGTTGAGATCGCGTTGCGTGTTCTCGATGACCTTGGCGGCCTCGGCCACCTGGATCGACGGCGCACGGTAGACGCCGGCCGTGACGACCGAGGTGTACAGATCGGCGACTTTATCCAGGGTGGCCGCGTCGTCACCGGCGACGATCTTGAGGATTTTGGTAAAGGTGTGTTCGTGATCGCCTGGATTGATACGCTCCGGCGAATAACCGATATGAAAGTCGCGTTTCCAGTGCATCCCGGAATGATGTTCGAGGAGGGGCACGCAGATTTCTTCGGTGGCTCCCGGATACACGGTCGATTCGTAAATCACGGTGGCGCCGGCTTTCATGTGGCTGCCCACCGTGGCACTAGCGATGGCCAGCGGGCTGAAGTCTGGCTGATGGGCTGCATCGACGGGGGTGGGCACCGCCACGATGATGAAATCGGCCTGCTTCAGTTCCGTCGGGTCGGTGGTGATGCGCAGCTGTTTTGCCTGCGTTAATTCGTTGGCGGATACCTCGCCACTGCGGTCGTGCTTGAGACGCAGACTGTCAACTTTATCTGCGGACAGGTCGTAGCCGATGGTGGTGCGCTGCCTGCCGAAGGCGACGGCCACCGGTAGCCCGACATAACCGAGGCCGACGACGGCGACGGTGGCCAGTTTTGGGTGATGGCAGACTGGCGGACGTTCCAGAACGGCCAGGTCGGTGTCTGCGGGCGAAAACCGAAGGGGTGTCTTTTTGATCATGTCAGTGCCTCCGCCTTTTTCTTGCTGGTCTTGAGCGTGGTAGGTGAAGCGCTGGCCTGCGTTAGTGTGTCGCCGACAATCGGCAGTGCCGAGGCCAGTGTCGAGACATACCAGTCGAGTGCCCACTTCATGCCCTCGCGCACATCCCAGATGGGGGCGTAGCCGAGCAGGGTAGCCGCCTTGCTGATATCGGCCTGGGAGATTTGCATGTCGCCCTTGCGGAATTCGCGATAGACCGGTTCTCTGGCCAGCGCCGCCGGATAGCTGGCAGCGAGCAGCATGCGGATCATTACGAACAACTCATCCAGCGTTGTTTGACCGCCGAAGGCAATGTTGTAAATCTGGTTGATCGCTGCCGGGTCTGTGGTCATGGCCGCCAGCAGGTTGGCCTGTACCACGTTCTGCACGTAACAGAAATCGCGGGCGGTGCTGCCATTGCCGTTGATGTACACCGGATCGTTGTGCAGCAGCGCATCGATCCACTTGGGGATCACCGCAGCGTAGTCGCCGTCTGGGTCCTGACGCGGCCCGAAGACATTGAAATAGCGCAGGCCGATGGTCTCGGTGCCATAGCAGCGTGCGTACACATCGGCATAGAGTTCGTCGACATACTTGGTCACCGCGTAGGGCGAGAGTGGTTTGCCGATTTCCGTTTCGATCATCGGGATGCGCTTGCCATCGCCGTAGGTCGAGCTGGAGGCGGCATAGACGAAACGCGAGACGCCGGTGTCGCGGGCGGCGGTCAGTATGTTGACGAAGCCGTCGATATTGACGCCGTTGGTTTCGAGGGGATTGTCGATTGAGCGCGGGACGCTGCCGATGGCGGCCTCGTGCAACACAAAATCGACATTGCGGCAGGCGCCGCGACAGGTTGCGTAATTGCGAATGTCACCCTCGATGAAGCTCAGATGCTTGCGCCGCTTGGTACCGGCGGACTTCATTACATGAGCGATGTTTTCACGCTTGCCGGTGGAAAAATTGTCCAGGCCGATAACCTTCTGGTCCAGTTTCAACAGGGTTTCGGTCAGGTGTGAGCCAATGAAGCCGGCGGCCCCAGTGACCAGCCATGTTCTTTGTTTGCTGCGAATTTGTTCCTGTACTTCTTCATAGTGATTCATGGCTTTCGCTCCTTGATGGATGGTTGATCTTGATGCTTGCCAGACCAGCGGCCTGGCGGGTTACGGTTTTCTTGTGGGAGGCACCGCGTACGAGTGAGTGCAGCGTTTCTTCGTAGCGATTGATCATGATTTCCTCGGTGAAGTGCTGTTCCACCATGGCGCGGGCGTTGTCCCCCATGCGCTTGGCCTCGGCGGGATTGGCCAGTGTGGCCAGTGCCTTGACCAAGGCGGCGGTGTCGCCAACCGGAAACAGCAAGCCGTTGTGATCAGGCACGATCATTTCGGCGGCACCACCCACTTCGGAGTGCACCACCGGCCGACGCATCGCCATTGCCTCGATGGCGGCCAGCGAAAAGGTTTCCGTGATGCTGCAGAGGGTGATGACATGGCAGGCCGTGATGTAGGGACGCACGTCTTCCTGCAGCCCGGTGATGCTGACCAGATGGGTAATGCCGAGTTGCTCGGCGCGCTGCTCGATCGCCGTGCGCATTGGGCCATCGCCGACCAGCAGGGCGCGGGCGGGAATGCCTTGCTGACGCAGGGCAACAATGGCGTCGAGGAGTTGCAGATGATTCTTTTCCGGACGCAGGACGGCGATCATGCCAATCACGTAGTCGGTCGGTGCGATTTGCCACTGCCGCCGAATGACCCATTCGGCGCCCGAAAAGTCGGCGCTGGTGATCCGGCATGGATCAACCCCGTTATGGATGACTTCCGTGCGCCGGGCGAACACCAGCCGCTTGCGCCAGTGACGGCGCTGGTTTTCGCAGACGAAGACCAGGCAGTCGGCCGCCATGAAGAAGAAGCGTTCGACCAGCATCTTGAGTTGCTCCTTCATCCCGAGCAGGCGCGTCGAGTGATAGGTGACCAGCAACGGAATATGCAGGCCTGAGCGTATGCGGGCCAGCGAGGCAACCAGCAGCGCGTGGGCATTGGCGGCAACGATGACATCGGGGCTGACGCGCGTCAGATGGGCCGCAAAGTCAGTCAGGGCACGACGATCCAGGTAGCCGTTGGCGGCCAGCCCGTACAGCGAACCTTTGTCGAGTAGCTCGACCCGGTCGCGCTGGCTATCGTCCTGCTTGAGGTACACGGCGTGGCATTCATGACCACGCCGGGCCAATTGGTTCATCAGGGTAATCGAGTGGCGTTCGGCGCCGCCATGAGTCAGCGATCCTGTGACGAACATGATGCGCAGCATGTTGTTTTTCCTGTATCGGTTCAGTGGTTGATGTGGTGATCGCTGGCGAGCAGACGTTGTTGCCGTGCATGGGCTGAGATGCCCCACAACACGCCATAGACCGTGGTCAGAATGACGGCGCCGCCCACTAATCGTTCGACCGTATTCGCCACCGGGTTAGGCCCGCTCACCACCAGCCAGGCAATGCCCCCGGCCAATGCGGCAATCATCATCAGCCATGCCAGCGCGCCCCAGTCCTGCAAAGCTCCCAGGGGTATGCCGGTGCGGGTGGCGATGCGGCGCAGCGTGGCGTAGCGGTCGGCATAAATGGCGATGGTGCTGCCAATGGCGGCACCGGCCATGCCCCACTGATGGGCGCCCAACCAGCTCAGGCTGACCGAGGCCACCAGAACGACGATGTTCAGGCGCAAGGCAAAGAAACCATCCTTCATCAGCATCATGATGCTGGTCAGTTCGATGACAAAAATCAGCAGGCCGACGATGTAAACCCGCATCACCGGCGCGGCACCAGCGTATGCCTGGGTGTAGATGAGGGTGACGATTTCTTCGGCGAAGATGAAGGCGTAGCTGAGTAGGGGATAGACCAGTGTCGCGACCATAACGTTGGCGCGATTGTTGAGTTCGATCATGCCGGCCAGATTGCCGCTGGCATGCAGGCGACTCATGCTCGGCAGGAAGACATGGTTGATCGACTGGCGGAACAGATTGACCATCGGCCCGAGGACTGTCGCGACCGAGAAAACAGCGAAGTTGGCCAGTGGGTAAAGGCTGGCCACGACCCACTGATCGGCCTGGGCGCGCAACCCGTAAAGTGCACTGGAGACACCCAACGGCGCAGCATGGTTGAACTGGCCGACAAACGCAGGGCGATTAAACCAGGCGCCCCCCAGGCCATGGCGGCGGGCAATGTAGGCCAGCAGCAGTAGCAGCTTGAACAGCATCAGTGCCAGCAGCAGCCAGACCAGCACCTGCACATCGCCGGTCTGCCAGGCGGCCCAGCCGAGGGTGAAGGTCCTGAGCAGCGACAGGGTAACCGTGATGGCGGCCTGAAAATGGACGCGTTCTTCGACCGTCGGTAGTAGATCGAGCAGAGAGGAGGTGGCGAACAGAACCACGAGTGCTGGTATCAGCACACCGTATTCGGCCAGCGACTGCATGCTGGTGGGCAGCAGGGGATTCCAGGGACTGACGATCAGCCCGCCGATCAGGCCTGCAACGCACAGATACAGGAGCGTCATATGCACATGGAGCTGCTTTGTCGGCGCATTCGAGCGCGGCAGAAAATAGTAGAGCGTCTGGGGCATGTTCAAGGGCACCAGCAACATGACCGTCATGATGGCCAGCCAGAGCAGGCGATACTGACCAAAGGCTTCGGGTGCCATGTAGCGCACCAGAACGACGGGCAGGAGGAAATGCATGGCGTAGTCGAAGGCATGTGCTGCGCCGAGCGAGAAGGCGCGCCGCTTGAGGGCGGCAAACCGCGTGGCGCCGGATTGGCTGCCAGTCATGTTGCTGGCCCTGTCGCTGAGGCGTCGAGGATGCGCTTGTAACGTGCCAACACGGCTTCGCTTGCATGGGTGGCGGCAAAGTAGTCGCGACAGCGCGAGGCGGCGCGCGCGCGGTAGAGATCATCGTCAAACAGGCGTTCGATTTCCGTTGCGGCCATGTCCAGATCTGCGGCGACGCAGTACAGCGGTTTGCCTTGCCACCGTGCGCCGACATCAATCAGCGCCACGGTGGGGATGCCACGCGCCCATGCCTGCAGAAAGACGTTCGGCATGCCTTCAAAGGTGGAGGTGTTGACGACCACGCGTGCCCGGTCGAAGCGGGGTTCAATCTGCGCCAGCGGGATGAAGCCGGTGAATTCCACATTCGGCAACCCGCTGGCGGCGCTGCGGATGGCGTCGAAATACGCCTGACCACCGGGATCATTGCCCGCCGCACCACCGGCCAGGACAAAGCGCCGATGCGGCAGGCGCCGGGCCAGTTCGAGAAACATTTCGGGGCGCTTGCCGGGACGCAGGGTGGCGACCCAGAGTACATACTCGCCTGCGCCGGGGCGGCTGTTGGCGGGCAGTTCGTAACAGCTGGGAATGATGGTAGCGGCGCGCTGGTAGCGTGCGAGACAGTCGCGCTGCTGGATTTCGTTCTGGACGATGATGGTGTCGACGGCGGCCAGTCCGCGTTCGAACAGCCAGCGGTCGCGCCGGTAGCGGATCATCTGCCGTCCCGGCGCGAAATCGCTGTCGGAGGCGCCGGCGTAGATCGAGCGCTTGCCGTGGCGATGGCAGAAGGCCGCGACGATGGACGTGAGCATGCCAGCCGAGCGCTGGTAGTAAATGTCGGCATTGACTTCGCACATGGCGTGCCAGATGCCGGTCAAGCGCGGGTGAAAGAAGCGCCAGACCGGCAGGCCGGCATCGCGGGCGTGACAGCGCAGGACCGAGATGCCGTCGAGCGTGACCCGCTTCGGCTGACCATAGTCGAAGCAGATCATCGACACACGGTAGCCGGCACGGGCCAGCAGACGGGCGAGGATGCTCTGTTGCACTTCGGCGCCGCCCACCACCTCGATATTGCTACTGCGTGACAGCACCGGCCAGACTTCCGGTGCGACAAAACAAATATGGGGACGGCGCGTGGCGCCTGGCAGAAAGGCGGCGCTCATCTCGGCCGGTTGAATTGAATCGATATGGGAGGCAATCGCAGCGTAGGCACTCATCCCGGCGCCCGTCGTTAGTGGGGCGGCGATCAGCATGGGGCAGGCTCCTTGGTGGTCCTGGAGGTAAGGCGCTGGCCGTACATCATGCCGATGGCAAGCCACAGGAAGAACTGTTCCGGGCGCGGGGTCAGACTGCTGCCAAAGAAGCCGGCGAGCAGAAAACTCACCAGCCCGGCCGCCGCACCGGCATAGAAACCGCGCAGTGTGGGCGTGATGGCCGGATCGATGCTGAGGCGACGAAACCCTCGCCAAACGTGCAGGAAGTAGGCGCACAGCAGGATCAGACCGAGCAGGCCCATGTCCAGTGCGGCGTTGAGGTAGGCGTTGTGGGCGTGGCTCACTGCCTGCATGGTGCCGGCATGCATCGGCGCCGACCAGGCAATGGCGCCCAGTCCGTTGCCGAAAATCGGATGGCGCAGCACTTCCGGCAACAAGGGCAGCCAGATTTCCTCGATCCGCCCGCTGCTGATGGCATTCAGTCCGCTTCCCCAGCCGGTGCCGATACGTTCGAAGACGGCTGCCGGGAGCATCAGGATGAACGCCAGCAGCACGAGGCCGGACAACAGGAAGGCTGACGGAGTACGGCGCGACAGCAGGAACAGCAGATTGACGACGGCGAAACCGAAGAAGGCACCGCGTGAAAATGTCAGGGTCAGTGCAACCACCACCAGCCCCATGGAAGCGATCAGGGCCATACGCAGGCGGGTATCCTGCGTCGCGGCAAAGGTGTACAGCATCAAGGCGTAGACAATCGCAAACAGCCGCCCCAGGTCGTTGGCATGGAGGCCGAGGGGGGAAAGCAGTCTGCGCGATTCGCTACTGGACAGGTCAGTCAGACTGGCCCCAGATACTGCGGCAAAGCCAATGGTCATCAGACACATGGCCCAGACCGACACAAGCATCGGGATGATCCACTTTTCAGGTTGCCGTGAGCGGGCAGCCGCCGCAGCGACCAGCAATGCAAAGAGCACCATGAACAGCGGCTTGATCATGATGCTGAGCACATAGTTGGTAGGGCTGCTGAAGCTGATGGGGGCCTGGACTAATAGTCGGGCGGCAATATCCCCCAGATGTTGAAAACCGAGCACACTGGCCACGAGGAAGGGCAAGACATAAAGCCAGAGCAATGACTGGGGTGGCGCTGGGGTGGGGGCGGTTCCACGGGGCAGGCGCTGCAAGGCCCATGAGACCAGTGTGCCGACGAGCAGCAGATTGAGCGGATTGAGCCCGGTGATGCCGCCGATGTTGTGCGGCAGCATCGAACTGGCCGACAGCGGCATGAAGACGATCAGGCAGACCACGCCGAAACGAAAATCGAGCATGATGAAAATGCAGGCCAGCAAGGCGATGCTGACGGCGGCGGCATTGACCTCGGCGAAGACGATCAGGCTGCCAAACAGAACGGCCGCAATCAGAGGGAGGACGAGCGGGAGGGCGAGGTTGCGCTCCCTGGCGCCATAGCGATGAACGGATTCCATCAGGGTTGCGCCGAGCCTGTTGGACGGCGCAGAACGGCATAGACGTTGTGCGCGAAATAATCCTGCAGGCCGGGAATGCGCATCAGCCAGTCGGACAGCGTTCGCAGGAGCGGCCAGCGTTTGAGGAAGGTGTTGACGGCCAGGAAGTCAAATTCCCAGCCGCTGGCCTGCACACTGCGCAGAAAATCTGAATAGCGCATCTGGTTGAGCCCGCCAGCGATGTCGCGGTAGCGGCGGGCAGGATCGGTCGGGCGGAAATATTCACGCCGGACGCGCAGCAGAGCCTGTTCCGGAAAGAGGATGCCGCGCCAGGGAATTTGCACGCGAAAGAAATCCCACATGTGATCGCCAAAGGGTGAGTGGAACAGTGGGCCAAAGGCCAGTACAGCGATGCCGTTTGGGGTGACGAGATCGGCCATCTTGCGCAGGAACTGGCGGGGCTGCTCGATATGCTCAAGGGCATCGAACGACAGCACGACGTCGTAGCGTTCTTCTGCCGCAGGAAACCATGCGTGCACATCCTGGCAAATAAAATTGACCTGATCGGACACGCCGACTTCACTGGCCAGTTTGCGTGCCCGCTCGATACTGCGCGGCAAAATATCGACACCAGTGATCCCGCCGGCGCCGAGCTTGGCGAAGGCCATGGTCAGTTCGCCGGTGCCACAGCCCAGATCGAGATAGCGCAACTTCGGGTCGAGCGGCAGATGACCGTCGAAGCGCTCAATCAGTTTGCGAAACTTCGGCATCTGGGCTTCAAATGTGGCATTCGAAACCTGCTTGAAGGCATCATCCAGTTGCTGTTCGCTGGCCAGATTCTGGCGGTGGGCAATGCTGCGCAAAATGAAGTAATCGAGGCGTGTACCGAGCATGGGGATTCCCTTGTCAATCTGTGTCTGGTGCTTGCAGCCTAGAAGCTGTTCATCACGGTGCCGATGACCTTGGTGCCACCATCGCCCAGCGTGCGGACGATCTTGCTGGTGTCGTCAATGCGTGTGTGGTTCTGACGGATCAACACGATGGCGCTGCCGGCATGGAAGCTGATGGTTTGCGCATCGGAATAGGGCAGTGCCGGCGGGGTATCAACGAGGATGACGTCAAAGTCAGCGACATACTCCTTCAGCAGGGCTGGCAGCAACGGACGCGAGAGCAGCTCCAGTGGGTTGGGCGGCGTGGCGCCTGCCGGCAGCAGGACGAGATTGCGAAAGCCGGGCACCGCGACGGCGACATCCGGTTCCGCGCGACCGGACAGGACGGCCGAGAGGCCAATCCGGTCGGGAACGTCGAAGATCAGGTGCTGACGTGGATTGCGCAGGTCGGCGTCGATCAGAAGGGTGCGGCCGCCGAGCTGCGAAAACAGCACCGCCAGGTTGGCGGCGACGTAGCTGCGACCTTCACCAGTCCCCGGGCTGACGACGGCTAGCACCTGCTGCGTCTCTGCCGGTGGTTTCAGCCAGCGCACCATGAGTTGCGTACGCAAGGCCCGCAACTCTTCCGTACGCCGATGATAGGGCTGGTAGGCGGCGACCAGTTCATCGCTGAAGTTGTTGCCACTGCCCGGATACAGCACCGGCAAGTCGTACTGCTTGTGCAGGGCCTGCACCAGATCGCGATCGCTGATCAGGGAAAGGCGCAGGGCGGCTTCGCCGAAGCGCCAGCCTTCGCGCTTCTGCAGTTCCATGATGCGATCGGCATCGCTTGCGCTGAGCTTGCCTGCCGCGACGAGGATCGCGCCGAGACTTGTGGTGTTTGCCGTAACGCGGCGTTGCTGGCCCTCGATATACATGATGGGGTCGGTAGCATTCATGGTCATTTATCCTGGGGCAGGCAAGGCATGTCGCGGGGCGGGTAAAGCGGGCAACCAGCCGTTCGTCGGAGTTTCGTTGCTGAGGACGGCCAGCAGAGGAACCTGCAGGTCTTCGCTCAGGTCATCCAGGAGGCGCACACGCTGATCCAGCAGTTCGATCAGGCTGACAATCGCAAGGCCCAGCAGGGTGCCGATGAACAGGGATAGGGCAATATTGAGACCGATCTTCGGGCGTGCCGGGATGGAGGGGGCAAGTGCCTGATCCAGAACACTGACGTTGGTCTGCAGTGCGCGGCTTTCGATTTTGCTCGCCATGAAGCGCTGCATGGCGGTATCGTAGGTGCGCTGGGCGATATCGACGTCGTGGTTGAGCATCACCAACTGGTTGCGTGCCTGCTTGAGACCCAGCACGCGATCACGTTGTGCGGCTATTTCACCGAGCAGCCGGTTTCTGCTCTGGCGACTGCGTTCGGCGGCCGATGCGGCAACGGCAATGGCATTGCCGGTTTCCTCGGCGACCTGCTGGCGCAGACCGAGCACCTCGGCCATCTGTCGCTGATACTGCGGGTGCTTGCTGCCGAAATTCACCGAGGCCTCCTGCAACTTGGATTCGGAGCGCAGCAGGTCGGTCTTCAGGCGCTGGACGACGACATTCGAGTCTGGGCCTGATTGGCGATCCGCAGCGAAGCCATTACCTGGGCTGGCCAGTTGCCCGGCGAGGCTGGTGAGTTGAATGTTGTCGATATCGAGGTGCTCTTCCTTGGCAACAATGCCATGTTCCTGCTGGAAGTCGGTCAGGCGCTGCTCGGCCTGTGCCATGTTGTCGCGCAGCCCTTTCAGTTGTTCATCAAACCAGATCGAGGTCTGGCGTGTCGGTTCGACGCGCAACTCAAGTACGGTATCCACATAGGCCTTGGCGTAGGCGTTGGCGACTTTGGCCGAGTATTCAGGATCGGATGAGGCGAATGACAGTTGGACAAGACTGCTCTGCGAAGTCTCGACCTTGATCTGCTTGGCGAGACCTTCCGCGAGCCAGTTCTCCAGTGCCCCGATAGCGCCGGACGACTCGAAGCTTTCGATGACATCCGGGTTCGTGGCCAGGTTCAGATCGGCAATCACCCGACGGGCGACTTTCGGCGAGGTCAGGATATCCACCTGGGTCTGCATGTAACCGGCCCGTTCCCGATCCAGGGGGGCATTGGTGCTGCGCATCGACTGTTCATCCTTGCCGTCGAGCAGCAGGGATACCTGAGCAACATAAGTCTTGGGCATCGCCAGACTGACAACCAGCGTGGTGCTGACGGTGATCAGGAGAATCAGGAAGAAGAGGCGGTAACGTGCCTGCAACGCTGACAAAATCAGTTTGAAGTTCATGGCAGATTCCTCGTGGCGACTGCGTTCGACGGCTAGAACAGACTTTCCTGGACGTAGATCACATCATCGGGTTTCACGATGTCTGCCGGGCGCACCTCAATTTTGTTCAGGCTGCCATCCGTGCTGCGACGGTGCACCCGCATGCCACGCTCGGTCCCGCGCAAAGTCACGCCACCGCCGAGTGCGAGTGCTTGTACCACACTGATGTCCTTGTCCAGACGGTAGGCGCCGGCTTTCTGGACTTCGCCGTAGATGTAGAACACGGGTGCTCGCGGCACAAAGATGGTGTCGTCGTTGGCCAGTTCGACATTGGCTGAGGTGTCGGCGTTGCGATACATCCCGTTGATGTCGATGTTCAGCTTTTTAGGTTTTCCGTCCTGAGTGGTCATCACCGTGACGGTGTCATCCCCGGCAGGCGTGATGCCTCCTGCCAGTGCCAGAACATCCACCAGGCGCATGCTGCTGTCGTCGAGCACGTAGCGCCCGGGCCGTGTCACTTGACCCAATACCGAGACTTGTCGGCTGCGCACCTGAAGGACGATCAGGCTGACCTGGGGATCGACCAGAAACTGGCCTTCCTTTAGTCGATCAGCAATCCGGCCCGCTGCATCGTTCGGCGCGAGGCCGCGTAGTTCAACCTGGCCAACCAGTGGCATGAGGATCGTGCCTTGCGTGGAAATGCGTGTTTCGGTCGTCAGGTCGGGGTTCTGGAAAACGGTGACGCGTACGCTGTCGCCCGGGCCGAGGACATCGCCGGATGCGGCATGTGCAGTCCCGAATTGCAGAACGGTTGCCAGTGCGATCAGCAGCCAGAATGAAAAGCGATGATGAATGCGGTACATGGTGTGGCCTCCTTGATGGTGATCTGAACTAGAGGCACAAGCTACGGTTACCGCGTCATGTCACTTGTGTACGGCTTCTGTGCCATTTGGACTATGTGGCTGGTTGGCGAGATCAGATGGCCCCAGGTTCATCTGCGTCAGGATGCGTCTGCGACGGGCGATTGAAGCCAGGGTGACGAGACCACACAAGAGCATCCAGTCGGCCGGTTCTGCCACCGCGATGAGGGAGAAGGGACTGCGTTCAAGGGCAAGCACCGATCCGGACGCAATCAGGAAGGCAATCGCGCCAAGTAGTTTGATGAGGGGTTGCATGGAGTGTCTCCTTGGACAACGATTGGGGCATTCGGCTCATGTTGAGCGATGGGTATCCCGCTGTCTGTTCGGCGGCGAACAACGCAGCCCATCGTGCGTTATCAAACAGACGCATACGGCCGACAGGACTAGCTTGTGTGCATGTCTGATATGCCGCCGCTCAGTAGCCACTACGTCCCGCGAGATCGTTCGGACCAGGTGGCGTATATGTTCGTCCGATTTCTTCGGTTCTTTGCCGACATGTTTTTCGCGCATCGGTACGGCCATCGTGCGGTGGTACTGGAAACGGTCGCCGCTGTGCCCGGCATGGTCGGCGGGACGCTGCAACATCTGCGTTCTCTGCGCCGGATGGAAGGCGACCATGGCCGGATTTCTCTGCTGCTGGAAGAGGCGGAGAACGAGCGCATGCACCTGATGACTTTCGTGCAGATCGTTCAACCATCACGGTTGGAACGCCTGCTGGTATTGCTCGCACAAGGTATTTTCTACAACCTGTACTTTCTGTACTACGTCGCATTTCCGGGTGCGGCACACCGCGTGGTCGGCTACCTGGAAGAAGAAGCCGTTCGCAGCTATACGGAGTATCTGGCCGGCGTGGACAATGGGACGTATGACAATGCCCCGGCGCCCCTAATTGCCATTGAATACTGGCATCTCGATGCCGATGCCAGATTGCGTGAGGTGATTATCGCGATACGGGGGGATGAAATTCGCCATCGCGATGCAAACCATGATCTGGCTGATGCGATGGCGAAGAATCGGTAAAAGTCGGCGCTGGCGAGACGGCTACTCGTAGTGATAACGGCACGAGACAATCGCCAGGTCATCACCATCGACTGCATAGACCAACCTGTTTACATCATCAATGCGCCGCGACCAGAAACCCGACAGGTTCTCGCGTAGCGGCTCTGGCTTGCCGATGCCCTCGAAGGGATGGCGCATGGTGTCGGTGATCAGGCCGTTGATTCGCTTCAGTGTCTTGCGATCCTGCCCCTGCCAATACACGTAATCTGACCACGCAGCGGTGGTCCAGACCAGCCGGCTAGGCATCGGCCAGTGGACGGGCTTTGGTTTTTCCATCACGTAACTGGCCAATGGACTTGGTCAGGTGGGCCGCATTGGCTGGCGTCTTCAGCAAATGAACGGTTTCCATCCAGCTATTGAACGTCTCTAGCGACATAACGACCGCGTCCGGCGCATCGCGCCGGGAGATCACGGCCACATCCACGTCATCAACTACCTGGTCGATGACCTGCTTGAGGTTGTTGCGAGCTTCTGAAAATGTGACGACGCGCATGGTTACTTGTCCTTTAAGTTGTACAAGTATAGCTTGGCGCAGTCCTGTCAGCAAACGCTTGTGACGGAATCTACAACTGCGCGCCGATGAGCGACGCGGCATGCTCCAGAAACTTTTCGGCAAGCTGTCGCTGCTGCCACTCTTGCAGGCTGACCCGGCGTGAGCGCGCCAGTTCGGCATTGAACACGTCGACTTGCTGGCGCGCAAAATCGGCCGCGTATATGTTCAGGTTGGCTTCGTCGTTGAGGCGAAAGGAGCAGGTGTCAAAATTGGTGGAACCGACCGACACCATCAGCTTGTCGGGGACGAAATAGGCACTCGACAAGTGAATCGAATGTTGCGCCGAGGTAATCGCCAGCAGGTACATCAGATGCATGCTCTCGCTGCCGCCGGTGGCCTTGATCCAGTTGTCGAGAAATACCGCCTGCATTTGCGCCACGACGGGCCCCTCGGCCCTGAAGTGGGTGTCGCGCCAGTGCTGTGGATCTTGGGCAACGGGCAGCAGTGATGCCGCCGCCCGCCGCATTGCGCTCTTAAACGTTAGACGACCTCTGCGGACATGCGCTCGTCTTTGCTCAGGCTGGCTTCACCGGTGCTGCTGATGTCTGTTGCCCCGGCATTTTTCATGATGTCTTTGACCCGGTCGACCACATCACCATCACGGGTATGCACCGAGATGAGGATGTTGCCTTCCTTGATCTTGGCCTCGTATTGCTTGGCTTCAAATTCAGGAATCCCCATGCCGATCAGGGCGCCGGCGATGCCACCGAGGGTTGCACCCACGGCCGCGCCACTGAGGGCCGCCATGATCGGACCGGCCGCAATGAAGGGGCCCACGCCCGGAATCGCCAGTGCGCCGATGCCGGCCAGAAGACCCAGCACGCCACCCGTGACCCCCCCTGCGCTGGCGCCGATGGCGGTGCCTTCCGGCGCTTTGGTGTTGTGCTCGTGCGCAAAATCACGACTACCGCTGGTGTCCGGAAGTAGCACGGACACGTCGCTGGTAGGAATGCCCCCTTCATTCAAACGTTGAACGATGGTTTCAGTTTGAGTTTTGGTATTGGCGAGACAGATAACGGTTTTTGACATGATGGTTTCCTTTACAAATTATTTGACTTGCAATTGATTGTCGATGCTATTGATGCCCGGCATGGCTTTAACCAGGGCGTTGATTCTTTCCAATTCGGCAGCGGTCTTGACCGGACCGCGCAAGGTCACCGTGCCATTGCGGGTAATCACCTTGATGTTTTGTGCATCCATGGAATATTCGCCTTTCATCAGGGCCTGGCGAATCTCCTGGGTGATCTTCAAATCAGACGGGTTATTCATCTGATCCATTGGGGTCAGGGTTTTGTCATCCCGGTCACGTTTGTTGATGCCGGTATTGCTGGCGTCTCCGTCACGCACCATGGGCTTTTCGGTTGCTGTGGGTTCGGTTACTGCGCGCTCGGATGCTGCGCTTGCCAGATAGGGGGTCAAGATCAGGCAGGCAGCGAGGAACATTCGTTTTTTCATTCGATTAACCTCATTCAATGGGTTGAAAAAATCAGCCTGGGTTCAGGATGACTCGGGTACGGCATTGGCAGTGCTGCTGCACTTGGCCTTTACCAGAGGGAACGAGCTTGCACGCGGGCGCGGCAAGTCTCTGTGCGCTGACGCGCACTGCGCTGGCATCGATGACAAAGCGGACGATTACTTCGTTATCTATGTGGGTCACCGCACAGAATCGACATTCCTGAGTGCATATCGTGCAAATCGCTTATGCCGCAAGCGGCGTCGGCCCATGACACCTTCTGGGACTTTGCCTCGCTTAGCCCTGAGACCCCCACACGCTGATGTGGGTGATGTCTGACCGTGGCATACCGCGCAGCCTGCGGATGATTCAGGGCTTCGGCGTGCACACCTTCCGCCTGGTCAATGCAGCGGGCGAGGCACACTTCGTCAAGTTCCACTGGAAGCCCAAACTCGGCATCCATTCGCTGGTCTGGGATGAGGCGGTCAAGATCGCTGGCGCCGATGCCGACTTCCATCGCCGTGATCTCTGGGACGCCATCGAAGCCGGCGAATATCCGGAATGGGAGCTCGGCCTGCAGATCTTTACCGAAGACCAGGCCGAAGGCTTCAGCTTTGATGTGCTCGACGCCACCAAACTGATTCCCCAGGAACTGGTGCCGGTGACGCCGGTCGGGCGCATGGTGCTCAACCGCAACCCTGACAATTTCTTCGCCGAAACCGAGCAGGTCGCCTTCTGTGCCGCGCATGTGGTGCCGGGCATCGACTTCAGCAACGATCCCTTGCTGGCGGGCCGCATTCATTCCTATACCGACGCCCAGATCACCCGGTTGGGCGGTGTGAACTTCCACGAGATCCCGATCAACGCACCGCTGGCGCCGGTCCACAACAACCAGCGCGACGGGTTGCATCGTCAGGCCATTCCCCGTGGCAAGGTCGCTTACGAGCCCAACTCGCTCGCCGGCGGCTACGGACAGGCCTGCGGCTGCCCTTCGTTTATGGAGCTGACTTGTTCGTTTGATATGATGACCGCAAAGAGGCGATACGGAAACGCTATTGCTTTGCGAGTTAATGTCACCGTGGAGAAAACATGAAAACCATCAAGCAACTGATCGAAACATCCCCCCGCACACCCATTGGCATTGCACCCGGTGATACCGTACTTGCCGCACTCAAGCTTATGGCGGAAAAAGGCATCGGTGCCGTGGTCGTAATGGATGGCGACAAACTTGCTGGAATATTCAGCGAGCGCGACTATGCCCGTAAGGTTGTCCTTTTTGGTAAGAACTCCACCGACACGAAAGTCGCGGAGGTTATGACCGAAAAGGTCTTTTATGTCTCGCCTGAACATACCGTTGAGCAGGTCATGGCACTGATGACGGATAAACGTATTCGCCACATGCCGGTCCTTGATGCACAACAAAGGGTTTTGTCGCTAGTTTCCCTTGGCGACATGGTTAAGGAAACTATCGCCGAGCAAGCTTTCAAGATCGAACAGCTCGAACGCTACATTGCAGGTTGAGTGCCCTGCGTTAAACCTTCTTCCAGTGCCTTGGCTAAACTCGCGCGCTGGGCATCGCATTCGTGGGCCAGTTGCACGATGAGGGATGGGGGTACGGCCGAACGCAGCCCCTGCTCAATCTCGCTCGCCAGTGAGGCGATCTGCCGTGCGCCGAGCAGGCCGGCAATGCCCTTCTGGTCATGGGCAAGTTCACGCGCGGCGTCAAACTCGCCCGCAGCAAGCTGTAGGTGTAACTGCGCCATGTCCTGGCTATTCGTCTTGAGAAAGCGCTCCAGGTGAGTGCGATAGGCGACCAGCTGTTCCGCCGAACTCAGCCACGCAGACGGGATCTGCAGCCCCGCAATTTGTAACAAGGCACGGCTGAGTTGATTGTCACACAGCGGCGTTTCAATGCTCGTTACAGGCACGGCAGATAGCCACCTGCCGAGGGTTTCGGCAAGGGCGGTTGGCGTCACGGGCTTGCTTTGGTGATCGTTCATCCCCGCATCCAGGCAGCGCTGGCGGTCTTCGGCATAAGCGTTGGCCGTCAGCGCAATGATTGGCGTGTTGTGGTACGCGGGCAGCGCGCGAATGGCACGGGTCGCGGCGAGACCGTCCATCTTCGGCATCCGCATGTCCATCAGGATCAGGTCATAGGGTCTCGCTCTAGCGAGATCGACCGCCTCGGCCCCATCCGAGGCCACGTCGGTGGCGCAACCGAGGTCCTCGAGCATTTCCAGAAGGATTTCCTGGCTCTGTTCATTGTCATCAGCGAACAAGACGCGGTTGCCGTAGAAGGCAGTAGCTACTGTAACGGGGGCGTGCTCCACAGCGGAAACCGCACGCGACAGGACCACGTCAAAACTGAAGGTGCTGCCGGCTCCGATCTGGCTTTCGATTTGGATCGTGCTGCCCATCAGCTTTATCAGACGTTGGCTGATCGCCAGTCCCAAGCCGGTGCCGGCGTATTCCTTCGTCATTGAATCGTCGCCCTGCGCGAAGGGCTGGAAAAGCTTCTCTTGCTGAGTCGAGGCAATGCCACAGCCGCTATCGGCTACTGCAAAGCTCAGCGTTATGCGATCAGCTTCCTCGTCCAGACAAGTGATTTTCAGGCGTACTCCGCCGCGCTCAGTGAACTTGACGGCATTGCCACAGAGATTGATGAGGACTTGCGCCAAACGCAAGGCGTCGCCCGTCAGTCGCATGCAGCCCAGGGACGCCGGCATGTCGGTCGTTAGCGTTAGTCCCTTCGCCTGCGCACTGCCCTCCACCAAGCGCAGCACCCGGGCCACCAGGCTGTCAATGGTGAAGTCGGTTTGGTAAAGCGCAACCTCCTCGGCTTCAATCTTGGAAAAATCGAGAATGTCGTTGATCAGCGCGAGCAGATGGTCAGAGCTGGCGCAAAGTTGCTCCAGCTTCTGCATTTGGTCGGGTTGGGTAATGTCACGGCGCAGCAGGTGGCCCAAGCCGATGACTGCGTGCAGCGGGGTGCGAATCTCGTGGCTCATGTTGGCGAGGAAGGCCGATTTTGCCCTTGCCGCCGTCTCGGCGTCTTCCTTGGCCTGTTGTAGCGCTACCTGCGTTTGCTTGAGCGCCGCAATGTCGAGGCAGGAGCCGATGTATCCGAGGAAGCGTCCGTCAGGACCGTATTCGGGCACACCGCGATCCAGAAGCCAGCGAAACTCGCCTGCGGCATTGCGCAGGCGGTATTCCACTTCGAATTCTTCGCGCCGATCAAAGCAGTCGCTGTATACGGCTAAACAGTGCGCGCGGTCGTCCGCATGTATCCCCTGGGTCCAGCCATTGCCAATCTCCTGCTCCAGCCTGCGGCCGGTAAAGCGCAGCCAGCGCTGGTTAAACCAATGGCTAAGTTTGTCAGTGCCGACCAGCCAGATCATGATGGGCACCGCGTCGGCCATCGTTCGGAAACGTGCCTCGCTGATGCGCAACGCATCCGCGTCGCGCTGTTCCTGGGCAATGACAATCTGTTTGCGGATAACCGCCACGCCGTCGCTGCTCAGTATGGCATCGACCTCCTGCAGACCTAAAACTCTAAGGATGGCTTCGGCTCTTTCGAGGCGGGCGATCAAGTCATCCGGTTGTGTTTTAGCTTTGATGCTGTGCTCCCTTCAGGCCGAGTGCGGCCATGACGGTTGCCTCGTCGGTCAGCGCACCAAACAGCGTCACGCGACGCGGCGAGTCCATCACGACCGCCGGGGCTACCAGAATCTGCAGCGCGAGCGCCGCCTCGAAATTCTCGATGACGTCGATGACCTCGATGTGGTGCCGCCCCGCCAGGTATTTCAGGCAAAGGGCGCGCAGGTTCTCCTCTGCCAGACGCGAATTTGGCTCGTCGCCGGCAATGAACAAGCGGAAGCAGTAGTCGCCGGTGTCCATGTCAGGTCTCCCCGCGCACGATTTCAATCCCGCGGTCGGTGATGAGAAAGTCGTGATAACGATTCGAATGCTGGGTGCCGCGCGACTTCATCACCAGCAGCTTGCGCCGCAATGCACCGGCTTCCTCGATCAGCCTCAGGACGATGACCGTATCGATCAGGGACGAGATGCCGATTCCGCTGATCTCATCCAGATTCATGAAGCCGGCGGTCTGATTGGTGACGATGAGGGTAATACCGCGTTCCTTGCAAATATTGATCAGGCGCATCAGATATTCGAAGGCGGCCTGTTCGCTGCCCATGCGTTGGCAGGCGGATGCCGATTCAAGGATGACACAACTCGGCTCGACGCGCTGGATGGCGCGCAAGGCGCGCACCAGATGCTGCTCTGCGCCCATGGCCTCTGGCATCGCGGTGAGCATATGCAGGCAGCCGGCGTCGATGTCGGGAGTCAGGTTGGTGCCGGAACTGTGCATGGCCGATACCAGCGCGTTCTCCGACTCTTCGAAGCTCAAATACAGAACGCTTTCGCCGCGCGCACAGGCGGCCTTTGCCAAGGCGCTGCACAGCGTGGTCTTGCCGGTGCCGGTGCTGCCCGAAACCAGGATGCTCGATGCGCGCCGCAAGCCACCGCCGAGGAGTTCGTCGAGGACCGCGAGGCCCGTCGACATCCGTTCGCCCAGCGCCCGGTGCGCCAGGCAGACGTCCGAAATGGGCAGCAGGGTAATGCCGGGCGCATCAATGACGAAAGGGTATTCGTTGGAGCCGAAAGCAGAGCCGCGATACTTGACGACGCGCAGACGGCGCGTCGCCAACTGTCCCTGCATGCGGTTATCGAGGTGAATAACGCAGTCGGCCAGGTAGTCGAGGAAATCGTAGCGGGCAGCGTGGCGGGGATCGCGCGGCGCCTTGGCGGTCAGCACTGCGGTGACGCACCGCTCTTCCAGCCAGCGATGCAGCACCAGCAGTTCGTCCTGTTCGCGCCGCTCGTCGCCGATCAAGCGCAGCAGCACATCCACCGCATCGATCACGATGCGTGTCGCGCCCAGTGCCTGGAGTTTGGCCACGAGGATCGTAAAAAAGGGCTGGATGCTGAATCCGCCGGTGACAATGGCGCGCGGATCGAGCCGCGCTTCGAACAGGAATAGCTTGCCATCGGCTTCGAGCGGTGCCAGTTGCCAGCCGAGGGTGCTTGCGTTCTCACGCAGCGCGCTGGCACGCTCCTCAAAGGTGATGAAGATTCCTGCATCGCCCGCGAGCGCGCCGCGGTAAAGGAATTCGAGACCAAACAGGCTCTTGCCGGAGCCGGGACCGCCGATGATCAGCGTTGTGCGTCCGGCGGGCAGGCCACCCTGCAGTATCTGGTCGAACCCCTCGATCTGGGTGGGGAGCTTTCGAATGGTGACCGAATCGGACATTCCGCAATCCTTGTTTTTCGTCGCCGTGTCGTGGCGACAGGCTCTTAGCGGATCAGTATCGCATCATACTCACGCAAGCGCTATTGTCATGTGCTGGGCATGAGCAAATAGAAATTGCCGAACGTGGGTAGGTCGTTGGATTACGACAATCGAATGTCTGCAAAGGGTTAGCGGTTTATTCAACGTCTGCCCGCTGGCATCATCACGCCATCCATGCCCCTCGCGTGCAGGGCAGAAACCCGAAAAAGTCGGCACTGCTATCGAGAAAGAAAACGCTTGCGATAACGCCCAAATAGACTCATCAGCGGCTTGACGCTGGTGCCGTGGACGAGGATGGAAAGCGAGACTGCGATGAGCGTGAGGTGGATCAATTCCACGGCAATATCCTCGGGAAGGCCGTGCTGGATGGCATACATCAGGTAGTACAACGCACCGATACCGCGCACTCCGAACCAACCGATCATGCCGCGCATCGGCCACGACATGCGCGTGAGCGGCAGACAGGCGAGGACGCTGAGCGGCCGCGCCACCATAAATAAAAACAGCGCCAGGAACAATGCCCGCCAACTCCAGGAATCGAGGAATAGCGTGCCGCCGATCAGCAGGACGAGCATCAATTCCGAGAGCCGCTCCAGATGTTCCTTGAATACCAGTGAGCCGCCACTGACGGTCGGCGTTGGCTCGGTATCCGGGGGTACGTCAGGGCCGCTTTGGGTGGCCTCCAGTCCCATGTGGTCAGGTTGCCGCATTTCCGTTATGACCAGACCGGCGCCGGTGAGTTTGAGCTCGGTCTGACGCAGTGCAACGGCCGCAAAAAATACCGCCAGAAATCCCCACGCCTGTACCAGTACACTCAAGCCGTACACCACGCCGATCAGACCAAGGCCAAGGAAATCGTCCATCAGTGTGTGCTTGTTTGGTTCGTTACGCAGTTTCCATCCCATATGGCCTAGTGCAGCACCTGATATGACCCCGATGGCAATGCCTGCCACCGTGGCCCACAACACATCGACCAACGCCCAGCGCTGGCCGAATTCTCCAAGCTCGTGCAACCCGAGCAATCCAAGCCCCAGCATCACAAATGGAAAAGCACTGCCATCATTCATGCCCGCTTCGCAGGTCAGGTTGAAGCGGAGCTGGTCAGGGTCTCCGGGATGCCGAATCTGGACATCGGTTGCCAGCACCGGATCGGTGGGCGCGAGGATTGCCCCCAGCAGGACGCCAGCCCCCAGAGGCAGGCCGAGTAGATAATGGGCAAAGGCCGCAACCAGTCCGACGCTGACCGTCATCGATACCGTTGCCAGCAGGATGGGGGTGCGCCAGCGGAAGAAACTGAACGGCACAGGCATTTTGATGCCCGCAGAAAACAGCGAAATCAGTACCGCCACTTCGGCCAGCACTTCCAGTAGAGCCGATTCCTTGAGCGGATTGAAGTGAAATACGTTCAGCATCATGGGCCCGACCAGTAGTCCTACCAGCAGATAGAGAATGGCGGGCGTAAACGGCAGACGCTTGAGCAGTGAATCCGTCAAGCCACGGGTGAGCAACAGAACGCCAACAAGCAAAAACCATAGTTCGCTCGTCATGCTGCGGGTAGCCAACATGGCTGATTACGCATGCTTCGACACATTTGTATTGGCTCCTGATCAGACCGTTCTGAAGGGTGCCACCACGAAATGCACTGTGCGGTTGGACAACGCACATAGTCGAGTGCATTTCATTTATGTGCGGTGACGTACGGTCGGTCCAATACTCACCCTGCCACAGGAAACCGGTAGCCGGAATACCGATGGCACAGTATTTTTCGCCCGCGCTATTCGTCATCTAATTGATGACGTTCAGCAAGGGGCATGAAATGTTCAATATTGGAAATCTACAGTTGGTTGGCGGTGCACCCCGGCGCGAGGTGTTGCGAGGGGTGCTGGATGCGTTGGATGGCGAAGATGTAGAGATAAACACGCCTGCGGTGAGGCCGTTGTCGTTGTTTAAGGTAGGTAGTACGCCGGTGCTTACTGATGACGTGTTATCTGAACCGCGATCCTTGCTGAATTGCATATTGAATCTGTCCAAGCTCCTCGCCGAGAATGCCGGTAACAAGCTTTCACCGAAGCAGATTGATTACGCACAGACGATCTATGCGGCGGGAACGCAATTGTTGTCTTATGTCGACCGCCAGGTGTTGGATGAACTGATGGGTGGGGCACAGCAGATATTCGGTGGGGCGACACAGACCTATCGTGGCCCCAGAAGTCGTCGTTCTGATGATGGGCTTGTGCTGATTGAGGAGAGCGATGCTTCTGCTTCTTCCGGTAGGCGGCGGAGCATGCCGGAACTGGTTGGCAAGAAAGTCTTGATTGTCGATGATGACATATTGAACATCTATGCCATGACCAGTGCCCTCGAACAACAAGGCATGATCGTCATGCATGCGGACAGCTGCCTGGCGGGGCAGGAGATGCTGCGTGCTCAAGTTGATACGGATGCGGTCATTATGAATGGCAGCATGCAGGCACTGGGCAACCATGAATTGATCAGCACCATTCGTGGCACTCCGATATTCAAGTCGATACCGATCATCGCCGTGACATCTGTCAGCGAGGGAAATGCGCAGGGTGATCGACAGGCATGCATCGAGATCGGTGCTTCGGACACCATTGACAAGCCTATCAATGTTGAACAATTGTTGTCTTTGATGCGGGCCTGGTTGATTCGTGCGTGACAGTACGCAGGAGCGCGGACTCGTGAACATCCTGTTGATCGACGATGAACCTGGCGAGCTTGCGTTTATGACAGAGTTGTTGTTGGCGAAAGGTTACAGCGTGGTCTCCGTTTCATCAGGAACTGCTGCGTTGCGTGAGATTCTGAAGGCGGATTTCTCACTGATTGTGGCGGACGTTGGTATGCCGAATATGGATGGCTTTGAGGCGGCGAGCCTGATTCGTCAGATAAAGCGCGCCAGCCATGTGCCGATTCTCTTTCTGACGGGGGCGGATAACGGCGTCCGGCCGGTATTTCGCGGTTGCGGTACGGGTGTCGTCGATTATCTTTCCAAGCCATTGAAGGCGGATGCATTCAAGTCAATGATTGCGATCCTGGCCGGGCAGGTTGCCCTATGTCTGCGCGACGGGGGCAGCGAGGTCAGCGCAGAAATGGACGTCATTATCCGCGAACGAACCACCAGCCTGATTCGCGTCAATGAGCAGTTGCGCATGGAGATTGAACGGCGTGAGCGCGCCGAGGAGGGGCTGCGTAGTGCCCGTCTCGACGCGGAAGCGGCCAATCGCGCGAAATCCGAATTTCTGGCCAACATGAGTCACGAGATCCGTACGCCGATGAACGGCATCGTCGGCATGATGAGCCTGGCGCTGCAGACGCAGTTGTCTGCGGAACAGCGCGAGTATCTGAGTCTGGTAAAAGTTTCTGCCGATGCGCTCCTGACCGTCATCAACGATATTCTGGATTTCTCCAAGATCGAGGCGGGTAGCCTGGAGGTAGAGGTAACGCCCTTTCTGTTGCGCGAATGTATTGGCGACACCATGAAGGCAATGGCTTTAGATGCAAGCCGCAAAAATCTCGAGCTGGCCTACGAGATTGGCGCCGAAATTCAAGATGGCTTAAAAGGCGATCCCGGACGATTGCGTCAGATATTGATCAATCTGGTGGGGAATGCCATCAAGTTCACCGCTGCCGGCGAGGTTGTGGTGCAGGTTAAGCAGGCGGCTTCTGGCGAGGATAGGCTTGTTCTGGACTTCACTGTCCGCGATAGTGGTATCGGGATTTCCGCTGAAAAGCTGGATGCGATCTTTTCTCCGTTCGCGCAGGCCGATACATCGACGACGCGCAACTATGGGGGAACTGGCTTGGGTTTGACCATTGCAGCAAGGCTGATTGGCCTTATGGGCGGAACGATTCGGGTAGAGAGTGAGCCCGGTAAGGGCAGCACATTCTGCTTCAGCTTGCCATTCCAGACCGAGGCGATTGCCCCGCCTGAACGGGTGGCATCTGACTTTGGCGGCTTTAGCGGCTTGCGCGCACTCGTCGTGGAGGATCATGCGGTCAGTCGCGGCTTTCTGGTCAATATGTTGCGGGATTGGCAGATGGATGTTTGCGAGGCAGATTGTGGGCAGGCCGCCTCCGCTGCAATTCTTCTCGCAATCCAGGCAGAAACGCCTTACGACATCGTGTTGCTCGACGATAGTCTGCCGGATGTGGATAGTTATGAACTGGCCACACAGTGGCATGCGTGTGCACAGGTGGAGGCTGGAAGTGTGTTGGTTCTTGGATCAATCATGCGTCGGGTAGCACTCAGTTTTCAATTCCAGACGGCGGCATATCATTGCCTGAGCAAGCCCACCAAACAGTCGGAATTGCTGGCAGCTATCGGCGCACTCTTCTGGCATGTATCTGCTGCGAGTACTTTGCCGGTCGATATGCCAAATGTTGCGGATGCAGATGGGAAACAAGGCCCCTCACTGGCCATTCTTCTGGCGGAAGATAATCCGATCAGCAGTCGTGTTGCCCTGCAGGTGCTTCATCAGGCCGGGCACCGGGTGGTTGCGGCGGATAGCGGAACGGCAGCATTGGCTGCGTTCGAACAGGGTCATTTCGACCTGGTATTGATGGATGTGCAGATGCCCGGCATGGATGGCATTGAAACCACAAAAGCGATTCGCGCACGGGAGCAATTGACGGGCCACCATGTCTCGATCATTGCGTTGACCGCCCATGCGCTACCTCAGCACCGCGAGCGCTGTTTGCTGGCAGGGATGGATGGCTATCTGGTGAAACCCATTCAGCCGCTAGAGTTATTGGGGGCCATTGCCGCGATCCGCTGTGTACCTGTCTCGAAAATCAAGGCATTGGTATCGGAACGCGCAGAAAAGATACTGGACCAAGAGGCTTTACTGGAGCGTATTGGTGATGATGAGGATGTGTTGCAGGAAATCACAGCGATGTTCCTGGACAACGGCAGACGTCTCATGGAGACGGCCCGCAGGGCGCTTGACAGCCATGACGTCGCGCGATTCGGTTATGCAATTCATACGCTGGCAGGCATGTTCCGTACTCTGTCTGCCGAGGCGGCAAGTGCAAGGGCGCAACTGCTTGAAACCGCTGCACTCATCGTGGCGTGGCCGGAAATGGAAGAAGGCTTTGAGTTGCTTGAGCGAGATGTGGATTTGCTCGCCACGGAGCTGGTCGGCCTGACAGAACAAAGTTTGTCCTTACCTAACCCTCGCGTTTTCACTGTCAGTCAGGGGCAGCGCGCCACTCAAGGAGCCTAATCATCATGAACAGCGGCATTCTTATTGTCGAAGACGAACCGATCACCCAACGCATGCTGGCCGCCAATCTTGAGCGCGCCGGCCATCAGGTACGTAGCGTCAGTACCGTACCGGAGGCAGAGGCGGCATTGAACGAATATCTTCCGGATCTGGTACTGCTTGACTGGGTGCTTCCTGATGCCACCGGGGTGGGGCTGATGAGGAAACTGCGCTCGAATCAACGTACGCGGGAGATCCCGATCATCATGCTGACATCCCGTGCGCGCGAGTGCGACATGGTCACCGGACTGGATTCCGGGGCGGACGACTATATGACCAAGCCGTTTTCGGCGCGCGAACTGCTGGCACGCATCAAGGCACAATTACGGCGACGCGCGCCACAAACGACCGACGACCTGGTCGAAGTGAGTGGTCTGCGGATTGACCCTGCGATGAAACGTATCACGGCGAGTGGTCAGGGGGTTTCCTTGGGGGCAATCGAATTTCGCATGCTCCACTTCCTGGCGGTTTACCCCGGTCGGGTGTTCAGCCGCGAGCAACTGCTCGACAAGCTTTGGGGCGATCATGTGTTTGTCCAGGATCGCACGGTTGATGCGCATATCCGTGCCTTGCGACAAGCGCTGCGGCCGAGTGGGCATGACACGATGATCGAAACGGTGCGCGGCGAGGGCTACTGTTTTCGCCTCAAGACTATTCAACCGTAACGGACTTGGCGAGATTGCGTGGTTTATCGACGTCATTGCTGCGTCTGACGGCAGCATGATAGGCCAGCAGTTGCAAAGGCAGCGTGTAAGCGATCGGAGACAGGAAACCGGAGCTGTCCGGCATGCGGATGACGTGCATGCCTTCGTCTTCATCAATCCTGACGTTGCGGTCTGCCAGTACGTATAGCTCGCCGCCACGCGCACGGACCTCCTGCAGGTTTGACTTGAGTTTTTCGATCAGGGTATTCCTGGGTGCAACCGCAATTACCGGCATGGCGGCACTCACTAGCGCGAGCGGACCGTGCTTGAGCTCGCCGGCCGCGTAAGCTTCGGCGTGGATGTAGGAGATTTCTTTAAGCTTGAGGGCGCCTTCCATGGCAATCGGATAGTGCATGCCGCGTCCGAGGAAGAGTGCGTGATCGAGGGTATGGAGTTTGTCGGCCCAGCGCTCGATCTGTGGCTCGAGTTCGAGAATGCGACACAGCGTGGTGGGGAGATATCTCAGGTCATTTAGTAATTCCTGCTCACGTTCGCGGGATAGTCGCTTGTGCAGCTTGGCGATAAGCATGGCGAGGAGGCTGAGCGCGACCAGTTGTGTCGTGAATGCCTTGGTTGAAGCAACGCCGATTTCCGGGCCTGCCTGTGTCAGAAAGTGTAGGTCAGTGGCCCTCACCAGGGATGACTCATGGACGTTGCAGATGCTCAGGCTGGCAAGATGACCCCGCGACTTGGCATAACGCATGGCGGCGAGCGTATCGGCGGTTTCGCCCGATTGCGATATGGCGATGACCAAGGTGTGCGGATTCGCTACCGGCTCCCGGTAGCGGTACTCGCTGGCAATCTCGACACTGCAGGCCATCCCGGCAAGACTTTCGATCCAGTAGCGCGCGACCATGGCGGCGTGATAGCTGGTGCCGCAGGCAATGATTAATACGGCCTTGGTGGTGCGTAATACGCGTTCAGCCTCGGTGCCAAAAATCGCCGGTGTCAGCGAATCGTCTCCTTGGATAACAGCGAGCGTGTTTGCCACGGCGGTGGGTTGCTCGAAAATCTCTTTTTGCATGTAGTGCCGGTAGCCACCCAATTCAACGGCTGCATCGCTCTGTGTCGTTCGACTGATGGGCCGTTGCACAGTTTTGCCTTGTGCGTCGATGATTTGTACGCTCGTCAGCGTGATGTCGGCGCAGTCGCCATCTTCCAGATAAACGATCTGCCGGGTTACCGCAACGAGCGCAGCAGCGTCGGAGGCCGCATAGTTTTCTCCGTTGCCAAGACCGAGTAGCAGGGGGGCACCATTGCGAGCCACGACCAGGTGTTGCGGATCATCCGCACAGATTACGGCGATGGCGTAAGCGCCGCTCAGCTCGGTCACGGCCAGGCGAACTGCAGAGTGCAGTGTGGTGGTTGAGTTCAGCTTTGAATGGACGAGATGGACGATCACCTCGGTATCGGTATCCGACAGGAATTCGTAGCCCATGTCGCGCAGTCGGGTGCGCATTTCGGCATGATTCTCGATGATGCCGTTGTGAACGACCGAGACACCCCCCGAAATGTGCGGGTGCGCATTTCGTTCGGATGCTACGCCATGGGTTGCCCAGCGCGTATGGGCGATGCCAATGTCGCCGGCCAGATGATCGTCGGCAACCCGTGCCTCAAGAGCGATGACACGGCCCACCGAGCGAACCCGCTGCAGCTTTCCGTTAATGACGGCGACCCCGGCTGAATCATAGCCACGGTATTCCAGGCGCTTCAGCCCCTGTATCAATATCGGCACGACGTTGCGAGTGGCGGAGATGGCGCTGACGATTCCACACATATTGAGCGTCCTTGGTCAGTCAGTTCGAATGATCAGAAGCCGGCAGAGAGGGCTGGCGGTTTTTTGCATGCCATTCACAGACCATGATCGCAACTACCGCCGCAGCGATATTGGTTGCCAGATCGGCCAGTTCAGCCGAGCGTCCGGGGATGGTTATCTGGCGCCATTCGTCGAAGCCACCGATGATGCCGATCAGGACGACCAGCAGCCAGGGTTTGCCACCGCCGATGCCAATGCGCAGTAGAACGGTCAGTGTTGCGTAGGCGATGAAATGCGCCAGTTTGTCCCAGGGAGATTGGAACAATCCGGCGGCAAAGGGTTGGGCGCCAAGAGTGAACATCAGCACGATGATCGCCGTGGCAATCGCGATGAAAAGAGGCTGTGGTCGGCTGTTCTCAAACACGACAATAGACATCCTCAATGCGCACGATGTCGTCCTCCTTGAGATAGGAACCGGACTGGGTTTCGATGACTTCCAGCGGGATCTTGCCGGGATTTTCGAGTCGATGCGAAACACCGACCGGAATGTAGGTGGACTGGTTCTCCGAGAGCAGCACGATTTCCTCGCCGCGGGTGACGCGTGCCGTGCCGCGTACGACGACCCAATGTTCGGCCCGATGGTGATGCATTTGCAGGGAAAGGCGGGCACCAGGATTGACGGTCAGTCGTTTGACACGGAATCGATCCCCACTGTCGATGTCCTCGTAACAGCCCCAGGGGCGCTCAACCCGCTGGTGGGTTCGGCATTCCTCCCGCTCTTGAGTCCGCAACAGTTCAACGGCCTCCTTTACCTGTTGCGCATTTTCGCGGGTCGCGACCAGCAGGGCGTCTGCCGTCTCGACAATGATCATGTTCTTGAGGCCGATGCCGACCACCATGCGCTGGGAGGAGTGCACATAGCTGTCGGTGACATCGTGTAAATGTATGTCTCCCCGGGTGACGTTTCCCTGAGGATCTTTCACATCGGCCTCCCAAAGGGCTTGCCATGAACCGATATCCGACCAGGCAAAGCTGGCTGGCACGACGGCAGCGGCATGGGTGCGCTCAAGGATGGCGTGATCGATGGAGATGGACCGGCAGCGTGCGAAAGCATCGAGTTCGATGTGCTGGTGGTCAGACGCCTCGACGATAGTATCGGCCGCTTGACGGCAGCATGCCGCCAATTCCGGTTCGAATTGCTCAAGTTCGGCCATGAACTGTGCGGCGCCAAAGAGAAAAATGCCGCTGTTCCAGTAGTGCCGACCTGACTGGGTGAAATGTTGGGCAATTTCCCGTTCCGGCTTCTCGATAAATGAGGTGACCTGGTGGCATCTCGGTACGTCTGGTAATGACTCGCCGCGTTCGATGTAACCGTAACCGCTTTCCGGGCTGGCCGGCGGCAATCCGAACACCACCAGGTGCTGCAAATTCAAGGCGGCCTCACCCAGTTCGATGGCGGCTCGAAATGATGCGTGATCGGGTATGTCGTGATCGGCTGGCATGATCAGCATGGCTGCGTGCGGATCTTCGCGCAGCAGTCGGCAGGCTGCGACGGCGACAGCGGGCGCCGTGCCGCGACCACAGGGTTCTGTGTAAAGACGGTAGGGTCTGGCGCCAAGGGCACGGGCTTGTTCCTGAATCGTAAAGCGATGCGCCTGGTTTGCCACGATCAGTACCGGGCGGGATTCTGCATAGCCATTCAGCCGTTCCAGTGTGGCCTGAAACGGACTGCGCCCGCGCAATAACGGCAGGAACTGCTTGGGATGGCTTTCGCGCGACAGCGGCCAAAGACGTGTCCCTGAGCCGCCGCACAGGATCAGGGGATAAATGTTGAGTGGACGATCAGTAGGCATTCTGTTTTTTCCAGACGACGAATACTGTCTTGAAGATGATCTGCAGGTCCAGGCGTAATGACCAGTTGCGCAGATAGGCGTGGTCGTAATCGATGCGGGCCTGCATCTTGTCGAGCGTATCGGTCTCGCCGCGCTGGCCGTTGACCTGTGCCAGCCCGGTGATGCCGGGCCTGACCTTGTGGCGGATCATGTAGCCGTCGATCAACTTGCGGTACATCTCGTTGTGGGCAATGGCATGCGGGCGCGGTCCGACGATACTCATTCTTCCCTGCAGCACGTTGATGAACTGCGGCAATTCGTCCAGCGAACTTGATCGCAGGAATGCCCCCAGTTTGGTCACGCGCGCGTCGTTTTGCGTGGCCTGACGAACCGTGTCGCCGTCTTCGCACACGGTCATGCTGCGAAACTTGTAGACCGTGATTTCGTGCCCATCAAGGCCATAGCGGCGCTGTTTGAAGATGACCGGTCCCGGTGATGACCACTTGATGGCGATGGCGATTGCCAGCATGAGCGGCGCAATCAAGATCAGGATCGCGGCCCCCAGGATCAGGTCGCTGGTGCGTTTCAACATGCCATCAGCCCCATAGAAAGGGGATTCGCATATGGCCAGAACAGGAATACCACCGATCGTATCCATGCGCGCCTGGATCAGGTCGAACAGGAAAATATCCGGTACGAAATAGATGGATGCCGTGGTGTCGCGCAACTCGTCCAGCAGTTTGAGAATGCGTGGCTGCGACGTCATTGGCAGGTTGATGTAAATCAGGTCGACATGATGTTGCCTGACATAGTTGGGCAGTTGATCGAGGCCACCCATGAGGCCATCTGGGGTGGTTTCGTTAAGGCGCTCCAGACCGCGATCATCAAAATAGCCGGCAACATTGATGCCCAGCAAGGGCGAGCGGTGAATGGAAAGCTCCAGGCGGCGTGCCAATTCTCCACCGCCGGCGATCACGGCGACTCTCTGTACACCATCCGCTGTCATCAGGCGTGAAAGCAAGGGAGGCAGTGTCAGATGAACAGCGGATAGCACCAGTGGTGTGGTCAGCATCCATAGCAGTAATACCCGCTGATCAAAGACGATGAGCGTGTGTGTGACCCAGCCGAGCATGAGGAGCAACGCGGCGACCCATCCCCAATGGGTCAGCACTTCGGTGACCACGGTCAGTCGACTGGCTTCAGGACCGGGCATTTGTCCTGGAAACGTCAGGGAAAAGACCAAGAGGATGAGAATCAGATGTGCACTGCCGAGAGGTTCATTGAATATCAGGCAGGCGATCAACAGGGTTGTGATGATCAGGGTGGGGGTGACCATGGCCAAGATGAGCCTGGTCGTACTGGGTGCGCTGCCGGGCAGTGAATGCCATGCGCGATCTGCGGTAATCATGTCGGCCATTGGGAATTTCGGTTGGCACCCATCAGGGCGGGGTTGTGCAACGTGACCAATCTAGTGGTCATGTCAGCCATCGCCGATGAACGGGTAGGCCGAGTTTGGTAGTGCATTTGGCCCAGCCGCCGTTTTTCACATGCGTTTCACACTGGCTTGCTATTAAGTGGAGACAAACTAACCAGAGGTGGCACATGTATCCGAATACTCATGAAACTGTTGTCGACTATCCGCCGGTGGCGCTGCCATTGGAGATGAAACCTATTCCGGTGCTAGCCCCGGTACCCTTGTTGCCGGGGGCGATGGATATGGAGTCTGTAGCGCTTAATCTGGAGGCATCGCTGCGTATCTATACCCATCATCATTTATTCGGCTGGACACAAGGCCTGCTTCAAAATCTGATCCGCCATGAGGTGCTGATCTGTTCACTGCGTAAAGGCGCTTCCGAGCTGTCCCTGATTGAAGGTTTTTCTACGGCGCATCGCGATCCAAAACATTTCAGCCAACTGTATCGTCAGGATGTGGTCTGCACGGAAACGCTCGTCAAGAAGTGGACAGCGAATGATTTCAAGCCGATTGTGTTTGCTGTCGCAGATGAGACTGGCGTTGCCGAGTCGCCGCTGATGAGGGATTTTGTCCGTATTGGCGCTAGCAGGATCATTGCACACGGGACGCACGATGCCAGCGCCAGAATGGTCAGTTTCTTCGTGTTCGCATGTCGGGATGGGGATGCGGATCCAGCAGACCTGCTTCAGGTCGAGATGCTGGTGCCCTTTCTGCATACGGCCTGGATGCGCACCCAGGTTGGGTTGGCTACAAACTCAGGTGAAAGCCCCTCCCATCCGGAAGGGCGCGACCTGCTGACGAGGCGTGAGCAGGAAGTTCTGAAATGGGTCTATCTGGGCAAAAGCAATATCGAAATCGGGATTATTCTTGGTATCAGCCCCCTCACCGTGAAAAATCATGTTCAGGAAATATTGCGCAGACTGGATGTGCAGAATCGGACACAGGCTGTTGGCAAGGCGTTCAACCTTCGTATTCTCACTTGTTGAGTATTGATGAGACTGATGCGAGGTGGAAATATCTCGAGAATGGCATGCGAATGCCTGTAGAATTGCTCGCCATGGAAATATGGCTTTCAGCTCAAGTAATTGGGTGGTTTGTCGATAGCCCAGAAAGTGTTGCACTGATGGCGCTTGTGACTGGTCATTTGTACGCGTAAGTCATTACGAAATTCACGGCCTTGAAGGGGGTTCTGCAATTGAACTACCAATTACATGTAGTGCGCAGATACAGCGGCCTGGGTCGAGCGGTATTCGTTGCAACCCTGAGTCTGACAGCGTTCAATGTGTCGGCGGCGCCGACGCCAACGGACGACAAGGTCGACTTCTTCGTGGCCGAGAGGGTGACGACGGACAGCAACGTGTTCCGCGTTGCAAATAATCGACAGAGCGATACCCATTCGACCACCACGGCAGGCCTCAACGTCGACAAGACCATCAGCCGGCAACGGTTTTTGGCTGGTGCCAGTCTGGATCTGGTTCGCTATAACCGGTTCTCTGATCTTAACCACCTTGGTCGCAACGCGCGCGCACTCTGGCTGTGGGAGCTTGGCAATCAGTGGAGCGGGCAACTTGGCTATGCCGAAAGAAAGGCCCTGGGCTCGTTTTCCAATATTCCGGGGCGGAGTACCAATAACCTGAAGATTCAGCGACTGCATGCGGATGCTGCGTACATGCTGACCCCCAGTTGGCAGTTGTTTGCTGGCGTTGCCCAGCAGGCACAGCGAAACAGTGATCAAGCCAGAGAAGTCAATGATGTGGATCTACGCACGTTGCAGATGGCGGCTAACTTCATTACCCCGGCCAGGAATAAATTTGGTGTCGGTGTTACCCAGGATGATGGACAGCCTTTGCACCGCCAGACCGTAGGCGGGGCATCGCATAGCAATGCGTATACCCAGCGCGCCATTGACGTGCATACCGACTGGGCCCTTACCGGCAAGTCACATCTCAAGGCGCGTCTAGCCCAAGTGCAGCGCGACTACGATGAGCTGTCCTATCGCGATTACGACGGCACCACACTCCATGTGACGTATGACTGGCAGGCGACCGGAAAGCTTGCCTTGTCCGTGTTGGCGCAGCGGGACATCAGTCCGGATGAGGATCTTCAGACCAGTTTTGTTCTGATCAAGGGCATTGCCTTCCGTCCCAGCTATGCGTTGAGCGAAAAGGTCAAGCTGATGGCCAATGCCGATTTCAGCACTCGGGATTATCTTGGGAGTGTTGCTGCCGGCCCGACGGCAGGCCGTTCGGATCGCGTCAGACTACTTTCGGCAACGGCTTCCTACCAACCTATGCGTTCGTTGACTCTGCTGCTTTCAGGGCAGCGCGAATCGCGTTCGTCGAACATCGCCAATTACGACTACAAGGCAAACGTCCTCAACCTGAGCGGACGGTTCACGTTCTAGGCGCACTATTGGGCTTGGTTGTGGGGTGCCTTCATCGTTCGCGCATAGAGGGCTAGATCGGCTGCGTAACACGGGCATGACGCTTCCTGCAGCCCTTGGCGGTCAAGTATCCTGATGTCCCCACGGCGATAGCTGATCAGCGCTCGGCTTTGCAATGCAGAGGCAGCGCGGGTGATCCCGACCCGACGCACGCCGAGCATGCCAGCGAGGAACTCGTGGGTGATATGAAATTCCTCGGAATGCGCACGATCTTGCGTCATCAGCAGCCAGCGGGCGAGTCGTGCTTCCACGACATGAAATCGTGTGCAGACGGCGGTTTGTGCCAGTTGGCCCAACTGAATATAGAGGTAGCGCTTCAGCCCTCGTTGTAGCGCAGGCTGTTGCTTCAGTTCGTGCAGAAAGCGGCTTGCCCCGATCCGTAGCGCCGGTCCCGCTCCCTGCACCAGCATGTGTAACGGTGAAATGCTGACGCCCAGCAGTAGCGATATGCCCACCATGCCTTCATCCCCCACCAACCCGACTTCGAGGCTGGTACCGCTATCCAGAGGGGCAGTGATGAGAGAAATGAAGCTTGCCGTGGGAAAGTAAGCGTGTCTTATTCGAGAGCCAGACTCGATGAGCACTTCGCCGAATTTCAGATCGATTGGCTGACAGGCGGCCAGGAAATGCTGGCGCTCTTTGAGTGGCAAGGCGTCCAGTAGGCGATTAGATGGCATGCGTTTATTCCAATGGGGATTCTGCAGCCTGACATGCCACTCAGTGTTTGTCGGGGCGCTGGCGCACACAGCGCTGAATAATGCATCGCTCCTGAAAAGTCGGCGCTGGCAGGATGGCACATTGAATGGCAAAGGTGCTGCCATGCGCAAGCGGTTGACGTAATGCGCGCTAGCGTACAGAGAGCATCCTGAGAGTTGTGGATCATGTCATGACGCAATTACGAATCGAGGACTATCATGACAAATACATTCAATGTAAAACAAGTCGGCCGGGCCGTATCTTGCGCTCTGGCCGCATTGGCTTTAGGGTTTGTGTCGGGTGCTGCAAGTGCCCAGATCAGCCCGACGACCACCGGTTATCTCACGGATCAGCGTGGTGTCGTGGCCAAGAGCGGCCATGGCCTGTGTTGGCGCACGGGCTACTGGACGCAAGCCATGGCAATCGCCGAGTGCGATCCCGATCTGATGCCCAAGCCTGTGGCTGCAACAGATCCATCCCCGCAACCGGCTGTCGCCATGGCACCCGTGGCGCGCGTAACCGAGCGAACGACCCAGCGCGTGACGTTCGATGCCGATGCCCTGTTCGACTTTGACAAGGCAACGCTGCGACCGGCCGGACGGGCAAAGCTGGATGAATTCTCCGACAAGTTGAGCAGCATCAGCCTTGAAGGGATCACGGCTATCGGGCATACCGATCGCTTTGGTTCCGAGGCGTACAACCAGCTTCTTTCGGAACGACGCGCCGAGTCCGTCAAGTCTTATCTGGTGGGCAGGGGCATCGAGCCCAACCGCATTACCACCGAAGGCAGGGGTGAAACGCAGCCAGTCACGCCAGCGGGTCAGTGTTTGGGACCCAGGAATGCAAAGGTGGTGGCCTGTCTTCAGCCTGATCGACGTGTCGATGTCGAACTGACTGGTCATCAGGTGTCCTCCCGTTAATCGCTTTACCCCAAGTCCATCTGCAACACAGTCCACATAAAGGAACTTCCATGAACAAGTACAAACTTAACCTCATTGCGGTCGCCATTGGCTTCACATTCAGCGCCGGAGTTATGGCACAAGGCATGTCCAAGGTTGACTATCAGGCCGGCAAAGACCGGATTTCTGCCGAATTCAAGGTCGCCAAGGATGCTTGCAGTACGCTTTCTGGCAACGCCAATGACATCTGCAAGGTCGATGCTGAAGGCAAGGAAAAGGTTGCGAAGGCGGAACTTGAAGCCAGTTACAAACCGTCGAAGAAATCTCGTTACGAAGTAGACAGCGTCAAGGCGGAAGTTGCCTATGAACTGGCAAAGGAAAAATGCGACGACAAGGCCGGTAACGTCAAGGACGTTTGTGTGAAAGAAGCGAAAGCGGCATTGACGTCTGCCAAGGCAGACGCTGAGGCACAGATGAAAACTGCGGAAGCAAATGCCACAGCGAATGAAAAGGCTGCCGGTGCGCGGAAGGACGCTTCAGAAGACAAAAGCGATGCCAGATATTCGGTGGCAAAGGAAAAGTGCGATGCCTACGCTGGTGCGGCCAAGGACCGCTGTCTGGACCAGGCGAAGGCCGGTTTGGGCAAGTAGCCCGTCATGATGATTATTGATAAGAGGTAACCCAATGAAAACGACACAAGGATTTACATCAAGCGTGCTTGCTGCCGCGATGCTCCTCGGTCTTGGCGCATGTAGCGGCATGACCACTCAGGAAAAAAATACCGCCATCGGCGCTGGCGTGGGTGCGGTTGGCGGTGCGGTGCTGACGGGGGGAAGTGCCGTAGGCACGGTTGGTGGCGCGGCTGTCGGTGGTGTCATCGGCCACGAAGTCAGCAAGTAGCATGAGCCATCACCATCGCTCAATTGCTGTTCTAGTCATCGGTGCCATGCTGGCCGTGCTGAGTGGCTGTCAGCCTCAAGAGGGCCCCATGGAGCGGGCCGGTAAAGAAGTGGACAAGACGGCAGATAAAGTCGGACAACAAGTCGAGAAAGCTGGTGAGAAGTTGCAGGATGCCTCAAAGGAGAGCAAAAAGTAGTAGCCCTCGGAGCATTCCGGAAAATCAAAAAGCCCCAAGTGATTGGGGCTTTTTTTGCTGACTTAACTTACTTAGCGCGCCATTGCTACCAGCCGGTTATCGACCTGCTTGACGTCGGTTACCGCACGCGCCAACGATGCAGCCCGATCACTGTTGGCCGGTGAATCGGTCGAGCCACTCAGGGTCACGACGCCCTGCACGGTATCCACGCTGATTTGTAAGGTCTTGAGGCCGGGTTCGGCAAAAATGGCCGCCTTGACCCGGGTGGTGATCTCGGTATCGTCCATGGCAACGCCCGCCTGACTACCTTGGTTCTCAACTTGGGTTACGACCTTGTCGGTGGCTGCACTGATTTTTCTGCCGACGTCATCGGCCGCCTGCCCCATACTTTTCCCGGCTGATTCTGCTGGCCCCGGCTGTTTTTCACATGCCGTTATCCCGATGGCAGCGGCGGTAGCAATGGTGATAATGCCAATATTTCTTAAGACTTTCATTTTTAATCCTTTGCGAAATGTATGCCGATGTGTCAGTAATCGTTGCGCGCGGAGAGTTCCGGACGGTCGACTCATCCTACGCAACTGTGCAAGGCTGTCCGTGCGACACCGCACAGACCGCTCGGGGGTGGCCTAATAGGCTGGTACTGCAGTTACGAACGACTCGAATATGGAGCGATGTCCTGCGTTGCCAACTTCTTCAGGAGACTCAATCATGAAACAACTTAGAAAGTATTTGCCTGCCCTGTTTCTGGGTATTACCCTGGTATCAGCCGTCGGTTGTGCCGCCACCCCGCAACAGGAGGGGACCGGTGAGTATATTGATGACAGTGTGATTACGTCCAAAGTAAAGGCGGCAATCTTTAATGATCCGGAACTTAAAGTTGCCGAAATCAACGTTGAGACCTTCAAGGGGGTTGTCCAGTTGAGTGGCTTCGTTTCCTCGTCTGCTGCGGTTAACAAGGCCGTTACCGTTGCCCGTAGCGTGGCCGGGGTGAAGTCCGTCAGAAACGATATGCGTGTGAAGTGATATGCAGCGTTGTGCAGGACAGTTGTGCCTGCAGCACATCAAAGACATGGGCGCTCATCTGGATCTTCCGTTGAGAGTCCTTGGTCTTGGTGGGCTTTTTAATTCAGGGCGAAGGACTAAGATTTCCCCAGCCCAACTCGATTGACCGTGCAGTGGGTGATACAAACCCGTTATAACAATGAGATGCATGGGTAAGCTAAAAAATGAAAAAGGCCAATCACCGCTAAGTGATTGGCCTTGCTCAGTATTCTTTGGTTGCGGGGGCAAGATTTGAACTTGCGACCTTCGGGTTATGAGCCCGACGAGCTGCCAGACTGCTCCACCCCGCGTCGAAGCCAAGATTATGCACTAGTTCGACCATCAGCGTCAACGGCTTGGTGCAAATTCTGCTAGACATGACGTCAACTGGGACTGCCAATTCGGCAGATGCAGGTCAAAGTCTTGTGCCAGGCGAGTACAGTCCAGACGCGACGAAGCCGGTCGGCGGGTGGGGGTGGGAAAGTCGGCGCTGGTGATACGGCGTACTGACGGGGATTTTGTTAGGATGCCGAGAGCATTTGCTTCACTGACAATGGCTTCGGCAAACGCGTGCCATGAGCACTCGCCCGCAGCAGCGAGATGGTAGATGCCCTGTTGCCCGACATGACGGGCCAGCGCTAGCGCGGTGGTTTCGGCAATCATGCGACTCCAGGTGGGGGCGCCGAATTGGTCATCAACAACGCGAAGCTCATCACGCTCGGCCGCGAGCCGCAGCATGGTGCGCATGAAGTTGTGGCCGTGGCGGCCATATACCCAGCAGGTGCGAAAGATCAGGTGGCGACAGCCGCTGGCGGTGATGGCCTGCTCTCCGGCGAGTTTGGTGCGTCCGTAGCTTCCGATAGGATGGGTGACATCGTTTTCAACATAAGGGACGGTTTTTTCGCCATCGAAAACGTAGTCGGTCGAGTAGTGCACCAGGAGCGCATCGAGACGTTTGGCTTCTTCGGCAAGCATCGCAGGCGCGGTGCCGTTGATGGCTTGAGCCAGTTCGGGTTCACTCTCCGCCTTGTCGACCGCGGTGTAGGCTGCTGGGTTGACGATGATGGTGGGCTTGAGCGATTGCAGTACCGTGCGGATTTGCTCTGGCTTGGCCAGATCAAGTTGGCTGCGGTCAAGGGCGATGACTTCACCGAGGGGCTGCAGGGTGCGTTGCAACTCCCAGCCGACCTGCCCGTTGATGCCGGTGAGCAGGATGCGGGTCATGCGAAAACCTCTGCCAGTCGCAATGGCGTGCCAGCCGCATCCTTGGCTGCGAGCGTGGGTGTACCGATGTCAGCCAGGGGCCAGTCGATGGCGAGGTCTGGATCGTTCCAGAGCAGCGCACGCTCGTGTTCTGGCGCATAAAAGTCGGTCGCCTTGTAGAGAAAGTCGGCAGTTTCTGTGAGCACCAGGAAGCCGTGAGCAAAGCCGGGCGGCACCCAAAACATGCGCTGATTTTCTGCGGAGAGTTCAACGCCGGTCCATTGGCGGAATGTCGGCGAGGATTGGCGCAAGTCGACAGCGACATCGAAGACGGCGCCGGCCACAACGCGGACGAGTTTTCCCTGGATTTGCTGTGTCTGATAGTGCAAGCCGCGCAGGACGCCGCGTTGCGAGCGCGAATGGTTGTCCTGCACGAAATCGACATCCATGCCGAGTTGCGCAAAGGTACGGCGATTCCAGCTTTCCATGAAGAATCCACGCGCATCGCCAAACACCTTCGGTTCAAGGATCAAGGCATCTTTGAGGGTACTCTGGATCACCTTCATCAATATACTTTCTCGCGCAGAAGGCCCTGCAGATAGGCGCCGTAACCATTCTTGGCCAGCGGTGCCGCCAGGGCTTCAAGCTGCGCATCGTCGATCCAGCCCTGCCGCCAGGCGATTTCTTCGGGGCAGGCGACCTTGAGGCCTTGCCGTTTTTCCAGCGTGGCAATGAACTGGCCTGCTTCGAGCAGCGAGTCGTGCGTGCCGGTGTCGAGCCAGGCCATGCCGCGCCCCATGATTTCCACATCGAGTTGTCCAGCGGCCAGGTAATGCCGATTGACGTCGGTGATTTCGAGTTCGCCGCGCGGCGAGGGTTTCAGGTTGGCCGCGATATCGCAGACCTGCGTGTCGTAGAAGTAAAGGCCGGTGACGGCATAGCGTGATTTGGGTTTTTGCGGCTTTTCCTCAATGCTGATGGCGTGACGATTGGTATCGAATTCGACCACGCCATAGCGTTCAGGGTCAGTCACCGGATAGGCAAAGACCGTTGCGCCGGCAGTCGAAGCAGCCGCGCGTTGCAGTTGCTCGGCCAGTTCGTGGCCGTAGAACACGTTGTCGCCGAGCACGAGCGATGATGGGTGGTTGCCGATGAAGTCGCGGCCAATGATAAAGGCCTGGGCGAGTCCGTCAGGCGAGGGTTGCACGGCATAGGTGATGTTCAGTCCCCAGAGGGCGCCATCACCGAGCAACTGGGTGAAGCGAGGTGTGTCCTGTGGGGTGGAAATCAGCAGGATGTCGCGAATGCCTGCCAGCATCAGGGCGGCGAGCGGGTAATAGATCATCGGCTTGTCGTAGATCGGCAGCAGTTGCTTCGATACCGACAGTGTGGCCGGGTGGAGACGGGTGCCGGCACCGCCGGCAAGGATGATGCCTTTACGCGTCATGATCGGGCTCCGTAGTTCTTTTCGACCCAGTGGCGGTATTCACCACTTTGCACATGGGCTATCCATTCTGGATTATCAAGATACCATGCAACGGTTTTCTCGATGCCGCTCTCGAAAGTTTCCTGCGGTTGCCAGCCCAATTCACGAGCGATCTTGCTGGCATCGATGGCGTAGCGCTTGTCGTGGCCAGGGCGGTCGGCCACGTAGGTTTTGAGGGCGGCATAAGCCTGACCGTCAGCGCGGGGACTCAACTTGTCGAGCAGGGCGCAGAGGGTGTCGACGACCTCCAGATTGGTTTTCTCGTTGTGCCCGCCAATGCAGTAGGTGGCGCCGGTAGCGCCGCGTTCGAAGACCAGCCGCAGGGCGCGTGCATGATCATCGACGTGGAGCCAGTCGCGCACGTTATCGCCCTTGCCATAGATCGGCAGCGGTTTGCCGGCCAGTGCATTGAGGATCATCAGCGGGATGAGTTTCTCGGGAAACTGGCAGGGGCCGTAGTTATTGGAACAGTTGGTGATCAGCGTGGGTAGGCCATAGGTGTGTTGCCAGGCGCGCACGAGGTGGTCGGAGGCAGCTTTCGACGACGAGTAGGGCGAACGTGGATCGTAGGCGGTTTCCTCGGTGAACATGCCGGTGGTGCCGAGGCTGCCGAATACTTCGTCGGTCGAGACATGGTGAAAGCGGAAGGCCGCCCGACCCGCTTCATCCATGCCACTCCAGTAGGCCCGTGTGGCTTCCAGCAGGGTGTAGGTGCCGGTAATGTTGGTCTCGATGAAGTCGCCCGGCCCGTGGATCGAACGATCGACATGCGATTCGGCCGCAAGGTGGATGACACCATCAGGTGGATATTCGGCAAACAGGGTATCCAGTGCGGCACGGTCGCAGATGTCGGTCTGACTGAAGATATGGCGCGCATCCTTGCCGGCAGCGCCGAGCGATTCGAGATTGCCGGCGTAGGTCAGCTTGTCGATATTGACGATACGCCAGTCACTTTCGGCGATCAGCAGGCGAATCAATGCCGAGCCAATAAAACCGGCGCCGCCGGTGATGAAAACGGTCTTCACGAAAATCTCCTAAGCAGCCGTGACCCGGTTCTTGCCCGCGCGCTTGGCTAGATACATGGCGCCATCGGCGCGTTCCAGTGCGGCGGCGGCTTGCTCTCCATCCTTCAACTCGGCGACGCCGCAACTGAAGGTGATCAACACCTTTTCGTTGTTGTTGAGAAAGAAACGCTTGGTGAGTTCGCGCTGGACGCGCACCATGGCATGCACGGCATCCTCAAGGTTGGTGGAAGGCAGGATGACGACGAACTCCTCGCCGCCATAGCGCGCGAGGGTGTCTTCCGGCCGGATGGCCTCTTGCACGACCTTGGCCAGATGGATCAGCGCGGCATCGCCGGCGGCGTGACCCAGTGTGTCGTTGAGCTTCTTGAAGTTATCGATGTCGAGCAGGGCAAGACACAGCTTGCCGCCATGGCGCAGCATGCGGGCGACTTCGGTGTCGAGCGCTTCGTTCATGCCCTTGCGATTGAGTGCCCCGGTCAGCGGGTCGAGGCGCACCATGTCGCTGGCGCTGGATAGTTCCTCCTGCAGGCGCAGCACTTCGCGTTCGGCTTCGGCGACTTTTGCGCGCATTGCAGCTAATTCGTCGTGCGAGCGTTGTGCGTTCAACTGGATGACACGCGTTTCGCGCATGACTTCGGCAAGGACGTCGGTCAGTTCGGTAATGTCGTTGGCCTGACTGATTTTGGAGGCACAGCGTTCGATGGTGTCGTGGTAGCCGCTGGTGGTCTCGGAGAAGTCTGCCAAGCGGTCGACAAAGGTGGTCAGCATTTGCTTGATCTGGTCTTTGGCGTCGATGAGGCTTTTCTTCAGCGCGCTTTGCTTGTAAATGACATCCTTGATGCGGCGTTCGACATCATCCAGGCGACGCAGATTGAGCGGCTGATTGACCAGTTCGAGTACAACGGTAATCTGTCCCTGCAGCCACTGATCGTCCAGCACCAGTTCGTTGATGTTGTCGATGACCAGATGCAACAGATGCAGCAGGCCGGTCTGCAATTCGCTCTGGTCCTCTGCGGCGAAGTGCAGACGGTAGCTGAAGCGCTTCATCTCGGCGACGAAGCGGGCGATTTCCTCGGTGTTCTTAGCGCTGCGTGCGGCGGCGGCGAGGCGTGCCGTTTCGCTGGCGAGTTCACTATTGCCGGCCAGCAAAATACCGATAGCGTTTTCAAGCAACTGGGCCAGCAATTCAAGTAACTCGCCGGCAGCGCCTTTGGTGAGTTCTGATGGGCGCAGGGGCGCTGGGGAGGGGTTTTCTGCAAAAGTCGGCGCTGGTGAGACGGCACTATCCTCAGGAAGAGGCGCCTCGGTGGCCGACTCAAGTGCGGCGGCCTGTGACCAGTTTTTCAACAGCCCCTGCATGCGTGTGTAGAGCAGATCAGGACTGCTTGAGGCGGTCAGTACGTGGTCAAGAGCCTCGCGCTTGCGGGCGGGAGTGAGTTCTGCCTGGCGCGATTCCAGCCGTACCAGTAGTTCGCGAATCAGGGCGGACCAGTTCAGGGGTTCGCCTGCGGCTTTGCTCAGGAGGTCGGCCAGCGTTGTCTTCAGGCTATCCCAGTTTTTGTCGCCAATTGCCCCTTCAAACTGGCGGGCGAAACGGGCCTGCTCCTGCGTGGTACGCGGCAAGCCTGCGGCGAGGTTCTTCAGCGCCTTGTCGGGAAAGACCTCATTTGCGACCGTACCGGCAATCTCGTGATAGAACGTACGGTAGTTGTCAGGGGTCGGAGGCGTGCGTTGCAGCGACAGACGCTTCAGGGTTTCGCGAGCGATTTCAGACGGGTTCATGACAACTCCGGGGGCGCTTAATCGACAAGGCCGTGGCGCATGCCGTAGTGAATAAGTTCAGCAGTGCTCTTGAGCCCCATTTTTTCCAGCAGTCGGGCGCGGTAGGTGCTGACGGTGGCGACGCCAAGATTAAGTTCGTCGGCGATCTGCGTCAGCGGCTTGCCTTTCGCAATCAGCACGAGCACTTGATACTCGCGGTCGGTAATCCGTTCGTGCGGCAACTTTTCGTTGTCATCGGCAATCGCATCGACCAGTTGCTGGGCGACCCCGGGGCTGACGTATTTCTTGCCACGGGCCACCTGACGAATGGCGGTGACGAGCTGATCCGGCGCGCTTTGCTTGGTCAGGTAGCCGGAGGCCCCCGCTTTGAGGGCACGCAGGGCGTATTGCTCTTCCGGGTGCATACTGAGGATCAGCACCGGTTGCTTGGGGAATTCGCGCTTCAACAGCTTCAGCGTGTCGATGCCGTTGCGATTGGGCATCGATATGTCGAGCAGGAAGACATCCCATTCGTTCTGACGGGCAAGCTGTAATGCATCGACGCCATCGTCAGCCTCGCCAGCAACCTCCAGATCCTCAGTTTCCGAGAAAATCTGCTTGAAGCCTTGGCGGACGATGGCGTGATCGTCGGCGATCAGAACACGAATTTTTTCAGACATAAATGAGCAGACATAGATAAGTCAGAATAAATCCTGCTGGAGGGCCTCTTCAGGTTCGGTAAGGGTCAGATCGTCGCCACGCCGTGCCGGCACCTTGAGCATCAGCAAGGCACCGCCCTGTTCCGCCGTTGCGATGTGGAAGCCGCCATTGAGGCTTTGTATGCGCTCACGGATGCCCCGCAACCCGAAGGAACGAGGCTTGTCCATGTCATGCTCGGCAATGCCACGACCATTGTCTCGAATTTCCAGCGCGATATTACCGTGTTCGCGCCGCAGGCGCACGACCACCAGCGAAGCATGTGCATGCTTCGCGACATTAGTAAGAGCCTCCTGCACGATGCGGAAGAGCGCCAGCGAGGTATCGCTGTCGAGCTCGATGCCATCGTCGCACTGCGCCTTGCACGGAATACCGGTACTGTGGGCAAAGTCATCTGCCTGGCACTCGATCGCAGCCGGCAGGCCAAACTCCTTGAGAATGCCTGGTCGCAACTGGCGCGCGACACGGCTGGCGGTGCCCATGGCCTGGTCGAGCAGGTTCTCGATCGAGCGGGCCTTGGGGCTGATATCCGGGGAAAGCTTGCTAGCCAGTAGCGTGGCCTCAATCTTCAGTCGCACCAGAATGCTGCCGAGTTCGTCATGGATGTCGCGGGCGATGCGCTCGCGCTCTTCTTCCTTGGCGGATTCGAGGTGTGAGGAGAGTGCCGCCAGTTGAGCGCGCGATTCGCGCAGTTCGGCCTCCGTTTGCTTCGATTGCGAGATGTCGGTGGCAATGCCAGTCCATTGCACGGTGCCTTCATCATTGCGGTAGGGTACTGAACGCATGTCGATCCAGCTGATGCCATTTTTCAGGCGGCCCTCCCAGATCAGGGCGTTGCCGGTATAGGCAGAGCTTTCGAGTGCTTCAACGAGGCGGGCCCGGTCATCGGCGTGAATGGCATCGAAAAAACGTCGGGCGGTGCCGCGCAATTCATGCTGCTTGAGCCCCAGCAGGCGCAGCGACCCTTCACCGACATAGAGGAAGCGATAGCCGCCTTCCACATCGCGCTGCAGGTGGAACACCAGTCCAGGCAGGTTGGAGGTCAGCGCACGCAGGCGGGCCTCGCTGTCATGCAGCATCTCAAGGGCGGCGCGGTGGTCGGCACGATGGCTTGCTTCGCGTACCTCGCGTTCAACGGCTGGCGCAAGCCGGGCGAGCCGGTCGATGAACACCACGTCATGCGCACCTGCGGACAAGGCCTTGATCGCGGTACGCTGGTCAGCCGGGTCGGCAATGAGGATGAGCGGGGTGTCGAGATTGCGGTCGCGCAGGGTTTTCAGGCTGGTGGGGGGCGCACAACCCGCATGGTTGAGCCAGTGCAGCACGGCATCCCAGCGCTTTTCTCGCAGTTGTGCGCGCAGTTGCGCGGCGCCGGGGACGATTTGAAATGCCGGGCGGCTGTTTTCGCTGTGCCAGCCGGTCGCCAGTTGCTCGGCCATGGCGGGCACAGTGCAAACTACCAGCAACTGGAGCGTGGCATCCTGAACAGGTTGAACGGACACAGTGATTAGCTTTACTACAGGGAAAGGTGCATTCTATGAGAACAGGCGCGTAGTGCCTGGTTATAATGCGCCCCGCGTGCCGGCATAGCTCAGTTGGTAGAGCAACCGCCTTGTAAGCGGTAGGTCACCAGTTCGACTCCGGTTGCCGGCACCAATGAATTCAAGCAATTAGCCCAACTCTCAAGGTTGGGCTTTTTGTTTTGTTGGGTTTGTGTAGGGGTCATGTAGGTTTTTCGGTCAATGCTGGTGCGCACTGTATGCTGCTTAGCATGGACATCAGAGATGCTTTGAAGGCTACCACACCGCCCGAAGACGACCCCCGGTCAGCAGCTAACGTCGCCCGGCGCAGGTCATTGAGTATCGCCGAGCGCGACCCTCAAGGCAGACTGCTTCCCGGCAGCACTCTTCCCGGCGCTGGCCGTAGGGCCGAAGGCGTGACTGTCACCATGCTGGCCCGAAGCCATACCGACATTGCCGTCGCCCTGCTGGCCAAGGCTGTCGTGGATGAAACGCAGCCGATGGCCGCGCGAGTGACTGCCGCCCAGGCTTTGCTGGATCGTGGCTGGGGGAAAGCGCCGATCCAAGTTGATGTCCAAGTGCGTGCCCGATTCGACTCGTTCTTGCGTGATGTTGGACTAGCGGCGCAATGGGAACGGGATCATCCAGCCTGATGGGGTAGCGGATAAACGTGTCCGCTCCCGTTACACGGTTCTAAGGATAGTAGATGGACGTGTCCGCCCCAGTTACGCGTCCTCAATGGTAGAGGATGCCGTGTCCGCCCCCGTTACAAGGCAGATCGATACGCCCTAATGTTGATGGATGGGGTGGTGGGTACGTTTGTCCGCTCCCGATACAAACGTCCAAGGGTAGCCGAAGAGGTCGCGGTCAGGTCGGCCTGGGTCACGCTGTCCGGCATGCGGGATGGTGAGCTGCTGCCGGTGCGTCGGGCCTTCGTCCAGTCCGACCGCCCGACCGCCGACCAACTACCGCCCCCCCCCGGCCTGTACCCCGAAACGCCAAACGGTCATGTTCTGAGTAGCCCCACCGACCCCAGTCCCAATTTTTGAAAATTTCTTGATTATCGGAATTACTTCTGGGTAAGTCGTGCCAAAAGTTATTTCATAAATATCGAGTCAGCAAGATAGGATTAAAAACAGTACGACGAGAGACGATCATATAAATGCCAACTTAATATCATCGACTAGCTTGGCCGCAGCTTCACCGTTCTGATTCAGCCATGCAAGCGTCAATCTGTCGCGTAGTTTCTCAACGTCAATCCCCATTTCACTTGCCAGCGCAGGAAAGACTTTTTTGGCCCACTTACTTCCTGTGTGGTCTATACCTGCAATCTTGGCTCGTCCGAATGCATCACCAATACCATGCATGAGTCCCTCAGCCTGCGCGATATTTTCATCGGATAGAAGCAACTCTTCTGGCGCCAAGTCACCTGGCAAGGAGAAAACATGGTCACCAGCAGCATTGCCAATATCAGCGTCTCTTACGCCGACAGCCCGCACTCCCTCTCCCCGGAATGACTGAACCATTCTGTAAACATCATGTGTATTTCCAACAGGGACGATACTCGTATGGTGTAGAAGTGGCCTATCAAATCGTTCAAGAATATCGATCAGGAATAGTTTCGCCACAGAGTCCTCGACCAATATCAAATCGTTATTTGATTTAACGACTGACGACAGTTCCCGTGCTGCTTGGATTGATGGAATGTTGGGCACAACGTCTACACCAGTCTTTCTCCGAGCCAGTAGGATTCGTGCCGATCCCGGTAACGCCTCAAACAGTTCAGCAGAGTGCGTCGTCAATATGATCTGGTGCCCTTTTCGTTTTGCCAAATTCATAAAGTACCAAGCTAGGCCACGTTGCGCATCTGGATGTAGCGTGATCTCTGGTTCTTCAATTAGAACTAATGACCTTTCCGGGAGGGCCTCCAAAGCACGCATCAGCCGGATTATCTTTTGTTCACCTGCCCCCATATGAGGCTCAGAATAGCCAAGGACACCACGTTTAACAAGTGGCAGAACGTCGTTCCAGCTACCCTTTTCCAATCCAACTGTTTGCATTACTCCCGAGTCATATGTAATGCCCAAAACCTTCGACATGGAAGTGATTAGGTTCGCGTCGAATGGCGCACTGGCTTTCAGTTCGATCTGCGAACGGAACACATGAAGCCGATCCTTACGTTCTATGCGAGGAGCGAATGTGGAAATACCGAAAAACTGAACGAACCGTTCTGGATTGTTCCGACGAGGGTAATCCCAGCGAGTCCTATCCTTGCGATATGGAATGGGCACAACAGGGCAATCGTTCCAGAAACTGAAGCTGACAGATGAGTCTTCACCAAAGGCTGCTGTTTCGTCTTTCAACGCATTACGAACCCATTCGCCAATTTTGTAGTTTCGTCCCCCTTGGGCACTGACATACGCCGCCGAACAAAGCTGCAATATCGTCGTTTTTCCACTTCCGTTTGTTCCCGCGATTGCAGTCACCGGCCAAGAAAATTCAACGTCTGCATTTATTCCACGAATCGACCTTACAGCAATGCACTTCAAAATATTTCCGAAACGACCATTGCGAGCTGCCGGATTGCACCAAATTTCCGACAAGTCCTCGATGGCGTTATTGAAGTCAGTCTGCGTGGTCATTGCTCACCATCCATGAGAAAGCAACTCCCTCATGCTCGATGCGTTTAGAACGGAAGCGCAGGTTTCCCAGTCGGCATCTTCCACCTTGCTGTATTTCGTATCAAACGGATTTCGTGTCGCGGTCGTCCGGTCGATGAGCTGATTGGCCGCTTGCTCGTCGTTGAGTGCCACCTGCACCCACACATCTTCCAGCGTGTCGGGAATCTGGCCAAACAGTCCGTGGATCGCCTCAAGACGGTCGGCCAGTACTTGATGGACACGATCCTCGACCGAGCCACGGTAGCGCAGATTGGCGATCCAGATTTCGCTGCGCGCCTGGCCAATGCGCTGGATGCGGCCCTTGCGTTGTTCCAGCCTGGTCGGGTTCCAAGGCAAGTCGATGTTAATCAGTGTGCCGAGACGCTGAAGATTCAGACCCTCCGAGGCCGCATCGGTGCCGAGCAAGAGTTTGAGATCACCAGCGCGAACGCGGGCTTTCAGCACATTCCGATCACAACGTTGAAACTTGCCGTCACGCCATAGCCCGGAGCGATTGCTGCCGGCATACAGGCCGATGTCCATGCCTGCAAACTCGGCGCGCTTGGCCATTTCATCGCCGATCCAGCGCACTGTGTCGTAATACTGCGAAAACAGAATGCAGCCCAGATCGAGCCAGCTACGGCTGACACCTGGATGAGTGCCGCGCAGATAGCCAATCAGCGCTTCCAGCTTTGGATCGTTATTGCCACCTTGTTTAAGCAGATCGAGGCAACGGCGCAATGAGGCTATTTCCGCGTCTGTGAAATTCTTGAAATCGCTGACGCCCTGCGGTGGCCGTCCGACCTGCGCCGGCATTTCTTCCTCGGCGTCATCCTCGTCCTCATCATCCAGCGTATCCGGCTCTTCGCCGAGCAGTTTGGCGACGGTACGGCGACCGGCTTCCATCGAGCTGCCCATGCGCCGCAACAGCAGTGTCTTGAAAAACCCCGCGCCTTTAACCCTCTGCTGAAGCAACTGGGAAAACGCTTCCGCCTCTTGATACGCATCACGCAAATAACTGCCAAGAGTCAGCGCGCCCGTCTCATCTTCGCCGAATAGTTTCACCGTTACCTTGGGCAAGAAGTATCCGCCCGTCGCCGGATTGATCGTCGCTTCAAGATAAGCCCGCGTGCGGCGAACGATACAGCGCAGCAGCGGATTGAAGTTTTCGCCGTAGTTGGGCAATAGTCCGTTTTGAAGTTGAACACGGCGAATCGCAGGCGACAAGTTATCGAGACTCTCGGGAGTGAACTGCCAGCGCGTGTCGCTGGCATCCAGGCTGCGACGAATACGGTCAAATGCGGGGTCTTCAAACTTTGAGGGGAGCGGGTCGCGCACATACTCCCACCCTTCGCGGGCATCAGCGCTGGGCACGGTAGCGTCACCCGTTGCAATATCAAGGCAGCGGCTGGCCTGAAACCATGGGCTGGTATGTGTCCAGCCACCAAGCACGCCCTCATTGCCATGCGAAAGGGTATGCAGTAAATCCCACGCCTCGACCGGGTGCAGCTGCACCGGGGTCGCGGTAGCCAACAACATACTTTTGGTCTTCGGGCCAATCTCGCGCAGGAAAGTCATCAGCTTGTTCGGATCAGCGCGCTCGTTGATTTCATCGGCATTCGCCTCCACCTTCGGCACCTTGCGGCGGCGAGCGCGGTGCGCTTCATCGACGATTACACAGGTGTAACGCCGACTCAGCAATTGACTTACCGCCTCCGACAAGCCGCGCACCACCAATCCCTGCGACACCAGCCCAATGCGGCGCGGGCACTTGCCGAGCGACTTTGCGCCATCCGACGGATATTCCAGATCGTTCTCGTCCACCCAAGCCCGCCCATTCCAGCGGGCCGAAGGCAGCAATAACAACTCCATCAACTCATCCTGCCACTGTTGCAGCAGTGGCTTGGGCGCCAGCACCAGAATCGGGCCGCCATCGGGATCGTCGAGCGCCATCAGCATCGCCGCCATCGCCAACTGAACGGTTTTCCCCAAGCCCACCTGATCGGCCAGAACCAGCCGCGCACCGCCCAGCCGATGCCGTTCCAGTGCCAAGCGGGCGAAATACTTCTGATGCGGCCACAGTCCCTGTTCGCGGCGATAGACCGGCGTTTCTACGGCGGCAGCGGCAGCGGCAGCCGTCGGGTCAACAATCGCTTGTAACTCGGTTGGTTCAATCACCTTGCGTGAAATGATCCGTTCCACGTCTTGCACGATGAATGGACAGCAGGCCAGATCGATAGCACGGGCATCGTTCCACAGCGCGTCAAATTCCTCCTGCACCCAGGCAATCGTTTCTGGATCGTCGTCTTCCCAGAGCAGCTCGTAATTCAGCTTCCAGGCCGAGAGGCTTTCATTGACGCTGCCCATGAAGGCCGTTGCCGAGCCATCGGCGCTGCGTACTACACCGGCTTTGCCATGGATCAGCCCGAAAGCGGAATCGGGCAACACCCGCACTTCCATCTTCTTGCTGGTCAGGGCGGCATACAGCGCCTGGTAACGCGGCAGCGCCGCAGGGGGCGCGTCTTCGGGCTTGCCCGCACACCAACTGCGGCGCAACGCCGCTTGAGCCGCCGCAGCGGTAATCAGGTCTTGCGGGTCAAGGTCAGAGTTGCAAATGATGCGTACCGGCCCGGCAACGCTGGCAATAGCTTCTCCGGCTATCTCAAACAGGCTGGAACGAAAATAGCCTGCGATGCGGTCGTAAGAAATTGCCCCCGTCAGGCGTTGTTTCAGTACGCTTTGATCGAGTCGGCTACGCCTGCTGGAATGGCGCTGAATCATTCACTCATCCGTTTTCTTCAATCGTTTTGCTGGGCCACTTTTTAACTGCTTGAAGTTCTCGGTCGAGATCACCGGCTTGCCACTCTGCTTCTCAATGTCCTTGCGTGTTCTGCCGGCTACCGCACCGCCATCCTTAGCGTCTTTTTTCAGCGGCGCGATACCCTGCGAATCACGGTCACGGTGCAATTTGGTGGTCGTTGCTTCTCCGAGCATGGTCAGGATCAACTCGATGTCGGTCATGTGGTCGCGCAAATTTTCTCGCGCCAGCGACTTCACCTGCTTGTATTCGTCCACTTTCAGATCGAAAGTGCCCTGCATGATCTCGTTGGTCAGAATGGCAAACTCCACGCTGGAAGCAACGCCGCGCGCCTTCCACTCATCGGTCAAATCCTGCCGCACCGCGATACCGCGCAGGCGCTTGTCGATCCATTCCTTCGGGTAGCCCTTCTTTTCGTATAACTCCTGCATTCGCGCCATCGACAGTTCGGGGTTCTCGATTTCATCCAGACGCTCCTTGCCCACCTTGGCCAGCCAGCGCTTGAGCGGCTCCACCTTGGGCGACGGGATAGACTGAATCACCCGGAACAGGGTTTCGGTATTGGCGCAGTCCGTCAGTCGCTGCTTGCCGTCCGGGGCAAGCATTTTCAACTGTCCGATTTTTTCGGACACTTCAAAATAACCCTCGGCAATGAGTTTCTTCTTGAGGTCGTTCCAGTACTTGCGCGGGCGGTCGCCCCCTACCAGCGCCTCAATCACGTCAATGATCGAAAACCACCATTCCCCCGCGTGCAGGGCTTTGCGTATCTCGCGCCCCTCAAATGCGGCCAGGTTTAACTTTTCTTCTTGACCCATATTGCCCTCTCAATCAGGCGTGATCGTTACGCAGACGCCCCGCCAGAATGCGCGCGGCTTCTGAGTCGGCGATCCATTCGTTCATACCTTCCGCATTACCCAGTGCGGCCATCCATTCAAGCAAGCCGACGAAGCCTTCGCGCTTGCCCCAATAGCCTTGGCCGAAGGTGTCACGCAAGTACTGGCGACCGGGTTCCGGGTTGTTGTCGGCGACGCTGGTTTCGCGGATGGCGAACATCAGGTGGCGCAGCGGCGCAGCGGCAAATGGGTGTGGGCCGGCTGTAGTGGCGCGTCCCCGGCGAGCAGGCAGCGATGAAGCATCAGCCTCCGCACCCTGAATCGCGCCGAGTAGGCCCGCCCCCAGGCCAGAAGGCGTGAACATGCGCACGCCGTTTGCCTTGTCGCTCTTGAGCAGCGGCTTGATGTCGGTGACGCCAAAACCCCGCGCCAGTTCTTCATACATGCCCTTGCGGCGTTCGCCCCGGCTTTCGATGTCCAGTGCCCGCAAGTAGTAGCGTTCCACCAGTGAGAGATCGCGCCATGAATTGTCCAGCCCTCGCGGCACCAGCGTATCGCAGGCGATGCCGAGCGCCCGTTCGATAACGATCTGGAAATCGCTCTTCTCGTTCTTGCCGCGCACGGCAAAGACTTCGTGCTCCACATCCTTGCCATCGAGGTTGCCGTATTGGGTCAGCACCTTGAGCGCGGCGGCGTAGGCGGCAAGCTGGTAGTCGGCATCGTTGAAGTTGGGTTCGCCGCCTTCGTCGAGCGCCTGCATGGAGGCGATCTGGCGTTTCACTTCGTCTTCGACCAGCGGATATACCTCGTCGAGGAAACCGGGTTCGTTGGCCGTGCGTTTGCGCAGGACGAGGCAGACAGTGCCTTGGACGTAGTTGCCTTTCTTGATGCCCGCCGCTTCAGTTTCGGTGCTGATCGTCCACGCAGCGGTGGCTTTGAGTCCGGCGGCCCAAAGGATCATGCCGAGGTCGGCCCATACCGCCGGGTTTTGGTGGGTGAACATGACCATCTGCAAGCCGTTATCCGGCATGTGTTTGGCGAGGTTCTTGTATATCTCCACCATGGAACGGCGGAAGTCTTCGCCATCGCCGCGCACGGCAAGTTCGGCGCGGGCGTCAGGCGTCCATTCGGGGAAGGCTTTGACGAGTTGCTTGTCGTACCAGGCGAGGAAGAAGTCGCCGAGTTCGTGGTAGTTGACTGCGTCGGCGTAGGGCGGGTCGGTGATCCAGAGGTCGCAAGTTTCGCGGAGGTCGCGTGCGTCTGCTTGCGTCAGTTTGCCGAGTAGACCGAAGTTCTTTTCATTGGTGTCCGCAAGGATCGAAAATGTATCGCCCAACTTGCTAAGTGCTCGTGTCGCGTAGTTGAAATGGCAGTTCAGCGCTTGGTTATAGAAGACTTGGTTCCCCTTCTCATTTCCTGCATGAAACATCCAGGCACTGAGCCGCGAATTCCAGTCAGCCATTCGCCCAAGACCAAGCAAGCACGCGACGCGAGCATGTTTTGAGACAGCTAGACGTTTGCTGGATTCCGCCAGCAACCCATGCGTCAACAACTGCCGTGGCGTGAACAAATGGTGCCAGTGCGTCCAGCCGCGCTCGCGGTATAGGCGCGCGGTTTCGTCGCCGCTCTCGGGTATCGACATCGACGGAATAAACCCCTCGCGTTGCCAGTCCGCAAAACGTTCGTGCAGCAGTTCCAGCACCTTGGCTTCGCGGGCAAGGTCGGTCGCATCGGGGGCGGCATAGCGACGGATTTCTTTCGGTTTGCCATTCCTGATGACGGTCTTTACCCAGCGGATGCAATAAAGCCGTTCCTGAAACACATCGCCGGACTGCGGTACGAGGTCTTCGTTCATCCAGCGCCGCAGTCCATCGGGGCCGCGCAAGGCTTCGACCGACCAGGTGCGGGTAGCGTCGAAGGGATCGACGACGCGGCTGTCGACCACCGTCGCGCCTTGCTTCTCCTTGTAAAGCTTCAGTTCGGCATCCGAAACCACTGCGATTTCCGGCGTTAGAAAGTCGGCGCTGGCGGGACGGCGCCAACGGGCGATGACCTTCGATTTTTCGCCGATCAGCCAACTGGGTGCCAGCGGAATGAAATAGTCGCAGCCCTCCGGCTTTACTTCCACGCAGTAAAGGAAAGCATCGGCGCGCTCGCCCTGCTCATTGTGTTCGATACCCCATTCGGTAACTTGTCGGTCGGCAGCGGCCAGCGCCTCGGCTTGCACGCGCATGACTTCTTTCTGCACGTCCTTGCCGCCGCCGAGCAGATTCAGGCTGGCCCAGGTCAGCAGCCCGGCCACGGGGTTGAGGTCTGAACCGAAGGCTTCGCAACCCATGCGGGCGGCCTCAAAGGGGATGGAGCCGCCACCGCAAAAACTATCGCCGATACGCGGCGTATGGCCAAAGCTGCGATGACCGAGTTGTTCGACCAACTCAGTCAAGCAGGTCGCCGTGGTGCCCAAATGGGCATTGATCTCCGCCCAAGCACTCTCAGAAGGGCCTTCGACGTTCTCCGGGCGTTCGCAAAGGGTGAGTCTCTCAGTGTAACTGTGGCGCTGGAAGATGGCCCTCTGAAGTTTCTGGATGAAGTCATCCAGCGCCTTCCAGTGCCCCTCGACATCGCTCACTGCTTGGTCGATGGCCGCCCGCGCTTTTTCGACCGCCACGGCGTCGCTACGGTCAACCCGATTGGAGGCTTCCCGGTGCAAGCGCACCCTTTCCCGCGCTAATTCCACGCGGCCATCTAGCTCGTTCCATTCCGCCCTTTCCTCTGGCGTCGCAAGGACACCCAACTCCGAAACAGTAAAGTGTTTGTCGTCCCGCCAGCGACCGATGGTTCCTGCATCATCCATAGTCAGAATCTTGAGGAAGATCTCGCGGTCTTTTTTTGCATCGTCTGAGGCGGGCATAAGCATGCCCAGGATGGAAGCCCGGACGAGAATCAGCGGTTTGCGCCCCCACCATTTGCCTAGCCGGGTGAGCGTCTGCCCGTTGTTTGCCTTGCGTTCCTTGTAAGACTCGGCAGAAAGTCGCGCAATGGGAAATTGGGTTTCAATGAAGCTAGGCATAAACGATGAACTCAAAGTGAAAGGGAGAGCTGCGAATGACCCAGCAGCTCACGACGGGCTTTGGGCGACAAGCCTTCGCCTTTGACAAACGGGTTGTCGGCAATGGCGGCACGCAGCGCCTTCCGCCAGCCCAGCCCTTTTTGCATGGCCTGTCCGGTGGTCGCCACGGTCATGGTGTAGAGCCACCAGCGCTCTTCGGGGGCCAGCGCCTCCCAGTTGTGCAGGGCGTTCGGGATGTCATCCGGCGAGGCATCTTCCACCGCCCAACACAGGATGCATAACTCCTTGCCCAGCGACGGATGCACCGGCACGGGCTTGCCGGGATTTTTCTGGAACTTGGCGACCGGCAGGCCGTTGGCACGCAAGCGGCGATTGGCTTCCTCCCAAAATGTGGGCGCCAGTGCCAGCCAGCGGTTGCGGTCGATGACCACACGCAGCGACGGATCGTTGGGCGCAGGGGTATCCACTGTGCGCGCCCCCAAACGGTCAAGGTCGTTGCCCCGGTGCTCGGTGATGCAGATCATTTCACTGCTGCCGCTGCCCTTGGGAATGTCGATCAGAAAACCGTGGCGGGCTTCCTCAGGCAGAAAGCCAAGGCCGACGACCTTGCGGGTGGCGGGAGATGATGCGCGGGACATGCTACTGCACGACCTTGGCGGCGTTGAACGGCTGATTCGTGGCTCTGAGCCAGTCAAGCAATGCCTGCCCAGTGGGGAATGCCAGCGAACCAACGCTCATGCGCAAGCTACCGCTGCTGACAATTTCTTGTAGGCGCTCGGCAACGGTCTTGATAGCCGCCGCCGCATAGCCACCTTCCAGCGCGCCGGAATACTCGACGTTCTGCTGGCCATCGGGGCTTTCCGCCGTGAGGCTGATGTCGTGAGCCGTTACGCCGGTTGCCCCTTCCAGCCGCTGAAGGAAATCCCACACTGCGCCGGCGTCGTCACACTTGGTCTGCTGGTTCCAGCGTGCGGGGGTGGCGAGGTCAATCGGCGGACGGGCATCTTGGCCTTGCTGGGGGATGGGGATACGGATGTTGTCAGAGTTCAGCCCGTAGTCGGTGGCGACGGCGATGGCAGAGACAACGCGGCAATTCGCCGGGACGCGAAATTTGCCGTCGTAGGTAGCCGAGCCTGCGCTGGTGGGCGAAGAACCGTCGGTGGTGTAGCGGATGGTGATGCCGTTGGCTTTGGGCAGCGCGAGACACTCGATCTCGTAATGATCGCCTCGATTGTGCAACTGGTATTTCAGTCGCAGCTTGGCTGTCCACTCCTTTACTGCGCTCACGCGCACCATGTCGGCGGGGTCAAAAGCGAGGAAACGATAGCGCAGTGCCGTGGCTTCAAAGCGGGTAGGCGTTGGCACCGGGCTTGAAGCTGGCGTGGGGTCGGTGTCGCCGGTTTCAAAAACAACAGCGGGTGCGTGCAGCGGTTCGATTTTCAGATAGGTAATGCCGTCGCCGTCTTCCTGTACCGAGAGTTCGCGTATCGACACTTCGGGCACGGGTGGCGGAAAGGGGCCACGGCGAACGTGGTTGCCTTCTTCGCGCCATAGGCCACGCCGCAGACAATCGGCTTTGAGGTCATCCAGTGCCGAGAGTTTGTGTAGCGGCCAGGTAGTATTAACGGCAGCGGCGCGTTTGAAGTCAGACCAGAGAACGACTTTGCTGTCACTTGAACCGAACAGGCGCGCCTCGGCACGGGTGCGGAAGCTGTCGTCGTCGATCTTGGTGGTGAATTTCTGCGCGCCTTCAAGGGTGTGCCGCAGGGTAGCTTCGCCATTCTGATTTCCGGCAAAGGCGAGGTCGGTACCGGTGGCACGCAAGGCAGCATTGATTGACGGATAGACGATCTGGTCGAAGGCTTCCTTCAGGGCGGCGGTGAATTGCAGGCCGACCCGGTCGCGCAGCGTATCGAGCGCCCGCCATTGCGGATCGTCGGCGGGGGTGTTCTCCGAGCGGAGTTCGTCGTCGATGCTTTGCAGGGCACGGGTCTGGCGGGCCGAGTCGAGCACCTTCTGAAAGGTATCCCGCGAGCCAGTAAGAAAGAGGACGCGGTTCTTGTATTGCTGTTGTTCCCACCATGCTTGCCAGTCGGCGGAAATCGGCAACTGATTGGCCTGCCCGCCTGGGCGAACGATGATGAGCGTGGTTTTTTCCTGCTCGACCTGCACTTCATCGGGCGGCGGCAGAACCTTGATGACCTGATAACAGTCACGCAGCGAAGCCGAAAAGTAGTTTTCCAGATGCTCTCGCAGCATCCGTTCAACCGTTTCGCCATGCAACGAAAGCGCCGTGGAGCGCAGCTTGGCGGCGAGATTCTGTTGGTTTTTGAAGTACAGCCGACCGTCGGCGGAATTGTGCAAATACCAGGCGCGGGTGGCCAGTTTGTCGAGGACGTTAGCCTTGAAGGTGGAGAGGTCACGACCGGGGCGTTGCAGGCAATCGACCAACTGATATTCGCGCAAGCCGTGGATGGCGCCCGGTGTCGTGGAGAGCGAGGCGACGAGAATCAGGCGGGCGGCATCCGAGGCATCGGAGTTGCCGTTGGCCACGTCGATCTCTTCGACCTCCGCTGCGCCGGCGTGGGCGATGTCGTGGGCGATGGCTTCACTCAGCGACGGGTTGATGGTGCGGACTTCGGACGCGATTTCATCCAGATTCAGATCGAGATCGTAGGGGTGGATCAGGTCGATGCCTTCGGCACGTTTGGAATTCCATAGGCTTGCCACCACCATCTGCATCAAGCGAATGACGCCACGGGTTTGCTGGAAGCCCTCGTTCTCCTTGAACTTGCCGACGAGTTCGCGTAGATCGGGGTGGAAGGGGTAGGCGTCGGTGACGCGGGTGAACAAGGCTTCCGGGGAGGTCGTGGTCAGGTTCATCTTGACCGCATCGCGCAGCGCCTCACGGTAAGCCTCGGCGACTTTCTGGATTTGCGCTGCTGGCGCAACGGTTTCAAACAGACGCTTGCGCAGGATGTGATACAGCTCGTCGCCATTTGGGTTGACCGGCGTGATCGGCACGGCAATACGTCTCGCTTCGGCGGCGATGCCTTGAGTCGCACGGTTGAATGCAGCTTCCAGTGCGGCCTGCCCGCCGCCATAGTTCGACCCAGCAAGATCGGAGACGACGAGGCATACGTTGTCCATTTCAGCAACAGCAATGAATAAATTCGCCAGCGCGGTAGTGGTTACCACACCAAGATCGCCGTTACCCACCGGGACGGCAACGGCATTGGCCAAATAAGGAGGGAGTTCGTCGAGGAACAACACCAGCGGATCGCCGCCGAGCAATTGCTTCCAGGCCTCTGGCCCCGGCGCGTTAAGCAGCGGTGAGACGTAACGGGCGAACTGTTCAGCTTTGTTGAGTTGCTCGGCAATCGAACCCCAGATACCGCCGGGGGCGTCGGTGCTGCGGCCATTGAAGCCGGCGACACGGCAGCTTCCTAGATTCGGCGCAGGATTTTGCTCGCCAACAAGCACCTTTTTACGCAACTCAGGGTCGCGCGCCAACAGCCCCAGCGCGATCATGCTGTGCGTCTTACCGCCCCCCATAGCCTGCGAAAGCAGGAAGACCGAAGAACCCGCCCCTGCACCGCCCAAATGGCGGAATGCCCGATCCACCAAGGTAAGCATGCCGTTGGTGAAGTAGTTCTCATCGAAGAACTCACCGCCATCGACTTGGCCTTTGATGAAGGTGTCGAGGTTGAGTACTGTGGCACGGCGGTCAGCCGCAAAAACAGACTGGCGTGGCTTGCAAAGAGAATGAATGCTCATGGTCGGCTAGATTTTCAATAGTTCGATGATTGTGGGTTGTTAAGGTCTTCTTGTGCATCGAGCAGGCGCGTGACACCGGGATTTTCCATTGTTAATGGATCGTGGGCAATTGGATTATGCAAGGCCGATCAGAAATTCTCAGAAACACCGGAAAATGCATGATAGTCATTGTCATTCAGCCTGGTCGCCCCCCATGGCTGGCGTGACAAGCCGGCGTTCGCAATGGCCTGGGCGAAGGGGGATTTAGATTGACCGCTGTCAGGGCAATCTAAATCTCGCCCACGTCTGCCAGCAGCGCCCCGTTCCTGCGGTGTAGCCTTTGCCAATTCCCTGTGAGCAGTTCGCCGCCCCGATGCTCGGCGCGTAGGCGTACATCGGATGGGTCGCCGGCGCGGGAATACCCCGAAATTCAGCATAACGGGGGGAGGGGGCGACAAATATCCCAGTCAAAGCGACGACGATTTGAAATAGCGATTTCAGCGGGTCGTTATAGTCGCCCAGGCGTTTCTGCGCGCGATGGTGTGTGGATCGTCGGCGCGCAGCACGGCAGCCAGCAGCGCCTTGATCTTGGCCCTTGGTAGGCCAGAATGGAAAATGAAGCGGCGTAGTGCATCTTCGCAAGCGGCGAGGGTGATGCCGTATGGGACGATTAGGGGGGGTGGGAACCAATAAACCAGACAAACCAGACAAACCAACAAAACCGAGCAAACCCAAGCGCCCCAATGGTTCCCACCCGGTTTTCACTGGTGCAGCAAGACAACGGCGCATTTTGGTATTTTGGTTTATCCGGTTTTCCGGTTTTCCGCCCCCCCTATCAGCAAAACGGATTTAGCTTGTAGATGTGGGCGTTATCCTCTTCGATACTGACATTCCAGAATTGATAGTTGGTAAAGGACTTGCCGGTATGGTCTTTCAGGGCACGCATCACTACGCGTTTAGTGAGACATCCCGCCTCCATCGCCGCCTTGATGAGTTCAGTCTTCTTGTTTGTACCTGCCCGGATAGTCTCGCGTATTGCGGCAACCGCTTCTTCATTGCGCTTCAGCATCGCGTCCAATTCCCTTTTCTTCATCACCGACGCCTTTTCCTCATCGCTGATCGACCTGACAGAATCGAGCTTTCCTTGATAACTCAGGTCTTCGCTAAAGTCGTATTCGTAGATGGCTTCTAATGCCACGTCGCCCCGATTCTTTAAGTTTGTGAACTTTACGGTACGAAGCCCGGTGGACTTATCCTTGCTGACCGTGTCAAGTGTATAGGCGCAGTCACAGTCATCCACCAAGTCTGTCGTGCCGGAGTAGACAACGTGCCCATCATCGTCCCGATGTTTGTTGACGTGTGCCAAGCCGATTACCGTTCCGCCATGCATTGAGAATCGACGAACAGTCTCGCCGAACTTTGTTCCCTTTTTCTTATCCATGATGTCAGCGAACTTTTTGACGGTGTCGAGAATGACCACCTTGCCTCGCGCAGACCCATTTTCGATCATCGCATCCAAGTACGAAGCCAGCAACTCCGGTTTGAATTCCATGTATCCCGGTGCAATTACGATGAAACCATGTTTTTCGCCCAACTCAATTTTGAATGTCAGTCCCTTGTGGTTGTCGTCGGCATTGATGAAGTAGATATCTCTGGCGTCGATCTCACCACGCTTAATTGCGTCTATCAGCAGCCAAAGGATCAGCAGGGTTTTCCCTACATTCGGAGACGCATACCAAAAGGTAATTTGCCCAAGAATCGCCAATCTTCCGACGACAAATTTATCTGCAAGCATTTTTTTCCTCATTTCGGCGGCACTACCGTTAAGTGCAAAGCTGTCCAGATTGAACTGGTCTGGAATTGACGCGCTTTTGGGGGCAGGGAGAAGGGGGCGGTCTGCTGACACAATTGCATCCGCTATTAGGAGCCTCACCGCTTCCAGACCATGTAGCGCGTACAAATCATTGAAGTCGGTCGCGCCGTTCGGTCGGTCTGGGCCGAAGTCGGGAACAACCACCGTTGCGCCGACAGACTGGGCCGCAGTAGCGGCGTTAGTTCGGCCAGGATTACCTTCGGTGAGATGGTCGTCGTCGGCACAGAGGATAAGAGGTAAGTCCGGGAACTTGGCTCTAATGGCTTCCGAAACCGGCTTCAGATTGTTGGCATTGAAGGCCACGGCGACAGGGTGGCCGGTCGCTTGGTGAATCGACGCGCCGGTTGCAAATCCTTCGGCGATGCATAAGACGACAGCCCCATCCATCGTGCCAATCGGGAAAAAGCAGCCAGTCCGCCTGCCGCGATAAAGTCCTTTTTTGTCAAAACTTCCGTCTTCGGCTTTGACAGGCGTAACGCGCTCTACATTCCACAGCTTGCCTTCAATATCGAACATCGGGATCGCCAACCGCCCATCGGGGAGGATTTTCGTGCCATGAGGCAGAACACTTTTGCTCTTCAGATAGGGTTGATTCTCGGTCGCCGGAATTGCGGCATCCCAGATTGCGATAGCTTGAACCGACGCACTTTTATTGCCCCGCGCCTTATCTGCGTCGCGTTCCAGCCGCATAGCTTCGACCTTGGCACGGTGTGCAGTTTCTTCCTGGTGGTTGAGTGCGCGCCCAATGTCGGCCTTCCACGGATAGGAAATGCCCGTGCGCCAGTCTCCGAAAATTCCAGCAGAAACACCGTCAATGTGCAGTACATACCACCCAGCATCATCACCACGTTTGCTGTTAGTGGCAAAGCGGTGCAGCTTGCCGTCGGCCTCGATCACATCCGGCGGTGGCAGGCCTGCGGCCCTGATCGCATCTGAAAATTGAGCTACTGGATTGATTGGTGCCGACAACCGTGGCGGGAGGAATTGCGGAATGGCGACCATTTCACACCTTCCTTTCTTGCCGCCGATAACCGGCAGAAAATCCGTCACCCGTGACATCGTCGATGGCTTCATAAATCGTTTGGAGATTCTTGACGATTGACGCCCCGATTTCTCGGTGCGCTTGGGTCTGCTGCATTATGGCCGCGACAAGTCGGTCAAGTTGAATGGCAATTTCAGGATGGGCGCAGCACGCTTTTGCTGCTGCTTGCGTATGATCGGAGTCAGCCGCCAAAGCTAACGCGCTCTCGATTGCATCTTGAGTGAGGGCGACGTCCATTTAATGCCCCCCCGTGAGCAAGGCCGCAATCTGCGCCACCGGCCAGAGAAGTCGGCCCCCAATCTTGACCGGACGGATGCCGAAGCACTCGCCAGTCAGGCAGTAGTTTTTACGGATGGTTTGACCGGCTCTATTTACTGCGTGAGCAAACTCGCCTGTGACGACATGGTCGCGGCCAGCGGCGATTGCAGCCAATGCTGCAAGGGTATCTTGGGACATTTGATGTACTCCTAATTGAGCCGCTTCCACGGCAAGGAATACCTTGTCCCATCCCAACTATCATCCCCCGCAACCCTATCCCGTTGCCCCAGTTAGGGGTAGCGAGGGCTTATTTGGTGTCCTTGATCGCTCCTTGGTCACGCAGGCGTTGCCACGCCTTGTCGAATACCCTGGGGGACATCCCCGTCGACTTCGTGCGGACGGCATTCTTGACGCCGGGCTTCCCTCGATTGCCAATGGGCAGCGCCAGTGGGTCATGTCCGATAAGCGTGATGACCTTCAATATTTCACGTTCCTGGAACGCTTGCCTCTGGATTGGCCCAACTGGTTTTCGCATTTGCCCAACTAGTTCGTCGTAGCCATCTGGTAAAACTTCAGGCCATTCCGCCGCCGCTACGAATTCACATAGCTGTAAGAGAGAGCATGGGAAGTTCAGCCGGCAGCCCAGCAACTTCAACGCCTGCTCTCTCGCATCCTTGTTGAGGATAGCCAGCATGTCGTCAGGGAGTACCTTCGGCAACACCCCTGCCTGCGTTACTATAAAGTCATCGTAAATGCCAATTCCGCATCCCGTGATGATTTCAAAGTCAGCGGCGTTGAGCGATGCCTTGGCTTTGTAGGTCGCAATCTGCTCACCGGATAACGACAGGGCTGCTCCGATTACCACGTCTTTACATGCGCGGAAATATGTCGCTTTCTTGGTCATGCCGCACTCCTTCATCATGCAACCCTCTATTGGGAACGCCAGGCAGGCGGGTGAAGGTGTCCCGCTAGTCTGGTGCTTACTCTGTCAGCTATGCCACCTCACGCAAGACCGGCTGCGCCAGTTCGTCTGTTCGCTTGAATTTAATGCCGGCCTGTTCAAGAGTCCACGTTTCGATACGGGTATGCCACATACGCAGCAGGTCAAGAGGGCGCACCTTGTAGTGCTTTTCTGCCGTTGCGCTTGGCTTGTGTCCCATGATTTGCGCCACCACTCCGGCGGGACACTCCACCCACTCTGTCAGGGTGCCGAATGAGCGGCGCAGGCCATGCAGGGTTAGCATTGGCAGTCCGGCAGCGGTCAATGCTTTGTTATGGTTGATACGCGGCTCTTGCAGCCTGCCGGACTTGGCCGTCCGGCTGCTGAATACCCATTCTGGCGCTTTCCAGTTCTTGAGGTCGTTCTCTATCTTCTTGCCGTTCAAGATGCGGTAGCGGGGCGGTGGTGTGTCGTTCTTTTGCTTCAAGCCTGCCAGCAGGGATGCGAGGTAGGGTGTCAAGGGGATTGTGCGTTCCCCCTCTACCTTGTCGCGGATGGTCAAACTCTGCCACTTGAAGTCCACATCGTCCCAACGCAGGCCGGCCATTTCCTCGCGCCGCGCACCAGTGAGCAGAAGGGCTTGGAGATAGACCGATATGACCGGATTGCTAATTTTGCTTACTTCCTTGAACCACGCGGCCAACTGCTCACGCTGTAAGCAGTCTGTCTTGGCTTTTGCTTTCGGCAACACATCGCGGGCCATGCGGCGATTGCAGGCGTTCTCATGCACCAAGCCAATGTATTCGGGGCGGTCGGCGCACCATGCAATGAAAGCCCGCAGGGCGCGATAGGTCTGTGCAGCTTGGGTCGGTGTTTTCGCTGCCAGCGGTTCCAGCCAATCCCTAACGGCCTCAGCATCGAGTGCTGACATGCGCAGAGGAAGTAGGGGGGACAGTGGGCCGGGTTGGATAGTGTCCGGGTCGCCCTCCCGCTTGCCGCGTGTTCGCTTTTTGCCTCCCAGTTGCGCCATGTACTGGTGATTACGCAAGTGGCGTTCGCCCCATTTCGCGGTGCGGGCAGTGATATACACCTGCCACGCATCGCTCACTGTCAGGTCTTTGCGCAGTTCTGCTTGATTGGCAGCGTCGGCTGCGGCGGCGCGCTCCCGGCGCAACTGGCGCGGGTCAATGTCTTGGTCGGTTAGTGTCTTGAGTTCGGTCGCCTTCTCCTGCGCTTTGCCAACCGACCAAGTGCGGGTGTCGCCGATGGTGATTCGCACGGTTTTGCCGTGCAAGGACGATTCAAAGACAAAGGATTTGGTGCCTGCGGCGGTTACTCGCAAACCCAAGCCGGGCGTTTTGCCGTCCCAATAGATTGTTTGCTGCTTGCCGGGTTCGCATTGCAGTTTGGCTACCCGGCCCTCCGTGAAGTTTTCTTTCTTCGCCATTCCTGCCGCCTTCCAAAACTGCCTACATGGAACTCCGTGTAGGGCCTATGTAGGAATATTAGTGCAACAATTGGGAATAGCAAGGAATCATTGTTATGGGTAAAAAGGCTTGAAACACCGTACCAGCAAGGGATTTGTTAGTTTGATGGAATTTCAATCAACATGCGGGAATACCGTATTTCGCCGCCTTGTAAGCGGTAGGTCACCAGTTCGACTCCGGTTGCCGGCACCACCATCCCCTTGATTCAGTTTGAAACATTGCGGTTCGCACGCGCGACATTCATCGCGTGTTGAACTTCTCGGCAAGCTGTTGAAGCTTGACCTGCTGCCTGGCCGCCTGCTTGGCTTGCCGTTCCTGCTCTTCCTTCTGTTGCTGCTCGGCCCGCTTGCGCTCTGCTGCCTTGCGAAAGCGTTCCTTGAGGCCGTCGAGTGCCTGTTGTTTCTGCTCCGCCGTAATTTCGCCGGCCGGGTTGCCGTCGAGATCGAAACGGGTATCGCTATTGGCCAATGCCTTGAGATAGCGGGTGGAGGCGGTATGCAACTTCAGCGCCAAACGCAGTTTTGCCGCATCGATCTCCGGCAGTCGTTCCTTGATCGTCTTGTGGATACCAATGGCTAGTGGCTGGGCATTGGCAAAAACCGGAAAGGCGGCAGCCAGTTGCTCCAGAACAGGATTGCCGGGACGACGGGGGGAGGGGCTGGGGATAGTCATGGTGATGGTCAGGGCATTCGCAGCGAATGATCGTTTTAATTGAGCGGGATTTTGCCCTCTTTTTGCATTTATATGTTCATGGACGCTGCCGATAAGGTGACTGTAACGAGGAGAAACGCAATGGTCATCGAATCCGTCGAACTTATTTCCCTGCCGGGTGCCCCGTCCTATCAGGAGAAAATCTATCGTGCCCATATGGATAGCGGAGAGGACGTGCTGTTGTTCCAGGCCCATTGGGACGTCCCTTTGCCGCCCGAATCTCTGGTCGGCCTGACGATCGACGAGGCGCGCAAGCAGCGCGTGGAGCGCATGCTGGCCTGTGCAGGGATGGCCTGACTGAGCTGGTCTTGGTATCTCCGGGTCGTTGCGCTAAATCGACCCAAGGCAAGCGATAATGCGTGAAACAAAAACTTGGGAGGAAGTCATGTTCACGCAGTTATCCGTTGTGGGTGATCCGTCATGAATGCCCGACTGCGATTTGTCGTTGCCATCGTCGTTCTGCTCCTGTTGATGACAGGACCATTCCTTCTGACGGGTATCGTTGTCTATTCCGATCTTAATGAGGCGCAGCGCGAGCTTTTCCTGCAGACCCTCGACCGTTGGCTACCGATCGGCGGTTTGCTGACCATCGTCGGATTATTCCTCGGCGTTCAGTTGCTGCGCGGCTTGTTCAAGCAATATGTGCAAGGTCTCATGGCCATGGCCGAGCATTTGCACCTGATGCTTGGGGCTAATCGCACGTTCCGGGTCACGCTGTCCGGCCCGCCTGAAGTGCAGGAACTCGGGCAGGCGGCCAACGATTTGGCCGAGCAGCGCGACGCATTGCTCCGCGATGTGGATTTGCGCATCTTGCAGGCCAAGGCTGCCGTTGAGGATGAAAAGAACCGGCTCGCAGCACTGGTGGCCGAACTGCCGATGCCGGTGATCGTCTGCAATCTGGATGGCCGCATCCTGCTCTACAACAACCGTGCGCGCCTGCAGGCCAGTGCGCTTGTCCCCGCGACACAAACGGCCGGTTCGCTGATCGGCCTGGGCCGTTCCATCTATGGCGTCTTTGAGCGTGCCCTGATCGGCCATTCGTTGGAGACGCTCCAGCAACGGATTGAGCGCGAAGGCAGCCAGCCGCTTGCGCACTTCGTTACCACCACACGTGCCGGGCAGTTGATCCGGGTGCAGATGGCGCCGGTGATTACCCTAAGCTCGAACAGCGAAGATGAGGTCGGGAAACCCCGGCGCAGCATCGGCGGCTACGTGCTGGTGATGGAAAACATCACCAAGATGCTCGAAAGTGGCGCGCAATGTGACCGTGCCGTACAGACGCTGGCCGATGACACGCGCTCCGCGCTGGCGGGAATCCGCGCCAGCCTGCAGGGCTTGCGTGGTGCGGCTGATGCCGAGCAGGTCGAGGCGGCGGCTGATGCGATCCATGATGAGATTCAGATTCTCACGGTGCAGCTCAACCGTTCGGCTCAAGCCTATGCAAGCACGCTGGTCAGCCGCTGGCCGCTGGAAGAAATGCTCGGTGCCGACCTGGTCATGGCGGTGAGTCGGCGCATCGAGGCCCGTTTGAGCATCACGGCGAAGATCGACGACATCGCCAGCGATTTGTGGATCAAGGTGGATAGCTACTCCCTGTCGCAGGCCATGACTTTCCTGGCCTCAAAACTGGAGGAAAGCTTTGATATCCGTCTGGTGCGCTTACGGCTCACCCATGCCGGGCGCATGGCGTTTCTCGAATTGCGCTGGTCGGGTACCGCGATATCCACCGAGACCCTCCTCGGCTGGCAAATCGAGCCGATGACCGTGGCCGGCGAAACCTCGCCGCTGATGCTGCGCGACGTGACCGATCGTCACGGTGGCAAATTGTCTTTCGGGCGCGATTCGTCCATCCAGCAGTCGTTCTTCCGCCTGGAAATTCCTTTGGCGGCGGCGCACGAGCGCGGCGAAAGCAGCGGGCTGGTGCAGGTCGAAAGCCGACCAGAGTTTTACGATTTTGACCTGTTCAGCCGTGCGGGCGAGGATCATGCGCGCGACGACACCTTGCTGTCCGATCTGACCTATACGGTGTTTGATACCGAAACAACCGGCCTGTTGCCTGCCGAGGGCGATGAAATCATCCAGATTGGCGCGGTGCGCATCGTCAACAATCGTCTGTTGCGCCACGAGAATATCGACCAGATCATCGATCCGCAACGCAGGTTGCGCCCGGAGGGCATCCCGATCCACGGCATTACCGAGGACATGGTGCGGGGCCAACCCATCATCGCGACCATCCTGCCGCAATTCCATGCCTTCTGCGAGGACACCGTGCTGGTCGCGCACAATGCCGCTTTCGATATGCGTTTCCTGCAGTTGAAAGAGGCTACGTTGGGCATTCGATTCACCCATCCCGTACTCGATACGCTGTTGTTGTCTGCCGTGATCCATCCGAATCAGGAATCCCACAAGCTGGAGGCGATTGCCGAGCGCCTTGGCATCACCATCATCGGCCGCCACACCGCACTGGGAGATGCCATCGTGACGGCCGAAGTGTTCCTGCGCATGCTGCCCCTGCTCGCCGACATGGGGATTCGTACCCTCGGCGAAGCGCGTGCCGCAGCCGAGAAAACCTACTACGCCCGCATCAAGTACTAAACCCGGATGCCGTCCTGCCAACGCCGACTTTTCGCATGGAACTCCTGATCGTCTTTGTCGTTGGCCTGTTGGTTGGCGGCCTGCTGATGTGGGTGGCGCGTGGCGCCATTACCGATGCCTTCCGCTCGCTATCGGCCGAGGCGCTGCAGCGTAACAACCAGGCATTTCTGGATCTGGCCAAGACCACGCTGGAAAAACAGCAAGCGGGTGCGCAAGGCGAACTGGAAAAACGCCAGCAGGCGATTGGCGAACTGGTCGCGCCGATTCGCACCACGCTGGAGAAGTTCGAGCAACAGGTGCAGGGTGTGGAACGGGCGCGACTGGAGTCCTATGCCGGTCTGTTTGAGCAGGTGCGCGCCTTGCAGGAAGGCCAGGGCCAGTTGCGCAAGGAAACCGCCAACCTCGTGCGGGCCTTGCGCGCGCCGCATGCGCGTGGGCGCTGGGGCGAACTGCAACTTAAGCGTGTCGTCGAGATGGCTGGCATGCTCGATCACTGTGATTTCTACGAGCAGACTTCGGCGAATACCGAGGAGGGCAAACTGCGTCCCGACCTGATCGTGCGCCTGCCCGGCGGCAAACAACTGGTGGTGGATGCCAAGGCGCCGCTGGCAGCCTATCTGGATGCGATCGAGGCGGAGGACGATGAGACGCGGCGGCGCAAGCTGGTTGACCATGCCCGTCAGGTGCGCGAACACATAACCAAGCTCTCGCGCAAATCCTACTGGGAACAGTTCCAACCGGCGCCGGATTTTGTGGTCCTGTTCCTGCCCGGCGAAATGTTCTACAGCGCAGCGCTGGAAGCTGATCCGTCGCTGATCGAGACGGGGGTTGAGCAGCGTGTCATCCTGGCGACGCCGACCACGCTGATTGCGCTTCTGCGGGCGGCTGCCTACGGCTGGCAGCAGGAGGCGCTGACTGAGAATGCGCAGAAGATCTCGCAATTGGGCAAGGAGCTGTTCGAGCGCTTGGCGACACTGGGCGACCACTGGGCCGGGGTCGGAAAGAACCTCGGCGAGGCGGTGGCGGCCTATAACAAGGCGACCAGTTCCCTGGAGTCGCGTGTTATGGTCAGTGCGCGGCGCTTCCGTGAGTTGCAGGCGGTGACCGGTGACAAGGAGATTCGCGATCTGACGCCGATCGACGCACTGCCACGCACACCGGCTGAGCGCGAACCTTAGTCGCTATTCGGCGCCTGCTTTGAGCTGGGCCGAGGCGGCGCGGAACAGCCGCAGCGCTTCGGCGCGATTGCCGGTACGCTCGGCTTGCCGTGCCTGATCAAGCAGGCGCTCGACCAGTGTGTTTTCCTTTTCTGGTTTCTTTTCTTCGCCGAGGGTGACAGACAGGCCTTGCTGCTCGGGTTGATCGCGCCTGGCGCGGATGACCAAGCCTTTCACCTCGTTGGGGGCTGCACCTTTTTTCGGTGCCTGTTCGGCTTTCAAGGCCGCAATGGCGCGCTGATAGATGGCGGCGGCGTCTTTGCGCCGGCCGCGCGATTCGGCTAGGCGTGCCATGCGCAGCAGTTCGTCGACGCGGTCGGGTGCCGGGATAGACCGAACGACTGTCTTGCGCTCTTTTTCCTCCAGGGCAGCCTGGCGAGAAAGCGCCGCAAAGTTCTCGGCACTGGTGAAGGATTTGGCAATGTCAAAGTTCTGCTGGCGCATCGCCCAGGCCACGGCGTCATCGTTGTAATCGTTCTGGATGGCAGGGTTGGCGCCCACCTCCAGCAAGCGCTTGGCCAAGGCGGCGTGACCTTCGCGGGCGGCCATCATGATGACGGTGGAGCCATTGGTCGAGCGGGCATTCGGGTTGGCGCCGGCGGCCAGCAGGTTCTCGACCAGCGTCGCGTTACCGGCAAAAGTGGCATAGTGCAGCGCCGTCCATTCACGCTCCGCGCGGTTGGGCTGGGCGCCCCGTTCGAGCAGCCACTGCATGGCCTCGGCGCGGTTTTTCCAGGCCGCCAGCATCAGGGCCGTTTCGCCAAAACGGTTGGTGCGATGGATGTCGGCGCCACGGGCGAGGAACAGTGCCATCAGCGGAATATTGCCCTCCCAGGCACCGATCATCAGGCCGGTACCGATCAGGTGCCCCTCAAAGTTGGGGTCCAGCCCTTCGTCGAGCCAGCGTTGTGCCTGCTTTACGTCGCCCAATTCGAGCGTTACGGAAAACTTGGTCGGGTCGGGCAGCTCGGCGTGCGCGGTAAGGGGCAGGGCACAGGCGAGCAGTAGGCTGCAACAGGCGATGGTCTTGTTCATGGTCATCAGTTTACCTTCCCTGCGGTAGCATTCGCGGCTTATGAGTTTGCTTGCATTGCGCTTGGATTGGCCGGGCGTCCGGCTGGGCTGGGCGTTGGGGGCAAGCCTCGTCCTTCACCTTTTCGTGCTGGCGCCGGTCGGATGGTGGGCCTCGGTGCCACCGCCGCCCCAGCCGGCGCCCTTGAGGGTGCAACTGCCGAAGCCAGAACTGGCACCGGCGCTTGCCCTAACGACGGTAGTGGATGAGGAGGCAGTAGAGCCTGTGCCGATAACCGCTGCCCCTGCCGTCCCGCCAGCGCCGACTTTTTCGGTGCAGAAGCCCAAACCGCTGCGTGGCAAGGCCTTGGCAACCGCCATGGCGGCCTTGAGTCAGGAGGAGTTCTACCCGCGTGAAGCGATCAAACTCGGGCTGGAAGGGAAGGTAATCCTGCTGTTGCATCTCGATTCGGCAGGCCAAGTGCAGGCCGCAGAGGTGGCCTCAAGTTCCGGCCATGCCTTGCTCGACGCGGCTGCCGTGCAGGCGGCGGGCAGGATTTCGGCGATTACTGGAAACGCGCGCCAAGTGTTGTTGCCTGTTGACTTCCGACTCGACTGACATGATCGAAATTCACCTGCAGGCTGATGCACCCGAGAAGCCTGCCGTGGGCGCGCTGTGCAACGGCTGTGGGGTATGCTGCAGTTTCACGCCTTGCCCTTTGAGCCGTTTGTTGCTGCAACACCGCGTGGGAAGCTGCCCGGCCCTGTTGTGGCAGGCAATGGAGCAGCGTTATGGTTGTGGTCTGGTGATTCGCCCTGAGGATTATCTGGCTTGGCTGCCGCAAGGGCTATCTGGACTGGCAAGGCTTTTTGCCAAGCGCTGGATCGCGGCAGGTATTGGTTGCGATTGCGATGCCGAACCTGAAGTATCATCGGCCGTGAGTAAGGAGATCGAGCGATGAGCGACAATTTGATGATTACTGTCCAAGAGGGCACCACCAGCACCCGAATTACCATATCCGGGCGACTTGACTTGCTGAGTGCCGAGAAGCTGCGCAAGGCGGTGCGCGGTTGCATGCGCCACACGGCGCGCGAGGTGGTCCTCGAAATGCGCGATCTGACCTATCTCGACAGCATGGCGATGGGAGCGATTCTTTCCTGCCGCACGCTACTCGAAAATGAAGGCAAGAAACTGGTGCTGGCGGGCCCGCAAGGGATGGTTATGGATGCCCTGCGCATTGCCAACTTCCATAAGTTGTTCGAGATTCGCTAAACCCCTTTAGCAGGCCATGCAGCTCTCAGTCGGCAGTTTGCGCGCCAGCCAGCCGGGACCAGCACGGCTGCCGGCCATCCCTTCCTTGACGTTGTAAACCTGCGTGAAGCCTTGCCCCTGCAGGAAGCGTTGTACCTGCGTGGTGCGGTTGCCAGTGCGACAGATCAAGGCAATGGGGGCCGTCTTGTCACCGCCGACTTTTGCCTGCACCTCGTTGAGAAAGCCGGCGGCTCCTTGCGGATGGATCATGTTGATGAGTGCCGCACCGGGGGCGACGCCGGTCTGCTTCCACTCGGGCGGCGTGCGGATGTCGATCAGGGTGAGCTTGCCATTTTTGACGGCTTCGTGGGCTTCTGCGGCGTTGATGTCCTGGGCAAGGGCCGGCAGGCTGGTCGTGGCTAGCAGAATCAAGAGGATGCGGAGATGGTGCGTCATAGGGATTTCCTTCGTTGTGATAGCTGTTTCAGCGTAGGGTGGATAATACAAAAAGAATAGAGGGTTTTTGGTAGGCGCCTGGAGCAACAGGCGCCCGCGTGACTGATTGGAACGACATGACAAGTAATACCCTGCGTGCTCATCTGGACTTCTCTTTCAAGGGCGAAGACTACCTGCTCGATACCACCGTTGATCTCGATCATTGTCTGGCGGCGTCGGGTGAGATGCCGAACTTCCATCACCTGCTTGCTCGGGCTGGCAATATCGACACCTATTCCTATCTCTACGAGGTGCTGGCCTCGTACGACATTGCTTTTGATCAAGCCACCGGCCTGGCCGAGGCCTGCTGCAGCGACGGGATGTTTGACTGGCACGGTTTCGTACAGCAGGCAAGCGACCAACGTGATCTGCAGGCCGTGCGCGCGCTGGCTGTGCAGACCATGGAGATGAACGAGTTTGATGCGCGCCCGGAACTCCGTGCCGCGCTGCTGGCGGCATATCGAGCCGGCAAGACTGCACCAAGGGGAGCGTGAATCCGGCGGCAGCGCCGGCTGCGCTGTCGCTCAGCCTGCTTTGCGTTCCAGTAAATGCTCAAGGAATGCTTCCGCGACAGCGGACAAGTGTTTGCCGGCCGGATAAGCGACATACCATTTGCGCCGCAGGGGAAACCCGGTGACATTGAGCGGTTGGAGCAAGCCATCCGTGCCATCGAGGGCAAGCGCGTGTTGTGACAGCACGGAAACCCCCAGCCCTCCGGCGATGGCCTGTTTGATCGCCTCGTTGCTGCCAAGCTCCATGCGCACCTTGAACGACAATTGATGCTCGGCGAAAAAGCGCTCGGTTGCCAGGCGGGTACCCGAGCCAGGTTCGCGCACGATGAAGGGTTCCTCGACGATTCGGGGCAGCGAAATTAGCTTGTGCTGGGCCAGCGCATGATCGTTGCGAGCAATGACCACCAGCGGATTGTTGGCGATGGGAGTGGCCACGACATCCATTCCCTCGGGAGGGGCGCCGAGTATTGCGATGTCGTCCTCGTTGTTGGCGACGCGTGCCAGTACCTGTTCCCGGTTGGTGACGATCAGCGATGCCTCGATTCCGGGGTATTTGACGCAAAACTCGCCCAGTAGGCGTGGGATCAGGTACTTGGCGGTGGTGACCATGGCGACGCGCAAACGCCCGCGTTTCAAGCCCTGCATGTCGGCCAGACGCATTTCCAGTCGATCCAGCGCGCCGATTGTCTCGCGACTGGTGGCGAGCACTTCGTGACCGACAGCGGTCAGGTGAAGTTGCTTCCCGGTGCGCTCAAGCAGCGGAAGTCCGATGACTTCCTCAAGTTGCTTGATCTGCGCGAAGACCGCCGGTTGCGTCAGGTGCAGTTCTTCCGCCGCCCGCGTGTAGGAGAGATGGCGGGCGACGGCGTCGAAGATTTGTAGTTGCCTCAGACTGTAGCGCACGATTCAGGAATACATCAGGATTTATAGAAGTTCGAAGAATAGACCATTTTGCTTATTCTTGGGTTGCGCCGCCTTCTATTCATTAAAGTCTATTGAAGGAATAAGATGAATTCATTTTTGGTTATGAATTGAATCGCAGATACTGACGCCCGAATGGTCGCTGACAGATGCTTGCGGCTGGTTCTTTTCGGGAGGATTCCATGCAGAAGCTGGAAAAGCCGCAAGGTGGGTTGGGTGGGCTCAAGTATTGGCGTTACGATTTGCCGGCCGGGCTGCAGGTGGCTTTGCTGTGGCTGCCGTTTTCGCTGGGCGTGGCGCTGGCCTCGGGTGCGCCGGCGATTGCTGGCCTGATCTCGGCCATTGTCGCCGGTCTGCTTTACCCGTTTCTGGGGGGGTCGCATGTCACCGTCAGCGGGCCGGCGGCAGCGCTGGCGCCGGTGCTGCTGTGGGGCATGCTGCTGCTGGGCAACGGCGATCTGGCCACCGGCTATCCGCTGGTGCTGGTGGCCATCGTCCTCACCGGCGTGTTGCAACTGGTCCTAAGTTTCGTCCGTGCCGGGCAATATGCGTCGATGTTGCCGGCCACCGTGGTGGAGGCGATGCTGGCCTCGATCGGCATCATGATCATCCTGCGCCAGATTCCGGCACTGGTTGGCGCGCCGGCGATTCCCTCCCAGTCGGTTCTGGCCTCGCTGGCCAATCTGCCGCAGCAACTGGGGCAGGCTCAACTTCTGGTGGCAGCAGTCGGCCTGGCCAGTCTCGCGCTGATGTTTGCCTTGCGCAAGAAGAAAAGCGGCTGGTGGCGCTGGCTGCCGGCGGCGATTGTCGTTGCGGGGTTTGGCATCCTGGCTGGGCTGGTCGTCGATTTCGATGCGGCGCTGCGGATCTCCATGCCCGAATCGGTCAAAGATGGATTTCATCTGCCGGCCTTTGCCGTCATTATCACCAGCCCCGACCTTTGGCTGACGATGGCGCTGGTGGTATTCACCTTCACCATGATCGATGGTGTCGAGTCGGTGGCGAGCGTCAAGGCGGTCGACAAGATTGATCCCTGGCATCGCAAATCCGACGCCAACAAGACGCTGCGTGCCATGGGCGTATGCAATCTGACCTCGGGCATGATCGGGGGGCTGACGGTGATTCCCAATGCCGTGCCCAGCCGCGCCAATATTGATGCCGGCGCACGCACGCTGTGGTCGAATCTCTACAGCGGACTGTTCCTGCTGCTGTTCGTGCTGGTGCTGCCCGATCTGCTGATACGCATTCCACTCGCAGCGATTGCCGCCATCCTGATCTACATCGGCTGGCGCCTGTGCGAGCCGGCCCTGTTCGTGCGCATGCTGTCGATCGGCTTTGATCGTTTCGTGGTGTTCGTCGGCACGGTGGTCGCGATCCTGCTCACCGACCTGCTGCTGGGCATGCTGATCGGCGTGGCCATCGAACTGTCGCTGCTGCTTTACCTCCTGATGCCCTCGCTGCGTTATGTGCTGACCGGGCGCCTCGATCCGCGTGCTGCGCTGACGCTGTTGTGGACCAACTTTTCCGGTCTGTTCAAGAGCCCGGTGATCAAGCACCGCAGCGAAGTGCGCGAGGGCCAAACCTGGCATGTGCTGACGATGGGGTCGCTGGTGGGCTTCAATCTGCTGCAGCTCGAAAAGCAGCTGGCGCGTCTGCCTGAAACGGAAGGGGTGTTGCTGCGCTTTACCGAGTCGGCACGCATCATCGACCATACGGCCGTCGAGTTTTTGCAGCACATCGAGGAAGAAGCGGCGGCAGCGGGGCGTTGCTTCGTCATCGAGGGAACCGACAACTTTCAGACCTTCTCGGTCCATCCGCTGGCCTCGCGCATGCAGGAGGCCCAATTCGCCAAGAAGCGCGCCGAGCTCGATGAGCGCGCACAGAGGCTTGCCGCGCTGGCCGTTCGCCTCGGTCTGGAGTTTGCCCCGGCCACGAAGGCGACCATCAACCGCAACGATTTCGTTTATCTCCAGCGCGGCGATCAGCGCGAGGAGTGCAACGTGATTGCCGGTCCCTGGGCCGGCGGGCATATCCGCTTGTTTGATTACAGCCATGCCTCGGCCCCGGATTACCACTTGGCGCATCGCCATACGCTGATGATCTTTTCCTGGCCGGCAGCCGTGAATTCCCCGGATTTCGTGATCACGCCGGGTCACTACCTCGAACGTTACCTGACGCATTTGAGCGAGATCGCAGCGGCCGACGTGCCAGGCTTGCCGGTCGGTTACCGGCTCTACAGCGTTGCGGGTGCGGATCTGCGGGAGGCCCTGCCGGAGCGGTTGCTGAATGGTCTGGCGACCCTCGGCCCGCTGTACTTCGAGTTGCGCGGCGGTATCGCGGTGGTATTCCGTCCGCAGTGTGCCCTGGAGGGGGAGGCCGAAATCGAAAAGTTCGCCGCCTGGGCAACGCATTTGATCGATACACGTAACTAAAAAATAGTTATAGAAGAACTAAAAAGTATTCAGTTTAATTTAGTCAAAGGCTTGCGCATACTTCGAACAGTCCCGTGCTTCTCGGGTACGTTTTCCAAACATAAATAGGAGACAGGAATGGCTGTTAAGACCTACAACGCTGGCGTGAAAGATTACCGCCATACCTACTGGATGCCTGAGTACACGCCGTTGGACACGGACCTTCTGGCGGTTTTCAAGATCACCCCGCAGCCCGGCGTGGACCGCGAGGAGGCAGCCGCTGCCGTGTGCGCCGAGTCCTCGACCGGTACCTGGACCACGGTGTGGACCGATCTGCTGACCGACATGGATTACTACAAGGGCCGCGCCTATCGTATCGAGGACGTGCCCGGTGACGATAGCTGCTTCTACGCCTTCATCGCCTACCCGATCGACCTGTTCGAAGAGGGTTCGGTGGTCAACGTGTTCACTTCCCTGGTCGGCAACGTGTTCGGCTTTAAGGCCGTGCGCGCCCTGCGTCTGGAAGACATCCGCTTCCCGATCGCCTACGTCAAGACCTGCGGCGGTCCTCCGCTGGGCATTCAGGTCGAGCGCGACATCATGAACAAGTATGGCCGTCCGATGCTCGGCTGCACCATCAAGCCGAAGCTGGGTCTGTCCGCCAAGAACTACGGTCGCGCCGTCTATGAGTGCCTGCGCGGCGGCCTCGATTTCACCAAGGACGACGAGAACGTCAACAGCCAGCCCTTCATGCGCTGGCGTCAGCGTTTCGATTTCGTGCAGGAAGCCATCCTCAAGGCCGAAGCCGAAACCGGTGAGCGCAAGGGCCACTACCTGAACGTCACCGCCCCGACGCCGGAAGAGATGTACAAGCGTGCCGAGTACGCCAAGGAAATCGGTGCACCGATCATCATGCACGACTACATCACCGGCGGCTTCTGTGCCAACACGGGTCTGGCCAACTGGTGTCGCGACAACGGCATGTTGTTGCACCTCCACCGCGCCATGCACGCCGTGGTTGACCGCAACCCGCACCACGGCATTCACTTCCGCGTCCTCACCAAGATTGCCCGCCTGTCCGGCGGCGACCACCTGCACACCGGCACCGTCGTCGGCAAGCTCGAAGGCGACCGTCAGTCGACTCTGGGCTGGATCGATCTGCTGCGCGAATCCTTCGTGCCGGAAGACCGCAGCCGGGGCATCTTCTTCGATCAGGACTGGGGCTCAATGCCCGGCGCCTTTGCCGTGGCTTCCGGTGGCATCCACGTCTGGCACATGCCGGCGCTGGTCACCATCTTCGGCGACGATTCGGTGCTGCAGTTTGGTGGTGGCACGCTCGGTCACCCTTGGGGTAACGCCGCCGGCGCTGCCGCCAACCGCGTCGCGCTGGAAGCCTGTGTGCAGGCCCGCAACGAAGGCCGCCAGTTGGAGAAGGAAGGCAAGGACATCCTCAGCGCCGCTGCCGCCCACTCGCCCGAACTCAAGATCGCCATGGAAACCTGGAAGGAAATCAAGTTCGAGTTCGATACCGTCGACAAGCTGGACATCGCGAACAAGTAAATAGAGAGGAAGACAGACATGGCCGTACAAGCTTACAAATCCACCAAGAAGTTCGAGACCTTCTCCTATCTGCCGCAGATGACGCCGGATCAGGTGCGTCGCCAGATCGCCTATGCCATCAGCCAGGGCTGGAACCCGTCGGTCGAGCACTCTGAAAAGGGCACCACTGCACGCGTCAACTTCTGGTACATGTGGAAGTTGCCGATGTTCGGCGAGCAATCCATCGATACCGTGCTGGCCGAGCTCGAAGCCTGCCACCGCGAGTTCCCTGACCATATGGTGCGCTTCGTTGCCTATGACAACTATGCGCAAAGCCAGGGCATGGCGTTCGTCGTCTATCGCTGATGTGACGGGGAGGGGGTGACCCCTCCCAGCCTTTCTGCAGCAAACCAGCCCGAAGCGCAGGAGTGCTCCGGGGACACAATGATTGAGGTATGTGATGACACTAGCAAAAACTGCGGTGCAGACGTTTCCCGGTGATGCCGTTGCCAGCGTGACCCTATCCGGGCGCGAACTGGCAATGCAGCGTCGTCAGGCCATGGCGCGGCTTGGAAAAGTCGGCGCTGGCAGGACGGCAGCCAGTTCGACCGCCACGGCGCAACTGCGCCAGACCGTGCAACGCGCACCGGCTGCTGCTGTGGCCCAATCCGCCCCCGCTTCCGCGCCAGCCCCCACCCCCAACCCTGCGCGGGCGCGCCGTGAGGCATTGAGCCGCATGGGCAAGGCGGCCCTGCCGGCCAGTGCGCAGCAGCAGGAAGCGGCGCGGCGCGCCGCACGCCAGGCCGAGCAGCAGGCGCATGCGCAGAGCATGCCCGCTAGCGCCATCACGACTGAAACACTTGCCGTGCAGCCCGCCGCCATGTCGGAGGCGTCCACAAGCGTGACGCCCGCGCCGGCCATGGCAATGCCGCTGGCCCGCCCGCCGGCACAAGCCAGCGGACGCGCCATGGCGCAGGCCCGCCGCGCGGTGCTGGCCCAGGAGGGCAAGAGCGGACTCAAGCGCGTGGCCCAAGCCACTCGCATCGCTGCCGTCATGCCCGAGCAGAATTGGCAGGCCGCCATCAGCCAGGGCGCAACCGGGCGTCAGGTGGCCATGCAGCGGCGTATCGTGCAGTCGCTGGTCGGTCGTGCCGGTGAATCGTCCGCCCCCGCCACCAAGCGTCCCACCGGGCGTGTGCGGCCGACGGTCGCCAAGGGGGAAGCCCCGGCCAAAGTCGAGGAGGGACATACGCTCGGCGGTCAGCGTCTCACCGGCATGCTGCTCGAAGGCAGCAAGAGCACACTGGCAAGCGGCAAGTCGGTCACCGGCATGGAGGCGGGTGTGTCACGCGCCGTCACCGGCACCGAGTATCTGGGCGCCGAGCACTATGCCCGCCACAACCAGCCCAAGCCGCCCCGTGCGCCGCAGAAAGTGATCATCAGCCAGTCGGACAAAGGCAAGACGCTCACCGGCACCCCGGTCGGGCGCTCGGCCAAGGTCACCGGCGATGAAAGTGGCGCCGACCGCAAACTGACCGGCACAGCCTACACCGCTGCCGCCGACGGTAGTCAGGCACCTGCCAAGGTGGCCGTTACGCATACCGCACAGGGCAAAACCGTGACCGGCACCCCAGTCGGACGCGCCACGAAAGTGACTGGCGACGACCGTGGCAACTGCCAGCGTGTCTCGGGCACCGAGTATTTGTCCGCAGAACAATTTCAGACCGAATGCAACACGCCCCTGACGGCCGCCGTCCCCAAGGTCAGCGTGATGTCATCACGGGCTGAGCAGTCCGTTTCGGGCACGGCCGTGGGGCGCTCATCGAAGGTGACCGGTGATGAGCCGGGCGCCTGCCGCCCGGTCACCGGCAGCCAGTACTACAACACCCGCGACTTCGCCGATCTGTGCGCCACGCCCAGCCCGCGTCGGTCCGGCTCGGTAATGTCGACCGCCAGCCCGCGCGAAACGCGCGACGAGGGCCGCGCATTCCCAAAAGCCAGCGGTGACATGACCGACGAGGCCGTCGTCGTCACCGCCCATCCCTTTGGCCTCGACCGCCGCTTGGCAGCGCAGATTGCCCCGGCAAGCACCGTCACCACCGCAGTTATTCCCGCCTATGCCGTCACCGGCGACCGGCCGGGCGCGGGCGGCAATGCGCTCACGGGCGACCATCGGGGTGCCTGCCTGCCGGTGAGCGGCTCACCGTATATTGGTGAAGACAACGCCTCCGCCTGTTCGCCGTCATCTGCGACACCGAGCGCGCGCTTCGTGGCGCGCACGCGCAGCTGGCAGGACGCCGAAGATGCGCAACGCCCTGAGCCACCGCTGGACTTCAGTATTCGTACGCCGGCGCGCGAGGCGCAGGAGAGCGGCGCGAACACGGTGACCGGCGGTGATATGGGCAGCCAGCGCATCACCGGCCCGGCCAACAAGGCCAGCGGCCTGATCACCGGCACACCGGATTTTCGCCACCAGCGGGTGCAGCATGCACCCAGTGCGGCAGCGACCACGGATGTGGTGACGACGGCACAGCACCTGACCGGTGAAGGCAGTCAGGCCGGCACGCGCGTTACCGGCGATGCCTGGCAGGAGCAGCGCCGCGTCACCGGCACCGAAGGCGCTTCCGCGCAGGCACGCAATCCCTCGCTGCGCGGCCAGTCGCGTGGCACCGGCATGAATGCCCAGCAATTCCGCGAGATCGAGCGTCCCCCTGTGCCCGAAAGCCGCATCACCGGCTCATCGGGCAGCACCAGCAAAGGGGCCATGGTGACCGTCTCGGGCGGCGCACGGGCTTAAGGCGGAATCGCGAAAATGGTCAATACACGCAAACGGATGGCAGCAATGCGACAGGCCGGCCACGGCACCAGCGCCGCTGTCGTGGGTGCGCGGGCGCCGCATGCCCAGCCGGCCAACCCGGCCTGTGTGATCGGCCCCGGTCAGCGTTGCACGCATGCGCTGGTGGATGGCGAGCTTAACCGCCGGCTGGATGAGTACGAGGCGCGTGTGCGTGCCCGTTTTGGCGCTATCGTGCCGGTATTGCGCCAGATTTCCGCGCAGGAGCACGCCGAAGATTTCGTCTGGCGTGCCCAGGAGCTGGCGCGCGAGCGTCTCGGTTATGAACTGCCGGCGGCACTGCTCAAAAATGCCTGGGTGACCGGGCTGGACATGAGCGCGCTGTATTCGGATGCCATCTTCAAGAGCTTTGCCGATTGTATCGAGCGTGCGGATGCCGACCAGGCGCCGTGGCGTGAAAGACTGCGGCTCGATGCCGATTTCTTCCGTGCCTGCGGCTATCACACCGTCGACATCACGCCCTGCGCGGATGGGCGCCTGCAGGGATTGTTGCCGTTTGTCCTGCGCATTGCCCCCGATGAGATGGTTAGCGTCAAGGCCTATGCCGGTGCCGTGCTGGATGTTGAAACCGACATGGCCGACTGGACGCAGCGCGAACTGGAACGCCTCTCCGGTGGCATGACTGGTTACGAGTCATGCAATTACCTGAAGATTGCCGTCTATCACTACAGCAGTTCCTGCCCGGTGGATCAGGGTTGCGCCGCGCATGGCAGCAATGACCTCAAGGCAGTGTCCTGCGCGCTCGGGCGTCTCGACGAACTGCGTGCCGCCATCGAAAACACCTTTGGTGCCGGTGCGGCACCGGACGTGCTGCTGATCGGCATCGACACCGACATTGACTCGATCCGCATCCACGCACCCGATGCCCAGGGCCATGTCGCGGCGGCGCGCTATCTGGACAATGCCACCCTTTACCGTGACACACTTGGCCTCGATGCCGAAACGGCGCGTGCGCGCATCACGGCGGCGGTAACCGCCAGCGACTGCACACCGGGCATGCAAACCCTGATTGCCCATCTGCTGGAGGCAAATCTCTCGCAGATCGAATACGTGATTCAGCACCACGCCGGACGCTACGCGGTGATCGGGCACGACGAGAACTTCATTGTCGCCGGGGAATCCGTCTGCCCGATGCAGTTGCGCAACATGTATTACTTTGCCCATCTCGATACGCTTGAGGAGGGCGCGCCTGACATGGATGTCGGCATCAAGATTTTCACCGGACTCAATCTGCAGTGCGGCTTGGCCGTGCCGATTCTGGTGCATTTTTGCTACGACGTGCGGGTGCCCGGGTCGCGCGAGCGTGCCGTGGCCCGTTGCCGTCGCGTTGCCGGGGCAATCGAGGCGCGCTATGCCGATCTGGCCGCGCGCGGCATGATCCACTGCCGCATGGCGGTGACCGATGTTCATGGGACGGAAATTGCCGCGCTGATCGCCGACGAAGCCGTCGTAGAGGGTCATTGAGATGAAGATCATGCGCGTTGAAAAAACCCTGGTCTCCACCAATCGCATCGACGCCTTTGGTCATCGTCCGCTGCTGGTGGTTCAGGAAAAGCTCGGCGGCCCGCGCAGCGTGGCGGTCGATCCGATCGGCTGCGTGCCGGGCGACTGGGTGCTGTGCGTGGGTTCGTCGGCCGCGCGCGATGCGGCAGGTGCCAAGGATTTTCCGTCCGACCTGACCATCGTCGGCATCATCGACCACTGGAACAGCGGCGAAGGCGGGGTGGCCTGATGGAGATCATGCGCGTCGTCGATGAACTGGTCTGCACTCGGCGCATGCCCGGTTTGCAGGCATGCGCCCTGCGTGTGCTGGAGAACCAGCAGGGCGCCATGTCGGTGGCGACCGATCCGGTTGGCGCACCGCCCGGCCAGTGGGTGTTCACCACCTCCGGCAGCGCGGCGCGTCTGGCCATGACAGATGCAACGACGCTGACCGATCTGACGATCTGCGGCATCATCGATAACTGGGTACCAGAAGCAACGGTAGTGGCAGGGCAGCAGAGCAGGACTTAGGGGATGCGATCTCCCGGCGGTATCAACGGTCGTGTTTTTCAACACTTGTTTTCTTAATTCTGTTTTGACAAAAGGAGCAACAAAATGGCTGAACACATGGGTATCGCACTGGGCATGATTGAAACACGTGGTCTGATTCCCGCGATTGAGGCAGCGGACGCGATGACCAAGGCAGCCGAAGTGCGTCTGATCGGTCGTCAATTTGTCGGCGGCGGCTACGTCACGGTGCTGGTGCGTGGCGAGACGGGTGCAGTCAATGCGGCCGTACGTGCCGGCGCGGATGCGTGCGAGCGCGTTGGCGACGGACTGGTGGCTGCCCACATCATCGCCCGCGTCCACAACGAAGTCGAAGGCATCCTGCCCACATCGCCGGCGGCCTGAATCATCACCCCCTGATTTACCACTTTCAATATTTTTTCGAGGAGACATTAATGGCTAACGCAACAGGTATTGCCCTGGGCATGATTGAAACACGCGGTCTGGTTCCCGCGATTGAGGCAGCGGACGCGATGACCAAGGCGGCTGAAGTGCGCCTGATCGGTCGTCAGTTCGTCGGTGGCGGCTACGTCACGGTGCTGGTGCGCGGCGAGACCGGCGCAGTGAATGCGGCCGTACGTGCCGGCGCAGATGCGTGCGAGCGTGTGGGCGACGGACTGGTAGCGGCCCACATCATCGCCCGCGTGCATAACGAAGTTGAAGGCATCCTGCCGACCGCACCCGCCGCCTGAGTGCGGTCGGACGCAATCACCGAGTTAACTGAAGGAGACTGAGATGGCAAATGCGACGGGTGTTGCCCTGGGCATGATTGAAACACGCGGTTTGGTTCCCGCGATCGAGGCAGCGGACGCGATGACCAAGGCAGCCGAAGTGCGCCTGATCGGTCGTCAGTTCGTCGGCGGCGGCTACGTCACGGTGCTGGTGCGCGGCGAGACCGGCGCAGTGAATGCGGCCGTACGTGCCGGCGCGGATGCGTGCGAGCGCGTTGGTGACGGACTGGTGGCTGCCCACATCATCGCCCGCGTGCATAACGAAGTCGAAGGCATCCTGCCGACCACACCATCCGCTGGCGGCGGCGGTCGCGATGCCGAACTCTCCCCGGCGCAGAGCTGAAGCGTAGCGGCGGAGGGGGCTGAGTCATGAGCGCGGATCCACGCACCCTGGGCTGGCTGTCGCGTGCGCTGGCGCACGAGATGCGCGCGGTGCAGCAGTACCTGGCGCAGAGCGTGCTGGCACGCCTGTGGGGTGATGCCGCGCTTGCTGCCGAACTGCGCCGCGAGGCCGAAGAGGAGATGCAGCACGCCGCACGGCTCATGGAACGCCTGATCGAGCTGGGCGTGGCACCGGCGGCGGGCAGCATCCTGCCGGCGCGCCTCGGCCGCACGCCCGCCGACCTGCTCGCGGCCGACCGCGAGCTGGAAATCGATGCCGTGCATTTGTACCGTGAAGCGGCCGCTCATGCCCGACGCGTGCGTGATAGTGACAGTGCGGCCCTACTCGAAGCGCTGCTGGAAGAAGAGCGCCGCCATGTCGAAGAGATTGATCAACTGCTGAGTGGAGGCAAACCATGACGGATATTCCCGCAGGCTGGGAACTGCGCGGCAAGCCGCCCACGCTGTTCCGCCGCTTTGAATTTCCGCGTTATGCGGCGACGCGTGATTTTATGGATGCACTCGCTGCCCTGAGCGAGGCGCAGATGCTGCATCCGCAGAACATCAACTTTGGCAGCACCTACGTCAATGTCACGCTTGAAGTTGCGGGGGTCGACGGTGCCGCCGAACACGATTTCGCCGCGCGCATCAACACGCTTTACGCTGCAACGCCGTCTCCGTCTCCGTCTGCCTGAGGCCGAGCGAGATGGCGACCTGGGTTACGGCGATCATCAACCAGAAGGGCGGCGCGGGGAAGACCACGCTGGCCATGAATCTGGCGGCGGGACTGGCGCGGCGCGCCGAGACCGTGGTGATCGACCTGGATCCCCAGGCCTCGTCGGTGCAGTGGGCCAGCCAGGGCAGCACCCCCTTCCCGGCCACCGTCAAACAGATCGCCGGGCGCTGGGATGCCCGCAGCCTGCACCAGAACTATCGCCACTACCGTTACATGGTGCTCGACTGCCCGCCCTCGCTGGAGAGTCATGCCTCGCTCCAGGCCCTGCGTGCCTGTGATCTGGCGCTGATCCCGGTATTGCCTTCGCCGGTGGATCTGTGGGCCAGCCTGCGTCTGCCGCAGGAGGTTGAGGCGGCACGTCGCGACAACCCGAAACTCAAGGCCTGTCTGGTGCTGAACCAGCAGGAACCGAAGAATGCCCTGTCGGCCGCCATGCAGGAAGCATTGGCAGAATTTGGCTTGCCGGTGCTGACGGCCGCCGTACGCCGCCGTGCCGCCTATCGCAGTGCTGCGCTCGAAGGCGTGTCGGTGTATCAGATGGGCCGCCGTGGCACCTTAGCCGTCGAAGAAATCGAATCCATCATCAACGAGGTGATCGCATCATCATGACCAAGCTCAAAGACAAGCTCTCCGCCAGCGTGCGCACCGTCAAGGCTACCCAGCAGGTGGCGCGCCCAACCAATCAGGCGGCCGCCAAACCCGCGCCCTCGCGCGCCCCCGCCAAGCCTGCAGCGCCTAGCACGCCGCAGACCTCCACCAGCGCCCTGTTCCCCGATCGCGTCTGGCCCGATTGATCGTCACTCTTCAAGACCAAGGAAACCGCCATGCGTAACGACCCCTTCATGCGTACTTATTCGCCGCGCCAGGAAGCGATGGCCCGCGCCGCTGGCGCACAAAACACGGCGGCTGCCAGTACGCAGAGTGCTGCGGCGCTCACTCGCCCGGTATCCGCGACGGGCAGCACCGCGGACCTGCTGGCACCCTATCTGGTGAAAAGCCAGCCCTATTACCGGTCGGTGGCTGACGAAGTCGAGCTTTACGAAGCCGCCTATTCGGTGCGCATGCCCATCATGCTCAAGGGCCCGACCGGTTGCGGCAAGACCCGCTTTGTCGAGTACATGGCCTGGAAACTCGGCAAGCCGCTGATCACCGTGGCCTGCAACGAGGACATGACCGCCTCCGATCTGGTTGGCCGTTTCCTGCTCGACGTCAATGGCACGCGCTGGCAGGATGGCCCGCTGGCGCTGGCCGCCCGTCATGGTGCGATCTGTTATCTCGACGAAGTGGTCGAGGCACGCCAGGACACCACCGTGGTGATCCACCCGCTGACCGATGCCCGACGCGTGTTGCCCCTGGAAAAGAAGGGCGAGCTGATCGAGGCGCACCCGGATTTTCAGGTCGTAATTTCCTACAACCCCGGCTACCAGTCGCTGATGAAAGACTTGAAGCAGTCCACCAAGCAGCGTTTTGGTGCGCTCGACTTCAATTATCCCGAGCATGAGGTCGAGGCCGAGATCGTCGCCCACGAATCTGGCACCAGTCTCGAGGTCGCCAAGAATCTGGTGCACATCGGCGAGCGCGCGCGCAACCTCAAGGGACACGGTCTCGACGAAGGCTTGTCGACACGCATGCTGATCTATGCCGGCTCGCTCATCGCCAAGGGGGTCGCACCGCTGGCGGCCTGCCGCGTCGCCCTGGTGCGCCCGATCACCGACGACCCGGACATGCGTGACGCCCTCGATTCGGCTGTCACCACCTACTTCTGACCGGCGCCGTCTCGCCAGCGCCGACTTTTGCGCGGGTGTCGCCCTAACCGACCTGACTCATGGCCATCCATCTCGAGGAATATCAGGAACTGCTCGATGAGCTGCCCGGCGCCGCGCAAGAAGTGCTGCGCGCCGCCTGGAACGAAGCGGCGCGGGCATTCTCCGCGCGCGGCCTGGACAACTACCTCAAGGGCGCCGTCGCCCTGCACAGCCTGGGGCGTGGCGAGGAACTGGTCGTCACCTATCTGGAAACCATGCCCGAGGTGGCGCGCGCCATTGGCGAGGACGTGCTGCCCGACATCGTCAATTTCCTCCTCGGCATGGCCTCGAAGACCTCCGGGCAGGTGCTCACGCTGATCGCCGCCACGGCGCCGCTCGCCGCAGGGCGCCTCGGCGACGAAACGCTGTTCCGCAACTACCTCAGCGTGCTGTCCATCATGCTGACGCAGGCCGCGCGTGGCCTGCGGCCGATGCTCGAAAACCTCGACCGGCTGCTCACCCAACTCACTCTGGGGGGGCTGCGGCGCTGGGTGCAGTGGGGCGCGCAGGCCTACAAGACCGATTTCGAGGGACAGGTTGCCTACTTTTCCCTGCAAAGTCCGGATGCGCTCTCGATACTGCAGCAGGAACGCAAGGGCACGCTGTTCGTCGATGTGCAACGCCGCCTCAACATCTATCTACGTGCGATGTGGGGACGCGACTTCTTCCTGCGTCCCACTGCGGGCGACTACGAATTGCGCGAGGGCCTCAAACCCTACATCGAGCGCTATGTCATTCATATTGCCGATGCTTACGATGACTACAGGTCGCACGGAGAGGACACGCCGCCGGCATTGCGCGTGTCGGGCCTCGAAATCTACCGTGCGGCCGCCAATCACTGCGCCGCGCATCTGGCCTTCAGCAAGGAACCGCTGTCGATGCAGATGCTCAACACCACGCAGATGGGCATCATCGAAACCATCGAGGATGCACGGGTGGAAGCGCTCGCCTGCCGCCAGTTTCCCAACATGCGCGCCGCCTGGCTGGCGCTGCATCCGCCAGCGGATTACCGTGAGCCGACCAGCGTCGGCGATCTGTTGAATCGTCTGGCGCGCGCCTTGCTGGAGGAACACAGCGCCGATCCCCATCCCTGGGTGCAGCAGGGTGTGGCCCTGTTCAAGGCCGAAGCCGATCTGTCGACCCACCAGGCCAGCTGGAATGTTGGCGTTGCGCTGGCCCACACCCTGGGCCAGATGCCCCTGCCCGAATACAACCTGCGGACCGATGCCCTGCGCGCGATCTACCGCGACGACAACCGCACGGTGTGGGAATCGGAAGAATACGACGAGCGCGAAGCACTGGAGGCGACCTGGCAGCCCCAGCAGATCCGCAAGAAGGTCAGCCTGATCGAGATGGTCAATGAGGTGAACAACGAATTCGCCGGTGACGACGCGGAGGAAATCTGGGTACTGCCCACCGAGTTCTATCTCGATCAGGAGGGCGTCACCATCAACTCGCTGGAAGGGCGCGAACCCACCGCCGACCCGGTGCATTACCACGAGTGGGATTACCAGATCCAGCTCGAACGGCCGAGCTGGGTCACGGTGCTGGAACGCCGCCCGAAACTGGGCGAGCTGGAAAAGATCGAGCAGATCATCGAGGACCACAAGCCGGTCATCTCGCGCCTCAAGTACCTCATCGAATCGATGATTCCGCAGGCCATGCAGCGTATCCGCCGCATCGAGGATGGCGACGAGCTGGACATCAACGCCGCCGTGCGCGCCATGACCGACATCCGCATGGGCCAGCAACCCGACACGCGCATCATGATGAAAAACAAGCGCAACGTGCGCGATCTGGCGGTGACGGTGCTGCTCGACATGTCGGAGTCGTCCAACGACAAGGTGCGCGGCCATGACTATTCGGTGATGGATCTGTCGCGCGCCGCCACGGTGTTGCTCTCCGATGCGCTCGACCGTATCGGCGATCCGTTTTCGCTGCACGGCTTTTGCTCCGACGGGCGGCATGATGTGCATTACTACCGATTCAAGGACTTTGGCCAGCCCTACAACGATCTGGTCAAGGCGCGCCTTGCCGCCATGCAGGGCAGCTATTCGACGCGCATGGGGGCAGCCCTGCGCCACGCCTCGGCGCTGCTCAAACAGCAGCCGCAGCGCAAGAAGATCCTCTTCGTCATCACCGACGGCGAACCGGCCGACAACGACGTGCGCGATCCGCAATACCTGCGCTTTGATACAAAGCGGGCGGTCGAGGAACTGACGCGCGACGGCATCACCACCTACGCCTTGTCGCTTGACCCGCATGCCGACGAATACGTGTCGCGCATCTTCGGCGCGAAGAATTTCACCGTGATCGACCAGGTCGAGCGCTTGCCGGAGAAGTTGCCGATGCTTTACATGGGCTTGACCCGCTGATGCCTGCGATGCAAGTCGATTCGCTCGCCAAGCGACTGCTCTTCAACACGGTGCGTGTCGATACCGTGCTGGAGGATGGTAGCGAAGGCTCCGGTACTGCCTTCGTGGTGAGCCACAGCCACCCGCGCGGCAACTTCCTGTTCGTTGTTACCAACCGCCATCTGGTTGAAGGCGTGCGGCAGGGTGGCCTGGTGTTCACGCAAGGTAAGAATGGCCAGCCGCTGCTGGGCCAGCGCTTCCAGCTCAACATCGACGAGTTTCCGCATGCCTGGTTTTTGCATCCAGATCCGACCGTCGATCTGGCCATCGTGCCCATGCGACCGCTGGAAGCCGCAGCGCGCGAACGCGGCATCGAGCTCTACTACCAAGCCATTGACACGCGCCTGGTGCCCGATGCCCAGCGGCTGGCCGCGCTCGATGCGCTGGAAGATGTGCTGTTCGTCGGTTATCCGAGTGGTGTGTGGGATCAGGTGAATCTCATGCCGATCATGCGGCGCGGCACTACCGCCACGCCGATTGCACTCGATTTCGAGGGTCGTGCCGAGTTTCTGATCGACGCGGCGGTGTATCCGGGATCAAGTGGTAGCCCGGTCTTTGTGATGTCCCCCGAAGCCATGCGGGCCAGCGGCGGCGGGCGCAAGTTCTTTTTCGCCGGCGTCGTGGCTGCGGTGTTCTTCCGTGAGGAAGCCAACCGCATCACCTCGATGCCGGTGCCGGCAAACCAGGGCGGAACGACGATCGGTTCAGAAATGATCGACCTCGGACTCGTCATCAAATCACAGGCCGTCATCCATCTGATCGAGGCCTATCTCAAGAAATGGAAAGAATGATGAAGATCCCCCCTGTTTACCCCGGTCTCGAAAACGACTCGCACGGCATCACCCAGCTGGGCCGCATCGTGCTCGACGCGCGAGTTTTCGGTCTGATCACGGACGAAGAGAACTGCGCCGGTTGGGACTTGCAGCGCATGCAAGTGATCTCTAACCAGGTCGAGGCGCGCTGGGACGAGTTCGGCAATCTGCCCAGCCGCTTGCCCGACGACCTGCGCGCGCGCCACACCGAAATCTATGCTCGTGCGACGGAGCGCGCGCGTGCGCGCGGCTGGGATCCGGAGCTTGGCGAAGACGAATGACGGCGATTTCCCTCAAGAAACTCCTGCCGTTTCTTGAATGGCTGCCCTTCACGGGCGGCCAGATGCGCGTCGACCTGATCGCCGGCATCACCGTTGCTCTGGTGCTGGTGCCGCAGTCGATGGCGTATGCACAGTTGGCCGGATTGCCGGCGTATTACGGCCTCTACGCAGCCTTCCTGCCGGTCATTATCGGGGCACTGTGGGGCTCGTCGCGCCAGTTGGCCACCGGCCCGGTTGCGGTGGTGGCGCTGCTGACCGCGTCGGCACTCGCGCCGCTGGCGGCGGGCCCGGAGCACTATCTGACCTTGGCGATCCTGCTTGCCCTGATGGTCGGGGTCGTACAGTTTTCACTGGGGGTGTTCCGCCTCGGCGCAATCGTCAATCTGCTCTCGCATCCGGTCATTATCGGCTTCACCAACGCCGCCGCCATCATCATCGGCCTGTCTCAGCTCAACAAGCTGCTTGGCGTGTCGATGGGACGTTCTGACAACTTTCTCAACGACATCTATGGCGTCTTGCTGCAGGTCGGCGACACCCACTTGCCGACCTTGGCGATGGGACTGGGCGCGCTGGCCGGCATGTTCCTGCTCAAGCGTTTTTTGCCCAAGTTGCCGAACGTACTGATTGTCGTGGCCGCCACTACGCTGGTCAGCTGGCAGATTGGTTTCGAGCAAAATGCCAAGGCTACACACGAGGAAATCGCCGATCCGACTGTGGCGGGGTTGATTGTGGGTTTCATCAACGGCGCGGCGAATATTCACAGCCTCAAGGAAGTTCAGGCTGCGCGCAGCGTGGAACTGCGTACGCTGGTCAAGGACAAGGACGTTGCCGGTGTCGCCGAGAGCGAATATCAGTCCGAACTGATCAAGCTGGCCATCAGCAACCTCGAAAGCGAGAACAAGCTGCGGATGGCCAGCTTGCGTAAATTCAAGTTTGTGCGCGGCACCAATCCCGAGACGCAGGCGCCGCTGCTGTACCTCAGAAATCAAGCCCCGCAGGGCGGCACTGAGGATACGGTCTGGCGCATTGTGCGCATCGGCAAGGATGGCCAACTCCATCTCTCCGGCGGCGGCGAGGTGGTTGGCGCGATTCCCTCAGGCCTGCCGGAATTCAAGTGGCCGACGGTGACCTGGAGCGACATGACCCACCTGCTGTCAGTCGCCGTGGTGATCGCACTGGTGGCCTTCATGGAAGCGATTTCCATCGCCAAGGCGATGGCCGCCAGAACGCGCTCGCGGATTGATCCGGATCGGGAGTTGATCGGCCAGGGTCTGGCCAATGTCGCCTCGGCGTTTTCCCAGGGCTTTCCGGTCAGCGGCTCGTTTTCCCGTTCGGCGGTTAACCTCAATGCCGGCGCCGTTACCGGGTTGGCCTCGGTCATCTCCGGCCTGCTCGTCCTGCTGACCCTGCTGTTCCTCACGGGTCTGCTCTACCACCTGCCGCAAGCCGTGCTGGCGGCCGTGATCATGATGGCCGTTGCCGGCCTGGTGAATTTCGGCGCCATTCGTCATGCCTGGCAGACGCATCGCCATGACGGCCTGGCCGCGACCATCTCCTTCGTTGCTACCCTGGCCTTTGCGCCGCACCTCGATCTCGGCATCCTGACCGGTGCCGTGGTCGCGATCACGCTGTTCCTGCACCGCCGCATGCGGCCACGCGGCGAGATTGTCGGGCTACACCCGGACGGCGTGTTGGCCGGTCTCGACACCCACAATCTGAAGCCGATCAGCGAGAAGTTTGTGCCGGTGCGCTTCGACGGCGAGCTGACCTTTGTCAATGTCGCCTATTTCGAAGACATCGTGCTCGAAACGCTGGTGCGCTTTCCCAACGCGCAAGCCATCCTCCTCATCGGCAGCAGCATCAACGAAATTGATGTCTCTGGCGAAGAGAAGCTGCGCGAGATCGCCAAGCGCCTCGATCAGATGGGGATCAGCCTCTACGTCAGCGGCCTCAAGCGTCAGGTGATGGAGGTGCTCGAGCGCGCCCACATCCACGAAACCCTGCCGGCAGAACGCTTCTTCCGCTCCAAGGAGCAGGCGCTGCGCGACCTGCTGGCGAAGTACGACCCGGCGGTCACCCCGCCGAACAACTGAAAACGCCATGCAAATCCATCTGCGCACCTACGTGTTCATTGACGCCCTGCAGCCGCAGCTGGCGTCTCATATGGCGACCTCGTCGCAGGGCTTCCTGCCCGTGCCGGGCGACGCCTGCCTCTGGATCGAGGTCGCGCCGGGTATGGCGGTGCATCGCCTCACCGATCTGGCGCTCAAGGCCACTAACGTGCACCTGGGCGAGCAGGTGGTCGAACGCTCTTTTGGTTCGATGGAAATCCACTATCGCAACCAGAGCGAAGTGATCGCGGCGGGCGATGCCATTCTGCACGCGCTCAACAGCCACGAGGAGCAGCGTCATCACTGTCGTATCACCTGGCACGAGATCATTCGTGGCATCACGCCCGATCACGCCACGCTGATCAACCGCCAGCAGCGCAAGGGATCAATGATCCTGCCGGGCAAGAGCATGTTCATCATGGAGACCGAGCCGGCTGGCTACATCGTGCATATCGCCAACGAGGCTGAAAAGGCGGCACACGTGACGCTGGTTGACGTCAAACCCTACGGCAACTTCGGTCGTCTGACGATGATGGGCAGCGAAGCCGAGATGGAAGAAGCGCTACGCGCAGCCGAGCGCGCCGTCGCCGCGATCAACCAACGCGCGCAAGGGCATGAACCCCTTGTCTGAAACCCTTAACTCACACAAAAGCCGTCATGCCGCTGCAAACTGTAATTTTCGACGTCGATGGCACGCTTGCCGACACCGAGGAGGCGCACCGCCAGGCCTTCAATGCCACTTTCAATGAATTCTGCCTCCCATGGCACTGGGGTGTAGAACTCTACGTCGAACTGCTGGCGGTGACCGGCGGCAAGGAGCGCCTCGCGCACTACTGCCGTTGTGTCGATCCGACGCGCATGGTGCAGCCGGGCAGCATGGACTTCATCGCCCAGTTGCACCGGCGCAAGACGCGCGCCTATGAGCGGCGTGTCGACATGGGCGAGGTGCCGGCGCGGCCGGGCGTCGTGAGGCTGATCCGCGAGTTGGTCGACGCCGGTATTCGGCTTGCGATTGCCACCACCACCTCGCGTGCCAACGTCGACGTGCTGCTCGCCACGACCCTGGCCGATCTGCCGCCCGACTGTTTCGAGGTAATCGGTGCCGGCGAGCAAGCTACCGCGAAAAAGCCGGCGCCCGACATCTACCGCTGGGTGCTCGGCGAACTTGGTTTGTCGGGAGCGGTTTGCCTTGCCATCGAGGATTCGAAAAACGGCGTGCGCGCCGCTTTGGGTGCGGGTATTCCGGTGCTGGTCACAGAGAGTTCCTGGACGCGCCGCGATGATTTCACCGGCGCCGTGGCTGTTCTGCCTGACCTGGCTCAGATTGATCTTGCCCTGCTACGTCACTTTCATGCGGAGGAAAAATGCCACTCGTCAATCTGAAGGATATGCTGCGTCATGCACGCACCAACGGCTACGCCGTGGGCGCCTACGATGTCGTGGATTGCAGCTTCCTCGCCGCTGTCATTGCTGGCGCGGAAGCCGCTCAGGCCCCAGTCATTGTGAGCTTCTCGGAATCGCATTTTGCCCACTACGATTTTCAGGTGCTCATGGCTGCCGCCGAAGTTGCAACAAAAAAAGCGACGGTGCCCATCGCGCTGTTTCTCGATCACGGCAGCAGCTTGGAATCCGCTGTCGCTGCAATCCGCTATGGCGCCAACGGCGTTATGGTCGATACATCGCACCTGTCTTTCGATGACAATCTCGCCGCGATGAGCACAGCGGTTACCGTGGCACACGCCGTTGGTGTGCCGGTAGAAGGCGAGCTTGGGTGTGTCCCAGGCAACAAAGGTGAGGAAGCCGCATCGCATCGCGACGAGGTTCGCCTGACGTCCCCGGAAGAAGCGGCAATTTATGTCAGGAGCACCGGCGTCGATTTTCTCGCCGTATCGGTTGGTACGATACATGGCCGGTTACATAGCGAGCCTCACCTTGACTTTGACAGGCTCGCCGCAATTTCCGATGCGGTAGGCATACCGCTGGTCATCCATGGGGGTACCGGGTTGTCCGACGAACAGTTCCAGGCGCTGGCTGCGCGTGGCGTGGCGAAAATCAACTACTACACAGCGCTATCCGACCTTGCAACTGCCGCTGCGACTTCGGCAATGGAGTCCATCCAGGCAGGCTATACCGCCGGTATGGATGCCGTGCGCCTGGCGCTCGCCAACGAAGTATCTCGCACCTGCAAAGTCTTTGGTGCAGCCGGCAGAGCCGAAGCGGTACTGGCATCCTGCCACCCTTGGCTTGGGGTCCAGAACCTGCTCTTGTCCAAGGGGGCGGAAACAGCAGATCGTCGGTGAATGCATCAAATCAATCACGTTAAGGAGATTGGGTCATGTCGATATCAGGGCGCGTTCGCGACATCATGAAGCCTCTTCAAAGCTATCCGCATGTCGATGCGGATGCAACGCTGGGCGATGTTTTCGTTATCCTCAAGGAACGATACGATGCGGCTGAACAATTTCGCAGTGTTCTTGTGTTAGACAAGAGTCAACGATTGATCGGAAAAATCAGTCTGCATGATCTCCTTCATAGCTTGTTGCCAGATTACCTATTGCACATAGAACCTTCGCGTTTTGATAGCATTGACAGCAGTCTTGTTTCCCTGACGCTGCATTGGCAGGATGACAGCGAGGATCACTTTCGCAAGGTTGCAACTTACCGCGTTGGCGCTTACGCGAAACGTGCTGCGCCCCCGATTGCACCAGATGCCCCACTCACGCTTGCGCTGTATCTGTTTGCCAACTCGGATTACAACGTTATTCCGGTGGCCGAAAACGGTTGCATTGTCGGCGTCTTGCGCGTCGTTGATTTATTGGCCAGCATGACAGTATCTATCCGACCCGACTGATATTCCGTAACGTGCAGTATCTGCATTGAATGCGCTTCCTGATAGAGATGCCACCTTGCGCGCCCTAGCGGTTGGCTGGTCTGCGCTGTTTGCCGCATTCGCCGTCTTGTGCGCTGCTGCCGGGATTTATTTTGTCCGTCACGCCCAGCCGCTGCCACCACCGGCGCACGGGAAAGGCCATATTCCCGAAAGCGACTGGGTGCCCGTGTGGTGCGACTACCTCTTGTGGCTGCACGTCGCGCATATTCGCGACGAGAACGACAATCCGTTACTGAGGAACACCGACTGGGTCTTGGTCGCCCGCGATCCTGCCGCACTGGACCGGGCAGAAATCCGGCAACGCGCCAAACCGATTCCGCCCATTCCTGGGCTGAAACCCTGGTCAGACGATTTCAACAATCTGTTCGCGATGTTGAAGTAAGCGCTTGGTGATGTGGCAGGAGTTCGCGGAGATCAAGGCGTGGTAACTGATCGGCGGCCTGACCGAGTGCAGCGTTCGGGCGGGCGCCGACGGAGTCAGACGGCGAGTTTCACCCCCAGGCGCGTGGCGTAGTCGGTTTCGCGCATCTGCGCGTAGTCGTCGATGGTCTTGACGGCGTCTATTTTGCGGACAGTGACAAGTTTTTTCATGGGTAGGAACTCCTGAATGTTGCGGATACGTGCGTGTATCCAAGAGGCCCTCCTGCCACGGACGTGAGGGTCGTCAGCAGGGCTGGGCGATAGAACGGTGAGAGCAGCTTCATTGCTGGATATCGTGGGGCTCGAAAGCGCGGCAAGGTCCGAGGATCGTCGCGATGACCACGGCGTTCTGCACCTCGCGTCGGCTGCCCATCAACGAGCTCCGGGAAAAGCGCCGTCGGGGCGGCGCAAGCGAAGTCTCGGGCGCCGCGTTGCGTCCGAATTGACTGGCGACCGAGGTAGATGCCACGGGCGCCGCCGGGGCGTCCTCCGGCGCCTCGGGATTTTGCTCAAGACGCTCGTTCCAAGCGGGTTCCTGCGGCAAAAATCGCCTCATCAGGTGCTGGAACAGCACGACGACCAGAAACATCAGCACATAGAGCAGTTCCGTCGGGATATCTTTCATGGGACGGATCCTAGCCGGGTTGAGCGGCCAGCGGCGCGTTATCGGTGCCGGCGATCTCTTCGCGCATGCTGGTATCGGCCTGCAGGTTCTTCATGCGGTAATAGTCCATGATGCCAAGATTGCCCTGGCGGAAGGCCTCGGCCATGGCGCGCGGCACTTCGGCCTCGGCTTCGACGACGCGTGCCCGCATTTCCTGCTCCAGGGCAACGGCCATGGCGCGGCGTTCCTCGGCCTTGGCCTGGGCGATCTGCTTGTCGGCATTGGCCTGGTCGATCTGTAGCTTGGCGCCGATGTTCTCGCCCACCGTTACATCGGCGACGTCGATCGACAGGATCTCGTAGGCCGTGCCGGCGTCGAGGCCCTTGGAGAGGACGTGCTTGGAGATGTGATCCGGACTTTCGAGCACACTCTTGTGGCTCGCCGAGGAACCGATGGTGCTGACCATGCCTTCGCCGACGCGCGCGATGATCGTCTCCTCGCCGGCGCCGCCCACCAGTCGGTCGATGTTGGTGCGCACCGTGACCAGGCAAACGGCGATGAGCTGAATGCCGTCCTTGGCCACGGCGGCAATTTTGGGCGTCTGGATCACCTTGGGCAACACCGACATCTGCACCGCCTCCAGCACGTTGCGTCCGGCCAGATCGATGGCCGCCGCGCGCTTGAAAGGCAGGGGAATGTTGGCCTTGTCGGCCGAAATCATGGCGTTGACTACCCTGACGACATTGCCACCCGCCAGGAAGTGGGCTTCCAGATCGTTGCTGGAAATGTCGAGGCCAGCCTTCACCGCGCTGATCCGCGCCGTGACCACCGTTGCCGGCGGCACGCGGCGCAGGCGCATGGCGATCAGGGTGAACAGTCCGACATAAGCCCCCGAAGCCCAGGCGGAAATCCAGAGCGGAATGGGCACCAGATACAGGAGAAAGGCCAGCCCCGCCACTACCACCATGAGCAAGCCCAGGCCGCCCGTCATACCCGTCATGCCAATCAAGGTTTCGTTCATTTCATATTCCTTTGTTGCTGATGTGCGGTATTCGCCGCACGACGATTGCCGCGGAAGCCGCGGCTACTTATTGCTGTTCATGAAGCCCCGCAGATGCAGCAAGCCCCCCTTGAGTTGATGACCCGCAGAATGGTAGGGGTAGCATATGCATCTTACAAATCGAATGTAACGACGTTAAACATCGACTTTTGCGATGTCTAATGTGCTGGCGCCAGGATGACGAATACGCCCCCGCAAGTCGTGAGGAAGGGCGCTGACGAAGCGTGAGCACCGAGACATTAAGGTTTTCTGGATCACTGGATATGTTTTATTCTGTTTTTCTTTTGTTTCAGAAATCACTATGCTTCATCGTGTTTTCGCCTATGCTCAGGGTGCTGGCAGGCATTCGGCAACGCCAATATGTATCCGACTGGGGGGGGTAGGTCGCGGATCATTCAGATTGCCGTGGGTTTAAATTGCGGCAACTGTGTTAACCCCCTGGTCTTTTCCTCTTCCCTGGTTTTCCGTTCCGCCCATGGCCACCCGACTCGACGAACGCTCCGAACGTGACTTTCCCTGGTACGTACGCCTGGTTTTTGCCTACCAGAAGCGCAAATACGGGCAGGTACTGTCCCCGATGTGGGCTTGGGGGCGGCAGCCTGGGATCATGTTCGTTTTCCTCCTGTTGATCGGCCGCTTCAAACGGCTGTCCTCACCCGACGGCCTGCTGCGGACGCTGCTGAGCGTGCGCATTTCACAGATTAACCATTGCGCTTTCTGCGTGGACTTCAATGCCCACAATTTCCTTGCCGCGCACGGCGCACATGAGAAGATCGACTTCATCGACCGCTGGCCGGATCACCCCGAGGTCTTCAGCGCGGAAGAGCGCGCGGCGCTCGCCTACGCCGAGGCGGTAACGCTGAATGACGCTGCCGGTACCGCCCACGCGATAAACGAACTCAAGCGCTTCTTCAAAGATGACGCGGTCGTCGCCATCACGGCGTGGATCGGCGTGCAGAACCTTTCGAGCAAGTTCAATGACGCGCTGAGCATCCCCATGCAGGGGTTCTGCCGCGTCCCGCCCCGTTCATCCGACGAGTGAGCCCGCTATGCGATTTATTCAAGAATTTCCGTTTCCGATCCTGATCGTCATCACCGTGCTGATGCTTGGCGCGCCCTTCGTTCCCGAGCCGCACCTGGTCGAGAAGGCGCGCATGGCGATGAACGGCACGCTGACCCGCCCCATAGACATCTTTGACGTGGCCTGGCACTTGCTTCCGGCAGCGCTTCTGATATGGAAGACCGTGCTCTGGAGACGCGCTCGCGCGGCCGTGAAGGATCAAGGAAGCCGCCATGCATGACACCCTGCCGCTATTGCGGGCCACCGATTTTCCCGTTCCGCGCCGCCAGCGGCTGACGACACTGCAAGTCAATCTGGGCTACCGCTGCAACCAGAGTTGCCTGCATTGCCATGTCAACGCCGGTCCGCAGCGCACCGAAATGATGGCTGACGCGAACCTCGATCTAATCCCGGCGGTGCTCGCGGCGCGGACCTTGACCACGCTCGACCTCACCGGCGGCGCACCCGAACTACACCCGCGCTTTCGCGCCCTGGTTGAAGCGGCGTGCGCCTTGGGTGTCAGGGTGATCGATCGCTGCAATCTGACGGTCCTGTTCGAACCGGGCTGTGAAGATCTGGCCGACTTCCTCGCCGCGCAACAGGTTGAAGTGGTGGCGTCGCTACCCTGCTATCTCGAAGACAACGTCGACCAGCAACGCGGCAAGGGCGTGTATGCGCTCAGTATCGCCGGCCTGCAACGCCTCAATCGGCTGGGTTACGGACAGCCGGGCAGCGGGCTGACACTGAATCTGGTTTATAACCCTGCCGGCCCCAGCCTGCCACCGGAGCAGGCTGGCCTGGAGGCTGCGTACAAACAGGAGCTGCTGCTGCGCCATGGCATCGTCTTCAACCGGCTCTACACCATCACCAACATGCCCATCTTGCGTTTCGGCAGCACGCTGGTTTCCAAAGGCCAGTTTGCCGATTACATGGCATTGCTGAAACACAGCTTCAGCCGTGCCAATCTCGATCAGGTAATGTGTCGCGAACTGATCAGCGTCGATTGGCAGGGCCATCTGTATGACTGCGACTTCAATCAAATGTTGGGCCTGGCCGCCGGCCTGAACGGCACGCCGCGCGCCCATCTGCGCGACCTGCTCAAGCACGATCCGGCCGGCGCGCCGGTGCGGGTGGCGGACCATTGTTACGGCTGTACCGCCGGACAGGGCAGCAGTTGTGGCGGGGCTTTGGGGCAGGAGCAGGCGCTCCGGCAGGCGGTCTGATCGCGTGTTATTGTCATGGAGGCCCACCGGGGAGACACCATGTCCTTAAAAAGAATTGTTCTGCTGCTGGTGATGGCGACGGCGATCGCGCTGTTCTTCGCCCTCGATCTCGGCCGTTATCTGAGTCTCGACTGGCTGAAGTCGCAACAGGAAACTATCGCAGCCTGGCAGACGTCGCGCCCGCTGGCGGCGGCGGCGATCTTCTTCATGCTGTATGTCGGCGTGACGGCACTCTCCTTGCCCGGCGCGGCACTCATGACCCTGGCCGGTGGCGCGGTTTTCGGTTTGTGGTGGGGCCTGCTGATTGTCTCCTTCGCTTCCAGCATCGGCGCAACGCTGGCTTTCCTCGTCTCCCGATTCCTGCTGCGCGACTGGGTGGCGAGTCGCTTCGGCCAGCGTCTGGCAAGCATCGATGCCGGCATCCGGCGCGAGGGCGCCTTCTATCTGTTCACCCTGCGCCTGGTGCCGGTGTTTCCCTTCTTCCTCGTCAATCTGCTGCTCGGCCTGACGGCGATGAAGGCGCGCACCTTCTACTGGGTAAGCCAGTTGGGCATGCTCGCCGGTACGCTGGTGTATGTGAATGCTGGCACCCAGTTGGCCAGGATCGACTCACTGTCCGGCATCGTCTCGCCCGGTCTGCTGCTGTCCTTCGCCCTGCTGGGGATATTCCCCCTCATCGCCAAGAAAATCGTGGCACTGGTGCGCGCGAACAAGATATATGCCCGATGGACCAAGCCGGCACGTTTTGACCGCAACTTGATCGTCATTGGCGGTGGCAGTGCCGGGCTGGTGACGGCCTACATCGCGGCGGCGGTGAAGGCGAAAGTGACACTGATCGAAAAGCACAAGCTCGGCGGCGACTGCCTGAACACCGGCTGCGTCCCCTCCAAGGCGCTGATCCGCTCGGCCAAGTTTCTTTCCCACCTGTCGCGCGCCGAAGCGTTCGGGTGCCGTCCCACCAGCGCCGACTTTTCGTTTGCCGAAGTGATGAAGCGGGTGCAAAAAGTGGTGCGGACCATCGCGCCCCACGATTCGGCGGAACGCTACACCGGGCTGGGCGTCGAGGTGATCGAGGGCGCGGCGAAGATCGTTTCGCCCTGGGAAGTCGAAGTCACCCGCCATGGCGGCGCCACCGAGACACTGAGCACGCGCAGTATCGTCATCGCTGCCGGGGCGCGGCCCTGCGTACCACCGATTCCCGGTATTGAAGACACGGGTTATCTCACCTCCGATACGGTCTGGAACCTGCGCGAACTGCCGCGCCGGCTGGTGGTGCTGGGTGGCGGGCCAATCGGCTGCGAGTTGACGCAGACCTTCGCGCGGCTTGGCGCCCAGGTAACGCAGGTGGAAATGGCGCCGCGCATCATGATCCGTGAGGACGTGGATGTGTCGGAACTTGTCACCCAGCGTTTTCGTGCCGAGGGCATCGACGTGCTGGTCAATCACAAGGCCAAACAGTTTGTCGTCGATAACGGCGAGAAGCTACTCGTCGCCGAACACGAGGGTCGCGATGTGCGCATTCCCTTCGACGCCGTGCTGGTAGCCGTGGGCCGGGTGGCCAATCTCTCCGGCTATGGTCTGGAGGACATCGGCGTCGCCACGTCGCGCACGGTCGAGGTCAATGAGTTCCTGCAAACCAACTACCCGAACATCTATGCGGCCGGCGACGTTGCTGGCCCCTTCCAATTCACGCACACCGCCGCTCATCAGGCCTGGTATGCCGCCGTCAATGCCCTGTTCGACCCGCTGAAGAAGTTCAAGGCCGACTACTCGGTCATTCCCTGGGCGACCTTCGTCGAGCCAGAGGTGGCGCGCGTCGGCCTCAACGAGTTGGAGGCGAAAGAAAAGGGCATTCCCTACGAGGTGAGCCAATACGGCATCGACGACCTCGACCGCGCGATCGCCGACAGCGAAGCGCATGGCTTCGTCAAGGTGCTGACCGTGCCGGGTAAGGATCGCATCCTCGGCGTAACCATCGTCGGCGAACACGCCGGCGACCTGATTGCCGAATACGTCCTGGCGATGAAGCATGGCATCGGCCTCAACAAGATTCTCGGCACCATCCATATTTACCCGACGCTGGCCGAGGCCAACAAATATGTGGCGGGCGTCTGGAAGAAGGCGCATGCGCCACAAAGGCTTCTCACCTGGGTTGGACGTTTCCATGCCTGGCGGCGCGGACTGCCGCTTCCCGCCAACAAATAAATGCCGTTGAACGACACACCGCATCTTTCCGTCATCGTCCCGGCGCTGAACGAGGCAGACGGCATCGTGCCTTCCTTGCAGGCCCTGCAAGCGTTGCGGGGGCGCGGTGTGGAGATCGTTCTCGTCGATGGCGGCAGCACGGACGGCACGCCCGAGCTTGCCCGACCCTTCGCTGACCAGTTACTCGCGGCTTCGTGCGGGCGGGCGCGACAGATGAACGCCGGTGCAGCGCTCGCACGGGGCCGGGTGTTGCTGTTTCTGCACGCCGATACCCGCTTGCCCGCACTTGCGGATCAACTGATCCTCGCTGCGCTTGACGACGCCCCTGGCAGCCCGGTCTGGGGCCGCTTTGATGTCCTCATCGAAGGACGCTCGCCCTGGCTGAAACTCGTCGCCCGCATGATGAACCTGCGCTCGCGACTGACCGGTATCGCTACCGGCGATCAGGCGATCTTCGTCAGCCACAATGCATTCTCGGTGGTGGGCGCCTACCCCGAGCAGCCGTTGATGGAGGACATTGAACTGTCCAAACGCCTGAAAAAACTCGCCCCGCCCGCCTGCCTGCGCGAGTGCGTGATTACCTCGGGACGGCGTTGGGAGGCGCACGGCGTATGGCGCACCATTTTGCTCATGTGGCGGCTGCGATTCGACTATTGGCGCGGCGTGTCTGCGGTGCAGTTGGCGCGCCGCTATCGACCGCAAGGTAGTGCGCGAAAGGGCGCAGGCGCTCAATGAGCATCACCCGGATTCTGATTTTCGCCAAGGCGCCCGTGCCCTGGCGCGTCAAGACCCGGCTCATCCCGGCCCTCGGGGCGGCGGGTGCCGCCCGGTTGGCCCGCCGTATGCTCGAAAACACGCTGGCTAACGCACTGGATGCCGTCATCGGCCCGGTGGAGTTGTGCGCCAGTCCGTTGATCAGCGCCCCTGACTGGGCGGGCATTCCGCTACCGCATGGCGTGGAATGCAGCGCTCAGGGCGATGGCGATCTGGGCGAGCGCATGGCCCGCGCCAGCCAGCGGGCGTTCGCCCAAAATGACCGTGTGCTGTTGATCGGCACCGATTGTCCTGGCTTGTCTGCCGGGCATCTGCGCGCGGCGGCGGCGGCGCTGGATGGCCACGCGGCCGCGATCTATCCGGCGGTGGATGGCGGCTATTCCTTGCTCGGTCTGCGCGCCTTCCATCCCAGCCTGTTCGAGGACATCCCCTGGAGCACCTCTTCTGTTGCCAAACTGACCCTGGCGCGCATGCAGGCGTTGGAATGGAGCGTCTGGCAGGGAGACGTGCTCACCGATATTGACGAACCCGCCGACCTCGTCCATTGGGCGCACCATCGTTCCGGGTGACTCATTGACTCAACCAACCGACTGCTCGACTCAGAAAGCCGTCCTTCAGAGGCTTGCCAATTCATGGCAGCCAATGATTTCAGTCGCTGCATAGCTGGCGTTGAGCCTGAAAACCTGAAAGTCTCTTGAGGGTGTGCGCCGTGCAAAGGCGGCGCTTTTCCAGTGGGTGAAAGCCCCACCCGGCGAAATGCTCCAGCCGGAAGCAACCGGAGCAGCTATGGAGGTAACGAAATGGCTGAAGCCTTCGGATAAGCGGGCCACAAAATTCGGTGGCAGCGCGAGTGTGCAGGCCGTAACGCGAGTGAACGCTGAGTAAGCCTCGAAACAGACGATGTGCAGGCCGACCTGACGACCCTTTCGGGGAAGGCTGATACGGCGGAACGGATGAGCAAGGCAAGGCCGTCCGTCGCTGCACCGGGGTAGTGGCGACAGCATGTACACAAGGAAAGCGCACGCAACACGGGAAGCCCCTTGGCGTGGTCAGGGATGATCAACCGAAAGCTCGTGAGAGAAGGTTCGGGCGACTTGGGGTGGCGGAGAGGCCCGTAGTACCGTGGAAGCTGGGTAACGCCGGTGGAGGGAAGGGGCCTTGGTTCAAGACAGACGCAAGACGTAGGAAGGGCGTGGAGATTGGGCAACCTATCAACTCCGATTCATGTTCAGAAACTGCAGATGGCGTTACACGCGAAAGCGAAGACGGAGTCCGGCTACCGCTTCTACGCCCTGTACGACAAGATTTATCGTAATGACATTCTGGCGCACGCCTATGCACAGTGCCGCTCCAACAAGGGCGCACCGGGTGTAGACCGCCAGGATTTCGCCGACATCGAAGCGTATGGGGTGAAGCGATGGCTGGAGGAACTGGCGCTTGCGCTCAGAGAGGAGAATTACCGACCGGACCCGATTCGGAGAGTGTTCATCCCGAAAGCCAATGGCAAACTTCGGCCACTGGGTATCTCGACCCTGCGGGATCGGGTGTGCATGACAGCAGCGATGCTGGTGCTCGAACCGATCTTTGAAGCCGACCTTCCATCCGAGCAGTATGCCTACCGGCCGGGCCGCAATGCCCAGCAGGCAGCGAGGGAGGTGGAGGAACGTCTGCACCGAGGCCACACGGACGTTGTAGATGCCGATCTCGCGGACTACTTCGGCAGCATTCCGCACACCGAACTGATGCTGTCGCTGGCGCGGCGCATTGTGGATCGGCGTGTGCTGCATCTGATCAAGATGTGGCTGGAATGTGCCGTCGAAGAAACCGATCAACGAGGGCGGAAGACACGGACGACCGAGGCCAAGGACAGCAGGCGAGGCATCCCGCAAGGCTCGCCAATCTCACCGCTGCTGTCGAGTCTATACATGCGGCGGTTTGTGCTGGCGTGGAAGAAACTTGGGTTGGAGCATAGTCTTGGCAGTCGAATCGTCACCTACGCGGATGATCTTGTGATCCTGTGCAAGCATGGCAAGGCAGAAGAAGCTTTGCAGCGGATGCGCGACATCATGGGCAAGCTGAAGCTGACGGTGAACGAGGAGAAGACACGAATCTGCAAGGTGCCGGAAGGGGAGTTCGACTTTCTGGGCTACACGTTTGGCAGGCGGTATTCGCCGAAGACAGGGCGAGCCTACACAGCCTTGTGGTCGTCGAGGAAAAGTATCCGGTGCATGGTCGAAAAGATCCATGAGCTGACCGACCTGAAGACAGGATGGCAAGAAACCACGGAAGTGGTGGGTAAGTTGAATCGCATGCTGCGCGGCTGGGCGAACTACTTCAGTGTAGGGACCGTCAGCCGTGCCTATCGTGCGCTCGACAGCTACACCGCAACGCGGTTGCGTCGGTGGTTGCGCAACAAGTACAAGCTCAGGCGAAGCAAAGGCGGGACGTATCCACTCTCGCACCTTTACGGTTACTTTGGTCTTGCAAGTCTGAGCGGGCGCGACAAGTCGTGGGCGAAGGCGTGAGGTCTTGTCCGAGAGCCGGATGCGGGAAATCTGCATGTCCGGTTCGATGAGGGGGATGTGGAAACGGGGTTATGGCAAGGCTACTTGGGCACCGTCAGACGAAAGGGACGGATCGGACAAGCCAAACCTACTGCTACCGCGCCACATCTCTACTCTACCGTAAGCTGCAATTCGCAAAAGTCGGCGCTGGCGGGACGGCGCGAGAGAGGTCAGTTTGATTTTTCAGTCTGCGCGAACAAGCCGCTGCGCGCATGTTCGCTGACGGCACGCGCGGCGGGATGGGCCAGTCGTCGCTCGGCTGAAATCAGGAAGAAGCGCTCGCGTATCTCGTCCGTTTCGCCCAGGCTGACAACCTGGTAGTGCGCCGTGACGTCGGCCACGCTGGCTGCTGGTGTGGGGAATGCCCCGGCGCCGGCTTCGCCAAAAACCTTCATCAAGGCACTGTCGTCGAATTCACCCACAATGTGGGCGCGCTTTCCCTGCCGTTCCAACCAGCGTGGCAGGGTGCCGTGCAGGGCGCTGTCGCGACCGGGCAGCAGCAGCGGTGCGCCATCCAGACAATCCGGGAAGCTCCCCGTCAGCCGTGCGGCCAGCGCGGGCGCGGCCATGAAGGCCACGCCTGTCTCGCCGAGCGGGTGGCTGTAGCCCTTGATATCCGTGCCCGGCGGCATCGGTCGGTCGGCCAGTACCATGTCGAGGCGGTGCAGGGCCAACTCGGCCAGCAAGCGGTCGAGCCGGTCTTCCTCGCATACCAGGCGTACTGGTTCGGCCAGATTCAGCACGGGGGCGAGCAGGCGGTGGGCGATGAATTTTGGCACGACGTCGGCGATGCCGACGCGGAAGGTGATGAAGCGCTGATCGGCACCATTTTTCAGCAGGTCTTCCAGTTCTGAGCCGGTCTGGAAAATTTCCTCTGCGTAGGAGAGCGCCAGTCGTCCCGCCTCGGTGAGCTCAAGGCGGCGGCCGACGCGATCGAACAAGGCGACGCCGAGGCGCTCCTCGAACTGGGCGATCTGGCCGGAAAGGGTCTGTGGTGTCAGGTGCAGACGTTCGGCGGCGCGGATGACGCCGCCGGCGCGGGCGACGCTGGCGAAGTAATGCAGATGTTTGAAGTTGAGCATGATGGCGCAGAGGCTTGCTGTTCGCGATTTTCGAACAAAGAGCAAATTATTATCTGTTTGTATCGAACATTCAACTTGCCGACAATGGGGTGGTCTTCTCAACCCAAGGAGTCGTCATGAATGTTCAGATCCACGCCAGTGACTTCACCCTGACCGACGGGCTGCGCGAGCATATCGCCTGGCGCGTCGCCTATGCCACGAATCACGGCCGCGACGAGGTTTCCCGCGTCATCGTGCACCTTTCCGACATCAATGGGCCGCGCGGTGGCGTGGATAAGCGCTGCGGCGTAGAACTGCGCCTCAAGGGAGCGGAGTCGCTGGTCGTCGAGGATGTGCAGGCCGACCTTTACGTTGCCATTGACCGCGCCTTTGAACGTATCGGCCGTTCCATGCAACGCCGCTTGGCACGGCGCCGCAAGTTCGTTGCCATGTCGGCGGCGTGCCAGGAACTCCCGGATGCAGTGTGATGAAACCTATCGGAATTCTCGCCTTGGCCGCGCAGTTCGCCCCCCGCTTAGTGCAAATCGGCCGTGGCACCTGGATTGCCATCAGCGTCGGTTTGCTGACCCTGTTCGTCCTGCTGATCTGGGCCACCATCGCGCTGTTCGGGTGGGCGTGGGGGCAAGGCAAATCGCTTACCGATGGCGCGCCGGAGGCCGTGCGCATCATCACATCACAGGTTGAGCAGGCCGTTCCCGGTGCGCGCGAGGCACTCGGCGACCTGGTGCCAGCGCTCAAGCCCGAGCCGCCACCGCGCGATGTGTCAGGCAGCGACGTTGGGCCGGTGGGCCGCTATCCAGGCCTGCCGCGCTCGCACTGGCACCGCGATGGCCGCGAGATCACGGTACGCTATGAGGGGCGCGCCGACTACGTTGCTGTCCTCAACCACTACGCCCAATCATTCGTCGCGCAGGGCTATACGCAGAATGTCGTATCCGCCACGCCCGAAGGCGAGGCGCATGACTACCGCAAGGGCGGCGAACGGGTGCGCTTCAAGATCGCGCAATTACCGCAAGGCAAGGTCAAGGCGACGATCATCGCCGGCCTGCCATAAGCCACTTTTCAGGAAAAAAACATGACACCCCAGGAACAAAAAGCCATACTGGCCATCGCCATCCATGCCGCATTCGCCGATGGTGCGAAGGACGAACGCGAGCGTGAGGAAGTGCGCCGCGTCGCCGAGAACCTCGCCGAAGAGCGTAATGCGCCCGACCTGGCGCGCCTGTATCAGGACGTGCTGCTCAAACGCTTGCCGCTGGCCACGCTCGCGGCGATGCTGACCGATACCGGCCAGCGCCAGTTGGCCTACGAAATGGCTCTGTGCGTTTGCGAGGCCGATGGGCGACTGGCGGATGCCGAGCGCCGCTTTCTCGATGAACTGAAACGCCTGCTTGCCATGCCGGCGACGGAGACCGATCTGATCGAGGGCGAAGTCGAGGTGCTGGTCGAGCAGACCGAATTTGTTCCGCCGCAGCCAGCACCTATCGCCGCGCCGCCCATCCCGTCAACCGTTTCGACTGCCGAGCAGGACAAGTCCATCCTCAACTACGCGTTGCTGGCCGGTGCGCTGGAGCTGTTGCCGCAGTCGTGGGCCTCGATGGCGATCATCCCGCTGCAGATTAAAATGGTCTACGGTATCGGCAAAGCACATGGTGTCGCCCTCGACCAGGGGCACATCAAAGAATTCATTGCCGCTGCCGGGGTTGGGCTGACTTCGCAGTATCTTGAGCAATTCGGTCGCAAACTGCTCGGCGGCCTGCTGGGCAAGGCGGCGGGCAAGACTGTCGGCAAAGTGGGTAGCGCGGCGACTGGCATGGCCTTCTCGTTCGCCTCCACCTATGCGCTCGGTCAGGTTGCTCGGCGCTACTACGCCGGTGGACGGATGATGAACACGGCCTTGCTGCGCGAGACGTTTCAGGACCTGCTCGGCCCCGCCAAACAGTTGCAGACGCAGTACCTGCCGCAAATTCAACAAAAAGCCGCGACTCTCGACGCTGGCCAGGTTATGGCGCTGATGCGCGCATGAGGAAAGATTCATGAACGATGCCACTACCGCTACTACCGTCAGCTTCGCCACCGGCCCAATGTGGGCCGGTTTTATCGCCTTCGTGCTCGCCATGCTGGCGCTCGACCTGTTCGTCTTCGGCGGCCGCAAGGCGCACCGCGTGCATGTCAAGGAAGCGGCGGCCTGGGTCGCCGTGTGGGTGAGCCTTGCGCTCGCCTTTGCCGCCCTGCTCTGGTGGTATCTGAATGACACCCAGGGCCCCGAGATTGCCCGAACGAAGACGTTGGAGTTCCTTGCCGGCTACCTGATTGAGCAGTCCTTGTCAGTCGACAATATGTTCGTGTTCGTCATGATTTTCAGCTACTTCGCCGTGCCGCCGGAGCTGCAGCGGCGCGTGCTGCTGTACGGGGTGCTCGGTGCCATCGTCATGCGTGCCGGCATGATCCTCGCCGGTGTCTGGCTGGTGCAGCAGTTCGCCTGGATTCTCTATGTCTTCGGTGCCTTCCTCGTCATCACCGGCATCAAGATGCTGATCTTCGCCGAATCCGAGCCCGATCTGGACAAAAACCCGCTTTTGCGCTGGGTGCGTGGGCACATGCGCATCACCCCGGAATTCCATGGCGAGAAGTTCTTCGTCCGCCAGAACGACATTCTCTGGGCGACGCCGATGTTCCTTGTGCTGATACTCATCGAGGCCAGCGACCTGGTATTTGCGGTGGACAGCATCCCGGCGATCTTTGCGGTCACTACCGATCCCTTTATCGTGTTCACCTCGAACATCTTTGCCATCATGGGATTGCGCGCCCTTTACTTCCTGCTGGCGGATATGGCGGATCGCTTCCACCTGCTCAAGTATGGCCTGGCCATTGTGCTGGTGTTCATCGGCGGCAAGATGCTGGCAATGCCCTGGTTCCATATGCCGATTCAGTGGTCGTTGTCCATCGTCGCCAGCATCATCGTCATCTCGGTGGTAGCCAGTCTGGCACTCTCGAAACCAAAATTAACTCCGCAACCCGTCGCCGCAGGAGAAGAAGCATGAACCTTACCCATGTGACGCCAACGCTCGCCGGCACAGAGCACGACAGCGACGGCCGCCTGGTTGGCCTCGTCTACGACAGCACGCCGCCACTGCCTGCGGCAGAAACCAATCCCTGGCTGGTGGCAGTGGATAGCTCGGACAACGCGCTGCGCGCCGTCACCCATGCTGCCCGTGAAGCCGCTGCAATGAACGCCTGTGCGCTGCATCTGGTCCATGTGCAGCACTGGTTATCGAAGGAGGCTGCCGAGGTGGAGCTTGCGCATCGTGCATTGGAAACCACCGCAAGGGCGCGGGCGATGCTCGACACCGCCGGTTTACCTTGGCGACTGCATGTGGTGATGGGTGATCCCGCTGAACGCATTATCGAAAGATCTGTCCAGTTAGGGGCTACCGGGATCATCATCGGCAGTCGTGGCCTCAATGTGGTCGAAAGCCTGCTGTTCGGCTCGGTCGCCTACAAGGTCATGCATCTTTCTTCCATGCCTGTCACGGTGGTGCCGTAAGCGATGTTTTCCGTGTACGGCGTTACCGGGCAGGTATTCACTGGCACGCTGGAAGCGATGGATCGCGTGCACCGCCTGGCGCGCGCCCGTTCTGTGCGCGCGATCGACCAGGACGGCGATGAATTCGGGGTTGAGGCGGTCGTTGCCCATCCGTCGCAGGAAGCGGTGCGCGCCTATCGCAATATGCTGCCGGAGGATCTGGAGCGTGGCCCACTGGTCCATGCTGGGCAGGTCATGAGTCGCCCGGTGGTTACGGTGCGTGACGATGCAACCGCCGCTGAAGCCTGGCGCATCTTGCATGAGCAGCATGTCCGCCAGGCACCCGTGCTTGACGCAGGGGGAAATCTTATCGGCATCGTCAGTGAGCGCGACCTGCTGACGGCTATCGACGTGGATGGCGGCGAAGTCATCGAGAACCTGCGTCGCCGGGTGCGTGACGTCATGACGACGCCTGTCGTCGCCGCTGCGCCGGTCACCGATATCCGGCGGGTTGCGGCCGCGATGCTGACAGGTGGTGTTGACGGTGTTCCAGTTGTTGGCGAGGACGACCAGCTGCTGGGTTTCGTTTCGCGCAGCGACGTGCTGCGCGCCGTGATCCAGGATCCCCCGTTAAGTTTGTGGCGATGATCGGCAACCCATAAGATTGGTAATTCCTCATGACGGCCCTCGACCCTGTCATCCTGTTCTTCCTGTTCGGCCTTACCGCCGGCCTGCTACGCTCCGAACTCAAGCTGCCGGCCGCGTTGTATGAGTCTCTGTCGGTCTTCCTGCTGCTGGCCATCGGTCTCAAGGGCGGGCAGGGGCTGGCCACTCAGCCACTCGCTCCGTTGATTCCCCAGATCGGCGCGGTGATCCTGCTTGGCGCGGCGCAGACCCTGATCGGTTTTGTTGTCCTTCGCAGCATGGGCCGTTTCAGTCGGGCGGACGCGGCTGCCACTGCCGCCCACTATGGCTCGGTGAGCGTGGCCACCTTTGCGGTGGCTGTGGCATGGCTTGGCGCGCGGCACATCGACTTCGAGCCGCAGATGTCGATCCTGCTGGCGATCATGGAAATCCTGGCGATCCTCGTCGGCATCGTGCTGGCACGTGGCGTGAGTCGCGACACAGACTGGCGCGCCCTGGGACACGAAGCCTTTCTCGGCAAGGGCGTCACGCTGCTGCTGGGCGGCATGGCCATCGGCTGGGCTGCCGGGCCGGAGGGGCTGGCGCCGGTGAAGGGGCTGTTCTTTGACCTGTTCAAGGGCGTGCTGGCGCTGTTCCTGCTGGAAATGGGGCTGATCGTCAGCCGCCAGGTCGGGGAACTGAAACGGCGCGGCATCTTCCTGATTGCCTTCGGACTCGGCATGCCACTGCTGTCGGCCCTGCTGGGACTGGGCACCGGCCTGCTGCTCGACCTTTCTGTCGGCGGACTGACGCTGCTGGCGACGCTGGCTGCCTCCGCTTCCTACATCGCCGTACCCGCCGCGATGCGTATCGCCGTGCCGGAAGCCAATCCGGCCATCTCGCTGGCGGGCGCGCTGGGCGTCACCTTTCCCTTCAATATTCTGGTCGGCATCCCGCTCTATCATGGGCTGGCCATGCAACTTGCCGGAACCGCGCCATGACCCTGCCCACCGAAAAACGCACCCTGTTGACGATCATCACCGAGGCCATTGTGGAACCCACCCTGCTGCGCGATCTCGACCGTTTGGGGGTGCGTGGCTACACCGTATCCGACGCGCGCGGCAGGGGCAGTCGCGGCGTACGCGATGCGGCCTGGGACGAGGCGGCGAACATCCGCATTGAGGTGATCTGCCCACGCCCTCTGGCGGAGGAAGTGTTGCGCCATCTCCAGGCGCGCTATTACGCCAATTACGCGATGGTCACATTTCTCGCCGAAATTGAGGTCTTGCGGCCCGAGAAATTCTGATCCCGCTCGCCTGTCTCTCACCTTGGCGTTTGCCTTGGTATAGTCGGGCCCGATGCTTGCCTACCTGATCCGCCGCCTGCTGTATGCCCTGCCGATCCTGATCGGCGTGAATGTCATCACCTTTGCGTTGTTCTTCATCGTCAATACGCCGGACGACATGGCGCGCATGCAGTTGGGCGTGAAACGGGTGACGCCCGAGGCGATCGAGAAGTGGAAGGCCGAGCGCGGTTACGACAAACCGCTGTTCTGGAACACGCAGGCAAGCGGGGCCGGGCAGGTGGCCGAGACCATCTTCTTTGACAAGTCGGTGAAGATGTTCGCCCTTGATTTTGGCCGAGCCGACGATGGCCGCGACATCGCCCGCGAAATTACCCAGCGCATGGGGCCGAGTCTGGCCGTGGCGGTGCCGGTGTTCGCTTTAGGCTTGTTCACCGCGATTTCCTTTGCGCTGCTGCTGGTTTATTTTCGCGCCACCTATCTGGATTTTGCCGGCGTGGTGTTGTGCGTGGCGATGATGTCGGTGTCGGGCCTGTTCTACATCATCGGCGGCCAGTGGCTGGTGTCCAAGATCTGGCATCTGGTGCCGATTTCTGGCTATGCCGAGGGACTGTCAGCCGCGAAGTTCATCATCCTGCCGGTGATCATCAGCGTGCTGGCCGGCATCGGCTCTTCGGCGCGCTGGTATCGCACCATCTTCCTTGAGGAATACACCCGCGACTATGTGCGCACCGCGCGCGCCAAGGGCCTGTCCGAACGCTTCGTGCTGTTTCGCCATGTGCTGCGCAATGCGCTGATCCCGATCCTCACCGGCGCGGTGGTGGTGATCCCGACGCTGTTCATGGGCAGCCTGCTGATCGAAGCCTTTTTCGGTATTCCGGGGCTGGGCAGTTACACCATCGACGCCATCAACGCGCAGGACTTCGCGGTGGTGCGCGCCATGGTTTTCATCGGTTCGGCGCTCTACATCGTCGGCCTGTTGCTGACCGACATTTCCTACACGCTGGTCGATCCGCGCATCCGGCTGTCATGACCTCGTTCAAGTTTGTCCTGCTCTGGTCCGATGCCCTGTTCTTCCTGCTGATTGCGGCGGTGATTGCCGGGGGTGTGTGGTCCCGCCGTCAGCCGCATTTGCGTGCCAACTGGCGAAAGGTTGGGCAAAACCGCGTGGCTATGGGCTCTGCGGCGGTGCTGGCGGTGTTTTTCGCCATCGCCTTCATCGATTCGCTGCACTATCGGCCGCAGCTGCCCAATGTCGATCAGGGGGAGGTGCGTTACTCGACGGAGGTCTTGTCGGCGCTTGATGCGCTGCTGATGCCAATGCGTACGCAGACTGAGAAGACCTATTCCGCCCCGCTGGCAACGCACCTGTTTGCCAAGGAAACGCTGGACGATGCCGGCCGCGACTATCCGCCGCTGCGCTATCCCGGCACACACGTGTTCGGCACCGACAAGGTCGGACAGGATGTGCTCTACCTGACGCTGAAAAGCATTCGCACTGCCCTCCTGATCGGCACCCTGACCACGCTGATCATGCTGCCGGCGGCGATCGGGCTGGGCCTGCTGGCGGGGTATGTGGGGGGCTGGGTCGATGATGTGATCCAGTATCTCTACACCACCCTCAACTCGATCCCCGGCGTATTGCTGATTGCCGCGTCGGTGCTGATGATGCAGGTGGTGATCGACACCCATCCCGAGTGGTTCGCCACCAGCGCCGAACGGGCGGATGCGCGCTTGCTGGCGCTGTGCGCGATCCTCGGTATCACCAGTTGGACAGGGCTGTGCCGCCTGCTGCGCGGTGAGACGCTGAAGTTGCGCGAGCTGGAGTACGTGCAGGCGGCGCGGGCATTGGGCGTCTCCAGCGCCCGCATCCTCTGGCGCCATATCCTGCCGAACGTCATGCACATTGTGCTGATCGCGATGGTGATGGATTTTTCCGGGCTGGTGCTGGCCGAGGCGGTGCTTTCCTATGTGGGCATCGGGGTTGATCCGAACACGATCAGCTTTGGCACCATGATCAACACGGCGCGCATGGAACTGGCGCGCGAGCCGATGGTGTGGTGGTCGCTGGCGGCGGCCTTCATCTTCATGTTCGTGCTGGTGCTGGCAGCCAATCTGTTTGCCGATGCGCTACGCGATGCGTTTGACCCGAGGGCATCGCGGTGAGTCTCTTATCGGTGCGCGATCTGTCGGTGTCGATTGGCACTTTGTGTCCGGTCGACGGCGTGTCTTTCGAGATCGAGCGCGGCGAGACGCTGGCGCTGCTGGGCGAGTCGGGCTGTGGCAAGTCGATGACGGCGCTGGCGCTGATGCGCCTGCTGCCGCCCGGGGGGAGCATCGTGCAGGGCGCCATTCACTTCGCCGATGAGGATTTGTGCTGCCTGACCGAGGCGCAGATGCGCCATGTGCGCGGCGGCAAGCTGGGCATGATCTTTCAGGAGCCGGCGACCAGCCTCAATCCGGTGATGACGGTGGGCGAGCAGATTGCCGAAGCCTTGCGCTTCCATGCGGGGAATGAGACGCGTGTCATCGAACTGCTGGCGGCGGTGGGGATTCCCGATCCCGAGCGGCGCGCGCGTGAGTATCCCTTCCAGATGTCCGGCGGCATGAAGCAACGCGCGATGATCGCGATGGCGCTGGCGGGGGCGCCGGAACTGCTGATTGCGGATGAACCGACCACGGCGCTGGATGTGACGATTCAGGCGCAGGTGCTCGACGTGCTCGATGGCCTGCGCCGCGCGCGGGGCATGGCGATCCTGCTGATCACGCATGACCTCGGCGTGGTGGCGCGCATGGCTGACCAGATCGGCCTAATGTATGCCGGACAACTGGTCGAGATGGCGCCCCGCGCGGCCTTCTTCGCCGCGCCGGGCCATCCTTATGCGCGACGTTTGTTCGAGGCGTTGCCGGAAATGGCCATGACAAATGAGGGTCAGCGGCGGCTGGCGACTATTCCCGGCAGCGTGCCGCCGCTGGGAACAGTATTTACCGGCTGCCGTTTTGCCGACCGCTGCAGCGAGGTGCTGCCGGTGTGTCATCGCGAGCTACCGCCGTGGCGCGAGCATGGGCCCGCCCATCGGGTGCGTTGCCATCTTGAGGTGCGCGCCGAACAAAGTGTCCGAAAAGTCGGCGCTGGCGAGACGGCATCTGTTGATGTTTCTGCCCCGCCACAAGCCTTGCTGACGGTGCGCGAGCTGAAAGTTCATTTCCCGATTCGACGCGGCGTTCTGCAGCGCGCCGTCGGCTATGTGCGTGCCGTGGATGGCGTCGATTTGGCGCTGCCTGCCGGTCGCACGCTTGCGCTGGTGGGCGAGTCGGGGTGCGGCAAGACGACAGTGGGCAAGGCGATTCTTGGGCTGCAAGCGCCGACGGCGGGTGATATCCATTGGCAGGCGGAAAAGCTCCAGGGGCTAGCGCCCGAGCGCATGCAGATGGTGTTCCAGGATCCCTTCGGATCGCTCAACCCGCGCATGCGCATCTGCGAGATTGTGGCCGAAGGCCGCCCCGGCGCTGACGTGGCGCGCATCCTCGAACAGGTCAGCTTGTCCGCCAGCATGGCGGATCGCTATCCGCATGAGTTCTCCGGCGGGCAGCGCCAGCGCATCGCCATTGCGCGGGCGCTGGCAGTCGAACCGCAAGTGCTGATCTGCGACGAGCCGACCAGCGCGCTGGATGTTTCGGTGCAGGCGCAGATTCTCAACCTGCTGGCCGAGTTGCAGCAGACGCTGGGGCTGTCCTACCTGTTCATCACGCACAACATCGGTGTGGTGAATCATCTCGCCCATGAGGTCGCCGTGATGTATCTCGGCCGGATTGTCGAGCGGGGGACGGTCGATGAGGTACTGCGCGCGCCGCGCCATCCCTATACGCAAGCCTTGCTGGCGGCAGTGCCGCGCATCGACGGCCAGCGCATGGATGTCAAGGTGGCCGGTGATCCGCCATCGCCCTCGAATCCGCCGGCCGGCTGCCATTTCCATCCGCGCTGTCCGCGCGCCGAAGCGTGTTGTCGGGAGGCGTATCCCCCGGCGGTCAGCGTGAGCACGACCCAGACGGTGAACTGCTTCTTCGCAAACTGAGCGAGCTTATTGGTTGCGGGGCTTTTTCTTTGGCACGGGTTTTTTCTTGGCCTTCGCTACAGGCTTTTTCTTGGCCTTTGGTTTTTTGTTTGTGGCCTTGCTTTTGACGCTCGACTTCATTTTGGCTGTGGCTTTTTCCGGGCCGGGTCGGGGTAGGGCGTGTGCAATGGCATCCGGATTGGTCAGGCTGCCGGGGCGTGGCACCAGCAGGTTGAATCCCGGTTTGATCTTCAGGCGCGGCGTGATGCCGTTGATTTGGCGCAGACGCCCTTCACTCAGTTTGTAACGTGCGGCGATTTTGGCCAGCGTGTCGCCCTTGGCCATGCGGTAGCTCTGCCAGTTCGACAGTGGTTTGTTCTCGGCGGCGTGTTGGGCCAGGTTGGCCAGGAAGGTGTCGACCTTGTCGGTCGGAATCAGCAGCGGTCCGGCCTGGTCTGCATTCATCACCGGGCGGTGGTAGGCCGGGTTCAGTAAGACGAACTCCTCGATGGTTATGCCTGCCAACTGGGCGGCAATCGAAACATCCATACGCTCGGGTTTTGTCACCGCTTCGAAATAGGGCTGGTTCGACAGCGGGGGGAGGGAAAAGTCAAAAAACTCGGGATGGGCGACGATGTTCTTGAGGGCTTGGAGCTTGGGTACGTAGTAGCGGGTCTCTGCAGGCATGGTCAGGCTGGCATAGTCTGTGGGCAAGTCCTTCGCCTGATTTTTGGCGATGGCGCGGGCCACCGCGTGTTCGCCCCAGTTGTAAGAAGCGAGGGCAAGGTGCCAGTCGCCGTGCATTTCGTAGATGTTCTTGAGGTAGGTGAGGGCGGCATCGGTGGAGGCGATGATGTCGCGGCGCTCATCCACCCACCAGTTCTGCGCCAGATCGTAGTTCTTGCCGGTTGATGGGATGAATTGCCACATGCCCATGGCGCGAGCAGGCGAGACGGCCTGCGGGTTGTAGGCGCTTTCCACCATCGGCAGCAGGGCCAGTTCGGTGGGCATGCCGCGCTTTTCGAGTTCTTCGACAATGTGGTGCAAATAACGACCACCGCGTTCGAAGATGCGCCGCAAGCCATCCGGCCGGTTGAGATACCAGGACTGGCGGTCAACCACCAGTGGGCCATGCAGGTCGGCCATGCCGAAGCCGTTGCGGATGCGTTGCCAGAGTTGGTCGGGCGGAACGGTCAGGTCGAGTAGCGGTGGTGCATGCTTCTCCGGCATGGCTTGCACCGGCAATGGCGCGGTGGGTAACGGGTCATGGAGCGCAGGGATAGCGGCGTTGGCGTGCGCTGGCGTGTGCAGGGCGGACGTTTCCGAGGTCGCTGGGTTTGCCGCCGGTTGTTGGGGGGCGATGGATGCGCAGCCGGTTAGCAGAAGCGCTCCCAACCAGATCAGGGCAGGGCGAAGTTGCAGCAGAGAATGCATGTGAGCTCACTTGAATCGCAAGCGGCGTAGTTTACACGCTAGGGGAAATGCAAACGGTCGCTTGTCGCTTTGACTTTTGGCGGACTTTCCCGTAAAAGTACAGTACGAAAGAAATATTGAATGCAGGCATGATTTAATGCGATGGCATTCAATCCGATAAAAAGACTTGAGGAGATACAGATGAAATTACGTTCACTTGTGATTGGTTTGACGGCAGCCACTTTTTCCCTCGCTGCTTTTGCCCAGCAGCCGATTGTTATTAAATTCAGTCACGTCGTTGCAGCCGATACACCGAAAGGCAAGGGGGCTGACTTCTTCAAGCTGAAGGCGGAAGAACTGACCAAGGGCAAGGTCAAGGTCGAGGTTTATCACAACTCCACGCTCTACAAGGACAAGGAAGAGATGGAGGCGCTGCAACTGGGCGCCGTGCAGATGCTGGCGCCGTCGCTGGCCAAGTTCGGGCCGCTCGGCGTCAAGGAATTCGAAGTTTTCGATTTCCCTTTCATGTTCGACAACTACGAGCAACTGCGCAAGGTCACCAACGGCCCGATTGGCGCTTCGCTGCTGAAAAAGCTCGAAGGCCGGGGCATCCTCGGCTTGGCGTATTGGGACAACGGTCTGAAGGTGATGAGCGCCAACAAGCCCTTGCGCAATCCCGAAGATTTTCGTGGCCTGAAGATGCGCATCCAGTCCTCCAACGTGCTTGATGCGCAAATGCGCGCCGTCAGCGCCCTGCCGCAGAAGATGGCCTTCTCCGAGGTCTATCAGGCGTTGCAGACCGGGGTGGTCGATGGTACCGAGAACCCGCCGTCCAACCTGTATACCCAGAAGATGCATGAGGTACAGAAGTATGTGACGCTTTCCGACCATGGCTATCTGGGCTATGCCGTCATCGTGAACAAGAAGTTCTGGGACGGCCTGCCGGCCGACATACGTCAGCAGCTGGATGTGGCGATGGAACAGTCGACGCGTTATGCCAATCAGATTGCACAGGTGGAGAACGACACGGCGATGGAGAACGTGAAGAAGTCCGGCAAGAGCGAGATCATCACCCTGACGGCCGAGCAGAAGAAGGCCTGGAAGAAGGCCATGTTCAAGGTGCATGATCAGATGTCCAGTCGCGTCGGCAAGGATTTGGTCGATGCGATCTACAAGGAAACTGGCTTCGACCCGAAGAAGCTCTGATTCAAAGCCGATATTGACGGGGCCCGCGTGGGCCCCGTTTCATATGGAGTGATGGCAATGAAAATTCTCGACCATCTCGAGGAATGGATCGTGACCTTCCTCATGGGCGCAGCGACGCTCATTATTTTTGTTTCCGTGATGCATCGCTATGCCTCCGGGATGGCGATTCCGGGCGTACAGGACTGGTTGATCGGTCTGAATGTTTCCTGGGCGCAGGAACTGTGCATCATCATGTTTGTCTGGATGGCCAAGTTCGGTGCGGCGTATGGCGTGCGCACCGGCATCCACGTCGGCGTGGATGTCGTGGTTAACCGCCTGGAAGATCGTATGCGCAGAAAGTTTATCGTCTTCGGCCTGCTGGCCGGCGCCTTGTTTACGGGCATCATCGGCTCACTGGGCGCGCATTTCGTTTGGGAAAACGGCGCGCACTACAGTTTCTTCAAATTTTTCGGCATGGAAATGGGTGATCTCTACGAGGGACCGACCACCCCGGATCTGGAGTGGCCGACCTGGATCGTTTATTCCGCTATTCCGCTGGGTTCCTTCCTGATGTGCTTCCGTTTCCTGCAGGTGACGGTCAGTTTCATCCGCACCGGCGAGTTGCCGCATCACGACCATGGTCACGTTGACGGCATTGAGGAAGAAAATCTGCCGGTGGATGCCAACCCCTACGGGATGGACGACGATCTGCATATGCGTGATCTCAAGCACAAGCGCATGGCTGACAGGGCTGAGAAGGGAGAAGGCAAATGAGCGCAGCTGTCATCTTCCTGATGCTGGCCTTGCTGATGCTCACCGGCATGCCGGTGTCGATCTCGCTGGGCCTGACGGTACTGACCTTCCTGTTCGCCTTTACCGATGTGCCGCTCGAAGCGGTGGCGTTGAAGCTGTTTACCGGCATCGAGAAGTTTGAAATCATGGCGATCCCGTTCTTCATTCTTGCCGGCAACTTCCTCACCCATGGCGGCGTGGCGCGGCGCATGATCAATTTCGCTACCTCGATGGTCGGCCACTTCCGCGGTGGCCTGGGCATGAGTTCGGTGTTTGCCTGCGCCTTGTTTGCGGCGGTTTCGGGGTCCAGCCCGGCCACCGTGGTGGCGATCGGCTCGATCATGTTGCCGGCGATGGTCAGGGCGGGTTATCCGAAGAAATTCGGGGTCGGCGTCATCGCTTCCGGTGGTGGATTGGGCATCCTGATCCCGCCCTCGATCGTCATGGTGATGTATGCAGTATCGACCAACAGCTCGATCGGTGCGCTGTTCATCGCCGGCGTGATTCCTGGCCTGCTGTTGGCCTTCATGCTGGGTTTTACCACCTGGTGGGTGGCGCGCAAGGGCAATTACCCGCGCGAGCCGGAGCATTCGTGGGGTGAGCGCTTTGTCGCCTTCCGCAAGGCGATCTGGGGTTTGCTGCTGATTGTCGTGGTCATCGGCGGCATCTACAGCGGCTTGTTCACGCCGACCGAAGCGGCGGCGATGAGCGCGGTTTACGCCTTCATCATCGCTGTGTTCGTGTACAAGGACCTGAAAATGTCCGATGTGCCGAAGGTGCTGCTGAACTCGGCGAACATGAGCGCGATGCTGCTCTACATCATCACCAACGCGGTCCTGTTCTCGTTCATCCTCACCAACGAACAGATTCCGCAGGGCATCGCCGAATGGATTCAGAATTCGGGCATGGGCGTGATCGGCTTCCTGATCGCTGTCAACATTCTGTTGCTGATCATGGGCAGCTTCATGGAACCCTCGTCGATCATTCTGATCACGGCGCCGATCCTGTTCCCGATCGCCATGAAGCTGGGCATCGATCCGATCCACTTCGGCATCATGATCACGGTGAACATGGAGATTGGCATGATTACGCCGCCGGTCGGCCTCAATCTCTACGTGGCGAGCGGCATCGCGAAGATGGGACTGACCGACTGCTCGAAGGCGGTGTGGCCCTGGTTGCTGACGATGCTGATCTTCCTGATGATCATCACCTACGTGCCGGTTGTTACGACCTGGCTGCCGACAACGCTGGGCATGATGTAGCGGCCCATCTTCTGCCCCAAGCTCGGTCCTGCGCCGGGCTTTTTTCCGCCTGCTCGGCGGGTTGCGGGGCAATCTGGGCTAAAATCCGCAGCCCTTTGTTTTACTTATCAATCTGCTGGAGAAAAGCATGGCCGTTGAGCGCACCCTGTCGATTATCAAACCCGATGCCGTTGCCAAGAATGTAATTGGCAAAATTTATTCCCGTTTCGAAACCAACGGTCTGAAGATCGTGGCTTCCCGCATGGCCTGGCTGTCCGAGCGCGAAGCCGGCGGCTTTTACGCTGTTCACAAGGAACGCCCCTTCTTCAAGGATCTCGTTCAATTCATGATCTCCGGCCCGGTGATGATTCAGGTACTGGAAGGCGAAAACGCCATCGCCAAGAACCGTGATCTGATGGGCGCCACCGACCCGAAGAAGGCCGAGAAAGGCACGATCCGTGCCGATTTCGCCGAGAGCATCGACGCCAATGCCGTGCATGGTTCCGATGGCCCGGATACCGCCAAGGTCGAGATTGCCTACTTCTTCCCGGCACTGAATGTTTTCTGAGTAATCATTGGACATGGTCAATCTGCTCGACTTCGATGCTGACAGCCTGACGGCCTGGTTCGCCGCGAGAGGGGAAAAGCCTTTTCGCGCGCGCCAGGTGTTGCGCTGGATACATCGCTTTGGCGTCGATAATTTCGAGCAGATGACCGATGTGGCCAAATCCCTGCGGGCCATTCTGGCGACCGATGCCGAGGTTCGCGGGCCGGTGCCGATCCGTGATAGCACGGCGACCGATGGCACGCGCAAGTGGCTTTTGGACGTGGGCAGTACGAATGCCGTCGAGACGGTTTTCATCCCCGAGGCGAATCGTGGCACCTTGTGCATTTCCAGCCAGGTGGGTTGTGCGCTGGAATGCTCGTTCTGTTCCACCGGCAAACAGGGGTTCAATCGCAACCTGTCGACGGCCGAGATCATCGGCCAGTTGTGGCATGCCAATCGTGTCCTGGGGGCCGTCAAGCAGCCGGGCGTGGGCGACAGTGGTGAGCGCGTCATCAGCAATGTCGTGATGATGGGCATGGGCGAGCCGCTGGCCAATTACGACAATACGGTGGCGGCGCTGCGCCTGATGCTGGACGACAATGCCTACGGCTTGTCGCGCCGGCGTGTGACGGTGTCGACGGCCGGCATGGTGCCCGCCATCGACCGTTTGCGCGAAGATGTGCCGGTGGCGCTGGCGGTATCGCTACATGCCCCGACCGATGCGCTGCGCGACGAACTGGTGCCGCTCAATCGCAAGTATCCACTCAAGGAATTACTGGCGGCCTGCCAGCGCTACCTCGACAAGGCACCGCGCGATTTCATCACCTTTGAATATGTGCTGATCGCAGGTGTCAATGACCGTGAGGCCGATGCACGCGCCTTGCTCAAGCTCGTTCGCGACGTGCCCTGCAAGTTCAATCTGATCCCGTTCAATCCATTCCCGGGTTCGGCTTATCGCAAGCCTGCGGCAGAGCAGGTACGGCGCTTTCAGGAAGCCCTCATGCAGGCCGATATCGTGACGACCGTGCGCAAGACGCGCGGGGATGACATTGATGCGGCGTGTGGACAGTTGGCCGGGCAGGTGAAGGACCGGACGCGGCGTCACTCTGTTCAGGTCATTTCACGCCAAACGCCGCAAACCGAGGAGTTGAATGCATGACGATCCGAGTATTTTTGTCTGCGTTTGTGGTGTTTCTGGTGGGATGCGCAACGCCAGGGGCGCGCTCGCCCCACAGCGAGTCTGCCAGTGTGGAACTGCCTGTTTCGCGACAGGCGACAAGTAATGACCGGCAGCAGAGTGCCAAGGTTCATGCTGAATTGGGGCAGCTTTATCTGCAGCAGGGCAGTTATGAGGTGGCGCTTGATGAGGCCCGAATCGCCCTGGAGTCGGATGTCTCTTATGCGCCTGCGCATAACCTGCGCGGTTTGGCTTACATGGCCATAGGTAAAAATGCCTTGGCTGAGGAGAGCTTTCGCCGTGCATTGAGCCTGGCGCGCAACGATCCGGAAATCAACAATGATTTTGGTTGGTTCCTTTGCCAGACCGGGCGTCCGAAGGACTCGATTGAGATGTTCCAGGTCGCCATTGGCAATCCGCTTTATAACGCTCCTGTCAGAGCCTTGGCGAATGCCGGGATTTGTTCATTGCGTTATCAGGCTGACCGTGAGGCAGAGAGCTACTTTCTGCGTGTCATTCGCTTGGACCGTAAGCATATAACCGCCCTTTACTGGCTTGCCGACATTGCCTACCGGGGCAATCGCTATGCGGATGCGCAGATGCGCCTCAAGGAGCTTCATGTGGCCATTGAACCGCTGGCGCAGTCGGCTTGGCTGGCCTTGCGCCTGGCACGCAAGATGGGCGACCGCGATGAAGAGGCCCGCATGCTGGGCATCATGCGACGCAAATATCGCGATTCGCCCGAACACCAAAAGTTGTCGCGTGGAGAGTTTGATTGAGCGATAGCAATAACATGGCAGAAGCGTTACCAGAGGAAATCTTGGTTGAAGCGGTTGCTGATGCGCCGGTCGTCCAGCAAGCCTCCGTCGGGCAGCAACTGCGTGCCGCGCGACTGGAAGCAAAGCTGTCCATTACCGATGTGGCCCAGACGCTGAAGTTCAGTCCTCGTCAGATTGAGCTGCTTGAGCTGGATGACCATGCCGCCTTGCCGGGCATGACGATTGTTCGTGGCTTTGTGCGCAGCTATTCACGCTTGCTCAAGCTGGATACGGATGCACTGTTGAAAATGTTGGATGCCGCTTCACCGGTAGTGATGGCCGATGTTCGCCCACCTGATAATATGGGCTTGGCGGGTGTTGAGGGCGACCGGCAACAAGTTGGCCCTTTGGCGTCGCTGGCCATTGTGGTTTTGTTGGCCGCACTGATGTTGGCAGGGTGGCATTTCTTTGGCCCCAAGCCCGTGACGTCCAATCATCCTGTGGCCGCTTCTGCGCCTGCGACGATTACGCCCATGCCGGTGGTTTCACCACAGCCTGCGCAACCCGATGCGGCGCTGGGCGTTGCGCCGTCCACAGCATCTGAGCAAGCAGTCGCTGCCCCTGTGTTGGCATTTGTGTTTGAAGGCCGTTCCTGGCTTGAGGTCGTTGATGCCGATGCAAAGGTTGTGCATAGTGCTGAAAATCAGCCGGGCACACAGCTTTCTTTGGCAGGCAAGCCACCTTTCGAACTCGTGGTGGGCAACGCCACCAAGGTGAAACTGACGTATGGTGAGCGTGTGATCGACCTGCTGCCCTACACCCGTGCGGATGTTGCCCGGCTGAAAGTCGAGTGATGACGGCAGGATGCCCTGTGCGCCGCGCAACGCGCCGCGTGATGGTTGGAAATGTCGGCGTTGGCGGGACGGCACCCGTGGTTATTCAGTCGATGACCAACACGGACACGGCTGATGTATTTGGTACGGCGCAGCAGGTGGCCGAGTTGTATCGTGCCGGCTCCGAGATCGTGCGCATTACCGTGAATACCCGCGAAGCCGCAGCGGCTGTGCCCAAGATCAAGGAGCGGCTGGCGCAACTGAATCTGGATGTGCCGCTGGTCGGCGATTTTCACTTCAACGGCCACAAATTGCTGACCGAGGTGCCGGAGTGCGCGGCTGCGCTCGACAAGCTGCGCATCAATCCCGGCAACGTCGGCAAGGGCGCACGCCGCGATGAGCAGTTCGCCAGCCTGATCGAGATTGCTTGCAAATACCAAAAGCCGGTGCGCATCGGGGTGAACTGGGGCAGCCTTGACCAGAGCCTGCTGGCGCGCCTGATGGACGAGAATGCCAAGCGCGCTGAACCGAAAGACGCCACCGGCCTGATGCGCGAGGCGATGGTGACGTCGGCGCTCGAATCGGCGGCACAGGCCGAATCGTTGGGCCTGCCGGGCGATGCCATCATCCTGTCCTGCAAGGTCTCGGGCGTGCAGGATCTGATCGCCATCTATCGCGATCTGTCAGTGCGCAGCGACTATCCCTTGCACCTCGGTCTGACCGAAGCCGGCATGGGCAGCAAGGGCATCGTCGCCTCGACGGCGGCGCTGGCCGTGCTGCTGCAGGAAGGCATCGGCGACACCATTCGCATTTCGTTGACGCCTGAGCCGGGCGGCGATCGCACGCGCGAAGTGGTGGTAGCGCAGGAAATTTTGCAGACCATGGGCCTGCGGGCCTTTGTGCCGATGGTCGTGGCTTGTCCCGGTTGCGGTCGCACCACCAGCACCGTGTTTCAGGAACTGGCGCAGGACATCCAGACCTACGTGCGGGCGCGCATGCCCGAGTGGCAGCTGCGCCACCAGGGCGTGGAGAACATGACGCTGGCCGTGATGGGCTGTGTGGTGAATGGCCCTGGCGAGAGCAAGCATGCCAATCTTGGCATTTCCCTGCCCGGCACCGGTGAGGAGCCGGTTGCACCGGTCTATGCCGATGGCGAACGCATCACTACCCTGCGCGGTGAAAATATCGCTGCCGAATTCCGCAACATGATCGACGCTTACGTCGAGAAGACTTACGCAAAATATTCATGAGTCAGACATTGCAAGCCATCCGCGGGATGAACGACATCCTGCCCAATGATGCCGAACGCTGGGAAGCCTTCGAAGAACTGGTGCGCGACTGGCTGGCCGCCTATGGTTACCGGCCGATCCGCATGCCGCTGGTCGAACCGACGCCGCTGTTCGCCCGCGCCATCGGTGCCGTCACCGATATTGTCGAGAAGGAAATGTATTCCTTCACCGACAGCCTCAACGGTGAACAACTGACGCTACGCCCCGAAGGCACCGCTTCCTGCGTGCGCGCCGTACTGCAACACAATCTGCTTTACGATGGCCCGAAGCGTTTGTGGTACGCGGGCCCGATGTTTCGTCATGAGCGTCCGCAGAAGGGCCGCTACCGCCAGTTCCATCAGTTCGGCATCGAGGCGCTTGGCCTGCCGGGGCCGGACATCGACGCCGAGCAAATCATCATGTGCGCCCGTCTGTGGGACGATCTGGGGCTAAATGGTGACGGAGGCATCAAGCTGGAGATCAACTCGCTCGGCGAGGCCGAGGAGCGCGCGAAGCATCGTGCCGACCTGATTGCCTACCTTGAAAAGCATGTCGATCAACTGGACGAGGACGGCAAGCGGCGCTTGCATACCAATCCGCTGCGCATCCTCGATACCAAGAATCCGGCGCTGCAACCTATCGTTGAAGCAGCGCCGAAGCTGATTGATTATCTCGGCGAAGCCTCGCTCAAGCATTTCGAGGGCGTGCAGCAGTTGCTGAAGGATGCGGCGATTCCCTACCGCATCAACCCGCGGCTGGTACGCGGGCTCGACTATTACAACCTGACCGTGTTTGAATGGGTGACGGAGGCGCTGGGTGCCCAGGGTACCGTCTGTGCCGGTGGCCGCTATGATGGTCTCGTCGCCCAGTTGGGCGGCAAGCCGGCGCCGGCCTGCGGTTTTGCCATGGGCATTGAGCGTCTGATGGCGCTGCTGGAAGCGCAGGGTGGGCTGCTCGAAGGCATGGCGCCCGATGTGTATGTGGTACATCTGGGCGAGGCAGCGGGGCGTCTGGCTTTCCGTGCGGCCGAGATGTTGCGCGATACGGGTTGCCGGGTGGTGACGCACATGGGCGGTGGCAGTTTCAAGTCGCAGTTCAAGCGGGCGGATGCGTCCGGTGCGCAACTGGCGCTGATTGTCGGCGATGACGAAGCTGCCAAGAATGAGGTGACGATTAAGCCGCTGCGCGTCGAAGCCGAACAGCAACGTGTGTCGCTGGATGAAATGGCCGACCGGGTAAGCGATTGGCTCTACGGTGCGGATGAAAATTTTGAAGAGGATTGAACATGGCAACGTATGACCTGGAAGAGCAGGAACAGCTGGAAGAACTGAAAACCTGGTGGCAGCTGCACGGCGCCATTGTGACCGCCGTGATTGCCGCTTTGGCTATTGCGATGGTCAGTTGGCAGGGTTGGCAATGGTGGCAGAAAAGCCAGACGACGCAGGCGGCGCAGTTGTTCGGCAACCTGCAACAGGCACTGGTGCAGCAGGACATTAAACGGGTACGCGTCATGGCCGGAGAACTGATCGACAAGTATTCCGGCACAGCCTATGCCGGTATGGCGGCCATGCTGTCGGGCAAGGTGCTGGCCGAGTCGGGCGACCTCAAATCTGCGCAGGCGCAATTCGGCTGGGCGGCCGAGAAGGCCAAGGATGCCGGCCTGCGCGATCTGGCGCGCCTGCGTCAGGCGATCGTGCTCGTCGAAGACAAGCAACTGGACGAGGCGCTCAAGCTGCTTGCCGTCTCGCCAGCGCCGACTTTTGTGGCGCGCTATCAGGAAGTGCGTGGCGATATTCTGGTGGCGAAAGGCAAGACGGCCGACGCACGCCAGGCATATGAAACCGCGCTCAAGGCACTGGCCGATGCCAAGAAGGGTGATGATCAATCGTCCGGGCCTTATCGCGAGATCCTGCAGACCAAGCGGGATAGCGTTGGGGCGCTTTCGTGAAGCGAGTCCTCTATGGCTTGATCTTTGCGATGGCGGGTTGCTCGACCGTCAGTTCGACGCTGGATACGCTGAATCCGTTCAGCAAGTCTGCCCCCAAGATCAAGCCCGCCGAACTCTCGCCGCTTCAGGTGAGTGTGGACATCAAGTCTCAATGGCAGGCCAGTATCGGAGCTGCAGGTGCGTTTGTGTTTACGCCAGCGGTGGTGGGCAACGCAGTTTTTGCTGCGGCCCAAGATGGTTCGCTGGCGCGTTTCGAGGGTGGCCGCCAGGTCTGGCGCATCAATGCCGGACAAAAGCTGTCCGGCGGTGTCGGGGCCGACGACAAGCTGGTCGTGGTGGGCACCTCTAAGGGCGAAGTGCTGGCCTTCAAGGCCACCGATGGCAGCCCGGCCTGGCAGGCGCGCGTCAGTTCCGAAATTCTGGCGGCACCCGCTGTGGCCGGTGATCTGGTCGTGATGCGCAGTGGTGATGCGCGCATTTTTGGGTTTGAAGCGACAGACGGCAAGCGGCGCTGGGTCTATCAGCGCAGCACGCCGGCACTGGCACTGCGTTCGAACGTCGGTGTGACGCTGACGTCCAAGGCACTGTATGCCGGCTTTCCCGGCGGCAAGCTGACGGCGATTGCCCTCAACAATGGCGCGGCGCTATGGGAGGCCACCGTAGCGCTGCCGCGCGGCGCGACCGAACTGGAACGCATTGCCGATGTGGCGAGTGACCCGGTGGTGGATGGCGGCAGCGTTTGTGCCGTCGCCTACCAAGGGCGCGTTGCCTGTTTCGATGTGGATAACGGGCGGCAGCAATGGGCGCGCGATGTGTCGTCGATCAGCGGTCTCGATATCGGCACACGTGCTTTGTTCGTGGCAGATGAAAAAGGCGCGGTGCATGCCTTTGATCGCCACAGTGGCGCCAGCCTGTGGAAGCAGGACAAGCTCTTCATGCGCAGCCTAGCGCGCCCGATTGCGCTGGGCAGCCGTGTTGCCGTCGCCGACTTTCAGGGCTTCGTACATCTGCTGGCTGGTGAGGACGGCGCCTTCGTTGGCCGCTATGCTACCGATGGTTCGGCAATTTCAGCGGCACCGCAGCGCATCCCCGGCGGGTTTGTCGTGCAGACGCGCAATGGCGCGCTGCATGGCCTCAGTGCTCAATGAGTACTCAATAAATATGCTCCCTACCTTGGTCATTGTTGGCCGGCCGAACGTCGGCAAATCCACCCTGTTCAATCGCCTGACCAAGTCGCGCGATGCGCTGGTGGCCGATCAGCCCGGCTTGACGCGGGATCGCCACTACGGTCATGGCAGGCTCGGCAACCGGCCCTTTCTGGTCGTCGATACCGGCGGTTTCGAACCGCAGGCGAAAGAGGGCATCGTCCATGAAATGGCCCGTCAGGCCGAGGCCGCGATTGCCGAGGCGGATGTCCTGCTGTTCCTCGTCGATTGCCGCACCGGCTTGGCACCGCAGGATAAAGTGATCGCCGAACGGCTGCGCAAGAGCGGACGCCCGCTGCATCTGGTGGTGAACAAAGCCGAGGGCATGAATCGCGATGTGGTGGCGGCCGAGTTCCATGAACTGGGCTGCGGCGAACCGCGCGTGATTTCCTCCGCGCATGGTGAGGGTGTGCGTGAGTTGCTGGAATTCGCCCTGGCCGATTTTGCGGAAGCGCCGGAAGATAGCGATGCCGAAAGTGGGCCGCGCGTGGCCGTAGTGGGCCGTCCCAACGTTGGCAAGAGCACGCTGATCAACACCCTGCTCGGCGAGGAGCGCATGATCGCCTTCGACATGCCGGGTACGACGCGCGATGCGATTTCCACCCCCTTCGAGCGCAATGGCAAGCACTACACCCTGATCGACACCGCCGGTCTGCGCCGCAAAGGCAAGGTCTTCGAGACGATTGAGAAGTTCTCGGTGATCAAGACCCTGCAGGCGGTTGAGGCGGCGAACGTGGTGGTGCTGATGGTCGATGCCAGCCAGGACATTTCCGATCAGGATGCCCACATTGCCGGTTTCTGCATCGAGGCCGGACGCGCGCTGGTGCTGGCGGTGAACAAGTGGGATGCCGTCGATCAGTATCGACGTGACCAGATCAAGCAGGACATCATGCGCAAGCTGAACTTCCTCGGCTTTGCACGCGTGCATTACATCTCGGCCCTGAAAGGGCAGGGCGTGGCCAGTGTGCTGCAATCGGTCGACAAGGCCTATGTGGCGGCGATGGTCAAACTGACCACGCCGAAGCTGACGCGCGTGCTGCTCGACGCGGTGCAAAAACAAGCGCCGCCGCGCCATGGTAACGTGCGGCCCAAGCTGCGCTACGCCCACCAGGGCGGCAGCAATCCGCCCATCGTCGTGGTGCATGGCAATGCGCTGGAACATGTGCCGCCGGCCTACATACGCTATCTGGAGCATGTGTTTCTGGAAACCTTCAAGCTACAGGGCACGCCTTTGCGCATCCAGTTCAAGATCACCAAGAACCCTTACGTCAATAAGGATTGAAAAGTCGGTGCTGGCGGGACGGCACGGCAAAGTTATACTCGGCAGACAGCAAGCGAGGAGCGAAGCGATGACTTACGTGGTGACCGAGAACTGCATCAAGTGCAAGTACACCGATTGCGTGGATGTATGCCCGGTCGACTGCTTTCGCGAAGGCCCCAATTTTCTCGTGATTGATCCGGATGAGTGTATTGATTGCACCTTGTGCGTGCCTGAGTGCCCGGCAGAAGCGATTTATGCCGAGGATGACGTGCCGCTCGAACAACGTGAGATGATCGCGCTGAATGCCGAGTTGGCCAAGCAGTGGCCGGCGATTATCGAGCGTAAGGAGCCATCGGCGGATGCTGATGCGTGGCGGGGTAAACCCGGCAAGCGTGGATTGCTGGAACGATAAACCGGAGAAGGGAAAAACATGCAAGTCAGGCAGATTCTCGATATCAAGGGGACAGTGCTCTACACCATTGCGCCCGACAAGAAGTTGTCCGAAGCCATCGCCATCATGAGCGAACAGGATGTCGGCTCGCTGGTCTGCTTCGAGGGCGGACGCATGGTCGGCATGCTGACTTTTCGCGAGGTGATGCGGGCCTTGCACGGCCATGGCGCTGCCTGGGGTGGCCTGACGATTCGCGAAGTGATGCATACCCATCCGCGCACCGCCGATCCGTTCATGGATGTCGATCAGTTGCGCGCTCTGATGGTCAGCGAGCACATGCGCTACCTGCCGGTGATGGACGGCTATACGCTGTTGGGCGTGATCTCCTTCCACGATGTGGCCAAGGCGGTGCTTGAAGAGCAGAACTTCGAGAATCGCATGCTCAAGGCTTATATCCGCGACTGGCCCGATGGTCAGGAACCCGATGGGGCCAATCAGGGAGCCAAGGCGTAAATGTCCGGTAGCAGTTTCGGCACCCTGTTCCGGGTGTCTTCGTTTGGTGAGTCGCACGGCCCGGCGATCGGCTGTGTGGTCGATGGTTGTCCTCCCGGGTTGTCGATTAGCGAGGCGGAGATTCAGCTTGAACTCGATCGACGCAAGCCCGGCACGTCGCGCCATGTCACGCAACGGCGCGAGGACGACACGGTCGAAATTCTCTCGGGCGTGTTCGAGGGCAAGACAACGGGGACGCCGATTGCCCTGCTGATCCGTAATACTGACCAGCGCAGCAAGGACTACGGCAACATCGCCCAGAGTTTCCGTCCGGGCCATGCCGATTACACCTACTGGCAGAAATATGGCATTCGCGACTATCGCGGTGGTGGACGTTCTTCGGCGCGCGAGACGGCCGTACGAGTTGCCGCCGGGGCAATTGCCCGCAAGTGGTTGCATCAACGCTATGGCGTGACGATTCGTGGCTGGATGCGCCAGTTGGGACCGATCGAAATTCCCTTCGTCGACGCGGCAGCCATCGACGCCAATCCGTTCTTTGCACCTAATGCCGATATCGTGCCAGAACTCGAAGCCTACATGGACAGCTTGCGCAAGGACGGCGATTCGGTTGGCGCGCGCATCGACGTCATGGCCAGCGGTTTGCCACCCGGCTGGGGAGATCCTGTGTATGAACGCCTGGATGCGAAGATCGCCCATGCCATGATGGGCATCAATGCTGTGAAAGGGGTAGAGATCGGCGCTGGTTTTGACTGTGTGGCGCAGCGTGGCAGCGTGCATGGCGACGAACTGACACCGCAAGGTTTCTTGAGCAATCATGCCGGCGGCGTTCTTGGCGGGATTTCATCGGGTCAGGACGTGACCGTGTCGATTGCCATCAAGCCGACATCGAGCATTCGCATTCCACGCCGCTCCATCGATCTGGCGGGACAGCCGACCATTGTGTCGACCGAAGGGCGTCATGATCCCTGTGTCGGCATTCGCGCCACGCCGATTGCCGAGGCGATGCTGGCGCTGGTGCTGATGGATGCGGCCTTGCTGTATCGCGCTCAATGCGCTGATGTTTCGTGCCCCACACCGATCATTCCCGCCCGGGCATCCGGCGCGTAGAATTTACAAAGCCATCCAATAACAAACCAAACTAGGGAATCCATCATGCAAGTCGAACACCACGATCTCTATACCGAATTTACGGATATGCGCGACGCCATCGATACCCTGAAGGCCGGCAATAGCTATTTTGCGGGTCTGTTCGCCCGCTATAACCGCCTGACCGGCAAGGTGGAAGATCTGGAGGAGCACGACATGCCGGTCGCAGATTTCACGCTGGAAGATATGAAGAAGGCACGCGTGAAACTCAAGGACGAGATTTATCACCTGCTGATGGCGTTCCGTCTCGGCCAGAAAAGCCCGGCTTGAGCCAGACGGCCAGCGGTTCGGCCCCGGCTGCTTCTGGCATCCTGGGCCGGCTGGCTGGCTGGTATTTCTTCTACTTCGCCTTCGTCGGCGCCTTCGCGCCGTATTTCACCCTCTATCTGCAGGATATAGGCCAGACCCCTTGGGAAATCGGGGTGCTGATGTCCGTGCCGCAGGTGATGCGGCTGCTGGCGCCAAATTTGTGGGGATGGCTGGCAGATCATCTGGGACGGCCCGCACTGATTGTGCGCTTTGCGGCCCTGTTTTCCGCATTGGGTTTTGTCGGTTTCCTGTTATCCCGTGACTATGTCTGGATGCTGGTGTCGATGGCGCTCGTCTGGTTTTTCTGGAGTGCCGCTCTGCCGCTGGTCGAGACGATGACGCTGAACCAGTTGGCCGGCAAAACCGAGCGCTACGGGCGGGTCCGCGTGTGGGGGTCGGTCGGCTTCATCGTTAGCGTGTTGGGGCTGGGTGTGATTCTTGACCACTGGCCCATCGCGGCGGTGCTGTGGGCCTGCATCGCCATCCTCGGCTGTGTGTTTGCCAGTGCGCTGACGCTGCCGGAAGCAAAAGTCGGCGCTGGCGAGACGGCAGAACCGCTCGGCCCAATGCTGCGGCGCCCGGCGGTGCTGGCCTTGCTGGCCTCGTGCTTCTTCATGTCGGTCGCCCACGGGCCCTTGTACGTGTTTTTCTCGATTCATCTGGTCGAGCACGGTTATGGCAAGACAGCGATTGGCCTTTACTGGTCGCTTGGCGTCGTCGCGGAAATCGTGGTGTTCCTCGTCATGGCGCGACTGATGCGCCACTTCAGCTTGCGCAATATTTTGCTGGCCAGTTTTGCCTTGGCGGTGTTGCGCTTCCTGATGATCGGCTGGCTGGCTGATTCGCCCGTACTACTGGTCATCGCCCAGATACTGCATGGCGCAACCTTTGGCGCCCACCACGCAGCCGCAGTGGCGGTGCTGACGCATTGGTTCGCACTGCGCCAGCAGGCGCGCATGCAAGGCTTGTATGGCAGCCTTTCCTTCGGGGCGGGCGGACTGGTCGGTGGACTCCTGAGCGGTCAAACCTGGGGCAGTTTGGGTGGGGGGGTGACTTACACACTGGCCGCCCTGTTTGCGGCAGTGGGTGGCCTGCTGCTGTGGCGCTGGTTACCTGCAGCGCGTTGATGCTATGCGATAATCCTGGTTTTTCTAGGCCATTTTTAACGAGGAGACATCCATGAGAAAAATTCTGTTCTTGATGGTCGCTGCGGCTACTTCGGTCGCACTGTTTGGTTGCAATACCGTGCAGGGTGTGGGCAAGGATATCGAGAAGGGTGGCGAAGCCATCCAGAAGGCTGTGAAGTAATTCTGATTGCATAGGAATGATCATGAAGATTTGTGTGTTGCCCGGTGATGGCATCGGTCCCGAAATTACCGCCGAAGCGGTACGTGTCCTGCAGGCGCTCGATCTCAAGTTCGAGATGGAAGAAGCGTTGCTGGGTGGTTGTGCGGTCGACGCGACCGGTAACCCGTATCCCGAGGCAACGCAGAAACTGGCGCGTGTGGCCGATGCCGTCCTGCTCGGCGCCGTCGGCGGGCCGCAATACGACACGCTACCGCGCGAGCAGCGTCCCGAGCGCGGTCTGCTCGGTATTCGCAAGGATCTTGGCCTGTTCGCCAATCTGCGCCCGGCGATTCTTTATGCTGAACTGGCGAATGCCTCGACGCTGAAGCCTGAAGTCGTTTCCGGCCTCGACATCCTGATTATTCGCGAGTTGACCGGCGACATCTATTTCGGCCAGCCGCGCGGCATCGAAACTCGTGAGGGTGAGCGCGTCGGCTTCAACACCATGATCTACAGCGAGAGCGAGATTCGTCGTATCGGCCGTGTCGCCTTCGAGTCGGCCCGCAAGCGCAGCAAGAAGGTCTGCTCCGTCGACAAGATGAACGTATTGGAGTGCACCCAGCTTTGGCGCGATGTCATCATCGAAGTCGCCAAGGATTACCCGGATGTCGAACTATCGCACATGCTGGTCGACAACGCAGCGATGCAACTGGTGCGCAACCCCAAGCAGTTCGACGTGATGGTCACCGGCAACATGTTCGGCGACATTCTATCGGACGAAGCTTCGATGCTGACCGGTTCGATCGGCATGCTGCCCTCGGCATCCCTCGACGAAAAGAACAAGGGCCTGTACGAACCCTGTCATGGTTCGGCGCCGGATATCGCTGGCAAGGGTGTGGCCAATCCGCTGGCAACGATCCTTTCTGCGGCGATGATGCTGCGCTATACGTTCGCTAATGAAGCGGCCGCAACGCGTATCGAAAATGCTGTCAAGAAGGTGTTGGCACAAGGCTTCCGCACCGGTGATATCTACGAGGCGGGGACGAAGAAGGTCGGTACGAAGGAAATGGGCGACGCGGTTTTGGCGGCGCTGTAATCAATCGATAGGAAAACGAAAAATGAAGAAGGTTGGTCTGGTCGGATGGCGCGGTATGGTCGGGTCGGTGCTGATGCAGCGCATGCGCGACGAAGGCGATTTCAAGCTGATCGAGCCGGTGTTCTTCACCACGTCGAATGCGGGTGGAAAAGGCCCCGCCGAAGGCGGCAGTGCGCCACTCAAGGATGCGATGGATATCGACGCGCTGAAGGCGCTCGACATCATCATTACCTGCCAGGGTGGTGATTACACCAAGGAAGTATTCCCCAAGCTGCGTGGTGCCGGCTGGAGCGGTTACTGGATCGATGCAGCGTCCAGCCTGCGTATGGCTGACGACGCCATCATCATTCTCGATCCGGTTAACCTGGATGTGATAAAGGCTGGTTTGTCGAAAGGCATCAAGAATTACATTGGTGGCAACTGTACGGTTTCGCTGATGCTGATGGGCCTCGGTGGTCTGTTTCGTGCCGATCTCGTCGACTGGGTGTCGGCGATGACCTATCAAGCGGCCTCGGGCGCTGGCGCGCAGAACATGCGCGAGCTGCTGGCTCAGATGGGTGTGTTGCATGATGCGGTGAAGGCCGAACTGGCCGATCCGTCCTCAGCGATCCTGGATATTGACCGTAAGGTAGCCGAGACGATGCGTGCGTCGTCATTCCCGACCAAGAACTTCCGTGGTATGCCGCTCGCCGGTAGCGTGATTCCCTGGATTGACGTGCCGGTCGAGCACGGCCAGTCCAAGGAGGAGTGGAAGGGCGGCGCCGAATGCAACAAAATTCTCGGCAAGCCGACGTTCCGTTCGCTGGGCAGCATCCCGATCGATGGCATCTGCGTGCGCGTCGGTGCCATGCGTTGCCATTCGCAGGGGCTGACCATCAAGCTGAAGAAAGATGTGCCCCTGGACGAGGTTAGCGACATCATTGCCAAAGCCAATGACTGGGTGAAGGTGGTGCCGAACGAGCGTGAGATTTCGGAGCGTGAATTGACACCGGCAGCCATTACCGGGACTTTGACCGTTCCAGTCGGTCGTCTGCACAAGCTGGCGATGGGGCCGGAATACCTCGGTGCCTTTACTTGTGGTGATCAGCTCCTTTGGGGTGCGGCGGAACCTTTGCGTAGGATGTTGCGGATTTTGCTCGGATAAGTGGATTTATGAGATAAGACAAAGGTTGAGCTTGCGCCTTTAACCTCATGATGTTATTTTGATTACCGTCTAACAAATCCCCGGCGGGGTGTCATTGTGAATAAAGCGGATAAATCTTTCCTGTTCAAGTCATCATTGATGGCGGCATTCCTCGTTGGTGCCTTGGGTGCCGGTGGCGCCCATGCGGCTGGACTCGGCAAGCTCACGGTGTATTCCGCTATTGGACAGCCCCTGAATGCCGAGGTGGCAGTGACGGCGACGCCGGAAGAGCTGATTTCGCTCGCTGCGCGGATTGCCTCGCATGATGCCTTCAAAGATGCCGGGATCGAGTTCATGCCGGCACTGACCGGGCTGCGTTTCAGCGTGGTTAAGTCGGCGAGTGGTCAGCCGATGTTGCGCCTGACTACCGACGCGCCCCTCAATGAGCCCTTCCTGCACTTCCTTGTCGAACTGAACTGGACGTCCGGGCGTATGGTGCGTGAGTACACCTTCCTGCTCGACCCGCCCGAGATGCTCAAGGTTGCCAAGCCTGCGGCGGTGGTGACGCCTGCCATGACTGAACCCGCGGACATGCCTGCGGCGAGGCCAGATACCCCGCCGCCCGTCCCTGCGCGGGTTGAGGCACCGGTGCCTTCCGCAGCGGCCCCGGTCCAGGCGGCTGCGCCTGCCGCCAAGGAACCGACGGCGAGCGAAGTGCACGTCAAACGAGGGGATACGCTTAGCAAAATTGCGCGCGAAAATCTGCCGGCCAAGATCGGTCTCGATCAGATGCTCGTGTCTCTGTTTAACAAGAACCGCGACGCCTTCGATGGCGACAACATGAACCGCCTTCGCGCCGGCAAGATTCTGCGCGTGCCGGATGCCGACGAGGCAGCCAAGGCGACGCCGAGCGAAGCGCGCAAAGTGGTGCTGAGTCAGGGGGCGGATTTCAACGCTTACCGCCGTCGTTTGGCTGAGGCGGCCGGAAGTGCTGCGCCAAGTGATACGACTGCCGGACAGCAGGTGGCCGGCAAGATTAAGCCGCAGGTTGAGGAAAAGGTGGCGCCTGCACCGCAGGCCGACAAGCTGGAAGTTTCGCGTACCGAGACCGGCAAGGCGCCCAAGGCGGATGGCAAGGATGGTGCCGTTGCTAAGGCACGACTGGAAGAGGAATTGGTCGCGCGCGACAAGTCTTTGCGTGAAGCCTCGGAGCGTATTGCGCAGCTTGAAAAGAACCTCGAAAATCTCAAGAAGTTGGTTGAGCTGAAGAGTCAGGCTGGTGCGCAATTGCAGCAACAAGCGGCGGCACCCGCAAAGCCCGAGCCAGTGCCAGTTAAGCCTGCAGCGGCGCCACCCGTAGTGTCAGCACAGGAACCCAAGGCCGAGTCGGCTGCCGCTCCTGTGGCTGCAACGCCTGCCGCCAGCGCCGAACCCGCACCACCCCCTGCAGTTGAATCTCCTAAAACCGCTGTGAAGCCGCCGCCGGTTGCACCGCCCCCGCCGCCCGCGCCGGAGCCGAGCTTTGTCGAGGATAATCCCGAACTCGTGTTTGGTGGTGGTGGCCTGATTGCACTCTTGCTCGGCTATCTGGGTTTCTCTGCATGGCGTAAGAAGAAGCAGGCCAAGGAACAGTCCGCCGATTTCGCCGAGACACCGAGCGCAATGGCTGAGGTAACGCCGGCGCCAGTCGCGGCGGCACCTGCCCTGTTGGCGGATGACGTGTCGATTTTGGGTGACTTCAGCGAAAGCGGTGCGCTGACCAGCGAGGAAAGTGTCGACCCGGTTGCTGAGGCAGATGTCCTGATGGCCTACGGTCGTGATAGCCAGGCTGAAGAAATCCTGCTTGAGGGTTTGAAGGGTGATCCCGAGCGCAGTGCCATCCATCTCAAGTTGCTTGAGTTGTATGCCAATCGCAAGGATGCTGAACGATTCGAAGCCGTTGCGATTGATGTCCGTAAGTTGAGTGGTCAAACCGGCCAGGATTGGGACAAGACCCTTGCGCTGGCCGCAGGACTGGGCGTTAGTCTAGTCGAAGATACTGTGTCGCCTGCTCGTGAGGTGGCTGCCGTGATGGTTGAAGAGGCTGACTTGCCTGTTGCAGTGGAGGAGGATGATTCGAACAAGACGGTGATCCTCTCGGCTTCTCCTGTGGCCGAGATGCCTGCTCAGGCGCCTGTTCCTGCACCAGCTGCAGGCGATTCGCTCGACTTCGATCTTGATCTCGGCACAACGAGCGGTCCTGCCCAGGCCGCAGCTGAACAGACCGCTGCTGCAGAGCCTGCGGCTGAAGAAGTGATGAGCTTGGACTTTGATTTTGATCTTGGCTCACCCGAAACGGAAGCTGCGGCCGAAGTGTCGGCTGAAGCGCCGGCTGCCGAAATCGAAGCAGCGCCCGCGCCGGCCGATGACAACGCGATTGATTTTGCTTTTGACCTTGATGCACCTGCGGCAGAGACCGCAGCAGCAGAAACGCCGGCTGCACCTGTCGAGGAGGCATCTGCCGCCGTCGCTCCCGCGGATGCGATCGACTTTGATATCGATCTGGGTGAGCCCGAGATGGCCGCTGCGCCTGCACCGGTTGGCAGTGCACCAGCGGGCGGTGCATTGTCCGACTTGAATCTTGATTTTGATCTGGATCTGGATGCAGGTACGCCAGCAGTTGAGGCCGAGGTTGCTGCCGATACCGCAGTGGGTGCGCTCGAAATTGACCTACCTGTTGCCGAAGCAGTGGTTGATGTCGCACCTTCAGAAGCTGCGGGCAGCGATCTGGATCTGGATTTGTCGCTGGATACCGACGACTTGTCCGTGCCTGAGGTTTCAGCTAACTCAGTCGAGGCACTTCCTGTTGCCGGGGATATTGGCGAGATTGAGTTGTCGGATGTTGAGGGGTTGCCGGATGTGGTAGCCACTGATGCCGATTCCGCCGATGTTCCGGATGACCCAGAAGTAGCGACCAAGCTTGAATTGGCCCAGGCGTACGAAGAAATGGGTGATCGCGAAGGAGCTCGCGAGTTGCTCAACGAAGTGCTGACCGAGGGCAGTGCCGCCCAGCAAGCAGCGGCACGCACCCGTCTGGATCAACTCGACGCATGATCGACGCGCTACGACACCTGTCGTGGCCGTCGTCGCAGCTTGCTCGTATTGCCGATCCATGTTTCACCCGGCCTCGCTTCTGCTGACTTGGACCGGGGTTGCCATCGGCCTCCAGTGGAGTCCTTGGCAGTGGCTGTTGCCCTTGCTGCTGATGGCTTCCTTGCTGGCCTTTCGGTTGGCCGCCCGACGTAGCCGGCAACTGCTCTGGCGTACCCGCTGGTTGTTGCTCTCCCTGTTGCTGCTTTTCCTGTTTGCCACCCCGGGGGAGTATTTGCCGGGGCTGGTCGGTCAGTTGGGGATTACCCGCGAGGGGTTGGCGCAAGGAGGCGAACAGATCGGGCGTCTGCTGATCCTGTTGTTGAGCCTTGCCCTGCTGCATGAGCATCTGGGCAATCAAGGACTGATGACCGGACTTTACTGGCTGCTGCAGCCGTTTTCCTGGCGCGACGTCACGGTGGTGCGCCTCATGCTGGTGCTGGAATATGTCGAGCAAAAGTCGTCGGTATCGGCGTGGCGCAACTGGTTTGCTGATGAGGCCAACTTGCCTGACGTCGTGGATGGGGCCACTTGCCGCCTGGTACAACAGCCGATTGCCTGGCAGGACAGACTGTTGATCCTGCTGCTGGGTGCCGGCATGCTCGTTCTATGGGGCGGTGCATGAGGATTGCGCTGGGTCTTGAATACGATGGCAAGGCATTTTCCGGCTGGCAATCACAGCCAGACTGTCCGACCGTACAGGATGCGCTGGAATCAGCCTTGAAGCAGATTGCCTGTGGCCCTGTGCGCACACATTGTGCTGGACGGACGGATGCCGGCGTGCATGCCTTGGCGCAGGTGGTGCATTTCGATGTGGCGGTACAGCGTCCGCTGTCGGCGTGGGTGCGTGGTGTCAATGCGTTGTTACCTCCCGCTGTTGCGGTGAGATGGGCCACGGAAGTTCCCACTGAATTCCATGCCCGTTTTTCTGCCCAGGCACGGCGTTATCGTTACATCCTGTTGAACCGGTGTGAGCGTCCGGGCATTTTGGCTGGGAAAGTGGGTTGGTGCCATCAACCGCTGGATGAGGGCGCCATGCAAGTCGCGGCAGACTGCCTGCTCGGCGAGCATGATTTTTCCTCCTTCCGCGACGCCCAGTGCCAAGCGAAATCACCCGTCAAGACCCTGTACGAATTGAATCTGATCCGTGAGGGCGATTGTTTCCTGTTCGATTTTCATGCCAATGCCTTTCTGCATCATATGGTACGGAATATCGTCGGGGCGCTGGTGTATGTGGGCATGGGCCGGCAAACGCCGGAATGGCTCCCGGAATTGCTGGCTGCATGTGACCGTCGTCGTGCCGCGCCGACCTTCGCGCCGGATGGTCTGTATCTGTCCGGGGTGGACTATGGCGCCCATTGGGGATTGCCTGCTGCCACAGGTATGATGCTGGTTCCCCGCAACATACCCGCCTGACCTATGCCGCGTACCCGTATCAAGATTTGTGGCCTGACGCGCCCGCAGGACCTGGAAGCCGCCATACGCTTGGGCGCGGACGCGGTTGGTTTCGTGTTTTATCCGCCAAGCCCACGTTATCTGAATCTGGATCTGGCGCACGAACTGGCACTGTGCGTGCCCCCTTTTGTGACTCGCGTCGGTTTGTTTGTGAATGCCGATCCGCAGCAGGTTCGGCACACATTGGCCGAAGTTAAGCTTGATTTGCTGCAGTTTCATGGGGAGGAGGATGCCGGTTATTGTGCCCAGTTTGGCTTGCCTTACCTCAAGGCGGCCCGGGTGCGGCCCGGGGTCGATCTGTTAGAATTCGCCCGCACTTACGCGACTGCTCAAGGAATATTGCTCGATGCCTGGGTGGAGGCTTACGGCGGTGTGGGGCAATCGTTCGACTGGTCGTTGATTCCCTCGGATTTGCCCGTTCCCATGATCCTGTCTGGCGGGTTAGATGCTGATAACGTCGGTGAAGCTGTCATGAACATCAAGCCATGGGCGGTGGATGTGAGCAGTGGCGTCGAGATCGCAAAGGGCATCAAAGATGCCGACAAGATCGCCGCCTTTATTGCGGCAGTGAGGATTGCTGATGCCTGTTGATCAATACAATTTGCCAGATGATCGTGGTCATTTCGGCCAGTTTGGCGGTATTTTTGTTGCCGAAACGCTGATTCCGGCGCTAGCGGAACTGAAAGCGGCCTACGAGGCGGCGCAGAACGATCCCGAGTTTCGCGCGGAGTTTGAATATGAACTGGCGCACTATGTCGGGCGGCCAAGCCCGATTTATCACGCCAAACGTTGGTCCAATTTGTTAGGCGGCGCGCAGATCTACCTCAAGCGCGAAGATCTCAACCATACCGGCGCGCACAAGATTAACAACTGCATCGGTCAGGCGATGCTGGCACGGCGCATGAGCAAGCCGCGCGTGATTGCCGAGACTGGGGCTGGCCAGCATGGCGTGGCAACCGCGACGGTCGCCGCGCGCTATGGCATGGAATGCGTGGTTTACATGGGCAGCGAGGACGTCAAGCGCCAGGCGGCCAACGTCTATCGCATGAAGCTCCTTGGCGCCACCGTCATCCCCGTCGAATCCGGTTCCAAGACGCTCAAGGACGCCCTCAACGAAGCGATGCGCGACTGGGTGACGAATGTCGGCAATACCTTCTATATCATCGGCACGGTGGCCGGACCGCATCCTTATCCGATGATGGTGCGCGACTTCCAGTCGGTGATTGGGCGCGAGTGCATTCCTCAAATGTCGGCGCTGGCAGGACGGCAACCGGATCAGGTGATTGCCTGTGTCGGCGGCGGTTCGAACGCCATGGGTATCTTCTACGACTACATCCCGCATACCGAGGTGAAGCTGGTCGGCGTTGAAGCCGCCGGGCACGGCATCGACAGTGGCAAGCACGCGGCGTCACTGACGGCCGGGCGTCCCGGCGTGCTGCACGGCAATCGTACCTATCTGCTGCAGGATGCCAACGGCCAGATCATCGAGACGCACTCGATTTCCGCCGGCCTGGATTATCCCGGTGTCGGCCCAGAACATGCGTGGCTCAAGGATTCGGGACGGGCCGAGTATGTGACGGTGACCGACGACGAAGCGTTGGCTGCCTTCCATGATCTGTGCCGCTATGAAGGCATCATCCCGGCACTCGAGTCGAGTCATGCGCTGGCCTATGCGGCGCGTCTGGCGCCGACACTGGCCAAAGACACAATCCTGCTCGTCAGTCTTTCCGGGCGGGGCGACAAGGACATGCATACCGTCGCCGAAAAATCCGGCATCCAGTTCTAATCATGAGCAGAATTGCAGCCAAGTTCGCCGAACTTAAGTCCCAGCAACGCAAGGCGTTGATTCCCTTCATTACCGCCGGTGATCCAGAACCGGGCCAAACGCTGCCGCTGATGCGCGCGCTGGTCGATGGCGGAGCTGACATCATCGAACTGGGTGTGCCATTTTCCGATCCGATGGCGGATGGCCCGACCATCCAGCGCGCCTCGGAGCGGGCATTAGCTTACGGTATCAGTCTGAAAATTGTGATGGGCATGGTGCGCGAGTTTCGCAAGGGGGATGCGACGACGCCGGTGGTGCTGATGGGTTATGCCAATCCGGTCGAGGCCTATGGCGTTGAAGCATTTGCCGCCGATGCCGCAGCCGCTGGCGTGGATGGTGTGTTGATCGTCGATTACCCGCCGGAAGAGTGTGGCGAGTTTTCTCGCGTCATGAAGGCCGCAGGCATCGATCCAATCTTCCTGCTGGCACCTACCTCGGTGGAGTCACGCTTTACCGACGTGGCGCAGCTCGGTAGCGGTTATATCTACTACGTATCGCTAAAAGGCGTGACCGGTGCCGCGACCATTGATACCGACGAAGTTGCGCAACGCATCCCGTCGATTCGTGCCAAGGTCGGCATGCCGGTGGGCGTCGGTTTTGGCATCCGCGATGCGGCCAGCGCGGCGCGGATCGCCCGTGTGGCCGATGCCGTGGTGATTGGCAGCAAGATCATTGAAACCATCGAACAGGCACCCGCAGGGACGGCCGCAGAGCGCGTGACGGCCTTCCTGCGCCAGGTGCGCACTGCCATGGATAAGGAGACCCGATCGTGAGTTGGCTCCAGAAACTTTTGCCGCCGAAGATCAAGCGTGCCGAAGGCACCCGCAAGTCTGTTCCCGAGGGTCTGTGGTCGAAGTGCCCGTCCTGCGAAGCGGTGTTGTATGCCACCGACTTGGCGCAGAATTTGAATGTCTGCCCGAAATGCGGACATCATCATCGTCTCAAGGCGCGTGAGCGTCTGGATTTTCTGCTCGACCCCGAAGGGCGTGACGAAATCGGGGCGGAAGTGGTGCCGATGGATGCACTCAAGTTCAAGGACAGCCGACGCTATCCGGAACGCTTGGCTGCAGCGAATGAAGAATCCGGCGAGACCGATGCGATGGTCGTCATGCAGGGGGCCATCAAAACACTGCCCGTGGTGGTGGCCTGTTTCGAGTTCGACTTCATGGCCGGATCAATGGGCTCGGTGGTGGGCGAGCGCTTTGTGCGCGGGGTCAATGCCGCCGTCGAACACCAGTTGCCCTTCATCTGTTTCACCGCCTCGGGCGGGGCGCGCATGCAGGAAGGCCTGCTGTCGCTGATGCAGATGAGCAAGACCACCGCAGCGACGACGCGCTTGGCTCGTCACAAGTTGCCGTTCATCACCGTGCTGACCGACCCGACCATGGGCGGCGTATCGGCATCCTTCGCTTTTGTGGGCGACGTGGTGATGGCCGAACCGGGCGCACTGATCGGTTTTGCCGGCCCGCGCGTGATCGAGCAAACCGTGCGCGAGACCCTGCCGGAAGGCTTCCAGCGTTCCGAATTCCTGCTGGAAAAAGGTGCGATCGACATGATCGTCGACCGGCGCGAGATGCGTGATCGCCTTGCCTCAGTATTGACCCTCCTGTTGCGCCTGCCTGCCGTTTGATGGCGTGCCCGGCGGTGAGAGGGCTTAACGACTGGCTCGCCCACCTCGAAAGCTTGCACCCTCGCGGGCAGGCGGGCATCGAACTGGGGCTCGATCGCATTCTGACCGTCAAGCAGCGACTCGGACAGCGGCAGGATGCCGTGGTGGTTACTGTCGGCGGCACCAATGGCAAGGGTTCCACCAGTGCCATGCTGGAGCGCATCCTGCATAGCGCAGGCTATCGCACCGGCCTCTATACCTCGCCGCATCTGCTGCATTACAACGAGCGCGTTCGCATCGATGGCCAGTCGGTTGTCGATGAGCGACTGTGCGAAGCCTTTGCGTGCGTGGAAGCTGCCCGGGGCGATGAGGCGCTGACCTATTTCGAGTTCGGTACACTTGCGGCCTGGGAGGTATTCGCGGCAGCGGCTGTCGATGCCGTCATTCTCGAAGTCGGGCTGGGTGGAAGGCTCGATGCGACGAATAGCTACGATGCTGATTGCGCGGTCGTGACGACGATTGATCTTGATCACATGGACCACCTCGGGCCGACGCGCGAGCATATCGGCCGGGAAAAGGCGGGTATTTGTCGTGCGGGGCGACCGCTGATCTGCGGCGATGCGGATCCGCCGGCCAGTCTGGTCGAGGTATGCCGTCTCGCCAGCGCCGACTTTTTGCAAATCGGCCGCGACTTCGGTTTTCTGCGTCAGGAAGGGCAATGGCAGTGGTGGCATGGCATTGATCGCAAGCTGGGCGGGCTGGCGTTTCCGGCCTTGCGCGGCGATTACCAGTTGCACAATGCCAGTTGCGCCTTGATGGCGCTCGACGTCTTGCGTGACCGCTTGCCGGTGGCTGCGCAGGATATTCGCCGTGGGCTGGCCGAAGTCGATGTGGCGGGGCGTTGTCAGGTATTGCCCGGCCAGCCGCAGATCGTGCTGGATGTCGCGCATAACCCACAGGCCGCGCTGGCGATGGCGAGCAGTCTGGGCGGCATGGGCTTTGCGCGAACGACGTGGGCGGTGTTCGGCATGATGGCTGATAAGGATATTGAGGCAGTGGTAACGGCGCTCAAGCACCGAGTGGACCGCTGGTTGTGCTGTGATTTGCCAGGGGCACGCGCGGCCTCGGCAGAAACATTGCGAGGCGTGCTCGAAAAAGTCGGCGTTGGCGAGACGGCAACCACTTTTGCTTCCCCTGCAGCAGCGCTCGCATACGCACAAGAGAACGCGAGTGGCGATGATAGAATTCTGGCCTTCGGATCGTTCCTGACAGTAGCGGATGTGATGCGTTCGCTGGGCTGCAAAACAGGCTGATGGGCGTGACATGGCACAAGAAAACAAGCACGACGAAACGCGGAATGATGATCTGACAGGCGAAGCGGCGCTGCTGTTGAAAAAGCGTGCCCGTCGTCGCCTGATTGGTGCGGCTGCGCTGGCCTTGTTTGCGGCCATCGTGTTGCCGATGGTGATGGATCACCAGCCTGCGCCACCGCTCAAGGATATCCAGGTACGCATCCCTAGCCCCGACGAGGGGGTTACCCAGCGGGTGGTATCACCGGTTGAAGCAAAACCGGCGCGTGAAGTGACCAAGCCCATTGCCAAGGCTGAGCCGCCGGCTGAAATCAAGCCGGAACCGCAGCCTGAACCAAAACCCGAACCCAAGGTAGCTGAAAAGCCGGCGGTAGAGAAGACGACTGCACCCGCGCAAGAAAAATCCGATAAGGCCGAAGCCTGGGAAGTCCAGTTGGGTGCTTATCAGGAGCCCGGGCGCGTCAAGCTGCTGACGGGCAAGATCAAGGAGCTCGGCATCCCGGTTTACACCGAGAAAGTCGATACACCGAATGGCCCGCGCACCCGCGTGCGAGCCGGCCCATTCCCGACGCAGGAAGCGGCCGAGAAGGCGCGTGTGCGCGTCAAGATCGTCGGGGTGGATGGGCCGGTGGCCAAGAAGCCATGACGGCTGGCCTGATCATGACATGCAAGCAAGGATATCGGGGTGACCCCATTCGATTACGTGGTACTGGCGGTGATTGCGCTTTCGTTGCTGATCGGTGTCTGGCGCGGCGTGGTCAGCGAGATTCTGGCACTACTGGCCTGGATCGCCGCCTTTCTGTGCGCGCGCCTGTGGGCCGGGCAAGTGGGGGACATGCTGATGGCCAGCGATATGGCCCCGCACTGGCGGCAAGTGGCCGGTTTTCTGGCCGTGTTTGCTGGCGTACTGGTGGGGTTTTCGCTGGCGCGCTGGCTGATCTCGCGTTTTCTCAAGGCGGTTGGGCTGGGCACACTCGACCGTTTGCTCGGCGCGCTGTTCGGCATTGCGCGCGGGGTGTTGGTGGTCTGGGTGGGCGTGCTGCTCGCGGGTCTGACCGCCTTGCCTTCCCAACCCTGGTGGCAGGCTGCCACGCTGGCGCCACCTTTCGAAACGGCGGTACTGGCGAGCAAACCCTGGTTGCCACCCGATTTGGCAAAACGAATTCGCTACCGATAGATGTCAATGAGAGGATGAATTAAACAATGTGCGGCATTCTCGGTGTGGTCGCTACGACCGCGGTTAATCAGTTGCTCTACGATGGCCTGCAGGTGCTGCAGCATCGTGGCCAGGATGCCGCCGGCATTGCCACGGCCGAGGGCGGACGTTTCCACATGCACAAAGGGCCGGGCCTGGTGCGCGATGTCTTCCGCACCCGCAACATGCGCGATCTGGTCGGTAACTGGGGCATCGCTCATTGCCGCTACCCAACAGCTGGTTCGGCCACTAACGCGGCCGAAGCGCAGCCGTTCTACGTCAACTCCCCTTTCGGCTTGATGCTGGCGCATAACGGCAACCTGACCAACTCCGAGCAGTTGAAGCGCGACATGTTCCTGCAGGATTTGCGGCACATGAACACCAACTCGGATTCCGAGGTGCTGCTGAATGTGCTGGCTCATGAACTGCAGGCCGCTTCGTCCAAATATCAGGTCGAGGCTGAAACCATTTTCAAGGCGGTGGCTGGTGTGCATAAGCGCATCAAGGGCGCCTATGCCGTGGTGGCGATGATCGCCGGCTATGGGCTGCTGGCCTTCCGCGATCCTTATGGCATTCGCCCGCTGGTGATCGGCAAGAACGAAACACCGCTGGGCACGGAATATCTTGTGGCCTCGGAAAGTGTCGCGGTCGACACGCTGGGCTTCCAGTTTCTGCGCGATGTCGAGCCCGGCGAGGCGGTGCTGATTGATATGCGCGGCCAGTTGGTGAGCCGCCAGTGCGCAGAAAAGACGCTACATGCACCGTGCATGTTCGAGTATGTCTATCTGGCCCGTCCGGATTCCCTGATCGACGGCGTGTCGGTCTATGCGGCGCGCGTCAAGATGGGCGAATTCCTTGCCGAGAAGATTCGCCATACCCTGCCGCATCTGCAGATTGATGCAGTGATTCCGATCCCAGATTCCAGCCGCCCCTCGGCGCTGGAGTTGGCAAATCGACTCGGTGTGCCGTTCCGCGAAGGCTTCGTCAAGAATCGCTATATCGGCCGCACCTTCATCATGCCGGGGCAAGCCTCGCGCCGCAAATCAGTCCGTCAGAAACTGAACGCGATTACCCAGGAGTTCAAGGGCAAGAATGTGATGCTGGTGGATGACTCGATTGTGCGCGGGACGACCAGCCGCGAGATCATCATGATGGCGCGTGAAGCCGGTGCCAAAAAGGTTTACTTCGCCTCGGCCAGCCCCCCCGTGCGGCACGCCAACGTGTATGGCATCGACATGCCGACACGTGACGAACTAATCGCCGCCTATCGTAACGATGAGGAAATCTGTCGCGAGATCGGTGCCGATGCCTTGGTCTATCAGGATCTTCCTGCTCTTAAGCAAGCGGTGCGAGATCTCAACCCTGCCCTGACGCAATTCGACACTTCGTGCTTCGATGGTAAATACATCACCGGCGATATCAGTGCCGATTACCTGGCCAGTGTCGAGGACGCGCGCGGCAAGAGCTCGCGTGAGGAGCCCGACGCAGGGCAGCTGGATCTCAATTTGGTGTCGTCCGAATGAAGATGGATCCTGACTGGCAACTCGATACCCTGGCGGTTAGGGCAGGGCAGGAGCGCAGTCAATTTGGCGAGCATGCCGAAGCGCTTTACCTGACCTCAAGCTTCGTGTTTGAAAGCGCGGCCCAGGCGGCTGCGCGTTTTTCCGGTGCGGAAGCCGGCAATGTTTATTCGCGCTTTACCAACCCGACCGTCACCATGCTGCAGGAACGGCTGGCGGCTTTGGAGGGGGCCGAGGCTTGTGTGGCGACCGCCAGCGGCATGGCAGCGATCATGGCCACGATCATGGCCTTGCTCAAGTCGGGCGATCACATCGTTGCTGCGCGTGGCATTTTCGGTGCGACACAGCAAATGCTCGGCACCATCATGCCGCGTTTTTCTGTCGAAACAACTTTCGTGGTGGGCAATGATCCCGCAGCATATCGTGCCGCCTTGAAGCCGAATACCAAGCTGTTGTTTATCGAAACACCATCGAACCCCTTGACCGAGGTGTATGACATTGCAGCGCTGGCCGAGGTTGCCCATGCCGCAGGTGTCTTGCTAGTCGTCGACAACTGTTTCTGTTCGCCCGCCTTGCAGCAGCCGTTGGCGCTAGGGGCCGATCTGGTCATCCATTCCGCAACGAAGTATCTCGACGGCCAAGGGCGAGTTCTGGGTGGTGCCGTATGCGGCAGCAAAGAGTTGGTCGAAGAAGTCTTCAAATATTTGCGTACGGCAGGGCCTACCTTATCGCCCTTTAATGCCTGGGTGATTCTCAAGGGACTCGAAACCCTCAAGATTCGCATGCAGGCTCAGTCGGCAAATGCGCTTGATCTGGCTCGCCGCCTCGAAGCTCACCCAATGGTGGCGCGTGTGTTCTATCCGGGGCAGCCCTCTCATCCTCAGCATGCGCTGGCGATGCGCCAGCAACTGACGGGCGGTGCCATTGTGGCGTTTGAGGTCAAGGGCGGGCGGGCTGAAGCCTGGCGTGTGGTGGATCATTGCAAACTGCTCTCGATCACCGCCAACCTGGGCGATACGAAAACCACTATTACGCATCCAGCGAGCACAACACACGGCCGCGTGTCACCGGAGGCGAGGGCAGAGGCAGGTATCGGCGAAGGGCTTTTGCGCATCGCCGTCGGCCTTGAGGCCGTGGATGACATTGAGGCCGACCTGCGGCGTGGACTCGACGCCACATAATCTGCCTCCCGGCTTTGTGGTTTGTCCTTTGACAGAGATGCCGGATGGTCGGGGCCGCATGTTTGCTTTTCCGCTTGAACGGGGAGAGTTTCATCTGCTGGTGTTGCGCAGTGGCGAGACCTGTCTGGGCTACGAAAACCGTTGTCCGCACTTTGGTATTCCTTTGGCGGCACGTGATGATCAGTTGATTCTTGAGTCGCACCAGAGTGTCAGTTGCAACACGCACTATGCGCGATTCCGATGGGCAGACGGATATTGTGAGCGCGGTGATTGCGAGGGCGAGTCACTTGTGCCTGTGGTACTTGTCGTTAGGGACGGGCTGGTCTGTCTGGGGTAATCCGGCAGGGGGGTGGCCTGCTGTTAAAATTACCTCCCAAGTTGTTACTGACCTGCTTTGAATAGCTCCCCCCTCATGAAACGTTCGCGCTTTTCCCGTCGTACCAAGCAAACCCCCGATACCGAAGAGTTGATCAATCTTGCCACGGACCTCAGTCTGTCAGGCAATCGCCTCGAAGATGCTTTCTGGGAGCGACGTTTGGCGGAATTGGTGGATCGTTTGCTGGATGCCAATGACGAGGCCGCGATGAACGCTGCGCTGGATCATTTGTATGGTGCGGGCGGACGCGCCTATGACGAATTGGCCGACATGATTGAATATCGTGCTGAGGCGCACAAGCATGAGAATGGCGCGAGCGGTACCACACAGGATGTGCTGTTGTTTGCCGCCCCGGTATTGGCCTGGTCGCGTTATGCGATTCCATCCGGTCCCATTACCGGCGATGCGCTGACCAGCCTGCGTGTCCAGTTGCAGGCGCATGTGTTGGCGGCAGATATCCGTTTTGGTCTGTGCGATTTTCTTTTCAGTCCGGATCAGTTGCCGCAAAGCTATTGTGAAACAGCAGCGCTGTCTGACAAGCTGGCCAAAGCAGCGCTGCATGGCCGTGATCTCAAAATTGATGTGGGCCAGATGCCGGAAACGATGAATTTTCTGTCCGACACCCGCTATCTGATTGGGGTGGTCTGCGCACCGGCAGGGACCCCCCTGTTTCGCTGGCAGGAAGCGGATGGTAGTCGCAACGAAGCACTCAAACAGTGGCGTGCGCAAGGTGGTGAAGTGTTGCGCTCCATTCTGCCCGCTTGTGCCATGGAACCGCTGTTGCCGCAATCCTTCCATGCGGCCGTACGCGAGGCCGACCGTGCTTCGCGCCCGTATTCTTTGCGCTCGGCGGTGGCTTTCCTGCAGACGACACTAAACGTTTCTGCAGGGAATCTGCGCGCGGTGGTCGCACCTTATTATGATCGCCAGCTCGAAGAGTTCCGTGTCGGATTCACAGTGGGTGATGCCGTTGAGGTGGTGCATGGTGTGGTTTGGCCTTTGCTCGAAAACGAGGAGGAGGCGAGTGAGATGCCGAGTCAGATCGAGGGCGTGTTGCGCGAGGCAGGTCTGCGCGAGGTAATTGTCCTTGAGCATCGTTTCCCTTTGGAATACTGCGACGATTGCGGTGCGCCGCTGTATCCAAATCCGGAAGGTGAGCCGGTGCATGCCGAACTGCCTGAACCGGAAGAAGAGGCTTTGCCTCGTCATCTGCACTGAAGGATGGGACGGTGGCAACGCCATCAAGCCTCGATGCGCTAGTTGCCGCGTTGCGCTGTCTGCCAGGGGTCGGACCGAAATCGGCGCAACGCATGGTGTATCACCTGTTGCAGCACGATCCGCGCGGCGCGGAACGCTTGGCCAAAGCGCTTGAAACGGCGCTGCGTACGTTGCGCCATTGCGACCGTTGTAACAACTTTACCGAAGCTGAAGTTTGTGATCGCTGCCTGTCGTCGAAGCGCGATCCTTCGCAGTTGTGCGTGGTCGAAATGCCGGCTGATCTCAATATAATGGAACAGACGCATGCTTTTCAGGGCTTGTACTACGTCCTGATGGGACGGCTCTCTCCTCTGGATGGCATCGGGCCGCGTGAGCTGGCTTTTGATCGGCTTCTGGCGCGCGCGTCTGATGGTGTGGTCAAGGAGGTCATTCTGGCAACCAACCTGACCAACGAAGGAGAGGCTACCGCCCACTACCTCTCGGAGATGCTGCATGCCCGAGGCGTTAAGGTCAGTCGTATCGCGCGTGGCTTGCCGTTAGGCAGTGAACTCGAGTATTCAGATGCAGCCAGTGTGGCTCAGGCCTTTATCGAGCGGCGTGATTACTGATCGCACCGTACTTGGGGCTTTTAAGCTTCATGGACTATAAGATTGAGCTAATTTGCTCTTTAATATCGAGACGGAGTCCGCTATAATCGCGCGGTTTTTCGTATTTGCATTCTCACTTTTCAGGAAACCCCACCATGAGTTGTGACGAGACAGTGGATTGTGGCAGGCGTCGTTTACTGGTTGCGACGTCCGTTGCCGGGGGCGTGGCCGGTGTTGCAGTGGCCATACCCTTCGTGAGCACCTTTGCCCCTTCAGAGCGCGCCAAATCGGCCGGTGCTCCGGTCGAAGTGGATATCAGCAAGCTGAATCCGGGCGAGATGATGACCGTCGAGTGGCGCGGTAAGCCGGTCTGGATCATCCATCGCACCAAGGAAATGCTGGACGATCTGACCAAGATCGCCGACAAAATGGCCGATCCGCAATCCAATCGGACGATGCAGCCCGAATACGCCAAAAATGAACACCGCTCAATCAAGCCGGAATATTTGGTGGCCATTGGTATTTGCACCCACTTGGGCTGCTCGCCGAGCGAGAAGTTCAAGACGGGCGCTGAGTCGGGTGTCAGCCCCGAATGGACGGGTGGCTTTTTGTGTCCCTGTCACGGTTCGCTGTTCGATCTCGCCGGGCGTGTTTACAAGAGCATGCCGGCCCCGGACAACCTCGAAGTTCCGCCGCACTATTACCTGTCCGATGCCAAGATTCTGATTGGCGAAGAAAAGAAGGGAGCATAAGGCATGGGTGCCGCCAACGTAGATAAGTACAAGTCCAATGGGTCAACCGCAGGTGACCTTCTGGAGTGGGTGGATGCGCGCTTCCCCCTGATGGCGTTGTGGAACGAACATCTGGCGAAGTATTACGCACCAAAGAACTTCAACTTCTGGTATTTCTTTGGTTCCCTGGCACTGCTGGTGCTGGTGATCCAGATCGTGACCGGCATCTTCTTGGTGATGCACTACAAGCCGGATGCCTCGTTGAATGCTTCTGGCGTGCCAGTGGCCTTTGCGAGCGTCGAGTACATCATGCGTGATGTGCCGTGGGGCTGGTTGATTCGCTACCTGCATTCGACCGGTGCGTCGGCCTTCTTCGTCGTCGTCTATCTGCATATGTATCGCGGCCTGATCTATGGCTCGTACCGTAAGCCGCGTGAGTTGGTCTGGATCTTCGGCGTCATGATTTTCCTTGCGCTGATGGGGGAAGCCTTCATGGGCTACCTGCTCCCGTGGGGCCAGATGTCCTACTGGGGCGCACAGGTGATTCTCAACCTGTTTTCGGCCATTCCCCTTGTCGGTAACGAGTTGACGCTGTGGATTCGGGGTGACTACGTGATCGGTGATGCGACCCTTAACCGGATGTTCTCGCTGCATGTCATTGCCGTGCCGCTGGTGTTGATTGGTCTCGTGGCTGCGCACATCATTGCACTACACGAAGTGGGTTCCAATAACCCCGATGGCGTCGAGATCAAGAAGAAGAAAGACGAGCATGGCATTCCGCTCGATGGTATCCCCTTCCACCCGTACTACACGGTGAAGGATATTGTCGGTGTGGTGGTTTTCCTCATGGCCTTCTCGGTAATTGTGTTCTTCATGCCTGAAGGCGGCGGGTACTTCCTGGAGTACAACAACTTCTTCCCCGCCGATCCGCTGGTGACCCCCCCGCACATAGCACCGGTCTGGTATTTCACGCCTTACTACTCGATCCTGCGTGCCAATACGGTGAACTTCTTCTGGATCGATGCCAAGCTGTGGGGCGTTATTTTCATGGGCCTCGGCGTGATGATATTTTTCTTCCTGCCCTGGTTGGATCGTAGCCCGGTGAAGTCGATTCGCTATCGTGGCCCCTTGTTCAAGGGGGCGCTTGGCATCTTCCTCGTTAGCTTCTTCATCCTGGGTTATCTGGGCATGCTGGCACCAACCCCCGGACGCACGTTGGTGTCGCAGATTTGCACGATTCTCTACTTTGCTTTCTTCCTGTTGATGCCGATTTATACGGCGCTAGATAAGTGCAAGCCTGAACCAGAAAGGGTGACGGGATAATGAAAAAACTGCTGATTGCCCTGCTGTGGGTGCCGCTCATGGCTTTTGCTGCCGGTGTCGAACTCCATCCTGATAAGGCGCCAGATCGTTCCCGCGATAATGCTGCCTTGCAGAATGGTGCCAAGCTGTTCATCAACTACTGTTTGAACTGCCACTCGGCCTCGTATTTTCGCTACAACCGTTTGACGGACATCGGTCTGACCGAGGCGCAGATCAAGGATAACCTGCTGTTCACCGCAGACAAGATCGGCGAGACGATGACGATTGCCATGCGTCGTGCCGAAGCCAAACAGTGGTTTGGCGCGGCCCCCCCCGACTTGACGGTGATAGCGCGCGCACGTTCAACTGTGTCCTATTCTGGTGCTGACTGGCTCTATACCTACATGCGCAGCTTCTACCGCGACGACTCCCGCCCGACCGGTTGGAATAACACGGTTTTCCCGAACGTTGGTATGCCGCACGTGCTTTGGGAGCTGCAGGGTGAGCAGGTCATGGGTGCCGATCACAAGCTGAGCCTTGCCAAGCCTGGTCTGGTCAAGCCGGAAGAGTTTGATGTGATGGTCGGCGATCTGGTGGGTTTTCTGACCCACATAGGCGAGCCGATGGCCAACTTCCGCAAGCAGTTGGGTGTGATCGTACTGATCTTCCTGGCTGTTCTGTTCGTCTTCTCGTATGCGCTCAAGCGTGAATACTGGAAAGACATTCACTGATTACCGTGAGTAGACTCACATGGGACATCGAGACATGAATCCACCCGTCCGTCGCGTGGTGCGAGATTCCGACTATTCCTGGGGTACGAGTGCCATGATGAACTTGTATTCGGGAACCACCTGTCCGTTCAGCCATCGCTGCCGCATCGTACTTTACGAGAAGCAGATGGACTTTCAGGTGATTGATGTCGATCTCTTCAACAAACCCGAAGACATCGCCGTCATCAACCCGTACAACCGTGTCCCTGTGCTGGTTGATCGTGATCTCGTCCTGTACGAATCGAACATCATCAACGAGTACATCGACGAGCGATTCCCGCATCCGCAGTTGATGCCGCCAGATCCGCAGACGCGTGCAAAGGCGCGTCAGCTTCTGCATACGATGGAACTGGAGCTTTTCAGCCATATCGATGCACTCGAGCGCAACCTTAAGTCTGCCGACAAGTCCCGGGCGCATATCCGGGATCGCCTGGCCGAACTGGTGCCGTTGTTTGCCAAGCAGAAATTCTTGCTGGGCGATGACTTCTCGATGCTTGATGTGGCGATTGCCCCGTTGCTCTGGCGTCTTGACCATTACGGTATCGAGTTGCCAAAGACGGCTGCGCCCGTCATGAAGTTTGCCGAGCGCATCTTTTCTCGCCAGGGTTTCATCGACGCACTGACGCCGTCCGAAAAGGTGATGCGCCGCTGATTTTCAGCAGCGCATCCGCTTTCCATGACCTCCACGAAGCCGTATTTCATCCGGGCCATCCATGAGTGGTGCTCGGATGAAGGCTTTACCCCGTATCTCGCGGTGCAGGTATCCGCGCGTACGCGAGTGCCGCGCGAATTCGTCAGTGATGGCCAGATCGTCCTCAATGTCAGTCTTGATGCCACGCATCAGCTACAGATCGGCAATGAGGAGATCAGCTTTCAAACCCGTTTCAATGGTGCGTCATTTCCCGTGCTTGTGCCCGTGGTTGATGTCGTTGCGATCTATGCGCGTGAAAATGGCCAAGGCATGGCTTTTGAAGCGGGTGATGTGGGCGCGCTTGGTGACGAGGGAAAAGTCGGCGCTGGCGAGACGGCAGTTGCTGGCGATGCGAGCGATGTCAGCGAGCCTGTTGATTCAGCGACCCGCAAAAGCAGTCATCTGACGCGCATCAAGTAAAGCCCGCCTGCTTAGCTGGCGCAGGTTACTTCGACTCCATTACCCAAACGCCGTCCCATTCTGCACCGGGTGGGTTTGCGGCGAAGTGTTCGCAGCGTTCGATGTAGAGTTTCGCTCCCTTGTCCTTGGGATTTAGGCCCAAGACTTCATTGAATTCCGTCATGGCAGCTTTCCAGTCCTGCTTGCGGTATTTACTGATGCCCGTTTTGAAAAGTCGCAGTGCATCGGTCAGGTGCGGGTAACTGTCGTCGCTGTGGAAGTCGAGGATTTCGTAGATGGCGACCGGTTTTGTTTTTCCCTTGACGATCACGAGATCCAGTTCACGACTGAAATAAGTGCCCCGCAGCACCTTGTGGGTGAATTCGCTGATGAGAATGTGGGCGCCATACTGCTTGCAGGCAGACTCGAGGCGTGCGGCCAGATTCACGCCATCGCCGATGATGGTGTAGTCCATGCGCTTCTTGGACCCGATATTGCCGGACACGACGTTGTCGGTATTCAGGCCGATGCCGATATCGACGGCCATCTTGCCTTCATTGACGCGCACCCGGTTCCATGCGGCGAGTTCGCGCATCATCGCAATGGCCGTGCGCACTGCACGATCGGCATCGTCGTCGTGGCCAACCGGGATGCCGAAGGCCGCCATGATCGCGTCGCCAATAAACTTGTCGAGCATACCTTCTTCACGCTGGATGCAATCCACCATCAGCGTGAAGTATTCGTTCAGCAGGGCGACCGTACCCTGCGCACCGAGTTGCTCGGTGATCGTGGTGAAGCTGCGTATATCGGAGAACAGGATCGTGGCATTGACGCTCTTGCCGCCGAGCGCTTCGGCACCCGATGCGAGCATTTGAGCCGCAATGCCCGGATCCATGTAGCGCGACATGGTGGTCTTCAGGCGTTTCTCGTTGGAGATGTTTTCGAGCAGCAGCATCAAGCCGATACGCTTACCTTCAGCCGACAGGAGGGGTTGTAGCGTCAGGTTGACTGACAGCCTGTCTTCACCCAGCACAATTTCGGCATCCATCAGCAGTTCGGAACCCTGTGTTTCGGCGACACGCTTGAGCTTTTCGATAATCCATGCGTTGTTGCCGCTAAAGAATTCCGCAGCAGGCTTGTGCAGAATTTGCGAGGGATGAAGCTTGAGCAGGCGCAGGCCGGCGGCATTGCAGGTGGCGATGCGCTCGGCTTCGTCGAGAGTGATGACCCCGTTCGACATCGATTCGAGCATCGCTTCGTTGTAGTTCTTCATGGCCTGGACATCGGCAAACAGCTTGGCGTTTTCCAAGGCGATGGAGATTTGCGCCGTAAATGCCCGCAAACGCGATTCATCTTCACTGGTGAAGGGGCCGCCGCGCCGGTTTAGTACCTGCGTGACACCGATCACCTTGCCGTGTTTGTTGACAATCGGCACGCACAGGATCGAGCGCGTGAAGAAGCCGGTCTTCTTGTCGAAAGCCGGATTGAAGCGCAGGTCGGCATAGGCGTAGGGAATGTTGATCGCCTTGCCTGAGGTGAATACCGCGCCGGCAATGCCGAGATGGTTGGGCAGGCGGATTTGGACCGACTCCAGCCCCTGGCCCACTTCCGACCACAACTCGTTGGTTTTCTCGTCGTTGAGGAAGAGCGTCGAACGTTCGGCATTGAGCAGGCGCGTCGCTTCGCCCATGACCTTCTGGAGCAGTGATCCAAGCTTGATATCCGCCGTGACTTCGGAGACGACGTCGATGAATTCCATTTCCTGCCGGCGAATGGCCTGCATGCGCTCGATGAACTGTGCACTTTGCAGCGCCAGCGTGCCCTGGCTGGTCATCGCTTCGAGCAGATGCAAGTCCTGTTTGGTGAACTTGCCGGTGCGCTTGTTGAGCGTCTGTGCGACGCCAATGATCTCGCCCTTAACGGTCTTGATTGGAACGCACAGGATGCTGCGCGTTGAGAATCCGGTTTGTTCGTCGATCGACCGATTGAAACGTCCATCGGCGTAGGCGTCATGAATGATCAGCGCTTCGCCGGCGGTGAAGACGTGACCGGCGACGCCGCTGGTGTTGAGGATGCGAATCTCGCGCTGGATATTGCCCTGGGCGACGCGTGAGTAGAGCTCGTTGGTGTCCGGGTCATTGAGAAACAGGGAGCCGCGTTCCGCATTGAGCTCCGTGGTCGTTATGTCGACCAGTGCGTTCAGAACCTCGTCGAGCGTGCCATAGCCGGCCATGCGCCGCGTAACTTCGAGCAACAGTTCGGCGTGACGCAAGCGGCGCTTGGTGTCGACGCTTTGTTCGAGTACTTTTGCTTTGGCAGATGTGGGAGGAGGGGAGGCTTCCATGACATTCAACCGTTCGCAGAGGGATGTTCGAGTTGTGTACGCAACGCCTGGATGGTGGCGTGCAATTGAGCTGTTTCGTCGCTGAACAGCGTATGTTCGCGGCGTACGGCATTGTCCTTGTCGATCTGCAGCAGTTCCAGTGTGTCCCGCAGCGAACTGACGGTTTCGCGCAGTTGCGCGATTTCGCCTTGCTGGGTAGACATCGCCGCTCTTACGGCATTGTCCTTTTCAGCGCGCAGATGTTCCAGCCCTTCCCGCAGTTCGCCTACCGTTGCCTTGAGCATCTGCATTTCATTGTGCCCCACAGCCCGTTCCTGCTGTATCAGGCGATCACGTTCAATCCGTGCATGCTCCAGTTCGGCGCGCAGGGCACTCACGGTGGTTTTGAGTTGAGCAATTTCAGCTGCGCTGGCCTGGCCGGCCTGGCGTACCTCGTTTTGCCGGATCATTTCGGCGTGCTCCAACTCCGTACGCAGGGCGACAACGGTGCGCTTGAGGTCGCGCACCTCCGCCTGTGCCAATGCCAACGTTTCCTCTATGGTGAGTTCTTCTGTCGTTGTCATGTACGATAGTGGCGCCCTCAGCACGAATCGAACGTGCGACCCCCTTCTTAGGAGGAAGGTGCTCTATCCACTGAGCTATGAGGGCAAGGGGTGTTAAGCTGCTAACTGTGTTGATTATATTGATTAATATTTATTAGACTTCCATATTTTCCCTGTATTACTGCAAAATCAAACCGTCCAGAAACGGGTGAAAATTGATTTTACTGTTTCTGATGTCATTAAGGAATATCGAGAACTTCGCGAAAATGGCAATGGGGCGATTGTTAAAGGCTCCGAGCGAGCAGGGTTGGTACCCGGACCCCCCCGCAGTATCCATCTGAATGCCATCTTCCGTGGTTGGACTTGTATGGACAAGCTGCCGTCTCGCCAGCGCCGACTTCTTACCAAGTTGGCGCTGGCGACCAGTCCCGGCATGCATACAAAGCCAATAAGAACAACAAGAACCCATGAAAATCTACCTTGCCGGTCCCGACGTCTTCCGCCCCGATGTGCTGACATGGGCAGAATCCGCTCGTGAAACCTGCTGCCAATATGGCTACGAACCCCTGATTCCCATTGATCACGGTGAAACCGACGCATCGAAAATCTTTCAGGCCAACCTCGACCTGATCCGCAAGGCGCAGATCGTCGTTGCCAACCTCAACCCGTTCCGTGGTGCCGAACCGGACTCGGGAACTTGTTTCGAGTTGGGCTACGCTTTGGCGCTGGGCAAAAAAACCTGCGGCTACGTTGAGAACGTCGACCTGCCGCTGAATCTGATGCTGGCTGTGCCATCCTTGATCGTCGAGGGTGGCTTGGCGGAGTGTCTCAAGCAACTTCGTAGCGGAATCAAAGAAACGTCCGCGCCGGCGGCAACCCTTCCAGAGAATCCCTTGATCAGGAAAACCATCGAGGCAGCGATCCGCTATCTGCACTGGGTGGCCGACGGAAAAGTCACGGATGGCCATGCGGTTGCCACCGTGGCCGAGCAATACAAAGTCAGGGAAGAGACCGTGCGCGCGTGGATCGATGCCTGGTCAGGCATTTCATTGGCATCGAACGCCGATTACCAGCCTGACGACATTATTCGTCAAATGAAAATCAGCGGCCGGCAGTACAGGAGCTTGTAGAGGGAAGAGCTCAACATCAAGTGCTCGCCAAATAAAATTTGCGGTTTTCACTTATCAGATTGGGGCAACCATGAAGTGGCTAATCTTCATTGCTGTAATGTGCAGCACGCTTGCGCAGGCTGCTTCACCTTTGCCGCAGCTGGCCGCCAACCGTGAATCTTTGACGGTATCCGGTTTGTCTTCCGGCGCCTATATGGCGGTCCAGTATCAGGTGGCGCACTCTCAAAATGTGCAGGGGGCGGGAATCATCGCCGGTGGCCCTTATTACTGCGCCAAAGGCCAAGTGGCACGCGCGTTGTCCCATTGCATGACACCGACGCCAGCAGCCCAGCCACCATCTCTCGACCAGCAGGAGCGCATGATCGATCAGCTTGCCAGAGAAGGGCGGATCGACAACCCTGAGCACCTGCGCAGGCAACGCGTATGGATGTTCTCAGGCGGCAGTGACCAAACCGTCCAGCGTTCGGTGATGGATGCGTTGGCCGGCTTCTATCGAGCGCGCATGCCTGAAACCGCGATCCGTTACGTTCAGCACCCCGCTGCCGGACACGCGATGCCATCGGTTGAACCAGGTTCGACCGGTGCCTGCGAACACTCAGAATCGCCTTTCATCAATCGTTGCGAGCAACTCGATGCGGCTGGGGAACTGCTTGCCCATTTGCTTGGACCCCTCAAGGCAAAGCGCACGAAACCGGAGGGTCAGTTGATGCGCTTCGATCAAGGCCCGTTTCTTTCGGGCAAACCGGTTGATGCCAGCATGGCCGAGGAAGGCTACGTCTATATTCCCAAAGACTGCCCGTCTGGCGGTTGCCGTATTCACGTCGTCTTCCATGGTTGCCGCCAAAGCACCGAGGAGATCGGCATCCGTTTCGTGACCGATGCTGGTTATAACGGCTGGGCCGATTCGAACAGGATTATCGTTCTGTATCCGCAAATCCGGTCGCGAAACGGCCCGGCATTGGGCTCATGGAAGTACGTCATGAACCCCAAAGGGTGTTGGGACTGGTGGGGCTATAGTGGCGCCAACTACCACACCAAGGCGGGGGTACAGATCAAGGCCGTCGCTGGAATGATCGAGCAACTGGCGAAACCGGTGTTGAAGTCACCGTGATCGACGAGATCGAGTGATCTGATTTTTAACTGTTCTACCTTTTCTTGTTGGAGATCCCTTGTTCAAGCTGATCGGATTTATCTCTGGGTACTACTTTTTCGGGCTGTTCGGGGCGCTGTTTGGCTTGCTTATTGGGACATTGATCGACCGCCTGAGAGCCTATGGTGCTGGCGGGGTCAACCCGCTTCAAAATCCGCTTCGCCAGACTGTCTTTCTCGAAACCTTGTTCATTTCGATGGGCAAGTTGGCCAAAGCCGATGGGCAAATCTCTGCCGAGGAAATCGCACACGCCGAGGCGTTCATGCAAAAGTTGGGCATGACCGCAGATCACCGCTTGCGAGCGATTGATTTATTCAAGCAAGGTGCCGCGCCAGCATTTGATATAGGACCGACCTACGACAAATTCATGGCGATTTGCGGTCACACGAGTCAGCTCAAACAAGTGCTACTGGTCTACTTGATTGTGATGGCCCTCACGGATGGGCACTTCCATCCTGAGGAGGAAGTCTTGCTGACCAATATTGCCCGTCGTCTTGGTTACGATGAAGCGGCGTTTAAGCACCTGATGGAAATGGTGCTGAATCAATCACACTTCGGCGGAGGAAACCCCAATACCGCCGCTGCACTGGATGACGCCTACAAAGCCTTGGGTGTTACGAAAGAAAATACCGATCAGGAAATCAAACGCGCCTACCGCAAACTGATGAGCCAATATCACCCTGACAAGCTCATTGGACAAGGGCTTCCAAAAGATATGATTGATGTGGCGACAGAGAAGGCAAAAGAGATTCAACTCGCGCACGACTTAATTCAGAAGACCAGGAATATTTGAGGGCGAGATTGATCCCATTCGGTTTTTGCAGGTCGGCGCAGATCAAGATTTCTTGCCGATTAACTCAATGTAATAGCCATCAGGGTCGGCGACGAAGGCGATGATCGTAGCGCCGGCATTCATCGGCCCCGCATCGCGGATGATCTTGCCGCCTTTCTGACGAATGGCTTCGCAAGCAGCATAAACGTCATCGACTTCGAGGGCGATGTGACCATAGCCGGTGCCGATGTCGTACTTATCGACGCCCCAGTTGTAGGTGAGTTCGATGACGCTGTTGTCCTGCTCATTACCATAGCCGACGAAAGCTAGCGTGAATTTGCCTTCGGGGTAGTCCTGGCGACGCAGAAGCTTCATGCCAAGGATCAGGGTGTAGAAATCGATCGACCGGTCTAGATTGCCGGTTCGGAGCATAGTGTGGAGGATGCGCATGGAGATTAGTCCTTATTGTCGAGCATTCCCAATATAAAGGTTCATGGAATGGATAGGCAGAGTCGGTCGATAAAAAGCAGAACGAATAGCGGACTCCCGCCTCTCTTCGTGCTTAGAACCTTTCATCAGGCGAGCGAGCATATTGGCCAGTGAAGTTTCATCTTCAGGAGACTCTGGCGGAACGGCGTATTTATAGTGTGACAGCGGGATTGAGACTGTAGACCCCGGTTAAACCGGCCTGGGCCAGGATGTGGCCCTGCATCGCCGTACGTACCTGCGCGCCGGTGAATTTTCCTTCGAGCGGCAAGCGCTCGATGTCGAGGGCAAACACGGTGAAGACGTAGCGGTGGCGCAGTTCGTCGTTCCAGGGTGGGCAGGGGCCGTCGTAGCCGTAATAGTCCCCGCTCATGTCGTGGTCAGCGGCAAACCAGTTGGTGTAGTCGTTGATGCCCTGGCGTGCGTCATTGGCGGCGGCTGGCCCTGACTTGCCGCGCGGTACGACGCCGTTGGCAAACTCGCCCGCCGCGATGTGCTGCTTGCTGGCCGACAGGTCGATCAACACCCAGTGGAAGAAGTCGACGCGCGGCAGGCTGGCCGGCACGCTGCGGCCTTCCTGATTGACGTCGTTGCCACGGCTGGGCACGTCCGGGTCGTGGCAGATCAGCGCGAAGGAGCGGGTGCCGGCGGGGACGTCCTGCCAGGCAAGTTGCGGGTTTTGGTTGCTGCCGAGGCAGACGTGGCTGGCGGCATCTGGAATGCAGAACGAGAATTCGCCGGGGATGCGTTGGCCGTCGGTAAAACTGTTGCTGGTCAGTTGCATGGCGGTCTCCTCTTGATCGACTGTGCGGGCGGTGTGTTGGCGAAAGGATAGGAAATCCAACGCGGTATCCGGAAGTATCTTCGACCCTGGTCGCCGAAGTCAATTGCCAATTTCGCGCAGGAAGCCCCCGTGCTGACCTGAGTCGGGCACGACCAGCGCGGGCGCTCGGCTATCATTGTCGCGTCGGTCCGGAACCCCGGCCCGGCGCCGTGGTCAGGAACATCATGATTCGGAGGTCCACGCGATGAAACCCAATTTCACCCGCCGCCGCCTGCTCGGTGCGCTCGCCGCCGCACCGCTGCTCGGCCCGGCCGCCGGTCTCGCGCAACCGCTCCGACCCACCACCCGCGCCATTCCGTCCAGCGGAGAGGCGATTCCCCTGGTGGGACTGGGCACCTGGATCACCTTTAACGTTGGCAACGACCGCGCCGCGCGCGACGCCAGCGCCGACGTGCTGCGCGCCTTCTTCGCGGCCGGCGGCCGGCTCATCGACAGCTCGCCGATGTACGGCTCGGCGCAGGAGGTTATCGGCTATGGCCTCGCCAAGCTGGGCCGCCCGGCCGCCGTGTTTTCTGCCGACAAGGTGTGGATTTCCGACGGCGACCAGAGCCGCCCCCAGATGGACACCTCGCGCCGGCTGTGGGGCGTGCCACGCTTCGATCTGATGCAGGTGCACAACCTGCTGTCGTGGGAGGAGCACCTGCCGACCCTGTTCGCCATGAAGGCGGCGGGCCAATTGCGCTACGTCGGCATCACCACCTCGCACGGACGCCGTCACGGCGACATGGAGCGCATCATGGCGAGCCAGCCGCTCGACTTCGTGCAACTCACGTACAACCTCGTCGACCGCGAAGTCGAGCAGCGCCTGCTGCCGCTGGCGCTGGAACGGGGCATCGCCGTGCTCGTCAATCGGCCGTTCCAGCAGGGCGCGCTGCTCGAACGCCTTGCTCCCCGCCCGCTACCGGCGTGGGCGGCCGAAATCGACTGTGCGAGCTGGGCGCAGTTTGCGCTCAAGTTCGTCATCTCGCACCCCGCCGTCACCTGCGCGATTCCCGCCACCACCCGCGTCGACCACGTGCGCGAGAATCTCGCCGCCGCCGGCCGCCGGATGCCTGACGCGGCGATGCGCGCACGCATGGCCAGCTTCGTCGCGGGACGCGGATGAGCGAGTGGTGGACCTACAGCCTGCGCGACCTGTTGCTGTTTTCGTCGCGCACCTACACCCGGCAGTTCGAACTGCATAATCAGGAATGGTGGCCCTTGCCGCTGTTCGCACTTGCACTGGGTGCCGCGCTGTTCGCGTTGGCTTGGCGCGGTGGCGAGCGGGCAGGGCGGGCGCAGCTCCTCGTTCTGGCCACCTGCTGGCTGTGGGTGGCGTGGGCCTGGCACGTGCAGCGTTACGCCCCGATCAATTGGGCCGCCGGGTATTTCGCGTGGGCGTGGGGCGTCCAGGCGGTGCTGCTGGGCGTGGTGGCATGGCGGGGCAGTTTCGATGCGGCGCCGGCGGCCGCGCTGCGGCGCGGGTTCGGCTTGTTCCTGCTGGGGGCCGCATGGGTGATTTACCCGCTGCTGGCCCCGCTGCTGGGCCGCGGTTGGACCCCGGCCGAACTGTTCGGCATGGCGCCCGATCCCACTGCGCTGGCCACCCTTGGTGTGCTGCTCACAATCAAGGTGCGGCAAGCGGGCTGGCTGTTGGTGATTCCGGCCGCCTGGAGCCTGATCAGCGGGGCGACACTGTGGGCGATGGACGCGCCTGAGTTCTGGATCGCACCGCTGGCGTCACTGCTGGCGGTCGGCCTTGTCGCAATGGGATTCGTAGATCAGCCGAGTTCCGCCGGCAAATAATGCGTGGGTGTCCCTTTTGGGCCGCTTGTATCAATAAAGATCCGTCCCTGCGATGCCAGGTCTTCAAGATCTTTCAGCAGATGCTGCTGTGAAAGATGAAAGGGCAGGTGGCTCTGGATCGAATGTTTGTTGTGACATCCTGCCCGTACGATGGCGAGAATCTCGTGATGGCGGACTTCCGTCGCCGGGATTTCGTCATCGTCACAAGTGTGAATTCTTCCCTGACCGAGTACCGGGGTGGGCATCTGGTGGGTGCCCAGCAGTTGGGCAACAAACAAACTGTTCATGGTGGTTGGGTGTCAGTGATTGGAAATGATCGCAAACATTCTGACACCCAGCGGGGATACGATAAGTCCTGATACAAGGCCGATATCCACCCAATTCCAAAACGCCCCCCTCTAAAAACCCAGTGACCTCACTCGGAGGCCACCAGGCTTGCAATTCAGCGGATAGGTTCCCTGCGATGCCACCCGACTTCACCGGGTTATAACGTGGCCCGATTCCTGTCGCTTCAGGTGCGTTCGACAGGGAACGCTCACAACGGCGACATACAAGTTGCAGGCCTCAGATATTGCGATTTCGTTGAGGCGGGCACCGCAGGTATTTCTGTTGGCACGATCGCTGTTTGATTCTGGTGATGCGTTCGTGCCCTGTTGACTCATTTAACGTCGCTGCCTGAAGAAGATTAATGTCGATAGCGACAAAAATTCTAGGCCGATCGGAATGATCAGAACTAGAACCGGCAAAGAGTTGTGGGGGCGCGATCTCACCATGATGGGCGTGGCGTATGCTCCCGGTCACCATTCGTCTGGGTTGCAATCGTGACGGCAGTGCCAAACAAAAGGATTGACTTATGAACCCCGCAAAAATAAATCAGCTCTTCGACACCCTGCGTGCGGCATGTTCCCGGCAGTTTGGCTTTAATCCTCGACGGATTACGGCGGAAATGCGCTATATCGGAACAGAAGGGCATGGCAAAGATCTCATGCACATTTTTCGGGCGGCAGGTAGCCATTCTCAGATCGCGTTAAAGGGCACCTATGTGTCCCTGCGTGAACTCCAGGGTGACAAGCCACACTGGACCGAAACCGAAAAAGCGCATTTCAAAAATACGGATGCAGAAATCGATGCAGAGATAGAGGCCAAACACGCCGAGCTTGAATACATCCGCCATTGCCCCCTCTACCAAGCGCACCGTGAGCCGTTGTTGTCACACTACAAGGATTGGCCGGGCTATCAAGCCGCTGGACCCCATCCTCGGGAAGCCGCAAGGGCGCTGATCCAATCCCTCTCCGATGCGCACGATGTCCAACTGGCCGATTTTGCGGAACACCTGCGGACGAATGATCCAGAACAGCTAGCGCATTTGCTGTTATCACCTTGCCACCTTGAAATCGAAGCCATCAGGGATGTGGCTAACGTAACTCGACTCGATTAGGCTGTGAATCAACCGCCTTCTGATTCTTTCGACTACTTTCCGGTCATCCTCTGTATCGTTTGTGACTCACCGATCGATGCACTGGTCGCCCTGTGTGTGCGTCGTGGTGAGGCGATGGATCTGGTCGCGGCAGCCTGGTTGCGCGGAGAGACGGGATGTATTGTCGCCACCCTGCATGGTGGCCGGCAGATTGCTGTAATACCTACGCCGGATGGACGCTGGGCAGCTTGCAATGCGTTTTTGGACGAGGTGTTTGCCACCCCACAGGAAGCCACCTGGAAGCTGAATACGCTGCTCAAGCGTGGACGAAAAGGCTATGTGGGTTATGTTCACCGGTACCAGGTTCCAATCTCAAGGGACGGCCAACGAAACGGTCATGCCCATCGATAACCAGATTGAACCTCCGCAGTCCTTCATGGCGCTGTACGTCAAGCCAGGACAAACGAGACCCAGCGCGTCTCTGGATGTCGTGCTGGCCCGCTATGAACAGTGCGAGGACATGGCCTGCATTCTGGCCGAGCAAGCCCAGACGCTGGCGTTCAAGGAAAACCTCTCCGAGAAGGAGGTTCTGGAACGTTGCTACCGGGGGTTGCAAACTGGTGATGCCCAATTCACCGAGAGCGAGGCGGTGTGGGTGATTTTCCGGCTGGCGGAACTTCTCGGATGGGAAATGACCGAATTCAATTTGTCACCGTAACATCCTTCAAACATGAAAACTTTGCCTATCTTGAAAACGCTCTTCATCTTCTCCTTGGTGATGGCAACAAGTGTTGCCAAAGCCGAAACCCGCATCGTGCGCCTATGGGACGAGGCCAACCAAACCCTCGTTTATGTTGCGATCAGTCGCAAGCTCATCGAAGGCGCTCCCGCGAACAGCATTTCCACGGTTCCGGTCATGCCGTGGGGTGGCCGATAGTCGTCGTACGCTATCCAAGCCTGAATCGAATTCGATGTCATCGCTGCCGAACTGCCTCTCCAAAATGTATTGTGATGAGTTCCCGCTTCACGATTCCCGATAACGAAGTCGAGATTTCGCCGATCTGTGCCCAGGGTTCCGGCGGTCAGAACGTCAACAAGGTTTCGAACGCCGTGCATCTGCGTTTCGACATCCGTGCGTCCTCCCTGCCTGAAGATGTCCGCGAGCGTCTCCTGACATTGAGTGATCAGCGTATCAGCAAGGACGGTGTCGTCATCATCAAGGCGCAGGAATTCCGTAGCCTTGAAGGCAATCGCGCGGAAGCCATGCGACGCCTCCATGAGTTGATCGACAGCGTGGCTGTCTTGCCCAAACGCCGCCGGCCCACTAAGCCCACCTGGAACTCGGTCAAGAAGCGCTTGGACACCAAGACCCGACGTGCCTCGATCAAGGCCGGCCGTGCTCGGCAGCTAGAATGAGAACCAAGATGAATACCTTAACCGACAACCCGCCTTCCGCCGCCTGGCTACTGCTCTTCCTCGCTTGGTTGGTCGCCGCCACCGCCACTCTTTCAGCACTCTTTCTCGGCGAAATCGTCGGGCTACCGATCTGCTCCATGTGCTGGTATCAGCGCATCGTCATGTTTCCGCTTGCCATCATCCTGCCCATCGGACTGTTTCCGGACCTTGACCGGCGCCTGATCCGCGCCGGTCTGGCGCTGGCAGTGCCGGGCCTGCTACTGGCCCTCTACCATCAGGGCATCGTCAGCGGCATCGTGCCGGAGCGCATCCAGCCCTGCCGGCAGGGCGTCCCCTGTTCGGAAACAGTCGTCAGCTGGTTTGGCTTCGTCACCATCCCGCTGCTATCCATCGTCGCTTTCACCACCCTCGTCGTGCTGCTCGGCGCGGCGCTTTACCGGAGTCGATCATGATCAAACCAAAAACCCTGTTCGTCGGCGCGATCGCGCTCTTGCTGTTCGGTTTCTTCCTGGCCGTCCTGATCCAGACCGCCGAACGGGAAAGCCAGAGCAGCGGCAAGGCCACTCACCCCGAAGCGCTGGTGCGCATGCATGCGCCGGCACTCGGCCGACCGGATGCGCAGGTCACCATCGTCGAGTTCATCGATCCTGCTTGCGGCACTTGCGCGGCCCTCTACCCAGCGGTGAAGGAAATACTCGCGCAGCATCCGGACCAGCTGCGTCTCGTGCTGCGCTATGCGCCCTTTCATCCCGGCGTTGACCAGGTGATCGCACTGGTCGAAGCGGCGCGGCGCCAGGACCGGCTCTGGCCGGCGCTTGAGGTTCTGCTGGCGACCCAGGAGCGATGGACGCCCAATCACCGCCCCGATGTCGAACAGGCGCGGCGCGTTCTTGCCGGCATCGGCCTCGACATGGTGCGCCTCGCTGCCGATGCTGCCGATCCGGCCATTGCCGCGCTCATCGCACAGGATGCGGCGGATGCCCGTCTGCTCGGTGTGGAGAAGACACCGGAATTCTTCGTGAACGGCCGGCCCTTGCCGAGCTTCGGATTGAAACAGTTGCAAATGTTGGTGGCAGAAGAACTGGCGCGTCGCTAATGATGGCAGATGACACCAACCCAGTTTGGTATGGGCCACTTTGGCACCGGCCTGCGTTATTGCGGTTGAGGATCAGCCGGGGAGTCTTCCGTAGGAGACTGCAGGGGTTCAACACCCAGGCGACGTAATGTGGCCTCTTCGTTCAGGTGCAGAAGTTCGCCAATCGCCTTGTAGTCATCGGGCAGTGCCGCATCATCCCAGCCATTGGCTGAGTGCCGTGCCAGGTCAACGGCCAGCTTGACGTTCCTGACCCGGGGGTGTTCGGCATGTTCGGGATCCATCAGTGACTTGAGCAACTGGGGCAGGTGCCAGGCTTCGGCCAAGGCGGCCTTGATTTGGTACAGCGGAACGTTGTAGATCGCTTCCTGAATGGCGACGGAACGGAGCGTTCGGTCGGCCTTTTGGCGTTCCACGATTTTTAGGGACAGTTGCGGCGCAAAACACCACATCAGAATTTCCGGGAAATCGTAGAGCAGCGTGGCAACGGTCACCTCATCGACATCCAGATCGTGGCGATACAGCGCCCAGTCGCGTGCCCAATCGACGGCCTTGCGGGTGCGATTGACCACTCTAAGTAAACCGAGCAGTGCACGAGGGTAGGGCTTGAGACATTCCTCGACGATTGGAAGATCCTTGAAATCATTGAAGAACGGCTTCATGCCGATCATCATCAATGCGCGCTCGATAGTGGTGATGTCTGTCTGGCGTGTTTTGCTGCGCTTGACTTCGATATAGCCGAGGACGCGCAAGGTCAACATCGGATCATGCAGGATGACCGATGAGATCCGCCGTGCATTCGTGCGTTCGGCGTTTTCTCGCAACTCGTCAAGTTGCGCCATCGTGTGCCGCAACACGGGAATATCTGCTTGGCCAAAATAGCTGACCCAAGCATCGAGATCGGGTAAGGGAGTGTCAATCATGCGCCTTATTATCAGCGAGTTGCTGCGAGAACGTGAACTTGAACAGCGGGGAATTTACGTGTTTGCCAATGTCACTGCCATCGCCGACATTTATGACGGTATGAGCGGTGCTAGGCCGAAGCGTTCGAGCAGCGCCTCGAATTGCTCCCCCGCCGTCCCATCAACGCCGACTTTTTCACCACTGACCGGGTGCCGGAAGCCCAGGTGAATGCAGGCCAGCAACAGGCGATGACAGCCGAACGCCTGCTGGAAATAACGGTTGTGAATGCCTTTGCCGTGGGTGGCATCGCCAATGATCGGGTGGCCAATGTGCTTCATGTGGCGGCGCAACTGGTGCTGGCGACCGCTCTGTGGTTTGAGTTCCATTAGCGCATAGCGGCTGGTCGGGTAGCGATCCACCGCGACCGGCAGCTCAATGGTGGCGAGTCGCCGGTAATGGGTCACGGCCGGCTGGGCTTCGGCGTTGGGGAGTTGACGGCCATAGTCATCGAATTTGCGCGCCAGCGCATGGTCGATGGTGCCGGCCTCCGGCGGCCAGCCGCGCACCACGGCGCGATAGGTTTTCTCGACCGTGCCGCTCTCGAACTGTTGGGCCAGCGCCTTGACGATCGCAGGCTCGAAGGCAAACAGCAAGACGCCCGAGGTGCCCTTGTCGAGTCGGTGAGCCGGATAAACGCGGCGCCCCAGTTGATCGCGCAGGAGTTGCACGGCAAAACGTGTCTCGTGGCGGTCAATGTCGCTGCGATGCACGAGTAGCCCCGGCGGCTTGTCGATGGCGACGAGATGGTCATCCAGAAATAAGACAGGTAGCATATGGACCATTATGGCTTGCCACACCCTCGTTTTTCGAATCACGCTACTGCTATTGCTGGCGAGCAGTTGGCCTGCACAGGCGAATGATCGGCTGCGCGTCAGCGGCTTCGGTACCCTCGGCTATACCGCCGACAACAACCGCGACATCTACGCCACCCGCGACATTTCCCAGTTGCCCAATGACGACTATCGCACCGGTGCCAACTGGCTGATGGATACACGTGTCGGCCTGCAACTCGAATACAAGCCGCACGAACAACTTGATCTGGTTGCACAAGTGGTTGCGCGCGATCATTTCAAGGCCGATCTCGACAGCACGACCGAACTGGCCTACCTGGCCTGGCACCCCCGTCCACAACTTGATCTGCGTCTGGGGCGAATTCCCTACGATGCGTTCCTGATGTCCGATCACCGCAATGTTGGTTATGCCTACACTTGGGTGCGACCGCCGATGGAGTTCTATGGCTGGATTCCGATCTTCTCCCTGGATGGCGCGGATGCGAACTATCAGTGGCGTAGCGGCGATGCCAGCTGGGATGTCAAGGCGCAGCTGGGTAAAAGCCAGTTATGGGTACCGGTCAATAGCGGACGTGACGGCGGCTATCTGTTCAAGGCGAACAATCTCGCGGCACTCTCGCTGACACGGCAGACCTCGCTCTGGCGGGTAAAGCTGGCGCATTCGCGCTTTACCAGCGGCAATCCGCTGGCTGCGCTGGCACCGTTGCATGCCGGACTCGATGCGGTGGCCGCTGCGGCCATCCCGGGTGTCAGCGCCGAAGCTGCCGAATTGCGCGAAGAGGTGGACTTCTACAAGGCAAAGATCAGCTACACCACCTTCGGTGCCGTCTACGACGACAATACCTGGGTGGTCCAGGCGGAGTTGGGCGTATCGACGTCGACCAAGGAGATTGTGCCGAGCAACCGCATGGCCTACGCCAGTGTGGCGCGTCGTTTTGGCGATTGGACGCCGTTCGTGGTCTGGAGTGTGTCGCGGCCCCAAGCCGGCGTTCGCCAGGCGGCCAATAACTGGGGGGGATCGAATGCCACCGTGCGCGATCCGGCGATTTTCCTTGCGAATTCGATGCGCATCAACCAGGAAACCGTGTCCTTGGGAGTTCGTTGGGATTTACACACGCAGGCTGCGTTGAAGCTGCAACTCGACAGTACCCGTGCCGAACCGCCAGGGGCTGGCCTCTGGCTGCGGGCACCCCAGTACCGAGGCCAAAGTTCCCGGCTGAATCAGCTGACGGCGACACTGGACTTCGTCTTCTGATCATGCGCCACCTCCAACTCATTTTCTTGTTGCTCTGCCTCTCGGGTGTGAGCATTCCTGCCGTGGCGACGGGCGAGATTGCCATCATTGCGCACCGTGACAGTCCTTTGCGAAGCCTGACGCCGCGCGAGGTTTCCGACCTGTATCTGGGGCGTTTGCGTAGCCTGAGCGCCGGTCCAGCTTACCTGATAGCCCTATACGATCATCCATCCGACCATGAATTGCGTGCGCAATTTTTCCACCGGCTCAATGGGATGAACCTCAAACAGCTGAATGCCTACTGGGCGCGTTTGCGTTTTTCCGGTGCGGTACTGCCGCCTGACACTTTGCCCAATAGTCGTGCCGTGGTTGAGGCCGTCGGCAAAAATCGTGTGGCGCTTGGTTATGTCGACGCCAGTGCCGTCGACAACTCCGTCAAGGTGTTGCTGCGCCTGCCAGTTGGCGCGCTGAGCGAGAAATCTTCCCCGTCAGATCCCACCCTGCCATGAAAATCGCCCTGGCCAAGCGCCTTGAAACCCGACTGATTGTTGCTGTGGGCCTGGGTCTCCTGGTGTTCTCATTTGTCGCCGGCTTGTTCACCTTCAATTACAGTTACCAGCAGCAGCTTGAACAGAGCGCAGCCCAGCAGCGTCAGTTGGTAAAGACGGTTCAGGCCCAGGCCGAGGTGGCGCTCTTCGCCGCCAATGCCGAGATTGCCAATGGCGTTCTTCAAGGGCTGCTGGCTAATCCGGTGATTCTGGCCGCGCGCATTGAGGCCGTCGCTGGCGCGAATGGTTTTGTCGCAGAATTGGGCTCGCGTAGTGAGGTGGACTTCAGTCGTGCGGCGCTCTATCCGCTCTATTCTCCAGTCAATCATATCGAACTGATCGGTTCACTGCGGGTGGTACAGAACACCGCCGAGGTGAATGGTGCGGCAGCGCGCAGTGCGCTGTACCAGACCAGCCTGATGCTCGTCCAGGTGCTGGCGGCGGTGTTGATCATGGTAGTCATGCTGCGGATCCGCTTCATCAATCCCATCATCCAGATGGCAGAGGCGTTGAACACGATCCAGCCGGGTAGTTCGATGCGCTTGCCGGTTGCGGTCAAACATGCCGATGACGAAATCGGTTTGCTGACCCAGGGGGCCAACACGCTCCTGACTGCTGCCGAAAACGCCATCGATGAGGTAAAAGCGCAGCGCAACGAGCTGGAGCGCCTGGCGACTCATGATCATTTGACCGGCCTGCCGACGCTGCGCCTGGCGGCCGACCGCCTGCGCATTGCCTGTGGTCTGGCACGCCGTGCGCAGCGCAAGGTGGCCCTGCTGTTTATCGATCTTGACGCGTTCAAGCCGGTAAACGACAGTTTCGGCCATGATGTCGGCGACGAAGTGTTGTGCGAGGTGGCGCGACGACTTGGCGGCAGCATTCGCGCCGAAGACACCGTGGCGCGCATTGGCGGCGACGAATTCATCGCCATCGTCAGCAATCTGGCGGATGCCGATGCCGTCAAATCGGTTGCTGCCAGCATCCGTGATGCGGTCGCCCAGCCCATCACGGTCACCGGGCATGCCATCCATATCGGGGCAAGCATCGGCATTGCGTTGTTCCCGGATGATGCAGAGGACCTTGAGGGACTTCGCCGCGCCGCCGATCAGGCGATGTACCAGGCGAAAAAGTCCGGCAAGGGCCGTTTTGCCTTTGCCAACGCTGCTGCCGGCACGTCTTGAGCGATAATCGCGGCCCGATCCCCGATCCGTCCCTGAAGCATCCTATGCCCATCCAGTGGTTCCCCGGTCACATGACCTCGGCGCGCAAGAAAGCCGCCGAGACCATGGCGCGCACCGATGTCGTCATCGAAGTGCTTGACGCCCGCCTGCCTGAAGCGAGCAGCAACCCGATGATTCGCGAACTGCGCGAGTTCCGCCAGCGTCCCTGTCTCAAGCTGCTCAACAAGGCCGACCTTGCCGATCCGCTGGTGACGCAGGCCTGGCTCGATCACTATGCCAAGCAGCCCGGCGTGAAGGCGGTCGCGATCTCCTGCAAGAAGCCCGGCGATGCGGCGCGCGTGCCGTCGCTTTGCCAGCAACTGGCCCCACACCGCAACGACAACGCCAACGACAACACGAAGCCGCTGCGCATGATGATCATGGGCATCCCCAACGTCGGCAAGTCGACGCTGATGAATGCACTGCTCAAACGGCGCATTGCGGCGGTGGGTGACGAGCCGGCGGTGACCAAGTCACAACAGAGCTTCGACCTCTCGCCACGCCTCACCATCATCGATACCCCCGGCCTGATGTGGCCAAAGATCGCGCATGACAGTGACGGTTTCATGCTCGCCGCCAGCCATGCCATCGGCCGCAATGCGGTGATCGACGAGGAGGTCGCCACCTTTTTGGCCGGCATCCTGCTGGCACGTTATCCGGCGCTGCTGGCGGCGCGTTACAAGCTCGATCCGGCGGCCATGGATGCCGTTAGTGTGGTTGAAACGGTGGCGCGCAAGCGCGGTTGCATCCACAAGGGGCGCGGCGGCGAACTCGATCTGGAAAAGGCCGCAATGATTTTGCTCACCGACTATCGTAGCGGTGCGCTCGGTCGTGTCAGCCTCGAAACGCCCGAGACGCGGGCAACCATGCTGGCGACGTCGATCCCTGTCGCCATTGAGGTCGAGACTGAGGAAGGCGAATGAGCGAGGATCGCGTAACCGAACTCGAAGTCAAGCTGGCCTTTGCCGAGGACATGCTCGACACGCTCAACAACACCGTGTTTCGCCAGCAGGAACAGATTGATCGCCTGATGCGCGAGTTACGCGAGTTGCGCGATCAGTTGCAGAGTATGCCGACCGAGCCGCGCAGTCTGTTCGACGAGTTGCCGCCGCACTACTGAACACTGCGCTGAGCACTGCGCCGTGTCGCCAGCAGGGAGGCCGTCAGGCCGGAAGCGGCCCGAAGAGGCTGCGCCGACTTTTCAGGATTTCCACAGCTCGACGGTGCCTAGCCCGTCGATGACTGGATTGGCCCGGATGAAAGCTTCCGCATCGTCTGCCGGCAGCGGCTTGCTGATCAGGTAGCCCTGTACTTTTTCGCAGCCGATGCTGAGTAGGAATTTGAGTTGGCCGGCTGTTTCGACGCCCTCGGCGATGGTTTCGCGGCCCAGCTTATGAGCCAGCAGCACGGTGACATCGCAGATGCCGGCATCGTTGGCGTCGGTCTCGATATCCATCACGAAGGTCCGGTCGATCTTCAGGGTGTTAAAGGGCAGCAGCTTGAGATAGGCCAGCGAGGAATAGCCGGTGCCGAAATCGTCGATCGACAGTGAAATGCCCTGGCGCTGCAAGGCATGTAATACCTCGATGGTTTCGTTCGGGCTGGCCATGGCCATGGTTTCGGTAACTTCGAGATCAATGCAGTGGGGGAGGATGTCGGCTGCGTGGGCTGTCGCTCGGATGCGTTCGGCGAGTGTCTTGTCGCGGAACTGGCCGACTGAAATGTTGATCGACATGCTCAGTTCCGGCAGCCCGCGAGACTTCCAGACCTGCAACTGCCGACAGGCGGTGTCGATCACCCAGTTGCCGATGCCGTCGATCAGGCCGGTTTCCTCGGCAATCGGGATGAAATCGGCTGGCGGAATCAGCCCGCGTTGTGGATGTTGCCAGCGCACCAGTGCTTCGACACCGAAAATGTGGCCGGTGCGCAAGTCGACCTGTGGCTGGTAATGCAGAACAAACTGCTTCTCGGTCAGGGCGTTGCGCAGATCGTTCTCGATCTGCATGCGGTGGGTGACGGCCGCCTGCATTTCCGGGGTGAAGAACTGATAACGCCCGCGTCCCTGTGCCTTGGCCTGATACATGGCGACATCGGCGTGCTTGAGCAGTTCGTCGAGTTCGTCGGCATCGTCCGGGAACAGGCAGATGCCGATACTCGGACTGGTGCGTAGCTCATTGTTGGCGATCTGGAAGGGCGTTGACAGTACGTCGGTGATTTTCTCCGCCAGGTGGCGGGCGGTGTCTGGCGTCTCCTGGGCATTCAGTACCACCACGAATTCGTCACCGCCCAGCCGCGCCACGATATCCGACTCACGCACCGACTCGGTGAGACGCTTGCCAACCTCGATCAGCAACTGGTCGCCAACGAGGTGGCCGAGGCTGTCGTTGATCTGCTTGAAGTGATCAAGGTCGATCAGCATCAAGGCAAAGCGCGAGCGGTCGCGCTTTGCCAGCGCGATCACCTGCTCCATGCGCTCGCGCAGGCTGAAGCGGTTGGGCAAGCCGGTCAGGGCATCGTGATAGGCGAGGCGCAGCATGTTGGCCTCGGCGGTTTTCTGTTCGGTGATGTCGATGAAATTGCCGACGTAATGCGTGGGTTTGCCGGCGGCGTCGACGACGGCGGTGATGGTCAGCCATTTCGGGAAAACCTCGCCATCGCGGCGGCGGTCCCAGATTTCGCCGCTCCAGCTGCCTTCGCGCGCGAGGGTGGCCCACATCTGCCGGTAAAACTCGGCATCGTGCCGCCCGGACTTGAAATGCGAGGGTTTGCGTCCAATGACTTCATCCGGGGCAAAGCCGGTGATGCGGCTGAAGGCGCGATTGACACGCACGATGGTCGACTGCGTGTCGGTGATAAGGATCGCCTCCTGAGCCTCAAAGGCGGTGGCGGCAATGCGCAGATCCTGTTCGGCCTGCTGGCGCGCGTTGATCATGGCGGAAAAACTGTCAAGCAGTTCGCCAATTTCAGGGCTGGTCTTGTAGATGTGGGCAGGGACGAAATGCTGTCCACGGCCATAGTCGCGGACGGCCTGGCCCAGTTGCCGTAATGGTTGGGTGATACGGCGTGCCGCCAGCGCTGCGGCCAGCAAGGCCAGTCCGATGACGCCGACGCTGAGCCACAGGGCCAGTTGACGGGCTGAACGCAAGGACGCATTGAAGTCCGCGCTGGCGTAACCAATGTGAATGCGCGCATCGAGATTTTCGATCAGCGGGTGGGAGAAATCGTCGATTTCCTCGCCTGCCACGCGCAGGTGGCGGTGTGCTTGCGGCGGCTCCGGGTGCTCGACGAGTTGGCGTAGTTCGGCGGGCAGGTCGTTGATCAACGTCGTGGCGAACAATCGACCATCGAAATCCACCAGCAGGATGTAGCGGATATCGCTGTGCACTTTTGCGATACTGCGCAAGGTGTCGCGCACCTTGCCCTGCCGTTCTTCCAGCGTGTCGGCGAAGACGGCCTTGGCGATGGCGGCGGTGAGGGTTTTGGCCGTTTCGGCGCGCTGGACAAGGAAATCATCCACCCGTGCCTGATAAAAAAACCAGGACACGGCACTCGTACTGATGGCCACAAAGGCGACCAGCATGAGTGCGATGCGGGTGTAGAGCGTCATGCTGGCTAGTGCGCCTCGTGATCGCGGAAGCCCGCTTCGCGCGCGGCGGCTTCCATGCGGCGGATATCGTCGTAGTTGCGGTCGTCCGGCGGGTCGAAACGGGCCAGCAGCGCCTTGGCGAGAATTTTGCGGCCGCGCGCGTCACGGTGCATGTTCAGCAACGCATCCTGAATCGCCTGGCGCAGGGCGGGATCGACCTTGCTGCCGACCACCACAGGCGGTGCGCCGGCACCGCCGGGGAATAGCTGCTCGATGATTTTCACATTATTTGCATCCGGGTTGCCGAAGGTGCGGTCGTAATCGAGGATCAGCGAATCGACTGAGCTGGCATCGACCAGCCCGCGCGCCACCATGCGGATCGACTCCTCATGCGAACCGGACACCACCACCTTGGAGAACCAGTCCTCCCAGCTTTTAGCGCCGAGCTGCACCAATTTGTAGCGGGGCATGTTGTAGCCGGAGTTGCTGTCCATGTTGTTGTAGGCATAGCGCTTGCCTTTAAGATCGGCCCAGCTTTTCGCCGGCGAGTCCTTGTGCACGATGGTGTAGGAGAAATACTTGCCCGGTGTCTTTTCATAGCCGCTGGTGGCGTCGGGAATCTGGCCGGTGCGCGTAGCCGAGACCGGCACGGCGATCTGGACGTATTTGCCTTCCGGGGCGCGGTGGATATAAGGCAGCCCGCAGACGAAGCCGAGCTGGACGATGTTGCGCTCCAGCAAGGTATCGGTTTCGGCATAGGAGGCACCGGATACTATCGCTGCCTTGCGGCCGACCTTGTCGGCGATGTAATCGGCGATCTCGCGGTAGACCGGCAGACCGCTCTCAGAGGCGAAAGCGGCCGTGACGAACATTTTGATCTGCATGTCGCCATGCGCTGCCGACGCCACGCACGACCACAGCAACAACAGCACGAAGCCCAGTTTGTGCATGCGGATGTCCCCACTCGTTATTTGGCTTTTTGGCCATTGTAACTTTGGTAAGAGAAAAAGTCGGCGTTGGCGAGGCGGCGCGGTGCGGACGGCAGTGCTGGGGCGGGTGTCAGGGTGGGCGCGTTGGCTTACGCCGGGCTGGCCATGCGGTAGGTGTTGCGTCCGGCCCCCTTGGCGGCATAGAGCGCCTGATCGGCCGCTTTTTTGATCAGCAGCTCACTGGTGCCGTCTTGCGGGTATATGGCAATGCCAATACTGCACGATACCTGGCAGGAACCTTCGTTGAGATCAAAGGTTTCGACCAGGGCGCGATTGATGCGATCTGCGACCTCGTGGGTTTCATTCGCATTGTTGAGGTCGGAGAGGATGACGGCAAACTCGTCGCCACCGAGACGGGCGACCGTGTCGGCTTCGCGCACGCACTTCTCCATGCGTTCAGCCGCTTGGCTGAGCAGGGCATCGCCCGCCGCGTGGCCCAGGGTGTCATTGACGTTCTTGAACCAGTCGATATCGATGTACATCAGCGCAAAGCTGCGTCGATGACGTCGGGCCATGGCCAGGACACTGATCAGCCGGTCATCGAACAGGCTGCGATTGGGAAGTTGGGTCAGCTTGTCGTAGTTGGCGCGGCGCAGGATGATTTCTTCGGCTTCCTTGCGCTTGGTGATGTCAATAGCGCTGGCAACATGGCGGCCTGCGGCGGCTTCGCCCTGGATGGTGGTGATTGCCAGCCAGGCAGCGAAAACCTCGCCGTTCTTGCGGCGGTTCCAGATTTCGCCTTCCCAATGCCCTACTTCATTGAGGTGGCGCCACATTTCGGTAAAGAAGGCAGCATCATGGCGACCGGACTTGAGCAGGCCAGGGTCCTGGCCAATGGCCTCCAGCGGCGTGTAGCCGGTCATCGCGGTAAAGCTTGGGTTGATGCGCAGAATCTTGTTGTCGCGATCGGTGACGAAGATCGCCTCGTTGGCATTGTCAAAGACGGCGGAGGCAATCAATTGTTCCTTTTCGGCTTCCGAGAGTTCCTGATTGCGTTCGGCGATGACCCCCTCCTGCTCGCGATTGATCGATTCCAGCAGGGCGAGGTGGCGGTGCGTGCGCCAGGCGACCAGATGACCGAGTCCCGCCACGATCAGGAAACCGATCAGGTAGAGCCCCATGGCCTGCTTGCGGCGCTCTTCGGCAATGACCATCAGCTTTTCGGCGGGCATGCTGACAGAAATGCCGCCACGGATGTCGCCAAGCTGGTAGCCCTGAAAGTCATGGCACTTCATGCACGCTGGCTTGACGATCAGCGGCGCCATGTAGCGGTGGGCCGGGCCGGGTAGCACGCTGCCACCATCGGCAAAGTAATCGAGCCGTTCCTTCAGCGCCGACTTTTCGAACAGGGTGAGCGATTCGGTTTCCCAGGCATCGGCCTCGTTCGCTGGACGGATCGGGTTCAGGCTGGTGATGTGAAAGTGCACACCCTCGTCCATTTCAGCGATCTCGGCAATCTGCCGGGTCATGAAGGCGGGGTTCACCATTGTCAGCTGGCGACCATGCTGGTCAGTGATGTCGCGCTGCGGATGCTTGAGGTAGGGGTTGGGCTGATTGGCCTCGGTCACGGGTGCATATACGCCGCCATGCCGGGCATTCCAGTCGCGCGTCAACTCGATCAGACGAAAGAGTATCGCGCCGCGCTCGCGCGCGATGTTGGCGATGTCTTGATCAATTTCCCGGAGGCTGTAGTGGAGCGACAGACTGGCCATGAGGGCCACCAGTAGATAGATAGCGAAGACAATGGTGCGATAAGGGAGGGCAGCGTGCTGGGTCATGGCGAAGCTTCCTCAATAAAATCGATGACGCGATTGCGCCCGGCAGCCTTGGCGCGATAGAGCGCCTGATCCGCCAGTTCCAGCATGTCGTCGAATGAATTTCCCAGCGTGGTGGTCAAGCCGATGCTCACCGTCAGGGGAATGGTGCTGCCATTCCAGGGGACGGGATTTTTTTCGATTTCACTGCGCAACATCTCGAAGTAGGGCTGTGCACTCTCTGTCGTGGGCATCGGCATCGCGCAGACAAACTCCTCGCCGCCGTAACGGGCGACGATGGTGGATTTGGCGAAGTGCCAGCGCATGACCTGCGCGATATGCTTGAGCGCGGCATCGCCGGCGGCGTGGCCGAGTTTGTCGTTGATGCGCTTGAAGTAGTCGGCATCGATCATGGCCACGACCAGGGCGTGTTGACCGGCACATGCTGCGGCGTGGAGGATCTCCGCCTGTTCGAACAGGTAGCGGCGATTGTGCAGGCGCGTGAGGGTGTCGCGGTTGACGAGGTCGCGCAGTTCGCGCACGAAGCGCACCATATTGGTGTTCTGTACGACGCGGCAGTAGAACTCTTCGGCGCTGAAGTGCTTGGTGAGGTAGTCGTTGGCGCCGGCCTTGAGCATGGCCGGCGATATCTCCGGGTGATGGGTGGCCGAGAGGGCGATGATGGCCAGATCCTCGCGCCGATACTTGCGGCGAATGCGGCGGATCATCTCAAGACCGTTCATCTCGGGCATGTGGTAATCCGTCAGGATCAGGCTGACCTCGGGATGCTGTTCGAGCAGCGCGAGGGCTTCGCGGCCGTTCTGGGCGGTGAGGATCGGAAAACGATACTGGGCGAGCAGGCCGGCGACGTGTTTGCGGAAGGTGGTCGAATCGTCGACGATCATTACCGGCATGCGCTGGTTCTGGCGCAGGCGCCCGATCAGGTAGGCGACATCCTCGATGGCAGCGGCGCCGTTCTTGAACATGTAGTCGATGACCTGCAGATCGAGCACGGCCTGGCGCAGCTTCTCGTCGACCGAACCGGTCAGCACGATGATCGGCACGCCATAGGTGCGTACAGCCTCCACCGTATCGAGGCCGCTGGCATCCGGCAAGGTCAGGTCGAGGATGGCGCAGAACATTTCACCGGCATGCTGGTCGAGAATCGTCCGCGCATCGGCCAGCGTACCGGCCTCGAACAGGGTGACGTTGTCGAGCAGGGCCAGGTATTGACGCAGTTGGGCACGCACCGTGCGACTGTCTTCGACCAGCAGCAGGTTGATGGGGTCTTCATCTTCCCCGTCGTGGGAGAGGCGGGCCAGTTTTTCGCTGTAAAGCGGAGCCGAGGAGGTCATGCGGTCACCAGCCCTTCGGCGTGGATCTGCGCCACCACTTGGCGATAGGCGGCAGCAAGCTCGGCGGCAACAGCCTCGGTCATGGCCCAGTCGTTCGCTGCCAGACTTTCCTCAAGGCGCCGGGCAATTTGCATCATGCCGTTGAAACCGAGATTGCCGCAAGCCCCCTTGACTTCGTGGGCAATGGCTTTGGTGGCTTGTACCTCCTGTTGGGCAATGGTGGCGATCAGCCTGTCGAGCAGGGGTGGGGTCGTCGCGATGAAGAGGCCAAGCAGTTCCGTCAGTACGGCCGCATCATTGCCGCACAGGTCGCGCAGAGGGCTGAAGTCGACCGGGTGCGGAGACGCCGCCGGGGAGGGGGCGCCGGCCTTCGCCAGGGGGGCAAGCTGTTGCGTCCAGTGCGCCAGGGTGTTGCGCAGTTGCTCGGAGTTGATGGGCTTGCTGAGGTAGTCGTCCATGCCGATGGCCAGGCAGCGTTCGCGGTCGCCTTGCATGGCATTCGCCGTCATGGCGATGATGGGGATGCGCGGGCGACCCTCGGCGGCCTCTGCCTTGCGGATCAGGGTGGTGGCCTCGAAGCCGTCCATCACCGGCATCTGGCAATCCATCAGGATGGCAGCGAAAGGCAGCGTATCGAAGGCCGCCACGGCCTGCTGGCCATCGGCGACGATGTGGGTTTCATAGCCGAGCTTGCGCAACTGGATCTGTGCCAGCTTCTGGTTGGTCAGGTTGTCTTCCACCAGCAACACCAGGCGGCCCTGGGTGAGCGCTGCGCGGAGTTCGCCGTTACCTGCGCTTGTGTCGATTGCCTTTACTGTGGCCGTGCCGGCGGTCTCGTCGGCAACGGGTAACTCCTGCTCGTCAGGGACGACAGTCTTGCCGATTTCCAGCGGCAGTTCGAACCAGAAGGTCGCGCCTTGCCCTTCTTCGCTGATGACGCCGATCTCGCCCTGCATCAGGGTGACGAGCTGCTTGCTGATGGCCAGGCCGAGGCCGGTGCCGCCGAACTTGCGGGTGGTCGAGCTGTCGGCCTGGGAGAAGGACTGGAACAGGCGTGCTTGAGCGGCCGGTGCGATGCCGATGCCTGAATCCTGTACTTCGAAGCGCACACGGCGGGTTTCCGCGCTGCTGGTTTTTGATGCCGGCAGGACGCGTATGGCGACACTGCCCTGGGAGGTGAATTTGACGGCATTGCCTGCCAGGTTGAGCAGAATTTGCCTGAGGCGGGTGGAATCGCCATGCAAGCGAATGGCCAGGGCAGGATCGACATGGCTGGTGAGCGACAACTGCTTCTCTTGCGCCTTGGGGGCGAGTAGGCTGACGATGCCCTCGATGACGTGCGTCATGGAAAAGTCGATCGCCTCGATATCGAGCTTGCCGGCCTCGATTTTCGAGAAGTCGAGGATGTCATTGATGATGGTCAGCAGTGACTGGGCCGAGTCGCGCACCAGTTGGGCAAATTCGCGTTGCTCGGCGTTGAGGGGGGTGTCGAGCAGCAGGTCGGTCATGCCGATCACGCCGTTCATTGGCGTGCGGACTTCGTGGCTCATGTTGGCGAGAAATGCCGACTTCAGGCGGGCGTGGGCGAGGGCCTGGTCATGGGCCTCACGCAAGGCCTGTTCGGCGGCCCGGCGCATGCCGATGTCGGAGAGCAGCGCGATGAAGTGGGTGAGCCGGCCCTCGCCATCATGGACCGGCGAATAGTCGATTTCGGCGACCAGCAGGGTGCCATCCTTGCGCTGGTAATCAATTTCCGCCCTGAAGCGCTGACCGGCCTGCAGGGCGCTGACGAGTTGGCCGACCCGCTGGGCGTCAGTGGTCGGGCCGCGCAGCAGGGCGGTGCGGCGGCCGACCACCTCTGTTGCTGCATACCCTGTTATGCGGGTGAAACCCGAGTTGACGTACTGGATCGTGCCGCCATCTTCCGTGGCGTCGGCAGCCGTGATGAGAATGCCCTGGTCGCTTTCCTGGATGGCCATTTCGAGCAGGCGGATGCGCGCTTCGGCGGCGCGGCGGGCGCTGATGTCCTGGAAAGAGACCAGTGAGCCAATGACCAGTCCATCCTGATGCAGTGGATTGGTGCGGAAGGAAACCGGGAAGCAATGCCCGTCACGATGGACAAACCACTCTTCGCCATCCAGGGGTTGCCCCCGTTTCAGCATGCCAAACAAGGGGCATTCATGCGCAGGGTAGGGCGTCCCGTCGGGGCGGCTATGGTGGGTGGCCGCATGGGCAAGTTGCCCGAGCAGTTCGCTGGCAGGTCTGCCGAACATCCGTTCGGCGGTGGTGTTGATGAAGGTGATGTGCCCCTCCAGATTGGTGGCATAGACACCATCGCTGAGCGTATCGAGGATGGTGGCGACCTGGGCTTTCTGGTGGGCCACCTCCTTACCGAAACGTTGTGCCTCATCCAGCGCAAACTTCAGGCGCCGCAGGAACTGGAAGCCGATGGCGGCGGCCAGGAACAGCACCAGGGCGATCAGCACGGTTTCCATACGGCCCAGCTGCCCGCGCTTGGCGCGTACTTCATCTTCCAGTGCATCAAGGCGCCGTTCGCCTTCGACAAACAGGCGATTGGCGTTTTCATTGAGGCGTTCGAAGTAGGGTGGGGCACGCTTTAGACGCAGGGCAATTTCCGACTCGATGCGATAGAACGCGCGCACGTCATCCTTCTCCAGCGCTTCCCAGCGCTGTTTCAGCAGTTCCTCCAACTCGCCGACCATCTCCTTGACCTGATCGAGCTTGCTGCCGACCTCGATCTGCTCCATCACCAGTTGCTTGTCCTCGGCGCTGGGCTGGAAAATCACTTCCTGGGCGATTTCCTGCAACTCGGCAATATTGAGCCGTAACGAACGTCGTGCCGTGCCGCCCTTCTGGAGGACGTTCAAGTCGTGGTGGATCTTGGTCAGTTGTTCGTCGATCTCGCGCAGGATGCGCTGATAGCCGACGGCATTGTGCGTGACCGCCATCTGGTAGAGATGACTTTCGATGGCCTGGATGCCCTGGACGATTTCCTCGCCGATGAACAGGCGGGCGCGTTCGTTGGCGCTACGGCGCTGTAATTCGTCGTTGAGGTCGGCAAAAAACCCGCGCAGGCCGAGCACCAGGCCCATGCTGATGACGAAGATCGCCAGCAGCCAGGGCAGGGAACGGCCACTGCCCTGAACGCGGGAGGCGTCAGACGCGTCAACAGGATCGGGAAGGCGGGGAGTCATGGTGATGCCGGCAAGACGAGTTATTTTCGAATTCTAGTGGCATGTATTGCTTGAAAACAGAGAGATGCTGAATATTTCAAGCCGTGATGACATGGTCGGCAAACTCTGGCGAAAGCTATAATCACACAAACCATAGGGGAATTGTATGAAAGCGACATCAAAGTGGAGCCGTTGGTTGTTTGTCGGCCTTGTGTGCCTGGCCAGTCCGGCCGTTCTGGCCAGCGACAGACCCGCCAAGACAAAATACGTCGTGGCCTTTGCGCAGGACACCATGGCCAATGACTGGCGTGCCGCGCAGGTGCGCGACTTGAAGAACACGCTGGCCCAGTATCCCTTCGTCGAGCTTGTCTTCAGCGATGCCAATGGCGACACGGCGCGCCAGGTGCAGGACATCGAGAACTTCGCCGCCAAGGGCGTGGATATCCTGATTACCAGCCCGCGCGATGCCGAGTTGATGCGTGAGCCGATCGCGCGCGTCTATCGCCAGGGTATTCCGGTCATCCTGCTGTCGCGGCGCGTTCAGGGCGAGGAGTTCACCCACTTCATCACCGCCGACAACAAGGCGATTGCCCACCAGGCGGCACAACTGCTGGCCCAGCGCCTCAAGGGCAAAGGCAAGGTGCTGGTGCTGCAACATATTCCGACCTCCACCCCGGGCAAGTTGCGTACCGAGGGCTTTAACGAAGAACTGAAGAAGTACCCGGGCATCCAGGTCGTGGCCACCAAGCGTGCTGACTCGTTGCGCAGCATGGCAATCCAGCGCGTCGAAGAGGCGCTGGTCGAAAAACTTCAGTTCGATGCAATTTATGCCCAGTCCGACAGCATGGCCATGGGCGCGTTGATGGCGCTCAAGAAGGCCGGGCGCGATCCCAAGAAAATCCCGATTACCGGCATCGACTACATCAGCGAGGCGCGCGAGGCGATACGGGCGGGCGATCTGTACGCCAGTTTTACCTATCCCACCTTCGGCAAGGAGGGTGCCGAGGCAGCCGTCCAACTGATTCGCGGCAAGAAGCTCGACAGGAAGGAAGTCTTCATCGATTCAACTGCCGTGACCCGCGCCAATGTGGAGAAGATCGAACCGATCTTCTAGCAAATGAAATCCCGTACGCTTGCCAGGCAACTGCTGGGTCTCTGGTTTGTTGCGGCCATTGGCCTGCTGGTTCTGGCGAGCGCGACTTTTCTCTATCTGCGTGATCGTCAGGCCGATCAACAGTCCCATCTGCGCGTTGGCATTGCCTTGGAGCATCTGGTTGAAGCGCTGGATGGCACGGGCGACAAACTGACGACAACCGGCCATGCGCTGGCGCAAAACGGCAGGCTGCTGGCCAACCTGAATCTTTTTCACAATTACTACGACGCGAGCAAGGGGCAGCCAGAAATATTCGATGCGCCCGCCCAGGAAATTGCGGCCATTCTCGATGCGACGGCACACGCGGCGAATGCCGACTGGGGTTGGGTTTCTGGCGTGAACGGGCCGATTGCCGGCATCCTGGAACGTACGCGTGTGATCTGGTCGTCGCGTGATGGAAAGCCTTTTCTGCTTGCAGCACCGGATGCTTTTACCTCCTACCAGCCATCCGCCCCCGAACTTGCGCGCGTGGCGGTGCCGCACCCGCATGTCGAAGGCCGCTATCTCGGTGCATGCCCGCTCGGCACGGGCGTTGCCGTCGAATGGGGGGAGACGATCCTGGCGCCGGATGGCAAGCCGATGGGATACCTGGTTCTCGGCGATTGCTTGCGTGCCGAACAGCTCGATGCACTGGAAGCGCGGCGCGGTTTCGCTTTTGCCACGCTGGGCAATGGCGAGGTTCGTTCTGAGGGCATGCCCGCCGGCGCGTTTGTCCCGGTGACTTATTCCGGGGAGCCGGAAGCGCTCCCGGACTGGCTAGGCACCATCGAATATGGTCATATCTCGGGGCGGGCTGCCGCCGCGATCAATGCCCTGCTGGTGACTGGTGTCAGTGCCCAGATCCGTCTGGCCGAGTTGCCGACAGAGGTCAAGATGGCGATTCCCGGTGTGCCGCTGCTGGGTGCCCTGACCTTGAGTCTGGTGGGCATGACGCTACTGGTGATGAGCGTTGGATTCCTCTATCTGCGGCGTCATCTGACGCTGCCGGTGCAACGGCTGATGAGCGGCGTCGACGCGGTTCGCAAGGGGGAATACGTGCCGATTGAAGCGCTCGATGCCGGTAACGAACTGGACGATCTGGCCGTGACGCTGAACACGATGGCGGCGCGCATCCAGGCACGCGAGGCCGAACTGGCGCTCCACCGCGATCAGCTTGAGGCAGAGGTGGCCAGCCGTACGGCAGAACTGAACGAGGCCAAACAGGCCGCCGAGGCAGCCAATCGCGCCAAGAGTACCTTCCTCTCCAACATGTCGCACGAATTGCGCACGCCGATGAATGCCATCATGGGCATGACGGCATTAGTGCAGCGCCAGACCCACGATCCGCTGATCATCGACCGCCTCGCCAAGATCAGTACCGCCTCGCAACATCTGCTTGGCGTCCTCAACAATATTCTCGATATTTCCAAGATTGAGGCGGAGCGCCTGACGCTTGAGCACACGTCTTTCACGATCGGCGCGATGCTGGAAAATCTGGTGAGCCTGATGGGCGCCAAGGTGACGGAAAAGGGGCTCAAGTTGCGCATCGAGATGGCGGCTGGACTGCCCGCTCGCCACTTCGTCGGCGATGCCCTGCGCCTTGGTCAGGTGCTGATCAATTTTGTCGGCAATGCGGTCAAGTTCACCGAGTTCGGCAGTGTGACACTGCATGCGGATTGCATCGAGGAGCAAGCGGATAGTGTGCTGCTACGTTGGGAGGTGCGCGACACCGGGATCGGCATTAGCCCGGAACAGCAGGCGCGTCTGTTCACTGCTTTCGAGCAGGCTGATGGTTCGATGACGCGCAAGTATGGCGGCACGGGGCTGGGACTGGCGATCAGCAAGCGCCTGGTCGAAATGATGGGCGGCGAGGTCGGCGTCGACAGCGTGGCGGAGCAGGGCAGCACGTTCTGGTTCACCGTGCGGCTGAATAAAACGGATGCGTCGGCGGATGCCGTCCCGCCAGCGCCGACATTTTCAGGCGACACTGCCGAGCGACGCTTGCGCGAACGATATGCCGGGGCACATGTGCTGCTTGCCGAAGATGAGCCGATCAACCAGGAAGTTTCGCGTAGCTTGCTTGAGGATGGCGGGCTGGCGGTGGATGTGGCTAATGATGGCGTCGAGGCGGTCGCGCTGGCGCGCCAGCATCGCTATGCACTGATCCTGATGGACATACAGATGCCAAATATGAATGGCATCGAAGCGACTCGGGAGATTCGTGCCAATTCACTGAATACCGCAACAGCCATTCTGGCCATGACCGCGAATGCCTTTGAAGAAGATCGCCAGACTTGTCTGGCAGCCGGGATGAACGACCACATTGCCAAGCCGATTGAAGCGGCCCGTTTGTACGATGTGATACTGCGCTGGCTTGACAGCGCTGGAGAATCGGATGAAAACAAACAAGACGGTTGAAACCTTGTCGAGCAAGACCTATGTGCGCGCCTTCATCGCCGTGACAGTGAGTATTGTGTTGCTGCTGACGTTCTTTTTGGTGAACACTTATCGCCAGACCATCGAGTCTGTCGAAGTGGCCATGATGAACATGGTGGCCTCAGTCAATGTCAGTGTCGATGCCTCTTTGCGGCGGATCGAAGCCGACCTTGGGCAGCTGACCTTATACCTGCCCGCCGAGGCCCTGCAACTTTCCCATGTGCCGCGCTATGCTGCTCAGGTGCAGCGCGATCTCGATGAGCGTGTCGCCTTCTTTGACGAGGTGAGTTCCTATCGCGTCTTTGATGCCGAGGGCAACAGTCTCTACAACAGCGGCAAGGTCACGCCGGTCTATAGCGTGGCGGATCGGGCCTACTTTCAGGCGGCGAAGGCCGCCCCACAGCAAGCGCTGCATTTTTCCGAGGCGATTACCGGCAGGCAGACCTTCGATCCGGTGGTGGTCATCGCCAAGGCGATTGTCAACCCACAGGGACGCTTTTTGGGCGTGGTGGTTGGTGCGCTCAAGATGCGTTACTACAGTGAGTTATTCGCGTCGCTGGACGTGGGAAAAGGCGGCGCGATGGCGCTACGTCGCGCCGAAGATGGCGCGCTAGTCGCGCGTTGGCCGGAACTTCAGGGGCAGCTTAACGAAAAACTCCGTCCCGATCATCCGATATTGCGGTTGATGCAGTCCGGACAGCGCAGGGGTGCGCTGCGCATGACGGCGCAGGCGGATCATCAGGAACGTCTTTATGTCTTCGATCAACTGACCAATTATCCTTTTGTCGTTTTTGCCGGTCGCGCCACGCCAGACTACCTTGCCGAGTGGCGGGTGACAGCGATGGTTTCCTGCAGCTTCGTGTTGCTCGTGCTGCTCGGGTTGGCCTATACCCTGCGTCATCACTGGCAGGTGCGGCGGCAGGAGATGCAGACCAATCGCGACCTGGCCGCCGCGCGCGATGCGGCCGAGGCCGCCAGTCGGGCCAAGAGCACCTTCCTCTCCAATATGTCGCACGAGTTGCGCACACCGATGAACGGCATCATCGGCATGACCGGGCTGGCGCTGCGCCACACCGACGATCCGCACTTGCGCGACCAGTTGAGCAAGATCGACCAGGCCTCGCAGCATCTGCTGGCGGTGGTGAATGACATTCTCGACATCTCGAAGATCGAGGCCGAACGACTGGTGCTGGAACGGGTGGATTTCCGGCTCGGCGCCGTGCTTGAAAACGTCCTCAGCATGACCGGCCACAAGGCGGCAGAGAAGGGCGTGCGTCTGCTCCTGGATTTGCCGGCCGGCCTGCCAGCATTGACGCTGGTGGGCGATCCCTTCCGTCTCGGTCAGGTCTTGCTCAATCTGGTCGGCAATGCGCTGAAATTTACCGAGCAGGGCACGATTACCCTGCGTGCGCAGCAGGTCGAGTCGCTGGCAGATCGGGTATTGTTGCGCTGGGAAGTGCAGGATACGGGCATCGGCATTACGCCCGAAGATCAGCAACGCCTGTTCCGCGCCTTCGAGCAGGCTGATGGTTCGATGACGCGCAAGTATGGCGGCACGGGGCTGGGGCTGGCGATCAGCAAGCGCCTGGTCGAGATGATGGGCGGCGAGATCGGCGTCACCAGCGTCGTCGGGCAGGGCAGTACCTTCTGGTTTGCCGTCTGGATCGACAAGGAGACGCGTGCGCATGCCGTCGCGCCAGCGTCGACTTTTTCAAACCACTCGGCCGATGAGCGCTTGCTCGACGAATATGCCGGCACCCGGGTGCTGCTGGTCGAGGATGAGCCGATCAACCAGGAAGTCTCGCGTGGCTTGCTGGAGGACTGCGGGATGGCGGTGGATGTGGCGAATGATGGCGTCGAGGCGGTCGCGCTGGCGCGTCAGCAGCGCTATGCGCTGATCCTGATGGACATGCAGCTGCCGAACCTGAATGGCGTCGAGGCGACGCAACAGATTCGTGCCGATTCGCTCAATAGCGCCACGCCGATTCTGGCGATGACGGCGAATGCCTTTGAAGAAGATCGCCAGGCTTGCCTGGCGGCCGGGATGAACGACCACCTTCCCAAGCCGATTGATCCGCCCCATCTTTACGAAACCTTGTTGAGGTGGCTGGCGCGTGCAGCTTGAACCGGAGCATCAGGATGAAATCATTGATCGCCCTTATTACTTCCCTGTTGTTGTTGGGCTGCGACCGCCCGGCAGCGCCCCCTGATTTGCAATACGGTAGTGCGCCGGCGACGGCCGCACCGCTGACCTATCGCCTGGCGATTCATCCGCTGCATAACCCGCAAAAGCTCGCCGCAGCCTATCAGCCGCTGATTGACCACCTGAACCGTCAGCTAACGGGCGTACGCATTGAACTGGAAGCCTCGCGTGACTATCAGGCGTATGAGCAAAAGTTTCGTGCCCGCGCGCCGGAAATGCTTCTGCCTAACCCTTGGCAGACCCTCGAATCGATCAAGGTTGGCTATCGCGTTATCGCCATGGCGGGCAATGCCGAAGACTTCAAGGGGATTTTCATTGTGCGCAAGGATAGCGGGATCAAGACACCCGCCGACCTCAAGGGCAAGGTCGTCAGCTATCCGTCGCCCACGGCGCTGGCGGCCTGCATCATGCCGCAATATTTTCTGCACCAGAACGGTATCGATGTCATGAAGGACATCCAGAACGTCTACGTCGGTTCGCAGGAGTCTTCGATCATGAATGCCTATCTGGGCCAGTCAGCAGCGGCGGCCACTTGGCCACCGCCGTGGCGCCTGTTCGAGAAGGACCATCCGGAGCAAGCAGCACAACTTCAGGTGATCTGGGAAACCCCTTCGCTGCTGAATAACTCGCTGATGGTGCGTGACGATGTGCCCGCCGCCATCAGCGAAAAAATTCGTCAGATCCTGCTCGATCTGGCTACCGTGCCGGAGGGCAGGGCGATCCTTGCCGGCATGGCGACCGCGCGTTTCCATGCCGCCGACAATGCCACTTACGACCAGGTACGGGATTACGTCGCGACCTTCGAGAAGGCTGTACGGCCGGTGGAAAACAAATAAGTGTTCAAGCATCTGCAGCACTTTCTCGCCGGCACCTTGCGCCGACAAGTGACGGTCGGCATGATTGGCGCCGTTACCTTGGTGATGTCGTTTTTTGTCGTGGATATGACGCGTCGCCACTATCAGGCAATCAATCTGCAACAAGTTGGTCAGGCGGCATCCCTGGCACGCAGTGTGGCCACCTCGTCTGCGGTATGGGTTGCCTCGCGTGATTTCGCCGGCTTGCAGGAAATCGTTGCCGGACTGGCCTCCTACCCCGACCTGCGCTTCGCCATTGTGCTGGATCCGAGCGGTTTGGTCATCGCCCATCACGAGGCGAACCGGCGCGGCCTGTATCTGAGCGATCTGCCGCAAGTCGCCGAACTGCAGGTGCTGCGCCAGGATGACGTTCTGGTCGACATTGCCAACCCCATCCTGATGGGCGGGAAAACGATTGGTTGGGTGCGCATCGGTTTGGGCCATGCATCGTTTCAATCCCAATTGACCGGGATGGCACGCGATGCCCTGGCTTACGTGCTGTTGGCCATCGTGCTGAGCAGCCTGGTGGCACTGTGGGTTGGCCGTTACCTGACGCGCCGGTTGCACGCCATTCAACAGGTGGCCGATGCGGTGGAAGCGGGCGATACGTCCATGCGCGTCGCTATGACCGGCAATGACGAGGCCGCCCGACTGGCACGTCAGTTCAATGCCATGCTGGATAGCCTGGAGCGCCAACAAGCTGAACTGCAGAAGTACCAGCATCATCTTGAAACCCTGGTCGAGGAACGTACCGCCGCGCTGTCGGTTGCCAAGGAGGCCGCCGAAGCCGCCAACCGCGCCAAGAGCACCTTCCTGGCCAACATGAGCCACGAGCTGCGGACGCCGATGAATGGCGTCATGGGCATGATTGATCTGGTCGCGCGACGGATTACCGATGCCAAACAGAAGGAGCAGTTGCTCAAGGCGCATCAATCTGCAAAGAACCTGCTGCACATCATCAACGACATTCTCGATATCTCGAAGATCGAGGCCGAGCGACTCACCCTCGATCAGGTGAGCTTCAATTTCGGCGAGGTGCTGGAGAACCTGGCCAGCCTGTTCGCACAAAAGATCCAGGACAAAGGTCTCAGCTTGCGTATTGAGCTTGCGCCGGCGCTTACGCATCATGAATTTGTGGGTGATCCCCTGCGTCTTGGGCAAGTCCTTCTCAACTTGACCGGCAACGCCATCAAATTCACCGAACAGGGATCGATCACGGTGCGCACCAGAATGATCGAAGAGAATGCCCATGACGTGCTGCTGCGTTGCGAGGTCCAGGATAGCGGCATCGGCATTGCGGCGGAAGATCAGAAACGTCTGTTCACCGCCTTTGAGCAGGCCGATGGTTCGATGACGCGCAAGTATGGCGGCACGGGGTTGGGGCTGGCGATCAGCAAGCGCCTGGTGAGGATGATGGGCGGCGAGATCGGTGTCGAGAGCGCCGTGGGACAGGGCAGCACGTTCTGGTTCACCATTCGCCTGGGCAGGGCATCAGCGGTCAATGCCGCCGTCTCGCCAGCGCCGACTTTTGCACAGAACACGGCAGAGGCCCAGCTGAAGACGCAATTCGCCGGCATCCGCGTTCTGCTGGCGGAGGATGAGCCGATCAACCAGGAAGTGTCCAGCGGCTTGCTGGAAGAGGCCGGACTGCAGGTCGACCTAGCCGAGGATGGGCTGGAAGCTGTGGCGCTGGCGCGCCAGAACCGCTACGCGCTGATCCTGATGGATATCCAGATGCCGAAACTGAATGGTGTGGATGCCACGCGGGCCATCCGGGCATTGCCTGGCTACGGCCAGATTCCCATCCTGGCGATGACCGCCAATGCGTTTGATGAAGACCGTCAGGTCTGTCTGGATGCCGGCATGGATGACCATATCGCCAAGCCGGTTGTGCCTGCCCATCTCTACGAAACGCTGCTGCGATGGATGCCCCCTCAGTCTCCCTAGTTCGCCTGAGCGTCCAGACGCCGTCGGGTGATCAGGTGTTTCAGGTGCCCTTGGGCACTTCGGTGCGCGATGCGCTTGATCTCACCGAGTTGCGTGTGCGTGCCGCCTGCGGGGGCAGCGGTGGCTGTGGCGCTTGTGGTGTGACGCTGGTCGGTGGGGCGGTCAGTCCGCCGACCACCGCGGAATACATGAAGCTGCTGGCGGTTGAGCGCCAGCAAGGCGCGCGGTTGGCCTGCCAGATGCGCTTGCAGGGCGATGCCGTGGTGCGCATCGACGATCCGGCGCCGCCTTCGCAGTGGCGCAGCATTCCGCCCGAGGAGTTGATTGCCGCGCCCGGTGCGCTGCCTGAATTGGCACAGCATGTCTACGGGGTGGCGGTTGATCTGGGCACCACGCACATCCGCCTCGCGCTGTGGAATCGCAAAACCGGGCAACGGATTGCCACGCGTCGTGGGCCAAACCCGCAGGGGACGTTTGGCGCGGATGTATTGAATCGACTGTCAGCCGCGCATGGCAATCCGGCGCGGGCGGACGAACTGGCGAAGCTGGCGCGCACGGCCATCGTGCAGGCGGTGCGCGATATTCTCAAGCGCGACGTGGGTGAGGTGACGCCGATGCTCAAGGAGATCGGCGAAGTCATTGTTGTCGGCAACACGGCGATGCTGGCGCTGCTCTCCGGTCGTGGCGGCGATACCTTGCTCAACCCAGACCATTGGGCTGGCCGCATCGATTGCCAGCCGGCTGACCGGGCCGCGTTTCAGGCGCAGTGGTTCATGCCGCATGCGGCGATCCATCTGGTCGATGCCGTCGCCGGTTTTATCGGTTCTGATTTGCTGGCCGATCTGGTCGCGACGCGACTGACGGAGGGGGCGGCCGGCGCGCTGCTGCTCGATGTGGGGACCAATACCGAGATTGCGCTGTGGGATGGCACGCGCCTGCATGTCACGGCGGTGCCCGGTGGGCCGGCGTTTGAAGGCGTGGGCTTGCGCAATGGCATGGCGGCGGAGACGGGCGCGATTCATCGGGTGTGCCGTACCCCATGCGGGGCATTTCATCCTGCGAGCGCCGACATTTCATTCGAAACGGTTGCAGGCGCCCCGGCACGCGGGTTTTGTGGTTCCGGGCTGGTGGATGCCGTCGCCGTGCTGCTGGCGACAGGGCAGATCAAACCCTCGGGGCGCTTCGCCGTGTCGCCGGGGCCGGATGGCTTCCTGCTCGATTCGGCCAACCCGCGCACCGCGCTGTTCAGCCAGGACATTGATACCTTTCAGCGTGCCAAGGCGGCGACGGCGGCGGCGATGGCTGCCCTGCTGCAACGTGCCGGCATGGGCTGGAGCGATATCCAGCGATTGTGCGTCTGCGGCGCCTTCGGCCATCGGCTCGATATTGCGAATGCCCAGGCCATCGGGCTGCTGCCGCCGCTCGACCCGGCGCGCATCGAACTGTTTGCCGATGCCAGCCTGGCCGGCGCCGAGATCGGCCTGCTGTTGCCGGCGGGGGCGGCGGTGTTTGCGGCCTTGGGGGAGCGCGTGGCAGCCATCAACCTTTCGCAAGTTTCGGACTATGATGACAGATATATCGATCATCTGCGTTTGCGGCCGATCGACATAAATAAGCGTGCCTAGGGAGGCAGCCATGCTGGACCGCATTATCAAAGACTACAACGATGCCGTTTTCGAGACCGACAAGGATGCGGCTTTTGAGGTCGTGAACAATGCGCTGGCTAACGGCCTGACTGCCGAAGACGTGGTGTTCAAGGTGGTGATTCCGGCCGTTGAGGAGATGATGTCCGACATCACCCGCGACCCGGATGCCAATCTCGCCCAGCACTTCATGACGGCGCAGATTGCCGCCGAAGTCACCGAGAAGATGCTGCTGAAGTTTGCGCATCCGCCGGAAATCATCGGCCGCGTGGTGATCGGTACGGCGGCCGGTGATCTGCATTCCCTCGGCAAGCGCATCGTGATGGGCTGTCTCAAGGCGCTGATGGTCGAGGTGCTTGATCTGGGCGTCAATGTGCCGGCGGAAAAATTTGTTGCCGAGGCGCTGAACTATGGTGCGGATGTGATCGCCATCTCGGCGATGATGGTGCATACCGCAACCGGCGAAAACGGCGCGCGCAAGGTGCGTGCCTTGCTCAAGGAGCAGGGCCTTGAGGACAAAATCAAGATCGTGGTGGGCGGGGCGCCCTATCGCTTCGACAATGAGCTGTACAAGACTGTCGGCGCGGATGGCTGGGCGGCCGACGGCATTGCGGCTGGCAAGATGATTGTCGACCTGATTCGTGCGGGAAAAGCATCATGACGCCGCTCGATATTCTGGTCGCCGCCATCAACGGCACACCGGCACCGCGCATCCCGATCTTCTGCAACCTGCTCGATCAGGGCGCGCGCGAACTGGGTATGAGCCAGCGGGAGTATTACCGCAAGGGCGAGCATGTCGCGGCCGGCCAACTCAAGATGAACCGGCGCTTCGGCCACGATAACGTCTGGGGCCTGTTCTATGTCGGCAAAGAAGCGGAGTTTTTCGGTTGCGACAACATCCTGTATGCGGAAGATGGTTCGCCGAATGTCGGCGACTATGTCATCAAGTCCTGGGACGACATTGCCAAACTGCAGGTGCCGGCCGACATTACCGCCCACCCCGCCTGGGCCGAAACCGCGACCTGCCTGAAAATCCTGCGCGAGGAAGTCGGCGCGACCCATCCGATTTGCGCTTATCTCACGGCGTCCACCTCGCTGCCGGCGTTGTTGATGGGCATGGACAAGTGGATGGAACTGCTGATGACCGGGCCGGCCGATCTGCGCGACCACCTGCTCGATTTGTGTTCGCAGTTTTTCCAGCAGGAAGTGGCGGCCTACCGTGCGGCGGGGGCGAATGTGCTGGTCTATTCGACGCCCTTCGGTACGCATTATTTTGTCGGCAAGAAGCGCTTCGAGTCCTTTTCGATGCCGTGGATGAAGCGCGATCTGGCGCCGGGCGGCGTCGGCGGCATCGTCTACTACTGCGGCATGGCGCCGTTCAACGAGGTGATTCCGGCGGTGATGGACGAGCTGGATATTGCGATCCACTACATCAGCCCGCTGGCCGATCTTGCCGTGGCCAAGTCGACGATACAAAATCGGCTGTCGCAGCACGGCGGCAAGGGACTGACCTGCGGCGTGATCGACGACATCAAGCTGATCCACTGGACACCGGAGGAAACCCGTGCCGAGGTGAAGCGCATGTGTGAAATTGGCAAGCCTGGCGGCCACTTCCTGTTTGGCACCGGCGTGATGCCGATGGCGATTCCCGAAGCCAATATCAAAGTGATGCTCGACGCAGCATTTGAATATGGAGCCTTGCCATGAACGCCCCGATTTCCCTGATTGGTTGCGGCATCTTGCATAACGAGGTCGACTACCTCATCAAGAAGCATGGCTGGCAGATCGAGACGCACTGGTTGCATTCGGCCCTGCACAATTATTTCGACCAGTTGCACAAGGAGCTCGACGGGGGCCTGAAGCAAGAAGAAGCGGCGGGTAAGCGCACGATTGTGTTCTACGGCGCCTGCCACCCGCGCATGGATCAGTTGCTTGAGAAGCATCACACCTGCCGCACGCATGGGCAGAACTGCATTGTCATGCTGATCGGCTACGAGAAATTCATGGAGGAGCTTAGCAATGGCGCCTACTTTCTTCTTGAAGACTGGGCGCTGACCTGGGAGCCGATGATTACCGAATGCTTTGGTACCAACCTCGCCGTGGTGCGCGAGATTTTTCACGGTAGCCATAAAAAGATGGTTGCGATCCGTACGCCGTGCTCGACCGATTTCACGGCGGCGGCCGAGGCGGCGGCACGTTTTGTCGATCTGCCGCTGGAGTGGATGGATACCGATCTGTCGCATCTCGAAACCGTGTTGGCCGAGTCGATTGCCGAGCGCGAACAACAGAGTTGAACTGAATTGAACGATCCTTCTGAACTGCAGGTCTTGCAGGATGAACTGGCGGCTTTGCGCAAGCGCAACAAGCGCATGGCAGAGGAGAAGTCTTATCTGCAGTTGATCGTGCGACTGACCGAGCAACTCAATCCCTCGCCGGGATTGGGGCCGATGCTTACCGGGCTGCTCAACAGCATCGTCGAGACGATTGGTGGGACCAATATCCGTCTTTGGTATTGGCTGGGTGACGAGATTCGCTATACCGAGTTTCTTGATCCGCAACGGTCGGTCACGGAACTTGATGATGTGCTGGCAAGACAGGCTGCTGAATCGCGTCAGTTTATCGAGGAGGCGCTCGGTGCGGAGAGCGCCATGTTGCGCGAAGGCGTAATTCCATGCGCGTGGACCTGGACCTTTCCCTTGCTGGCTGGTGATGAGTTGGTGGGCGTGGTCAAGCTCGAAAATCTTCATTTTTCGGGGGCGCGCCTGCGCGAGTACCTGCCAATATTCTTCAAGCACATGGCGGTCGTGATCTCCAGCGAAGTGCGCAGCATCCTGCACCGGCGTGACCGCGAGGCATTACGTGAGGCCGAAGAAAAGTACCGCACCTTCGCCGACTTCACCTACGATTGGGAAGTCTGGCTGGGGCCTGATGGTGTCTATCGCTATGTGTCGCCGGCTTGTGAGCGGATTACTGGCTACAAGGCCGAGGAGTTCGTTGCCGACCCAAGCTTGATGGGACGCATCATTCATCCAGATGACCGCGCACAGGTTGTCGGGCATTTCAGCCAGATTGATGCGCAGACCGATACTGAGAGCACGTCTCTTGAGTTTCGCATTCATACCCGCGCTGGCGAAGAGTGCTGGATCGAGCATATCTGCCATAAGGTAGAGCGCGAGGACGGTACGTTTCTCGGGCGCCGGGCAACCAATCGCGACATCACCGAGCGCAAGCGCAATGATCTGGAGCTGGCCGGCTACCGCGAAAATCTTGAGGGACTGGTCGTCCAGCGGACCCATGAACTGGCCCAGGCGCGTGATGTCGCCGAGGCGGCCAACCGCGCCAAGAGCACGTTCCTCGCCAACATGTCGCACGAGATCCGTACGCCGATGAACGCGATCCTTGGTTTGGCACACCTGATGCGCAGCGGGGCCACGTCCGAACAACAGGAACGGCTCGGCAAGATCGAGGGTGCCGGGCGCCATTTGCTTTCGGTGATCAACGACATTCTCGATATTTCGAAGATCGAGGCCGGCAAGCTCGAACTGGAGCAGCGCGACTTTGCCCTGTCTTCGGTGCTCGATCATGTGCGTTCGCTGATTGCCGACGAGGCCCAAAGCAAGGGCTTGACCGTCGTGGTGGACGACGACAGTGTCCCGCCCTGGCTGCGCGGCGATGCAACGCGTCTGCGCCAGGCAATGCTCAATTTTGCGAGCAATGCAATCAAGTTCAGCACACGCGGCACGATTCGACTGGCGGCACGGCTGCTTGCCGAGGATGAGTCGGGGCTACTGGTGCGCTTCGAGGTCAGCGACGAAGGGATCGGTGTCCCGCCGGAAAATCTGACGCGTCTGTTTCAAGCCTTCGAGCAGGTCGATACCTCGACGACACGCAAGTATGGCGGCACCGGGCTGGGGCTGGTGATCACCCGGCGCATTGCCGAGTTAATGGGTGGCGAGGTCGGTGCCGAAAGTACGGAGGGACAGGGCAGTACGTTCTGGTTTTCGGCACGCGTCCAACTGGGTCACGGCATTCTGCCGCAGACGCAGGCACCGGATGTGGCGGCTACCGAACAGGCTTTGCGTAGTCGCAGTGGCGCATACCGCCTGCTGCTGGCCGAAGACAATTCGATCAATCGCGAGGTGGCCCTGGAACTGCTGCACGGCGTCGGGCTGGCGGTCGATACCGCCGCCGATGGCCAGGAGGCGCTCGACAAGGTCAAGCAGCATCGTTATGACGTCATTTTGATGGATGTGCAAATGCCGCGACTCGATGGTCTGGAGGCGACACAGGCGATTCGTAGCCTGCCGGGCGGCGGCAAGATTGCCATTCTCGCCATGACGGCGAATGCGTTCGATGAGGACCGGCAGGCCTGCGAGCAGGCCGGGATGAACGATTTCATTCCCAAGCCGGTCGAGCCGGATGCACTGTATGGCACCTTGCTCAAATGGCTACCGGAAAAGTCGCCTGACGCCAGCCTGGAGGGCCAGGCATCTATTCCCGTCCCGCCTGCAGCGGTGCAGGTGGATGCGGGGGTTGATGAGGCCAATCAGGTCTTGTTGACGCGTTTGACCGGCTATCCCGGTCTGAATGTCACACGCGGTCTGGCCGCAGTGCGCGGCAAGGCTGATCGCTACCTCGATTTGTTGCGGCGCTTTATCGCCGGGCATGTGGATGACACCACGCTGATCATCGAAAACATTGAGAAGGGCGCCCTGACCGATGCGGTACGCCAGGCGCACAGCCTGAAGGGCGCGGCGGCGACGCTGGGCGCCGATGCACTGGCCGAGATCGCCAAGCGGGTGGAATTCGCGTTGCGTGACGATGCCCCGGGCGTGGAAATGGCGGTCCGCGCCGATCTGGAAGCCTTGCGTCACGAATTCGTGGCTTTGGCTGCCGTCCTGCCAGCGCCGACTTTTGCCAAACCGGTGGGTGAGATGCCCTCGCCGGAGGCCCTGCAGGAAATTCTCGATCAACTCGACGCGCGTCTGGTCGATGGTGATTTCACCGCAGCGACGCTGATGCAGACGCATGCGCCCAGCTTGCGTGCCGCCTTCGGGGCGCGCTGCGACGCGCTGCTGGAACAGATTCGCCAGTTTGATTTCAAGGCGGCCCAGGCACTGCTGAAAGAGTTGCGCCTCAGTTCTCCACAAGATTTTTGACCCGCTGTCATTGAAACCACGATTGCGCATGCCCGGCGCTTCGGGTAGTGTGCGCGCCTTTCTTTTTCCCTTGCCGCTCATGCTTCCGTCTATCGAATCCCGTATTGCCACCGAACTCGGTGTTCACCCCAATCAGGTCGCCGCCGCTGTCCAACTGCTCGACGATGGGTCCACCGTGCCCTTCATCGCCCGCTACCGTAAAGAAGTAACCGGCAACCTCGACGACACGCAGTTGCGCAACCTGGAGGAGCGCCTCGGCTATCTGCGCGAACTGGAAGACCGGCGTGCCGCGATCATCGCCAGCATTGACGAGCAGGGCAAGCTGACGCCGGAACTGCGTGCCGACGTCGAGGCCGCTGAGACCAAGCAGCGCCTCGAAGACCTTTATCTGCCCTACAAGCAGAAGCGTCGCACCAAGGCGCAGATCGCCCGTGAGGCGGGGCTGGAACCGCTGGCCGACGCGCTGTATGACGACCCGACGCTGAACCCCGAAGAGGAGGCGGCCAAGTTCGTTCATCCCGATAAGGAACCGCCCGAGCTGCATGTGCCCGATGTCAAGGCCGCGCTCGACGGTGCGCGCCAGATTCTCATGGAGCGCTTCGCCGAAGATGCCGGGCTGCTGGCCAAGCTGCGCAACTACCTCAACGAGCACGCCATCATCGTGTCGAGCGTGGTCGCGGGCAAGGAAGAAGCCGGGGCCAAGTTCCGCGACTGGTTCGAGTTCAGCGAGCCACTGAAGCAAGTGCCCTCACACCGCGCGCTGGCGATGTTCCGTGGCCGCAACGAGGATGTGTTGCGCGTGGCCCTCAAAACCGATCCCGAGTTGGCCGATCCGCCCGGGGCGTCGCCATGCATCAGCATGGTCACACGCCATGTCGGCATCGAAGACAAGGGCCGTGCGGCCGACAAATGGCTCAACGAAACGGTGCGCTGGACCTGGCTGGTGAAGCTCTCGCTGCATCTCGAAACCGAACTGATGGGCGCCTTGCGTGAGCGCGCCGAGGTAGAAGCGATCCACGTCTTCGCCCGCAATCTGCACGATCTGTTGCTGGCCGCGCCGGCCGGCCCGAAAACCGTGATCGGCCTCGACCCCGGCATCCGTACCGGCGTCAAGGTGGCGGTCGTCGATGCTACCGGCAAGCTGCTCGATACCGATACCATCTACCCGCATGAACCACGCCGCGACTGGGAAGTGAGCATCGCCGCGTTGCGCCAGTTGGCGCAGAAGCACCATGCCGACCTGATCGCCATCGGCAACGGCACCGCCAGCCGCGAGACCGACAAACTGGCCGGCGACCTGATGAAGCGTTACCCGGAATTGAGGCTGACCAAGATCGTCGTTTCCGAAGCGGGCGCCTCGGTCTATTCGGCCTCGGAGCTGGCGGCGCGCGAGTTTCCTACGCTGGATGTGAGCCTGCGCGGCGCCGTGTCGATTGCCCGTCGCCTGCAAGACCCGCTGGCGGAGCTGGTGAAGATCGACCCGAAAAGCATCGGCGTCGGCCAATACCAGCACGATGTCAATCAAAGCAAACTGGCGAAGAGTCTCGATGCCGTGGTCGAGGATTGCGTGAACTCGGTCGGCGTTGATGTGAATACCGCGTCGGCGGCGCTGCTGGCGCGCATCTCGGGGCTGAATTCGACGCTGGCGGCGAACATCGTCAGCTATCGCGATAGCAACGGGGCCTTCCCCTCGCGGGCCGCGCTGAAAAAGGTGCCACGCCTCGGCGACAAGACCTTCGAGCAGGCGGCGGGCTTCCTGCGCGTGAATGGCAGCGAGAACCCGCTCGATGCCTCGGCGGTGCACCCGGAAGCTTACCCGGTGGTCGAACGCATCCTCGCCGACATCAAAAAGAGCGTGAAGGACATCATCGGCGACAGCCGCGTGGTCAAGTCGCTCAAGGCCGAAAAGTACACCGACGAACGCTTCGGTCTGCCGACCGTGCAGGACATCCTCAAGGAACTGGAAAAGCCCGGCCGCGATCCGCGTCCCGAGTTCAAGGCGGCCACCTTCCGCGAGGGCGTCGAGGATCTCAAGGATCTCGAACCCGGCATGCAGCTTGAAGGCGTCATCACCAACGTCACCAACTTCGGCGCCTTCGTCGATATCGGCGTGCATCAGGATGGTCTGGTGCATATCTCGGCGCTCTCCAATACCTTCGTCAAAGACCCGCACAGCGTGGTCAAGGCCGGCGATGTGGTGAAGGTCAAAGTGCTGGAAGTGGATGTGCCGCGCAAACGGATTGCGCTGACCATGCGCCTGACCGACGAGGTCAAGAAAACCGAAAAAGTCGGCGCTGGCAAGACGGCAAGCCCGCGTGACATTCAGCGCCATCAACAGCAACGCCAGCCTGAGCCGGCCGGTGGTGCCATGGCGGCGGCGTTCTCCAAGCTGAAACGCTGAAGTTATCGCATCATGATGTGGTAGCATCATGATGCCAATCGGAGGGATGCCATGCGAACCACACTGGATATCGACAACGACGTACTCACTGCCGCCAAGGAGCTGGCACGCCAACAGAACCTTGCCATCGGAAAAATCGTCTCACGCATGCTGCGCGAGGCGATTTCAGGGAAGAGCATGCTGGCCGACGCCCAGTCGCCTGTGGTTGCCGGATTCCGCCCGTTTCCCGTGCGCGGCAGTATCGTGACCGACGAGGCTATCGACAAGCTGCGCGACACGGAAGGCATCTGACGGCAGATGCGCGCACTGTTCGATGTCAACGTCCTGATAGCGCTCCTCGACGCCAGCCATCTCCACCACAGCACGGCCCTCGCCTGGCTGACGCGCGAAGCCAGCCACGGCTGGGCCTCCTGTCCGCTCACGCAAAATGGCTGCATTCGCATCATGGCGCAACCGGCATACCCCAATCCATTGCCGGCGGTTGCCGTGGCTGAACGACTTGCCGAAGCCTGCGCACATCCCGACCACGATTTCTGGCCCGACGCACACAGCCTGCTGGCGTCCGGTAGCGTCGATTGGGGAAAAATTACTGGCCACCGCCAGATAACCGACGCCTACCTGCTCGGTCTGGCCGTCCGCAAAGGCGGCCGCTTCGTCACTCTGGACGCAAGGCTGCGGCATGAAACGGTTCCCGGCGCCCGTGCCGAGCATCTGGTTGTCCTCGCCGCGCAGTGACGAGGCAAAAAGTCGGGGTAGACCTGCAGTTATCTCCAAAGCTTATTTGGTAAGCCTTACTCCCCCGTCCGCACCCGCCAGAAGCTGGCGAAGCGTGGCATCCCTTTTGCTGTCAGTTCGCGGTAGCGATACGTCACCGCCGCCCCCAGCGGCGGCGGGTCGCGGCGCTGGGCGTCGCTGAGGCCGGTGCCGAGCGAGAATTCGCGGCCGTCTGGCGCCCGTACCCGCAAGGCGCCGAGATGGCCGGCGTGACGGCCTTTTCCCGGCAGATGGCCGATCACCACGGCTTCGGCGTCGTGCCAGAGCTTCAGCTTGAGCAGCGCATCGCTGCGGCCGGTGACATAGGGCGCAGCGGCGCGATGCAGCATCAAACCTTCGCCGCCGGCCTTGATGACCTCGCGCAGGCGGCGATTCAGCGCTTTGTCATCGGGCAGGTGGAATTGCTCGACGGCGACCAGCCAGGGCACGTTTGCATCTGTCACGATCTGCCGGATGCGCTCGGCGCGCTCGCTGAAGGTGCCGGGTGCGTCGGGCAGCTCGAACACCTGATAGCGTATCTGCCGCCATTCTTCGTCGCGCGGAATCTCGCGGCGGATGGCGGCCGAGGTTTCCTCGAAGCGGCCGCGTCCGAACCAGAGTTCGCCGTCGAGCGGCTGTGGCGGCAAGGCGGCGACGAACCAGGCGGGCGGCTGGATGGGATTCCCTGCGCGGGTCCACAAATGCTGGCCGTCCCAGTAGCCGCGCACGCCATCGTACTTTTCGCTGACCAGATACTGCGTGACATCAAGCCCGCTGCGCCAGCTTGCGGCCAGCAGCAGCGGCGGCGGTTCGGCGCCGAAGGCCCGCAGGGTGAACAGCGCCAGCAGCAACAATAAATGCCGTCCCGCCAGCAGGGAGGCCGTCAGGCCGGAAGCGGCACGAAGAGGCTGCGCCGACTTTTTCATGTTTTGTCCCTATCCCCGCAACAGCGTGATCAGTTCTTCGGTTGAGGGCAGCGCGGTTGCCTCGCCGCCTTCGCTCAGGACGCCCTCGGCGAGTGCGCGCTTGTCGTGGTGTAACTCGATGATGCGTTCTTCCAGCGTGCCCTTGCTGACCAGTCGATACACCGTCACGGGCCGCAACTGGCCGATACGGTGGGCACGGCCCATGGCCTGGTCCTCGGCGGCCGGGTTCCACCACGGGTCGGTGATGACGACGTAGTCGGCAGCGGTGAGGTTGAGGCCGAAGCCGCCGGCCTTGAGGCTGATCAGGAAGAGATCGCCCGCGCCGGCCTGGAAGGCGGCGACGCGCTTGGTGCGTTCGGCTGGCGGTGTGCTGCCGTCGAGATACTGGTAGACGATGCCGGCTGCGTCGAGCGGCACGCGCAGCAAACTCAGGAAATCGACAAACTGGCTGAACACCAATGCCTTGTGACCGTTGGCGGCGAGTTCCTGAGCGAGTTCGGCGAAAGCGCGCACCTTGGCGCCGACGTAGCCGAGATCCGGCGTGACCAGGCGCGGATCGCAGGCGGCACGGCGCAGCTTGGTGAGTTGGGCGAGGATGTGCAGCTTGGTCTGGCCGGCGTTGGCATCGAGGGCTTCGGCGGCGCTGACGAGGTTGCGACGCAGGGCTTCGTAGTGCGCGGCTTCGTCAGCCTCGGGAACCACGGAAAGGATCAGCTCGGTGCGTGGTGGCAGATCATCGAGCACTTGCGCCTTGGTGCGGCGCAGGACAAACGGCGCGATGAGGCGACGCAGCAAGCGCTGCGCTTCGCGGTCGCGGCCGCGTTCGATGGGATTGACGAAGCGTTCATTAAAGCGGTTTTGCGTGCCGAGCAAACCGGCATTGCAAAAGCGCATGATCGACCACAGATCGGAGAGGCGGTTTTCCACCGGCGTACCCGAGAGGGCAAGGCGAAAATCGGCGGGGAGGTCGAACAGCGCCTGGCTGCGTTTGGCGGTGGCGTTCTTGACAGCTTGCGCTTCATCGGCGACGAGCGTGTGCCAGGTGCGCGCCGCGAAATCCTCGCCTGCTTGCTGCATCAGCGTGTAGGAGGCGATGACCAGATCGCCGGGCCCGGCGGCGTCGATCAGCGCCTTGCGTTCGCCTTCGCCATAAATCTGCGCATTCAGCGTTGGCGCAAAGCGTGCGGCTTCGGCCAGCCAGTTGCCACATACCGAGGTGGGGGCGATGACCAGCGCGGGGCCGCCGGCGGCGCGCGTCAGCATGACGGCCAGCGCCTGCAGCGTCTTGCCCAGGCCCATGTCGTCGGCGAGACAGGCACCGAAGCCGGCGTCGGCGAGACGCAACGCCCACGCAAAGCCGTCTTCCTGATAGGGGCGCAGCTCGGCCTGCAGGGTGGCGGGCAGCGTCGGCTGGGCGTCTTGTGCCTGCCGCAGGCGCTCGATGCGCGACTGGAACTGGCTGTCGAAGGTCACCATCAGTTGATCGAGCGTTTCGTCGAGCCAGGCGGCCGCCAGGACCGGGGCCTTGAGTCCGGATTTGTCGCTTTCCGTGACGGCGGCGAGCGCCTGTAATTTCTCGCGTAGCGCCTTCGAGAGGGCGAGATACTGGCCTTCGCCGAGTGCGATGAAGCGGCTTTTCTGCGCGGCGGCGGCCAGCAGTTCCTGCAGTGCAAAAACGCGGCCTTCGTCGAGCGCGACGCGCCCCTCGACGCGGAACCAGTCGCGCTCGCTCTTCACCGTGACCTGCATCTGCTTGAGATCGACGGTGGTCACGCGCACGGCCTTGCCACGCGGCCAGTCAATCGCTTCAATGGCGGGGAGTTGCGGCAGGGTTTCGACCATGGCCAGCGCCAGTTCGGGGTCATCTACCGTCCATTCGCAGATCGTGTCGGAAGATTGTGGCGGAGCGAGGAAGTCGAGCCGATCAAGTACGGCATCGAGATGGGCAGTTTCAGTCGCCAGCTCGCGCTCGGCGCCCACGCTCTCGCCACCGATGGCGGCCATGACGCGAGAGCGGCCGCGGCCCGGCATCAGCCGCGGGCCGAGCGGTCCCAGCGGGGCGACGATGAGGCGCAGCAACAGCCCGTCACCGGCCGGCGACAGTTCGGCGCGCAGGGTCTTGATGGCCGCGACTTCGCGTGCGGCGGCGGCCTCGTCGGAATGCACGTTGAAGTGTCCGGTCAGTGCGCGCAGGGCATCCTGCAACTCGTTTTGCGCGGCGGCCGGTACGCTGAACTTGCCGGAAACGAGCTGCGCCGCGCGGCGCTGTGCCGGAGTCAGGCGAATCACTTTGAGGCGCTGCGTCGATTCCTGCTGCACATGGATGTAGCGCAGCGCCTCGGCATCGCGTCGCTGTGCTTCTTCCATGCTGTAGCGCCATTGGTCGCTGTCGCTCGGGTCTTGGTGCGGCTGGGGGCTGATGCGCAACACGATGCGCTCGCCGTCCTTGCCGGTTTCGCGCAGGGTTTCGAGCTGCGGCGACCCCTCGACGACATCGATGAAGGTGTCAGGCGCACCGGTCAGCATGACATGCGGATGGCCGACAAGGGCCATGATGGCGGAGGAGAGTTCGACGAAATAGCTCTTGGCGTGGTGGCGACTTTGCCTGATGGCACGGGTGACCTTGACGTCATGGGGGGCCAGGGTTGTGTTGCCGGCGAGCTTGCCGAGGCTGGCCGGCTTGGGTTTGCTCCAGCCGCGCGCACCGCGTTTTTGCTCGTGGGCCAGGATGTCTTCGAGCTGGCCTTTTTTGCCGGGGACGATTTCCCAGATTAGTCGGGTTTCGCCCTGTTCGCCGCTACGATCTGTGCTGGCACCCCCTTCGCCCGCGAGGGCACGCAGGGTGTCGAGGACATTGCGCCAGGCTTCCTGACCGCCACCGGCAAAGAAGGGGATGCCAACCGCTTCGCCACGCAGTACGCTATCCGCCGCGTGAGCCTGATTTTCCAGCCAGGTGAGGCCGACAGCGTGCAGTTGTCGCTGCAGGCGCTTGACGACATCGTCGTGGCGCAAGCGCTCTTTGCCCGAGGCGGGCAGGGGAGCCATGTCGGCCAGCCAGGCACGCAAGAGCAGCGCCCAGAGGGTATCAATATCGAGGTTCGGACCGTCATGGTGCGCCAGATCGAAGGCTTGCTTGTCGAGGGGCGCATCGCCCTGGCGTACCGCGCAGGCATGGGCCCATAGCCCCCAGCCGGCGTGGGTTGGCGGGGTGCGCGTCCCCGATTCGCTGATGCAGAATTTGCGCGCCAGTTCGATATGCTTGGGCGTGCCTTGCGCTAGCAGGGCGAGCGGGTAGAACCAGGTGAGGCTTTCCGGGAACACCCGTTTTTTGGCGCCGACCTCTGCCTGGCGTTTTTTCAACGCGGCCTCGTAAGCGGTCTGGCCGGCGGCCCATTCGCCCTGCAGGATCAGTCGGGCGGCACGCAAGGCGTCAGCGGAGCAACTGCTGTCGCCATCCAGCAGCGCATCCATGCTGGTGTTCTGCTCGCTCAGCAGACACCATTCGGCAAACTGCAGTGAGAGGTAACCGGGTTTGTCATCGGGTTTGGCGAGGATCTGTTCGAGTCCCCAGCGCGCCATCGGCAGCAGATTGGGGCGCCAGTCCATGCTGACCGTTTGTACGGCCATATACATCGTATCCCAGCGCCACTCTGGGGTGATGCGTTCGAACAGGCCGGTGTCGAAGCTGCCTTCGAGGATCGCCTCCTGGAAGATGGCATTCCAGTCAAGGCGGCTGCTGATGGCATCTTTCCACTTGCCGAGAATCGCCGCCGAGGTGCCCGTGTGCATGGCGAGACGCACGATGGCGACGGTCGGTGGGATTTCGTAGAGCGGCCAGTAATACCTCAGCTGCTCGGGGTTGAAGTTGACCTGGCGGTACAAGGCATCGCGCAGTGGCTGGGCGGCGTGTCGTTCGAGCACCTGGGCATACATGTGGGTGCGAAACGGCTCGGTCAGCGCAAAATAACCGGGCCGTGCGCGGTGTTCGCTCGCCCAGCCAACTTGCTGCAGATGCGCGATGGCTGTCTTGACATCCTCCTGAGAAAAACGGCGATTACCCGTTTTGGCATCGAGATGGCGCAGTAGCTCAACGATCATGGTGCGCGGTCGCCAGGTCCACAAAAGTGCCATGGCATGGGCAATAGCCCGAGTGTCGTCGGAGAGGATGTCGTAATTCGTGTTGGGCATGGCTGGGTAGGGTAGGGCGCCGTCTCGCCAGCGCCGACTTTTTGAAGGCTGGCAGGATAACGCCAAACCTTGACGGCTGACCGCCGCATACAATGCAGCCACCTTACTTTGCAAGGAATCTGCATGAACCCTCAGCAAATTGCTAACAAGTGCGCCGCCCTGATGTGGGCCGATGACCATGCTGCCCGTGGGTTGGGTGTGGAGGTGGTCTCGGTTGGGCCGGGGACCGCCACGGTGCGTATGACGGTACGCCAGGACATGGTGAATGTGCATGGCACTTGTCATGGTGGCTTCATCTTCGCTATTGCCGACGTCGGGTTTGGTTACGCCTGCAATTCGGAAAACTTTCGTACCGTGGGCGGCAGCGCCGACATCGACTTCGTCGCCCCGGCGCATCTGGACGATGTGCTGACCGCCACCGGCAAGCGCCGCCATCAGGGCGGACGTGCCGGTGTCTATGACATCGAGGTGCACAACCAGCAAGACAAACTTATTGCCCTGTTCCGTGGCAAGACGGTGCGTATCAAGGGGCACTTCTTTGATCCGGCATAATCCCGGACTGGATGTTGCACTCGGAGTGCTGAAATGAAGAAGCTGATCGTGTTCGTTCTGCTGTTGTGGCTGGCTGCTTGCGGTGAGGGAGACAAGAAGGCGACACCCGCGGCGGCTGCCGGTCCCGGTGCGGCACCCCCGCCGGCCGAGGTGGATGTGATGACGATTACGGCCAGCACGGCCACCTTGACGCAGGACTTGCCCGGCCGTCTGCAAGCGGTGCGCAAGGCCGAGGTGCGGGCACGCGTTGAAGGCGTGGTCGAGCAACGGCTGTTTGCCGAAGGCAGCGATATCAAGGCCGGCACGCCGTTGTTCCGCATTGATGCGCGGACGTATCGCACGGCAGTGGCTGCCGCCGAAGCCGAACGTGCTGCAGCGCAGGCGGCGTTTGATCGTACCGACAAGCTGGTCAGTATCAATTACATGAGCAAGCAGAATCTCGATAGCGCTTCTGCGCGCCTCAAGCAGACCGAGGCGGCCGTGGCCAAGGCCCGGCTCGATCTGGAGAATGCCGTGCCGCCAGCGCCGATTTCTGGTCGCATTGGCCGTGCGCTGGTGACAGAGGGCGCGTTGGTCGGCAGAGGCGAGGCGACGCATCTGGCGACCATCGAGCAGCTTGATCCGATTCGCGTCGAATTCACCCAGAGCTATGCCGATCTGCAGCGTTTGCAACAGGCGGTGAAGGCAGGCAAGCAGACGAAGGCTGAGACGGCCGACGTGCAATTGCTGTTCGAGGATGGCAGCCTGTATCCCGAAAGGGGACGCTTGCAATTCACCGATCTGGCGGTCGATCCGAACAGCGGTTCGGTGGTGTTGCGTGCCGAATTCCCCAACCCGCGCCGTGAGCTGTTGCCCGGCGCCTTTGTACGCGTGCGCTTCCCGCAGGCGCAACTGGATAACGCGATTCGCGTGCCGCAACGTGCGGTGCAGGGGACGCCGCAGGGACAGGTGGTAATGACGGTCGATGCCGAAAGCAAGGTGGTGCCACGGCCGATCAAGACGGGCGGCATGGCCGGGACGGATTTCATTGTCAGCGAAGGGCTGAAACCGGACGATGTGGTGATCGTCAATGGCCTGCAGAAGGCGAAGCCGGGCAGCGTGGTCAAGCCGGTGCCTTGGACACCGGGTGCCCCCTTGATGGCTGCCTCTCCGGCTGCCAAGCCTGCCGAGCAGAAATAAGTCATGTTCGCGCGTTTCTTCATTGATCGACCCATTTTTGCCTGGGTCATTGCGCTGATCATCATTCTCGGTGGTCTGCTGAGTTTGCGTCAGTTGCCGGTGGCGAGCTATCCGGCCGTGGCCCCACCGGCGCTGGCGATCTCGCTCAACTATCCTGGCGCTTCTGCTCAGGTCGTCGAGGAAACGGCGGTGTCGCTGATCGAGCAGGAGATGAACGGCATTGATCGTCTGCTCTACATGGACTCGTCCTCGGAGCAGAATCTCGGCACCATCACGCTGACCTTCGAGGCGGGCACCAATCTCGACCTCGCGTCGGTGGAGGCACAGAACCGCATCAAGCGTGCCGAGGCACGTCTGCCGGAAGAGGTGCGTCGCCTTGGTGTGACGGTGAACAAGGCCGCGCGCAACTACCTGCTGTTCATTTCAATTTTTTCGCCTGACAAGACGCTCGATAACGTGGCGCTGGGCAGTTATGCCGCGGCCAACGTATTGGAGCGGGTGCGCCGCACACCGGGTGTCGGCGAGGCGATTCTGTTCGGTACCGAATATTCGATGCGCCTGTGGCTCAAGCCGGATCGACTGCAGGCCTTTGGTCTGACGCCGGCCGATGTGTCCAAGGCGGTACGCGCGCAGAACGTGCAGATTGCCACTGGCGAACTGGGCCAGGTGCCGGCCGTGCCAGGCCAGGAAGTGGCGGCCACGATCATTACGCGGGGACGCTTGAATACGCCCGAGGAATTCGGCGACATCATCGTCAAGAGCGATGGTCGCGGTGCCACGGTGCGGGTGCGCGATGTGGCGCGCGTCGAACTCGGCGCGCAGGACTATTCGATTGCCGCGCGAGTCGATGGTCAGCCCACCGCCGCGATTGCGGTGCGCATGTCGCCGGGGGCCAATGCGCTCGATACCGCCAAGGCGATCAAGGAGACGATGGCGCAGCAGGCGAAATACTTCCCGTCGAGCATTGACTGGATGGTGCCCTACGACACCTCGACCTTCGTCGACATCTCTATTCGAGAGGTGGTGAAGACGCTGGTCGAGGCGCTGATTCTCGTCGTGCTGGTGATGTACCTGTTCCTTGAGAATGTGCGCGCCACCCTCATTCCGACCATCGTCGTGCCGGTAGCGCTGTTCGGCGCGATGATCGGCCTGAATATCATGGGCTATTCGATCAACGTGCTGACGCTGTTTGCGATGGTGCTCGCCATCGCGATTGTGGTGGATGACGCGATTGTCGTGGTCGAGAACGTCGAACGCATCATGAGCGAGGAAGGCTTGTCGCCGCGCGACGCGACCATCAAGGCAATGGGCCAGATTTTTGGTGCCATCATCGCCATTACCGTGGTGCTGTCGGCGGTGTTCGTGCCGATGGCCTTCTTTGGCGGTTCGACCGGCGCCATCTATCGGCAGTTTGCCGTCACACTGGTGCTGACCATGGTCTTCTCGGCGCTGATGGCACTGACGCTGACGCCGGCCTTGTGTGCGAGTTTCCTCAAACATGAGCATGGCAAGGATGACGTGTTGCCCTCAACCGGATTCTTTGGTTGGTGGAACCGCTTTTTCGCCACGACGGTGAAACGCTATACCGGCACGACACGTCGCATGCTCGGCAAGCCGGGGCGCTGGCTGGTGGTCTATGCGGTGATTCTCGCGGCGACCGGGGCCTTGTTCATGAAGCTGCCGGGCAGTTTCCTGCCGAGCGAGGATCAGGGCTATTTCCTCAGTATCGTCCAGTTGCCGCCGGGCGCCACGCGCGAGCGCACGCTGGAAGTGCTCTCAACCGTTGAGCAGCACTATCTGGCGCAGCAGGAAGTGGCGCACGTCATCGGCGTGGCCGGCTTCTCCTTCTTCGGTCGCGGCCAGAATGCGGCGATTACCTTTGTGCGCCTGAAGGACTGGGATGAACGGCCGAACAAGGAAAACAGTGCCGAATCGCTGGTGCAGCGCGCCAACATGGCTTTCTTCCGCATCAAGCAGGCGATGATTTTTGCCATCAACGTGCCGCCGATTCCCGAACTGGCGGCCGTTGGCGGTTTCGATTTTCGCCTGCAGGACCGTGGCAGTCTGGGCCGCGAAAAGCTTCTGGAGGCGCGCAACATGGCGCTCGGGCTTGCGGCCCAACAACCGGCGCTGGCGGGGGTGCGTCCTGAAGGCCAGGAGGCCGGCCCGCAGGTGCTGCTTGATATTGATCGACTCAAGGCCAGCGCACTGGGCGTCAATCTCGCCGACCTGAATGACACGCTGCAGGCCACGCTGGGGACGGCCTATATCAACGACTTCGTGCGCCAGGGCCGCATCCTGCGCGTGCAGATGCAGGCTGATGCCGAGGTGCGCCGCACCCCGGAGGACATCCTGCGCCTGCCGGTCCGCAATGGTCGTGGCGACATCATGCCGCTGGCCGAGATCGCCAATGCCAAATGGATCGTCGGTTCGCCCAAGCTGGATCGCTACAACGGTTTGCCCTCGATGAAGATAGCAGGGGGCACGGCGCCGGGGCGTTCGACCGGCGAGGCTATGGCGGCAATGGAGGCCGTGGCTAGCCAGTTGCCGCCCGGTATCGGCTTCGAATGGTCAGGCACGTCTTACGAGGAGCGCCAGTCCGGTTCGCAGGCGCCCTTCCTGTTCATCGTCTCGCTGATCGTGGTGTTCCTGTGTCTGGCCGCGTTGTATGAAAGCTGGTCGATTCCTTTCGCCGTCATGCTTGTCGTGCCGCTGGGCATTTTCGGTGCCGTGCTGGCCGTGACGCTGCGTGATTTGCCCAACGACGTCTATTTCAAGGTCGGCCTGATCGCCATCATCGGCCTGTCGGCCAAGAATGCGATTCTGATCATCGAATTTGCCCGCGAACTGCAGGAGCAGGGCATGGAGTTGATCGAGGCGACCATGGAAGCCTGCCGGCTGCGCTTCCGGCCGATCCTGATGACCTCGATTGCCTTCATTTTCGGAGTCTTGCCGCTGGCGATCTCGACCGGGGCGGGTGCCAACAGCCGGATTGCCATTGGTACTGGGGTGATGGGCGGGATGATCACGGCGACGGTACTGGCCGTGTTCCTTGTGCCGGTGTTTTTTGTGGTGGTGCGCCGGATCTTTCCCGGCCACGCCCGGCATGCTAGAGTGCGCGACTAATATAACCATAACCCAGTGAGGTCATCACATGAGCAATAAGGGGCAGATGCTACAAGACCCGTTTCTCAACACGCTCCGTCGCGAGCATATCCCCGTGTCCATTTACCTCGTCAATGGCATCAAGCTGCAGGGGCAGGTTGAGTCCTTCGACCAGTATGTCGTGTTGCTCAAGAACACCGTGACCCAAATGGTCTACAAGCATGCCATTTCGACCATCGTGCCGGCCCGCATGGTCAATATTGGCCCCGAGGCTGACGCTGCTGAGTAGTTCTGCGATGTTCGCCGGCGATCGCCGGTTGGCCACGCTTCCCCCGCATGTTTGAAAGACCTGCTGCAGGCGAAAATGCCCTGCTGGTTCAACTCGACTTTGGCGACGGCGATTTTGCCGAGCGCTTCGAGGAGTTCCAGTTGCTCGCCACCAGTGCGGGGGCCAGTCCGGTGGATACCATTACCGGCAAGCGCGGCCGCCCCGATCCGGCGACCTTCGCCGGCAAGGGCAAGGTCGAGGAAATCGTCGCGACCGCTGATGCGGCAGGGGCTGATCTGGTCATGTTCAATCATGAACTGTCCCCCGCCCAGCAGCGCAACCTCGAAAAGGCTTGCCAACGGCGCGTGATCGACCGGACTGCTTTGATTCTGGATATCTTTGCCTTACGGGCGAAGAGCCACGAGGGCAAGCTGCAGGTCGAACTGGCGCAACTGGAGCACCAGATGACGCGTTTGGTGCGGGGATGGACTCACCTCGAACGCCAGAAGGGCGGTATCGGCATGCGCGGCCCGGGTGAAAAACAGCTCGAAACCGACCGGCGCCTGCTCGGCAAGCGCGTGGCTCTCCTCAAGGAACGCTTGCGCCAGCTCGAACGCCAGCGTGCCGTCCGGCGCAAGCAGCGCAGTCGTGGCGAAGTGCTCTCGGTATCGCTGGTCGGCTATACCAATGCCGGCAAGAGTACGCTGTTCAATGCCCTGACCAAGGCCGGCACTTATGCCGCCAATAAGCTCTTTGCCACACTGGATACCACCTCACGGCGTCTGTATGTGCCCACCTGTGATCTTGCGGACGGCCGTTCCGGCTGTCAGGTGGTGATTTCCGACACCGTCGGTTTCATCCGCGATTTGCCCCATGCGCTGGTGGCGGCGTTTCATGCCACGCTGGAGGAAACGATCCAGGCCGATTTGCTGCTGCATGTGGTCGATGCCGCCAGCCCGGACCGCGAGCAGCAACGTGAGGCTGTCGCCGGGGTCCTGGTCGAGATCGGGGCAGCAGCGGTGCCGCAAATCATCGTCTGGAACAAGATTGACCTGATGACCGTTGGGCCGGGAGTCGAGCGGGATGAGTGTGATAACATCACCCGCGTCAGAGTTAGTGCCAAAAGTGGTTCCGGACTCGACCTGTTGCGGGCGGCACTGGCTGAAATGTCGCGCAAGCTCGCAGCCCCTATTGAAGACAATTACTCCCTACCCCATAACGAAGAATATGATTACCGGCATACTGATGTCGCTCAATGACCACGGTTGGGGCAACGACCCTAATCGCGGCGGTGGCGGACGCAATAACCAAGGCCCCCCAGATCTTGATGAACTGTGGCGCGATTTCAACAAACGTTTGTCCGGCATGCTCGGCAAGAAGCGCAACGGCCCACAGAACTCGGGTGGCGGCGATGACGGCGACGGCGGTGGCAATGGTGGGCCAGGCTTGCCGACCCTGACGCCGGGCCAGTTTGGTGGCGGCATCGGCGTTTTGGCCGGCCTGATCGCGGTGGTCTGGTTTGCCAGCGGCTTTTACATTGTCGATGCCAGTCAGCGTGGCGTGGTGCTGACCTTTGGTAAGTATAGTGAAACGACCGAGCCGGGCCTGCGTTGGCGCCTGCCCTGGCCGCTTCAGACGCATGAGACCGTCAATCTGACGGGGGTGCGCACGATCGAAATCGGCTACCGTGGCACGGAAAAGAACAAGGTGCTGCAGGAAGCCCTGATGCTGACCGATGACGAAAACATCGTCAGCGTGCAGTTTGCCGTCCAGTACCTGCTCAAGGATCCGAAGGACTACGTCTTCAATAACCGCCACCCGGACGATGCGGTGATGCAGACGGCCGAGACGGCGATTCGTGAAGTGGTGGGCAAGAACCCCATGGACTTCGTCCTCTATGAAGGTCGTGAAGTGATTGCGGCCAACACTCATAAGCTGATGCAGGACAACCTGGACCGCTATAAGACGGGCATCCAGATTCGTTCCGTGACCATGCAGAGTACACAGCCGCCCGAACAAGTACAGGCAGCGTTTGATGATGCCGTCAAGGCTGGACAGGATCGCGAGCGACACAAGAACGAAGGTGAGGCCTATGCCAACGATGTGATTCCGCGCGCACAAGGTACGGCGTCGCGCCTGATGCAGGAATCCGAAGGCTACCGGGCACGCCTGATTGCCACCGCAGAGGGTGAGGCCGCACGCTTCTCCAAACTGTACACCGAATATGCCAAGGCCCCTGAGGTGACGCGCCAGCGTCTCTATCTGGAGACCATGCAGCAGGTGTTTGCCAATACCAGCAAGGTGATTATCGATACCAAGGGCTCTGGCAACCTGCTCTATCTGCCGCTCGATAAACTGATGCAGTCGCCAGGCGCCACGCCTGCAGCGGTCAATCCCGAAACATCGGGCGAGCGTTCTTCCACGCCGGCCTCGGCGCAGGAAAATCGTGACGTGCGCTCGCGCGGCAACAACCTGTCCTCGCGTGAAAGGGGAGATCGATGATGCAGCGTCTGCCCATATTTGCCGCGGCGATTTTCGCCATCTTCACGGCCGTTGGCGCGATGGTGTTTACCGTCGATCAGCGCCAGTACGCCATTGTCTTCCAGTTGGGTGAAATCAAGGAAGTCATCAAGGAGCCGGGCCTGTCGTTCAAGTGGCCGCTGATCCAGAACGTACGCTTCTTCGATAGCCGTATCCTGACGCTGGATTCGGTCGAACCCGAGCGTTTCCTGACGGCGGAAAAGAAACCCGTGCTGGTCGATTCCTTCGTTAAATGGCGCATCGCTGACGTCAATCAGTATTACATCTCGGTCGGTGGTGACGAGATGTTGGCGCGCACCCGCTTGTCGCAAACCGTCAACTCTGGCTTGCGCGAGGAGTTCGGTAAGCGCACCGTGCATGATGTGGTGTCCGGTGTGCGTAACCAGATTATGGATGACGTGCAGAAGAAGGCCGACGCGGATGCGCGTCAGATTGGCGTCGAGATCGTCGATGTGCGTCTGAAGCGCGTTGATTTGCCGCCGGAAGTTTCTGAATCGGTCTATCGCCGTATGGAAACCGAGCGCAAGCGGGTTGCCAACGAACTGCGCTCGCAAGGTGCTGCCGAGGCTGAGAAGATTCGTGCCGATGCGGACAAGCAGCGCGAGGTGATCGTGGCCGAGGCTTACCGTGATGCGCAGAAGATCAAGGGTGAAGGCGATGCCAAGGCGGCGTCGATTTATGGCAAGGCCTTCGGCGAAAACCCCGAGTTCTATGCCTTCTATCGCAGCCTGGAAGCCTACCGCCAGAGTCTCGGCAGCAAGAGCGATTTGCTGGTGGTCGATCCGAGTGCAGACTTCTTCAAGTATCTGAAGAATGGCAGTCGCGGCGGCAGCAAGTAAGCCGGTCTGAGATGTCTACTTTCCTCCTGGCCCTCGGCCTGTTGCTGGTGATCGAGGGCATGCTGCCTTTTGCCTCGCCGCGCATCTGGCGTGAAACCTTTCGTCGTGCCATCGAGTTGGCCGATGGTCAGTTGCGTTTCATTGGCCTGTCGTCGGTCATACTGGGCTTGGTCCTCATTATTCTGTTTCGTTAATCCCCATGCACGCCTGGTTGCTGCCTGAAGCCATTGAAGATCTGCTACCCGCCGAGGCGGCGCAGGTCGAGTTTCTGCGTCGTCGTCTGCTCGACGACTTCCTGCGCCACGGTTACCAACTGGTGGCGCCGCCCCTGCTCGAATTTGCCGATGCCCTGCTCGAAGGCGATGCGGGGGGGGATTTGAGCCTGCGCACTTTTAAGCTCGTCGACCAACTGTCTGGCCGCACGCTGGCTTTGCGTGCCGACATGACGCCGCAGGTCGCGCGCATCGACGCGCATCTGCTGAATCGTCCGGGTGTCACCCGCCTGTGTTACTGCGGCAGCGTGTTGCATGCGCGCCCGGCCGACTTGTTGGCGACACGCGAGCCGCTGCAGATGGGTGCCGAGATTTATGGCCATGCCGGTCTTGAGGCAGATCACGAGGCCATTCGTTTGCTGGCGTCGGCCTTGCGACAGGCGGATTTACCGCCCAGCCGCATCGACCTCGGACACGTCGGGATTTTCCGTGCCCTGATCGACGGACTGGCCGTTCCTGCGGATCGCGAGCGGGCATTGTTCGATGCCTTGCAAACCAAGGATATTCCCGCCTTGCGTGAACTGACGCAAGGCTTGCCGGAAGATCGGCGTGCCGGTCTGTTGGCCTTGCCGGGACTCTATGGCGGCATCGAAGTGCTGTCGGGCGCGGCGGCGCGCTTGCCTACCTTGCCGGCCATTTCTGCGGCGCTTGGCGACCTGTTGCGTCTGGCGACCGAGATGGCTGATTTGCCGCTCTCATTCGATCTCGCCGATTTGCGGGGTTACCACTACCATACCGGCGTCGTTTTTGCCGCCTACTGTGCCAACAGCCCCGCGTCCGTGGCCTTGGGGGGGCGTTATGATGCCTCGGGCGTGCGTTATGGACGTGCGCGTTCGGCGACCGGATTCTCGCTCGATTTGCGGGCGCTGACACGCTTGTCTGCGGCGGCGCCAATGCCGGGCGCGATCTTGGCACCCTGGCCTGAAGATGTGAGCGTGCATGGGGAAATCGAGCGCCTGCGCGCGCAAGGCGAGACTGTCGTCACGGCTCTGCCGGGACACGCCGGTACTTGGCGCGAGGCGGGTTGCGATCGTCAGTTGGTATTGCGTGACGGCAAATGGATCATTGAAGCATTGCTGGATAACTGAATTCAATAAGGGGAAGAGCATGGCCAAGAACGTTGTGGTGATCGGCACGCAATGGGGTGATGAAGGCAAGGGAAAGATCGTCGACTGGTTGACGGATCACTCCCAGGGCGTCGTGCGTTATCAGGGCGGCCACAACGCTGGTCACACACTCGTCATCAATGGCAAGAAGACGGTATTGCATCTGGTGCCGTCCGGCATCCTGCGCGAAGGCGTGACCTGCTACATCGGCAACGGCGTGGTACTGTCGCCCGATGCATTGATCAAGGAACTCGATGAACTGCAGGCCGCCGGTGTGGATGCCGAAGCGCGCCTGAAGATTTCCGAAGCCTGCCCGCTGATCCTGCCGTATCACCAAGCGCTGGATATCGCCCGTGAAGTTGCCAAGGGGGCGAAGAAGATCGGCACCACAGGTCGTGGCATCGGCCCGGCCTACGAAGACAAGGTGGCGCGTCGCGGCCTGCGTGTGCAGGACTTGCTGCGCCCCAAGCGTTTTGCTGAAAAGCTGGGCGAGGTGCTCGACTATCACAACTTCACCCTGAAGAATTATCTGGGCGCCGAGCCGGTCGATTTCCAGAAAACACTGGATGGCGCCCTGGCCATTGCGCCGCGCATCACCAAGATGATCGCCGACGTGCCGCGCGCGCTTTACGAAGCCAACAAGGCCGGCGCCAACATTCTGTTCGAAGGTGCGCAGGGCACGCTGCTCGACATCGACCACGGCACCTATCCGTATGTCACCTCGTCGAACTGCGTCGCCGGCGGTGCCTCGACGGGCGCCGGCGTTGGCCCGAACATGCTGCATTACATCCTCGGCATTACCAAGGCCTACACCACACGCGTCGGCAGCGGCCCATTTCCGACTGAGCTCTACGATGCCCTCGAAAAGCAGGACCCCATCGGCAAGCATATGGCCACCAAGGGGAACGAATTTGGTTCGACCACTGGCCGCGCGCGGCGTTGTGGCTGGTTCGATGCCGCAGCCCTCAAGCGCGCAATCCAGATCAATGGTGTCTCTGGTCTGTGCGTGATGAAGCTCGACGTGCTTGACGGCATTGAGGAAATGAAGATTTGTACCGGCTACAAGCTCGATGGCGGTTTCACCGACATCCTGCCGGTGGGGGCGGACGATCTTGAGCGCTGCGAGCCGGTCTATGAGTCGATGCCGGGCTGGAGCGACAGTACCGTTGGCGTCAAGTCCTTCGACGCGCTGCCCAAGGGGGCGCAGAACTACATCAAGCGCATGGAAGCCCTCTGTGGCGTGCCGGTGGATATGGTCTCGACCGGTCCCGACCGTGAGGAAACCATCGTCCTGCGGCATCCGTTCAAATAAGCAAAGCCGCGCCGACTGAAAAGTCGGCGCTGGTGGGACGGCATTTATGCGCCCCGCTGGCAACAACTGCTTACACTTTGCTGTTGCGCAGAGGTGGCTTCCGTGATGTGGAGTGCTTTAATCAGATCGTGCCGTGGATGGATCTGAACGATGTATGCATTCCTGAAAATTGGCATGGCGGTGTTGCTGGCTTCGGTGGTCAGTGGAGGTGCATGGGCTGATCGCGGCCGGTATCACCCGCATAGTTCCATTCACTTTGGTGTTCATGTGGGTAGCCCGTGGTTTTTTTCTCCCTATCCCTATCCGCCCTATCCCTATTGGCAGCCACGCATCTATATGCCGCCGACGGTGATCGTCGCCTCGCCACCTGCCCCGACGATCTACGTCGAACAGGCTCCGCCGCCGGCTACTGCGGTGCCGGTCCTTGAGCCCGGCTACTGGTACTACTGCCAGGAGGTTGGTGCCTATTACCCCCATGTGAAGCAGTGTTCGGGAGACTGGCGCAAAGTGCCTCCCAAGCCTGCCAACTGATCCAATGAGAGTACCGCAATGAAAAAAATCAGCGTAATTGTCCTGGCGATGCTCCTCGGTGCCTGTGCCACGGTGCCGACCGGGCCGGATGTCATGGCCCTGCCGGGAACGGGCCGGACGTTTGACGAATTCCGAGCCGATGACTTGGCGTGTCGTGACTACGCCTTTCAGCAGATCGGTGGTAAGGCCCGTGCCGAGGAAGCCAACAACGAATCTTTGCGTAATGTCGCGATTGGCACGGCCATCGGTGCTGTCGCCGGTGCCGTCATCGGCGGTCGTGATGGGGCGGCGATTGGTGGCGGCTCCGGCATGATCATCGGCAGTGTTGCCGGCAGTGAGTCAGCGCGCAGCGGCAGCTTCGGCAGTCAGCGTCGCTACGACATGGCCTACGCCCAGTGCATGTATGCCAAGGGGCATCGGGTGCCGGTCAGTGGTAACTACACAACCACCAGTCCTGCTGCAAATCCGGTTACCAGCATACCGCCGCCGCCGGGCAATCCACCGCCGCCGCCAGCGGCGCGTTAGGCCGGGTTGGTCGGGACTGAGCAGGTGGTGGGGCAGCCGATAACCCGGTTGCGGCCCCCCTGTTTGGCCTCGTACATTCGCTTGTCAGCTTGCTCTATCAATGTGCGCCAGTCGTCCTTGCCATCGGTTACTCGCTCGGCGATGCCGATGCTGGCCGTGATGGGTGAGCCGTCCGGTCGGGTTCCAAGACCTTTCTCACGCAGCCGCTCCAGAGCCACGCAGGCCATGTCGGCCGTGGTGTTTGGCATGATCAACAAAAACTCTTCGCCTCCCCAGCGAATCAGCATGTCGCCCTGACGCAACTGGTTGTGCATCGACTGGGCGGCAGTGGTCAATACGACGTCGCCGGCCTCATGGCCGAAGCGGTCATTGACCTGTTTAAAGTGATCGAGATCAATGAAAGCGACGGATAGCGAGTCTCCGGAACGTTTGACCAGATTGAATTGCAGGTCAAGCAATTCCTCGCCACTTTGCCGCGAAAAACAACCGGTCATGCGGTCGCGGATTGACTCGCGCACCATGACGATGATGAAGGCAAGCTGGGACATTCCCGCCAGCACGGCCACACCGGCAATCAGGACCATAAGCCAGAATGAGGCCGCGAAAGTCGGCCAATCGAGGACTTGCAGGCGCATGAAGCCCGAGACACCCTGCATGAGAAACAAGGGCGAAATGAAGGCAATGTTTTCGAGTAGGGTCAGCGGAAAAATCGACAAGCCGGCCAGCATGACGAAGGGCAGAAAGGCATAGCCGGTCGAAAAGGCCTGCTGGATGCCGTGCAGATCAAATTGCGCCATGTGCTGGTAGGAAAACAGGAAGAACACTGTTGGCACGGCTAACAGCATGGCTAGGATACGATAGGCGTCGGCCATGCTGTTCATACGCCGGGTCCGCAGGGCGATCAGCGCGAATGCGATGGTCGCAGCGATGCGCGCTACCACGAGGGGATACCAGACTTCCCAAGGGAATGCCGCGATATCAACCACGATCCACATTGGGGTCAGCAAGGCAAACAGGGCGGCGACGATGCGCACGCGCGACACGATGACCGTGGTGCGGCGCTTTTCCAGCAATGACACTTGCCAGCGTGAACACAATAGCCAGCGAATCTCCTCCTTGCTCATGTCGGCGAGAATTGATGTCATGGCGTAGTGCCAGATGGTCTTGAGCTTGGTCAGCATTTATTCAATAAAAAACCCGGCGTTGGGCCGGGTTTGAGTTGGGCCATGGAGAGGATGAATTCTACCCGCAAGCACCGACGGCACCGCACGCCGTGCAGAAATCGCAACCATCCTTGCGAATGACGGTGAGATTGCCGCATTCGGCACACAGTGAGCCTTGGGTCACCTTGAGTTCGCCCTTTTCACGCGGCGTTTCGAGGATGCCCATTTCGCGCGTCGGATAGCCATGTTCATCAAGAATGCCGAGCATCGCGTAGCGGTGCATGATCAGGCGGGCGATGTAGGCGACGGTCGAAGGCCAGTTCTGCTGCTTGTTTGAGCCGGGCACGCGCGCCATGAAATCACCGAGGGGCTCGGGGTAGTTCAGGAGTTTGCGCAGCTTCATGCCGATCCAGGCCGGATCCATCACGCGCATGTCGAGCGAGAGCAGTTTGGTCAGGCCATCAAGGGCGCGCGGGTAGTTGCCCGAGAGCCAGCAGGAGTAGGGGCGGGTGACGCCGTCCGGCAGGGTGATTTCCTTGAGGCCGAGGACGAATTCCTCGCGCGAGGCCGGGTTTGCGATATCCACCGTCCAGGACAACGTGCCGTCCGTGCCGGTCTTCGGTTCGTCGCGGCTGAACATGCAATCGAGCACCGGGGTGGCGTCATCGGTCGCCAGAGCGCCGAGTTGTTCGCAGCGATAGCGGATGACCTGGGCGAGTGCCGAGACGGGGCCGGGCATCATCTTCAGTTCGCCGTGGGGCGGCATCGCCATCTCGAAGGGCTCTTCACCGATGGTGCTGGCGAGGACGTCGAGTTTCAGCTTGAGCCAGGCCGGGTCATTGGCGCGCATGTCCATCGAGAGCGACTTGGCGACGGCGCCGAGGCCGCGCGGCTGCTCGGTACCATTGACCCAGACTTCGAAGGGGACGGCCTGACGCCGCTCGTTCTCGATCTGGCCGACGAACAAGGCGAACTCGCCATGCGGTGTTTCGATCATGTAGGTCCAGGCCGCATTGCCGTCGGTGAGCTTGGGACGGCCGGGCCAGCGCAGGCTGGCGAGCACGGGAGCGGGCAGTGAGCCGATCTTGAGGCGGCGGTTGGCGCCGTCGATGGTGACATCCTGCGGCTGCTTCTGGCTCTGTGCCTGTTGCGACTGCTGGGCCTGCGGCTGCGGATCGACCGACAGGACGCTGCCCAACACGGCATTCGGGCGATAGGTGGCGAGACCCTTCAGGCCTGACTTCCAGGCCTTCATGTAAAGGTCTTCGAAATCGGTGTAGGGGTAGTCGGCCGGGACGTTCACCGTCTTGGAGATCGAGGTGTCCACGTAGGGGGCGACGGCAGCGACCATTTCCTCGTGGGCCTGGGCGGAGATTTCCAGTGCCGTGACGAAGTAGTCCGGCAGCTTGGAGGTGTCGCCGCCCTGATGCTTGTAGAGACGCCAGGCGTAGTCTTCGACCGCGTAGATCTTGTGGGTGCCGTCGGCCATGCGCTTCTTGCGCTGGTAGGTCCAGGAAAAGGGCGGTTCGATGCCATTCGAGGCATTGTCGGCGAAGGCCAGCGAGATCGTGCCGGTGGGTGCGATCGACAACAGGTGGGAGTTGCGGATACCGTGCTTGCGGATCTGGTCCTTGATGGCCTGCGGCAGGCGCGAGGCGAAATTGCCGCCAGAAAGGTACAGGTCAGCATTGAAGAGCGGGAAAGCGCCGCGTTCCTTGGCCAGTTCGACGGAAGCCAGATAGGAGCGGTCACGCATGAACTCGGAGATCTTGGCGGCGGTCTGGCGGGCTTCCTCGGTGTCGTAACGCAGGCCGAGCATGATCAGGGCATCGCCGAGGCCGGTGAAGCCGAGGCCGACGCGACGCTTGTTGGCGGCTTCCTGCTTCTGCTGCGGCAGCGGCCAGTGGGTGGCATCCAGCACGTTGTCGAGCATGCGGATCGAGGTGTCGATGACCTTGCCGAAGGCGGCATAGTCGAAATCGGCGGTGGGATCGAAGGCGTGGGTAATGAAGCGGGTCAGGTTGATCGAGCCGAGGCAGCAGCAGCCGTAAGGCGGCAGCGGCTGTTCGGCACAGGGGTTGGTCGCTTCGATCGTTTCGCAGTAGTTGAGGTTGTTGTCCTTGTTCATGCGGTCGATGAACAGGATGCCCGGCTCGGCATGGTCGTAGGTGGAACGCATGACCTGGTCCCACAGTTCACGCGAGGGAATCTTGCGATACACCCACAGGCCGTCGTCGCGCTGGTAGGCGCCGGCCTGCTTGACGTCGGTGCAGGGCTCGGCGCGATGCACCAGTTCGATATCGGCACCGGACTCGACGGCTTGCATGAAGGCGTCGGTGACGCCGACCGAAATGTTGAAGTTGGTCAGATCCCCGTGATCCTTGGCGTGGATGAAGGCTTCGATATCCGGGTGGTCGCAGCGCAGGACGCCCATCTGGGCGCCACGGCGCGAACCGGCCGACTCGACGGTTTCACAGGAGCGGTCGAACACGCGCATGTAGGAAACGGGGCCGGAAGCGCGTGACTGGGTGCCCTTGACGTGGGCGCCGACCGGACGGATGGAGGAGAAATCGTAGCCGACGCCGCCACCGCGGCGCATGGTTTCGGCGGCCTGCGACAGGGCAGTGTAGATACCAGGACGGTCATCGACGACTTCCGAGATCGAATCGCCGACTGGTTGTACGAAGCAGTTGATCAGCGTGGCGCACAGGTCGGTACCGGCCGCCGAGTTGATGCGGCCGGCGGGCACGAAGCCGTTTTCCTGGGCGTCGAGGAAGCGCGGCTCCCAGTGCGTTGCCTTGTCTTCGGTCTCGATGCTGGCCAGCGCACGGGCGACGCGGCTGCGCACGTCGCGCACATCTCGCTCGTTGCCCTTGGCGTATTTTTCCAGCAACACCTCACCGGAGATTTCCTGCGGCAGGGGCAAACCCAGCTGCCCGGTGTATTCCTGAGCGTTTTCCTGATGGCTATCGGCAGTCGTCTGATCCATGGTCATATTCAATGTGTTTGACGGGTTGGTCGGGTCTGATTTACGGGAGCGGCGAAGCATAGCGGCACCTCATGAAGGATCAAAGAGAAAAATTTTCACTCCCTTATAAAACAGCAAGTTATGAAAATAACTAGTGGCTGGCGGAATTTATACCACTACATATAGTAGGTTCCTGAAGGGGAAAAGCGCACGAAAAATCAGTCTGTTGGGGTATTTGCTTGAGCTTGGGCGTCAAGCATGAATTGCTGCGATGCAGCAATTCTGTCCGGAGCTCGGGGGTTGACTTGTCCTTGACTCGGCGCCCAAGGCCGCTGCAATTGGGGGTGAGGTTGAAGTTCTATATAACTAAAGTCGGTAAATCTCCCTATTTCGATGATTTTTCAGTGTGGCAACAGATACACTGCTCAAAAATAATGTTATGGAAAAGGCTGGCTTTGGCAGACATACCCTCTCTGGAGATCGGTAATAGCCGCGATTTCGGCGAAGTCCGCGCCGAAGTGGTGCGACTCGTGCGTGCTATTCGTCCCGGTCACGAGATGGGCTACATCGATCATGCCTTTTCTTTGGCTGAAACCGCCAGTCAGGGGCTGTTGCTGGGTTACTCCAGTCTGCTCACGCCCTATCACGATCATGGCCACATGCTGGAGGTGGTCTTGTGCAGTGTGCGTCTATTACATGGCCTGCATCTGTCGGGCGAGGTCATCGATGATCTGACCATCGATGCCTGTATTGTCGGCGCGCTGCTGCACGACACCGGCTATCTGATGAACAATGACGAGGTGAGCGGCACCGGGGCGCAATTCACGATTACCCATGTGGTGCGCGGCGCCGTCTTTGCCGAGACCCAACTGGTGGATATTTTGCCACCGGATCTGATGTCAGCGACCAGCAAGGTGATCCTGGCCACCGACCATCGTCCGGTGGCGGTGATGCCCGAGTTCAACTCGCGTGCCCAGCGCATCGCCGCGCAGGTCACCGCGACGGCCGACCTGATTGGCCAGATGGCCAATCGCGAATACCTCGAACGCCTGCTGCTGCTCTACTATGAGTTCAACGAGGCCGGTATTACCGTCTTTAAGGATGTGCACGATTTGCTGGAAAAAACCGGTAGTTTCTACAAGATGATGAACGGCCGCATCCAGCGCGAACTCGGTAACCTGACACCCCATCTGACCAAGCATTTCGACCAGACGCGCGGCGTGCGGCGCAACTACTACGTCGAGTCGATTGATCGCAACCTGGGTTATTTGGCGAGTCTGGTCAAGGAAGAGCGCCAGCGCCGTCTGGATCGGCTCAAGCGCGGCGGCATTGTCGGCAAGGCGCTTGATTTACTGGAGACTCCGTAAAAGCATGTCTACAGAAACCTTGGATGCCTTGCAGTATCAGCATCAGCAGGTGATGCTGCGCTTCGATGAGTTCTCACGCCTGCTGTATGCAGCGGATCAGCGTGCGGCAACGCAGGAAAGCTTGGTGAGCTTGATTGTTGAGATTGGTATGCATTTCGGCTTCGAGGAGTCCCTGATGGAGGCGGGGGACTATGCGGAGTTCGATCATCACCGCCGCCAGCACCTCGGCATCATGACCGAGTTGGGCTTGATGGTTGATCGTCTGGAGAGCGGCCTGGGACTGTCGGAATTGGCGCGCGGGGTGGATTTCCTGCGCCATTGGTATGAGCAGCACATGGACAGCAGCGATTGCGCGCTCGAAGCCTGGCTGCGCCTACGTAGCTGATGCCCCTGAGTTCAGTTGCGCCTCCAGCCCTTCCCAGCGTTCCAGCAGGACGAGCAATTCCTCTTCGATGACCGACAGCCGGGTGGATACCGTCTGGGCTTCCGTGGGGTTTTGATACAGCGAGGGGTCTTCGAGGCGGTCGGTCAGTGTTTTCTGCTCGCTTTCGAGTGCGGCGATCCGGTCGGGCAGGGCGTCGAGCTCGCGTTGCTCTTTCCACGATAGCTTGATGGGTTTTGTTTTTTCTTGCGGCCGTCCTGCCAGCGCCGACTTTTGTTTCGTCTGTGTCTGGGCTTCTAGCTTGCGACTTGCCTGATACGCCGCCCAGTCGCTGTAGCCGCCGGCGTATTCCCGCCAGATTCCGCTACCCTCGGCGGCAAAGGTCTGGGTCACGATGGCATCGAGAAAGGCGCGGTCATGGCTGACCAGAAACACCGTACCGGCGTAGTCCTGGATCAGGTCTTCGAGCAGGTCGAGGGTGTCGATGTCGAGATCGTTGGTCGGTTCGTCGAGTACCAGCACGTTGGCGGGGCGGGCGAACAGGCGGGCGAGCAGCAGGCGGTTGCGCTCGCCACCGGAAAGTGATTTGACCGGCGAGCGGGCACGTTGCGGGGCGAACAGGAAGTCGCCGAGATAACCGACGACGTGTTTGCGGGTGCCGGCAATTTCCACGTAGTCCGAACCCGGCGAGATGATGTCGGCCAGCGTCGCCTCGGGATCGAGTTGGGCGCGGAACTGGTCGAAGTAGGCGACCTCCATCTTGGTGCCGCGTTTCACCGTGCCACTATCGGCCTGCAGTTCGCCGAGAATCAGGCGCAGCAGGGTGGTCTTGCCGGCGCCGTTGGGGCCGATCAGGCCGATGCGGTCGCCGCGCAGGATGCGGCAGGAGAAGTCGCGGATGATGTTGTTCTCGCCGAAGGATTTGCTGACATGACTCAGTTCGGCCACCAGTTGTCCGCTCTTTTCACCGGCATCCAGTTGCAGTTTGACCTGGCCGATGCGCTCACGGCGGGCGGCACGCTCGGTGCGTAGTTGATCGAGGCGCTGCACGCGAAACACGGCGCGGGTGCGGCGTGCCTCGACACCCTGGCGAATCCAGACTTCCTCTTCCTTGAGCAGCTTGTCGAAACGCGCGCTGGCCTTGGCTTCGTCCGCCAGTTCCTGCTCCTTGCGTTCCTTGTAGGCGGCATAACTGCCGGGATAGCTGGCCAGATGGCCGCGATCCAGTTCGATGATGCGCGTGGCCAGCCGGTCGAGAAAACGCCGGTCGTGGGTGATGAACAGCAGCGTGACGCCGCTTTCCAGCAGGAAATCCTCTAGCCATTCGATGGCGGCAATGTCGAGATGGTTGGTCGGTTCGTCGAGCAGCAGGACTTCAGGCGCGACGGCGAGAGCCTGTGCCAGCGCGAGACGTTTTTTCTGGCCGCCCGAGAGTGTGCCGACCTTGGCATCGGCATCCAGCCCGAAACGGGCGATGACTTGCTCTGCCCGCGCTTCATAGGCCCATACGCCGAGGGATTCCATTTCGTGCTGCAGCGATTCCATGCGCGTGAGCAAAGCCGCGTGGTCGGCATCGGCTTCGGCCATCTGGTGCGAGACCACGTGGTAGTCGGCGAGCAGCCGGGCGGTGTCACCCATGCCGGCGACGACGGCCTGAAAGACGCTCAGGTCAGGATCGAAGGGCGGTTCCTGCGGCACGTAGGCAAGCTTGAGGCCCGGCTGTGTCCATAAGCTGCCGTCATCCAGCGGCGCGCGACCAGCGAGAATCGAAAGCAGCGACGACTTGCCGGTGCCGTTACGGCCGATCAGGGCAATGCGCTCGCCAGCATCGAGCTGGAATTCGGCAGTATCGAGCAGCGCGACGTGGCCATAGGCAAGGTGGCCGTTATAAAGTTTAAGCAAGGGCATCGGCGCATTCTATGCGCCGTCCCGCCAGCGCCGACTTTTCAGATGATTTTGCAGACCTCATTGAAAGCGGGGCGCGGGCTGCGCGGGAAGAGTTGCGCGGGATCCCCGTAGCCGAGGTTGCAGATGAAGTTGCTCTTGATGCGCGTGCCGGCAAAGAACTCGGCATCGACCTTGGCCGTGTCAAAGCCTGACATCGGTCCGCAGTCGAGCCCTAGCGCACGCGCCGCCAACATGAAATAGGCCCCCTGCAGGCTGCTGTTGCGGAAGGCGGTGGTGTCGATCAAGGCGTCGTTGCCGGTAAACCAGGATTTTGCGTCGGTGTGGGGGAACAGCTTGGGCAGGGTGTCGGGAAAGTCGAGATCCATGCCGAGGATGGCGGTCACCGGGGCGGCTTCGGTTTTGGCGCGGTTGGCTTCCATCATCAGCGGCAGCAGCCGGGCCTTGGCTTGCGGCGACTTCACATAGACGACGCGCAGCGGCCAACAGTTGGCACTGGTCGGTCCCCATTTCATCAGGTCGTGGAGTTCACCGAGCAGGCTGTTGGCCACCGGTTTGTTCAGCCAGCCATTGTGGGTGCGGGCATTACAGAAAAGTTGGTCGAGGACGCTGGCATCGATGGGCATGGATATCTCCTGTGATATGAGGGCTGTAAGTGGTGTCCTTCCTGCCATTTTCAATGGCAGCCAGGTGCAACACAAAGCGGGACTTGCCCGTAGAATCCGTCAGTCAAAGGGGAGGCGCATGGTCAGCAATAAGCGCAATCGTCCATCCGGACGCGCGCCATGGATTTTCGCGGCAGCAGGGCTGATCGCCTTGGGGCTGCTGATTGCCGCCATATTTATCGATCGGCAAAATGAGGCGGTGGAACGTTCCCGTCAGCAGGCGCGCGTCCTTGAGCAACTCGCTCTCCTGCAAAGCCGTCTCGAAGGCAATTTACGCAGCAATGTTTTGCTGGTGCGAGGTCTGGTCAGCGTGATTGCCACCCAGCCAACGATGACTCAGGCCCAGTTCGAGCGAGCCGCCAAACCCCTTTTTAGCGGCCGTTCGCAGTTGCGCAACATCGGCGCGGCCCCGGACATGGTGATTCGCTACATGTATCCGCTGGTGGGCAACGAGCAAGCGATTGGTCTGGATTACCGCAAAACACCAGCACAGTTCGCAGCGGCGGAAAGAGCACGCGCGGCCGGCGAGATTGTGCTCGCAGGGCCTTTGAATTTGACTCAGGGCGGCGTAGGCCTGATTGCGCGCCTGCCGGTCTTCCTGGACGATCAAGCGGTTGAGCCGGGGAAACCTGTCAAGTTCTGGGGATTGATTTCCGCCGTCATTGATGTCGAGGCTTTGTATCGTGATAGTGGCCTGCACGACGAGACCTTGACTATCGATGTCGCGTTGCGTGGGCGTGACGCCCTGGGCGCGGCGGGCGAGGTGTTTTTTGGCGATGCAGCCTTGTTCGAACAGGAAAGTTTGCAGCGTGTCGTTAATCTGCCGGTCGGCCAGTGGGTCATTGCAGCGCGCCCCAAGAGCGGTTGGGCCTTGCCGCATCCGTGGCAACTGCATCTGGTATTCCTGGTTGCCGGCATATTGATTGTTGGCCCCTTGCTGCTGTTGGGCCTTAACGAGCGGCGGCGCCATCAGGCCGAGGTGCGCCTGTCGCGCAGTGAGGACTGGTTGTCACTGGCGATTGTGGCCAGCAATCTGGTGGTTTGGGATTGGGATATCAACAGCGGACGTTTGACCGGCAATCCTCCCTTGAGTACGCAGCTCGGTTTGCCCGATAAGTCGATTGAACCGGGCATTGATGCCGTCAAGGCACGCATGCACCCCGAAGATATCGCCCAAGTCGAGGCAGCAATCGAGGCGCTGTTGCACGACGTATCGCCAAAACTCGAGACGGATTTCCGGTTGCGCGATGCGGGCAATGCATGGCGCTGGTTTCGTGTGCATGGCAAGGTGGTCGCACGGGATGTGACCGACCAGCCGGTGCGGATGGCCGGTGTTTTGCAGGATGTCACCTCGCTCAAGGAGGTAGTCCGGCAACTTGAAATTGCACGTGCCAGCGCCGAGGCAGCGTCGCACGCCAAGAGCGAGTTTCTGGCTACCATGAGTCACGAAATTCGCACGCCGATGAATGGTGTGCTGGGCATGGCCGAACTGCTGATGACCACACCGCTCGACGATGAACAACGCGAGTTTGTGCATACCCTGCAGAACTCTGGTCGATCCCTGCTGAACATCATCAATGACATTCTCGATTTTTCCAAGATAGAAGCAGGCAGGCTGACCATCGAGACCATCAACTTCGATCTTGGGGGACTATTGAGCGAGGTGTGTGCCCTGATGCGCCCGCGGGCCACGGAGAAGGGGCTGCTTCTTGAACTGGACTGTCCTGCTGATCTACCGGCCGGGCTGGTCGGTGATGCCCATCGCATCCGCCAGGTGCTCGTCAACCTGATTGGCAATGCGATCAAGTTCACCCAGGTAGGGCGAGTCGATGTCGAAGTCGGCTGGCGACCACAGGATGAGGGACGACTGGCGTTGGTAAGGATTTCGGTACGCGATACCGGGATCGGTATCGCGCGGGATGCGCAGGATCGCCTGTTTACGCATTTCACGCAGGTCGATGCCTCGACGACACGTCGTTTTGGTGGCACGGGGCTGGGTCTGGCGATCTGCAAGCGCCTGATCGAGGCTATGGGGGGGCGGATTGCCTGCTCTAGCGCACCCAATGAAGGGGCCTGCTTCTGGTTCGAGCTACCCTTGCCCAGGGGGGCGGTGGCGACCAGTTTGCCCGTCGCGTCGGCGGAAGGGCACAGTCCGGACGCAGCCTCACGCTTTCAGGGGCGCGTGCTGGTGGTGGAGGACAATCCGGTCAATCTGCAGGTGGCGCAGCAGATGCTGGAACGCCTGGGAATATCGGTGGTCGGTGCGTCGAATGGCCGCCTCGGCGTGGAGCAGTTTGCCGCCCAGCATGTCGACATGGTGCTGATGGACATGCAGATGCCGGAGATGGATGGCCTTGAGGCCACGCGCACCTTGCGTGCCTTGCAGGCCGGTACCGGTGGCCCTGGCATTCCGATCATTGCGCTCACCGCCAATGTCCAACCGGAGGATCGTGAGCGTTGCTATGCAGCTGGAATGAACGACTTTATCGCCAAACCTTTCCGCCAACATGATCTGATCCGAGTGCTGGACCGCTGGCTCGGCAATAAGGTCGGCGCTGGTGAGACGGCATTTTCTGTAGCGGCAGCCCATCCCCAGCCTGCGTCCGTGGAAGCGCCATCCTTCCTGCCCATCCTCGAACCAGGCGTACTTGATGACATGGCCCGGGCGACGGGCCTATCGGTGGCGGAAATTACCGCGATGCTCTTCGGCGATATCGAGCGCATGACAGGTGAGTTATCCGGGGCGTTACCCGGGATGCCGCTGGAGGATCTACGGCGCTTGGCACATACCATCAAGTCATCGGCGGCTCAACTGGGGGGGCACGAGTTGTCTGCCATCGCGCGCGATGTCGAATTTGCCGTGCGCGATGGCAAAATAGATGCGCTACCAGTACTTCTGGTGCACCTTGGGGAATCTTTCAAACGCCTGAAGGCTGCCCTTTAGGTGGTGGTTAACGGCGACGCCTGAGCTGCCATCTGATCGATAAATAGCTGGTCGTGTTCGAGGATGTGCTTGTGCAGCCAGACATGCAGGGTTTCGACCAGGCGAAAAAGGCACAGCGCCGTGTTGTTGTCATCGTAATCACCAATCAACTGGCTCATGCGCCGCGAGAGTTCGGCGTGATTGTCGAGGTGTGCTTGCACCCCGGCTACCTGGGGATGTTGCTTGAGCAGTGTCTCTTCATGACGAAAATGCTCCACCATGAACTTGAGAGCATCGGTGATCAGGTCAATCGCCGAGTCGGTGCAGTGATGCTGCGTATCTGACGTGCACTGGGTGCATTCCGGGTAGCTGACATGGCATAGCGACAGGGTGCGATGCAGGATGTCGTGCAGGCGCGCATGTTCCTCGTCAATTTGTGCATTCCCGGTCAATGGCAGTGCCGGCAGATGGCCGGTGATGAAGGCGGGTGCCACGCTTGGCTGAGATACCGGATTGGTTTCCTGCGGTGAGCAGGCGACGAGGCTCATGAACGCGATGTCCTGCGTGCGTTGATGGGTGTCGATTTGATCGGCAATTGCACAGATAAAGGCTTGTGCCGCCTTGACGTCCTGCGATTGGCTAAAGTCAATGATGGCCTGCTGGAGCGCGCTGCTGATGTCGCCGTGCTGTTCAATGTGGCGCTGGAAGGCCTCGTTCGACAGCAACTGGCGTGTGATCTTTACTTCGCGGCCGAAGTGACCGACGACGGCAAACATGCTGCGATGAAAATGTTCGCGCATATTTTGCGCGCAGCGACTTCCCTCATCACATTCATCGATACGACAGTGCTGAGAGGGCGCGCAGGGCAACGCCATGGTGCGCACGGCAGCGAAAATTCCATCCAGAATCCGATGGTCTGTTTCCAAGTCCCGCAATGCGGTGACGAGCGGGTTTGTCATGCCCTCATCGTACGGTTGATGGGCCGCCCTGTCAATGCAGCGAAGGATATATCTCCTTGGATATAAAGGAAAACTTCTTTGTGTGCGCTAGGCGATCAGGTCGGGGCCGAGTAGTCGCTCAATGGCGGAGATGCGATCCTTCAGTTGCAGCTTGCGTTTTTTCATGCGCCGCAGCAGCAATTCGTCGAGCGAGGGGCTTTCTTCCAAGCGCAAAATGGCCGCGTCGAGGTCGTGATGTTCGACCTTCAGTTCCATCAACTGAACGTGAAGTTGGGCCGGTTCGTCGGGAAGCGTCATGTGGCCCATCTTAGGCATGCGCGGCCAGTTTGGCAATAGAATAGACGCATGAGCGAGAAGATGATCGGCCGCTTCGAAATTCGCGGCGAACTGGGGCGCGGCGCGCAAAGCGTCGTCTATCTTGCATGGGATCCGCAGTTGCAGCGTGAGGTTGCGATCAAGACCCTGCATTTCTCACGTGCAGATCCGGCCCGTAATGCGGAACTGCTCGAGGAAGCCAAAACCTCCAGCAAGTTCCGCCATGCCAACGTGGTGCCGATTTTCGATGCCGGCGAAGAGGGGGGCGATCCCTATCTGGTTTTCGAGTATGTCAGCGGTCGCAATCTGGCCGATGCACTCAAGGCCGATGGGCCGCTGACTTCCGTCAAGGCGGCCAGCCTGATGCGCCAGGTGGCCGATGCGCTCGCCCAGGCGCATGCCCAGGGCATCATCCATCGCGATCTGAAGCCTTCGAATATCCTCATCGACAAGCGTGACGGTGCCGCGCGCGTGATGGATTTCGGCATCGCCATGCGGGCCTCGGAAGAGCATCCCGATGCAGGCCCGAAGGCTGCCGGCCTAACCGGAACGCCCGCCTACATGGCGCCGGAATATGTAACGCAGCAGCGCATTACGCCACAGATCGACGTTTATGCGGCTGGCCTGATTCTGCTGGAGACGCTGACAGGGCAGCGCGTATTTGACGGTGGCCCGGTCGAATCGATCCTTTATCGCATCGCGACCGAAAAGCTCGTCTTGCCTGCCTCTCCGCCGATCGATCCCAAGCTGGGCGGCATCATCCTGCGCGCCTGTGCACTCGACCCCGCGCAGCGGTTTGCCTCGGCCAGTGAATTGTGTGATGCGCTGACGGCGTATCTGGGCGAGGGGGATGCCGAGCGCGCCGAGGGCCAAGCTGCCATCGCCCAGAATGACACGCTTGAGTTTCTGTTGCGGCGCATGCGTCACAAGTCAGACTTCCCGGCGCTGTCCGACTCGGTTTCAGCCATCAACAAGCTTGCCGCCTCGGAAAGCGAAAGCGTCAATAAGCTCTCAAACACCATCCTCAAGGATTTTGCACTGACCAACAAGATCTTGCGTCTGGTGAATTCAGCCTTCTATCGTCAGGCGGGTGGCGGCAATATCAGCACCGTTTCGCGGGCTGTCATCGTGCTCGGTTTCAATACCATCCGCAACATCGCCATCACGGTATTGTTGTTCGAGCACATGCAGGACAAGGCCAACGTCAAGGATCTCAAGGAGGCTTTCCTGCGGGCCAACCTGGCCGGTCTGCTGGCGAAGGAATGTTGCCACATGCCACTGCTGCGTCGCCAAGGGGAAGAGGCATTTATTTGCGCACTGTTCCACGGCTTGGGCCAGTTGCTGGCGCAGTTTTACTTTGCCGAAGAAGTCGGTGAGATCAATAAGCTTATTGAGTTCAAGAAGCTTTCGGCAAATACCGCCTCCGCCCAGGTGCTGGGCGTGTCTTTTGAAGAATTGGGGATGGGGATTGCCAAGAACTGGGGCTTCCCCGGGGCGATCATCGACAGCATGCGTCGGCTGCCTGAGGGTGAGTTGCGCAAACCCCATACCCCCGAAGAGGCGCTGCGAACGCTCTCCGGCTTTGCCAACGAGTTTTGCGACCAGCTAACGTCCACGCCGCCCGATCAGCGCGCCAAGTTGATGCACAAGATCACGCAGCGCTTTGGCAGCAGCCTGCAACTGGCCGACCGGCAATTGCAGGGAGATATGGAAAAGGCGCTTGAGGAACTGACCCAAGTTGCCAACACGCTGCATGTCAATTTGCGGCAAAGCCCGTTTGCCCGCCAAGCGGCTGCTATCGTGAGTGGCAAGGCGGCGGTGGAATCCTCGTTGGCACCCCATGGCGCGCCTACGTCCGATGGTTATGCCAGGACCCTCCTGGGCGACGCACCGATTCCTGACCTTGATGAAGGCGAAGATGGCTCGGTCGTGCCCGAAGATGCCCAGTCGGTCCTCTCTTCGGGGATTCAGGACATCAGCAATTCACTGGTGGATGACTTCGCGCTGAACGACATCTTGCGCATCATCCTCGAAACAATGTACCGCGCCATGGGCTTCAAGCGCGTGCTGCTGGCTCTGCGGGATGGCAAGAGCGGACAGATGACCGGGCGTTTTGGCCTCGGGCCTGATGTGGCGGATTTGACCAAGCAGTTCCATTTTCCAATGTCTGCCGAAGTTCATGATGTGTTCCTGCTGGCGACCAACAAGGGCCTCGACATCATCATCAACGACATCGATGATCCCAAGATTGCAGACAAGGTGCCCAAGTGGTACCGCGAGCGCATTCCGGCCAAGACCTTCGTGCTGTTCCCGCTCACCATGAAGGGCCGGCCGGTGGCGCTGATCTACTGCGACAAGGACAAGGCTGGCTCGATCCAGATTCCCGAGAAGGAACTGACGCTGCTGAAGACGCTGCGCAATCAGGCTTTGCTGGCGATCAAGCAGGCAATGTAATTGAACAAAGCTTTCGTCAAGGAACCGGAGGGCGAGGATGAGGACGAAGACCCTGTCGGCGTCCCCGCTTTGCCTCCCGGCAGCAAGAACTACATGACCCCCATCGGCCATCGTGCGCTACGGGAAGAATTCGAGAAATTGGTCAAGGTCGATCGGCCGCATCTGGTGCAGGTGGTTTCCTGGGCGGCCTCGAACGGTGATCGTTCGGAAAACGGCGATTACATCTACGGCAAGAAAAAGCTGCGTGAGATCGACAAGCGGCTACGCTACCTGACTAAACGACTCGACAATGCCGAGGTGGTCGATCCGGCGCATCAGGCCAATCTTGAGCAGGTGTTCTTCGGGGCGACGGTTACCGTTTCCGATGCTGATGCCGAAGTGACTTACCAAATCGTCGGTATTGACGAGGCCGACCCGGCCACCGGCAAGATCAGCTGGATTTCCCCGCTGGCCCGTGCGCTGATGAAGGCGCGCGAGGGGGATGTCGTTAAATTCATGAGCCCGGCAGGGGTGCGCGAGATCGAAATCATCGAAATCACCTACGAGACTTGAAAACCCTCCTGGCAACCCCATTTCTCCGACTCGTTTGATTGTTCGGAGAAAACTGCATGACCACTACCGTCGATTCCCGTCAGGAAACCATGGGTTTCCAGACCGAGGTAAAGCAACTGCTGCACCTCATGATCCACTCGCTCTACAGCAACCGTGAAATCTTCCTGCGTGAACTGATTTCCAATGCTTCCGATGCCTGCGACAAGCTGCGCTTCGAGTCGCTGCACAACGCGGCGATGATGGAAGGCGGCGAGGAATTCAAGATCCGTATCGGCTACGACAAGGAATCGCGTACGCTGACGATTGCCGACAACGGTATCGGCATGAATCGCGACGAAGTCATCGCCAACCTCGGCACCATTGCCAAGTCTGGCACGCGCGAGTTCTTCTCGCAGCTCTCCGGCGATCAGCAGAAGGATGCTCACCTGATCGGCCAGTTCGGCGTCGGCTTCTATTCCTCGTTCATTGTGGCCGACAAGGTAACGGTGCGCACCCGGCGCGCCGGCGAGAAGGCAGAGCAGGGCGTCGAGTGGGTATCCGATGGCGGTGGCGAATTCACCATCGCGATGATCGACCGCCCGCAGCGCGGCACCGAGATTACCCTGCATCTGCGCGCCGATCAGGATGATCTGCTCTCCAGCTGGAAACTGAAATCCATCGTCCGCAAGTATTCCGACCACATTGTCCAGCCGATCGTGATGAAGGGCGAGAAGTGGGACGAAGAGAAGAAGGCGCAAGTCGAGACCGACGAAGACGAGACTGTCAATCAGGCGTCCGCCTTGTGGGCCAAGCCCAAGAGCGAAGTCTCCGAGGACGACTACAAGGCTTTCTACAAGCATGTCGGCCATGATTACGACGATCCGCTGGCCTGGACGCATGCGCGCGTCGAGGGCAAGAGCGAATACACGCAACTGCTCTACATTCCCGGCCGCGCGCCCTTCGACATGTGGGATCGCAATGCCCGCCACGGCATCAAGCTCTACGTGCGCCGCGTCTTCATCATGGACGATGCCGAGCAGCTGATGCCGCTCTACCTGCGTTTCGTGCGTGGTGTGGTCGATTCGGCCGATCTACCGCTCAACGTGTCACGCGAGATCCTGCAGGAATCGAAGGACATCGAAGCCATCCGCAAGGGCTGCACCGGCAAGGTGCTCGGTCTGCTGGCCGACATGGCAGAGAATGACAAGGAAAAATACGCCAAGTTCTGGGGCGAGTTCGGCAAGGTGCTCAAGGAAGGCGTCGGCGAGGATTTCGCCAACAAGGACAAGATCGCCGGCCTGCTGCGTTTCGCTTCCACGCAAGCGGACACGACTGACGAAACCGTCTCGCTGGCCGACTACATCGGGCGCATGAAGCCCGAGCAGGAAAAGATCTACTACGTCACCGCCGAAACCTTCAACGCGGCGAAGAACAGCCCGCATCTCGAAGTCTTCCGCAAGAAGGGCATCGAGGTGATCCTGCTGACCGAGCGCGTGGACGAGTGGGTGGTGTCGCACCTCACCGAATTCGAGGGCAAGCAGCTCGTGTCCGTCGCCAAGGGCGGCCTGGATCTCGGCAAGCTTGAAGATGAAGCCGAGAAGAAGGAACAGGAAAAGGATGCCAGCGAGTTCAAGGAACTGACCGACAAGATCGGCAAGTCGCTCACCGAGCGTGTCAAGGAAGTGCGCGTGACCCATCGCCTGACCGACAGCCCGGCCTGTCTGGTGGCTGACGAACATGACATCTCCGGCAACATGGCGCGCATCCTCAAGGCGGCCGGACAGGCAGCGCCGCTATCGAAGCCGATCCTCGAAATCAACCCGAAGCATCCGGTAGTGCTGCGCCTCAAGTACGAAGAGGCCAAGTTCGACGACTGGTCGGCTGTGCTGTTCGATCAGGCCTTGCTCGCCGAGGGCGGCCAGCTTGACGATCCGGCCACCTTCGTCAAACGTATCAATGACCTGATGCTGAGCATGTCCCTCGGAGGTAAATGAGTCGGGCAAGTGACGCTGCGCCGGGGGCTTGCCCCCATCATTGGCGAAAGAGCCGAGGTGCTGATCCTCGGCTCTTTTTCTATCCGAGGTAGGCGGTGATATCCACCTCGTCAATCTGCTCGGGCATCAGGTATTTTTCGGCATAGTCCCGGTAAATCCCCGAGCTCAGGAACAGGTCGAACAGATCGGGATCAATGTGCTTGTCCTTCTTGAAGAAGGACAGGATTTTGATTGATTCCGAGAGGGTCTTGATTTGTTTATAGGGCCGATCTGGCGCGGTCAGTGCCTCGAAGACGTCGGCAATCGCCATGATGCGCATCGGCACCGTGAGCTCGGCACCGGCTAGCCTGCGTGGATAACCGGTACCGATCAGGGTCTCGTGGTGGGTGCCCGCATACTCCGGGATGCGGCGCATATTCTTCGGCAGGGGCAACTGTTCGAGCATGATGATGCTCTGCATGACATGCTCGTTGATCTTGAAGCGTTCTTCCTCGGTCAGGGTGCCGCGACTGATGCTGAGGTTGTAAATCTCGCCGTAGTTGTAGAGGTTTTCTGGCACATTGACCTTGAAGCCCCATTTCGGATCGACACTGCGCAAATCGGTACGGGGGATGACGTGGTGTGGCTTGTCGGCCAGCAGATGCTCGGTGAACGGCAGAATTTCCGGTTCGCCTGTGTAACGCTTCAGTTCGGTGGTGACCAGTCCGAGCCGGTCGTTGAAATTGCGTTGCCAGGTCTGCTCGGCAATGTGCTTGAGCCGTTCGATCTTCTCCGGCGCCATGAATTCACCACCAAGATTGCACTCGGCGACGAAGGCGAAGTCGTCCGTCAGTTGCGCCTTGCGCGCTGCGTAGTGTGCCTGTGCGGCAGCCGGGTCGGACCCTGTGGCGATGGCCTCCAGTTGCTGGATGCGGGCATCGCGCAGGAGGACTTCGAAGCGCATGCGCACCTCATGGATGCGGTTGTAGATGGTCTCTAGCTTGCTTGCCTTGTCTACCACGTATTCCGGGCTGGTGACCTTGCCGCAGTCGTGTAGCCATGCGCCCACGCGAAATTCTCGCCATTCGTCATCGGTACTAAAACTGAAGTCCGAGAGCGGGCCCGTGGAGACTTCGCTGGCGGTGCGGGCGAGCATCATGGCCAGTTCCGGGACGCGCTCGCAGTGACCGCCCGTGTAGCGACTCTTGGTGTCGATGGCGCCGGCAATCAGCTTGATCATGGCGTCCAGCAGGTTTTGCTGGGCCTCGATCAACTGATGGTTGTCGAGTGCTACGCCGGCCTGGGCGGCCATGGCGGTGATGAAGCGTTCGAGATCGGCGGGGAAGGGGATGACGCGTCCCGTTTCGGGGTCCAGTGCATTGAGAAACTGGAGGACGCCGATGACTTCGCCTTCGCGCGGACTTAAGGGAACAGCAAGCATCGACACGGTGCGGTAGCCGGTTTCGGCATCCATGCGTTTGGCGCCGGAAACGTCGAATTTTGTTTCGGCATAGACGTCGGCCACGACGACGGGTTTGTTGTGCAATGCGCACCAGGTCGCCATGTAGCGCTCAACCGGTTTGCCTGTTTCGTCATAGAGTGGGATCTCGTGGGACGGCAGTTCATTGCTGTTGGTAATCTGGGCAAAGCGCAGGGTTTTGTGGTCCGTCACCATGTACAGCGTACCGGCATCGCAATTGAGCAAATTCTTGCCAGTGATCAGGATCTTGCGTAGCAGCGCCATGCGGTCGCGCTCGCGGCCGAGGTCGAGCCCGGTATCGATCAGATTTTCCAGCTTCCCCTGCGCGGCGACGAGATCCCGCGTGCGCTGTTTCACGACGAGGTCCAGATCATCCGAGAAATGCTTGAGCCGCAAATGCGTTTTTACCCGGGCCTGCAGGATCGGCGGGCTGACCGGTTTGCTGATGTAATCGACCGCCCCGAGTGAAAAGCCCTCGGCCTCGTCGGCGATTTCCGTTTTGGAGGTGACGAAGATAACGGGTATTCCGGCTGTCGCCGGATTGGCCTTGAGGCGGCGACACACCTCGTGACCATCCATTTCCGGCATCACGATATCGAGCAGAATCAGATCGGGGTGTGGCTCCGCTGTGGCGATACGCAGGGCCTTCTCACCATTGTTGGCATACTTTACGTGGTAACTGCCCTCAAGCAGATCACCGAGCAAGGTGAGGTTCTGAGGTACGTCATCGACGACCAAAATAGTCGACATGCGTGTCATGTCGTGCTCGTGGTTTTGCATTGCCTGTCTCCGATATTCCGCAACAAGTCAGGAGTGTATGTTTCCAACAAGCATAAAACAACCATGAGGCGGTATAGTCGCGTTTCATGAACGCAAAAACCGACAAGCCGGCCGAGCATCGCCTGACCCTGCAAGAGGTGATTGATGCCCTGATCGAGTCAGGACGCGTCCCCAAGGCGGAGGCCGAGGTCTTTCGTCAGGACCGCCGTTACTACCGCGGTTCGGCGCACCCGCTGACAGTAATTGCCGAGCAGCGCTGGAAAACACCCGGGCCGCCACACAAGCTGCTCGACCTCGATATCCTGACCGAGTGGCTGGCCGAATGGTCGGGGTTGCCTTACTACCATATCGATCCGCTCAAGGTGAATCTGTCCGCCGTCACGGATGTGATGAGCAGCAACTACGCGACGCGCTTTCGTATCCTGCCCGTCGAGACAAGGACAACAGAGGTAACGATCGCCACTGCGGAACCCTTCATTCGCAGTTGGGAGGCCGAACTCAAGCCGATCCTGAAGAAGGATATCCGCCTCGTCATCGCCAACCCCGAGGACATTGCCCGCTATCAGGTCGAGTTCTACAACATGGCGAAGTCTATCAAGGGTGCGATGAAGCGCGGCGATATCGCCGGCACGGGCATCGCGAACTTCGAACAGATGGTCGAGTTGGGCAAGGCCAAGGGCACGCTCGATGCCAATGATCAGCATGTGGTGCGCATCGTCGATTGGCTGTGGCAGTACGCCTTCGAGCAGCGCGCCTCCGACATCCACATCGAGCCGCGTCGCGACATGGGGCTGGTGCGCTTCCGCATCGACGGCGTGCTGCATCAGGTCTATCAGATTCCCACGCCGGTGCTGAATGCGATGACCAGCCGCATCAAGATTCTCGGGCGCATGGATGTGGTCGAGAAGCGCCGTCCGCAGGATGGCCGCATCAAGACGCGCTCACCCGACGGGCAGGAAATTGAATTGCGTTTGTCCACATTGCCGACTGCCTTTGGTGAAAAGTTGGTGATGCGTATCTTCGACCCCGAAGTGCTGGTGCGCGACTTTGCCGACCTCGGTTTTTCCACCGAGGATACCGAACGCTGGGAGGGCATGACGGCCAAGCCGAACGGCATCATCCTCGTCACCGGCCCCACCGGCTCCGGCAAAACGACCACGCTGTATTCGACCCTCAAGCAGTTGGCCACCAATGAGGTGAATGTTTGCACGCTCGAAGACCCGATCGAGATGATCGAGCCGGCTTTCAATCAGGTGCAGATGCAGTCTGACATCGGGATGACTTTTGCCGCCGGCATTCGTGCCTTGATGCGTCAGGATCCGGACATCATCATGGTCGGCGAGATTCGCGACATTGAAACGGCTGAGATGGCCATTCAGGCGGCGCTGACCGGCCACCTCGTGTTGTCGACACTCCACACCAACGATGCGCCGACGGCCATTACGCGTCTGCTCGATCTTGGCGTGCCGCCCTACCTGCTGCAATCTACCGTGCTGGGCGTGATGGCGCAGCGATTGGTGCGCACGCTGTGCCCGCATTGCAAACAGGCGGGTGGTTTGCGCGCCGAGGACGAAATCATCTGGCAAGGCCTCGTGGCGCCATGGAAGTCCAAGAAACCCGAGCAGCTTTACCATCCGGTCGGCTGTCTCGAATGCCGTATGACTGGCTATATGGGCCGCGTCGGCATCTACGAAATCATGCCGATGGTGCAGGAACTTAAATCCATGGTGACCGCGCATACCGATCTGGTGCAACTGCGCGAACGCGCCTTCAAGACCGGCATGCAACCCTTGCGTATCTCGGGCGCGCGCAAGGTTGCGGCTGGATTGACCACCATGGAAGAAGTGCTGAAAGTCGCCCCGCCGCTACAGGAACTCTCGAAGCCGGTTCAGTAGCGCTTTTCAGTCTGGCCGTAGAACGGCGGCCAGCGGCCGACGAGGTTTTCCAGCAGGATCAGTTCGGCGTCGGTGTGGTTGATGATGTGGGCGGTGACCATCATCGAGGGCATCTTCATGTCATCTGAAATCCACAGGGGGTGGTCGTGGTGCGAGGTTTTCACGATCTCGCGTTCATGCGGGGCAGCGGAGGGGATGACTTCGGCTTCGCCGTAGCAGAGGCAGAAGTAGGTGGGTGTTCCCGCGCTTTCCTCGATGTAACACGCCGTGCCTCGGATGCCGATGGTGGCGGTGGAAAACTTCACCTGTCGTTCGCCCTTGCTGAACACCGACAGAATGCGACCGTTCAGCACACGCATGAAGTCGGCCATGCTTTTGCCAAAGCTCACGGTGCTGCCGCTGCGTTGCAGAAAGGCATCCTGGCCAATGACGTAGGTGGCTTCGCCATCTTTGCCGGTGACGACGGTGTCGCCGGGCAGGATTAACTGGCCTTGGCGTGCCGGCTGGCCGTTCACCGTGACTTGCCCCTTGAGCTTGTGCAAGCCGGGCGGCACCGGATTGTTGCCGGCGGCGAGGGCGCGTTGCAGGAAGCCCATGGCCCCACCGGCAGAGAGCAGGCCGGCCGCACCGAGTTGCTGCAGGAGTCGGCGACGACGGTTCATGATGTTCCTTTCCGACGCACACAATCGAGATACGCGGCGCCATCGGGCGGGCGACGATTGCGCTGCGCTTCCCAGAGCATTTCGCCGAGGCATTCCAGCAAGTCATGCAGGGCGGCGTGATGGTCGCCGTCTTGTGAGCGCCGACTTTCGAAGGCGGCGCGAATGCCGGGCGGCTGGTCGATCGACAACTGTTCTTCGATGGCCAGGTGCAGCGAGAGATGGAGGAAGGGATTCATGGCGCCATCTTCGGGCGTCCAGTCGCGCTGCAGGGCTTCCGGGTGGGCGAGTATCTCGTGATACTCCGGGTGCAGAGCGACGATGTCGGCCGCAATGGTTTCGAGCGGCGTGGCGGGTATGCCCGCCTGCCGTTTTTGCCAGGCGTCGATGAGAAACTGGCGGGCCTGGTCGCGACTGGGGTTAAACATGATTTTTCTCCTTGAAACCGCACAGATCGCGAATCACGCAGCGCCAGCACTCGGGCTTGCGGGCCTTGCAGACATAGCGGCCATGCAGAATCAGCCAGTGGTGGGCGTGCAGCCGATAGTCAGCCGGCACGGCCTTCAGTAGTTTCCGTTCGACTTCATTGACATCCTTGCCGGGAGCGAGGCCGGTGCGGTTGCCGAGGCGAAAGATGTGGGTGTCGACGGCAATGGTTGGTTCGCCGAACACGACATTGAGGACGACGTTGGCCGTCTTGCGGCCCACGCCCGGTAGTGCTTCGAGGGCGGCGCGATCATGCGGCACTTCGCCCCCGTGTTTTTCCAGCAGCAGGCGGGCGGTGGCGAGAACGTTTTTCGCCTTGGTCTTGTAGAGCCCGATGGTCTTGATGGCATCGGCCAGCTTTTCCTCGCCAAGTGCGGCGATGGCCTGTGGGGTGGGGGCTTTGTCAAACAGCGGTCGGGTGGCGAGGTTAACGCCCTTGTCGGTCGCCTGTGCCGAGAGAATCACGGCGACCAATAGCTGAAAGGGTGTGGCGTAGTCGAGTTCGGTTTTCGGTGCCGGGTCGATGGCCGCGAGGCGGCGAAACAGTTCGACGCGGTCGGCAACTTTCATGGGATCAAATGCTGGCGGCCGCCTGCTGGATCCGCATGCGTGCCTTGGCGCGTTCGTTGGCGCGGTATTCCAGCCAGTTGCGGCCGGCGACCATCAGGCCGAGGACGAAGAAGGCACCGGGCGGCAGGATGGCGAGGAGGAAGCCGGGATAGTCATCAGGCAGGATTTGCAGGGCCGTCGCGCCGGGAATGATCATCTCGATACCGTCAAACAAGGTGCCCTGGCCGACGAACTCGCGGATCGCACCGAGCAGGCCAATCACCCAGACAAAGCCGACGCCCATCATCACGCCATCAAAGGCAGAGAGGCCGGCCGGATTCTTCGCGGCAAAGGCTTCAACGCGCGCGAGCACGATACAGTTGGTGACGATCAGCGGAATGAAGATGCCGAGGACGAGGTAAAGATCGTGCAGGAAGGCGTTGAACAGCAGGTCGACGACGGTGACCAGCGCGGCGATGATGAGGATGAAAATGGGAATGCGGATTTCGTAGGGAATGAAGCTACGCAGGGCCGATACCGCGAGATTGGACAGCCCCATGACGAGGATGGTGGCGAGCCCAAGGCTGACCGCGTTGACCATGGTGCTGCTGACCGCCAGTAGGGGGCATAGCCCGAGCAACTGGGCGAGGATGGCGTTCTGTTTCCACAGGCCATTGTGGGCAATATCGCGATAGATGTTCATGGTGAACTCTCCTCGAAGCGGGCACCGGCGGGCAAGGCATACAAGGCGGGCGCATACGTATTGGCCCAGGCGAGGGCACGGCCGCTGACCTTGGTGACGGCACGCGCCGAAATGGTGGCGCCGGTGCGTTGGTCAAACACGCCGCCATCCTTCTTGACGCGCCATTTTTCCTGCGGCACCTCGGCAAAGCCAATCTGGTTGAACTGGGCAATCCACGGGCTTGCCTTGTTCTTGTCTTTCTTCGGGTCGATGTAATCACCCAGTCCGGGGGTTTCCTTGTGGCCGGTGACGCGGATGGCGGACAGTCGGCCGTCGGCCTGAACGGCCAGCATCAGGCTGATTTGTCCCGAGTAGCCATCGCCAGCAGCGGCTTCGAGGATCAGGGCGGCGGGCTCGCCCCCCTTGCGGGCGCGAAAAACACGGGAAGGCTCGAACAGGCCGAGGGCCGGGGTAGCCGGCAACTCGATGGCATCGGCGAGCAAGTCGTTGTCGTAAGCGTCACTTGGCAATACCTCGGCGATCAGGCGGCGCTTGGCATCCTGGGCGGTGGCTTCGATGACCGGTCGGGTGAGTTGGTAGGCGCCGGCCATCAAGGCGGTAAACACAAGCGTAAATAGCAACAGGATGAGGGCCGTCCGGGCGGAGATGCGGACGGCGCTGGCGTCAGTGTTCATGAGGTGGCTTTCGCGCATGGCCGAACACCTTCGGCTGGGTGTGCATGTCGATCAGTGGCACGACCAGATTCATCAGCAGGATGGCAAAGGCCATGCCGTCTGGATAGGCGCCAAAGCTGCGGATGATCCAGGTCAGCAGGGCGGCCCCCGCAGCAAAGATCAACTTGCCAAGTGGCGTGGTGGCGCCGGAAACCGGATCGGTGGCGATAAAGAAGGCGCCGAGCATGGCGCCGCCGGTGAAGAGGTGGAACTGGGCGCCAGCAAAACGCTCCGGGCTGGCGAGGCTGAAGGCCATGGCGATCAGGCCGAGGGTGGCGATGAAAGCGACGGGGATGTGCCATGTGATGATGCGCTGCTGGATCAGCCACAGGCCGCCGAGCAGGTAGCCGGCGGCGATCCATTCCCAGCCGCGTCCGCCGACATTGCCAAAAGCGGCGTTGGCGCCAAGGATGCCGGCAATCGTGGCGTTTTGCTCAGGATCGCGCAGGATGGTGCGCAAGGCATCCAGCGGCGTGGCCATCACGATGGCATCGAGTTGGCGGTCGCTACCGAAGATGGCTTGCAGCATCGGCGCGAAGGTGTTGAGTTCTGCCCCTGGCCATTGCGACATCAACTGCGGGTAGGCGACGATCATCGCGCAGAAGGCCACCATTGCCGGGTTGAATGGATTCTGGCCCAGGCCACCATACAAATGTTTGGCAATAACGATGGCGATCAGCACCCCCGTGACCATTAGCCACCAGGGTGCGATGGGCGGGAAGGTCAGGGCCACCAGCCAGGCCGTGACAAGGGCGCTGCCATCGGTGAGGAACAGCATCACCGGCTTGTTGCGCAACTTCAGGATGACGGCCTCGGCGACTAGGGCCGTGACCGAGGCCAGCGCGATCTGCACCAGGATGGCTGCGCCGAAAAACCAGACATAGGCGGCAATGCCGGGCAACAGGGCAACCAACACCTTGAGCATCACGGTGCGCACGCTGGCGGGCTGGAGGACGTGGGGCGAGGTGTGCATCAGGCGCCTTCCTTGGTGCTTTCGTTCGATTCTTCAGGATGTGCGCGCGCCTGGGCGGCGGCAATCTTGGCGGTATCTTCCTGCGCCAGCTTGGCCTTGGTTTCAGCCGCCTTGGCGGCGAGCTTGGCGGCCTTCTCAGCCTTTTCGCGCTCTTCGCGGAACTGGCGGAATTCGTGGCGCTCGCGGGCCTGGTCGGCGGCTACTTTTTCTTTCTCGCGGGCACGGATTTCCGACTTGGCAAATCGGTAGTAATCCACTAGCGGAATGCGCGACGGGCAGACGAAGGCGCAGCAGCCGCACTCGATGCAGTCGAACAGGTGGTATTCCTGCGTCTTGCCAAAGTTTTTCGAGCGGGCGTACCAGTAAAGCTGGTGCGGTTGCAGCACCACCGGGCATGCCCGGGTGCAGGCGCCACAGCGGATGCAGGGCATTTCGGGCGGCGGCGGTGGGAACAGCGCGGGGCTCATGGCCAGCAGGCAGTTGGTGGCCTTGACGACGGGCACGCCGAGATCGGGCAGGGCAAAGCCCATCATCGGGCCACCCATCACCATGCGGTCGGTGTCTGCCTTGGGTTGGCCGAGCGGCAACAGCGACTCCATCGGCGTGCCGATCAGTACCTCAAAATTGCCGGGCTGCGCGTAATTGCCGGCGAGGGTGATGATGCGCGAGATCAGCGGTTCGCCGTGCAGCACGGCACGGGCGACGGCGTAGGCCGTGCTGATGTTGAAGCATTGCACGCCAAAATCCGGGCCGAGCTTGCCGTAGGGAATCTCGATACCGGTCAGTACGCGGATCAACTGTTTTTCGCCGCCGGCGGGATAGAGGGTGGGCACGGCAGTGACCTGACAGCTATGGCTGTCGCATTCGCCCAATGCGTTTCGTAGCGCTAGCGCAGCCTCGGGCTTGTTGTCCTCGACACCGAAAACGATGCGCTTTGCCCCCATCAGCCGGCCAAGAATGCGCGCACCGGCCACAATCTGGTCAGCCCGTTCGCGCATCAGGCGATCATCGCAGGTGATCCAGGGCTCGCATTCCGCGCCATTGATGATCAGCGTGTCGATACTGGCCTTGGTTTTGACGTGACTCGGGAAGGCGGCACCACCGAGGCCGACGATGCCGGCATCACGGATGCGGGTGCGCAGCGCGTCGACTTCTGTCGTGAATGGATCAAGTGGAATGAGGTCGATCCAACGTTCTTCTCCATCCGGTTCGATGATCGCGCAGGGAGCAGCGAGGCCAGAGGGGTGGGGCAGGGGGCACGACTCGATGGCAAGCACGGTGCCGGAAGTTGGCGCATGCACGGCCGCACCGAAGGGGCCTTCCGCGCGGCCAATCAACTGACCTTTGAGCACCTTGTCACCCGCCGCGACCTGAATAGTCGCCGGGCCCGTGGCGCTCTGGCGGAACGGCACCACGAGCCGTTTGGGCAACGGCGCACGCACGATGGGGCTGCCGGACGATGCCTGCTTGTGCGATGCGGGCTTGACGCCACCAGGGAAGCGGAACAGCTCAAGCATGATGGGCCTTGATCGCGATCACCGGATATTTCCATTTCCAGGTGTCGATGGTTTCCGGCAGCGGAATCATCAGAATGCAATTCACCGGGCAGGGCGGCAGGCACAGTTCGCAGCCGGTGCACTGTGCCGCGACGATGGTGTGCATCTGCTTGGCGGCGCCGACGATGGCATCGACCGGACAGGCCTGGATGCACAAGGTGCAGCCGATGCAGATTTGCTCGTCAATGAAGGCGACGCTCTTGGGTTTTTCGATGCCGTGTTCACCCGAGAGCGGCTTGAATTCGCGACCCAGCAGGTCGGCGAGTTTGCGGATGCCTTCTTCACCACCGGGCGGGCAGCAGTTGATCTCGGCTTCGCCCTTGGCAACCGCTTCGGCGTAGGGTTTGCAGCCCGGATAGCCGCACTGGCCGCACTGCGTCTGCGGCAGGATGGCGTCGATCTTTTCGACCAGCGGATCTCCGGCGACCTTGAAGCGGACGGCCGCGTAACCCAGTGCGGCACCAAGCAGCACGGCGCCGATGGCCATGACGAGGATAGCGGCCAGCATTTACTTGTATTTATCCAGGCCGGCAAAGCCCATGAAGGCGAGGCTCATCACCCCGGCCGTGATCATGGCGATGGCTGTGCCGCGAAAATGCACGGGCACATCAGCGCCTTCGAGGCGCTCGCGGATGCCAGCAAACAGGACCAGTGCCAACGTAAAGCCGAGCGCGGAACCCATGCCGAACAACATCGACTCGACGAGGTTGTGACGCATGCCGATGTTGAGCAGGGGAACGCCGAGCACGGCGCAGTTGGTGGTGATCAGCGGCAGATAGATACCCAGCACTTGATGCAGCACCGGGCTGGTTTTCTGGATCACCAACTCTGTGAGTTGGACGATGGCTGCGATGGTGACGATGAACGACAGCGTGCGCAGGTAAAGCAGATCATTGGGGGCCAGCAGCCAACTGTCGATGACGTAGCTGGTGGCACTGGCCAAGGTCAGGACGAAGGTCGTGGCCGCACCCATGCCCACAGCCGTTTCGAGTTTCTTCGAAACGCCCATGAAAGGACACAGGCCGAGGATGCGGACGAAGACGACGTTATTGACGAGAACGGCGCCGAGGACGATGAATAGGTAGCTGGTCATAATCGCAAAAAGCCGGGCAGGCCCGGTAATCCCAGATTATCGCGTTTTCGCGGCGGCGCAACAACCCTGTTTGCAGCGCGGGCGCCGTCCCGCCAGCAGGGAGGCCGTCAGGCCGGAAGCGGCCCGCAGAGGCTGCGCCGACTTATCGAACTACCAGCGGGTCGTTATGGTAAGGCGGGGAGTCGCCTGAGGTCAGTTAGGCAGCGGCCAACTGGAAAGATGCCACCGGGACCGGCCGGGCAACGGCAATGGACTTGCGCAATGCCTTGATGCGCTCGATTTCATGAAGTGTCTGCGCCGAAAAATAGGATTCGCCACAATCGGGGCAGGAGAGCATCGGAATGGCCTCGATGACCAACAAGGCGGAGGCTTTGCCGAAGCTGCGCGTGACGTGCTTGACCTGAATCGAAGAACTACCGCAGTGGGCGCAGAGATGATCAGAGGACATAGGTTGTGATGACGATGAGTCTGCCAGTGAAGCCGACTTTGACGACGGCTTGCGCAGCTTTGCCGTCAAGAGTGATGCCGGAGACGACGACTTTGCTTTCGCGGGTTTGGGTGTCGCGCTGACGTTCCGTGACTTGTCCCGTGAGGATGATATTTTCGAGATCAAGGATGGAGAGGTCGTCATCTTCAAGCTCCTCGGTGGAGCGGCAAAAGAAATGTCCAATGGCTGATCTGGCAAAAAGTCGGCGCTGGCGAGACGGCGTAAATCGTGGTCTTTCCCCTATTTACGTTGCTGTGGCGCCGAGGCAGTCAGGCGTAACCAACTGTTCCGGTTTAGGGTAACCCGAGGGAATGCCCGGTGCCGTCCCGCCAGCGCCGACTTTTGCTACCTCGCTGTTGAGGTCAAGCAGCGATTGCAGCAGATCGGCCTTGGCCGAAAATCCGTAGGCGGCGAGCACTGCTTTGTCGAGTGCAGCGTGGGCGTCGCGCAGCGGGTTTTTGCCCGGCAGGTCGAGCGTGCGGTAGAGCGCGCGCAGGCCGCCAGTCATGGTTTGCAAGGCTTCGGCGCGAATGAGGCGAATCTCGCAGCCGGCGGCAGCGATGGCATCAATCTGTTTTTCGGTCGGCGTCTGTGGCCAAGGGAAGGTGTCGAAGACGGATTCGGGGGTGTAGCGGTAGTCGCTCTTCATCTTAGAACACTTGGCGACGAACCATTGCCAGTGGGCCGACGATTGCAGAATGCCGAAGCTGTAGTCGTCGGCGAATGCAAAAACCTGCAAGGCATCGCCGGGACGCACTGCACTGCTGACAAAAGCGAAGATCGGGCGCTTGGTGACGCGGGAGCAGACCAAATAGCGCGGCAGCTTGGCAAGCTGGGTGAGCATGTCGGCACGGCCCCACGAGAGTTGCCACCAGCGGTCGAGAAACGCCTTGTGATGGGAACGCATGTTGCCGGCCGCGTCCTTGCCTGCCTCGGCGGCAGTTTGGCGGTCGGGCAGAACTGTCGCTTTGACGTGCGCGAACGCTGCGGAAAAAGCTTGTGCCTCGATGATCGTGCGCTGGCCAAGGTCGAGTAGAAAGCGAGTCGGACCGGCCGCGCCGCTCAACACTTCGTCGCCGATCAGGTAAGGGTGAATCAACGTGGCGCTTGTGGTGTCTTGGGCAGCGATGGCCGCTTGGCTGGAGTCGTCGAGCACAAATGCCTTGTGGCCGGGTGTGATGCCCTGAAATACGCGCTGAGGTTTCGTGTTGCCTGCCAGCACTACCGCCGCGCCGACATCCGCCCCATCGGCCAGTGCCGAATTGATTTTCACCGCTGCACGGCAGTCGAGATCGAAATCCTTGGCACCACGCTGGGCGCTCTTGAACCACAGCCGCCGCTTTTCGGGCAGTAGCGCAGTGTCCTGCGTCTTCACCCAGTTGGCGATGGCGACATGCACATTGGCCTCGCCACTCCATGGCTGGTTGTCGACGGCTTCGATTACCGTACCATCGGCGCAGATGGCATCAAGTCCGCCGACGCGCGAGGCGTTGTTGCGGATGTTCTGCGTGCCGACCAGACCGGCACGGCCGGACACTGGATCGTCTGCTGTACAGGCCGGTAGGTGATCGTGGGCGCGGCGGAACCAATAGACGCAGTAGTCGGCCATACCCGGCACTTCGGGGTAGAGCTTGCGGACGGCATTGACATAGTCGGCGCCGCGCTCGGGCTTGAGTTTTTTTGCGCCGAGGAACGGCGGATTGCCGATGATGACATCCGCCGTTGGCCAAATTGTGCGCGTTCCGTCCGACTGGATCAGCGCGTCGCCGATGACGAAATTGGCATCAAGGTTGTCGAGCGGCAGGGCGTTTTCGTTGACGTGCAACTCGTCAATGGCCAACTTGTGCGCCAGCATCATCGTGACTTTGGCCAGTTCAACGGCGAAGGGCTGGATGTCCATGCCGTAAAAGTTGCGCGCAGTCACGAAGCCGAAGGGCCGCTGCGCGGCATTGCGGCTGGCAAATTCACCGATGCGCTCGTAGATGCGCGCCTCAAGCCGCTTGAGTTCGCGGTAGGCGATGTAGAGAAAGTTGCCGCTGCCGCAGGCGGGGTCGAGCACGCGGAAGTTTTCCAGCCGGGCCAGCAGTTCCTCCAGTCGCTTCAAGGTCTTGGCGCCTTCGATTTGCTCGCGCCACGGCTCGACGATGGTCGGGCCGACGATCTTCATGATGTCGGCCGGGCTGGTGAAGTGGGCGCCGTAGGCGTGGCGTGTTTCCTTGCCAAGCGAATGCTCGAAAATGGCGCCGAAGATTTCGGGGCGCACCTTGCTCCAGTCGGAGCGGGCAGCGTTGCGCAGCAGGTCGAGTTCGTCGCTGGCGAGTTCGATACGGGCGGGTTCGCGGAAGAGGCCGCCATTGAAATAATCGACGCCCTTGAAACGGCCGCCCGGCGTTTTACCCGGTGCGTTCATTTCAACGAAAAGACCGCCGATCAGATCGTAGGCTTGCGCACCGGTCTGACATTCATCAAGCAGGCGGGCGAAGAAATAGCGTTCGAGCAGGCCAATGTCTTCGGCAAACAGGCACATCAGGCATTGCAAGGTAAATCGCTGCGCGGTATCGCGCTCGATGCGACGTTCAAGCAAACTGTTGAATACGGCGGCGAGCAGGTCGGCAGCAGCGCGCGTAACCTGCTCGTGGTTGTTGCCAAAAGTCGGCGCTGACGGGACGGCGTCGAGGAAGGCCAGCGGCCCCCAACGCTGCGGTAGGTCAGACAAGGAAACCATGTCGACCGGCGCATCCATCTGCGTCTCGAAATCGTAAATCCAGAATTCGTCGAAATTGCACAGTACGACGTAGCGTGGCCGACCAGGGACAAGACGAGTCCAGTAGTCGAAGGCTTGCCGGTAATGTTTGGAAAGGTCGACGCCACGCTTTTTCATTTCGATCAGCACGATGGGTTTCCAGACCAGATCGGCAAATGCTGTGCCGCCGCCATCCTTCTTGACGCGCGCTTCACATGTGGCACCTGCCTCCTTGAAGCCAGCATGACCGAAAGCGCGGAACAGATGATCGAGAAAGATCGCCGCCTCACCCTTTTCATCGCCCTGGATGTGGGTAGCGCACCAAGTGACGAAGGTATCGAGTGTGATTTGTAGTGGCTGTGACATAACTTACCAGCGGGTCATGACCGGGTATTGGGTGATGAGCGGGTCGGGGGTCAGGATCATCATCTGGTTGGCGATGGCCTGGCAGATCAGCATGCGGTCGAAGGGGTCGCGATGGATGTCGGGCATTTTGCTCAGGACGGCACTGCTTTCTTCGTCCACTGCGAGGCTTTCGATGCGATGCCGGCGCCGCGCTTCTTTTACGTAATCGATGGGCAGCATCTTGTTTGGCAACTGCAACTTGCCCGTTTGGTGCTTGATCGCAATTTCCCAAGCCGATGCGGCGGATAAATAGACAGCGTTATCGGCTGCGGAGTAAAGATCGCGAATGGCCTGGGGGATGTGACGCGGGTAACTCGCCATCCAAATGAATGTGCAGGTATCGAGAAGCAGCTTCACTTTTTGTACCTGGATGGCGGCTCGGCAGCCCTGAGTGCCGCAGATGCCTCATTATCTGGCGCAAAGCTATCCAGAAATGGATCGGGAAGCTCACCGTTGAACGCCTTGAGTAATTCATCGGGTAAGGGATCAAAGAAACTTTGAGGGATGTCGTAACCCTCTTCGCACGGCCCGAGCCCAATAGGCCGGGGTTCATTGCTTGGTTTCGGCAGCGGAACCAACTGCGCAATCGGCACGTTGCGGCGGCAAATCTGCACAACCTCCCCAGCCTCTACGGCGGCGAGGTATTCGGAGAGTTTGGCTTTGGCTTCGTGGGTGTTGATCACGATCATGACTCAACTCCTAGTCTTGAACATGACCAACTATAGATCTATGTAGTCAATAAGTCCAGAGACAGTGACTATGCCTCACCGAGCTCGCCGAGCAGCAGGTCCTGTGCGCAGGTGCGCACGCGGCGCGAGGGCTTCATGCGGTATTGACCATCGCCATCCATGTCCCAGGCCTGACAGTTGTCGACCAAGTAGGTCTTCAGCCCTTCCTTGATGACGCGGCGCTTCAGCTTGGAATCGAGGACGGGGAAGGCGACTTCGATGCGGCGGAAGAAGTTGCGCTCCATCCAGTCGGCACTGGCGAGGTAGAGCTTTTCTTCGCCATCGGCATGGAAGTAGTAGATGCGGTGATGTTCGAGAAAGCGGCCGATGACCGAGCGTACGCGAATGTTTTCCGACAGGCCCGGCACGCCGGGGCGCAGGCAGCAGACGCCGCGCACGATCAGGTCGATGGTCACGCCGGCCTGACTGGCGGCGTAAAGCGCCTCGATGATCTCGGGTTCGAGCAGCGAGTTCATCTTGGCGATGATGTGCGTCTTACGGCCGGCCTTGGCGATTTCGGTTTCGGCACGGATAGATTCGACCATGTTGGCATGCAGGGTGAAGGGCGCCTGCCACAGGTGCTTCAATTTGCTGGCCTTGCCCAGGCCGGTGAGCTGCTTGAAGACTTCATGGACGTCGTCAGCAATTTCGTCGTTGCAGGTGAGCAGGCCGAAGTCGGTATAGAAGCGGGTGGTGCGTGGGTGGTAGTTGCCGGTGCCCAGATGCACGTAGCGGCGGTAGCCGTGCTCTTCCTTGCGCAGGACGAACATCAGCTTGGCATGGGTCTTGTAGCCGAACACGCCATAGACGACATGGGCGCCAACTTCCTCAAGACGGGCGGCAATCGACAGGTTGGCTTCCTCGTCAAAGCGCGCCATCAGCTCGACCACCACGGTGACTTCCTTGCCTTTTTGCGCGGCCCGCAGCAGATGTTCCATCAGCACGGAATCGGTGCCGGTGCGATAGACGGTCATCTTGACCGCCACGACCTGCGGATCGTCCGCCGCCTGCTTGAGGAACTCAATTACCGGCGTGAAGGACTGGTAGGGGTGGTGCAGCAGGATGTCGCCCTTCTTGATGCTGTCGAACATGTCGTAGCGGCCGGAAAGCTGCTTGGGCAGGCCCGGCTGGAACAGGGGGAATTTGAGGTCGGCACGGTCGACGCGGTCGGGCACTGACATCAGGCGCACGAGGTTGACAATGCCAGGTACGCGGTAGAGATCCTCATGGTTGAGACCGAATTGCTGGAGCAGGAAGTCGGACATGGCTTCCGAGCAGTTGTCGGCGACTTCGAGGCGTACACCATCGCCGAAATGACGCTGCGGCAGTTCACCCTGCAGGGCGGTGCGCAGGTTTTTGACTTCTTCGTCATCGACGAATAGGTCGGAATTGCGCGTGACGCGGAACTGGTAGCAACCCAGCACCGTCATGCCGGAAAACAACTCATTGACGTGCTTGTGCAGCACCGACGAGAGGAAGACGAAGCCATAGTCGACATCGGTCAGCTCGCGCGGTAACTGTATGACCCGGGGCAGGGCGCGTGGCGCCTGAACGATGGCCGCGCCGGAATTACGACCGAAAGCATCCTTGCCTTCCAGCTCCACGGCGAAGTTCAGGCTCTTGTTGAGCACGCGCGGGAAGGGGTGGGCCGGGTCAAGCCCGATGGGGGTGAGCACCGGCATGACTTCGCGCCGGAAGTAGCTGTGAATCCAGGCCTGCTGTTCCTCGGTCCACTCCGAGCGCTTGTAGAAACAGATGCCTTCCTTGCGCATGGCAGGAAGGATGGCATCGTTGAGCAGCGCATATTGCTCGGTAATCAGTTCATGCGCTTCGTGGGTGACGCGGCGGAATACCTCATGCGGGCTGCGATGGTCTGCGCCAGTGGCGTTGCTGCGCAGTTTGATCTGTTCCTTGATACCGGCGACGCGGATTTCGAAGAATTCGTCGAGGTTGGATGAGACGATGCAGAGGAAGCGCAGCCGTTCGAGCAAGGGCATGCGCTCATCGGCGGCTTGGGCGAGGACGCGACGATTGAAGGCCAGCAGTGAGAATTCGCGATTGAGGAAGTGGTCGGGCGGAAAATCGTGCAATGCGAACATGGTCGTCATGGTCGTTGTCCTGAAGGTCTCGATGATGTTGCGTTGGTATTTCAGCAGTATGACACGACCATGGCGGGAAAAAATGCTTCCGAAAGCCCAATTTGCCAGGCTGTTTCGCCGGTTGAAAGGCCCTTCGGCTACAATTTGCCGCCTTAAAGCCCCTTGCGCAGCCTGCCCTCTCTGTGATCCACGAACACGTCGCCGCCGTCGATATGGGTTCCAACAGCTTCCGCCTGCAGGTGGGGCGCATTGTTGGTAACCAGATTTATCCGCTTGATGGTCTTAAGGAGACGGTGCGTCTGGCGGCAGGCTTGACCCCCGAAAAGTTACTTGATGCTGCGTCGCAGCAGCGTGCGCTCGACGCCTTGTCGCGCTTTGGCGAGCGCTTGCGCGGTTTTGCGCCCGATGCGGTGCGGGCGGTGGCGACCAATACCCTGCGCGTGGCCAAGAACGGGCCGCAATTCCTTCAGCAGGCCGAGATAGCGCTGGGCTTCCCGATCGAAGTCATTGCCGGGCGCGAAGAAGCGCGCCTGATCTATCTCGGCGTTGCCCATACCCTGCCGAATCAGCGGATTCGCCATCTGGTGGTGGATATCGGCGGTGGTTCTACCGAATTCATCATCGGCCAGAATATCCAGCCGCTGCAGCTTGAATCGCTTTACATGGGCTGTGTCAGCTACAGCCTGCGCTTTTTCCCGCAGGGGCAGATCGACAAGCGTTCGATGAAGGAGGCCGAACTGGCGGCGCGGCGCGAGTTGCAGACGATTGTTCAACCCTACCGCGATACCGGCTGGGACGAAGCGGTGGGTTCCTCGGGTACGGCCAAGGCGATTCGCGACATCCTGCAGCTGAATGGCTTCGCCGATGGCGACATCACACGCGATGCGCTGGATCGTCTGCGCAGTCGGCTGATTCAGGCGGGTTCGGCGCAGGCAACGGGCATGCAGGGCATGCGCGCCGACCGTCAGCCGGTGATTCCCGGCGGTGTGGCGATCATGTCGGCGGTGTTCAAGGAGTTTGGTCTGGAGCGCATGACCTTCTCGGAGGGCGCGCTGCGCCTGGGTGTGCTTTACGACCTGATGGGACGCTACCACCACGAGGATTTGCGCGAAGCAACGGTCACGCGCTTCATGCAGCGCTATGAGGTGGATCGTCGTCAGGCGTCACGCGTGGCGCTGACCGTTTTGGAGATCTACCAGCAGCTACGTCCGCAAGATAATTTGGAGGAGACGCCGGCGCCACAGTTTCTTGTTTGGGCGGCGCGCATGCACGAGATCGGCATTTCGGTGGCGCATTCGAGTTTCCATAAGCACAGTGCTTACATCCTGGCGAATGCCGACATGCCGGGCTTTTCCAAGCGCGATCAGGCCTTGCTGTCGCGTCTGGTGCTGGCGCATCGCGGCAAGCTTGAGCGTGTCCAGGCTACGCTGCGCGAATCGCCGGAGTGGTTACTGATTTTCTGCCTGCGTCTGGCCGCTTTGCTGCACCGTGCGCGCGATGACGCGACTTTGCCGGAGATCAATGTCAGCCTGACTGCCAAGGGATTCCAGTTTCAGATCGAGCGCAACTGGCTGGCGAATGCCCCACTGACCGCTGCGGTGCTGGAGGAGGAGTCCTTGCAGTGGGCGAATGTCGGGATCGAGTTCAAGCTGCGCGCCACACGACTGGCCGGATAAGCCACTCATGAAGCTTGCGGATTTCGTCATGATTCCGACAGAGGGTGTGCCGGAATGTCGACTGACCGGGCGCTGGACGCTGCGCGCCCTCGCGTCGCAGGGCGATGATTGGCGCCTGCGTTTCGAGCGCGCTGGACAGACCGCTCACCTCAGTTGGAACTGCCTGGAGATCGAGGCGCTCGATTCCTGCGGTGCACTGATGCTGTGGCGTGTCTGGGGCGGCAAGTTTCCCGAAGCGCTGCTGTTGCAGCCCGAGCACTTGCGCATCTTCGAACGCATGGCCGAGGCCGATGCGGCGGCCTCGGTTACTGCTGCTGCCGTCTCGCCAGCGCCGACTTTTCATTCGACGCATGCCAGCGTGATGGCGATGGGCCAGTTGAGTTTGCGACTGTCGAACCATGTAACCAGTTTTATTGCCTTGCTGGGGCAACTGGTGCTCGATGTTTTCCACTTGTTGCGCTACCCGGGCGATCTGCCGAGGCGCGAGATTTCCGCCAACATCTACAAGAGCGGCGTACGGGCGATGCCTGTGACGGCGCTGGTCGGCTTCCTGATCGGCGTGGTGCTCTCCTATCTTTCGTCGTTGCAGTTGCGGCAGTTCGGTGCGGATATCTTCATCGTCAACATTCTTGGTCTTGGCATCATTCGCGAACTCGGGCCGGTGCTGGTGGCCGTGCTGGTGGCCGGACGTTCCGGCTCGGCGATGACCGCGCAGCTGGGCGTAATGCGCGTGACCGAGGAAATCGATGCACTTGCCACGATGGGCGTGCCGCGCAGTTTGCGCCTGATCTTTCCCAAGGTCGTCGCGCTCGGCATCACCATGCCGTTGCTTGTGTTGTGGACCACGACCATGGCGCTGATCGGCGGGATGGTGTCGGCGCAATTGCAGCTCGATATTGGTTATGGTTTCTTCATCGAAACCTTGCCAAAGGCTGTACCGGCCGCAAACGTCGTGATTGGTCTGGCAAAGGGACTGGTGTTCGGTATCGCGATCGCGCTGGTCGCGTGCCATTTTGGCTTGCGCGTTGTGCCAAACACCGAGAGTCTGTCAGCCAACACGACCGCCTCGGTGGTGTCGTCAATTACCGTGGTCATCCTGCTTGATGCGTTGTTTGCCATTGCGACGCGCGGTATCGGTCTGCCGAAACTATGAGCAAACTATGAGCCACTCAGTCATTTCCGTGCGCAATCTGTCGACCCGCTTTGGCGTGGCGTGGATTCATCGCCAGCTCAATCTGGAAATCGCGGCGGGCGACATGGTCGCGCTGGTCGGTGGTTCGGGCAGTGGCAAGACAACCCTGCTACGCCAGATGATTGGCCTGCTGACGCCGACCGAAGGCGAAATACGCCTCTTCGACGAGCCCCTGTTCGGCGGCGGTGTGGCACGCGAGCGCAGCCTGCGCCAGCGCTTTGGTGTGCTGTTCCAGAACGGCGCCCTGTTTTCGGCCTTCAGCGTGTTCGACAACATCGCTTTCCCCTTGCGCGAACTCAAGTGCCTGGATGAAACGACCATCCGCGATCTGGTGATGCTCAAGCTCGACATGGTGGAACTACTGCCGCGCCATGCGGCCCTGATGCCGGCGGAACTTTCCGGCGGCATGGTCAAGCGCGTTGCCCTGGCGCGTGCGTTGGCGCTCGAACCCGAGTTGCTACTGCTCGACGAGCCGACAGCTGGCCTTGACCCTGATCGCTCCGATAGCTTTGTGCGCCTAACGCGCATGCTGGGCGAAGAGCTGGGCTTGACGGTTGTGCTGGTCACCCACGATCTTGATACCCTGGCGGCTTTGGCGACACGGGTGGCGGTATTGGCCGAACAACATATCCTCGCGTTTGGCTCGGTTGATGAGATCATGCGTATCGATCATCCCTTCATCCGCAACTTTTTCCATTCCGAACGTAGTCAGCGCGCCCTGGCCCATCATCATTAAACTCTAACCATGGAAAATAAATCCCATGCCCTGATGGCCGGGCTTTTTACGCTTATCTTCGTGCTGGCAGCAGTCTCGGCCATCTGGTGGTTTACCGGTTCGCGCGAACTGACCCATACCTATTGGCTGGAGACGCGCGGCAATCTCACCGGCCTGAACCTTGAGGCCCAGGTGCGATATCGCGGCATTCGCGCCGGCAAGGTACTGAGCATTCAGCCCGACCCTGTCAATCCTGCCGTGCTGCTGGTGGAAATCAGCCTCGGGCGCAAGTATCGGCTCACCGACAAGACTACCGCCAAGCTTAATCAGCAGGGTATTACCGGGTTGGCTTACGTCATGCTCGAAGACGGCGAGGCAGCCGGCAAGCCACTTGATCCCGAGGCATCGCCCCCACCGCGTATAGCCATCCAGCCGGGGCTCATGGACAACCTTGCGCAGCAGGCCGAGATGATTGCCAAACAGGTGCAGGAACTGACCACACGCTTGAATCGTCTGCTCGATGAGCGCAATGTGAAAAATGTCAGCAAGGCGCTGGAAAACCTTGCGGCTGCTTCGGAAGAAATGCCGCAGATGATGGCGGCGATGCGCAGTGTACTGTCGCCCGATAACCTCAAGCGTCTGAACGCATTGCTTGTCCATCTTGAAAAAACTGCAGGCGAAGCCGCACCGCTGACGACCGAAGCGCGCGTGCTGGTCAAGTCCATGTCGGGTCTGGCTAGTCGTTTCGAGCACCTGACCGACAATGCGGGTACGCTGGGCGAACGGCTCAACAGCGAAACCCTGCCGCGCGCAGAGGCCTTGATGGCGGATGTGGGGGCGGCAACCCGTCGTCTCGACCGCTTGCTCGATACCCTCAACGCGACACCGCAAGCTATCTTGTTTGGCGCACCACATCCCCGTCCCGGGCCTGGTGAGGCCGGTTACACTGCACCTGTGCCAGTTTCCCGTTCTGCCGAGTAGACCATGCGAATCTTTCTGATCCTCCTGAGTTCCCTGCTGCTAACAGCCTGCATCGGTATTCCCTCGCGCCAGAGTGATCTGGCGCTGTATGATTTGGGGCAGATGACGGTGCCTTCTACGGCGCCGACCCTGCCGATTGCGACACTCAATGTATCGCCGAGTCCTTGGCTCGACTCACCCGCATTGCTGTATCGCTTCAATTTTGCAGATGACTTGCGTCGTCAGACCTATGTCGATAGTCGCTGGGCGGCGCCGCCAGCAGAATTGTTCAAGCGCCATCTGCAGCGCCAGATCGTCTATGGACAGTCCGATGCGGGCGGGGGCGGTTGTCGCCTTGAACTGACGCTTGATGAGTTGGAGCAGCAGTTTGAAAGTGCACAGCAAAGCCATGTGATCATGGAGGTGCGCGCCGGGTTGCATGCGCGTCATGGTGAGGATTCGCTGGCCCGCAAGGTGTTTCGTATGCAGAGCGAGGCGCCAACGCCAGATGCCCGAGGTGGCGTACAGGCGACACGGTCGGCCCTCAAGGATTTTTCAGTGGAGCTCACCAACTGGCTGAACAGGCTTGCCAAGTCACGCCCCAAACTATGCCGGAGCAAGGGCTGACGATGAAACTGCTGGTGGCCGTCAAACGCGTGGTCGACTACAACGTGCGGATTCGGGTCAAGCTCGATCAGTCCGGCGTCGAGTTGGCAAATGTCAAAATGGCAATGAATCCCTTCGACGAGATCGCACTGGAAGAAGCCGTGCGCCTCAAGGAGGCGGGTATTGCCACCGAAGTGGTGGCCGTGTCTTGCGGCCCCTCGGTGTGTCAGGAGCAGTTGCGTACCGCCATGGCGCTGGGAGCAGATCGCGCCATTCTCGTCGAGACGGGGGATACCGAACTGCAACCCTTGGCCGTGGCAAAGCTGCTCAAGGCCGTGAGCGAGCGCGAGCAGCCAAGTCTGGCGATTCTTGGCAAACAGGCCATCGACGATGATGCCAACCAGACCGGGCAAATGCTTTCTGCCCTGCTGGGCTGGCCGCAGGCGACGTTTGCATCGAAGGTGGTGATCGCTGATGGCAGTGCCAAGGTGACGCGCGAAATTGATGGCGGGCTGGAAACCCTGTCGGTACGCTTGCCGGCGGTGGTGACGACCGACCTGCGCCTGAACGAGCCGCGCTATGCGACCTTGCCGAACATCATGAAGGCGAAGAAGAAGCCGATCGAGACATTGAGCCCGGCTGAACTCGGTGTTGATATTGCGCCGCGCCTGACCACGCTGAAAGTGGTCGAGCCTCCTCAGCGGCATGCCGGCGTGAAAGTGGCCGATGTGGCGGAACTGGTTGCCAAACTCCGTGATGAAGCGCGGGTGATTCCATGAGTGTCCTGGTGATTGCCGAATACGATCAGGCCGGTCTGAAGCCGGCGACCCGCTCCGTCATCACGGCAGCGGCTGTGCTTGGAACGGATATTCATGTGCTCGTGGCCGGTCATGACGCCAGCGCCGCCGCCGCATTGGCCGCCACAGTGCAGGGCGTGACCAAGGTGCTGCATGCCGATGCGCCGTACTATGGCGAGCAGACTGCCGAGAATCTGGCGGTGCTGGTGCAATCCCTGGCGGGTGTTTACCGCCACGTGCTTGCCCCGGCCACCAGCTTTGGCAAGAACCTGCTGCCGCGCGTGGCCGCCTTGCTGGATGTGGCGCCGCTTTCCGATGTCTGTGGCATTGTCTCGCCCGATACCTTTGTGCGACCGATTTATGCGGGCAATGCCTTGGCGACGGTGCAGTCGGCTGATCCGATCAAAGTGATCACCGTGCGTCCGACGGCCTTTGCGCCAGCCGACGATGGGGCAGGGGCACCGATTGAAGCGATTGACGCCGGCCCGGATCTGGGGCTGACGCAAGTGCAGTCGCGCGCCTTGAGCGCGTCCGCACGACCGGACTTGAGTGCGGCCAAGGTGGTGGTCGCCGGCGGGCGCGGGCTGGTTTCCGGCGAGCATTACCGCAGCTTGCTGGAGCCGCTGGCCGACAAGCTGAACGCCGCCCTTGGGGCGTCGCGAGCCGCCGTGGATGCTGGTTTCGTCTCGAACGATCATCAGGTCGGCCAGACCGGCAAAGTGGTTGCCCCCGAGCTTTACCTTGCCATCGGTATCTCTGGGGCGATCCAGCATCTGGCGGGCATGCGCGACAGCCGCATCATTGTCGCCATCAACAAGGACCCGGATGCACCGATCTTTCAGGTGGCTGATTATGGGCTGGTCGGCGATTTGTTCAAGCTCGTGCCGGAACTGACCGAGGCACTATGAACTTCCCCGACGGCCTGTTCGGCGATTTCTGGGCCTATTTGGCCTTCCTGCCCTATGCCGCGATTCTGTTCTGGGCGGTGCGCACGGCGCCCTGGAAACGGCTGACCGACAGCACGCAAATGAATGTCTGGTTCGGCACGCTGGTGGTGTTGACGCTGATCTGGAGCATGAAGGCGGGGGTCAAGCCCGGGCTGAATCTGCATTTGCTCGGGGTGACGGCATTTACCCTGATGTTCGGCCGGCAACTGGCGATGATTGGCTTGGCTTTCGTATTAGCTGCGGTGACGCTGAATATGTCGCTGCGGGCCGGGAATGTCTGGCTTGGCTGGCAGACTTTCGCCCTAAATGCCTTGGCGCTGACGGTTTTTCCCGTATTGATTGCCCATGCGGTACTGCGCTTGGTGGAACGCTACCTGCCGCGCAACATTTTTGTCTATTTCTTTGTCGCCGCCTTTTTGGGTGCCGGTATTGTTGTGGTCAGCACCGGTATGCTGACCGGCCTGATGCTCTGGTTGGCCGGGGCCTATAGCGCAGACCTGTTGGTATCCGACTACCTGATGTTTTACGTCCTGCTCGGCTTTGCGGAAAGCTGGCTGAACGGGGCGGCGATTACGCTGTTGGTTGTTTACTACCCAAGCTGGGTAGGTAGCTTCGATGACCGGCGATATCTCTGGAACAAAAAAACAACGGACTGATACACTGCGCCCATGAACCGTACCGATCTCTATCAACAGATTGCTGCTGAAGCCGAACGCGGTGAATTAGTGTTCCCAACCTCGGCGGAAGTCGGTCTGCGTATCAAGCGAGCACTGGATGATCCGGATGCCTCAATGGATCAGGCGGCCAAGCTGATTCAGGCCGAGCCGGTACTGACGGCACGCGTGGTCGCGATGGCCAACTCGGTGAGTTATAACCGTTCTGGACGGGAAATTACCGACCTCAAGCAAGCCGTATCGCGGCTGGGTTTCCGCACCCTCAAGTCGCTGACGATGTCGGTGCTGACGCGCCAGATTGCCGGCTCGACGACTGATCCCGAACTCAAGAAAATGTCCCAGCAGTTGTGGGAGCACACGGCCCATGTCTCGGCCTTGTGCCATGTCATCGCGCGCCGCGTGACGCATCAGGACCCGGAAACCGCCTTGCTGGTCGGGATTCTTCACGAAGTCGCCGGCTTCTACTTGATTGGTCGCGCGCAGGGCAAGGCTGATCTGCTGGCCGGCGATTTGCCAGACTGGCAGGGCGAAGGCGAAATGATCGTGGGCCGCGTGTTGCTGAAAGCGCTTGGCGTTCCTGAAGCCGTTTCTACCGCCATCGAGGATTTCTGGGAGGGTTACCTCGCCATGCCGCCGACCTCGCTGGGCGATACGCTGCTGCTGGCCGAGGAGCTGGCGCCCGTACCATCGCCGCTTTACTGGGCGCCGGATGGGGCCGAGCAGGGACGCCCCCAGCTTGAGATTGCCCTCGACGAGGAAACGCTGTCGGACATCATGGCCGAATCGGCCGAGGATGTGCAGTCGCTGCTGGCAGCCCTGAAGTAGCCGTCTCGCCAGCGCCGACTTTTACATGCCTGAGTAGATCGGCCCTTCGCCGCCCTGCGGCGTTACCCAGTCAATATTCTGGCCGGGGTCCTTGATGTCGCAGCTCTTGCAGTGCACGCAGTTTTGCGCGTTGATCTGCAGCATTGGCGATCCATTCACCTCGACGATTTCATACACGCCGGCCGGGCAATAGCGCTGCTCCGGGGCCGCATAGCGCGTCAGATTGTGGGCGATGGGCGCGTCGGGATGCTTCAGGTGCAGGTGGCAGGGCTGGTCTTCCGCGTGGTGGGTGTTGGAGAGGAATACCGAGGACAGACGGTCAAAGCGGAGTGTGCCATCGGGTTTGGGGTAGTCGATCGGCAGGCATTCGGCGGCGGGCAGTAGCTTGGTGTGGTCAGCCGCGCAGCGTAAGGTCCAGGGCGCTTGACCACGGAATACCTGCTGGTCAATGCCAAACAACAGGCTGCCCAGCCACAGCCCTTTGCCCATCAGCGGCTTGAAGTTGCGGGCACGGTGCAATTCCTCGTGGAGCCAGGAGGCGCGGAACTTTTCCGGGTAGGCGGTGAGTTCGTCGCCGCTGCGTCCGGCGGCGAGTGCTTCGGCCACGGCTTCGGCGGCGAGCATGCCGGATTTGAGCGCGGCGTGTGAACCCTTGATGCGCGAGGCGACCAGAAAACCGGCATCGTCGCCAATCAGTGCGCCACCGGGGAAGGTCAGCTTCGGGAGTGCCTGCAAACCACCAGCGGTCAGCGCGCGGGCGCCGTAGGCGAGGCGCTTGCCGCCTTCAAACACGGGGCGCAGCGTTGGGTGGGTCTTGAGTCGCTGCATTTCCTCGAACGGCGAGAGCCACGGATTGGCATAGCCGAGGCTGACGACCAGGCCGAAAGAAACCAGGCCTTCTCCGTAGTGATAACAAAAGCCGCCGCCGTAGGTATCGCTCGCCAACGGCCAGCCGGCGGTGTGCATCACCAGCCCCTTGCGATGCTGTTCAGGGCGGACCTGCCACAGTTCCTTGATGCCGAGACCATAGACTTGCGGATCGACACCCTCACGCAGACCAAAGCGTTGCTCCAGCCGCTTGCCGAGATGGCCGCGGCAGCCTTCCGCAAACAGGGTGTATTTGCCGCGCAGGGCCATGCCCGGCTGATAGTTCGTCCCGTGGCTGCCATCCTTCAACACGCCCATGTCGCCGGTGATGACGCCCGCCACACGTTCTTCTTCATAAAGCACGTCGGCGCCCGCAAAACCGGCATAGACCTCGACGCCGAGATTCTCCGCCTGCTGGCCCAGCCAGCGGCAGAGTTCGCCCAGGCTGATGATGTAATTGCCATCGTTAAGGAAACAGGCGGGCAACAGCGCATGCGGTAGCTGCCAACTCTTTTCCGCGCCCAGCAACAGAAAACGATCTTCTTCGACCAGCGTGTCGAGCGGCGCATCGCGCTCCTGCCAGTCGGGAAACAACTCGTTCAGGGCGCGTGGGTCCATTACCGCGCCGGAGAGGATGTGCGCCCCGATCTCGGCGCCCTTGTCGATCAGGCAGACGCTGATTTCCCGGTTGGCTTGCTTCAGGCGTATTGCGGCAGCCAGGCCAGCGGGGCCGCCGCCGACGATGACGACATCAAATTCTATGACTTCTCGTTGCATTAAACCGTCCATAAGGTGATGTTATCGGGCATCATTCTACTTTTGCCTGTTTTAGAGGTTCATGATGACCGATCCAATGTTGTGGCAACCCTCCGCAGAGCGCATTGCCGCCGCCAATCTCACTGCTTTTGCCGCAAAAACAGGCCAGCCCGCCGATTATGCCGCCTTGCATCGCTGGTCGATTGAGCAACCCGAAGCATTCTGGTCGCAGGTATGGGACTTCTGCGAAGTGCGTGGTGAAAAAGGCGCGCGTGTTCTGGTCGATGGCGACAAGATGCCCGGTGCCCAATGGTTCCCCGATGCGCGCCTGAACTATGCCCAGAACCTGCTGCGCCGCCGCGATTACGAAGCTGCGCTGGTGTTCTGGGGCGAAGACAAGATCATGCGGCGCATGGGTTACGGCGATCTCTATCGTCGTGTTGCGCGCCTCGCATTGGCGATGAAAAACGAGGGTATCCAGCCCGGCGACGTGGTGGCGGCCTACATGCCCAACCTGCCCGAGACGACCATCACGATGCTGGCCGCCGCGTCGATTGGCGCGGTGTTTACATCGGCCTCGCCGGATTTTGGCGTGCAGGGCGTGCTCGACCGCTTCAGTCAGGTGGCGCCCAAGCTGCTATTCGTAGCCGATGGCTATTACTACAACGGCAAGAGCTACGACAGCCTCGCCAAGGTGAAGGACATCGTCGCCGGCCTGCCGTCGCTGCAAAAGACCATTGTCGCCCGCTACACGCGCAAGGAAGGCCACGACATCGAGGCGATTCCGAACGCCATCATGCTGCGCACCTTCGTCAATCCCTATCGCTGGCAGACGGAGATCGAATTCACCCAACTGCCCTTCGATCATCCGCTCTACATTCTCTATTCCTCGGGCACCACCGGCGTGCCCAAGTGCATCGTCCATAGCGCCGGCGGCGCGCTGTTGCAGCACCTCAAGGAGCATCGCCTGCAGTGCGACATCAAGCCCAGTGACAAGGTGTTCTTCTACACCACCTGCGGCTGGATGATGTGGAACTGGGTCGTCAGCGCGCTGGCCTCGGGGGCGACGGTGTTGCTCTACGATGGCTCGCCCTTTGTCGGGCGCGGCAAAATTCTGTTCGATTACGCCGTAGCCGAAGGCTTCACCCATTTTGGCACCTCGGCCAAGTTCATCGACGCCTGCGCCAAGATCGACCTCAAGCCGGGACAGACGCATGACCTGTCGCGGCTGCGCGCGATCCTCTCGACCGGCAGCCCACTGTCGCCCGAGAGCTTCGACTACGTCTATCGCGACATCAAGGCCGATCTGCAACTGGCGTCGATTTCCGGCGGCACCGATATCGTTTCCTGCTTCGTGCTCGGCAACCCGCTCGGGCCGGTGCGGCGCGGCGAAATCCAGTGCGCGGGGCTGGGCATGGCCGTCGATGTGTTCAATCAGGATGGTCAGCCGGCCGCCGTCGGCGAGAAGGGCGAACTGGTGTGCACGCGGCCGTTCCCGTCCATGCCGATCAAGTTCTGGAACGATGCCGACGGCCGGAAATACCATGCGGCCTACTTCGATCGCTTCCCCGGCATCTGGTGTCATGGCGATTTCGCCGAAAAAACGCCGCATGGCGGCTTCGTCATCTACGGCCGTTCGGACGCGACCCTCAACCCCGGTGGCGTGCGTATCGGCACGGCCGAGATTTATCGCCAGGTCGAGCAACAGCCCGAGGTACTGGAATCCATCGTCATCGGCCAGGACTGGAAAGGCGATGAGCGGGTCATCCTGTTCGTCAAGCTGCAAGAGGGGCTGACGCTCGACGAGCCGCTCGTCAAACGCATCAAGGAGACGATTCGCGACAACACCACACCGCGCCACGTGCCCGCGAAGGTGCTGCAGGTGACCGACATCCCGCGCACCAAGAGCGGCAAGCTGGTCGAACTGGCCGTGCGCGAGGTCGTGCATGGCCGCCCGGTGCAGAACAGCGAAGCGCTGGCCAATGCCGAGGCGCTGGCCTGGTTCAAGGACCGACCAGAGTTGGCGACTTGAGCTGGTTGAACGGCTCACTGCCGTCCTGCCAGCGCCGACTTTTTGCGACAAACAAGCGGATGAAACAAATCAGGTGCATGACAAGCGACTTGTCGCCAACGTAAGAAAGCTTCCCCCAATGGACATCCCACGGATATTCAACATCACTGAAAGCGCTCACCGCATTCACAACCCGATCACGCCCGACAAGCTCGCCACGCTTGGTGTAGCGCTACGTTTGGAAGCGGGGGCCCGAGTGCTCGACCTTGGCAGCGGTTCGGGGGAGATGTTGTGCACCTGGGCACGCGATCATGGCGTTATCGGCACCGGCATCGACATGAGCCAGTTGTTCACCGAGCAGGCGAAACGCCGTGCCGATGAGCTCGGTGTTGCCGATCAGGTCAGGTTCATTCATGGCGATGCGGCTGGCTATGTTGCCGACGAGAAGGTGGATGTGGCGGCTTGTGTCGGTGCCACCTGGATCGGCGGGGGTGTTGCCGGTACGATTGAGTTGTTGGCGCGGAGCCTGCGCGACGGCGGGATCATTCTTGTCGGCGAGCCTTACTGGCGGCAGTTGCCACCGACGGAGGCGGTTGCCAAGGGCTGTCAGGCCCACGCCATTGCCGACTTTTTCCTGCTGCCAGAACTGCTCGCGTCGTTTGGCCGTCTTGGCTACGACGTCGTTGAGATGGTGCTGGCTGACCAGGACGGCTGGGACCGCTACGAGGCGGCCAAATGGCTCACCATGCGCCGCTGGCTCGAAGCCAATCCGGGCGACGAACTCGTGAACGAGGTTCGTGCCCAGCTGACTTCGGAGCCCGAGCGCTACGCCGCTTACACGCGTGAGTACTTGGGCTGGGGGGTGTTCGCGCTGATGGACCGTGCCAGCGCGGGAATCGGCGTTTAAGCGGCGGATGATTCTGCCGTCCCGCCAGCGCCGACAATTGATCAGGAACGTCGCTGCGGAAAGGTCGGCGAGTCAGTTATCCTGCTGGCGTTCTCATGAAAACGACTGGACAGAAAACCATGGCCAACCCCATGACCTACGAAGCCTTTCTCGACGAAGTGACCACGCTGATCACCGAGAAGTATGACGTGACCGACAAGCTTGCCATCGAGATGGTGATGCGGGCACAGGAGGACGAATTCTTCAGCGGCCATGACGATCACCCGAAAATCTGCACTCAGGACCGTGCCCATGAGGATGCCCGGACTGTGTTCAAGAAATACAGCCCAAAACCATGACCATTGAACTCACTCCATACGAAGCCCGTGTCATCGGCTGCCTGATCGAGAAGGAAATCACGACACCGGAGCAGTACCCGCTGTCGCTGAACGCCCTGACCAATGCCTGCAACCAGAAGAGCAATCGCGACCCGGTTCTTGATCTCGACGAGGCCACTGTCCAGCAAACCCTGGATGGGCTCAACAAGAAATACCTGATCAGCGAAGAAAGCGGCTACGGCAGCCGTGTTGCCAAGTATCGCCACCGTTTCTGCAACACCGAATACGGCACCCTGAAATTCTCGCCGCAGGAACTGGGCATCGTTGGCGAACTGCTGCTGCGCGGGCCGCAGACCCCGGGGGAACTGCGCAGCCGGGCCAGTCGCCTGTGTCCGTTGAAAGATGTCACCGAGGTCGAGGCCGCCCTGGAGCAATTGGGGCGACGCGAGGACGGTCCCTATGTCGTGCGCCTGCCAAGGGAACCGGGCAAGCGCGAGTCCCGCTACGCCCATCTGTTCAGCGGCGAAGTCGCGGGGAGCGACGCAACCGAGCGCGAAGACGTTTCCCCGCTTGAGCCCGCGCAACGGGCTCAGCTTGAGGAGCGGGTTGCCCGGCTTGAGGCGGAGGTTGCTGAACTCAAGGCGCTGCTGATGCTTCGGGACCCATCATGACGACGATCCTCATTGCCCTTGTCCTGTTGATCGTCGCAGTCGGCGCCATCTATCTGATCCTGAAAAACATGGGGGAGGAGGGCATCGAAGTGGCTGCGCCCGGAAGTTGCAAGAGCGGGCGATGTGGCGTGCGGTGCGCTCCTGCGACGGAAGCGCGAGACGAAGAGGCGGAAGAAAAGCCTGCGGAAACCGAAGAGGTCAAACGGAAGGAAAGCGCGTAGCCGACCAAGTCGTGGCGTGGATTTATGGAACAGGCTCCACCCTCAGCAATTGGCCGTCCGGGCTGTCGGTCAGCAGATAGAGATAGCCGTCGGGTCCGGTGCGTACATCGCGGATCCGTCCGACGGCGTTCTTCAGCAGAATCTCCTGACGTTTGATGCGCTCACCGTCGAGTTCCAGTCGCACCAGCATCTGGTCTTTCAGGGCGCCGACGAACAGGTTGCCCTGCCAGCGGGGAAACTGGCGGCCGGTGTAGAAACTCATGCCGGATGGCGCGATCGACGGCGTCCAGTGGTGGATGGGTTGGACCATGCCGGGTTTTTCGGTCCCTTCGCCGATGCGCGTGCCGATGACATAGTTGCGGCCATAGGTGATCACTGGCCAGCCGTAGTTGCGCCCGGCGCGCATGATGTTGATCTCGTCGCCGCCTTGCGGGCCGTGCTCATGCGTCCACAGCTCGCCCGTCACCGGGTGCAGGGCGGCGCCTTGCATGTTGCGGTTGCCGAGCGTCCATTTTTCCGGCTTGGCACCTGGGTTGGATCGGAATGGGTTGTCGATTGGCACGCGACCGTCATCGTGCAGGCGGATCACCGAGCCGGCATGGTCGTCGAGCCGTTGGGCACGCTCCTTGTCGCCGCGGTCGCCGAGCGTGATGTAGAGGAAACCCTCGCGGTCGAAGACCAGGCGGGAGCCGAAGTGATGGCCGGTGCCTGTTTTCGGCAGCATGCGGAAAATGACCTGTACGTCGGTCAGTTGCTTGCCCTGTAGCCGGGCGCGCAGTACATCCGTACCCTGGCCATCATCATTTTTGCCGGCATAGGAAAGGTAGATCCAGCCGTTGCGCGGATAGTCCGGATGGAGCACGACGTCAAGCAGTCCGCCCTGACCGACAGCCGCAATCGGCGGCAGGCCAGTGATAGGCTGCGGGTCAAGCCGGCCATCGGCGTTGATGAGGCGCAGACGACCTGGCCGCTCGGTGACCAGCTTCCGGCCATCGGGAAGAAAGGCAATGCTCCACGGGTGTTCGAGCGGGCCCGCGACGACGCGCAACTTGAACCGATGCTGCTCGGAGGAAAATGGTTGGGAAGACTCTGCCCATGCGGCCTGGGGCATGATGCCCAGCCATATCAGACAGATCGCCAGTTGCAATTGCTTACCCACGGTTGGCTTCATAAAGTGGCATGACCTTTGGTAACTGACGCTTGATGTCTTCTATGCGAGTTTTTCCGGACGGATGCGTCGAGAGAAATTCGAGCGGCTTGCCCTTGCTGGCGGTAGCCATTTTCTGCCACAGGCTGATGCCGGCACGCGGATCGTAGCCTGCGCGTGCGGCCAAATCCAGGCCGACAATGTCCGCTTCGCTTTCGTCGCTGCGCGAGAACTTGAGGGTCAGCAGGTCGCCGCCCATGCGAAACAAGGCGCTGTAATTGCCGCCGCCGACCAGTTCGCCCAGCAGGGTGGCGCCGATATTGGTGGCAAACGACTTGGCCATGCGCTCACGCGCATGCTCCCACAGGGCATGGGCGATCTCATGCCCCATGATCATGGCGACTTCGTCGTCGGTCAGCTTGAGTTGGTCAAGAATGCCGGTATAGAAAACGATCTTTCCGCCCGGCATGCAGAAGGCGTTGATCTGCTTCGAGCCGATCAAATTGACCTCCCAGCGCCATTCTTTTGCGCGCGGGTTGAAGCGCTCGGCATGGGGAATCAGTTTGCGGGCAATGCTGCGCAGGCGTTGCACCTGAGGGTGGTTATCGGGGGCCAGCGCTTTCTTGCTGGCGGCTTCCTGAAGCAGTTGATTGTATTGTTGAGTAGCTTGTGCCTCGACCTGCTTGGCCGGGACGAGATTGCGCATCGCCGATGGCTTGCCAAGCTCGGAATCTTGCGCAAGCACCCACGGGGCGAGCCAGAACTGCGGCGCGACGAGCAGTGCCAGCAGAATTTTGCGGGGAAAGGTGGCTTGTTTCGGGAAAGTTAGCATTGTGCAAGACCGGGCGGAGTGACTGCAAAGTAGACTGCCTGAAAAACGGCGAATTCGCTATGGGCCGTACCGCTCAGGTGTTGGTTTGCTAACCACCTGATTTGTCCGCACTGCTTTCTGCCGTCCCGCCAGCGCCGACATTTCCCTGACTGAGTACGTCAATCAGCCAGGGCAGGGTGGCGCGTAGCTCGGCAGCCAGTGTCCAGGGCGGGTTGATGATGAACATGCCGCTGCCGTGCATGCCGCCGCCATTCTTGATGGGGGCGCGAACGGTCAGGGTGACATTCAGCCAGTCCGGCGCAATCTTCTTCAGCTTGGCGGCCAGCGTGATGCTCTCGTTACGTTGCAGCAGCGGATACCACACCATGAAGGTGCCGGTGGCGAAGCGCTGCAGGCCTTCCTTGAGGGCAGTGACGACTTGCGCGTAGTCGCGCTTGTCCTCGTAGGAGGGGTCGATCAGCACCAGCCCGCGCCGGGACGGTGGGGGCAACAGGACTTTCATGCCGGCGAAGCCATCTTCCTGGCGGATGGTCACGCGTTTTTGCGCATCCGGCGCGGCGCCGATCATGGCCTGACCGAGCAGCTTGACGTCGGCCGGATGCAGCTCAAACAAACGCAGCCGATCAGGCGAACGCAGGGCGCGTAGCGTCAGCAGCGGCGAGCCGGGATAGCGGTTCAGGCGGCCATCGGGGTTGTCGATGCGAACGGCATCGACATAACGGGCGAGCAGGGGCGGCAAATCATTGCGCGACCAGAGGGCGTCGATCCCCTCATCATGTTCGGCATGTGCCTTGGCGCGGCCGGCATCGAGCCGGTAGCCACCAGCACCGGCATGCGTGTCGATCACCCAGTAGGGCTTGTCCTTCTGGTTGAAATAGTCGAGCACGGCCAGCAGCAGCGTGTGCTTGAGGACGTCGGCGTGGTTACCGGCGTGAAATACATGGCGATAGCTGAGCATGGGGCACGATTAGAATGTTGAGCATGAATGATACTCAAGCAACGGGTGAACGAATCTCCAAGCTGATGGCGGCGCGCGGTTTGTGCTCGCGCCGCGAGGCGGATGCCTACATTGAACGCGGTCTTGTCTATGTGAATGGCGAGAAAGTCACGCAACTGGGCACGCGCTGTGCGCCGGACGCCAAGATCGAACTGGCTGGGCGGGCGCAGAACCAGCAGGCACAACTGGCCACCATCCTGATGCACAAGCCGGTGGGCTACGTCTCCGGGCAGGCCGAGGATGGTCATCAACCGGCGGTGGTGCTGGTCCAGCCGGATACACAGATGGCCGGCGATTTCCAGCGCTTCCGGCCGCAGCATCTGAAGGGATTAGCACCAGCCGGGCGGCTCGATATCGACTCGACCGGCTTGCTGATCCTGACGCAGGACGGCCGCGTGGCCCGACAACTGATCGGCGAGAACAGCGAGATCGAGAAGGAATATCTGGTGCGCGTGGAAGGTCGTCTGGATGACCCAGGCCTGCAGCGCCTCAACCACGGCCTGTCGCTCGATGGCAAGCCGCTCAAGCGCGCCAAGGTCAGCTGGCAGAACGACGACCAGCTGCGCTTCATCCTCAAGGAAGGCAAGAAACGTCAGATCCGCCGCATGTGCGAGCTGGTCGGCCTGCGTGTCACCGGGCTGAAGCGCGTGCGTATCGGCAAGGTGATGCTCGGTGATTTGCCGCTCGGGCAATGGCGCTTCCTCAAGCCGGAGGAAGGCTTCTGATGCGCCCGATGGCGCGCTTCGGTGCGCTGTGGTCCCTTCTGCTGGCGATACTGCTGGTGGGTTGCAGCAGCCCTGCGCCCGAATTCGCCCCGCTGCCGCGCGGCAGTGCGGTGCTGGCGTTGGGTGACAGCGTGACCTATGGCGTCGGCGCGGGCAGTGGCGAAGATTATCCGACTCGGCTGGCCGAAATCAGCGGGTGGGTGATCCATAACCACGGCGTTTCCGGCGATACCTCGGGCGGCGCGCGGGCGCGTCTGGAAGAGGCCCTCGCCGAGGCACAACCCAAGCTGGTGATCGTCGAGATCGGCGGCAACGACTTTCTGCGTCGTCAGCCGACCAACACCGTCAAGGAAAACATTCGCGCCATCCTGCGGCGGGTGAAAACGGCGGGGATTCCAGTCGTGCTGGTCGCCGTGCCGGCCTTCTCTCCGCTGGGCGCTGCGGTGGGGCGCCTGTCGGATGCCGAGCTGTATGCCGAACTGGCTGACGAGGAAAAGGTGCCCCTGGTGCCGGCGGTGTTTGCGCGGGTGCTATCCGACCCGAAGCTCAAGGCCGACACCATTCATCCCAATGCGGCCGGCTATCGCCAGCTTGCCGAGGGGATTGCCGCCGAGTTGATTAAAACGGGCTTGCTCGCCAAACCCTAGCCGAGATCTTCGCGCCGCAGCAGGAAGATTTTGCCTTCGCCGCTGTCGGTGTCGATCCAGGTGATCGGCAGTGACGGGAAGGCGGCATCCACGATGTCCTTGTTATGGCCCACCTCGATGGCCAGCAGGCCGCCCGTCTTCAGATGTTGCTTGGCGCCCGCGAGGATGCGCCGCACGATGTCGAGGCCATCGTCGCCAGCCGCCAGTGCACCGGCAGGTTCATGGCGATACTCCGGCGGCAGGTTTTGCATCGATTCCGCAGTGACATAGGGCGGATTGCTGATGATGAGGTCGTACTTGCGCTTGCCGAGCGCGCCGAGCAGGTCGCCCTGCAGCAGGCGGACGCGATCCTTCAGGTCGTAATCGGCAACATTGCGCTTGGCGACATCGAGCGCATCCTTCGAGATATCGGCGGCATCAATCTTCGCGTTGGGGAAGGCATGCGCCATCAGAATGGCGAGGCAACCGGAACCGGTGCATAGGTCGAGCGCGCTGCTGATCGCCCACGGATCATCCACCCAGGGCGTGAAGCCATCGACGAGCAGGTCGGCAAAGTAAGAGCGCGGAATCAACACGCGCTCATCGACGTAGAAACGTAGACCGGCCTGCCAGGCTTCATGCGTGAGGTAAGCGGCAGGCAGGCGTCGGGCGATGCGCTGCTGCAAGAGTTCGAGTACGGCGAGGCGCTCGTGGTGCGTCAGACGCGCGTCGAGGAAGGGCTGCATCTGCTTGGGTTGATCGGGCTGCAGGTGCAGGGCATGCAGGATCAGCCATGCCGCTTCGTCATGGGCGTTATCGCAGCCGTGGCCGAAAAACAGCTTGGCCTCGTTGAAGCGGCTGGTGCCCCAGCGCAGCCAGTCGCGGACGGTGATCAGGTCATCAAGCATTTCGGACATGGGGCGCCTTTCGTAATTCAAGTGCTATGATTGTATCAACTATATCAATTGAGGTAATCATCATGATCAAGGAAGCAACCGCCATGACGGTGCGTCAGAACCTTGGCGAGTTACTGAACGGCATCCAGTACGGTCATGACCAGATCGTGATCACCAAGGGCGGCAAGCCGGTTGCGGCGATGGTGGATTCGGCCTTGTTCGAGCGGATTCGGCGGATGCAGACGCGCTTTGATACGCTGTGCCGTCGCATCGAGTCGGGGTATGCCAACGTGCCGGAAGCGGAGGGGCTGGGCGAAATTGACGCTGCTGTGGCGGCCGTGCGTGCGAAGGGTGCCATGGGTGCCCAAAAGTAGGCGGCATGCTGACCTTACGTGTGGTGCTGGACACCAATGTGTTGATCTCTGGTATCGCCTATCCCCAGAGTATTCTCGGAAAGTTGTTATTGGCCTGGCGGCAAGGCGCGTTCGAGTTGCTGCTTTCGGAATACATCCTTGAGGAATTTCGGCGTGTCATGCCGCGTTTGGCACATCGCCATGGCTTGTTGAGTGCAGAAGTCGATGATCTCATCGAAAGCTGGATGCTCCAGGTCGACCTGCTCGAACCAGCAATTTCAGATGACGTGATGGTGCGCGATGCAGCCGATGTCGCGATACTCGGCACATTCATTGCCGCACGAGCACTTGGCAGCCCCTGCTACTTGGTGACTGGCGACAAGGATCTGTTGGCATTGGCAGGGGAATATTCGATTGTTACCCCCGCCGAGTTCTGGGCGCGTCATGGCAAAGTTGCTGAATGAAAAAGTCGGCGCTGGCGGGACGGCAGGAAGGTGCCCTCAACGGACTGATGACATATCCATGGGCGGTGGCTGCAATCCGATCCTAAACCTGCCGCTCAGTTACTCCGTGACCCTAGCCGACAAGAACAGCAGCAGCGGGTTATCCGGGCATGCCTCAAAGCCGAAGTTCCGGTAGTACCCTGCCGCCTGTTCATCCAGTGCATCGACGAACAAACCAATTCCGCCTGCCTCAGTGTAGATACGCTGTGCCCGTGTCAGGGTATCGACTAGCAGCAGTTCGCCTAGCTTCTTGCCCTGATACTGTCGATCGACAGCCAGCCGACCCAAACGTATCCCGGGGATGCGACGCGGCAGCTTTTTGCGCCAAGATTCTGGCAGATGTCGGCTCTCGAGCTCTGCCAGGGTTAGCGCGTAATAGCCGCAGATGCGGGTTGGCGCCTCCTCGCGAACGGCAACGAAGGTCTTCGACAGCCCCTTGTCCTGATGCTGACGAGCGACCTGTCGCAGCCAGTCATTCAGTTCTTGGCGGCCACAGTCGAATCCCTGCCGGTCATGATCCCCAGCTAAAGCCTGTACCTGCATCATCTCGCTTGGCCTTCTGATAATGCTTCAGGGCGGCCTTCAGCTTGGCATTCGGCTTAGGCGGGTTTTCCATTAGGTCGAGCAACCAGTTCCAGTCGCGCGGCGACAGACGAATCACGTCCTCACGCTCTATGACAGTCTGTGCCTCCTTCAATGCGGCCTGAACCAAAAACTGATTGACCGTGGCACCGGTTAGCTCGGCGGCACGGCACAGCGTCTCGTAGACCTCATGTGGAACTCGGGCGCCGATACGATCTTGCTTGGCAATGGCAGTGCCCATTTTCGCCTCCAATAATTACTTGAGCGCTCAGTGTATCATTGTCGCCATTTTGACGCCAAATTATCGAATAGCGGAAATATTGCTTGGCTTCCTGATCGCTGCTCATTGTCCAGCCCCCTCGGAGGGGAAGTGGATCGAGCGCTCACACTCCGCAGGAAGTATTCCAATATCGAAGGTCTGGGGTGGCCAACTGGCTACCCGATGAGCGGCAGAAATGAAGGCCTCCTTCGGTAGAAGTTACCTGCCGTTCAATTCTGGACATTTTCCGCTGATGCTATGGCCGGACCTGGCCGATTGCTGAAATAGTCCACTGGCCGCTATAGAGCACCCAATTCTCGCTGTACCGATTCACCAACATCATCCCCCGTCTCCCGCTTGGTCCTGCGAACGGAGCCAATCCGCGCCACCGGCAAGCGTAAGCTTGTTATGGATTCGCATGATGCAGTGCGCAAGAATGATCGCGATTTGGCGCAGCGGAGTTATGGGGTGGGTAGGTGCGTTCATGTCGGATTCCTCTTGGTTATGCGGTATCTGCATGAACCCGTAACCTCAGAAGGAAGTCAAGGTTGCATTGGATGAGTCTTCGACAGGATCATTCAACGCCTCGCTGCAACAGCGTAACCACCTGACCTGACACGAAGATCCGGTTACGCCGTCGCTCAGAGGCCTGCAGGATGTTCAGGTCAACCAGTTGCCCGATCGCCGTGTTCGCCGCCGGGAAGCTGACGCCGAGTTGCTCCTTGACCGAATTAGCCGTTACGATCGGCGACCCGATCAGGACCTCGACCAACTTGCGGCCCGTGGCATCGACACGCAATGAGGCTACCCGCTGGCGCCATTCATCGCGCAGCGCCAGCAAGCGGCGCGTCATCTCGGCCGCCTCGTTGCAGGACTCGACGATCCCGCGCGCCATGAAACGTACCCATGCTTGCCATTCGCCCCGCGTCTGCACGGCCAGCAGCGTGTCGTAGTAACTGCGCTGGTTCGACTTCAGATAGCCCGCCAGATAGACCGGCGGATAGTCCTCCGCCGCCAGCATGATGGGCAGCAGCAGTCGTCCGACACGGCCATTGCCGTCACGGAAGGGGTGGATGGCTTCGAACTGGGCATGCGCAATCGCCAATCGCACCACGATCGAGACCACGGCGACCCCATCGGGCTGATATTGCAGCAGCCCCATCAGGTCATCGAGGCATGGACTGACCTGGTTTGGCGGCGGTGGTACCGTAAGCCTCCAACGCGTCCACCTATCCAGGCGAGGTAGTTGAGGGTACATGTGTCCATTTCGTTGGGAGGTGGACACATGGACACATTGGTATTGAAGCCGGCGGAGCGCAGAAGGCGGCGACACACGGAAGAATTCAAGC
>JAUXXJ010000009.1 GCA_030681195.1 Rhodocyclaceae bacterium
GATGCGCGGCAAGGACCGCGCCATTTTGAATGACAACCTGGGCGATGGCTTCTACGATTTCCTGCTAGCCGCATTCACACCCACCATCGCGCGTTGCGAGGGGGCGATCTATATCGCCATGTCCTCCAGCGAACTGGACACCCTGCAGCAAGCCTTCCGTGCCGCCGGCGGCAAGTGGTCCACCTTCATCATCTGGGCCAAGAACACGTTCACCCTGGGACACGCCGACTACCAGCGCCAGTTCGAGCCTATCCTGTATGGCTGGCCGGAGGGCGGCAAGCGCCACTGGTGCGGCGACCGCGACCAGGGCGATGTCTGGAACATCAAGAAGCCGCACAAGAACGATCTGCATCCTTGCCTGTGCCCGGGCACAGAGGTGTTGACGGACAACGGTTGGCGAATGATCGAATCGTTGGTCGCCGGTGACTGCGTCCTTGCGGCGGACGGGAAGTTCCACTCCGTCGAATTGGTGTCGTCCCACGCTATCGAAAAGCCTGTTATTCGGCTGACTGTTTCAGGCGTGGAGAGCGCAGTCGATGCCACCGGCAACCACCCCTTTCTTGTTTTACGTGACGGCAGTTTGGCCTGGATCGAGGCTGCACAAATCATTGAGGGAGACGAGATATGCTCACCAGCAAAGGCTATATCAGAAAATGGTACGGCGATCGACTACGCATGGAACACGACGTCGTGTGGGAGCGAAACTTTGGTGCCATCCCAGACGGGTATTGCGTCCATCACGTCGACCACAACAAGCAAAATAATCACATTTCAAACCTGCAACTTGTCACCCACCTTGAGCACAAGCGGATTCACGCCGGTTGCGAGTTGCGCGATGGCGTTTGGTGGAAGCACTGCAGTGCTTGCGGGATACTTAAACCGCTCACTCCCGAACAATGGTATTTCAGCGCAGGAGGCCATCCCTACGGATGGGGTTGCCGACCCTGTCAAGTCAAGAAAGTCGTACAGCTTCGTTCTGCGAAGCGTAAACGCCATCAAGCAAATAAATTACTCGGGGTTGGTATGGAACTTGTCGGTAAAGGACAGCCCTACGTTTCAAACGCGCATTGGCATGTCGCACAACACCATGAAGCCGGTGGAACTGGTCGAGCGCGCGATTCGCAACTCTAGCCGACCGGGTGACACCGTCCTCGATCCCTTCGGCGGCTCCGGTACCACCCTCATCGCCGCAGAAAAAACAGGCCGCACGGCGCGCCTGATTGAACTGGACCCAAAATACGTCGATGTGATCGTGCGCCGTTGGCAAGACTACACCGGGCAACAGGCCCACCGGGAAGCGGATGATTGCTTGTTTGATGCTTTGGCTGCTGAGACGGCAACGGACGCGTCCGTGATTGCGCGGTGAATCGCCCCCTGAATTATTGGATGCATGCGGTGAATGGGTTCCGATATGCCGCAATAAATGCGGAGATTGACTTGACTGTGCGGTGAAAACTGACCACAATCACCGCATGAAAAGCGAAGATAAGTGCTACATCTGGCAGCAAACCGACTGGCCGCACTGGGAATACGACCACCGTCGGCTGGCGCCCTTGCTTGCCCAGGTTCACCTGGCGCAAGGTCATCTACTGGGCCGGATGCATGACCTGGGGTTCGACTTGCGTGATCAGGCGACCCTGCGCGTCCTGACCGAGGATGTGCTCAAGACCAGTGAAATCGAAGGCGAAAAGCTCAATCCAGATTCCGTGCGTTCGTCTATTGCCCGGCGGCTGGGCGTCGACATCGGCGCCTTGGCCCCGACCGACCGGCATGTCGATGGGGTGGTAGATATGGTCTTGGACGCTACTCAGCGACACGACACACCCCTGACAGCAGAGCGGCTGTTTGGCTGGCATGCAGCCATGTTTCCGACCGGGTACAGCAGTCTCAACAAAATCCGTGTCGGTCAATGGCGTGACGACGAACAAGGTCCGATGCAAGTGGTTTCTGGCCCGGTGCATCGGCAAAAGGTCCACTACGAAGCCCCTCCGGCTGATCGACTGGATGCCGAGATGGGCGATTTCCTGAGCTGGTTCAATATGGCTCCACAGGACGACCCGGTGATCAAGGCAGGTCTTGCCCACTTGTGGTTTGTCACCATCCACCCGTTTGAGGATGGTAATGGCCGCATGGCACGTGCCGTCGGTGACATGGCGCTGGCGCGCGCAGAAAGATCGGTGCAGCGCTACTACAGCCTGTCGGCCCAGATACAGCGCGAGCGCAAGGACTACTACGACTGCCTCGAAGCTACGCAAAAAGGTGATCTAGATGTCACCGCCTGGTTGGAGTGGTTCCTGGCATGTCTGCTGAGAGCTGTTCAAGGGGCAGGGGAAACGCTGGCCTTGGTGCTGGCGAAGGCCCGTTTCTGGCAGCACTTGGCAGGCATGCCGCTGAATGATCGGCAGATCAAGTTGCTCAACAGATTGCTTGATGGCTTTGACGGCAAACTCACCAGCAGCAAGTGGGCGGCAATTGCGAAGTGCTCGCAGGACACGGCACTGCGCGACATCAGCGAACTGTTGGAGCGCGGTGTGCTTAAGAAATCCGCAGCCAGCGGCCGCAGCACCAGCTACGAATTGACCCCGCTTGCGTGAGCCGGCTCACGCCGCCAAGGCTTCCTCGACGATCTCGCAGTGAATTACAAATCCCGTCAGGTAAGGCAGTCCCTTGGGGATGCCGTACTGCTTGCTGGTCTGGTAGCCGATGGTCCATCCCATCCAACGTTGGGTCGCCTGTGAAATGGCACTGGCTAGCTCGGATCCGTGCAACATCTCGTTGAGGACGTCATCCGCAAAATGGCGTCCGTAGCGGCTGTCAAGGAACAGCCTGACCGATTCAAGGGGCTGGTGGGTGGCATCCGAAATTGCTGTCATCGCGATCGGCCAGGCGGCTCCCGCGTGTTCGTTCAGGGAACCGACAAACCCCCAGGCATCATTCTGGCTGGCGGGGACTGGCGTTGTGTGGGTCATCTTCATCTCCTTCGAGTGATTCGTTGCGATGGCCGTAGTAACGCGCTATTCAATCCCGAAGCCAAGTACTTTATCGCGGCAATCTGAATCAACTGTCAGCGGCGATCTGGTCGAGCAATGTCATCGCTGCACGGTCACCGCTCAACGCGATGCGCAGGGTGCGTAGCGCCTGGTCGATCCTGATTTCAGGACGGCGATTGTCGAGCAGCCAGCGAATCGCGCTGGCCTGATCGTTGTTGGGTGTCGGTGATTCGATTTCCACCCCGACGTACCGTCCGTAGCTGCCGCCGGAGGGATCGACGTAGAGGGTGGTACGGCCGGGGGCGCTGACCTCCACCACTTGCCG
>JAUXXJ010000010.1 GCA_030681195.1 Rhodocyclaceae bacterium
TGCGATGCCTGCGGGCAGGCATCGCACAACCCTAAACAATAGTAGTCATACCGACTAGGTAATTCGATCAAGAAATGGGTGTAAATGGATATGGGATTGGCTTTGATGTGGGCGATCAACGGTACGTGTCGCTGCCGACGACATGAGCGGAAGACGTGTCGCTGAAACTGTCTTTCTGCATCATGAGTTCATGCCGTCCCGCCAGCGCCGACATTTGCTTCCGGGCGGCAATAATTACCGCTGCTACGTTGCCGTCCCGTTAGGTTTCCCTGCAAACCCTGATTAGCTCGGGTTTGGCAAGCTAATTGCAGGTATTGCTTGCCAAGCATAATCAGGAGTGACGCCATGCAAACCCAACAAAACCAACCCGCTCTGCAGCCTTGCCGGCTGTCCCCGGAGGTGATGAATTCTCCCTTGCCTTATGACCTGTTCAACAGCAAGGGGATGCTGCTCGTCAAGCGCGGCACCCAGCTCAATGGGGGTGCCGAAACCCTGCTGAATCAGCCGCTGTACCGCTCGCGTGCCGATACGGAAGGGGCTGACCGGCACAGCATCCGGCGTCTCGAAGCCCTTTATCACGGCTATGCCGGTTTGATGGATGTCTGGCGCGGTCGCCCGGAGGATGTGCTGCAGTTGAAGCGCCAGGCCGGCGATCTGGTGCATCTGTGCGGCAGCCATTCCGACCTGTGTGTCGCCACGGCATCGCATCTGCCCGGCAAGCGCCATGCAACCAAGCATGCGTTTGCGACGGCGGTGGTGGCGGTGTTGCTGGGCGATGCGCTGGGCTGGAACCTGTGGCGCCAGCACACCCTCGCACGCGCTGCGCTGACCATGAACCTGTCCCTGCTGCCCCTGCATGACGACTGGGCCAGGAAGCACAGCCCCTTGAGCACGGTGGAGAAGGATAATGTCCAGCGGCATCCCGGTTTGTCTGCCGAACTCTTGCTGCACTCGCCCGGCGTCGATGTGGCCTGGATCACGACGGTCGATCAGCACCATGAGAATCTGGATGGCAGCGGCTATCCGGTCGGCCTTGAGGGGCAGGAGATATCCCAGGAGGCGCGCATCTTGCGCGTGGCCGATGCCTGGTGTGCGCTGATCCTGCTGCGTTCCGGCCGGGCACGCAAGACGCCGCGCGATGCGATCCTGGAACTGAGCCGGTTCGTCGGGACGCATTTCGATCCGCCGGTTTTCCAGGCCCTGAAGAAGCTGATGGGCGCCTATCCGCCCGGCACCTTCGTGCGGCTGGCCAATCGCGAGACGGCCATCGTCACCAGTTGGGACAAGCAGGGTTCGTTGCCGCGCTATGCCACCAGTGTGCTGTTGCCCACCGGCGTCATGCCGCATGACTTCAAGGTGCGTTCATTGAACGAATACGGCTACGGCATCCGCGACTACACCCATCTCGACATGGCCCAGATGGCACGCTTTTCGGTCGCACGCGTCTGGGCTTCCGCCGCCCACTGAGGCTTATCGCTGCAGCTCATAACTGTAGTTGCGCGGCCGGGCAGCGATTGGCCTGTTCGAGGCGGCTGATGGTGGGCAGCAGATTCAGGTCGGTTGCTGCCTTGAGCTGCTTGGCCAGGGTTTTCAGCTCGGCCAGCGAGTGCGCGATGGGGTTGCCGGTGGCGGCGAAGGCGACGACGTTGCCGCTGTCGCAGGAGGGAAAAGCGATGGCGCGTCCCTCGAAGGCCTCTTCCAGTCGTTCCATGGATTTCTTGACGCCCTTGCGTTTTGATAGCAGATTGGTAACCAGCAGCCCGTTACTGGACAGTCTGGCCTTGCAGTTCAGGTAGAAGGGCAGGGTGTCGAGCATGCCGGTGCGCGCGTTTTCGTCGAAACCATCGACGAGGATGAGATCGAAGCGCTGCTGACTGGCGGCAATGAAACTCGCGCCATCGTCGATATGGAGGCGCAGGCGTTCGCTTTCTTCTGGCAATTTGAACGAGTGGCGGGCGACATGCACGACACTGGCGTCGATTTCCACCACCGTGAGTTTGGCATCGGGCCGGTAGCGATGCAAAAACTTGGTCAGCGAGGCGGCACCCAGGCCGATCAAGAGGACGGACTTCGGCCATTCGGTGTCGGGGCGCAGCAGCAGCGCTGTCATCATCTCGCGCGTGTAGTCCAGCTCCAGCGCCCACGGGCGCGCCAGGCGCATGGCGCCCTGAATCCAGTGGGAGCCAAAGTGCAGATAGCGCACGCCGGCGGATTCGCTGATTTCGATGTCCATCGAGAAATATGTCTTTCGTTAGCTAAGTGAGGGCAGGAAGCGCATTATGGTCTAATTGATCAAAATCAATCTATACAAGAGGAGAAGGAATGTCACGGCGCTTGTTTCTGCGCGCTTCGCTGTGTGCCGGTTTGGCCCTCGCTCGCCCGTTAGCGCGCGCGCAGGACACGCCCCTGCGCATGGGGATTCATCCCTACAACAGCACGCTGGCACTGATCGGCACCCATCGGCCATTGGTGCAGTATCTCGAAAAAATTGTCGCGCGCCCGATCGAGTTCATCACCGCGCCGAATTTCGATGCCTATCTGAGCGCACTGCTGGCGGGCGAATACGACCTGGTGATTGCGCCACCCCATTTCGCGGCGATGGCGATGCAGCGGGAGTATGTTGCCCTCTACCAGTACAAGAGTCGCCTTGAGCCGCTTCTGACCGTGCGCACGGCGAGTGCCTTGCAGACAGCCCGGGATTTTCGCGGCAAGAAGATCGCCATGGCCGATCCGACGGCGCTGATCCGTCTGGCGACCGTGAAATGGCTCGAAGCAAACCATCTGCAGGCGGGGCGCGATTACCAGCTCGTCAATGCCCCGACGCATGGTGCGGCGGTGGCGGCGACAGTGCAGGGCGAAGTGGATGCCGGTTTGACCACCCTGAGCGGGCTCGCCCAAATCCCTGCCGACCTGCGCCAGCAGGTGCGCGCCATCCGCACCGGTATCCAATTGCCGCATCTGGTGACGCTGGCGCACCGACGCGTCGGCGAGACGGATATCACCCGCCTGCGCGCCGCCCTGATGGCCTTGCCCGCGACCGCCGAAGGCAAGGACTTTTTTACCCGCTTGCCGGTACAGGGCTATGAACCGTTTACGGTCGATGACGTACGTGCCATGCAACCCTATGTCGATTTGCTGATGAAGAAATAAGCATGACCGCCGCGCCCGACAAGGGGTTTGTCTTTTTCCGTTCGCTCCGTGCGCGGCTTTTGTTCGCCATGCTGCTGATCGAGGCCGTGATGCTGGTGATTCTTGTCGCCAACAGCGTGCGCCTGATCCAGCAACACATGATCCGGCAGGCCGAAAGCCGCATCGCGGCGATCGAGCTGGCCTACAAGACGGCGCTGGCCGCGCCGTTGGCATCCCGCGACTATGCCACCCTGCGTGACATTCTTGAGGGCTGGCTCAGTGCCAAGGATGTGCTTTACATCGCCGTGGCCGATCGCGCCGGCAAACCGCTCGTTTCGCTAGGCTGGCCCGCCGAGCGCTCCCTGCCGGCGCCCACCGCGCCCGCCGCTGGCGGCGACACGATTCATGTGGCCTTCGATGTCGATTACCAGGGCATGCTCTATGGCCGGGTGCATTACGGACTGTCGTCCGCGTTTATCGAAGAGGCCCGCCAGGCGCTCTTCGAACAGAGCATCCTGATTGCCATGCTGGAACTGAGTCTGTCTTTCCTGTTGTTGCTGGCCACCGGTTATTGGCTGACGCGCGATTTCATGAAGCTCACGGTGGCCAGCCAGCGCGTGGCCGATGGCGATTTCGGCTCGCGCGTGGCATTGCATGGCAACGACGAGGTAGCCGCTGTCGGTCGCAGCTTCAATGCCATGGCGATGGCAGTGGAAGCCCGCATGAGCGAACTGAAAGAAGGCGAACGGCGTTTTCGCGCCATCGCCGATTACACCTATGCCTGGGAAAACTGGTTTGGGCCGGACGGCAAGCTGCGCTGGATCAATCCGGCCGTCGAACGCATGACTGGCTACAGCGTGCGCGACTGCATGCTCATGATCAACTTTCCCCAGCCGCTGGTGCATGCGCCCGACCGTCATCTGGTGGCGCACCAGCACCAGATGGCACTGGCCGGCGAAACCGGGCAGGATCTGGAATTTCGCGTCGAGACGCGGGATGGCCGCGTCGTCTGGATGGCCCTGTCGTGGCAACCGATCTTTGCCGAGGATGGCGAAAGCCTCGGTTACCGCTCCAGTGTGCGCGACATCACCGTACAGCACTTCGCCCATGAGGAACTGGCCTATGCCGCCTCGCACGATACGCTGACCGGCCTTTACAACCGCCGTGCGTTCGAAATGGAACTGGCGCGCGAACTGGACGTCCGGCTGCCGGGCAAGGTGATCGTTTTCTACATCGATCTCGACCAGTTCAAACTGGTGAACGACACCAGCGGCCACACGGCGGGGGACTCCCTGTTGCAACACCTGGCGCGCGTCATGCAGGCGCGTTTCTCGTTCGGCTTCCTGGCGCGGTTGGGCGGCGACGAGTTCGGCATGGTGCTCTGCGACATGACCATCGAGGAAGCCGAGCGGCGCGCCCAGCATGTCATCGACGATATCCGCAGCCTGCCCTTTGTCTGGGAAGAGCGCACCTTCCGCATCGGTGCCTCAATCGGCATCGCGCAATCCTCAATGGAACTGCGGACGATCACGGATTTATTGATGGCGGCCGATACCGCCTGCTATGCCGCCAAGGAGCGCGGCCGTAACCGTGCCCAGGTCTATCTGCCAACCGACCAGTATTTCCAGCAGCGCCAGCTTGACTTCATGTCGCTGTCGCAAATCTCCGATGCGCTGGGCGCCGGACGGATGGAGCTGCATGCTCAGCGTATTGTGTCACTGAAGCCTGATCTGCCGGACTATGCCGAAGTGTTGGTGCGGATGAAAAGCGAAGATGGCGACCTGATCCAGCCCGGCCGCTTCATCCCTGCCGCCGAGCGCTATGGGCTGATTCCCCTGATCGACCGCTGGGTGATCGAACACAGCCTGATACAGTTGCGCGATTGGCGACAGGCGGGCAAACCCCTCTTCAAGCTCAACGTCAACCTTTCCGGCCTGACGCTGGCTGATCACGGGCTGGCCGAGTTTATCGAGCACATGACCGAACGGTATGGCACCAACCCGGCCACGCTCGGCTTTGAAATCACCGAAAGTTGCGCGATTGCCCAGCTCGACCAGGCCCTCGGATTTTTCGACTTCTGTCAGAAAAAAGGTTTCAGCCTGGCGCTGGACGATTTCGGCAGCGGCCTGTCTTCATTCGGTTATCTGAAACGCTTCAAGGTGCAGACCCTGAAGATTGACGGCATGTTCGTACGCAATGTCGATTACGACCTTGACGACCGCGCCGTGGTCGATTCGATGGTGCGCCTTGCGCAGTTACGCAAGCTCAAGACCGTAGCCGAATTCGTCACCAGCCCGGACGTGCTGACCGTGGTGAAAGCGCTGGATGTCGATTATGCGCAGGGCTACGCTCTGCATATCCCCGAACCGCTCGCCAATCTGATGCCCTAGTGCAGCGCGCTAATTGAGTGTCCTGGCCAGCGCGATGCGGAATTCGCGTACCAGATCGTCGTATTGCGGTTGGGCAGCGAGCAGGGTGAAGAGATTCAGCATGGCCTTGCGAGCGGCTTCGTCGTTCCACTTGCGATCACGGCGGACGATCTCGATGAGTTGCTCCAGCGCATCACGGTATTTCTGCTGCACCGCCAGTGCGTTGGACAGTTGCAAACGGGCTTCATGCTGATCGGCATCCGCCGTCAGTTGGGCGTACAGTGCCCCGATATTGGCGCTGCCACCGGAAATTGCCAGTTGCAGGCGTGCCTGCAGGGAGTCGACACGGCTGCGGTCGCGTGCCCGGTCGGCGATCACGTCGAGCAGTTCTTTTGCCTCAGCCAGTTCATTGGCGTCAATGCTCAGTTCGACGAAATCGAGATAGGCGACATCGTTTTTCGGATCGAGGTTGATGGCATCGGCGAGCAGCTTGCGGGCAGTGGGCAGATCACCCCCGGCGGCCAAGGCCAGCGCCTCTTGGCGTAGCGATTCGGCTGGGGAGGGGATCAGTCGTTCCAGAAACTCCCGAATCTGCGGCTCGGGCAGGGCACCGGTGAATTCGTCGGCCAGTTGCCCGCCGACAAACGCCTTGACGGCCGGAATGCCGCGTACGCCATAGCGCTGCGACAGTTCCTGATTCTCATCGGAGTTGATTTTGGCGAGGATGAACTGGCCGCCATATTCGGCTGCCAGTTTTTCGAGCAGAGGTTTGAGAATGCGGCAGGGCTGGCACCAAGGCGCCCAGAAGTCGACGAGCACCGGCACCTGCTGCGAGGCAGTCAGCACTTTTTCATCGAAATCGGCGAGACTGACATCGTAGGCATGCGCGTTCATGACTGTTCCTCGAACATCGTGACATCGTCGCTGTTTTTGTGGGCGTGCAACTTCTTGTCGGCCAGCAGTTTTTCGTAGAAACAGACCTGATTTCGACCATTTTGCTTGGCGTAGTACAGCGCTTGGTCGGCATGACCGAGCAATTCGATCGGCATCGAGGAATTGCCAATGCGCGTGACACCAATGCTGACGGTGACTTTCCCGACCTGTGGAAAGGCATGATTTTCAACGGTGCGACGCAGGCGTTCGAACGTCATGTCGGCTTCGGTGTCGTTGTCGACATAGACGATCAGGACGAACTCTTCGCCGCCGAAACGGTAGATCAGGTCGGATTTGCGAAAGGTGCTTTGCAGGATGCGGGCAATGATCAGCAGCACTTCGTCGCCATACAGGTGGCCGAAGGAGTCGTTGATACGCTTGAAGTGGTCGATATCGATTTCGCCGAGGAAGAACGAGCCGGCATCCTTGAGGCGGCGTTGATGCGTGGCTTTCTCGTCCTTGTAGGCATCGCGGATCAGGTTGAGCGCCTTTTCGAGCTGGAAATCGAAGGTGTGGCGATTGAGCAGACCGGTTAGCCGGTCGATCTGCGAATCCTTGAGCACCGAGAGGTAATTGTCGTAGATGCGGAACAGGGCGCTCATCATCTGGTGTTCAGCCGGATTCAGTGAATTTTCGCGCGACATCAGCAGGTAGGCGATCACCTCGCGGTTACGACTGACGATCGAAAAAGCCGTGATGCCCTGGCTGCTTGCCAGCGCCGAAAAGGTTTCCGCCGGCGCTTCGTGCGACAGTTCCTCGCCACAGATGCGCACCGAAAATTCCGGGGGATCGTTCTCGGAGACATGAAAGATAGCGGCCCAGGTGGGCTTGAGCATCTCATTCACAGTCTTCAACAGGCTGACTTCAAGCATGTCGACGTCGCGATGATCGGTCAGCGCCGCAATCTTGCCGACAACTTCCTGGAGGGGGATGGTAACCATTGAATTTGATGCCCCGAATGCCGAATTTTTGATTATCGCATCAGGATGGGCAACTGGGGTAGGCAGCTATAATTTGCGGCTGTCCTGCATCTGCCCGGATTCCCGTCATGACCCAGATTCTCAAGCTGCGCGGCACGGCCGCCTTTTCCGCTTCCCGTCTTGCGCGCCTGCAGGAACAGGCGGGGCAAACCCTGACCGCAGAGCACTGGTATTTCGTCGAAACCGACCAAGGCTTGAACGATGCCGAACTGGCGCGTCTGAAGGACTTGCTGGGCATTCCGGCGACGCTGCCAGCAGAGCCTGCCGGGACGCTGATTCTCGTCACCCCACGCCTCGGCACCATTTCGCCGTGGGCCTCAAAAGCCACCGACATCGCCCACAACTGCGGCTTTGTCGCCATCAAGCGCATCGAGCGCGGGATTGCTTACCATTTCAAGAATGGCGAAAAGTCGGCGCTCGCGGGACGGCTACACGACCGTATGACCGAATCCGTACTGGATTCCATCGACGCCGCCGAGCAACTTTTCCACCACGTCGCGCCGCAGCCGCTGACCACCGTGGATATTCTCGCCGGCGGCCGCACTGCGCTGGTCAAAGCCAACGGCGAACTGGGACTGGCACTGTCCGACGATGAAATCGACTACCTCGTCGAGAACTTCACCAAGGTCGGCCGCAACCCCACCGACGTCGAACTGATGATGTTCGCGCAGGCCAACTCGGAGCACTGTCGCCACAAGATCTTCAACGCCTCATGGACAGTGGATGGCCAGGAACAGCCCTTGTCGCTGTTCGGGATGATCCGCGAATCGCACAAGGCGCATCCAGAAGGCACGGTGGTGGCCTATTCGGACAATGCCGCCGTGATCGAAGGGGCGCAGATCAAGCGTTTCTACCCACAAGCCGATGGCAGCTATGGCTATGTGGAAGACATGACCCATCTCCTCGCCAAGGTCGAGACGCACAACCACCCGACTGCCATTTCGCCTTTCCCCGGCGCCGCCACCGGCTCGGGCGGCGAGATTCGCGATGAGGGCGCAACCGGGCGCGGTTCCAAGCCCAAGGCCGGTCTCGGCGGCTTCTCGGTCTCCGATTTGAAGATTCCCGGCTATGCCCAGCCGTGGGAATCCAACTACGGCAAGCCCGACCGCATTGCATCGGCACTCGACATCATGATCGAAGGCCCGATTGGCGCGGCGGCCTTCAACAACGAATTCGGCCGGCCCAATCTGGCCGGCTATTTCCGCACCTTCGAGCAGCAATTCAATGGCGAAATGCGCGGCTATCACAAGCCGATCATGATTGCCGGTGGCGTCGGCAACATTTCCGACCGCCACTCCTTCAAGGAACTGTTCCCGGCCGGCACGAAGCTGATCCAGTTGGGCGGCCCCGGCATGCTGATCGGTCTTGGTGGCGGCGCGGCTTCGTCGATGACCACCGGCACCAACACTGCCGACCTCGACTTCGCCTCGGTGCAGCGCGGCAACCCGGAGATGCAGCGGCGCGCCCAGGAAGTCATCGACCGTTGCTGGCAGATGGGGGATGCAAACCCGATCCTCGCCATTCACGATGTGGGCGCGGGCGGCATCTCGAATGCCATGCCCGAACTGGCCAACGATGCCGGTCGTGGCGCGCTGTTTGATCTGCGTGCCGTGCCGAATGAAGAGCCGGGCATGGCGCCGCGTGAAATCTGGTCTAACGAGGCGCAGGAGCGTTATGTGCTGGCCATCGGCCCGGAGCGCTTGGCCGAGTTCGTGGCGCTGTGCGAACGCGAACGCTGCCCCTTCGCCGTGATCGGCGAAGCCACCGAAGAACGCCAACTGGTCGTCAAGGATGACCACTTCGGCAACAAGCCCGTCGACATGCCGATGGACGTGCTGCTCGGCAAGCCGCCGCGCATGCACCGCACCGCGCAGCGCAAGCAGGTCAGTATGCCGGCGCTCGACGTCGGCCAGATCGACCTGAAAGAGGCGGCCTTCCGCGTTCTGCGCCTGCCGGCCGTGGCGTCGAAGAACTTTCTCATCACCATTGGCGACCGCACCGTCGGTGGCATGACAGCGCGCGACCAGTGCGTCGGCCCGTGGCAGACACCGGTCGCCGATGTGGCCGTGACGGCGATGGGTTACGACACGAATTTGGGTGAATGTTTCGCGATGGGCGAGCGCACGCCGGTCGCCTTGCTGAATGCACCGGCCTCCGGCCGTATGGCGGTCGGCGAAGCGATCACCAATCTGGCCGCTGCCGACATTGGCGATATCAAGAAGATCAAGCTCTCGGCCAACTGGATGGCGGCAGCCGGCCATGGCAACGAGGATGCCGCGCTGTTTGATACGGTGAAGACCGTCGGCCTCGATTTCTGCCCGGCGCTCGGTGTGAGTATTCCTGTCGGCAAGGATTCGCTGTCGATGCGCACGAAATGGAATGACGGCGGGCAGGAGAAAGTGGTGGCCGCGCCGCTCTCCCTGATCATTACCGCTTTCGCGCCTTGCGCCGACATCCGCAAGACCATGACGCCGCAACTCGTGCGCGACAATGGTGCCGGCGAAGCGGGGGAGACCGAACTGATTCTGATCGACCTCGGCGCCGGCCTGAATCGCCTCGGCGGTTCGGCGCTGGCGCAGGTCTATGGTGTGTCGGGCGATGTACCGCCGGATGCCGATGCCGACAAGCTCAAGGCCTTTTTCGCCCTGATCCAGCACCTCAACCGTGCCAAGATGATTCTCGCCTATCACGACCGCGCCGATGGGGGCCTGTTCGCGACGGTCTGCGAAATGGCCTTTGCCGGTCATGTCGGCGTCTCGCTCAATCTCGATACGCTGTGCTACGACGAACTGATGAACGACGTCGACGGCATGGAGCGCCGCCCGGAAATGGTTGACGGCCGCATGAAGGATCGCTTGCTTGCCGCCCTGTTCAACGAGGAACTCGGCGCGGTGATCCAGGTGTTGCGCGATGACCGCCCGACCGTGATGCAGGCGCTGCGCGATGCCGGCCTGGGTGCCTGCGCCCACATGATTGGCACGCTCAATGGCAAGGACGAGATTCGCATCTGGAGGAATTCAAAGCTCGTCTTCGGCGCGCCGCGTATCGAATTGCAACGCGCCTGGAGCGAGGTGAGCTTCCAGGTTGCCCGTCTGCGCGACGATCCAACCTGCGCGCAGGAAGAGTTCGATGTCGTCCTCGATGGCGGCAATCCGGGCTTGTCGGCGGACCTCACGTTCGATCCGGCCGCACCGTTTGTGGTGACCGGTGCCCGGCCGAAAATGGCGATCCTGCGCGAGCAGGGCGTCAATGGCGAGGTCGAGATGGCCGCCGCCTTTGACCGTGCCGGCTTCCAGGCCGTCGATGTGCACATGTCCGACCTGATGAGCGGTCGCGTGCATCTGGCCGACTTCAAGGGCCTTGCCGCCTGCGGTGGCTTCTCCTACGGTGATGTGCTCGGCGCCGGGCAAGGCTGGGCGAAGTCGATCCTGTTCAACGCACGGCTGAAGGACGAGTTTGTTGTCTTCTTCAACCGCCCCGATACCTTTGCGCTGGGTGTCTGCAACGGCTGCCAGATGATGAGCAACCTCGCCAGCATCATTCCCGGTGCGCAGGATTGGCCGACTTTCCATCGCAACCGTTCCGAACAGTTCGAGGCACGTTTTGCGATGGTCGAGATTGTCGACTCGCCCTCGATCTTTTTCACCGGCATGGCCGGTTCGCGCTTGCCGGTGGTGGTGAGCCACGGCGAAGGCAGGGCGGTGTTTGCCGGCCCGCAAAAGTCGGCGCAGCCTCTTCGGGCCGCTTCCGGCCTGACGGCCTCCCTGCTGGCGGTACGGCATATCGACCACCTTGGCGCCCCGGCGACCACCTACCCGTATAACCCGAACGGTTCGCCCGATGGTATTACCGGTGTCACCACCCCGGATGGCCGCTTCACCATCATGATGCCGCACCCCGAACGGGTATTCCGCAGCGTGCAGATGTCCTGGCATCCGGCCGGCTGGGGTGGGGATTCCCCGTGGATGACCATGTTCCGCAACGCCCGCCGCTGGGTGGGCTGAACGGGGTACTATTCATCTTTCGTGATAGTGCCGACCTGAGGGGGTGACATGAAAAGCGTAATCGCGTGCTGGTTGCTGTTGTTCATGGGGCTGGTGCAGGCCGCCGATTTGCAACGCATCGTGGTTAGCGCGCCGGGGCCGCGCAATATTTCCTATCTGCCGGTCGACCTGATTCCGGCCATTGGGGCCGACAAGGAAGAAGGTGTCGACCTTCGCATCCTGCACACCGGTGGCGGCGGCGTCGCCCTCAACAACATGGTGACCCGAAACGCTGATTTTGCCGTGGCCGGCGTCCCGGCGGCGCTGTCGCTCAAAGCCAATGGGGGTGAGGTGGTGGTGATCGCCCCGGTCAATGATGCGCCGCTGTTTGTCCTGATGGTGCGTTCTGGTCTCAAAGGCGAGGTCAAGCGCATCGCCGACCTCAAGGGCAAGGTGATCGGCGTCAACACCGGCACCAAGACTTCCAAGACGACGTCGCAGCAGCTCGGCGAACTGCTGCTGAAATCGGCCGGCGTGCCAGTCGATGCGGTGCGTATCGTGCCGGCAGGCCAAAGCTGGGTCGAGCAATCCTCGCTGATGATTACCGGCGCGGCCGACGCCGTGGTGGGTGACGAACCCTTTGCGACGCGCCTCCAGGAGGACGGTAAAGTCTTTTTCCTCGCTCACCTGGCGCAGCCGGAAACGGTCAAGGGCATCCAGGGGGTGAATTTCCTTCACGCGGCGCTGGAAACGCGCCCCGACGTGATCGCCAACAATCCGGCCAAGGTCGAGAAGATGGTGCGCATGCTGAAGAAAAGCCTGGCCTGGATCGCCAGTCACACGCCCGAACAGGTGGTGGACGCGCTGGGGGTCAAGGACGCAGATGAGCGCAGTTCGCTGATCCGTGCGCTCAAGGCCTATCCCAAGGCATTCAGCCGCGATGGCAGGTTCTCTACCGCGCAGATCAAGGAAACCGATGTCTTCTTCCAGAGCAGTCTGGAAAAGGGCTCACCGGGGCATGGCTTGCGCTTTGAATCCCTGCTGAGCGACCGCTGGGCCGGTCGCCGCGACTGAACAGGGTATGCAGCGCCTCAACTCGATTACGCGACAGGCGACCCTGCGGCTACTGGTCAGCCTGGGGCTGCTGGTTGGGCTGATTGCCATCAGTTCGTTCGCCATCTACCGTGTGGCGCTCAACAAGACCGCCACCGAGCGCAGCGAAAATCTTGCTGCCTTCTATGCTAACCGCATCGAGCAGATCGACCGCGACTGGGAAATTCAGAGCCGCGACTTCAAGGTACGCATCGAATACACGCGGGCGCTGGAGGATATGCGGTCGGCGGTTACCAACTTGCAGGCCTTCATGACCATCCAGGGGACGGATCGGCGCTTCCAGTACCTGCTGATCCAGACCAAGGGTGGCGAAAAGCTGTTCGATTTTGGCAAGGATCTCAGCCTGCCCGCCATTCCCGACTCTCCCGACATTGCGGCCGGTCACTACGAGGATGTGGCGTCGCATGCGCTGTATCGGGTCTTCGAACATCCGATCTGGCTCGGCGAGAAACTCGGGACAGGGCGCTTTGCCATGTTCTTCCGCATCGACAATGGGCTGCTGCAGCAGATCGGTGCCCCCGGCCTGACGCTTAGCGCACTGCATGCCGGCGTGCCGATTGCCAGTTCCGGTGGTACTCAGGCGCTGGAACGGCTGCGCGGCCATACCGTTGCCGAGGAGATGGGGCGGGAGGTGCGCGACGTGATGTGGCTGGATGACCAGCTGACGCCGCTGGTGTTGCGCATTGAGGCGCCTGTCGTTCCCTTGTTCTCGACCGCCGAGTTGGTCATCGGCATGAGCGTCATTCCGATCCTCGACGGGCTGGTGTTGTGGCTGACCCTGGGTGTCTGGCTGCGCCGCCAGACGCGGCGTGTGGCCGAGCTGGGGACGGCGGTTCGCGAATACGATACGGCGCGACACGAGACCCCTGAACTCAGACGGGCGTTGATCAATGCGAAGCAGGGGCCTGCCGACGAGATTGCCGATGTGGCCGATGCCGTCAGTGTACTGGTCAAGGATATCGCGCAGGAAGAGCAGGAGCGCGAAGTTGCCTTGCTGCGGCTCAGGGTCTCCGAGGCCGAATATCGCAGCATCCTGCAAACCACCGCCGACGGTTTCTGGATGGTGTCCGGCGAGGATGGTCACTTCCTCGACGTCAATCCGGCCTACTGCGAGATGAGCGGCTATACGCGCGAGGAACTGCTGGGCATGTCTGTCCCGGATATCGAAGCCATGGAGAGCCCGGCAGAAACGCAGCGGCATATCGAAGAGGTGATTGCCGGCCATCGTCAGCGCTTCGAGTCGCGGCATCGGCGCAAGGACGGTAGCCTGTTCGATGTCGAGATCAGCACGCAGTTCATCGATGCGCGCGGCGGGGTGCTGATCGTGTTCATCCGCGACATCACCCAGCGCAAGCAGACCGAACAGGCGCTGCTGGAAGCGAAAGGGCTTGCCGAGCACGCCAACTCGGCCAAAAGCGAGTTTCTTGCCAACATGAGCCACGAGATTCGTACGCCGATGAACGCCATCATCGGCCTCTCCGACCTGTCTTTGGGGCTGAGCGGCATCAGCCCCAAGCTGCGCGATTACCTGACCAAGATCCATACCTCGTCCAAAGCACTGCTGGCCATCATCAACGACATCCTCGACTATTCGAAGGTGGAAGCGGGCCGTCTCGATCTGGAGACCGCCGCGTTTCGTATCGAGGAACTGCTGCAGAACGTCGCCGACCTGTTCAGCCTGCGTGCTGACGAGAAGGGGCTGGAACTGTTGATCGACCTGTCGCCCGGCGTGCCGCCGGTGCTGATCGGCGATGCGCTGCGCTTGGGCCAGGTGATGAACAATCTGGTCGGCAATGCGGTGAAATTTACCGAAAGCGGGGAAGTCCACGCCAAGGTGGCGCTGCTGGATCAGCAAGGCAGTCTGGTGACGCTGCAGTTTTCCGTGCGCGATACCGGCATCGGCATGACGCCGGAACAAGTCGATCACCTGTTTCAGCCCTTCACCCAGGCTGACGGTTCGATCACGCGCCGCTATGGCGGCACCGGTCTCGGGCTGGTCATCAGCAAACGGCTGGTCGAACGCATGGGCGGCGATCTGGTGGTCGATAGCGTGCCCGACAAGGGCAGTTGTTTCAGCTTCACCGTGACTTTGCCGATGGCGCACAGTGCGCACATCGAGCGCTCCCCCGCCGACCTGCGCGGCATGCGCGTGCTGGTGGTTGACGATGTCGATACCTCGCGGCTGGTGCTCTGCGAAATGCTCCATTCCTGGGGCTTTGATGTCACCGAGGCAACGGATGGCTACCATGCCATCGAACTGCTCAATCTGGCGGCCATCAAGCCGGAGCGTGCCTTCGAGATGATCCTGACGGACTGGAAAATGCCGGAAATGAATGGTATCGCCCTCGCCCGCAAGATTGGCGATCAAGTGGCCAATAAAGTACTGCCGAAGATGCCGGTGATTATCATGGTGACGGCCTTCGGCAAGGATCAGTTGCTGGCCGCCGCCCGTGACGTCGAACTGGATGGGGTACTGACCAAGCCGGTCACCTCGTCCGGCCTGTTCGACGCCATCATGCAGATTCAGGGCGGACAGCAGTATCAGGATGCGCCGCAGAAAAGTCGTGATCTGTTCGAACAGGCGGCGCCGATCCGTGGTGCCAGGGTACTGCTGGTCGAGGATAACGACATCAACCAGACCGTGGCGCAGGACCTCCTCGAACGCATGGGCTTTCAGGTCATCATCACCGGGGATGGCGAGCAGGCGCTGGAGATGCTCGAACGCGAAGTCTTCGATGTCGTGCTGATGGACCTGCAGATGCCGGTCATGGACGGCTTCGAGGCCACCCGCCGGATTCGTGCCCAGACACGTTTCGCCAAGCTGCCAGTGATCGCCATGACGGCGGCTGCACTGCTCCGCGATCGCGAAGCCTGTCTGGCGGTCGGCATGAATGACCACGTGGCCAAACCCATCGTGCCGCAGGATCTGCTGAACGTGCTGCTGAAATGGGTCAAGGTAGATCGTGTTTACCCAGTGCCTTGTCCGCGTGGTTTCAGTACCCCCGTCGAGAGCGGCATGCCGCCAACTTTGCCCGGCTTCGATCTGGACAGTGTCATGACCCTGATGGGCGGCGATCAGGCACTGTTCAAACGCCTCGCCTTGCGGTTTGTCGAGCAGTTTGAAGGCGCTGCGGCGCGCCTGGCAGAGCAGATCGAAGCGAGCCAATGGGGTGAGGCGCGAGCGGCAACGCATCAGATCAGAGGCGCTGCCGGTAATCTTGGGGCGAAATCGCTTTGGCAGGCAGCCGATCGGCTCGAAACCGCGCTGGATGATGTCATCGCAGGAACAGTCGGCACGGGCGGGGTGGCGTTTGATGCGCTGACCGGATTTGCTCAGGCGCTGAGCGAAGTGGTGGATTCGGTGGCCAGCCTGTCACTCCCGCCATCTGCAAGTCCCGAGTCTGCGGAGTTTGCCTGCGATCAATGCAACTGGCAACGCGCCAGCGATCTGTTCGTCCAGGTCCGTGATCTGGTGGATCATTACGACTTCGTGCCGCACGAACTGCTGGTCGATTTGCGCGATTGCCTGCGCTGCCGGCCACTCCGCACACAAGTCGATATCCTCATGCGCCATGTCGAGCGTACCGAATACGACAAGGCCAAGCATCTGCTCGACAATCTGTCGTGCCGTGAAGGACATGATCTCGGGATGGGCACAAAAACATGAATCCGCCGCGCAAACCAGTTGTCCTGATTGTCGACGACACCCCTACCAACATCCAGGTGCTGGCCGAAGCCTTGCGCGTTGCCTATCGGGTCAAGGTGGCCGGTGGCGGCAAGATGGCGCTCGATATTATCCAGCAAGCCCAGCCCGACCTGATCCTGCTCGATGTGATGATGCCGGACATGGATGGCTATGAGGTGTGCCGCACCCTCAAGAACAATCCGCAGACCCAGAACATCCCGGTGATTTTCGTGACCGCTAAGACAGATACGGTGGACGAGACCTTCGGCTTGCAACTGGGCGCGGTCGATTACATTGCCAAGCCCTTTCGACTACCGATTGTCCTGGCGCGCGTGCACAACCATGTCGCCCTGAAACTGAAAAGCGATTTGCTCGAATCGCATGCGCTGCTCGACGGACTGACCAGTATTCCGAACCGCCGTCGCTTCGATCAGTCGCTGGAAACCGAGTGGAAACGTGCCCAGCGCTCGGGGCTGCCGCTGTCCGTGCTGATGTTCGATATCGATCACTTCAAGGCCTACAACGATTCGCTCGGCCATCGCGCTGGTGACGATTGCCTGAGCCGCGTGGCCATGCTGCTCTGCGAGTCGGTCGAACGGCCGGGCGATCTGGTGGCCCGCTATGGCGGTGAGGAGTTTGTTGCCCTGCTGCCGGAAACCGATGCGGAGGGCGCTGCACGCATTGCCGAACGCTGTCGCGTGCAGATCGAGGCCGCGCGGATTCCGCATCCCAATTCGGCCACTGCCGGGTGGGTTACGGTCAGCATCGGGGTGGGAACGCTGCTGCCGGACGGTGCCGATCCCCGCGCCCTGATCGAACAGGCGGATGCGCGCCTGTATCGCGCCAAGGCGGCCGGACGCAATCGCGTTTGCAGCACGCTTGAGGGATAGCCCACATGGTTTCCGTTGTTCACGCCCTGCCGGATTCCGGTATTGATGAAGCGACCCTGACGCGGTTGGTCGAAGGTTTGCCAGAGGAGGGCGCCGCGCGCCTGATGCAGGCCGTCAGCTTTGCCCGCCAGTTGTATGGCGATGGAAAAGTCGGCACTGGCGAGACGGCCTTCGAGCACGGCATTGGTGCCGCCTTGGTGCTGTCCTCGCTCAATCTCGACCTCGACAGTCGTCTCGCGGCACTCTTGTTTGCCGCGCCGGACTTTCTCGCCCATGCCCGCGAAAAAATGAGCGCGCAGTGGGGAGAAGCGGTTGCCGAGCTCGTCGATGGGCTGTATCGCCTGAAGAATTTGCGGCCCCTGACGCTGGCCTCGGCACAAAATCCGCAGAGTGTGCAGGCGCAGGCCGAGATCCTGCGCAAGATGCTGCTGGCGCTGGCGGCAGATATCCGCGTCGTCCTGATCCGTCTCGCTTCGCGCACCCAGACGCTGCGCTGGCATACCGATCACGACACGCCGGAACGCCTCGATATTGCGTATGAAAGTCAGCAAATCTATGCACCGCTGGCCAACCGGCTGGGGGTCTGGCAAATCAAGTGGGAAATCGAGGATCTATCCTTCCGCTTTACCGAGCCGGCGACCTACAAGCGCATCGCCAAGATGCTCGATGAAAAGCGTTTGGAGCGCGAAGCCTTCATCACCTCGGCGGTAGCGCGCCTGAAAGAGGAACTGGCGAAAGCCGGCATTCCCAATGCCGAGGTATATGGTCGACCGAAGCACATCTTCAGCATCTGGAACAAGATGCGCAAGAAGGACTGTACCTTCGAGGAGGTCTACGACGTGCGCGCGCTGCGCGTGGTCGTCGATGAGATGAAGGACTGCTACACGGCGCTGGGCCTGGTGCATGCCCTGTGGGTGCCGATCCATGGCGAGTTCGATGATTACATCTCGCACCCCAAGGGCAACAACTACCGTTCGCTGCATACCGCTGTCAAGTCCGAGGACGGGCGCGCCTTCGAGGTGCAGATTCGCACCCACGAGATGCACCAGCATTCCGAAATGGGCGTGGCAGCGCATTGGCGTTACAAGGAGAGTGGTACTTCGGGCAAGGCCGATTCGGCCTACGACGACAAGATCGCCTGGTTGCGCCAGCTCCTTTCATGGCGCGACGAAATTACCGACTCGGCCGTCTGGGTCGAACAGTTCAAGCGCGCCGCGCTGGACGACACCATTTATGCGATGACGCCGCAGGGTCGCGTGCTCGACTTGCCCAAAGGCGCGACGCCGATCGACTTTGCCTACCGCCTGCATACCGATATTGGCCACCGCTGTCGCGGCGCCAAGGTCGACGGCCATCTGGTGCCGCTCAACACGCCGCTGAAGAACGGCCAGCAGGTCGAGATCACCGCCGTCAAGAGCGGCGGACCGTCGCGTGACTGGCTCTCGCCTGGTTATCTGGTGTCCAGCCGCGCCCGCCAGAAGGTCAAGGCCTGGTTTGCCGCCCTGCAGGAAGAAGAGATGCTGGCCAGCGGCCGTGCCTGGATCATCAAAGAATTGCAACGCGACGGTGCTGCCCAGTCGAACCATGAGGAGTTGGCGCACAAGTTGGGCTTTAAAAACACGGAAGCCATGTTCCTTGCGGCGGCACGCAACGAAATCGGCCAGCGGGCGATTCAAACAGCGGTACAGGTTGAACCCCTGGTGCCTGTTGAGGCGCCCGAAATCCTCATGCACCGCGCCAAGGCGGAGGCGGGCTCCGGTCAGATTCTCGTCGTTGGCATGGACAAGCTGATGACGCAGCTCGGCAATTGCTGTAAACCCGTACCGCCGGATGCCATCGCCGGCTTTGTGACGCGTGGGCGCGGCGTGTCGGTGCATCGGGTCGAGTGCGCCAACTTTCGCAATATGGCGGCGCGTAACCCTGAACGGGTCATCGAGGCCGCCTGGGGCGGTGAGCAACAAACCATCTACGCCTGTGACCTGCATGTCGAGGCGCATGACCGGCAGGGACTGTTGCGCGATATCTCCGATGTGCTGTCGAAGGAAAAGGTCAATGTCACCGCCGTCAAGACCCAGTCCAAGGCCGGGGTGGCACGCATGGCGTTTACCGTCGAACTGGGCAGCGCCACCCAGTTGCAGCGCATTCTCGCCATTCTCGCCGAGGTCGCGGGCGTGTTTCATGTCGGTCGAGCTTAGGAGCGTTTTTGCCCCACACCCAACCGTCGCTGCGTTCGCGCGTCCTGTTGATTGATTTGCTGAAGGCCGTGGCGGCGCAGTTGATCGTTCTGCATCACTTCGCCTGGTACGGGCCTTTCAGTGACCATCCCTTTGGTCAGATTTTCGATGGCCTGCTCGACTGGCTGTCCGAATATGGGCGCTATGCCGTGGCGGTGTTCATCACCACCAGCGGTTTCCTCAGCGCCCAGTTGTTGTCCTACCGTGGTTTGTCGCCCGGGAACACGCCCCTGTGCCTGATCCGCCAGCGCTACTTCCGGCTGGTGCTGCCCTTTGCCGTGGCACTGTGTTTTGCTGTCGCGGCCGATCTGCTGTTGCGCCAGTGGTCACCCAGCGATGATGTGCTCGGCGCCCGGCCGCAATGGCTGCAGTTTGTCGCCCACCTGTTCCTGCTGCACGGCCTGCTCGGCGTCGAATCCCTGTCGGCCGGCGTCTGGTATGTGGCGATCGAATTCCAGTTGTATGCCCTGTTTGTCGTGCTTCTCTGGTTGGGACGCCGTCTCACCAACGCCGACTTTTTGCCGGCTGCCTTGGTTCTGCTGATGGCGCTGGCCTCGCTGCTCCATTTCAACCGGGATGCGGGTTGGGACAACACCGCCTTTTATTTCTTCGGCTCCTACGCCCTCGGCATTGCCAGTGGCTGGGCGATTCGCACGGCATGGCGCGTGAAGGTTCTCTGGCTGATCGGTATTGTCGGAATTCTGGCGCTGTGGGTTGATTTTCGTCCGCGCCTCATCGTGTCGGTACTGACGGCGCTGGCGTTTGGTTCGACTTGCTTGCACATGGCCCACCGCGAAAATCGCGTGATCCACTATCTGGGCGGTACGTCCTATGCATTGTTCCTGATCCACTATCCTGTCTATCTGGTGGTTGGCGCCATTTTCCAGCGCATCGCCCCCGAGACGACGCTGCATGCAGCCTGGGGACTGGGCGTTGCCTGGCTGCTCAGCATGGCGTGTGCCGACATGTTTCACCGCTGGGTGGCGTTGCCGCTGGAGCGCTTGCGCAAGCGGCGGCTGGCCTGCCTGAAACCATCCCTCCAACAACCTGCCTCGCTATAATTCCCGCACTAACTCTAGGAGTATGCCGTGATCTTCCGCTTGATGCGCATTGCCGCGATGGTCTGCCTCGTTGCCTCCGCCCCCCTTACTTTTGCGGCCGGGCCGGACAGACTGGGGCGCATTGAGGCCGCGAAGCAGTTGCGCGTGTGCATCTGGCCGGACTATTACGGAATTTCTTTCCGCAACCCCAAGACCCAACTACTGGCTGGCATTGATATCGACAATGCGCGGGAGGTGGCCAAGGATCTCGGTGTCGAACTGCAGTTCATCGATAGCTCCTTCGCCAAACTGATCGAGGATGTCACGGCCGACCGTTGTGATATCGCCATGTTCGCCATCGGTATCACCCCGCAGCGCCAGGAAAAGCTGCGCTTCACGCAGCCACATCTGGTCAGTGACATCTTTGCGATCACCACCAAGTCGAATCGGCGCATTCAAAGCTGGGCCGATATTGACCAAGCGGGCGCCGTCGTCGTCGTGGCCAAGGGCACCCTGCACGAACCGGTGATGAAGGCCAAGCTCAAGGCGGCCGAATTGCGTGTGGTTGATACACCCGCCGCCCGCGAACAGGAAGTCCAGTCGGGACGTGCCGATGTGTTCATGACCGACTATCCGTTCAGCCGACGCATGCTCGACAACAGCGACTGGGCCAGACTGGTGCCGCCGCCGGAGACCTATCACCTGACGCCCTATGCCTGGGCGATGCAGCCCGGCCATGATCGTTTCCATGCCCGGATCGAAAAGATCCTGGCCGACATGAAGCGTGACGGGCGACTCCTGGCGAATGCGAAAAAGAACGGGCTTGAACCGATCGTTGCCAAGTAAGTAATACAAGTCGGCATGTCCCACATCTCTTTCTCACAGCGCTGGATTGCGCTGGTCCTGGCGCTGGTGCTGTTGGTGGGGAGTTGGCTGGCAGCGTTTGGGTTCATGTTGTGGCGCTTGCGCGAGGACAGCCTGCGCAATGGCTTTGCGACCGCCACCACCCATGCCCGCAATTTCGAAGAGCATCTGACGCAAACGCTGCAAGTCATCGACCTGACGGCGGGCAGTATCGATACGTACCCGAATCGGCGGGTTGATTATGCAGAGTTGGGGCAACGCCTGACGATTGCGCTGCGGCCGGCCCCCTTCCTGCGATCCATCTCGCTGATCGATGCCAGCGGACAAATTGTTGCCAGTTCGAACCCGGACAATCTGGGGGTGAATGTCGGCGTGGAAGCATTTTTTCCGCCGGTCCCGTTCGAATCGGAGGTGTTGCGTGTCGGCATGCCGTGGCGCGGACGGGATTTTGCCGATGGCAAGGCGGCCACAACGGCGTTCCCGGTCCAGACCCGCGACGCGAGCTTTATCCCGGTCCTGCGCCGGCTGTCCACCAGTGAAAATCTGCGGCTGGTCGCCGCGCTCAACCCGGATTACTTCATCAATCACGGCATCCAGTTGATTGACGCGGCGGCTGGGCATATCCAGTGGCTGCGCCATGATGGCATCCTGCTGATGTCATCGGCCCCCGGCGAGACACCCGCGATCCATGGTGCCGCCGGCGCTGTCACCGACAACCTGCGCCAGCGGGAGCAGGGCGAGTTGGCACAAACCCTGACAGATGGGCGCAGCGTACTGAGTGCTTATCGGGTATCGAGCCGCTTCCCGGTGCTGGTCGTCATTCATCTCGACGAGGCGCAGATTCTGTCGAACTGGAAGGCGGAAGCCCGTTACCTTTTCAGTATCGTCCTGCCCATCGTCGTGGCCTTGGCCATTGCCATCATGTTGATCTGGGTGCGACAGCGACGCATTGCAGCCCAACAGCAAGAGCTGGAACGTCAGCGGCGTCTGGCCGCCAGTGTTTTCGATGCCAGTTCCGAGTCAATCATCCTGACGACGCCGGATGGCGACATCATCTCCGTCAATCCGGCCTTCGAACGGGTGACGGGGTATACGAGCAACGAAGTGATCGGGCGGAATCCACGACTGCTGAAATCCGGCCTCACCCCGCCGGAAACATATGAAGCCTTGTGGGCCACGATTACCAAAGGCAAGTCCTGGCGTGGCGAACTCCAGAACCGGCGCAAAAACGGGGAGGTTTTCTGGGAAGCCGTGACGATTTCCCCCGTTCTGGATGCTCAGGGGCAACTCGCGCACTACGTTGCCGTCAAGGACGATATTTCGGACCGGAAGCGCCAAGAGGTTGAACTGCGCCACGCGAAGGAAGATGCCGAGGCGGCCAGCCTGGCCAAAAGCCAGTTCCTCGCCACGATGAGCCATGAAATCCGGACGCCAATGAACGGCATTCTCGGCATGGCGCAGCTGCTCCTCGACTCAGACCTTGATGAGCCATTGAGGAATGATTATGTGCGCACCATCCTCAATTCAGGACAGACGCTGCAGACACTGCTCAACGATATTCTCGATCTCTCCAAGGTTGAAGCAGGCAAGCTGACACTGATTCACGCGGTCTTCGATCCCGTGCAGATGCTGGATGAAATTGCTTCGCTGTTTGGCGGTCCGGCTGGACAGAAGGGCCTGGCGATCTCGGTCAAATGGGAGGGCACGCCCCGACGCTATTGGGCCGATCCGATCCGCTTGCGGCAAATGCTTTCCAATCTGGTGAGCAACGCGATCAAATTCACCGAACGCGGGCGTATCACCATTGAGGCGGGTGAAGTCGCCAGCGAAGGGAAGTTGGCGCGCTTGCGCTTCTCCGTCACCGATACCGGCACGGGCATACCGAAGGAAAAGTTATCACGCCTGTTCCAGCCTTTCAGCCAGGTGGATTCATCGAGTACGCGTCAGCATGGTGGCACCGGGCTGGGCCTGTCGATTGTGCGCAGCCTTGCGGCCTTGATGAATGGGGAAGCAGGGGTTCGCACCGAGGCGGGGCTGGGATCGCAATTCTGGTTCGACATCCAGTCAGAGCGCGTTGATGAGAATGCCGAAACCCGACACCTTGAGCGCGCCCTGTCGTCGAACGCCAATGTGGGCGATACCGCACCGCAGGCGCTCTCGATCATGCTGGTGGAAGACAACCCAACCAATCAACTGGTTCTGAATGCGATGCTCGGTAAGCACGGCCATCATGTGACTTGTTATGAGCATGGGCGCCTGGCGCTGGATGCGCTGATCGCCGGTGCGCAACCCGATCTGGTGCTGATGGATTGCCAGATGCCGGTCATGGATGGCTTCGAGACCACCTCGGCAATCCGCCAATGGGAACGTGACCAAGGCTTGCCGCCGCTGATCATCATCGCACTCACGGCGGGTGCCTTCCAGGAGGACCGCCAGCATTGTCTTGATGTCGGCATGAACGACTTTGTCACCAAGCCGGTCGACATGAGCCATTTGCTCGATGTGATTGGTCAATGGGCGTCATCGACGGCCATGTGTGCAAAATCGCGAGAAAAATAGGTCTGTTTATTGCTTTATTCCTGAAACCCCGAACAAAAAAGGAGGCAGGAAAATGAACATCACCAGTGAAAACATCCAGTTACAGATCGCCAGCCTGCGCGGTGACATTATTTCGACCCTAATCGGCGCGATGGGCGGCGAAAACGGGGAAAAGGCGGCAAGTTTTGCCGATATTCTCGGCGACAAAAGTTCCACACTGTCTGCCGATGGTCGCAACATGAGTTTGTTTGACCCAGAATCCGGCTACAAGATGATGTCCAAGATCAACCAGTACGAGGTTGATTTCAAGGCGCAACATGCCGAACTCGACGCCATGGGCAATGCCATCGAACACATGGAAGCCGTGGCCGCGCAACTCGCCGATGCTGTCGATACCAGCACAACGAACAGCGATATCGCCGCCCAGTTACAGTCCTTCATCGCTCAGTACAACGCCTGGGAAGACCGCTTCGACGATACGGTGGCACAAGGTGGTGTGCTGGACAACATTCAGGCGGCCGAAATCTCACTGTATGAACTGGAACAGAGCGTCAGCAGCATCTTTCACGGCGCTACCGGCCCGAATGGCGGCGTCAGCGGCTTGAAAGACATCGGCATTACCATCGACCCGGTGACCAAACAGGCCACGCTCGATATCGCTCAACTCAATAATGCACTGGCTTCCAACAAGGCGGGCGTGGTGAGTGCCATTGATGAGTTCGGCGCCCACTTTGCCAAGTCCGCCGACATGCTGAATTCGGCAGGCAATTTCATCCAGAACGCACTCGATAATCGTAGCCGAGCCATCAACTACATTGCCGACAACAAGAGCAGTCTGCAGAATGAATTTGGTACAGGCAATACCGCCAAGTCGAGTGGTGCAACCGCACAGGCCCTTGCGGCCTACAACACGACACTTGGATTGGTTTGAAGCCTGATTCCCCACCGTTCGGTGGGGAGCGGACTCAATGAAGGACCAGCTTGAATCCTGCCGGGGCGCGCAGGGTTTCTTCCGTTTCGACGATAAACAGGCCGTGCAACACGGCTTGAATCTTGGGAACCGTCAGGCGCGAGAGCACATGGCTGTCTTCCAGCACCAAGTCTTCGCCATTACGCAGGGCGTGGCTTAACGGGCCGTACTCGAAGCCATCGCAACCATCCTTGCCGATCAGTTCATGCAGGTCGGTATCGGGAGTGCAGTGATATTTCATGACACACCTCCTTTTCCATTTGAAGTCTTTAACGACTTGTTGGTAAGCAGGTTGAGTGCCAATCCGTGATTATTTACTGCGGTGCAGCAAGCTCGTCTGGACTATTGAGATTGCGGAAGGCGGCTGAGTCGGCAAAATCAAGCTCGACGGCTGCTTGGGCGCGGCACCAGCCACCGACCTTGCGTTCGCCGCTGGCCAGATAGGCAAGCAGTGCCGGCAGCAGGCTGCGCTGGCAAAGCTGGAAGGTGGGTTGCATGCGGCCACCGGTCGAGGCGACGGTGATTGCGGCAAACAGATCCTGTGCAGTGGCCCATAGCCGGCTGACCAGATCCAGCGGCAGGGCAGGACAGTCGCAGGGCACGCAGACGAGCCACTCGGTCGGGCAGGCGGCAAGGCCTGCCGCCAAGCCCGCCAGCGGACCGGGGTAGTCGGGCTGATCGTCGCTGACCAGCGGATAGCCGAAGCCGGCATAAATATCCTGATTGCGGTTGGCGCTGATCAGCAGGCTGTCGACCTGCGGGGCCAATCGCTCAAGCACATGGGCGACCAGCGGTCGACCCTGATAATCGAGCAGGCCCTTGTCGGCCCCGCCCATGCGTCGCCCGGCGCCGCCGGCGAGGATCAGGCCAGTGACTTGGATCGCCTTATCCGCCAATGTAGGACATCTCGATTTTTTTCAGGGCCGGCGTAGCGCCCATGCGGATCTGTGAGTAGCGATCCGTGCGCGTCTGCCACAAGGCGGTGATGGCGGCATCGAGCGCGGCATCGTCGGCACCGGCGCGTAGCAGGTGGCGCAAGTCATGCCCTGTACTGGCAAACAGGCAGGTGTAGAGCTTGCCTTCGGTCGATAGGCGAATCCGTGTGCAACTGTCACAGAAAGCCTGTGTTACCGACGAAATCACGCCGATTTCGCCCGCCCCATCGCGGTAGCGCCAGCGCTCGGCGACTTCGCCCGGATAGTTCGGGTCGATCGGTTCAAGCGGAAATTCGTCGCCAATCCGGCGCAACACCTCGGCGGAGGGCACGACTTCATCGAGCTTCCAGTCATTGCTGCTGCCGACGTCCATGTATTCGATATAGCGCAGGATATGCGGGGTGCCGCGAAAGTGGCGGGCCAGCGGCACGATCTGATCGTCGTTGCTGCCACGCTTGACCACGCAATTCACTTTTACTGGGCGCATGCCGGCGGCGGCGGCGGCTTCGATGCCCTCGAGTACCTTGGCGACCGGATAGTCGGCATCATTCATGCGCTTGAAGGTCGCATCCGCCAACGCGTCGAGGCTCACCGTCACGCGCTGCAGGCCGGCGGCGGCCAACACGGCGGCTTTCTGAGCCAGCAGCGAGCCATTGGTCGTCAGGGTGATTTCGAGATCGGGAATCGTCGCCAGTTGTTCGATCAGTTTCTCGACGCCATGGCGCAGCAGCGGTTCGCCACCGGTCAGTCGCAGTTTCTTGACACCGCGCGCGGCGAACAGGCGGGTAATGCGCGTGACCTCCTCGAAGGACAACAGTTCGGCGCGCGGCATGAAGGGATAGTCGCGGCCAAACACCGTCTTCGGCATGCAATACACGCAGCGAAAATTGCAGCGGTCGGTGATCGAGATGCGCAGATCGCGCACCGGGCGGCCGAAGGCGTCGAGGAGGGGATTACCCAAGTTGTGCTTCCTGCTTGAGGTTGCCATGAACGAAGCTGACGACCAAACCGATCACCGTCAGCGGCAGGACATAGCTGAGCATGATGCCGGAATAAGCGGGCAGATACTCGTGCTGTTGCGCTGTCATTACCAAAAATGCAGTGTAGGCAAGGTAATAAGCGACGAACAAGGCCCCTTCCCAGCGGGCGATTTCACGGCCGCTGATGGCAATCGGCAGGCAGGCGAGGGCGACCGCGAACATCACCCAGAGATCGAAATTGCGCGCCGCCTCTGAGACGACAATGCCGCCACCAGAGACCATGCTGGCCACGCCCATGCAAGCGAAGATATTAAAGACGTTGCTGCCGACGACATTGCCCACGGCAATATCACGCTCGCCGCGAAAGGCGGCCACCAGCGACGTGGCAATTTCCGGCATCGAGGTGCCGATGGCGACCACTGTCAGGCCGATGATCAGATCACTGACGCCAAACGCCCGGGCGACTTCGACGGCGGCACCGACCAGCCAATCGGCGCCGATGATCAGCAGACCGAGGCCAACGACGACCAGCGTCACCTGCATGGCCCAGTGCGCATCCCAGCGACTGCCGGCGGCAGGCATCTCGCCGGCAAACTCATCCTGTACGGACTGGCTCGCCCGACGCGACTGGACGATCAGGAATACGGTATAGACCACCACCAACACGAACAGCACCCCACCCTCGGCCGGACTGAGCCTGCCATCCATCGCCATCACCACCAGCAACAGGCTGGCGCCGATCATGATCGGAATCTCCTGACGGATGATCTGCTCATGGACGGCCAGTGGCACGATCATGGCCGCAAGACCGAGGATCAGCAAGATGTTGGCAATATTACTGCCCACTACGTTGCCAACGGCGATGTCGCCCGAGCCGTTAAGCGCCGCGCCGGCCGAAACCGCCATTTCCGGGGCGCTGGTGCCAAAGGCGACGATGGTCAGTCCGACCACCAGCGGTGAAATGCCGAAAGTCAGCGCCAGACGCGAGGCGCCGCGCACCATTAACTCGGCACCCGCTGTCAAGGCGACGAGTCCGAGGACGAACATGAATATCTGAGATTGCATGGGATGTCTCTGAAATGTCGAAATACGACAATGGGCGAGATTATCGCGAAACTTGGGGCGGAAACGCGCACCGGGAATATTTTGGCAGTAAGCTCGGGATTCGTGGTCTGTTTTCAGGCTTTATCGAATGTTTTGGAGGGATGTCATGAAAAATACGGTACTCATCCTGGGTTCGCTCCTGTGTTTGCCAAGTATCGGTCTGGCCGCCGACCCCGTCTGGCTGGCCGATTTCAAAAAAGCCGACCTGAACGACAGCGGCGGCTTGTCATCGGTCGAATTGAGCAAGACGAAATCGTCGAAACTGCAACCGATCAAGGCTAACTTTTCTGCCATTGATGCCGATCAGGATGGCCAGGTTACGCGCAGCGAGTACGAAAGTTATCTAGCCAAGCAGCAGGCCAAGATATCCACCACGCAGTTCAACCGCGCGGACCTCAACGACAGCGGTGGGCTTTCACGCGTCGAACTCGACAAGACGACCGACAAGGTTTTCGATCCGGTCCGGCAGAACTTTGACAGCATCGATACGGATAAGGACGGCCAGGCCAGCTATGCCGAATACGAGACCTTTGTCGGTGCCAGCAAAGCGGCGGCCGCGACGGCAAGCAGCAGCAAGTTAAGCTCGCCGAAAGATCAGTGTCAGCCCAACTGTGGCGTGGTGCTGGCCGTCGACCGTTACAAGGTCCAGGGCGAAGGTTCAGCACTTGGCGCCATTGCCGGTGGTGTGGCCGGTGGACTGCTGGGCAACCAGGTGGGTGGTGGTACTGGCAAGACGATCGCCACGGTAGGTGGGGCGGCTGGTGGTGCTTATGCCGGCCACAAGATCGAGGAAAGAATGAAGACCAAAAAGATGGTCAAGGTCAAGGTTAAATTCGACAATGGCGAACAAAAAGACTTTGATTTCGAGGCGGACAAGAGCCCGGTGGCCAAGGGCGAGCGCGTGCTGATCGAAGACGGCAAACCGGTTAAATACACAGGTCAGTGAGTCGTTCTGCTTCACCCGGAGCGCCGCGCACGCTGGTGCTCTTCAATTACGACTGGGATCGGGTCGGCTTTGCCCGCTGGTCGCAGGCGTTTCCGCACGACTCGGCCGGTTTCGATCTATTCAGTTTTCCCAGCAACGCGCGGCTGGTCGGTTTCGATCTGGAGCGCTTCGCCGCGCGCCTCGCCAAACAGGCCGGCAAGTGCGGCTGGCAGGCCGTCACGTCGAATCACGAACAGTTCGGCGCACTGGCCGCCGCCTTGCTGGCCGAGCGCATGGGCTGGCCGGGCACGCCGGTGAACGCCATCCTCGCCTGCCAGCACAAGTTGTACGCCCGTCAGGTGCTGGCGGAAGTCTGCCCAGCGTCGAATACCGGTTTTGCGCCGCTGCCCGCACGTTATGGCGACCCGGTCCCCAATGGATTGGAATATCCACTCTTCATCAAGCCCGTGAAGGCAGCGTTTTCCGTGCTGGCGCGCGTCGTGCACAACCGCGAGGAACTGCACGAGATGACGCGTTTCGGGGTCGGGGAACTGTGGGTGATCCGCAATCTGGTCGAGCCCTTCGAGCGCGTCGCAAAAAAGCGTCTGCCTTTGGCCGGCACCGCGCATCGCCTGCTGATCGAGCAGCCGGTGCAGGCCGCGCAGTACAACCTCGACGGCCATGTCTTCAATGGCGAACTGCGTCCCTTGGGTGTCGTCGCCTCGATCATGTACCCGGGCACGCAGGCGTTCATGCGCTTCGACTATCCGGCGTCGATCCCAGCAGCCGGGCAGATGAAGGCCATCGACACGGCGCGGCGCTTTTTGCAGGCAGTCGGTTTTACTCACGGCCTGTTCAACATGGAGTTCTTCTACGATGCGGCGACCGATAAACTCACCGTGATCGAGTTCAACCCGCGCATGGCCGCGCAGTTTTCCGATCTGTATTTGCGCGTCGACGGCATCGACCTGCATCGCGTTGCCCTCGAACTCGCCTTCGGGCGTGATCCGGCCCTGCTGCCGCGCGCCCAGCCTACCGCCGGTAGCGCCGCCAGCCTCGTTTATCGGGCCTTTGCACCTGATGCAGTGCCGGCCATGCCGCGCCGCACGCAACAGGCCGCTTTCCATGCCGCGTTTCCCGATGCGCTGCTGTTTCGTTTTCCCAAGCCGCGCGGCTCGATGACGCGCGATTTCAAGTGGCTGGGCAGTTACCGCTACGGCATCGTCCATCTCGGCGGACGCGATCAGGCCGACCTGTTCGCCCGCTGCCAGCAGGCCAGCCAAAGCCTTGGCTGGGCATCGCCCTGTGCCCATGCCCAACCCGATGTGCACGACCTCTCCGCCCTGATTTCGGAAACCGCATGAGCCCGCAACTGATCCAGATCCATCAAGCCGATCCGGCCGCCATCCGTGCCGAACTGATTGCCGGCCTGAGCGCACCCGTCGCGACGATTGCGCCCAAGTATTTTTACGATGCGCTCGGCGCCCGTCTGTTCGCCGCCATCACCGAACTGCCCGAGTACTACCCGACTCGCACCGAGGCGGCCATCTTCGTGGCCCATGCGGACGCGATGGCCTGCCGGCTGCCGGCCTTCGAGACCTTCGTCGACCTTGGCGCCGGCAACTGTGAGAAGGCCGCGCGGCTGTTTGCACCGTTTCACGTCAAGCGTTACGTCGCCGTGGATATCTCGGTGGATTACCTGCGCGACTCGCTCGACATCCTGCGCCGCCAGCATCCACACCTGGCCCTGCTGGGCATCGGCCTCGATTTCTCGGCTGCGCTGCAACTGCCAGAAGAAGTCGGGGCGGGACCGCGACTGATGTTCTATCCCGGCTCCAGCATCGGCAACTTCACGCCGGACGCGGCGCTCGATTTTCTGCGTCAGGTGCATGGTGCAGCACAGGGTGGGGGGCTGTTGATCGGGGTCGATCTGGTCAAGCCGGTCGCGGTGCTCGAAGCCGCCTACGACGATCCGTTGCAGGTCACCGCCGCGTTCAACCGGAATATGTTGCGCCATGTGAGCCGTCTCGCCAGCGCCGACTTTTCACTGGCCGACTGGCAGCACGTCGCCTTCTTCAATACCGCAGCCTCCCGTATCGAAATGCACCTGCAAGCAGTGCGCGATGTCACCGTGCGCTGGCCGGAAGGCGCACGGCAGTTTTCTCGCGGCGAGCGCATTCATACCGAGAACTCCTACAAATGGCGGATCGAGGATTTCGCTGCGCTACTGACGCAGGCCGGATTCCACGACCTGCAACACTGGACCGACACGCAAGGCTGGTTTGCGGTTTTTCTGGCTAAGGCAAACTGAGCGGCAGACGGAGCGAAAAACGCAGCCCGCCGGGGATGGCGGTGGCCGCCACCTCACCGCCATGGGCGCGGACGATCGAACGCACAATGGCGAGCCCGAGGCCGGCCCCTTCGCTACTCTCCTGACGTGCCGGGTCAACCCGGTAGAAGCGCTCGAACAGCCGGTCGAGCGGCTCGGGCAAGGTGCTGGGGCACGGATTGTCAATCGCCACCCGGACCGTGTCGCCGCTGGTTTCGATGGTGACGCTGACCGTCGCCCCGCCCGGCGCATGGCGAATGGCGTTGGAGAGCAGGTTGGCGAGGGCACGGCGCAACATCAGGCGATCCCCCGTCACGCTGGCCTTGCCTTCAACCGCCAGTCGTATTCCCTTGTCGTCGGCCAGCGCTTCGAAGAACTCGAACAGTTCATCTACCTCATGGGCCAGATCGACCGCTTCGCGCGTCGGAATCACCAAGCCGTTATCTGCCTTGGCGAGGAACAGCATGTCGGCAATCATGCGCGCCAGTCGTTCGTATTCCTCAAGATTCGAGGCCAGCACTTCGCGGTATTCCTCGGCCGTGCGCGCCTGGGTAAGCATCACCTGACTTTGCATCATCAGGTTATTCACCGGCGTGCGCATTTCGTGGGCGAGGTCGGCGGCAAAGCCCGAGAGGCGCTCGAACGAGTCTTTAAGCCGGTCGAGCATGGCATTGAAGGTATGCGTCAGTTCCTCCAGTTCCGGGGGAATGCGCTCGGTGGGCAGGCGCCGGTCGAGCCGTTCCGCGCTGATCTGTCCCGCCAGATGGGCGGTTTGGCGCAATGGCGCGAGACCGCTGCGGGAGACCAGCACACCAAGCGCCGCCGCCGCCAGCGTGGCCAGCGCCAGCACGCCACCCAGAGCCAACTTGAAGTCGTCGATGAATACCTGATGATGCGTGGTGTCTACCGCCACCGCGACGAGCATCTCGTTTTTCATCAGGGCCAGGCCACGGTGGGGTACGCCGTGGCTCTGCCAGCGAAACAGATGATCGGTAGCCACCTGTTCGAGCGGGATCGTCGCGTGGCCGAAACGATAACTCGATTGCCCGGCCTCAAACAGCATCAGCGACAGATGGTGATGCCCCACCAGTGCATCGTCGAGCCGGAACGGCAGTTCGTCGCGCGAAACGCTGTCGATCAGGCGCGTGGCGAGCGAGAGTTTGCCCTGCATTTCGGCCACATCCTGCTCAATGAAATGGCTGTCGATGACGTGCAGCAGGTAGCCCGCGACCGCCAGCAGGATGAGGAGGGTGCTGGCGGCATACAGCAGCGCCAGCCGCAGTGTCAGCGAGCGCGCCCAGTTCACGATGGACGACGTTCCATCACATAGCCCATGCCGCGCACGGTATGAATCAGGCGTTCGGAAAAGGGGTCGTCGACCTTTGCGCGCAGTCGCTTGACGGCAACATCCACCACATTGGTATCCGAGTCGAAATTCATGTCCCACACCTGCGAGGCAATCAGGGCGCGCGACAACACTTCGCCAGGCCGCCGCAGAAACAGGGCGAGGAGGGCGAACTCCTTGGCGGTCAGGTCGATGCGCTGGCCGGCGCGGGTGGCGCGGCGCCTGAGCAGATCGAGCTCCAGATCGGCGACGACCAGCTGTTCGGGCTCCTTGGCCTTGCCACGACGCAGCAGGCTGCGGATGCGCGCCAGCAACTCCGAGAAGGCGAAAGGCTTGACGAGGTAGTCGTCGGCACCGAGTTCCAGACCGCGCACGCGGTCGGCCACATCGTCGCGGGCCGTCAGCATCAGGATCGGCAAGGCATGACCGGCACCCCGCAGCCGCGAGAGAATTTCCCAACCATCGAGGCCGGGCAGCATGACATCAAGCACCAACAAGTCGTATTCGCCGGTTTGCGCCCAATGCAAGCCATCCGGCCCGCTGCGTGCCAGATCAACCACAAAGCCGGCCTCGGCAAGGCCCTGGCGCAGATAATCGCCCGTCTTCGGTTCGTCTTCGATGATCAACAGTTTCATGATTGGCACTATAGCGGCAGCTTGCCCGGGATTCGGAAAATGACAAATTTGTCATTTTGCCGTCAGCATCTTGTTGCCGACCGGAAGGCAAAGTAAGCCAACTGCCAATCGTAGGAAAAAAATCATGCCCCGCCGCTTGCATCACTTCATTTTCATCATTGCGTTGACTGGCCTGGTTAACCTGGCACAGGCCAGCGAACCGCCCCTCGTCGAAGTCTGGAAAGGCCCGACCTGTGGCTGTTGCAATGACTGGATCAAGCACATGCAGGACAACGGCTTCAAGGTGAAGTCCTACGATACGGGCAATGCCGACATGCGGCCGAAGCTTGGTCTGTCGGTGAAATACGGTTCCTGCCACACGGCAAGGGTCGGGGGCTATGTGGTCGAGGGGCATGTCCCGGCAGCTGATGTGAAGCGCCTGTTGGCCGAAAATCCCAATGCGCTAGGACTCGCCGCGCCGGGCATGCCGGTCGGTTCGCCGGGGATGGACGGCCCTGAATATGGTGGCCGAAAGGATGCCTACGACGTTCTTCTCGTTGGTAAGGACGGTCGCGCCAGGGTTTATCAACCTCATCGCTGAACGGATATCTCGTGAAAATCCTGTTGCTGTTCCTTTTCGTGCTGGCGCCGGCCTGGGCCCACGAGGGCCACGATCACGGCGCCGAGGCGAAGCCGGTGTCGGGAAGCCTTGCGCCGCGCTTTGCGTCGATCAGCGATGCCTTCGATCTGGTCGGGGTGCTGGCGCCGGATGGGGTGACGCTTTATCTGAACCGCCGCGCCGATCTGGCGCCCGTGAGCGGCGCCGAGATCGAGATCGAAGGTGCGCTGAAGGGCAGGGCGGTCGCCAGTGGGCCAACGGCGCCCGGCGCCTATAGGCTCCAGGGCACGCCGCCGCGCGTTGGCCAGCCGCTGACCTTTACCGTGACGGCGGGCGAGTCGATGGACCTGCTGACGGCCGTCTCGCCAGCGCCGACTTTTGATCGCAAATCTTCCAACCTCGATATCTCGCAGCGGCTGGCCGACGGCAGCCTGTTCGTACCGCGCGCCGTGCAGAACCTGCTGGGCATGCGGGTGCATAGCGCGCAGGCCGGGAAATTTCCGCGTGCGGTGGAACTCTCTGGCCGGGTGATCGCCGATCCGGCTACGGGCGGTCGCGTGCAGGCGGCCCAGTCCGGCGTCATCGAGGCCGGGCCGCGCGGTCTGGCGCTGATCGGGCAAGCGGTGAAGAAAGGCGAAGTACTCGCCTATCTGGTGCCGGCGCTGGATGCCGCCACGCGCGCCGAAAGGCAGGCGGATAGCGCCAGCGTGGCGGGGCAGATCGCCGTGCTGGAAGATCGCCTGGCGCGTTATCAGAAGGCGCCGGGGATTGTGCCGCGTCGCGACATCGAGCAAGTTCAACTCGAACGGGATGGTCTGCGGGCGCGCCGTCAGGCCCTGCAAACCGGGCTGGCCGGCCGTGTCGCGCTGACCGCACCGGTGGCCGGCGTGGTCGCGGCCAGCCATGTCGCCATTGGTCAGGTGGTCTCAGCCAAGGACCTGCTGTACGAAATCGTCGATCCGCAGCGTTTGGCGGTCGAGGCACAGATCTACGACACGCAGTTGGTGGCAGGCTTCGGGCGTGCCGTGGCACGGGTTGGCGAGGTGCCGGTGCGGCTCGAATTTGTCGGCATTGGCCGCAGTCTGCGCGAACAGGCGCTGCCCGTCTTGTTTCGCGTGCGCACACCCGATGCGCCGCTCGCGCTCGGCCAGACGCTCAAGGTGCAGGCCGAGACAAAGTCAACGCAGTCCGGCGTGGCGATTCCGGGCACAGCGGTGACGCGCAACAGTGCCAACGAGCCGATGGTCTGGGTGCAGGAGGGCGCCGAGCGATTCCTGATGCGCCGCGTCAAGACCGTGCCGCTTGATGCCGAACGTGTACTGGTAACGGCCGGCCTGGCGGGGGGCGAACGCATTGTTGCCGTGGCCGCCCAGTCGCTCGGCCAGATTCGCTAAGCGGGATCGGCGGGACATGTTCGACGCCATCATCCACGCCAGTTTGCGGCAACGCCTGCTGGTGCTCGGCATGGCACTGATGGTTACGCTTTACGGCGCCTATGCGGCGTGGCGCACGCCCATTGATGTCTTTCCCGACCTCAACAAGCCGATGGTGACGCTGATGACCGAGGCCGGCGGGATGGCGCCGGAGGAGGTCGAGCAACTGGTCACCTTCCCGATCGAGACGGCCATGAACGGCATGACCGGCGTGACGCGGGTGCGCTCCGTTTCAGGCATCGGCCTGTCGATTGTCTACGTCGAGTTCGACTGGGGCAGCGACATCTATCGCAACCGCCAGCAGGTGGCCGAGCGCCTCAACCTGGTGCGCGGCCAGTTGCCGCCGGGCATCGAAGCGCATGTCGGGCCGATCGCCTCGATCATGGGCGAGATTCTGCTGATTGCGATTCCCGCCGATCCCGACAAGATCGACCCGATGCAGGTGCGCGAATACGCCGACTGGGTGGTGCGGCCGCGCCTCCTGAACGTGCCGGGCGTGGCGCAGGTGATCCCGATTGGTGGCGCGGTGCGGCAGTATCGGGTGACTCCCGACATGGCGCGGCTGGCGGCGGCGCGGGTTACGCTCGACCAACTCAAGGCGGCGCTGGCGAACTTCAGCCACAACACCGCCGGTGGTTTTGTCGATGCCGGCGGCCGCGAATACCTGGTGCGCAATATCGGCCAGAGCACGCGTCTTGAAGATCTGGCGCGCCTGCCGGTTGTGACGGTCAACGAACGCGTCATCACCCTCGGTCAGCTTGCCGAGGTTGGTTTTGCCCCGGCGGTGAAGCGCGGCGATGCCGGCTACAACGGCCAGCCGGCGGTGATTCTCTCGGTGCAGAAACAGCCATCACGCGACACCGTGACGCTGACGCGCGAAGTCACCCGCGTCATGGCCGAACTGGAGCGCGGCCTGCCCGCTGGCATCGAAGCGCCGCGCTTCCTGTTCCAGCAGGCTGCCTTCATCGAGCGCTCGATTGACAACGTCGTCGAAGCCCTTCGCGACGGCGCGATCATGGTGGCGGTGATCCTCTATCTGTTCCTCGCCAACTTCCGCACCACGGCGATTTCACTCACCGCCATCCCGATTTCGCTGCTGATTGCCGCGCTGGTGTTCCACCATTTTGGCCTGTCGATCAACACCATGACGCTTGGCGGGCTGGCGATTGCCATCGGCGAGCTGGTCGATGATGCGGTGGTGGATGTGGAAAATGTGTTGCGTCGCCTGCGCGAGAATCGGCTGCGCGGCAACCCGCGCGCCGATTTGTCGGTGATTGCCGCTGCCTCCATCGAGGTGCGCTCGGGCGTCGTCTATGCCACGCTGATCGTCGTGCTGGTGTTCGTGCCGCTGTTCGCTCTGCCGGGCATCGAGGGGCGCTTGTTCACGCCGCTCGGCATCGCCTATATCGTCGCCATTCTCGCCAGCATGATCGTGGCGCTGACCGTCACGCCAGTGCTCTGCTACCTGATGCTGCCGCACATGAAACAGATCAATCAGGGCGACAGCGCGCTGCTGGCGTGGCTCAAGCGCCAGGACATGCGCCTGCTGCACTGGTCGTTTCCGCGCGGTAATGTACTGATGGGAGGCGCACTGGTCGCCGTCCTCGTCGCTGCCGCCAGCGTGCCCTTGATGCCGCGCGCTTTCCTGCCACCCTTCAACGAAGGCACGCTGACAGTGAATGTGCTGCTCAATCCGGGCACGGCGCTGGCCGAATCCAATCGCATCGGCGCCGAGGCCGAGCGCATCCTGCTCACCGTGCCGGAAGTCACGCAGGTCGGACGGCGCACCGGGCGGGCAGAACTCGATGAACATGCCGAGGGCATTCATTACGGCGAACTCGATGTCGACCTGAAGCCATCCGAACGAGATCGCGATGCCATCATCGCCGACATTCGGGCACGGCTGGCCATCCTGCCGGCCGCCGTCAGTGTCGGTCAGCCGATTGCCCACCGCCTCGATCACATGCTCTCCGGCGTGCGCGCCCAGATCGCCCTGAAGATCTACGGCGACGACCTCGACACCCTGCGCAGTCTCGCCGGCCCCTTGCAGGAACGCTTGCGGGCGATACCGGGCATGGCTGACCTGCAGATTGAAAAACAGGTGAGCATCCCGCAGTACAAGATTCAGGTCGACCACGAAGCGGCGGCACGCCACGGCCTCCCGGTGGGCCGGCTGGTGGCGGAACTCGAAAACCTGCTGCAGGGTGAGGATGTCAGTCATGTCATCGACGGCAACCGGCGTTTCCAGATCCATCTGCGCCTGCCGGACGAAGCCAGGCGGGGCGAGGGGCTGGCAAACGTGCTGATCGAAACGCCGCTTGGCATCGTTCCCTTGTCGCGCCTCGCCACGGTGGAAGACGGCAGCGGACCGAACCAGATCGGCCGCGAGAATGCGCGGCGGCGCATCGTCATTGCCGCCAACACCGACGGCTCGGACATGGCGCGCATCGTCGCCGACATCCGTGCCGTGCTGAATGAAACAGCGCTGCCGGAGGGCTACTTCACCGCGCTGGAAGGGCAGTTTCAGGCACAGGAAGCGGCCGCACGGCTGATTGCACTGCTCGCCACGCTCTCGCTGGCGGCCATCTTTCTGGTGCTCTACACGCGTTACCGCTCGGCGGTGCTGGCCGCCATCATCATGGGCAACATCCCGCTGGCGCTGATCGGTGCGGTGGCGGCGCTGTGGCTGTCCGGTCAGCCGCTGTCGGTCGCGGCACTGGTTGGCTTCGTCACGCTAACCGGCATCGCGGCACGCAACGGCATCCTGAAAATCAGCCATTACATCAACCTGTGCCGCCACGAGGGCGAGGCATTTGGAGAAGCCATGATCGTGCGCGGTTCGCTGGAACGTCTCGCGCCCGTGTTCATGACCGCGCTGGTAACGGCTTTCGCCCTCACGCCGCTGCTGATTGCCGCTGACGCGCCGGGCAAGGAGATGTTGCATCCGGTCGCCGTGGTGATCTTCGGCGGCCTGCTGAGCTCGACCCTGCTGGATACGCTGCTGACGCCCGTCATGTTTTTGCGCTGGGGTCGCCCGGCACTCGAACGCCTGCTGGCCGTCGAACAAACCGAAACTTTCTGAAAGGAGATTTGAATGAAACTGCGCCCCCTGATCCTCGCTCTGAGCATGCTCGCCACCCCTCTGGCACTGGCCCATACCGATGACTACCTCGATACCCTGAAGACGCCCAATGGCGGCCAGATGCGCATGGCCGGCGCCTACCATTTCGAACTGGTCGTTGCCAAGGACAGCAAGGAAGCCAAGGAAAATTCGGTGGTGGTCCATGTCACCGATCATGCCGACGCCAAGGTCGCCACCGTCGGCGCCAGCGGCACGGCCACGTTGCTGGTCGGCAAGGAAAAAGTCACCGTGACCTTGATGCCGGATGGCGACAATCGACTCAAGGGCACGGGCAAGTATGCCACGTCAGCCGACATGAAGGCCGTGGTGTCCGTTACCATGCCTGGCAAGGCGGCAGAGTCGGCGCGCTTCACGCCGCTGGTCATCAAGCAGTCGAAACCCGCCGATCCGCACGCAGGACATCACTGACGCGCCGTCTCGCCAGCGCCGACATTTACATGGCGCAGCTTCTGAACCCGCTGTGAATGTCGTTGCGCTCGACGGTGAAATAGTTGCGGTATTTCGGGTGCGCCATGCGCGGGTCGGTGGCGCGACTGGCGCCTTTCAGCGCATAGCGGTGTTCCTCGAAGCCGAAGCGTGAGTAGTCGCGGTAGGGGTGGGCGACAAAGCCGGCGAAGGGGGCGAAGCGGCTGCTGGTCCATTCCCAGACATCGCCCCACTGAAAAGTCGGCGCTGACGAGACGGCATACTCCCATTCCGCCTCGGTCGGCAGGCGGCGCCCGGCCCAGGCGCACCAGGATTGGGCTTCGTCCCAGGTGAGATGCACGGCGGCCACATCCAGATTCAGCGTTTCCCAGTGGCCATAGCGTAGCGCCTGCCATTCCCCCTTTTCCTTCCGCAAGTAACGCGGCATGCCGACGGCGCCGGCCTCGATGGCGGGCAGGAAGCGCCCCCAACTGACAGGCACGCTGTCGATGCGGAAACTTGCCAGCGGCACCTCATGGGCGAGCAGTTCATTGTCAAAAGCGAAGTCGCTGCCCTCGTGGCCGAGCCGCCAGGTGGTGGCCGGCAACGCGATATCGACGGAGGCGGGCAGGGGACACTCCCACGGCCGCAATTGGGCGGGCAGGGGGATGTCGAGCGCCTGGGCCATGTAGGTGGCGGCCTCGGCGTGCATGTCTTCGTGGAACAGCGCGAGCCGGTAGAAGTACAGGTGATCGAAGTCCTCGGGTTCGCCGGCAAGCAATGCCAGTGTTTCGGCAAGGCTGGCGGCGAGGTAGGCTTGGGTGCCGGCCAGATCGGGCAGCAGCAAGTCCCAACGCGTGGTGTGCTTGACGAGGCTGGAGTTGTACCAATTGTCGGCGCTGGTAAGACGGCCCTCCGGGCGTGGGCAATCGGGATCGGCCGCCAGCCCGAGATGGCGCTGCGGGTTGCGCGCGATCCAGACATCGTAGAACCAGGCGACATGACCAACTTCCCACAGCGTCGGGTTGAATTGAGTGGAGTAGGGGAGGCGTAGCGTCGGGCCAAGTTTCGCCACGTAGGCATCCAGCAGGTCGAGCGTGCGACGCCGGGCATCCTGAAGTGCAGATGCAAGAAAACTGGCATCACCCCCACGGGCAAGGCATGCGGTGGAATAATCGGTAGCCATGAAAAAATCCCCGGAAAAGATCGTCATCGTGACGCCGGCGCTTGCCGATGCCAATAATGGCAATTGGCAGACGGCCTGGCGCTGGCAGCATTTTCTGGCACCACTTTACTCGACCCGACTGGTCAAGACATGGCCGGACGGCGCAGCGGACGCGGATACGCGGATGATCGCCCTGCATGCCCGGCGCTCGGCAGATTCGATTGCCGCCTGGCATGCGCGTCATGGCAGCAACGGTCTGGCCGTGGTGTTGACCGGTACCGATCTGTATCGTGACATCCAGACGGATGCGGCCGCGCAGCGCTCCCTCGCCCTTGCCGGCCAACTGGTGGTGTTGCAGGCGCTGGGGGAGCATATGCTGCCGGCTGCGTACCACGCCAAAACCCGCACGATCTACCAGTCGGCCACGGCGAGAAAGGCGCTGAGCAAATCGCCGCGACGTTTGCGCGCTCTGATGGTGGGCCATCTGCGTGAGGAAAAGTCGCCCGAGACGCTGTTAGTGGCGGCCCGACTGCTGGCGGGGCGCAAGGATATTTTCATCGACCACATTGGCGCACCCCTTGACCCGGCACTGGCGCAGGCCGCGCAGGCCACCATGGCCGCTTGCCCCAACTACCGCTGGCTAGGCGGACGGCCGCATGAAGAAACGCGCCGCCGCATCCAGCGCGCGCATCTGCTGATCCACACCAGCCGTATGGAGGGGGGCGCCCATGTGATTATCGAAGCCGCAGTCAGCGGCACCCCCGTGCTGGCTTCGCGCATCGACGGTAATGTCGGCATGCTGGGGGAAGAGTACGCAGGGTATTTCGACTGGAACGATGCGGCCGGGCTGGCAGCCTTGCTGAGTCAGTGTCGCGATGCGCAAAATGACCTGCTTTCCCGCCTGGCGCACCAGACAGTAGCACGCGCAGGTCTGTTTACCCCGGCCAGCGAATGTGCAAAAGTTCGGGAGTTGGCCCTATTACTTTCTGATAGTATGGTTTTAACTTGAATGCCAACATCCTTCCCATCCGTCTGATCCTTGCGTTCTGTGCGCTCTTGCTCATGGAGACGGGTGCTGTGCAGGCGCGCGATGTGAGGGTGGGCGTTTATGCCAATGCACCCAAGATCTTTCTCGATGCCGACGGCAAACCTTCCGGCATTCTCGTTGAGATGCTCAACCGCATCGCGGCCAAGGAAGGCTGGAAGCTGACCTACCTGCCGTGCCAATGGCAGGATTGTCTGAGCAATCTGCAAACGGGTGAGATAGACCTGATGCCCGACGTGGCTTATTCAGCCTCGCGCGAAAAGCTGGTCGACTTTCACCGCACGCCGGCGCTTTACAGTTGGTCCCAGTTGTTCAGCCGCCCGGGCGAATCCATCATTTCGCCCTTGCAAATGGATGGCAAACGCGTTGCCTTATTGTCGCAAAGCGTTCAGGCAGATGATTTCGTGCAATGGGCGAACAGTTATGGCGTGAAGGTGACCGTCGTGCCCGCCGACAGTTTCGAGCACGCCTTTCAGTTGGTCGCCAAGGGGCAGGCTGAACTGGCGGCCACCAACAACCGCTATGGTGAATTTCATGCGGCCACTCATCAACTGGTGGCCACGCCGGTGATCTTCCAGCCGTCACAACTGTTTTATGTGACGGCCAAGGGACGCAATGGTGAATTGCTGGATGCCATCGAAAACCATCTCGCGGCCTGGCAAAAAGTGCCCGACTCGGACTACTACCAGATCCTCAAGAATTGGCGGGCCGCCAGCCCTGAGGCCATCATCCCGATCCGCTTCTGGCAGGGTGTCTGGTTGTTATCAGGCCTGCTAGTGCTGCTCGCGCTGCTTGCGTTTGCGCTGCGCCGCCAAGTCAAAAGCAAGGGCAACCAACTGCTGGCAAGCGAGCAGTTGTTGCGCGCCATCCTGGATCGTCTCGATGCCTGCATCTACCTGAAGGATACCGAAGGCCGCTACCTGTTTGCCAATCAGGCCGTGCTTGACCTGTGGCAGGCCAAACTGGAGAACGTCATCGGCAGCACTGACGAAAAGTTTTTCGACGCCACCACCGCTGAAAAAATTCGCCAGTATGACCGGATGGTCATGGCAGAGGGCAGGGTGGTACGCGGTGAAGAGATCAATAAGGTGGCGAGCACTGAAAAGGTCGTCGTCTATCAAAGCACCAAACTGCCTTTGCATAACGCGGATGGCAGCCTTTATGGCCTTTGCGGCATTTCAGTGGATGTCACCGAGCGCAAGCTGGCGGCCGATGCCCTGGCGTACAGTCGCGACCAGCTTGAAGAACAAGTCAAACTGCGGACGCATGAACTGTCTGTCGCCAAAGAGGCTGCCGAGGCCGCCAATCGCGCCAAGAGCATCTTCCTGGCCAATATGAGCCACGAGATACGCACGCCGATGAACGCCATCATGGGCATGGTCGGTCTGGCACAGCGCCGGGTGACGGATGAAAAGGCGTGCGCTCAGCTCGACAAGGCAGCCAAAGCAGCCGACCATTTGCTTTCCATCATCAATGACATCCTCGATATTTCGAAGATTGAAGCGGACCGTCTGACCTTGGAGCGGGTTCCGTTCAAGCTCGCCCCAATGCTGGCCAGCGCGATGGATCTGATGGCGCACAAGGCCGCCGAGAAAAACCTGGTCCTCAAGGTCGATGTGCCCGCTGAAGTGGTCCAGATGACGTTGAGCGGAGACCCCTTGCGATTGGGACAGATCATGACGAATCTGATCGCCAATGCCATCAAATTTACCTCGACCGGCACCGTCGCCGTGCGAATCAGTCGCGAGGAAAATGCCATCCTGCGTTTTGAAGTGGAGGATACGGGCATTGGCATTTCGGTGACCGACCAGCAACGTCTGTTTCAAGCCTTCGTCCAGGCGGATGGTTCGACCACACGCAAATACGGCGGTACAGGCCTCGGCCTGGTCATCTGCAAACGTCTGGTCGAGATGATGGGCGGCCAGATCGGCGTCAGCAGCCAGCCCGGGGCGGGTAGTCTCTTCTGGTTTACCGTCTGTCTGCCCACAGCACCCAATGATGCCGTACTGCCAGTGACCGAAGGAAATCCCTGTGGGACGCCGACTTTTTCCGTTGTAGCAGCAGAGACACTGCTGCACGAACGTTATCCCGGTGCCCGCATCCTGTTGGTCGAGGATGAACCGATCAACCGCGAGGTCGCCCGCACGCTGCTGGAAGATGCCGGCCTGGCTGTTTACCTGGCCGAGGATGGCCTGCAGGCCGTAGAAATGGCCAAGAGAGAAGATCCACCTTATGACCTGATCCTGATGGACATGCAAATGCCGCACCTGAACGGCACGGATGCCACCAAGGCCATCCGTGCCTTGCCAGCGTATGCAGCAACCCCCATATTGGCAATGACAGCCAACGCATTTGATGAAGATCGCCAAACCTGCCTGTCCGCTGGTATGAACGATCACATTGCCAAGCCAGTGGACCCCCAACGTCTCTATAAGGCCTTGCTGACCTGGTTGGAAAGGTCTGAAACACAGGCTTGATCGCTTCTTGGATTTCAGTTTGGATTTGCATCCTTAACTTCCGATAATCCATATTATGTTAAATAGTATATGAACGATGTTTGTGGAGCCAATCAAAACCTCAAGAAATCTATCGTCCTGCTGCTGCCCGCTTAAGGAACGTAGCCACATCGGTATGGTTGGCTTTTTGCGCCATATCCTGTGCCGTGCCTTCTTCAGGATCGGAAACACTCAAATCCGCATTGGCGCCTACAAGGATGCGCACGGCTTCGAGATGCCCGCGTTTGGCGGCCAGCATCAGCGCAGATTGACCATTGGGTGCTTTCAGGTTGATATCGGCGCCGCCAGCCAACAACAGGGAAATAATTTCGGCGCGCCCTTCGAAGGCGGCATAGTGCAAGGGATTCCAGCCGCCATGATTGGGGTCAATCTTGCGTTCGACCATCAGGCGCACGATTTCCGTGTGTCCCTGTAGCGCGGCAAGCATCAGCGCCGTATCGCCATAGCGGTTTTTCCGCTGGGGATTGGCGCGGTTGTCGAGTAGGAAGCGCGCAAGTTCGATATTGTTACCGCGTGCCGCGATCATCAACAGGCTGTTGCCCTGAGGATCGGTGGTATTGACGTCCATGCCCCGGCGTAGCAGATCGACGACCTTGTCGGTTTCGTTCTGGTTGGCAAAGAACAGGGTGTCATCGTAGACACCGGCGGTTGTGGCTTGCGAAAGCGTCAATCCGGCAAGCAGGAGGAATGCGTAGCGGTTCATCGGGTGGCGTCCTTGAAAAGACGGAAAAAGTTGTCGGTCGTGGCTTGTGCGATGGTCTCAAGCGAGAGGCTGCGAAGTGTGGCGATCTCCTCGGCCACATGGCGCACATAGGCCGGCTGATTGGTCTTGCCGCGATAGGGAACCGGTGCCAGGTAAGGAGAATCGGTTTCGATCAGCAGGCGATCCAAGGGCACCATCTGGGCGACTTCCTTCAGTTCGACCGCTTTTTTGAAGGTAACAATGCCGGAAAAGGAGACATGGAATCCCAGGTCAAGCGCCTGACGAGCCACGTCGACACTCTCGGTGAAGCAGTGGAACACCCCGCCAACCTCCCCTGCCCCTTCTTCTTTCAGGATGCGCACGGTGTCGGCCGCTGCGGCACGGGTATGGATGATGAGCGGCTTGCCGCAGGCCTTGGCTGCGCGAATATGGGTGCGAAAACGCTCGCGCTGCCAGTCAAGATCACCGGTCAGGCGGTAATAATCGAGGCCGGTTTCGCCAATCGCGACCACCTTGGGGTCTTTGGCGAGTTCCAGCAGGGTGGTCAAGTCGGCCTCGGCAGCAGGTTCCTCGGTATCAGGATGCACGCCGACGGCGGCAAACAGGTTGGGCTGCGCCTTCACCAGTTCGAGCATGGCCGGGAAACGCTCCAGCGTGACACCGGCGCAGAGCGCCCAGCCCACCTGGTTTTGCGTCATAGTCTCCAGCAGGCCCGGAATATTGGCCGCCAGTTCGGGAAAATCGAGATGGCAGTGGGAATCGACAAGCGGGGTCATGAGTTTTTCAGAGGTCTGAATGCGCGTACGCAAAGATCTTCAAGGAACAGACGGGCATTGAGGGGATGACTCGCCAGACGGCGAATTTGTGCCACCTGCTTTTGCGCTTCCATCAGCAAAGGAATTGATAACTTGCGCGAAAGCGCTTCGAGTGCGCTGTTTTTATGGGGGAAGTATCTGGGTGCCGCACCTTGCGCGACCAGACCGAGGTCAAGCAGCCACTTTTGCACCGTCGTCACCAGCACCTCCATGCTCATGGCACCATCCGCCTTCACATGGGTTTCCCATTTGGCGGCGTGGGCGAGCGGATCTTGCGGTGCCAGCAGGTCGGCCAGCAAGGATTCGATCGCTTTGAGTTGCCCGCGCTGATGTGCCTGGGCGAGTGCCAGCGGCGCATGACCATAAAACGGCAACCATGACTTGGCCGAACTCAGCTTGTTTTGATCCAACCAGGCATAGGCATCGGCGTCGCTCGGTGGTGAAAACATCACCTGGCGCGAGCGGCTGATGAGGGTTGGCAGCAATCCGTGCCAACGATGAGAAATCATTATGAAATAGAAAGATGAAGTCGGTTCTTCAAGTATTTTAAGGAGAGAGTTGGCCGTCACGGCGTTCATGCTTTCGGCCGGATCAATCAGGCAAACACGGGCGCCACCGCGATGACTGCCAATGTAGAAGAACTCCTCGATCTCGCGAATCTGCTGGATGCGAATCTGCTTGCTGGCCTTTTTCTTTTCACCAGGGGTCGCGTCACCCTCCCCTTCATCGCTTTCGCTATCGGCCTCGGGTTGCACCAGGCGATAGTCGGGATGCGTGCCCGATGCCCACATCAGGCAGGATGGGCAAGTGCCACAAGCGGGGGCATGCGGCGCGGGCTTGCTCTCACACAACAGGCGTGCGGCCAGAACCTCGGCCAGTTCCCGCTTGCCAACCCCCTCCTTGCCGACAAACAGCATGGCGTGCGGCAACTGGGCATCATCGCCGGCCAGCCCTCGCCACACTTCCTTTTGTAAATTAATATATTCAGACACTTGAAATAATATCTTCAAGTTGATTCTTGATTTGTTCAATGCTTTGCCGGCCATCCAGCACGCGGAAACGGCCGGGATTTTCGGTCGCACGGGCCAGATAGGCGGCGCGGACGCGCTCGTGGAAATCGGCCTTTTCCTGCTCGAAACGATCCAGCGTGCGCGCGGCACCGGCCATGCGTTGGGCAGCAATGTCGATGGGCAGATCGAACAACAAGGTCAGGTCGGGTTGCACTTCGCCTTGCACCCAACGCTCAAGTTGCGCCAGTTTGTCGGTGGCCAGTCCGCGTCCGCCACCCTGATAGGCAAAGCTGGCATCGGTAAAGCGGTCGCAGACCACCCAGTTGCCGCGCTGCACTGCTGGCAGGATTACCTGTTCCAGGTGCTCGCGGCGGGCGGCGAACATCAGCAACGCCTCCGTTTCGAGGTGCATCGACTCGTGTAGCAGCAGTTCGCGCAGCTTTTCGCCCAAAGGCGTGCCGCCCGGTTCGCGGGTCTGAACCACTGTCTTGCCACGACTGCGCAGGGTCTCGACCAGCCAACTCAGATGCGTGCTTTTCCCGGCTCCATCCACGCCTTCAAGCGTAATGAACTTAGCTTTCATCCCCTGCCCCGCTGGTATTTATTGACGGCGCGATTATGCTCCTCCAGGGTTTTCGAGAAAATGCTGGTGCCGTCGCCTTTGCCGGTGGCCACGAAATAGAAGTAATCGGTGGCGGGCGGGTTAAGCGCCGCCTGGATAGAGGCCATGCCCGGCAGCGAAATCGGTGTGGGCGGCAGACCGGCACGGGTGTAGGTGTTGTAGGGCGTGTCGGTCAGCAGATCGACCTTGCGCAGGTTGCCGTCGAAGCGTTCGCCCAGCCCGTAGATCACGGTCGGGTCGGTCTGCAGGCGCATGCCAATCCGCAAGCGATTGACGAAAACCGAGGCGACCTTGCCGCGATCGGCATCGGCGCCGGTCTCCTTTTCGATGATCGAGGCCATGATCAGCGCTTCCTCGATATTTTTGTAGGGCACGCCCGGATCGCGTTTCTCCCAGGCGGTGGCAAGACGCTTTTGCATGGCCTGATAGGCGCGGCGATAAATCGCCAGATCGCTAGCCTGCTTGGCAAACAGATAGGTATCGGGGAAGAAACGCCCTTCGGCGTGTGTCTCGGCGGCGCCAATCCGCTGCAGCAGTTCGGCATCGCTCAACCCGGCGCTTTCGTGGTTCACCTCAGGGTGGCTGGACAGCTTGGCGCGCAATTCCCGGAATGTCTTGCCTTCGATAATCACCACCTCGGTCTGGGTCACGTCGCCAGCGGTGAGCTTTTCCAGCAGTTGCCATGCCGTCACGCCAGCGCCGACTTCATAGGCGCCGGCCTTGATGTTGCGGTCGCGGCCGGTAATGCGACCGATCAGGGCAAATTGCCACGGGGTAACGCCGACGCCGGCATCCGCCATCGCTTGCGCTGCGCTCTTGAGGCCGAGGCCGGGTCGAATGTCAAAATCGACGACATCACTCCCGTTGAGTTTTAACGGAACGGCCGCAGATGCAGTCCAGAACAGCCAGCCGGCGCCGCTAAAGGCTGCCAACAGGAAAAATCCAGCGAGTAAAAGTAGGGTTTTGAGTGTGCGTTTCATGGAAGGAAGCTATGATATCCGCTCTTGTTGAACCCCGATCTTGCAGACACTAAATGAACCCCACCAATCTTTTCGTACCACTCACCGACCAAAGCCTGATCCGCGCCAGTGGCGAGGAAGCAGCCCTGTTCCTGCACAACCTGCTGACCAACGACATCAATCACTTAGCCCCGGAAGGTGCGCGCCATGCCGCGCTGTGTACCGCCAAGGGCCGCATGATTGCCAGCTTCCTGATCTGGCGCGACGGTACGGACTACATCCTGCAGCTCTCGGCCGACATTCTGCCGGGCATCCTCAAGAAGCTCTCGATGTACGTGTTGCGCACCAAGGTCAAGCTGACCGATCTGTCCGCCGAGCGCACCCTGATTGGCCTGACCACCAGCGACGGCCCGCAAGCCGACGCGCTTTTTGGCAAGCTGGCCCCGATGACGACGGCGCCCTTTGAAGGCGGTACCGTGGTGCGTCTCGACGCTTGGCGTTTTGTCATCGCTGTTCCCAATACCGCTGTTGCCGCCGCGCAGGCCAAACTCACCTCCCTTGGGCACCGGGCCGATCTGACCGCCTGGCATCTGGCCGAAATCGCGGCCGGCATCCCGCGCATCGTCGCCGCCACGCAGGAAGCCTTCACCCCGCAAATGGTCAATTACGAACATGCCGCCGTCGGCGGCGTTAGCTTCCAGAAGGGTTGCTATCCCGGCCAGGAAGTTGTCGCCCGCACCCATTACCTTGGCAAGGTCAAGCGGCGCATGTACCGCGTCAAACTCGATCAGGAATTCGCCCCGGGCACCGATGTTTTCACTCCCGAAGCCGGTGATCAGCATTGCGGTGCCGTAGTGCTGACCGCGCCCTCCCCCAACAGCGGCTTTGAATCCCTGCTGGTCGTACAGTCGTCAGGCGCCGAGTCGAACGACGTACATGTCGGCAAGCCGGGCGGCCCCAAGGCGCTGCTGTTGCCGATGCCTTACGCGGTGGAGTAACAAACAATGGAGTGGTAGTGCTGACGATGAAAAGTCGGCGCTGGTGAGACGGCATCGTTTCCAAATAACGCTTGTTTCCGTATCATCATGGCTGAGTCAACTGACCACATTGATTGCATGCTCACACCATGACAGAAACTCAGCACAAAGTTGAAGCGCGCCCTCATGTGGTGGGCATCGGTGCCAGTGCCGGCGGGCTTGAGGCCCTCATCCAATTTGTTTCCGGACTGACGCCCGGCCTTGACTGCATCTACGTCGTGGCCCAGCACATGTCGCCCTCGCATCGCAGCATGATGGCGGAGATCCTTTCTCGCGAGACGACTATTCCGGTGCGTGAACTGGTCGATGGCGAGCTGCCGCAAACCAGTGTGGTGTACATCATCCCGCCCGGGGTGAACATGACCTTCAAGGACGAGCGCTTCCATCTCACCACGCCGTCCCCCGAGATCTCGCCCAAGCCCTCGGTTAACCTGATGTTTCAATCCATGGCCGAGATCTTCGAAGACCGCGCCATTGGCATCATCCTGTCGGGTACCGGTTCTGATGGCACCCGGGGCCTGCGCGCCATCAAGTCGGCCGGCGGGCTCACCTTCGTGCAAATACCTGAGACCGCCAAATACGACGGCATGCCGCGTTCTGCCATTGATGCCTGCGTGGCCGACCGCATTCTGCCGCCCGATCAGATCGGCAAGGAACTGGAACGTCTGGTGCGCTTCCCCGACACCTTCGGCGATGCCGAGGGTGCCGAGCACAATCGCCCGGAACTGGCCGATCTGTTCGAGCGTGTGCGCCAGCATACCCGCATCGATTTTTCCAGCTACAAGCTCACCACCGTGCAGCGGCGCCTGCAACGGCGCATGTTGGCCACCGGCTGCACCACCTTGCTCGATTACCTGGCCTGGACCGACACCCACCCCGAGGAACTTGATGCCCTGGCCAAGGAAACCCTGATCTCGGTGACCGAGTTTTTCCGCGACAAGGAAGCTTTTCGCACCCTCGAACATTATCTGCGAGAAGTGGTGGCGCGCAAGCAGCCTGGGGAAGAACTGCGCGTCTGGGTGGCCGGTTGCGCGACCGGTGAAGAGGCCTATTCTCTGGCTATCCTGTGCAGCGAACTGATCGCCGAACGCAAAGACGACCTCACCCTGCAAGTGTTCGCCACCGACCTCGACAGCGACGCCCTTACCGTTGCCCGGCGCGGCATCTACAACCAGGCCGCCCTGGCCGAGGTGCCAGCGGAATACCAGAACCGCTATTTCCAGGCCAGCGGCAACGGTTTCGAACCGATCAAGCCGCTGCGCGAGCGGATAACCTTCGCACGCCAGGACATGACCGTCGATCCGCCCTTCCTGCGCATCGACCTGGTGACCTGCCGCAATGTCCTGATCTATTTCAACACCGACCTCCAGTTCAGGGTGCTCTCGGTGCTGCGCTTCGCCCTGCGCGATGACGGCCTGCTCTTTCTCGGCCGCTCGGAATCCGTCAGTCAGCAGGAAAACCTGTTCTCGGCTGCCGATCGCCGTGTCCGCATCTTCCGGCCCCGTGGCAAGTCGCTGCCGGTCAGCGCCAGCCGATTGGTGCGCGGCAAACTAAATATCCACGCACGGGTCTCCAAGCCCGTCGAAAGCAATTACGAGCGCGTGTTCCTGAACGCCGTGGCTGATCACTTCGATCCCGCCATGTTGATCGATGCCAGTTCGCGCATCCTGCACAGCCACGGCCCGGTGCACAAATTGGTGCAGTTTCCCACCGGCACGCCGGAGATGAACCTGGCCCAGTTGATCGTGCCCGAGCTGTCCAGCGAACTGCTGACCTCCCTCCATCGCGCCCGCCGCAAGCATGCCACTGTCTTCAGCCGCAAGCGCCGCATCGCCAGCCAGAACATGCAGACCTGGCGCCTGGTCATCCATCCGATCGGCGAGCAACCCGAGGAGGAATCTTTTCTGGTCGTCTTCGAACAGGCCGTGCGTGGGGCCACCGAAGAACGCCTGTCCGAGCACGCCGATACCGGCCATGGCGATGACGCGACCGAACAGGAACTAGCCGCCACGCGCGACCACCTGCAAACCCTGACGGAAGAGATGGCCGCCTCCGGCGAGGAGATGCAGGCCCTCAACGAGGAAGTTCAGGCCGCCAACGAAGAACTGCAAGCGACCAACGAAGAGCTTGAGGCGGCCAACGAAGAGTTGCAGGCCTCGAACGAGGAACTGGTCAGCGTCAACGAGGAAAGCCTGGTCAAATCGGCCGAACTGGCGGCCATCAACAGCGATTTCGAGAGCGTCTACAACACCCTAGACTTTCCCATCCTGGTGTTCGACAGCGACCTGTTACTGAAGCGGGCCAATGGCGCTGCCATCCGTGCGTTTGATCTGCCACTGACCATCTCCGGCCAGCCCCTCGGTCGCCTGGCCCTGCCGCCGTTTCTGGCCGACATCGACCAACACCTCGGCGCCGCCCTGCGCGATCAACGCAAGGGAAGCTTCACCGCTCAGCATGCCGGCCACACTTACCAAATCTATCTCACGCCGGCAATCAACCATAGCGGCGCGCCGCAAAGCGTGGTGCTGGTGGTCATCGACAACACCGAACTGGTGGGCGCGCAGGAAAAGATCCGTGAGAGTCAGGAACACCTGCTGGCGATCATGAACCATTCCGGCTCGCTGGTGATGCTGAAGGACACCGCCGGTCGCTACGAATTCGTTAACCGGCGCTTCGAGGAGGTGTTCAATGTGAAGGCCGAGAGCGTCGTGGGCAAGACCGACCGCCAGATCTTCCTGCCCGCCGTGTCCGACAGGCTGCGTGAAAACGATCTCCAGGCCATGTCGCGCCTGGAGGCCGTGGAGGCGGTAGAAGAACTGGAATACGAGGGTAGCAAACTCTGGCTGAACACCATCAGCTTCCCGATCTTCGATCGCAGCGGTACCATCCGGGCCGTCTGCACCGAGGCCACCGACGTTACCCTGAAGCGCCACGCCCAGGAACAACTCAACCTGGCCGCCAAGGTGTTCGACCGTGCCGGCGAGGCCATCGTCATCACCAATGCCGACGCCAAAATCATTACCGCCAACGAGGCCTTCAGCCAAATCACCGGCTACAGCACCCAGGAAGTCATCGGCCAGACGCCGGCCATCCTGCGTTCTGGTCGCCACGGCAAGGAGTTTTACGAGCACATGTGGCGCGCACTAAGCGATGCCGGCTCCTGGCAGGGCGAGATTTACAACAAACGCAAGAACGGCGAGATCTACCCCGAGTGGCTGACCATCAACTCGGTGCTCGATGAACACGGCAAGATCAGCAACTATGTCGCCATCTTCAGCGACATCACCGCCATCAAGTCCTCGCAGCGGAAAATCGAGTACATGGCCACCCATGACGAACTGACCGGCCTGCCCAACCGTGGCCTGCTCATGGACCGGCTCAAGCACGGCGTCTCCCAAGCCCGTCGCCAGAACCATAAACTGGCGGTGCTGTTCGTCGATCTGGATAACTTCAAGGTCATCAACGACAGTCTCGGTCACGACATCGGCGATCTCCTGCTCAAGGAGGCCGCGGGTCGCTTGCAGCAATGCGTGCGCGATTCTGACACCCTGGCCCGTCTGGGCGGTGACGAGTTCATCGTCCTGCTGGTCGATATTGATCTCGAAGAGGTCAACACCGTGGCCAACCGGGTCGTCGATTACCTGAGTGCCTCGTTCCCGATCCGCGGTCACAATCTCCATGTTTCGGCCAGCATCGGCATCAGCCTTTACCCGGAGGACGGCGAGGACAGCGGCACCTTGCTCAAGAACGCCGACACCGCCATGTATCGTTCCAAGGAACGCGGTCGCAACCAGTACCAGTTCTTCGCCGATGAGATGAAGGTGCGCGCGCTGCAGCGCCTGACCCTGGAATCTGGCCTCCGCCTCGCTATCCAGGCGGGCCATTTCCGGCTCTGCTATCAACCCCAGATCGCCATCAGCCACGTTCGCTTCAAACCTGGCGAAATGGTTGGCGCGGAGGCCCTGCTGCGCTGGCACGACCCGGATCTGGGCGATATTTCGCCGGGCCAGTTCATCCCGGTGGCCGAAAATTGCGGCCTGATCAACGCGATTGGTGCCATCGTCATCGACCTCGCTCTGGCCGACATCGCCCGCTGGCAGGCGGACGGCCTCCAGCCGCCGATCATTTCGATCAATGTCTCGTCGCACCAGTTGCGCGAATCCCAGTTTGTCGATCAATTCACCGAGGCCCTGGCACGCGCCGGCGTGGACGCCGATCGGGTCTGCATCGAACTGACCGAGAGCGTGCTGATGGAACGCGTCGATGTTGTCCGGGACATCCTGAACCGTTTGGATCAGATGGGGGTCGCAATCAGCGTGGACGATTTCGGCACTGGCTATTCCTCGCTTAGCTATCTCAAGAAACTGCCCATCCATGAACTCAAGATCGACCGCTCCTTCGTCGATGGCATCGCCGAGGAAGACGAAGATCGCTCCATCGCCACCGCCATCGTCACCATGGCGCATGCCCTGAACATGACGGTGGTGGCCGAAGGCGTGGAAACCGAACAGCAACTGAACACGCTCAAGGAACTCGGTTGCGAAACCGCCCAGGGCTATCTGCTGCATCGCCCGCTGGAGGTCAAGGCGTTCAGTGCCCTGCTTCGCCAACGCCTGCCCAAACAATCCGGGAGTTGAATGATGGACACCCCTACTACCCTGTCCGCCCTGATACAGGGCTGTGAAGCGGAAAAACTGCATCTTTCCGGCGCCATTCAGGGCTTCGGCGCGATGCTCCGAGTAACAGGCACGGCGCCCTTCCAAATCACCCACGCCAGTGCCAATCTGGCCGATTACCTGGGCATACCGCCGACTGCCCTGCTCGGTCAAGACATCAAGGCCACCGGCTGTCTGAATGCCGCGATGCTGGCGCGCCTGGGCGACCAACCCGGACAGAGCTTGCCCCTGCCACATTTGAACCAGGTGGAGGACAAACGCGTAGATGCGCTCCTGATTCGCAGCCCGGATGGCATTCTGGTCGAATTCGAAAATAGCGCAGTCGGAACCGCGCCGGTACTGATCCAGGAATTGCAACGCCCCTTCCTCCACTTGCCCTACGCCGATGAGGAAATCGCCGCCTATCACGACAACCTGGTCAAAGCTTTTGCGCTGGTCACCGGTTTCGACCGCGTCATGCTTTACCGTTTTCACGAAGACTGGTCCGGTGAGGTGATCGCCGAAGCTACCAGCGATGCCTTGGGCCGTTATCTGGGGCTGCGCTTTCCCGACAGCGACATCCCGGCCATCGCCCGCAACCTGTACCTGATCAATCCCTATCGCCTGATCCCTGACATCCACGCGGCTGCGGTCGACATCCTTGGCCTCGCCGCCGATCCGCCCGACCTGACCTGGTCCAACCTGCGCAGTGTCGCACCCGTGCACCTGCAATACCTGACCCACATGGGCGTTGGCGCCTCCTTCTCTGTGCCGATTGTCATCGCAGGCAAATTGTGGGGGCTGCTCGCCTGCCATCATTTGCAGCCGCGCGGCCTTTCCCCCGACCAGCGCCAGGCCAGTGTCACCCTGACCCGCGCCTACAGCCTCGGCCTCACCTCCCATCTGGCCAGCCGCCGCCTGCAAATGATCGACAGCTTGGATCGACGCGTCGATGGCCTGCTGGAGCGCATCGCCCAACATGCCGACCCGCTCGACGGCATCGAGCACGCCGCCCCCGCGCTCATGGATATCGTGTCTGCACGCGGCTTCGCCCTGGTCATCAACGACGATGTGGTGATGACCGCCGACACCCCGGAGATGGACTGCATGAGCCGCATCGACCAATGGTTTCTGGCCCGCCCCGAGCCCGTGCTGGCCAGCGATAGCATGGAAGGCCTGCTCGCCCCTCCCCCCGGCGAACCCTGCTCCCCCAGCCGCGGCATACTGGCGGTCAAGGCCCGCTCCCCCCGCTCGGGTTGGGTGCGTTTTTACTGGTTCCGTCCAGCCGAAGCGCAGGAAGTCGCCTGGGCCGGCAATCCGAACAAGCCGACGGTCGAACACGCCGGCGCCCTCATGCTGTCGCCGCGCCGATCCTTTGAAAAATGGGTGGAAATCAAGACTAACCAGTGCCGCCCCTGGAACAACGAAGAAAAACTGACTGCCAGCAAGTTTCGCAGTACCCTCTTGCACTGGCTTTGATGCCGACCTCGCCCCTCCACCAGGCCCTGCGCCAGGCCACCCGCGAGGCTCATCACGCCCTCGATCACCATCCCGTGCTGGCGCCGCTGGCCCAGCCGACGCTGACCCGCGCTGACTATGGCCGGGCGCTGCAAGGGCTGCATGCCCTGCACGCCTACGCCGAACCCGCCATACTGGGTTTTCTGGCCCGGCACAATCTGGCTTTCGACTACCAGCCACGATGCAAACTCGCCGCCCTTGAACAAGACCTCGATGCTCTCGGCCTGGCCCCTCCTGACGAAGCCATGCGCCTCGACGCCGTCGAGCGTCCGGGGCAGTTGATCGGCTTGCTCTACACCGTCGAGGGATCGACCTTGGGTGGCCATTTTCTTGTGCGGCGTATCCGGCAAAGCCATGGCGACGACCTGCCCACCCGTTTCCTGGGTGGCTATGGCGACCAAACTGAAAGCCGCTGGAGCGAATTCTGGTGCTTTGCCAATGTCTATTGTCCCGAAGCCGAAATGGCTAGCGCCCAAACCTATGCCGTGGCGACATTCACCGCCTTGAAAGCGCGACTGGATAGGCTGATTTGAGGCTTCAATGAATTCGCCTACCGCAGCGGCACGAAGCGCATCCAGTTGCCAGCTTCGATAGTGTTTGCCGGCACCTTGCGCCCTTGAAAGAAAATACCGAGGTTTTTGCCTTCCGCAACACGCAGACGCTCACCGGCCACCATGGGAATACGTTCGGACCCACCTTTTTCCAGGCGGATGGTATCGGTCTCCCGTCCATCGCGCTGCTTGATCAGCACCGCCGCATCGTGGGCCATCACATAGATTGACCGGGCGGGCTTATGCGCCTCAAGCCCCTGCACATCGACAACTTTGCGGACGGGTTCCGGCTTGGGTTCTTCAATCGGTGCGACGGGGATGGCGACAGGTGCTGGCGCCGCTACTGGCGCCGCTGGTGACGGTGCCTCGGAAATGGTCGCCGGCCTTGGCTGAGTCGGTACAGGTGCGGATGGATGGTAAAACTGGATCGCCAGGACGGCGGCCAGCGCAAGAAACAGTAGCACGACCGCCCAGTGCCCCCGGCCCATTGTCGACGACGGCGTACGGGCCAGACTTTCGCTGTCGCTCAAGGCGCTATCAAGGACGGTCGGTGCGTTGCGCACAGCAACCTCAGGGGAGTCACTGGCTGTGGCCAGCGGTGCAATCGCATCGAGATCGATCCCCAGCAGCGTCGCATAGCGTTGGGCACACCACAACCGTGCAGGCGCGCCCGGAAAATTCGTAGCCAACCCGGCTTCCAGCGCCAGAATCTGGGGCTTGACCAGGCAGAGTTGTCGCGCCACCGTTTCGACAGGCGTACCCACGGCTTCGCGCTGTTGGCGAAACTGCCTGCCTATCGACTGCCAGTCGATATTCTCGTTATCGTAAGTCATGGCTCCTCAGAATGTTGCCTATGTATTTCGTCAGATGCCACAAAGGACATGGCACCCGTGAAATCAAGCAATTATGTTTTTTCTTCTATATTGCCTGAATTGACAGAAATTGGAACTACATTTTTCATGTGCCTGATCTTGCTGGCTTGGCAAACCCATCCGCAGTTTCCCCTAATCGTTGCCGCCAATCGCGACGAGTTTTACCCGCGACGTACCGCCCGCGCCGACTTTTGGCCAGCGCATCCGCAGGTGCTGGCCGGTCGTGATCTGGAAGCCATCGGTACGTTGGGCACCTGGCTGGGACTGACCCGGCAAGGGCGGTTTGCCGCACTGACCAACTACCGCGATCCGTCCCGGCACAAGGCGGATGCGCCCTCACGCGGGCGACTGGTGGCGGATTTTCTCTGTGGCCATGACCCCATCGACGCCTATCTGGACAGTCTTGAAGCTGCCGACTACAACGGCTTCAATCTGCTGCTCGGGGATGGGCAGCGGCTGGTCGCCTTCAGCAACATCACGCGCCAACGGCACAAGCTCGCGCCCGGCATCTACGGTCTATCGAATGCCACGCTGGATACGCCCTGGCCCAAAGTCGGCGCTGGCAAGACGGCATTGGCGCATGCGCTGGCGACGCTGCCGGACGAAACGGCCCTGCAGCATCTGCTGCGCGATGACCGGATTCACCCTGACATCGCCCTGCCCGCCACCGGCGTCCCCCTCACCTGGGAACGCCTGCTCTCGGCGGCCTTCATTCGCAGCCCGGATTACGGGACGCGTTGCTCGACACTGATAAAAGTCGGCGCTGACGGGACGGCAAGCTTTGACGAGCAAACCTGGCTACCCGGCGGCATTGCCGGTGCGCGTTGCCGCTATCGCTTCGAGCTGGAAAAAAACTAGCCCCCCTTCTTGAGGGCGAGAAAGCTCCAGTCATCCAGACTGGCTTCTGTCGAGCCTTCGTCAAAATCCTTCAGGCTGTGCGAAAAGCGCTCGATGAAGCCGCTGCAGAAATTGGCGACCATCTCGCCGCTGTCCTTGTTCGGGGTAAAGCCCTTGAGCAGTTCGGGCTGATTGCGGATCACGGCAGCGAGAAACTCGCAGGCGGCAAGGTGATGGATATCCATGGTAGGGTTCTTTCGGTTGGGGAATCCGACTCATCCTACGCCCTTATTTCAAGCCTCATTTCAACCAACAATCTCCACCGGGGTGTAGGGCGGCACTAGGTCGAACAATTCGATGATGTCGCGGTTTCTCATCCGCACGCAGCCGATTGACCCCGGCTGTCCCATCGGCACCGTGTCCGGGCTGCCGTGGATGTAGATGTAGCGGCGCATCGTGTCGACGCAGCCGAGCCGGTTGATGCCCGATTCGCAGCCCGACAGCCACAAAATGCGCGTCAGAATCCAGTCGCGGCCCGGATTTGCCAGCGCCAGTTCCGGCGTCCAAATCTCGCCGGTCGGCCGACGGCGCACAAACACCGTATTCGCCGTCTCGCCAGCGCCGACTTTTGCACGAATGATGTGGCGACCGCGCGGCGTGCAGTTGCTGCCGTTCCGCTCCCCTGCCCCCTTGGCGGCGGTTGAAACCACATATTGCTTGAGCAGCGTGTCGTCCTCATCAAAGAGTTCGAGCGTCTGGTCGGGGATGCGGATGGTGATCTGCATCAGACGATTTTCACGCATCACAGCCATCCAAGTGGGACCGCCCATAGCCCATCGCCAAAGGGCAACGCCGACGTCCCGTCATACAGGACGATGCCGCTGGAAAAAGACTCTTTGCAGTGCTCGCGCAACCGGCGCAGCCCCTTGAAATCGCTCGCCGTCACGGTTGCCGATGCCTTTACTTCGATACCGATGATGGCGCGCAGGGGGGATTCCAGGACAAAATCGACCTCCACTTGATCCTTGTCGCGGTAATGCGCCAGAAACCACTGGCCAGGTGAAAGGTTCGAGATTTTAAGCAGCTCGCCAAAAACCCAGCTTTCCAGAATAGGCCCGAAACGGCTGCGATCGTTGCGCAGCAGATCGGTGCTCGCACGCACCAGGGCGGCATGCAAGCCGGCATCGAGAAAATGGAGTTTTGGCGTTTTGACCAGACGCCCCAGTTCGTTACGTCCCCAGGCTGGCAAGCGCCGCACGAGGAAGAGCTTTTCCAGGACGCCGATATATTTTTCGGCTGTGTGGGCATTCAGGCCCAATTGCCCACCGATCTGGCGCAGGTTGAGCAGTTGACCGGACAGGGTGGCCAAAATCGCCATGAGTTGCGGAATTCGCGTGGCTTCATCAATTCGGGCCACATCCTGGATATCGCGTTCCACCAGCGTAGTGAGATACGCCTGTGCCCAGGCCTGGCGTCGCTTTGCGGTCGTACGACTGCGCATTTCCGGATAACCGCCGGCCAGCACATGCTCAACCAGCGCATCACCGACCCAGGGCGTGTCTGCTCGCGCCTGCGCGGGCCAATTTTGAGCCAGCGCATTTGCCAAGAAGTCGGGGGAGTCGGGCGCCCTGCCGGCAATTTCGGCATTCGACAGGGGCAACAGCGCATGGACCTCAATGCGACCGGCCAGACTGTCGGCAATCGTCGGTAGGCTCATGATGTTGGCCGAGCCGGTTAACAGGAATCGTCCGGGGCGCCGGTCCGTGTCGATCGACAGTTTGAGCGCCAGCAGCAACTCGGGGGCACGCTGGATTTCGTCAATGATCGCCCGGTCGATTTGCCGGATGAAGCCTTGTGGATCGGCACGGGCAGCCGACAGGCGTGTTGCATCATCCAGCGAGAAATAGGGCATGCCCTCTGCGCATTGTTGCGCCAGGGTGGTCTTGCCGGATTGCCGTGGCCCGTTGATCAGAACGGCCGGTGTGTCGCTCAATGCCTCTCGCAACAAGGGCTGCAAGTGGCGTTTGAACAAGGGAGGGCTATCGGGGGAGCGCACGGAAGATACTCGGGAAGAGGCTCGTCCAAAGTGAATTATTAGTCCGTCTATTATGCATCAAACAATCGTCCAATACGCACTTATAGGCAAAATATGCGTTCTGCAGATCAGGCAATTTCCGTCTTCTGCCGCCGCGCGGCAAAGAAACCCGAGAGCAGCGCACCGCATTCCTCGGCACGCACCCCGCCGACCACCTCGGCATGGTGGTTGAGTTTCTCGACGTCAAACAGGTCGATCACACTGCCAGCCGCACCAGTCTTCGGATCGCGTGCGCCAAATACCACCCGGCCGATACGCGCGTGAAAGATCGCACCGATGCACATCGCGCAGGGTTCCAGCGTCACATATAGCGTGCAGCCGGGCATGCGGTAGTTGCCCAGTCGCTGTGCCGCATCGCGCAGGGCCATCACTTCCGCGTGGGCGGTCGGGTCGTGGCGGCCGATCGGCTGGTTGCAACCGCGCCCGACGATTTCGCCATCGCGCACGACCACCGCGCCGACCGGCACCTCGCCCAGCGTCGCGGCTTCGCGTGCCAGATCAAGGGCGATGCCCATGAAGTCCTCGTCTGTCATGGCAGTGCTTGACGAATTCCGGCCGCCAGCACGCCGGGATCTTCCGCACCGACGATGATCTGCCCGCCGGGCAGAATGAAGGTTGGCACCATGCTGATGCCCTGAGCACGGATCGCGGCCTCCTCCTCGCGTACGGCAGCAGCATCCGCGTCGCTGGCCAGGTAATCGGCCACCGCTTTCGCGTCGTAACCACATTCGCCAGCGATGCTGACCAGTAGCGACATATCGCCGACATGCTCGCCGCGCTGAAACTGCGCCTGGAACAGCCGCTCGACCAGGGCATCGGCATTGCCCTGTGCCTGCGCCCAATGCAGCAGGCGATGGGCCTTCAGTGTGTTGGCCCGCAAGGCAATCTTCTCGAAGGCATAGTCGAGGCCATAGGGGCGACCGGCGGCACGCACCCGCTCGAAAATTTCCTCGACCTTCTCGCGGCTGCCGAACTTGCTGATCAAAAACGGCAGGTAAGGCTCGCCTTCTGGCGGCGTGTCCGGATTGAGAAAAAATGGCCGCCAGTGCAGACGCAACTGGAAACCGGGCTGGTCTTGCCGAATCAGAGCCAGCGCAGCTGCAAGGCGGCGCGTACCGATGTAGCACCAGGGGCAGACGATATCGGAAACGATTTCAAGGGTGAGCATGCGCGTGTTCCTGAAAGTTGCTGTAGGCGAATTGTCGCACTCCCAGGAAAAGTCGGCGCTGGCGGGACGGCAAATCCACACTGCCAGCATGTTTCGGCAGTAACATCTTCCGCAATTAGAACGCGCACATCATTTGAGCCCCGCTCAATCGCCACATGGGATGGGGGGCACCGTGGAGACGATATCGTGCATTGGGGATTGCGGGAAAAAGCGCTGGCCTATCTTTTGGCAGGCGGGTTGGCGATTGGCCTGCTGACGTTTGGCATGGTCAATTCGGTTCTGGACACTATCAAGCATGAACTGGCGGGTTATGCAGCCGAACGTTATGTCCAGTATCACCGCGAAAAAACGCTGGGCGGCATCCAGGCCGATCTGGCACTGGCCCTCAAAATGGCCGATACGGAGGTACTGCGCCGCTGGATGCGCACGCCCCAGAACCCGGACGTGGCAGAGGCTGCTATCAAGGAACTGCGCAGCCTGACCAATCTGTATTCGACACATGAAGCCTTTGTGGCTTCGAAACCAACCGGGCTTTTCTACCTGATCAACGCCAAGACCCTGGATATCCCCGATCCGCTGGCGCTCAAGGCGGTGGATACGCTGGTCAAGGGAGAAGATGACGACATCTGGTTTTTCAATACCCTAGCGCAGAGCGCGCCCTATAACCTCAACGTCGACCACAACGTCAAGCTGGGCATGACCAAGTTGTGGATCAACGTGGTGGTCAAGGAGGGGCAGGTGCCGCTAGGCGTGGTGGGCACCGGCATCGACATCTCCAAATTCATCAACGACTTCGTCAAAACTCACGAAAAAGGCATCACCGGCCTCTTCATCAATGCCGATGGCGCCATCCAGGGCCATGTCGATGAAACGCTGATCGCCCTGAATGCGCCCGTCGGCGACGTCAAGAAGGAATCGACCATCTGGAATTTGCTGCCCGACGCCACCGAGCAACAGCAGTTGCGTGCGGCGATGGAAAACGTCCTGCAAGGCAAGCGCGCCACTGAGGTCATCTCCCTGACGTTGGACGGGAAGCGTCAGGTAGCCGCCATCGCCTATCTGGCACCGTTGAAATGGTTCACCGTCGCCGTGCTTGATCAGGACGCGGTTGCCGGCACTGGTCATTTCAAGCCGATTACGGTCATCCTCTTGCTGGCCCTGCTGATGGCCGCCGCGCTAGTATTCGTGTTGGGCAATCGGGCGGTTGTCCTGCCCTTGCGGCGCATCGCCGCCGCTACCCATCAGTTGGCCGAAGGGGACTACAGCGTCCGACTGCCCGAAACGCGGCAGGATGAGGTGGGTGACCTGGCCATTGCCTTCAACCGCATGGCCGCCACGCTGGTGGAATCACAACAACTGGTCAAGGCCAACAGCTCGGCCATTTCCACCGCACTGCAACGCGCGCAAACCCATGGCGAACTGGCGCAGGTCTTTTTCTCCCATGTCGCTCCGCTGATCCATCTCGGCCAAGGCAGCTTCTATCGGGTGGCAGCGGAGGTGGGAGCAGATGGGCGCCTCCTGCAACTCTGTGGTGGTTATGGCCGCATCGAAGGCATGGCGCCAGAAGCCAACATCGATTTCGGCAGCGGCTTGCTTGGCCAGTGTGCCGAAGACCGGCGCCCAATCATTATCGATCACCCGCCAGCGGATTACATCCGCATCGGTTCGGTGCTGGGTACCGCAACGCCCGTGTCCATCATCCTGCAGCCGGTGATCAGCACCGACAAACTGCTCGGCGTACTTGAACTGGCCTTGCTGCAGCCGCTCGATGAAGCCGGCACGGCCCTGATCGAGAGTCTTCTGCCGGTGATCGCCATGTGTCTGGAAATCATCGCCCGTACCGAGCGCACCCAGCGCCTGTTGGAAGCCACCAAGGAACAGGCCGAGGCACTGGAAGCCCAGCAGGCCAAGATTACCGAGAACGAGGCGCGCCTCAAGCAGATTCTCGAAGACAGCCCGGCCGCCGTCACCATGGTATCGGCCGAGGGTGAGCAGGTTTTCGCCAACCGGCGTCTGGCCGACATGCTCGCCATTCCGCTTGACCAGATCATGTCACGACGCAGCACCGGATTCTGGGCCGATCCACATGATCGCACCCTGTTCCTGAAGCAAATGATGGAAACGCATCGTGTCGACGACTATGAGGCCCGGTTCCGGCGCGACGATGGCCAGGAAATCTGGGTACTGCTCAACACCCGCTGGATCGAGCAGGACGGCCGGCGCCTGCTGCTCACCTGGATGTACGAGATTACCGCTCGAAAGCAGGCCGAAGAGGTCATGCGCAAGGCCCAACAGATCGCCGAGGACGCTGCCAAAACCAAGAGCGATTTCCTCGCCAACATGAGCCACGAGATCCGCACGCCGATGAACGCCATCATCGGCATGGCCCATCTGGCCCTGAAGACCGACATGACGCCCCGCCAGCGCGACTACGTCAAGAAGATCCAGAACAGCGGCCAGCACCTGCTGGGCATCATCAACGACATCCTCGACTTCTCGAAGATCGAGGCCGGCAAGCTCAATGTCGAGCACAGCGAGTTCGAGCTCGACAAGCTGCTCGACAACGTCGCCAGCCTGGTCAGCGAAAAAACCACCGCCAAGGGGCTGGAGCTGGTGTTCGACATTGCTCCGGATGTGCCGCGTCAACTCATCGGCGACAGCCTGCGCATCGGCCAGATCCTGATCAACTACGCCAACAATGCCATCAAGTTTACCGAGCACGGCGAGGTGGACATCATCCTGAATGTCCAGGAACGGACGGAAGACGGCATCCTGCTCTGGTGCGGCGTCAAGGACACCGGCATCGGCCTGACCGAAGAGCAGATGGGCCGGCTGTTCCAGAGCTTCCAGCAGGCCGACACCTCGACCACGCGCAAATATGGCGGCACCGGCCTGGGCCTCTCCATCTCGAAGAAGCTCGCCGAATTGATGGGCGGCTCGGTCGGCGTCGAGAGCGAACACGGCAAGGGCAGCACCTTCTGGTTCACCGCCAAGCTGGGCATCGGCGAGCAACGTGCGCATGATCTGGTACCTGCAGACGACCAGCAGGGTCGCAATGTGCTGGTAGTCGACGACAACGACAGCGCCCGCATGGTGCTGGGCGACCTGTTGATGACGATGAGCTTCATGGTCGACGAAGCCGGTTCTGGACAAGCGGCCGTCGATAAGATCAAAGCCACTGTCGGCACGCCGGACGCCCCCGAGATCGTGTTCCTCGACTGGCAGATGCCGGGCATGGATGGTTTCGATACGGCGCGTGCAATTCTTGCGCTGGGGCTGGAAAAACCGCCGCATTTGGTGATGGTCACCGCCTATGGCCGCGAGGAAGTACTCAAACAGGCCGAAGACGCGGGAATCGAGGACGTATTGATCAAGCCCGTCAACGCCTCGCTACTGTTCGATACGGCAATCCGCCTGCTCGGCGGCGAAGTCGAGGATCGGCGCAGCCATGGCGATGCGCCCTCGCTGATGCTCGAAGAGATGGCCGCCATCAAGGGCGCGCGCATCCTGCTGGTCGAAGACAACGAGCTCAATCAGGAAGTGGCTGGCGAAATTCTCACCGATGCCGGCTTTGTCGTCGACATCGCCGACAACGGGCAGATTGCCGTGGAGATGGTCGCAAAGAACGCCTACGACATCGTGCTGATGGACATGCAGATGCCGGTGATGGATGGCGTGACCGCCACCGTCGAAATTCGCAAGGATGAGCGGTTCATGAATCTGCCCATCGTCGCCATGACCGCCAACGCCATGCAGCAGGACAAGGACAGATGCCTCGCCGCCGGTATGGTCGATTTCGTCACCAAGCCGATCCAGCCCGACGAACTATGGACTGCGCTGCGCCGCTGGGTGAAGCCAAAGCATGCAGCCCCCGCCGTCCCGCCAGCGCCGACTTTTTCAGGCCGTGTCAAGATCGAAGCCAAGACAGCAAGCAACGTGGCCGTCGAAGTCGATCCTGCCAAGCTCAGAGAAATCTGCACCCGCCTCCACACCCTGCTGGCCGACAACGACTCCGAAGCCGGCGATGTGCTGGACGACAACGCCGAGCTGCTGAACGCCGCCTTCCCGAAAGACTACCGGGCCATCGATAGCGCCATCAAGGGCTTCGACTTCGAGGCGGCCCTGGAAAAACTGCAAGCGGCCATGCAGGCCGCCGATGTGGAGATTGCGCCATGAATGCCCTTGCAAAATTTGTGGTTGAGCGCTATGCCAGCGCCTGGCTGATCGCCCTGTTGCTAATTGCGCTGGTAACGTGGGGGGCAAATCTGCAACTGCGTGACATGCGCGAAGCCGAGCGTTTGCAGAATTTGCAGACTGAAACCGAGCGGCGCGCCATTGAGATCATGTCGCAAACCCTGAACGGCAACCTGATGGGTGCCGTGGCGGTACTGGGCTTGATCAATCAGGACATCAAGCAGGAGGCGCTCGGCAAACTGGCGGCCAATAATCCCAAGGTTCTGCCGGTGCTGGAAAGCATCGGTCGTTCTTACGATGCGGATGGCGTCTTCATCGTTGCCCAGAATGGCGTGATCGCCTCGTCCTGGGACAATGCCGGCAAGCCCTCGACTAACCTGAACGTCAAGTTCCGTCCTTACTACCAGATGTCCATGCAGGGCATGGACAACGTCTATGCCGCCGTCAGCTTGGCACGCGGCGACCGTTCGCTGTACTTTGCCTCCCCCGTCTATGGCGAAGCGACCAACGGCACCGAGGCTATCGGCACGGTGGTGGCCCGTACAGGCCTGCTCAAAGTCGATGGCCTGTTACGTGACAAGGCGGACATTGCCTTGCTGCTCTCGCCACAAGGGGTGGTGTTTGCCAGCAACCGCGCCGAGTGGATCGGCCATCTGGCCGGCGCCCCCACCCCCGAGCGCCTGCGCGCGATCCGTGAACTCAAACAGTTCGGCAAGATGTTCGACAGCAATGATCCGTCCGCACTGCCCGTATCGATCGAGGGGGGGTTGATCGCGTTCGATGGCAAACGCTTTGCCGTCGCCAGTGCGAACGTCGAGTGGAATGACCCGTTTGGCGACTGGAAAGTGGTCCTGATGGAAGACCTCGGGCGGACGATTTCGACGACGGAGCGCCTCTGGACCGGTGGTGGTGTCGCCCTGCTGTTGCTGCTGATCGGCAGCATGCTCATGAAAGTCCTGCGCGACAGTTACCAGCAGGCCCTGGCCGGGCAGCAGCTTCAGCGCTATGCCCGAGAGCAGGAAATCAGCGCTGCCAGCAAGGAAAGACTGGCCGCCGCCACGGTGCGCATGCAACGCACCCAGAACCTGCCGCAACTGGCAAAGATCTTCCTCAATGAAGCCCATGCCCTGTTCGGCGTCCTGCAAGGGGTGCTGTATGTCGCCGATGCGCAATCGCAAAACCTGCTCTTGGCCGGCAGCTATGCCTGCACGGGCTCGCCGCCTGAAGTGGTTCGTTTTGGCGAAGGCCTGCTCGGCCAGTGCGCCGTCGAACGTCGCCCGCAACTGATCACGGTCGAGACCGGCCGCTTTGCCATGGTGCGCTCAGGGCTGGGGGATGCCGAGCCCGCTGCCGTGCTGATCGCACCCATCCTGCTGAATGAAGCCATGCTGGGCGTGATTGAGGTCGCTGTGCTGCGCCCGCTGGATGACGCCACGCAGGCGCAGTTTCAGGAACTGCTGGGGCTGCTGGCCATGAACGTGGAAATCGTCAGCCGCAGCAGCCACACAGAGGCCATCCTGTCAGCCACGGTGGCGGCCGAACGCCTGCAGGCCGAGCAACTGGCTTTCCAGCAGGCGCTGGTCGATACCATTCCCTATCCGGTGTTCTACAAGGATGCCGGCACACGCTTCCTCGGCTTCAATCAGGCTTACGAGAAGACCTTTGCGGTACGGCGTGAGGATCTGATCGGCAAGCGTGTCATCGATCTCGACTACCTGCCGGAGGCCGAGCGCATCGCCTATCAGGCCGAAGACGAAGCTGTGATTGCCAGCAGCGACAGCATCAAGCGCGAGGTGCAACTCCCCTTCGCCGACGGCCAACTCCACGACGCGCTGTATTTCGTTTCCGGCTTCAAGCGCCCCGATGGCGCACCGGGCGGCCTGGTCGGCACCTTCATCGACATCAGTGCGCTCAAGAACGCCGAACGCGAAATGGATCGCCTGGCCGATCTGGAGCGCTTCAACCGGCTCGCCCAGTGCCGCGAACAGCGCGTGCTCGAACTCAAGCGCGAAATCAATGCGCTGAACAAATCCATCGGCAAGCCGGCGCCTTACAACACCTCGCTGGTCGAAACCATCGAGGATCACGAATTCACGCCACATCCCGACTACCGCATTACACCGATCGATGACGGCAAGCCCCTGCAACTGGGAGAACTGGTCGATCTTGACGAACTGCAGGTGCTGCTCACCAACTTCTGCGAGGCGGTGGGTGTTGCCTCCGCCATCATCGACCTCGAAGGCAAGATCCTCGCTGCGGCCCGCTGGCAACGTGCCTGTACCGACTTCCACCGCGCCAATCCCGACTCCTGCGCCCGCTGCATCGAAAGCGACACCGGCCTCGCCTTGCAATTGCAGGCTGGCAGCGAATTCACCATGTACAAATGCAAGAACGGCATGACCGATGCCGCCGCGCCCATCGTGGTTGAAGGGCGGCACCTGGCCAATGTGTTTATCGGCCAGTTTCACAGCCAGCCACCGGATCTCGAATTTTTCAGCCAGCAGGCGCACCAATTCGGCTATGACGAGACCGACTACCTGGCGGCCATCGGTGCTGCACCGATCCTCGACGAACAGCGCCTGCCGGCCATTCTCAGCTTCCTGTCCGGCTTCGCGCGCATGATTTCCACCATGTCCCTGGCCCGTCGCCGCGCCGACTTGGCGCAAAACGTCCTGGCTGATCAGGCCGAACTGCTCAAGCGCGAACGCATCGCCGCCATGAGTCTGGCCGAAGATGCCGAACAGGCCCGCCAGGCGCTGGAACACCTCTCAAAGGAAGCAACACTATGAAGAAACTGATGCTGCTGCTGGAGCGCTGGCCGCTCAAATCCAAGCTCTTGGCGGGCTTTCTGGCCTTGCTGATCCTGGCCTCCGCCATCGGCATCGACGCCGTGATCGGTCAGCGGCGCCTGAGCCAGGAAATCCAGACGCTCTATCAAACCGATTTGCTCGGCGTTTCGGCCATCAAGGAAGCGCACTACGAGTTTGCCCAGATCGGCCGCATCGTGCGCATGGTCATCCTGGCCCGCGACCCCGCCGAGCAGGAACGCGCCTTCAAGCAACTGCAGGATTCCGAAGCCCGGCTAAAAACCTCGCTAGAAGAGGCACGCCAACGGGTCGTGCGCGACAATGGCAAGCAGCTATTGGCCACCTTCGATGATAACTATCAGGCCTACCGACACAATGTCGACCGGGCAATCGATCTGGTCAAAAAAGGCCAGCAGGAAGCCGCCCAAGCCTACGTCGCCACCCTCGACTTCCAGAAACCCGGCATCGCCGCCAACGAAAACCTCGGTGAGATTGCCCGCCTCAAGGAGCAAGGGGCCAAAGAGTCCGTCGCCAAGGGAATAGCCGCCGGAGAACAGGAAGAGTTCGCCACGCTTGCCTTGCTGATCGGTGGTTCATTGCTGGCTTTGCTGTTCGGCTGGGTGGTCGACCGTTCGATTCGTCGGCCGCTCGACACTATCCGCATGGCCGTGGATCAGCTGGCGGCCGGCAAACTGGACCAGCCCGTGCCCTGCACCGACTATCCGAATGAGATCGGCGAACTGGCGCGCGACGTGGAAGTGCTGCGCAAGGAAGCGCAGCAGATGGAAACGCAACGCTGGATCAAGACCAGCATCGCCGAAATCTCCAGCGACTTGCAACAGGCGACCAGCTTCACCGAGCTTTCGCGCAACTTCCTGGCACGCATTGCGCCGCTGATCAAGCTGGGGCATGGCGTCTTCTACATTTATGAGGAAGACCAGAAGCGGCTGCGCCTGCTGGGCGGCTATGCTTACACCGAGCGTAAGCAGCTCAACCAGTATTTTTCACTCGGCCAGGGGCTGGTCGGTCAGGCGGCCCTGGAACGGCAACCGATCACCATTACCGATCCACCTGAAGACTATGTACGCATCGCTTCCAGCCTCGGCGACGGCGTGCCGCGCACCATCGCCGTGTTGCCGGTATTACGCAACGAACGCCTGCTGGCCGTGCTCGAACTGGCCACCTTCAACCGCTTTGGCGACGCCGAACAGGCGCTGCTGGATGGGCTGATGCCGATTCTGGCGATGAGCCTGGAAATCCTCGAACGCAGCACCAAGACCCAGCAACTGCTGCAGGAAACGCAGCGCCAGGCCGAGAACATGGAAAAACAGGCGGCCCGACTCGAAGAGCAGACCGTCGAGATGGAAGCCCAGCAGGTCGAGATCAAGGCGGCCGAAGAAAAGAGCCGCCTGATCCTCGGCTCGGTCAAGGATGGCATCGTCGGTCTCAACAACAACGGCGTGATGACCTTCGCCAATGCAGCGGCCTACACCATGCTGGGCTATGCGGAAGAGGAATTCATCGGTCAGCCGATGCATGCACTGGTGCATCACACTTATCCGGATGGCAAGCCGTTCCCGCGCGAAGCCTGCCCGATGTTCCTGACCTCGCTGGATGGCCAAGCGCGAACGATTAACAATGAAGTGCTCTGGCGCAAGGACGGCACCTCGATTCCGGTTGAATACTCGACCACGCCGGTGCACAAAAATGGCGAACTGGTGGGTTCGGTGATCGTCTATCGCGACATCACCGAGCGCAAGGAGGCAGAAGAAAAGGTCAATGCCTACTTCAATAACTCCGACGACGGCCTGCTGGTGCTGGTGCCGGGCGTTGGCTTTGTGCATGCCAACACCAGTGCCGCGCGCATCTATGGCTTCGAACATCTGCCCGATCTGCTGAAAGCGGGCCCCTCAGACCTCTCGCCGGAAACCCAGCCCGACGGCATGCCCTCTGTCGACAAGGCAATGCAGCACATCATGACCGCCCTGCAAGGTGGCCAGCCGCATCGCTTCGAATGGATCCACAAGCGCGTCAATGGCGAGTTATTCCCCTGCGAAGTCACCCTGGTGCCGATCACGCTGTCCGGCAAGCCGGCGTTGATTGTCTCCATCCGCGACATCACCGAGCGCAAGGCGGCGGAACAGGAAATCTTGCGGGCCAAGCAAATCGCCGAAGAAGCCACCAAGACCAAGAGCGACTTCCTCGCCAACATGAGCCACGAGATCCGCACGCCGATGAACGCCATCATCGGCATGTCGCATCTGGCCCTGCAGACCAACCTGGACAAGAAGCAGAAGAACTACATCGAGAAAGTCCATCGCGCCGGCGAGAACCTGCTCGGCATCATCAACGACATCCTCGACTTCTCCAAGATCGAAGCCGGCAAGATGAGCGTCGAGGCCATCGACTTCCGCCTCGAAGACGTCATGGACCATCTCTCCAACCTCGTCGGCCTCAAGGCCGAGGACAAGGGGCTGGAGCTGCTGTTCAACATGGCCCCCGACCTGCCGACTGCCCTCGTTGGCGACCCGCTACGCCTCGGCCAGATATTGATCAACCTCGGCAACAACGCCGTCAAATTCACCGACACGGGCGAAATCATTGTCGGTGGCGAAGTGGTGTCCGCTAACGAATCCGACGCCGAACTGCACTTCTGGGTCAAAGACTCCGGCATCGGCATGACCCCCGAGCAGTGCGGCAAGATGTTCCAGAGCTTCAGTCAGGCCGACGCCTCCACCACCCGCAAATACGGTGGTACCGGGCTTGGCCTCGCCATCTCCAAGAACCTGGTCGAACTGATGCACGGCAAGGTATGGGTCGAGAGCGAATATGGAAAGGGCTCCACCTTCCACTTCCACATCCACCTCGGCCTGCAAAAAGAACCCATGACCCGGCGCATGTTCCGTGCCGACGAACTGCTCGGTGTCCGCGTATTGGTCGTCGACGACAACGCTTCGGCCCGTGAAATCCTCGCCAGCATGGCCAAAAACTTTGGCCTTGAAGTCGATGCCGCCTGGAACGGCCAGAACGCCCTGCAACTGATCGCCGAGGCGGAGAAGAAAGCCCTGCCCTACGATCTGGTGCTGATGGACTGGAAGATGCCCGGCATGGATGGCATTGAGACCATGCACAAGCTGCAACAGGAACAACTCACCAAGACCCCGGCCGTGATCATGGTCACCGCCTACGGCCGCGAGGAAGCACTGGGCAATGCCGAGCATCAAGGCGTGGCCCTCAAAACCGTGCTGACCAAGCCGGTGACGCAGTCGAGCCTGCTCGAAGCCATCGGCGAAGTGCTGGGCAAGGGCGACATCATCGAAACCCGGGCCGAAGAAAAGTCCGAGAGTTACGCCGAGGCGATGGAGAAGCTCAAGGGCGCCCGCGTAGTGCTGGCAGAAGACAACGAAATGAACCAGGAACTGGCCATGGAACTGCTGTCCCAGGCCGGCATCGAGGTCGTGCTGGCCAACAACGGCCAGGAAGCTGTTGACATCCTCAACAAGGACGCGAACTTCGATGGTGTGCTGATGGATTGCCAGATGCCGGTGATGGACGGCTACATGGCGACGCGCGAGATCCGCAAGCTGCCGCAGTTCGAGAAGCTGCCGATCATCGCCATGACCGCCAACGCCATGGCTGGCGACAAGGAAAAGGTCATGGAAGCCGGCATGTGGGACCACATCGCCAAGCCGCTAAATGTCGGCGAGATGTTTGCCACGATTGCGAAATGGATCAAGCCTGCAAAAGTCGGCGCTGGCGAGACGGCGCCCGAAGTTGTCAAACCGGTTGCCAAACCGGTCGCAAAACTGGTCGCCGCACAAGATGGCCTGCCCGCCACCCTGCCCGGCATCGACATCAAGGCCGGCATGGCGACCTGCACCAACAAGGAATCGCTCTACCTGCGCATGCTCGGCAAGTTCCGCGACAGCCAGGGCAATTTCGAAGAGTTGTTCGCCGCGGCCCGGTTGGATGCGGACCCCGTGGCCCCGACACGCTGTGCCCATACGCTGAAGGGCACGGCAGGAAACGTCGGTGCCAAGGGCGTTCAGGCAGCCGCAGCCGAACTCGAACATGCTTGTCAGGAAGGCAAACCCGCCGAGGAAATCGACATCCTTTTGCAAAAGACGCTGGCCGAACTCGCGCCGGTGATTGAGGGACTGCAAAAAGTCGGCGCTGGCGAGACGGCAGATACGGCGCTCAAGGCGCCCGCCATGCCCGAGGCCGAACTTAATGCGACGCTGGACAAGCTCAAGCATCTGCTGGAGGAAAGCGACTCCGAAGCGGGTGACCTGTTGTCCGATTTGCTTGACAAACTCAAGGGAACACCGCTGGCCAGCAAACTCAAGCCCGTCGCTGCGGCTATCGAGGGCTTTAATTTCGATGAGGCATTAGATAAGTTGAGCGCAATTTAAGATTCCGCATCATCCAAAGCGAATTTGGCCCATGACTTGAAACTCAATAATTCTCGCCGTAAAGTAAGGAAGTAATGCAATTCCTACCGGAGAACGCCATGCTTGCCGTCGCTAAAATTACCGCCAAAGGGCAAACCACCATCCCGCAGGACGTGCGGACCGCACTCCATGTGACCGCCGGCGACCTAATCGCCTGGGAAGTCGGCGCTGACGGGACGGCGACGGTGCGCCGCGTTCAACCGCTCGACCTTGAGTACCTGCGTGCCATCGAAGGCACCCTCTCTGAGTGGGCCAGCGTTGCCGACGAGGAAGCCTATCGTGGCCTTTGATCGCTTCACGGTGGTGCGCGTACCATTTCCCTTTACTGACCGCAACGCGACCAAGAACCGTCCGGCCCTGGTTCTCTCTGATGCCGCCAGTTTCAATATCCCGGCTGGTCATTCGGTCATGGCCATGATTACGTCACAGGGTAACGCCCCGTGGCCACTCGACTGCCCGATTGCAGACTTGGCGGCCGCCGGTTTGCCTGCACCCTCGTTGGTGCGTTTCAAACTCTTTACCCTGGATCATCGGTTGGTGCGCGGCGAACTTGGCAAACTCTCTGCTGTGGACACGATCCGCGTTCGCCAAGGATTAGCCGATCTGCTGGGAAGCGCGGCCTAGCCAATAACAGCATGTCAAACGCACTCATCATCGCCGGCATCGGCGCCTCCGCCGGCGGGCTGGAAGCCATGCTGCCGCTGTTCGCCGCCATGCCGGCGACGGGGCGCATTGCTTATATCGTCGCCCAGCACATGGCCAAAGATGGTCACGACGAACTGGTGGTGCGCCTGATCGGACGCGAATCGGCCTTGCCGGTGATGCTGGCTGAAGACGGCGCCTTACTGGCGGCCGACACGGTTTATGTGATTCCCTCGGGCAAGGATGGCCGCGTCAAGGACGGGCGACTGGTGTTGTCCGAACCCTTGCCCACGCATTTATCGACCCCATCGGTAAATGCACTGTTTGCCTCGCTTGCCGAGTATCCCAATGGCAAGGGGATCGGCATCGTGCTTTCCGGTACTGGGTCGGACGGCGTCAACGGCTGCCGTGCGATCAAGGCGGCGGGTGGCCTGACGCTGGCCCAGGATCTGCAGGAAGCCAAGTTTGATGGCATGCCGGGTGCAGCGATAGCCGCAGGAGTGGTCGAGCTCGTGCTGCCGGTGGCGGCGATAGGTGACGAGCTTGCGCGACGCTTTCCCGGTGTTACCAAGGTGGTTTTGCCCAAAGCTGCCGTCCTGCCAGCGCCGACTTTTGCCAATCAGCCGCCCCCGGCCAGCGCCGAATTGCGCGAACTGGAGCAACTGTTGAAACAGGTGCATCAGGCCACCAAAATCGACTTTTCCAGCTACAAGGAAGACACGCTGCTGCGCCGGCTGGAGAAACGCAAGTCCACGCTGGGTATCGAATCTGCTGCGGCTTACCAGGATCTGATCCGCCGCCAGCCCGAGGAGTTGAAGGTGCTGCAGCACCTCTTTCTGGTGTCGGTGTCGTCCTTCTTTCGCGATGCCGAGTCCTTCAAGGTGCTGAAGATGTCGCTCGCCAAACTGGCCTCGGGCAAGCCCGCCGGTGAGCCGGTACGGGTCTGGGTGCCCGGCTGCGCCTCCGGCGAGGAACCCTATACGCTGGCCATCCTGCTCAGAGAGTTGAGCGAATTGCATCCGGTGGAAATTACCGCGACCGACCTCAATCCGGAGGCGCTGGCCATGTGCCGCGAAGGCGTTTATCGACAAACGGCCTTCAAGGAAATGGATGCTCCCTTGCGCGACAAGTACTTTTTGCCCAAGGGCCAGCATTTCGAACTCAAACCGGAGATCAAGGCCTGCGTGCGCTTCGAGCAGCGCGATGTGCTGAGCGGCACGCCGCCGACAAATCTTGATCTGCTCAGTTGCCGCAATCTGCTGATCTACATGAAGTCGCATTTGCAGGATCAACTGATCAAGAGTTTTCATCAGGCCTTGCGTTCGCAGGGGCTGCTATTCATCGGCCAGTCGGAATCGCTGAGTTTTGTCGGCAATTCGCTGTTCGTCCCCATCGACCATTACCACCGCCTGTTTCGCAAACGGCACTGATCAAAACGGATTGCCCCAAAGGAACCACCATGAACCTTCAACTGAGCGTTATCGAGCGCATCAAGCTCAACACCAAACTGATCATCGGCTTCAGTGCGGGGGTGATCATCGCCTTGGTCATCGGCCTGAATGCGATCCAGGGCCTCTCCAGCCTGCAGGTGGAAATGGAAAAGATGTACGAGAACGACCTGCTCGGCATCTCCTACATCAAGGATGCCAACCTCAACCTGATCTACATGAGCCGCGCCATGCGCCACATGCTGATCGCGCAGGAAGATGCCACCCGCGACGCCTCGTTGGCCGCCATCAAACGGGCACGTGAAAAACTCATGAGCGATCTGGCCGAAGCACGCAAGCGCATGTACCGCACTGAGGTCATCGAGCGTTACGCCAGCTTCGAGAAAGACCTGACCAAGGCGCTGGAAGGCATCGAACACGCGGTGGGGCTGATTCAGCGTGAAAAGATGAACTCTTCGGTTGCCGCCCAGTTCATTACCAGCAAAGACTTCGGCGCCATCATCGCCAAGGCCGATGGCGGCCTGCATGAGCTGACCGAGATCAAGGTCAAATCGGCCGATCTCTCCCTTGGCCTGGCCCGCGCCCATGCCGCCGAGACCCAGCGCCTGGCGCTGATCCTGCTCGCGTGCGGGGTTGTGCTGGCAGGCCTGCTGGGGATTTTGGTGGGACTTTCCATCAAGCGCCCCAACGACCGGCTGCGGGCCTCGGTTGAACAACTGGCGGCCGGCAAGGTCGATGAGGAAATTCCGCACACTGACTACCCGAACGAAATCGGCGTGATGGCGCGCGCCATTGCCGTGTTGCAGGGCATCTACCGTCAATCGAATGCCCAGCACTGGATCAAGTCGCATACTGCGGAAATCAGCAGCGCGCTGCAGCAGGCCGATGATTTCCGCAGCCTGTCGCAGACGGCAGTATCGAAAATTGCCACGGTGATGGGGGCCGGCCACGGTGCCTTTTATGTCGCCGATGGCGATGGACGTTACAACCTGCTCGCCAGCTACGGTTACCGCGAGCGCAAGCATCTGAACAGTAGCTTCGCCACCGGAGAAGGTCTGGTGGGTCAGTGCGTCATGGAAAAGGCGGCGATCATGCTGACCGCACCCAAGGATTACATCCGCATCAACTCGGGCCTCGGCGAAGGACCGCCTGCCTGCGTCATCGTGCAGCCGATCATCCACAACGAGCGCGTGCTTGGCGTGATCGAAATGGCCTCCTTCCAGCAGTTTACGGACCGCGAAAAGGCCGTTCTCGATGCCCTGCAGCCGGTATTGGCCACCAGCATGGAAATCCTCGACCGCAACCTGAAAACCAAGGAGCTGTTGGCTGCCACCCAGGAGCAGGCCGAACGCATGGAGAAGCAGGCCGCCCAACTCGAGGAACAGCAGGTCGAGATGGAAGCCCAACAGGCCGAACTGCTGGAGACCGAAAACTGGTTCCGCAGCATTATCGAAACCGCGCCGGACGGCATGCTGGTGACTGATGCTAGCGGCCAGATCCTGCTGACCAATCCGGAAGTCGAAAGAATATTCGGCTACGAAGCGGGCGAACTGATCGGGGGGCACATCGAGCAACTGGTGCCGGAACGTGCCCGTGGCGGCCATGACAGTTTGCGTCAGCAATTCATGGCCGAGGGACATAGCCGCGTCATGGGTGCCGGACCGCAACTGACGGGTCTGCGCAAGGATGGCAAAGAGGTCAGCGTATCCATCACCCTGAGCCCCCTCCCCCCGCGCGGCACGCGCGGCAAATGCGTGAGCGTTTCAGTGCGTAAAATCGAAACTTAATCAGAATAAATAGGGAGTCACCATGGAACTCGATCTCGATTTTGTTGAAAAGAAAACCATTTTGGTCGTCGATGACACGCCCGACAACCTGTCGCTGATGAGCGGTCTGCTCAAGGATGAGTACAAGGTCAAGGTGGCCAACAATGGTGAAAAGGCGTTGAAGATTGCGGCTAGCGAACCGCGACCTGACCTGATCCTGCTCGATATCATGATGCCCGGCATGGATGGCTACGAGGTTTGCCAGCATCTCAAGCGCAATCCGGCCACGGTGGATATTCCCGTCATTTTCCTCACCGCCAAAGTGGAAGTCGAAGATGAAAAGAAGGGGCTGGAACTCGGTGCCGTCGATTACCTCACCAAACCCGTCAGCCCACCCATCGTCATGGCGCGTGTCAAGAACCACTTGGCATTGAAGGCCCATGCCGATTTTCTGCGCGACAAGAGCGAGTATCTGGAAATTGAGGTCGCGAAGCGCACGCGCGAGGTAATGGCGATCCAGGATGTCACCATTCTGGCCATGGCGTCACTGGCCGAAACGCGCGACTCCGATACCGGCAACCACATTCGTCGTACCCAGTTCTACGTCAAGATTCTGGCCGAAAAGCTCAAGACCAACCAGCGCTTCGGCGCCCAGTTGACCGAGCATTACATCAACATGCTGTTCAAGTCGGCACCGCTGCACGATATCGGCAAAGTGGGCATTCCCGACCGCATCCTGCTCAAGCCTGGCCGCTTCACCCCGGATGAATTCGAGATCATGAAATCGCACACCGCGCTCGGTCGGGATGCCATCATGCACGCCGAAGATCAACTCGGCATGAGCGTCGAGTTTCTCAGCATGGCCAAGGAAATTGCCTATGGACATCAGGAGAAATGGGACAGCAGCGGTTATCCCGAAGGGATTGGTGGCGACCAAATTCCCCTCTCGGCCCGCCTGATGGCCGTCGCCGATGTTTACGACGCGCTGATCAGCCGCCGTGTTTACAAGGATGGCATGCCGCACGAGAAAGCGGTGAGCATCATTATCGAAGGCAAGGGCACGCACTTTGACCCCGACATGGTCGATGCCTTTGTCGAGGTGCAGGAGCAGTTCCGCGAAGTCGCCAAGCGTTATGCCGACTCGGATACCGACATGGCTAAAAAGAAGGAACAACTGGATCGCCTGACCGGTTCAGGAGCCTGATACATGAACTTTCCATTTGTAAAGCAGAATGCCGGCGGAGGCCTCCAGTTTGACGCCCAGATGAAAAAGGGCACCTTTTTGGTGGTGGATGACTTCGACTCGATGCGCAAGGTCACTGTCAACCAGTTGAAGCAACTGGGTGCCATCAAAATGGTAGAGGCTGCCAATGGTGCCGAAGCACTGAGAATTCTCCAGCACCAGCCGATCACCATGGTGCTTTCTGACTGGAACATGCCGGTCATGACCGGTCTGGATTTACTCCTGACGGTACGCGCCGATCCAAAGTTATACGCCATGCCCTTCCTGATGATTACCGCCGAGGCTGAACGCGAGCGCGTCATGACGGCTATTCAGTCCGGTGTATCGGAATTGATGGTGAAGCCCTACACCTCGGCACGCCTGGCCGATCGGGTGGAGAAAGCGCTCAACTGGAAGCCCCGCCACAACGGGCCGACTAGCCCGCCACCGGCTGTCGCCAATACCGAAACCACCGCCATACCGGCAGCGACTATGTCAGCAGCACTTGCACCAGCCGCTGCTTCGACCACTTCGTCGCGCGCGCCGAGTGAAAAAAGCGAGAAACCGACGATTCTGGTGGTCGACGATACGCCGGACAATCTGCACCTGTTGTCCTCCATCTTCAAGGACGAGTATCGCGTCAAGGTTGCCTACAATGGTGAAAAGGCCCTTGCGATCGCGCAGACAGACACGCCGCCCGACCTGATTCTGCTCGACATCATGATGCCGGACATGGATGGCTTCGAGGTCGCGCAACGTTTGCGCGGACATCCCTCGTCCGAGCACATCCCGGTCATTTTTGTCACGGCAATGACCGGCGAAGATGCCCGTCTCAAGGGCATGGAACTCGGCGCCGTCGATTTCGTCACCAAACCGATTGACCCTGATTCCCTCAGGATTCGCGTCAAGAACTTCATGCGCTACGTCGAACTGCATCGTCAGTTGCAGGCAGATTTTGACGACATGATGGAATCGGAACGACTCAAGGAAGATGTCGAGCGCATCACGCGCCACGACATGAAGGGACCGCTGGCGGGCGTGATCGGTTTGGTACAGGGGCTGTCCGAAGCCTCCAACCTGACCGACGAGCAGCGCGAACAGATCCGCATGGTGGAGGAAACCGCCTTACAGTTGCTCGACATGATCAACCTCTCAAATGAGTTGTTCAAGATCGAGACCGGGCGCTACGAGCTCAAGCCACAGGTCATCAAAGTGGCTTACACCATCCGCCGCATTGCCGAACTGATGCGCAAGACGTTTGCGGTCAAGGACCTGACGATTGTTGTCGCGACACCGCATGGCTTCGAAGACGACCAGCTGATGGCGCTGGGCGATCCGATGTTGTGCTATTCGCTGTTCCAGAACCTGATCAAGAATGCCTGCGAGGCCGCGCCGGATGGGACGCCCGTGACCATTACGATCTATACCGGCGCGCCGATGCGCATTACCATTGACAACAAGGGTGTCGTGCCGGCGGCCATTCGCGAAACCTTCTTCGAAAAATTTGCCACCGCCGAAAAACAGGGTGGAACGGGCCTCGGCACCTACTCAGCCAAACTGCTCACCGAAGCCCAGAACGGCACCATCGCGATGGAAACCAGCGATGAAAAGGGGCAAACAAGGATCACCCTGACCCTGCCAGCGGAATGATGCCGTCCCGCCAGCGCCGACTTTTCATGGCACTGGCGGAAAGGAAGCGCCGGTTCAGGCGTTCTTCGTAAGCTGACCGCCCTCGTCGAGCAATTGCGCCTGCGCCGCTGCCAAACGTGCGATAGGCACACGCGGACCGGAGCAGGACACATAGGTCAGGCCGATCTTGTGGCAGAAGGCAATGGAGCCGGGATGGCCGCCATGCTCGCCGCAGATGCCAACTTTGAGTTCCGGATTGGTCTTGCGACCTTCCGTCACCGCCAGCTTCATCAGTTCGCCGACGCCCTTCTGGTCCAGCACTTCGAAGGGGTTGTCGATCAGGATGCCCGCTTCGACATAGCCCGGCAGGAACTTGTTCTCGGCATCTTCGCGCGAGAACGAGAAGGTCGCCTGCGTCAGGTCGTTGGTGCCGAAGCTGAAGAACTCGGCATCCTGCGCCATGCGACCGGCACGCAGGCAGGCACGCACGACTTCGAGCATGCTGCCGAACTTGTAGCCGACGTTGATGCCGTGGGTCAGTTCCACTACCTTGTGAATGCGCTTCACATAGCTGTGGATGCGCGTGAGCTCCTCGACAGTGGCGACCTGGGGCACCATGATCTCGGGATAGACCTCGATGCCTTCCTTGGCGCACAGGGCTGCGGCTTCGAGAATCGCCTGGATCTGCATCGAATACAGCTCGGGATAGGTGATGCCCAAGCGCACGCCGCGATGGCCGAGCATCGGGTTGACTTCGGAGAGCGCACGCACCTTCTTGAGGGTCTTCTCCTTCTTGGTGATGACGTCCTCTTCGAGGTGGCTGTCCTTGAAATCTTCCATGCCACGGGACAGTTTATCGAGACCATCGGCATACTGCTGATAGAGCTTCGGGCTCAGCAGCTTGAGGGTTTCGGGCAACTCCTCCACCGCACGCAATGAATCGCGCAGGTGGTGCAAGTGGGCAATTTCCAGTTCAAGCTGGGCAGCGGTCGGCAGGAACTCATGCAGCGGCGGGTCCATCAGGCGCACGGTGACCGGCAGGCCACGCATCGCCTTGAAGATGCCCTTGAAGTCGGCGCGCTGGATCGGCAGCAGGCGGTCGATGGCGGCCTGACGCTCTTCGGTCGACTCGGCCAGAATCATCTCCTGCACGATCGGCAGACGGTCGGTGGCATTGAACATGCGCTCGGTACGGCACAAGCCGATACCCATGGCACCAAAACCGCGTGCCTTCATGGCATCATCAGGCGTATCGGCATTGGCCATGACCTTGAGGCGCGAAACCTGGTCGGCCCACTTGAGCAGCGTGGCCATGTCTTCGTTAAATTCGGCCTGCACGGTCGGTACTTCACCGGCATAGACGTGACCATTGCTGCCGTTGATGGTGACCACATCCCCCTCATGCAGCGTGGTATCGCCGATCGTCGCACTGCGCTTGATGTCGTCAATATGAATCGCTTCGCAACCGGACACGCAAGGCTTGCCCATGCCGCGTGCCACCACGGCGGCGTGGGAGGTCTTGCCACCGCGTGCCGTCAGGATGCCCTGGGCCTGGAAGAAGCCGTGAATATCCTCGGGCTTGGTCTCTTCGCGCACGAGGATGATTTTCTCGCCCTTGAGACCGAGCGACTCAGCCGTATCCGCATCGAAGACGATCTTGCCGGATGCCGCACCGGGCGAGGCCGGCAGGCCAATGGCCAACGGCTTGCCCTTGAAGTCTGGCGACAATTGGGGCACCAGCAACTGCTCCAGCATGGCCGGGTCGATACGCGTCAGTGCCTTTTCCTTGGTGATCAGACCTTCCTTGAACATTTCGACCGAGGTGCGCACCATGGCGGCGGCGTTCATCTTGCCGTTGCGGGTCTGCAGGCAGTAGAGGGTGCCGCGCTCGATGGTGAATTCGAAATCCTGCACTTCACTGTAGTGCGACTCAAGACGATTGTGCAGTTCAAGCAGCTGGCGATAAATCTCGGGCATATCCTGCTGCATCTCGGCGATGGCCTTGGGGGTGCGAATGCCGGCCACCACATCCTCGCCCTGGGCATTGACGAGGTATTCGCCGTAGATCAGGTTCTCGCCGGTGCCCGGGTTGCGCGTAAAGCCCACACCGGTGCCGGAGTCATTGCCCATGTTGCCGAACACCATCGTACAGATGTTGCAGGCGGTACCACTGGCCATTTCCTTGGTGATCTTGAACTGGCGACGGTAGTCGATGGCGCGCTTGCCGTTCCAGGAGCGGAATACGGCGCCAATAGCCACTTCCAGTTGCTTGTAGGGATCTTCCGGGAAGGGTTTGCCGGTGTGCTCCTCGACGATCGTGAGGAATTGATCGGCAAGCACCGAGAGATCTTCAGCCTTCAGGTCGACGTCCAGGGAGACACCGGCTTTGCGCTTCATCGCGGCCATGCCTTCGTCGAAAGGCTTGTCTTCAATGCCCAGCGCAATCTTGGCGAAAAGCTGGATGAAGCGACGGTAGGCGTCGTAACCGAAACGTGGATTGTTGGTGAGCTTGATCAGTGCCTGCAGGGAGGTCTTGTTGAGGCCTAGGTTGAGGATGGTATCCATCATGCCGGGCATGGACATCGAGGAGCCGGAGCGCACCGAAACGAGCAAGGGATTCTCGCTGCCGCCGAACTGCTTGCCGGTCTTTTTCTCGAGATCCTTCATGTATTTGAGGATCTCATCCCAAGAGCCCTTGGGCAGATCGTCATGCTCAAGAAATGCCAGGCAGGCATCGGTGGTGATGGTAAAGCCTGGCGGGACATTCATGCCAATCTGCGTCATCTCGCAAAGGTTGGCACCCTTGCCGCCCAACAGCATCTTGTTCTTGCCATCGCCTTCTTCGAAAGCATAGACAAATTTCTTGCCCGCCATATCCATCTCCCTAAATGTCGTCACAGGCTTTGTATGCTGTGTCCGCACTGAGTGTCATTAGAATGAAATCAACTTGTGCTGCTATGCAGCACAGCCCAATAAGATAGCAAATCAATCCATAAAATGGCTTTTTATTGCTATTTGCCTTGGTAATTCCAATACCCTGCTTGAGGGAATTGATGTTGAAGACGCCCCCTGTCGCTATACTTCAAAGCGATGAGCGGAACTGCCATTTCATAAGGGCTCTGTAGCCATCCTCAAACGACTGACGCCCTAACTTAACCTTCCTAACATTGAAAGTCGGCGCTGGCAGGACGGCGGCGCCCAGGATACAAAATCATGTGGTTTCGCAATCTTCGCCTCTATCGCTTCCCCACCACCCACAAGCTCGAACTGGCCGAATTCGAGGCCATGTTGGCCAAGCGCCCCCTCGCCCGCTGTGGCAGCTTCGAGATGGTCAGCCGCGGTTGGGTCTTACCCCATCAGGACGGCACTTTTGTTCATGCCGTCAATCGCCAGTGGCTGGTTGCGCTTGGCGTTGAACAAAAACTGCTGCCCGCCAGCGTGATCCGCCAGACCGCCCAGGAACGCGCCGCCGAAATCGAATCCGCTCAGGGCCGCAAGGTCGGGCGCAAGGAAATGCGCGATCTCGTCGAGCGCGTGGCCGAAGAACTGATGCCCAAGGCCTTCTCGCAACGCCGCACCGCCTGGGCGTGGATCGACCCGCTCGCCGGCTGGCTGGTGCTGGATGCCGGCTCGGATGCACGGGCGGATGAGTTCATGGAAACGCTGATGGACTGCACTTCGGGATCGGGCCTCGCCCCGCGTCCGTTGCAAACGCAAGTTTCCGCGATGAGCGCGATGACCGAATGGCTCGCAGCGAATGATGCACCGGCCGGTTTCACGCTTGACAGCGATCTGGAACTGCGTTCGGCCAGCGAATCGCAATCGGCCATCCGCTATGTGCGCCACGACATCGACGGTCCCGAAATCGCTGCCCATATCACGGCTGGCAAGCTGGTCACCAAACTGGGGATGACCTGGAACGACCGCATCTCCTTCGTCCTCACCGACAAACTGCATCTCAAGCGCCTCGCCTTTCTCGACATCCTGCGCGAGCAATCGGCACAGGAAATCGAAAGCGGCACCGAGCAACTGGATGCAGACTTCACCCTCATGGCAGGCGAACTGTCTGCACTGTTCAACGATTTGCTAATCGCCTTGGGCGGGGAACAAAAACCAATATGAACGCCGAACTGACGCGCATTATCGAAGCCCGCCACCACGATCCGTTTGCCGTTCTGGGCAGTCACTCCGACGGCAAGGATGGCAAAACTGTCGTCGTGCGCGCCTTCATTCCCCTGGCCGCTGACGTCACCATCGCAGAAGGCAATCTGCCAATGCGCCGCCTGCCCAACACCGACTTTTTCGAATGGCGCGGTGATGGCAGCGCCCTGCCCGTCCACTACAGCCTGATCTGGCGCGACGCTCAAAAGCGTGAGCATGTCGCGCGCGACCCTTACACCTTTGCGCCGCAGATTGGCGATCTGGACCTGCACCTGTTCGGCGAAGGCCGTCATCGCCACGCTCATCACATCTTCGGCGCACACGTGCATGAAACCGATGACGTCAGCGGCATTCGCTTCGCCGTCTGGGCACCGAATGCCGAGCGCATCAGTGTCGTGGGCGATTTCAATGGCTGGGATGGTCGCCGCCATCCGATGCGCGTACGCGGCGGCAGTGGCGTCTGGGAACTGTTCATCCCCGACCTGGCACCGGGCGGCATCTACAAGTACGAGATCCGCAACCGTCATAGCGGCGACGTGTTCCTCAAGGCCGACCCTTATGGCCATCACTTCGAGCTGCGCCCGGCCACCGGTGCCATTGTCCATGGTGACAGCGAGTTCGCGTGGTCAGATAACGCCTGGATGACCCACCGCCGCCAGAACGACTGGCAGCACACCCCCATGTCGGTCTATGAAGTGCATCTCGGCTCCTGGCAACGCGATGCGGAAGGCGAATTTCTCAACTACCGAGAAATCGCCCCCCGCATGGTCGAATACGTCAAGGACATGGGCTTCACGCACATCGAACTGATGCCGATCACCGAACATCCCTACGACCTGTCCTGGGGCTATCAGGTCACCGGCTACTTCGCGCCGACTAGTCGCTTCGGCAGCCCGGATGACTTCCGCTACTTCATCGACTACTGTCATCGCCATGACATCGGCGTGCTGCTCGACTGGGTGCCCGCGCATTTCCCCAAAGATGCCCACGGCCTCGCCCGTTTCGACGGCACACCGCTCTACGAACACGCCGACCCGCGCATGGGCGAACATGCCGACTGGGGCACGCTGATCTTCAACTTCGGCCGCAACGAAGTGAAGAACTTCCTGCTCTCCTCCGCCATCTACTGGCTGGAAGAAATGCACATCGACGGCCTGCGCGTCGATGCCGTCGCCTCGATGCTCTACCTCGACTACTCGCGCAATGCTGGCGAGTGGGTGCCGAACCAATACGGTGGTCGCGAAAACCTGCTGGCCATCGACTTCCTGCGCGAACTCAACGTCGCCGTGCATGACCAGTGCCCGGGCGTCCTGATGATTGCCGAAGAATCCACCTCCTGGCCGCAAGTCAGCCGCCCCACCTACGTCGGCGGCCTCGGCTTCGACCTCAAATGGAACATGGGCTGGATGAACGACACGCTGCGCTACATGGCGCAAGAGCCGATCTACCGCCAGTATCACCAGGGCATGCTCACCTTCAGCATGCTCTATTGCTTCACCGAAAACTTCACCCTGCCCTTCTCGCACGACGAAGTGGTGCATGGCAAAGGCTCGATGCTCTACAAGATGCCCGGCGACGAATGGCAGCAGCACGCCAACCTGCGCACGCTCTACGCCTACCAGTTCACCCATCCCGGCAAGAAGCTCTTGTTCATGGGCACCGAATTCGGCCAGGGGCGCGAATGGAACAGCGCCGGCGTGCTCGACTGGTATGTCCTCGAATACCCGCTGCATGCCGGCATGCAGCGTCTGGTGCGCGACCTTAACCATCTTTACAAAGACAGCCCGGCGCTCTACCACCATGAATTCGAATGGCAGGGCTTCGAGTGGATCGACTGCCACGATGCCCAGCAGTCAATCATCAGCTACCTGCGCAAAGGCCCCCATGGCGAGACAATGGTGGTCGTCCTCAATCTCACCCCCGTGCCCCGTCATGGCTACCGCATCGGCGTTCCCGCCGGCCAGTATCGCGAGGTACTGAACTCGGATTCAGCGCATTACGGCGGCAGCAACCTCGGTAACGGCATGGCACCGCTGACCGCCGAAGATCCTCCGTGGATGGGACGCGAAGCCTCGCTGTCGCTGACTTTGCCGCCGCTGGCGGCGATCATCCTGGCGCGCGAATAGTGATGGTTTCACGTCGTCCATTCCGATGAAAATAATTGGGCAACGCAAGGAGCGCGTGATCGGTACCGAAGCCTCGGGTCGCCTGCTTGCTGAGGGCGCGCGCTTTAATGATGAAATTCACCGCTTACCTACTGGCAATGCCAGCTTCATTCCCAAGGGCGTTTACCGGTTCATGACGCATGCAGAAGCCAACCAGCACGCCATGGACTGTCTGGCCAAGGGCATGGCACGAATTGCCTTGATGCGTGACGAACAGGCCCATGGATGAGTTTTGCAGACCGGCGTCGCTGGCCGACTTGAAGGCCTTGATATGCGCGCTCAACCAACAGGGGGTGGATTATCTGTTGATTGGCGGTTACGCGCTTTTTGTCCACGGCTATCACCGTGCCACGATAGATATCGACGTCTTGGTGCCGGCAACTCCCGAAACGGGTGAAAAAGTCAAAGCGGCACTCATGGTATTGCCCGACCAGGCAGCCAAGGATCTCGAACCCGAGTGGTTCGCAGAAGGCGAAAACATTCGCGTCGCAGACGCATTTCTCGTCGACATCATGCTCAACGCGTGCGGGGAAACCTACGAGACCCTGCGTCAGTTTGCGATCACCGTCGACCTGGAAGGGGTTCCTGTGCGTACCGTAAATCTCGAAGGTTTGCTTCGCACCAAACAGACCATGCGCGACAAGGACATTGCAGATCGGCACATCCTAGAAAGGGCGCTGGAGATGATCCAACAACAGAAAGGACTCCCGCAATAGCCTGTCGGCACCATCGGGTGTGGAGCTGCTTCGCGCACGCGTCAGTCAAAGGATTTTGGGTTGAGCGCCACCTTTGTGGTGGCGCTATCAGGCACTTAAGCGAAAACCGCCTCAAGCACGACGCGGCCAGCCGTAGCCCGAACCTCTTTCAGGCGTCCATGGCCAGGGTAGGGCTTTTCTTCAACGCTGACCAATCCCGCTTGCTCAAGATCATCAATGATTTTTGCAGTTGTAAGAATGCGCGCCAGATCCTCTGGATCCTCGTAGGCAATGATTCTTTCTGCCGGAATGGCCTTCCCCTGATCGGCAAGGCGGGCAACGTTCCTGCCGCGATTGAAGAATCCTTCTACATTTCCAGTCCTGATGACAGTCTTCATTTCTTGCCTCCAACGCAGCAGACATGACCAATAATTTGTCTGCTGCGTTGTTCCAGTGTGATCCGGGGTGGAGCCTGCCGTGATATCCAGTGCGCTCAGGTTAGACGCTCTGGTTCAGTCCTGCCCGGCACGCTCGTGCCACTACGCACCCAACTGTCTCAGAACTTGTAGCCCATCGTCAGCCAGACGCGCGGATTGCGCTCGGCTCCATCCGACAGCGGCTTGCCGCCATGGGAGTGCCAGCCAATCGTGGCATCCATATTCCACTCGCCTCGGGTGTAACGCAGGCCCACGCCCTCGCCGCCGATTGATCGGTGGTTCGGATTCGCCGGTGTCGTCAGCCCGTTGTTGGCGTTCAGCGTCACCCGGCCGGAATCATGGAACAGGTAAGGACTGTAAGGGCCCATGTTGTAGCGCACTTCCATCTGCACCAACCAGCCTTCGTCGCCGTTGCCCTCGCCGCTCGGGTAGGCACGCACGCCATTGGCACCGCCAAGACTGAAGCCTTCGGAACTGTCGAGGTTCTTGCCAGCCCACTGTGCCGAGACCCGGCCGAACAGGATCAGGTTAGAGATAGGGGTTGCCTGCACGCGGGCGATGTCGAGGTTCCACTTGTCGAAACTGCCGCGCGTGTTCTGGCCGCTGGTGCGGTCGGTGTTTTCCAGGGTGCTATTCAGTTTGAGGTTGCCCAGGGTGTAGCTGAGGCTGCCGTAGGTAATACCGCCGCCCCACAGACCGTCGCGCCGGTCGAAGTTCAGTGCAACAGGCAGGCTGTCGCTCGATTTATCGTCATTGGTGGCGGCTAGTTGTTGCTTGTCGTTGAGTTTCTTGTGCTGATAGGTGGCGGCCAGGTTGAGGTTGGCCTTCTGCAAGCGGATGAGCGGATAGGTCACCCCCAGCGTGGTGACCTTGGCCGTACCTTTGGCGCCAAGGTTGGCAAAGTTCTTCGCCAGTTCATAGTAGGTGTGGGAATAGCCGACGTTGCCACGCAAGCCACTGCTGCCCAAGGGCAGGCTGTAGCCCAGGCTGCCGAGCCACATGTCTTCGTCGGAGTAGAGCACCCGGGCGGTGACCTGGTCGCCAAAGGTAAAGGGACTGTCCCATTGCATGTTGGCACGTACCCGGTGCTCGCCGGTGAAGCGGTTACCGTGGTTGTCGAGACCGATATCGCCACTGAAGCCGGGGGTACGTTCGACACGCACGTCAAGGTCGCCGGTGCCCAGTTCCTGACCGGGGCGGATGATGGGGGCGATCTTGATGCCGGGCTGATCGTCGAGGATCAGCGTGGTGCGCTCCAGTGAGGCGCCGTCGATGACCGATTCCGGGGCAAGAGAAGAGAGAAAGCCCTGCGCCGGTTCGGCCAGTTCCGCGTCGCCCAAGGCCTGAACCTTGCCATAGCGGCCTTCGACGACTGCTATGCGCAGCTTGCCGTCGGCCATCGACTGCTCGGGGATGAAAGCGCGGGCAAACGGGTAGCCGTTGGCCCGGTAGTGCGCCGAGATGCGCTCGGCCAAGCCCCGCAGACCGGCGAGGTCGTAGGACTTGCCGGCGAATTCGCCAAGCACAGCGAGCAGTTCGGCTTCGGTGAAGATGGAGGCTCCGCCGATGCTGAGGCTGGAAAGCGTCACTTCGGCACCGCCTGGCGTGGTGGTGGCGACCGCCGGGCTTTGCACATCGATGGCCGGGCCGGTGCGCGGCAGTTGCGGTGCCTGTTGCTGTTGTTGCAGCGTCTGGCCGGCGTCGGGGGCTTGCTGGGCGAACGAGACAAGAGGAAAGGCCGCAGCAAGCGAGGCGGCCAGCAAAGAAAAACGAAATGTCGTCATGGCGATGTCTGCGGAGAGTTATTGGTTGGCGTCGTTCTGGTTTGTCTGCCCCGGTGCGCCAAGGGCGAGGGGCGGCAAATTCACCCCGCCATTGACGACGAAGACACGCATAAAGCCGAAGGGATCGCGACCGAGACCATCCTGTGGAGGTGCGGACATATTTTGGACATTCGTCGTATCGCCTCCGCCTTGTCCCTGCGGGCCGCCAATTTCAACGAATGCCAGCCCTCCACTGAGATCCGTAGAGGCTGGCGCGCTGGGGGAAAGCACGTTGGCAGTCATTAAGGAATTGATGACCGGCTGTGTCGCCGTACCTTGCGCCGTGGAAACGGCCGTGTCCTTGGGCACTGTGTTGGTTGTTGTCGTGGTTGTCGTCGTGGTTGTTGATGACGAACCACCCCCACCACCCCCACCACCAACGATGGCAGCAGCAGATGAGGTGGCAACCGAGTTAACTGTGGCTGGCCTGGTAGAAAAGGCAAAGAGTGCCTGATTAGCTGTCAGCGATACTATGTTGACGCTGCTGGCTGCATCCGTAAAAGTTCCGGTGGTTCTTGAGGTTGCCGTATTGGTTGGGGGGCTATCATTCCACAATTGGGCATCACCCCAGAGGTTCAAAATGCCTGCCCCCGTCTTAGTGAATCCATAGACCGCCTCCCCCCCCTCGCCATTACTTCCCACGATCGGCACTTTGATGTCACTGTCTTGTCCTGCAGCAATAGTCAGGGTGCCATTACGGATCGCTAACGTATCGCCTTCGAACAGCAATTGCCCGTTGGTGCCGATGAGTTTGCTCGACTCGGTCGAAACGATCCCATACTGGTCACCGCCCGTCCCTTTATAGCCTTTGATCGTGACACTACCGGTGTTGGTCTTGACATAAGCATCCGCCTCAAGCACTACGCCGCCACTACCTACCGACCAAAAAGTTCCGAGACTCGCACCGTTTCCACCATGCCCTTCAATGGAGATGTTCCCGCTACCACCGCTGACGATTGAACCGTCTTGGACCTGAACTCCCCAGTTGCCACTGTCGATGGCAGTCGTATTGCCCTTGCCGCGGATCGCGATATTGCCACCCGTGGCAACGGTTGGGAGCGTCGCATCAGCAGTTCCAGAGCCATCGCCTGTGGCGTCAACAACGGCACTACTGCCGACGGTAACTCCACCAGTGTTGGAACTACCACTGGCAATGGCATACCCACTCGCCGTTGCATCGCCACCACCGATCGTGATATTGCCGCCGAAACTTTTAATAGATGCGTTGATTTGCACATTACCCGTTGCCCCCCCGGCGGCCCGCGCTGCCAGAACCACATTCAGCGAACTGCCCGACGAACCGGATATTGCCGCATTGACGAGGATGTTGCGGTGGGCAGCCAGAGTCAATGTCGTTACCGAACCACTCGATTTTGTGACTGCCGAACCAACGGTGATGTCACCATTACCACCTCCATCCCCGGCCGTCTGAATGGTGACATTGTTGCTATTCAACGCGGTGGAAAGCGTATCCGCGCCGATGCCGCTGTCGGTCTGTGCCGCCGCGCCGGCGCTGATGGTGAAGTTGGTTGGATCGATCAACCATGTGCCGGTGTTGCCTTGTGATGAAAGGGTAGTGACATTCACCTGCGGGTCGATCTGCACAATCGCAGCCGAGGTTTCGATAAAACCACCGTTACCGCCGTTCGACGCACTGGCATCCAGCGTACCGCCAACGACAATGCGCTCGTTGTCCATGCCACCCATCAGGTAAATCTGACCGCTTTCTCCGGTTGCCAGCGTTTGTGCTTCGGTAATGCCGGTATGGTTGATGACGGTGCTGACCAAGTCACCCGCCGCCTTAGCGGAGAGATACACCAACCCACCGTCTGCCTTGATCGCCCCGCCCTGTTCGATCAGCGCATCAATCGCGCCCTGTTCCACCTGAATTTTCACCGGGCCGCCCATGTCGAGCGTGACCTTGCTGCCGGCGCCGAGGAGCACATTGCCTTGCGGCGCTTCGATGCTGCCGGTGTTGGTGATCTTGGCGGCGATCAGGGCCGCCGTCCCGCCAGCGCCGACTTTGATGTTGCCCTGGTTGATGATGGCGTTGCTGCTACTGCCCGCGAACGTGTAATTACCGGCCATGAAGTCGGTGTTGCTGATGGCGAGCGTCGAAGCGACGAGACCACCGACGTCGACCTGCGCGCCGGGGGCGAAGAACACGCCGTTGGGGTTGACCAGAAACACCTGGCCGGTCGAAGTCAGCTTGCCGTAAATCTGGCTGGCGTTGGTGTCGAGTACGCGGTTGAGCGCTGCGCCGCCGCTGGGTTGCTCGAAATGCACATGCGCCGCGCTGCCAATGTTGAAGGTAGCCCAGTCAATCGCGGTGCGCTGCGTGGTTTGCAGGATGGTCATGTTCGCGTCACTGGCGGTGATCGTAGCGCTGCCTGACACGACCGTGCCGCCGGTGGGTAGTTCGTTGGAGGCAGGGGCAGCGAGTGCGCCGCCAGCGAATACGATGCCGGCAAGCGCCGTGGCACGGCGTAGGCTGCGCGCGGACTTTTGCTTGCCGTGCGCCTTGCCGGTTTCGCACACAGCCTGCCAGACGGATTTGGCGGCATTCCAGACGACGCGGTAAACGCGGTTCATCGACCCATTGCTTTTCATAGTGCTCGTCCCTCAGGAAAGGTGCTGAAAATTTCAAGGGGCCGATGCTAGCGAGGGTTCGCTGGGGGCGTTTTTGCCGAGGCGGATGGAACTTTTGTTAGAGAGAATATTTTTTGCTGATGGTCAATTGCGGCGCCGTTCCGCCAGCGCCGACTTTTGCTGCAGCAGCCAATAGTTTTACATCAGGGAATATTTATCCTGTCGGGCACCACCCCTTTTCGCATCTCTTGGTAGCCTGTGGGCCCTGCAAAACCACGCATCTCGAATGAGCCCTGCCACACCCGCCGCGCCGACCCTGTTGCTGATCGACGACTCGATCACGGAGTTGCGCGTGCTGATCGACATGCTGTCGGCCCGCAAATGGCGCACATTGGTGAGTTTCGACGGCCTGGATGGCTACCGCAAGGCGGCGCTGAAGCAGCCCGACCTGATCCTGCTTGATGTGCGCATGCCGGGCATGGATGGCTTCGGTACGATCCGGCGGCTGAAGGCCGACCCGCGCACGCAGGCGATTCCGGTGATCTTCCTGACCTCGGCCGAAGACAAGGAAGATCGTCTGACGGGCCTGTCGCTCGGGGCGGTGGATTACATCATCAAACCCTATGTCAGCGAGGAGGAAGTGCTGGCGCGACTGGGTATTCATTTGGAACTTTCACGCCGGCTTGGCGAGGCGCCGAAGGTGACGGTCAATGCCAATGCAGGCCAGTCCGCGCTGGTGGCAGCCGCGACGGCGCTGCTGCTGGAGCATCTGGCTCGCCCGCCTTCGCCCGAAGCGCTGGCCAAGCAGTTGGGCACCAACGAGAAGCGGCTTAACGAAGCGTTTCACGAGGCCTTCGCCCTGCCGGTATTTGGCTGGTTGCGCGAGCAGCGCCTGCGCCTGGCGCGGCAGCTGTTGTCGCAAACCGATACGCCGATTGCCGACATTGCCGCCCATTGCGGCTATTCGTCGCCAGCGAACTTTGCTACTGCCTTCAAGGAACGCTTTGAATGTACGCCACGTGACTTTCGGCAGCGGATCAGCCAGTCAGCCGCAGGTCAGGCGGGCGACAGCGCGGTGTAAGTGCCATGCGACTGATTGCGCTCATTCTGCTGTTTTCCCTTTGCATACCGGCCGCGCAGGCCGCGACAGTGGCGCTGGATACGCAGGCCGAGCGAATGGATCTGTCGAACAACATCGCCCTGCTGCACGACCCCAGGGGTGAATTTCATTTCAGCGAAGTGGCGGCGATGGAGAGCGAGTTTCGCGCCGTGGCACGCAAGGATTTGCTGCAAAGCTTCAACGCCGGGGTGTTCTGGCTACGCGTCTCGCTGCTGCATTCTGGGTCGCAACCGGTTACCCGCTGGCTGGTGGTGGGCACCGCCAAGATCAATGCCGTCACGCTGTACCTGCAAAACGGCCAGGACTGGCAGGTGATGCGCTCGGGGCGCAATGTGGCGCTGGCAGAAAAACCCATCGTGGCAACGGATGCGGTGTTTCCGCTCACGCTGCTACCGGGAGGAAATCGTCAAGTACTGATCCGGGTCGAGGCGCGTGGTGCAACCGACATGGGCACCACGCTTTGGGAGCCGCAGGCCTATCGCTTTACGGCGGGGAACCGCATGCTGGGTACGGTGGCGATGTTGTCCGGCGTGCTGGTAAGCGCAATGCTCGCCTTGCTCGTTTTCATCCGTCTGCGCCAGGCCCGCTATCTCTGGTTGTGCCTGATGCTGATCGGCATTGCAGGCGTCGAGGCAGCGCGGAAAAACCTGATCGGGCTCTATCTGTGGCCGGCGGACCAGACGCCGCCGTTGCAGGTCCTGGCCGTGTTTGCCGGACTGGCGGTATTTTCTCTGAGCAGGGTAGTGGCCTCTGCACTCGATACCGCGCAACAGCTTCCAGTCGCTGACAAACTGCTTGCGATACTGGGTTGGTTCGCGGTGTTCGCCACCCTCCTGTGCTTCTTTAGCTATGGTGTGGGCGTGCGTCTACTGGCCATCGATGCGCTGATCCTGCATTTGACCAGTCTCATCCTGCCGCTGCTGCTCTGGCGCCGTGGTTATGCGCCGGCGCGCTGGTTTGCCGCCACATTTTCGCTGGGTCTGCTGGTCGAGACGGCCCGTCAATTGGCGAATCTCGGCATACTGCCCTGGTCTGACGCGATGAATTTCAGCCTGGTCGGCTTTCTGCTGGCGGCCCCATTGATTTTGCTCGGCATGGTCGAACAAACCCGTCAGTTATCCGAAAGACTGGTGGTGGCGGAACAGTTGCAACAGGCGAAATCGGCCTTTCTCGCTCGCGTCAGTCATGAACTGCGCTCGCCGCTCAATACCATTCTCGGCTTTGCGCGCATGTTGCAACGCGGCTCGGCGCGCCTGTCGCTCGATGAGGGTACCCGTGGCATCGAAAAAGGTGCGCTGCGCCTGCTCGACCTGATCGACGAACTGCTCGACGAATCGCGCGCAGCAGCAGGCAAACTCGCCGTCTCGCCAGCGCCGACTTCATTCAATCCCTGGCTGGACGAACTGTGTGCCGGCGCCACTGTGGCCTGCGAGGCGCAGGGCAATCGCTTTGTCGGCGTGCGTTCGGGCAGCCCGCCGCTGGCCGTTGCCATCGACGCCCAGCGTCTGCGGCAGGTGCTGGAAAATCTGATCAACAATGCCAACCGGCATACGCATCAGGGCGAAATCCGGCTGGAATGCAGCACACAAATTGATGATCAGTCGGGCGTCCTGAGCTTTGCCGTGCTGGACAACGGTGAGGGTATCTCCGCCCAGCATCTGCCGACGATCTTCGAGCCCTTCGTGCGCGGGGACGAAGCCAAAGTCGTCCACCGGGAAAAGCGCACCGGCTATGGTCTGGGCCTGTCGATCTGCCGTGAACTAGTGCGCCAGATGGGCGGCGAAATTACGGTGAGCAGCGAGCTCGGACGCGGCAGCCGTTTCAGCTTCACGCTGCGCTGCCCACTCGCCACGCCGCCGGCGGAGGAAGTTCGCCGGGTCACCCCGTCACCCCTGCTCAAGCCAGTGACACCCCAATCCACCCGCGCGGGGCCGCGTGTGCTGCTGGTGGATGATGATCCGCTACAACTGAAGTTGCTGGTTGACCTGCTCGAAGATGCCGGTTTTGTCACGCAGACTGCCGACTCTGGCGAAGCGGCAGTGGGCATGGTACGAGGGCAAACCTGGGCGGCCGTCATCACGGATCAGATGATGGCACGGGGCCACGGCTGGTTTGTCCTTGAGCAGGTGCGAGGCTGCGCACCTGCGCTGCCAGTCATCCTGCTGTCGGCGGCTTTACCGGATCGCCCGGACGACGTTTGCGGCGACATCGAATTTGACGCTGTGTTGCGCAAACCCGCCCTGTCCGAAGTCTTGCTGGCGACGCTGTGGGCAGTGGTGCTGAAAGTCGGCGCTGGCGAGACGGCACCCTCGGCTACCCAGTGGCAAGAACTCGCCACACTGGCCGGTGACGGCGATGTGAGCGGCATTGAGGACTGGATTGCCGCCGTGCCCGTCTCACCGGTCACGGCATGGGTACGCGCTGCACTCAACCGTCTCGACTTCGACCTGCTGCAACGCTCGGCTATGATCGTGCTATGTCAAAAGAAATAGTTCGCGCATTCTGCCTGGTCGGCCTGTCCTCATAGCTGTTCCTGACCGGTCATGTACTGGCAGCCACGCAGCCGGGGATCGAATTCACCCCCGAGGAAATAGCCTACCTCGAACGGAGCGGCACCGTTCACATGTGCGTCGACCCCGACTGGGTGCCTTTCGAGCGGATCAACGCGCAGGGCCAGCATGAGGGCATCGCCGCCGATCTGGTGCAACTGGTAGCCCAACGCGTTGGCCTGAAGATCGAGTTGTATCCGGTCAAGACCTGGGATGAGTCGCTGGCCGCCTCAAAAAGCGGGAAGTGCCAGATCATGAGTTTTCTCAACCAGACGCCGGCACGCGAGCAGTGGCTGATCTTTACCGCGCCGATCTTTTTCGACCAGAACGTCATCATCACGCGCGAAGAGCATCCCTACATCGGCGAGCCGAAGGATCTGACCGAGCAGACCATCGTGCTACCGCGCGGCACCATGGTCGAAGAACGCGTGCGGCGCGATTTCCCCAAGCTGAAGGTCATCACCACCGGTAGCGAACCCGAGGCGATGACCCATGTTTCCGAACGCAAGGCGGACATGACCGTGCGCTCGCTGATCGTGGCGGCCTACGCAATCAAGAAGGAAGGCCTGTTCAACCTGAAAATTTCAGGCCAGATCCCTGCTTATACCAACCAGTTGCGCATCGGCGTGCTGAAGGACGGTAAGCCTCCAACGCGTCCACCTATCCAGGCGAGGTAGTTGAGGGTACATGTGTCCATTTCGTTGGGAGGTGGACACATGGACACATTGGTATTGAAGCCGGCGGAGCGCAGAAGGCGGCGACACACGGAAGAATTCAAGC